>CAWBZF010000001.1:0-1176489 GCA_963793235.1 uncultured Gemmatimonadales bacterium
TGCTGTGTAGCCTGCTCGGACTCGTCTCGTATTGCTAAGCGCGCCGCCGCCTCCTCCGCCGTCAGCGCCGACCCGCCGAGCAGCGACTGCAGCGCCGCCAGCTGGTCGATCACCCGCTCCGGCCACCCCCGCGCCTCGTCCGGTGCCGCGAATGGCGCCGCGGCATCGTCCTCGCCGGCCGCCGCCGCCTCCACCGCGCCGCCGAACCGCGGCACCTGGTACTCCGGCCGCAGCCACCGGATGTGACCGCTGCGCTCCTCCTGCACTCGCTCCGCGTGCAGCGCCACCAGCCACTCCAGGATCTCCTCGCGCTCCAGCGGCCACTGCCAGCCGTATGCCTCCGCGACCAGCTGATCCAGCGCGTCGTGCAGGTCGCGCAGCACCCCGCACGCCGCGATCTCGTGGATGGTCCGCTCCCTGGGCGTGAGCGCCTCGCCGGAGCGGAGCCTCTCCAGCACGTTGTACATCCCCGTCATCGTCACCCGCTCGTCGCGTGCGAGGGCGGCCTTGCGGTGCGCGTCGAGGGTCTCGGCGACGTCCGCGATGGCGGCGCGCTGGACCGGGTTGGCGTCGGGGAAGGGGAAGGGGTCGAAGCACTTTGATTTGTTGTATCGTGGATCATTCCCGACGCCCAGTCGACCACCGGCTGCGAGGGACCAAACGGTGTGAATTCGGGCGACTTAATACTCCAAGGCAAAATGCATCGGCGGAGGCGATACAAACCAGAGTATCGTCGGGGGCGATTTCTGCGTCCAATAAGGTGAAGAAGCTGAACTTCGCCACATAAGGGGTGGCGATATATCGTGGGATCTCGGCAAGCGCGCGCCGAAGCTCGGGTCGAGGCCACCCGAATTGCCACCATTTCTCCGCCATGCTTCGTCGCGCCTTCGCATCCCGGAAGGGTTTGACGGTGTCGCGCACATGATCAAAGAGAACGAGGGAACTCTCGCGACTCCGCCTCAGAACGCAAACCGAAGTCAATTACTTGCAACTTGCGAGGCCGTGAGGTGAGATCTCGCCCTGCAAGGTAGGGCCGAATCACCTGATCGTGTGTCAGCTCGGCACCAAGTCCCGTCGCATCGTCCTCCCTCAGCAGGAACCCAGCTCCATAGAGTGAAAAGCCCATCGCGGCCAAACCTCTGTTCGCACGCAACGAAATTGCAGCCGCAGTTGGAACATCCGCGTCAGCACTGAGGTCGCTGTTGAGGTGGGTCACACGCTTTTCCCGCACTACCGTAGCGGATTCATCCACTTCTACCAACGTTGCGGTCTCGGTCGAGTTGACGATGACCGTCATCGCCACTCGCACTGCAGCGCTGCCGGCCTCATCAACCCACGGGTGGTCGCGAATTGCCCAGACTACTCGGGATCCAGACTTGCTCGCACCTTCGATTACGTCCCGATTTCTTGCTTGCGTTATAGAGTTTGTGGTGATGAAGCCCGCCCGAACGGTACTTGTGCTTCTGACTAGCTGGGCTCCTCTAGACCACCAGTACATCACGAAGTCTACGCCCTCTGGAAGTTCCGGGTAGCTCGCCCGAAGAGCCGCGACATATCCATCGCCGAATGCATCGCGCATCCTCGTTCCACCCAGATACGGCGGATTCCCCACGATGAAATCAGCCCGCGGCCACTCCGCCTGCCGCGCCCCGAGATATTCGTAGTACGGCAGCCGAGCCTCCGGGTCCGGCACCAGCTTGCCCGTGACCGGATGCACGATGCGCGGCGTCGGGTCCGGGCCGATCCTTTTCCGGCACGTGGACGATCTCGTCCCAGGCGAGCACCGCGTCGCGCAGTTCCAGCGTGCCCGTGTCGCGCAGCACCGGCTCCGGCGGCTGCACCCCGCCGTGCGTCGCGGACCAGAACTGGTGGAAGCCGATCCAGAGCGTCAGCTCCGCGATCTCCCGCGCCCACGGCTTCACCTCGATCCCGTGGAACTGCCACGGCCCCACCTCCTCCACCGCCAGCTCCGGCTGCCCGGTGATCCGCTCGATCTCGCGCAGCACCTCCAGCTCCAGCCGCTTCACCGTGTGCAGCGTCACGTAGAGGAAGTTGCCGCTCCCGCACGCCGGGTCCAGGAAGCGCAGCGCCCGCAGCCACTCGTGGAAGCCGCGCAGCGCGGCGAGCGCCGCCTCCCGGTCCTTCTTCCGCCCGCTCTCCGTGAGCCGCAGCACCTCCGCCTGCACCGGCGCCCAACGCTCCCGCAGCGGCACGTCCACCGTCTGTCGGACCAGCCGCTCCACGTACTCGCGCGGGGTGTACTCGGCGCCCAGGCGGTGCCGCTCCTCGGGGTCGAGCGCGCGCGTCAGCAGGGTGCCGAAGATGGTCGGCTCCACGTGCGTCCAGTCGGCCTTCGCGGCGTGGAGGAGCACCAGCATCTCCTGCCGGGTGAGCGGGAGCGTCTCCTGATCGGCGAAGAAGTGGCCGTTGAAGCGGAGCAGTCTGCGCAGCCCGAAGCGCCGCCCCTCGTCCATCGCGCGCCAGAGCTCGCGCATGGCGGCGGCGAACTCCTCCGGCTCGGTGAGCCACTCCTGCAGCGCCTCCTGGAACGGCTTCCCGGGGAGGAGCCCAACGTCCTCGGCGAACATGGTGAAGACGCAGCGCATCAGGAAGCGGGCGACGCGCTCCGGCTCGTAGCCGCGCGCCTCCAGCGTGCCGGAGAGCTCGGCCAGCCGCGCGGCCACGTCGCGGGTCACGGCGGCGGCGCGCGCGCGGGGGTCGCGTACCTCCGGCTGCTCCCAGATGTCGCGCAGCAGCGCGATGTCGTCAGGGCGGTCGGCCAGCGTCGCCAGCGGGATGCGGTGGCCCAGGTTGAAGCCGCCGAAGCCGCCGCTCCAGCGGTCCCAGACCATCAGCGTCCGGCCGACGTCGAGAACCAGCAGGTAGGGCGGCGCGCCGCCGGGTACGGCGTGGGCGTACGAGAGGGCCTGGCCAAAGGCGCGCCGCAGCCGGGACTCGTCGGAGCCCGCGCCGCCGTCCGCGTCCTTGGCCTCCAGCACGAAGCTGCCCGCGCGGTACAGGTCGATGAAGTTCGTGCTCTCCCGGCCGTCGCGGCTCACCACCTTCACCGGGAACTCGAACTCGTAACCGCTGCCGCGGGGCTGCGGCGGGTCGAGGTCGAGGGCGCGGGTCAGCTCCGCCAGGTAGAGCTGCGCGTTGGCACGCTCGCCGGCGGGGACATCGGCCCAGCGGGCGGCGAGGTCGGCGAGGGCGGGGGCGCGGGGGTCGAAGGCGCGGGGGGCGGGGATCGGCATCCGGGGGTCGGGGTGGGGTGGGGGTGGTTTCGGCGGACGGGGGGGAGGATGGGGCAGGGGCGGGGGAGGGGCAAGGGGATGGGCAAGGGGATGGGCAAGGGGATGGGGCGGGCGGCAGGTTCCGAGATCTGTTTGGGAGATTCTCGGAGAAAGTCCTGCCGTGCGCTGTTTTCTGGTCCTATAGTGCAGTATTAGGATTCGGGTGGTGGAAGGCGTAGGTGGCAAGGTGGGGTTAGGCGCCGTCAGGGGCCCGTCCCCTATAGCGAAGAAGGCTCGGTAGGCTGGTATCTAACGCAGCTAATCACAAGTTAGGAGCGATCACCGCTTGATCGCTCCCGGGTGCCGAGCCATATTCAAAAAGTAGGAGAATTCACCCGGGCTTCCATGGCTATGGTCAACATCAAGGACGAAGCGCGCCGTCTGCTGGATCGGCTTCCCGATGACGCCAGCTGGGATGACCTCATGCACGAGATCTACGTTCGGAAGGCCGTCGAATCCGGGCGCGAAGACAGTCGTGCGGGGCGGACAACCACCGTGGAGGAAGTTCGTCGCCGATTCGGCCTTGACCCGTGAAGGTCCTCTGGACCGACACCGCGCTCGGTCATCTGACGGCTATTCACGATTACATTGCGCAGGACGCGCCCCTCTACGGTCGCTTGATCGTCGACCGACTGACTTCCCGCTCAAAGCAAATCGCGCAGTTCCCCCAGTCTGGTCGAATGGTTCCGGAGTACGAAGCGGAGGAGGTGCGGGAGGTGCTTGAAGGAGCGTACCGCATCATCTACGAAGTCAATCCAGACGACATCTCGATCCTCGCAGTCATTCACGGATCGCAGCAGTTGCCGCCACGCCGGCAGCCCTAGCAAGCCGTTTCAGTGGACGAGCCCCGGCCATGCTTGCGAGCGGCGGCAGGATCTTCGCGCCGCGGGCTCGCCACTGAACGCCAGGTCGTTAGAAGTGGACAGTCGCGGACTCATCCTGGTTGATCACGACTCCGGCACCCAGTAGCTTACGCTCATGGACAAGTCTTCGATCTCCCATCTGTTCGAGCTCTCTCCCGCCGAGCGGATCCAGTTAGCCCAGGATCTCTGGGATAGCATTCCGGAGCAGGATGCCCCTCCGCTTACTCCAGAGCAGATTGCGGAGTTGGAGCGGCGGCTCGCGGATGCGGAGAGCAATCCCGGCAGCGGGGCAACCTGGGCGGAGGTGCGTGAGCGACTTCGCGCCCGGTTTGGTGCGTGAGGCAGGTACGGTTCCGCCCCGAGGCGGAGGCGGAGATTGCTGCCGCGGCAGAGTGGTACGAGTCCCGGGGCAGCACACTGGCAGGGGAGTTCCTCCGCGCGGTCGATGCTGCGATCGCAGCCATCGAACGAAAGCCCTTTCAGCACCTTCAAGTTCACCCGAGATTTCGGCGCGCCCTCCTGCGGCGGTTTCCCTATAGCCTGATCTTCTCGGCATCCGAGACGGAAATCGTCATCGTCGCATGTTCCCACTGGCGTCAGCATCCAAGACGGTGGGCGAACCGGAAGCTGTAGGCAGTTCTAACAGGCCTATTTGGAGTCCTCGGGTCTGAGTGCAAGGGTATGGATCTGATCCGGGGCTGGAAGGGCAGCGGATGCAAACGTATATCCGGCCCCTTTAGGTGGAGCGTATGTGCTCCGGGCCATCATGGATCCTTCGCGCGCACGGGCTGCCAATCGGTTTCGAGCCCTCGTGTGGGGCGGGCTTGTTATCGGCATCTTCCAGGCGGCGGTCCGGCCGCTTCTGGCCATGATCAGATACGAGTCTCGCACTGCTTCAGGTCGGCTGCTCCTCGGGTTCTACGGTTGATCCAAATCTTTGCCGGGCGTGCTATGCTGCCTGCGGGACGAAGTCACCGTCGAAGGTACGCTCCCTCGTCCAGAGCGCCCAGATAATCCTTGCTATCTTGTTCGCCAGTGTGACTGAGGCCTTGTTCAGGTGCATCGTGTCTGCTCGCTCGACCGCAGATAGGTGTCGCCCTGCTTGCTGATGCGGCCCAGGCGGCCCCTCTCTGCCAAGATTGAGTGAGACGGTTATCATGTAGGAATGAATGTATCCCGAGGGCGAGATCGGACGGAAGGATGTTGATGATGAACTCGAAGGGGACGGCGGGGGGCCGCGGAGCGGAGCGAGCCGTAGGCGAGCAGAGCGGAGCGGCCCCCCGCCGTGCGCGGCGAACCGGACCCGATCCGGAATTGGTCGAGCGGCCCTCAAGGCGTCGCTTCACGGCCGAGTACAAGTTGCGGATCATCCAGGAGGCGGAGGCCTGCGCCCACGGGGAGATCGGTGGTTTGCTGCGGCGTGAGGGGCTCTACACGTCGCATCTCTCCGCCTGGCGCAAGCAGCGGGACGAGGGAGCCCTCGATGCGCTCTCGCGTCCGCGGGGACGGCGTGCTCCCCACCCGCTCGAGCGGGAGAACGCAGAGCTTCGACGGCGCATCGAGCGGGCGGAAGCGGAGTTGACCCGAGCACAGAAGGTGATCCAAGTGCAGGGAAACGTCTCCGCGCTTCTGGGCGAGTTGCTCGGGCCCAGGGGCGCAAAGCCGGACGAGAGCACCGAGAGATGATCGAGGAAGCCGTGGCAGAGCTCACGCCCCTGATGGGAACACGTCCGGCCTGTCGAGCTCTGGGAGCGGCGCCGGCGACGATCTACCGCCGTCGGCGTCCCCCGGCGCCCCGTCCCGCGAGGGTGCGCACGCCGCCGGAGCGCACGCTCACGGCCGGAGAGCGCGAAGCAGTGCTGGAGGAGCTCCACTCCGAGCGCTTCGTCGATGCGTCGCCAGCCCAGGTCTGGGCGACGCTGCTCGACGAGGGTCGCTACCTCTGCTCGGAACGTACCATGTACCGTCTGCTGGCCGAGCGGGGTGAGGTGCGTGAACGGCGCGATCAGCTCACGCATCCGGCCTACGTGAAGCCCGAGCTCCTCGCGGAGAGGCCCAACGAGCTCTGGAGCTGGGATATCAGCAAGCTCCTCGGCCCGCAGAAGTGGACCTACTTCTACCTCTACGTGATCCTCGACGTGTTCAGCCGCTACGTGGTGGGCTGGACCGTGCAGCACCGCGAGTCGGCAGCCGTGGCCGAGCAGATGATCACTCAGGCCATCGTGCAGCAGGGGATCGGGCGCGACCAGCTCACGATCCATGCCGACCGGGGAAGTTCGATGAGATCGAAGCCGGTCGCCTTTCTGCTGGCCGATCTCGGCGTCACGAAGACGCACTCGCGGCCGTACACCTCGACGGACAACCCGTACTCGGAGGCGCACTTCAAGACCCTGAAGTATCGGCCGGGATTTCCTGATCGCTTCGGCTCGCTTCTGGATGCGCGTCAGTTCTGCCGTGGCTTCTTCGACTGGTACAACCAGGAGCATCGCCACTCCGGGATCGGGCTCATGACCCCGGCCGCGGTGCATTTCGGCCGGGCACCGGCGATCCAGGATCAGAGAGCACGGGTGCTGGCCACCGCCTACGCAGAGCGGCCCGAGCGCTTTGTCCGGGGAGCGCCCCGTCCTCCCGAACTGCCCACGGCTGCCTGGATCAACCAGCCGAAGACAGGGATGAATGCTCAGTAATAGCGTCCACTGACCGTCTCAACCGGCTTGACAGGCTCCGGGCGCTTGCTGCCGGTGGAATGCTCCTTCGGGGTGATGCCGAGCCAGCTGGCCAGATGACGAGCGCTCCGAAAGAGGTGGATGTTCCCAATGGAAGCGTACATCGCCGTTGCGGTGAGGACGCCGACACCAGGGACCCGGAGGAGGGAAGCGACGGTCGCGTTCTGTTTGGCGATGGCTTCGAGCTCCTTCTCCACGGCTTCCATGCGCCGCTCCATCTGAAGAACCTCCTCGTGCATCTCCCGGAGAAGGGTACGAAGGCGGCCAGGGAGCGCGTCGCGATGCTCTTCGAGGAGCAGGGGCAGAGCGCGGAGAAATGTGCCCGACCCTTTGGCGCAGACGACGCCGAACTCGCGAAGGAAGCCGCGCATGGCGTTGATGCGAGCGGTCCGGGTACCCTGCCACTGCTGACGCGCGCGGTGTAGGGCGAGGATGCCCTGCTGATCGCAGCTCTTGATGGCGACGGGATGCACCCGCGGGGACTTCACCGCTTCGAGCAGTCCCTGGGCATCACGTTCATCCGTCTTGCCGCGCTGCACGTAGGGGGTGACGCTGTGGGCGGGGAGGAGGACGACGTCGAAGCCTCGGGACTGGAGAAAGCGGCCCCAGAAGTGGGCGCTGCCGCACGCCTCCATGAGAACCCGGCAGGGGGCGCGGTTCTCCCAGAAGCGAAGGAACTGTGGACGCGAGAGTCGCTTCCGCTCGGAGATGCGGCCGCTCTCGTCGGCAACGACGAGCTGGAAGACGGACTTTGCGAGATCGACGGCGATCGTTACACTGGGCCTGGGTGGGTTCCTTTGGTTGCGGTACTCGGTTGGCGTCGTCGGTACCGGATAGTTATATCCAACCTTCCGGAGGAGTCCATCCCATCAGTTTCAGTGGACGAGCCCGCTGTAATGCTCTGCGTAGAGGTAGCGCTCCAGCGCCGCCCGCTGGCCACTGAACGCCAGGTCGTTGGACGGCTCGTGCCTATCGGCAGCCGCAGGCTTCTATTGCAGCTGCCGGGCGCGTCTCCCACGTCACCGCTCAGTGGGACGGACTTCGTCCCATTCTTTTCCGAAGTGCCGCAGTATGGAACGTGCCCCGACGAGGTACGCCGTCACGCAGAGCAGTTCGCCGCCGGGGTCGAGCACTTCCCACTGCCGGTAGTGCGGCCGGTGCTTGATTGTGTACCGATCACTCGTCTCCTCGTCATCGATGCCAGCGCTCTCCTGCGTCTCAGTCATGTCTAATCTCCACTTCCTTGACCCGAGCGACCCGGCAGGGGTACTCTTGTCGAGCGGACGGCCCTCGGGTGCGTTCGTGCTGAGGCTGGTCGAACTTCTTCCGGAGGAGCGGCCGGCCTCATTCTCTGCCCTGCCCGTACACAAAGTACGGTACTGGTGTGGGTGAGTCAAGGTTTCTGTGTACGATACCTATGACGTCCAATTCCCGAACCAACGCGGTTGCTCTGCTGGTGCAGAGAGTGTTTCGCGAGGTCCCGTTCTCAATGCGCCAGATCGCCGAAGAGGCGGGCGTCAGCTACGATGCCGTTCGCTCCTGGGCTACGGACCGTCGCACGCCCAGGTCTGAGAGCCTGATTCAGCTTGCGGACGCGATCGAGCGTCGAAGCGACGATATGCGTGGAGTAGCCGCCGAACTGCGCCGCGCAGCACGTCAGCGGAATCAGTAGGCTAAGGGGAAATTGCTCGAGCTCATCGCGCGATCTTTCACAGCGCACTTGGACAGAGCGATTGATCGACCTGATATGACGAGCCAGAATGATGAATGGGAGTGGCTCAACGGGATTTATTCGATCTCGATCTCGGCGGCCCGAACTTCGGCCAACAAAGCCGTGCTGATCGGGGTATAGATGTCCAATCCAGGTGCCGAAATCGACACGATCAGTGAGAAAGGCATCGGTTGGTACTCGAGCCCGCGCTTTTCCCACCAGCCCAGCACCGGGTAAACCGCAAGCAGGCGCGCTCCAGCGAGGAGCGCACCCGGCCCAGTCCAGCGGTCACTCTGGACGGTTCCACGGCTCCGACGCTGAATACCGACCTCCCAATCGTAGCTGCTCGTGGAGCGTTTATACGACGGCGTCTTGTCGCGTTCCAGCTTGTTGATTCGGCGTTCAAAGTCCTCGACAGGCTCCGATGGGCCCTGCATGTCCCATGCGAGGTCCAACGCCCGATACTGCCGCCGCCCGAACGTGTTCGGCTCCGGCAAGTAGGACAGAGTGACGCGAAGTTCTACTTCGCCTGCGAAGAGTAATTCCTCCTCCGGTACGGGCAACCGAAAGAACTTCACCGTCCGACGGTTCTTCGGCTCGTCAGGGTCAGACTCGTCCCACACCGCACTTGCAATACTGTCCTCCAGCACCACGGTAGCCCGGCTCTCGATGCAGTGGCTAGCGAAGTCGAACGAAGGCACCCCTAAACCACACAGCGCTAGCCGGTCGTCCAGACTGGGCAATTGAGTTCGCATAGCCGAAGTCCAGTCCGCCGAGTGTACGATTAGACCCCGGATCGTTTCGGGTCGGTACTCCGGCCAAGCGGCCCACAGCCGTGCGGCGAATCGAGCGGCATGTGCAGTGGCGGCGCTGGTCTCCCTCATACCGACCAGCGGACGTGTGAGCACCTCCCGTCCCGTGGTCACGTCCTGGAGCGTTGTTGCATCCGAGTAAACTGCCCACCGGTCCGCGGCGAGGTTTCCTCCCTCGAAGACGACATCAGGCTTTATCCCGGGTCCCGCCGCACCCGGAATGCCCGCCCTGGTACAGGGAGCGACGGCCCCCTCCGGAGCGACGGCTCGGAAGTGCTGCCACGCAGGATCCGGGGGCAGGCTTGTCTTTCGGGTAAAGGCGCCGATGGACAGGGCGTTACCGGCGTGGGCGGGGTCGTCGAGGTAGTGGGTTAGATTGAGGTCTGGGTAGCCGTCGCAGTGGGCCTTGTTGATCGGATCAACGTTTCCGACCGCCACCAGCACCAATCGGCCCTGGCCATCATTGTAGGCGAGTTGGTCGATCGCGTGGCTCCACGTGGTGGGACCGCGGGGCTCTTCGAGCGGAGCGCTGGTCGCAAGAGTGAAAACCCGGCGGCGTTCTCCCGAATCCTCAGCTGCAAGAAAAGCCGCCTGAGTTGTTGCCGGCCAGTACTGACGCTTGGCCTCATCGGCAGGGCCTATCCCGTCCCGGGACAGGATCTTTACGCTTTCCAACCAGTGCGTGACCACCGCGGCGTTCCGCTCTGCGACCTCACCCACATCGTCGAAAAGCGCGATTCCCGCCATTCCTGTTCCGTGCCCCGCAACGTCGGCGGCGGAGGCATCGCCTGGTGCCACAGAATACGCCCCGCGAATGGCCTCTCGAAGCAGAGGGTGCTCCGCGGCTATACCCGTGTCGAGCAGTACGACGGAAGGAGCATTCTCGGAAGGCAGGTCCAGTTGTGCACCCTCTAAATTGATCAGCGGGTACGCCTCATCGTTGACCAGAAGCCATCCCCGAACGTCTGGCGGCGCGAGGTCGAGCTCAAAAACACAGTCGGTCGCTTCCACGAGCGCGCGTAACTGAGGCAGCGTCAGACGAACGAAGACCAGAAGCCGTTCTGTTGCGACGAACTCCTGCGGAGGTGAAATCCCCATCTTCGCCAATACGCGCCTAACCTGTAATCTCGATCGGTCGGTCTCAGCCGTTTCAACGCGTGTTCCGCCCCGGCACGCGAGTTCGAACCAACGGAGTTGTTCCGATGGAGGGGGATAACGCCGGAGCCTTGGACCAGCGCGATCTTCCAGTGTCGCAAGGCGTATGTCCTGGAGCGTAGCGATCGCATGTTCATTCCGGCGCTTACCCCCTTTGGCCTTTGCATCATCCGCAAAATCCTCAACCTTCCTCCGCAGGTACTCCAGTTCAGGCGATGGTGCATCGATCAGCGCAACGTGCGTGTCCTCATCCACTGTGACCAGCCGAACATCAGTGCGCTTGTCGGCTAAACTCTCCGCCGCAAGCTCGGCATCCTCATGGGGCACTGCCGCCAGGATCTCACGCGAGGCCGCCGGATCCCTGCGCGTTTCGGGTCTCGCCTCGACCTGCTTCTTCAGTTCATCGAGCTCATGGAGAAGGCGGTTGCGATGACTGCCGGGGTCGCGAGGTGGAATGAATGGCTTCGAACTGTCTCCACCACGCACGGCGCGATACCATCGCGAATACGAAGTACGGCCGGGAATGAGCGGGAGGCGGCCTTCAGGCATGGGATGGCGGGTAGATCTGTATCAGAAGGACGGAGGGAACTTTCCGATGTTCAGTCGCCGGGCTGCATCCTCGAACGCGTGTCGAAGATCGTCGTCCTGTAGCGCTCTCCTCCGGTCCAGGATCATGGATCGGATGGCGTCATCGCATGCCCGGGCCGCGTCGGCAAAGCTCAGTCCCACGACGGCCTCGGCCAGTTCGCGAAACAGGATATCGCTGATCCGGAATGCTCGTAGTCGCATCCGAACCAGCGCTTCGAGTTGTTCGATCGAGGGCCGCTCGAAATGCAGGATCACGTCAAACCGCCGAAACACTGCGTGATCGAGGAGACCGTCGTAGTTGGTGGCCGCGACGATAACGCTCCCACTACGGTCCGCGTCCATGAGCTGCAGGAAGGACGTGACGACGCGCCGTACCTCACCGACCTCCTGAGAATCACCACGAGACTTCGCGATGGCATCGAACTCGTCGAAGAGGTAAACCGCGGGGCGACGCGGCATCTCATCAAAAATCGTCTTCAGATGGGCAGCGGTCGCGCCCAGGAAGCGCGAGAACAGTCCGTCGAATCGGACCGTCATCAGTGGGATGCCCAGCTCACCGGCAAGCACGGACGCGGCGAGGGTTTTCCCGCACCCCGGCGGGCCGTACAGAAGTACGCGTCGTCGTGGCGCGATCCCCCAGTTCTCAAGGGATTCGCGCTCTCGATTTTCTGCGATCAGTCGAATCAGTCGCTCGCGAACTTCGCCTGGCAGAACGATGTCACTCAGGCGTTCGTCCTGGTGCCCGCCCGTGAGGAGGTCAGCCACGTCCCCGCGTGGCTGCGCGATGTCGATCGCTGACGCATTCTGGCGCGGCTTCGCCGGCAGCTTCGCGATCACTTGGCGGAGTTGCTCGGCTACCCTGATGTGGCCAGCGCTGCTCTCGCTCGCTGCAAGCTGAAGAGCGGCTCTTCGGAAGGCATCATCGTCGCCATCTGCATGGGCCTGCAGCAGCTGTCTCAGGATCTGGGCTTTCACTAGCTGAGCCTCAGGAGAAGTTGCATCGGCGCGCTGACGCAGAATAACGGCATCGCTCGCGCCACCGGCGCACGGAGAGATTGCGGCAGCACTGGTTGGATGGGAGCGAAATGGTCGTGGCGGTCAGAGGCAGCGTTCCGCGACCTCGGCCAGAGGCAGCCCCGCACAGGCGGTGCGCCGGAATTGTACCGGTCTGCATCTCGATTCGCAACCATGTTTTTGTTACCCTCAACTACGGCATGCGTTCGTCTCATGGCGCGACGCAACTGACGCCCCAATGTGGAAATCCGGGCGCATGCCACTGATGCGGGCGTTCCGAACGCCGTGCAATCTCCAGAGCCGCCGTCGATAGGATGCGAGCACGCTCGGCAGCCGCAGCCTTGTGCTACGACTGCCGAGCGCGCGAGCAGCTTACCCCTCGTTCCAGAGCTCTTCTCCGAAGTGGCGAAGACGCTCCCGGGCGCCCCGACAATACAACTCCATCCAACGGACTCCCGCCTCTCTCATTCGTCTCTGGGTAGCGTTCGTCCAGCCGACGGGCCAACACACCTGTACCTCGCGCGCGGCACACACCTTACCTTTCCCCCAGGCTCTGCCACCGAACACCATGTCGTCGTGGGACCAGTGTCCGGTAGCAAACGCCGCGGCATTCTTGCCAAGCCAGCTATTGGCACGTGATATTCCGGAATCCTTGGTTCACCCGCTCGCGGGAGATCGAATGGTCAGCATCAAGCAAGAAGTTGCCGAGCTTCTGGAGCGTTGCCGGATGACTGCTCCATCGAAGGCGTCCAGTATCACCTCTACGTTCTCGAGAAGATCCGGCGTGGGATGGAAGACGTAGAGCAGGGACGCACCCACTCGGTGGCGGAGGTAGAACAGAAGCTCAGCCGGTGGCGCCGAACCGTATAGTCTGGTCCGCTTCGGCACATCGCTGATGTGGAGGCGATCGCCGGCAACATCGCGCGGGATTCAGAACACTTCGCCTCACTCGTCGTGGAGCGGATGCCGGAAGCTGCGTCGTCCCAAGCCGTTCCTGGCGTAGCTGGGACGAGTTGTTCCGGAACTCGCGGACAGCTCCATTATGAGCCGTTCGTTTACGGCTGGCGGGTGATCTATCGTGTGCAGCCGAAGCTGGTCACGGTCCTCACACTGGTTCATCAGGCGCAGCGTTTCCGCCCAGCGGCGGACCGCTTCAAGACGATCCGAGCCTTCGCAGGACAGTTAACCAGCCTGAGTGCCGGGGCCTCGCTCTGACGGGTATGCGTGAATGTCGTACCAACGGCTACCACCGGTTCAGGCCGCCCGCCGATCTTCCGCCGACGATTGAGACGCGCTAGATTGAATTCGAACGCCTAACCGTGGAGGACCTCGTGAGCAACTCGCAGATCCGAACGCTCAAGTTGAGCAATCGCAAGGGCAAGGTAGACAGGAAGAAGGCTCAGGAAGTGTTCAAGAAGCTCTACGAGCAACGCACTGGAAAGACGGTCGAAGTGCGTAAGGAGCGTGATGGAGTCGTGGCTTATGCCGTGAAAAGGAGTCCTCGCACGAAGCTTTCCCGCACCAAGTAACCCGGCTCGTATGAGCAAGGCGCCATACGAGCAACGGGTCTTCATCAACTGCCCGTTCGACGACCAGTACCGGCCTCTCTTCGGGCCGTTTTGTTTACGGTCCTCGATTGTGGATTCTACCCGCGGACAGCACTGGAGATCGACGATAGCAGCCAGGTGCGTATCGAAAAAATCACTGCTATCATCAAGGCTTGCATGCTGGCAATCCACGACATCTCGCGCACTGAGAGCGATGGAACATCGCCTCTGCCGCGTTTCAACATGCCTCTCGAACTGGGCATATTCCTGGGGGCGAAGTCCATCGGCCCGGCGCAGCAACGACGGAAGCGGGCACTGATTCTTGATGTCGAGCAGTACCGTTACCAGCGCTTCATTTCCGACATAGCGGGACAGGACATCCGGGCGCATGCCGGGGATCCACTCGCTGCCATGAAACGGGTTCGGGACTTTTTAGGCAATCAGCGACCCGAGGAAACGGGGTGGCTTCCAGGTGCCAGGCGCATTCTGAAGCGGTTTCGGGCATATCAAACCGATCTGCCGGCGGTCATGAAGTCCATCCGCCTGGAGCCCGACGAGCTCAGCTTTACCGACCAGCTGACGACGATGGAGGCCTGGATCGCATCGAACCCGCTCTGAGGAATTCCCGCCCTTCGTTCTATCGCCCCGAGTGGTCCGGTGAGCTGTTACGTGAGTGCCAGCACGAGGGTCTGAGCCTCCCTTCGAGGAGGCCTCGGGCGGTCCACAGTTCGAGAATCTCGCACTCTGCTGCCGACAGCGGCCGAGAGCCCCCTCCGCCAGCGCAGTAGCGGTCGCCTTCGTCCTCCACGAGCTCAACCTCTTGGAGCAATGGATTCGTCAGCGTCTCGGACGAATAAAGATCCGCGACGTACTGGAGCGCGTATCGTGCTGCTTCTCACGCGTTCATGGTGCTTGTTGGAAGGTAGGGAAGTGATCAGTAGTGGTAGCGGGCCTGGAGGATGTCGATGCCTCTGTCGTCCACGCGGTAAACGAGCCGGTGCTCCTGGGTGATACGCCGGCTCCAGACATCAGAGCCAAGCGCCTTCAGGGGTTCGGGCTTACCCTTCCCCTCGAAAGGAGTCTTGCGTGCATTGCGGATCAGATCGAGAACCTTCCCGGCCGTCCTGGGGTGACTGGTCACCCAGTGCACCAGGTCCTCCAGTGCTTCCTCCTGCATGATGACTCTACCCTCCCACGTCGGGCTCTTCGGCCCCTTGTCTTCGCCCTTCCCGGGCTTCGCCATCTCTCACCCCTCGAGATCGACCGCGGCCGCCAGCTCCTCGATGGATCCGAACTCGGTACCGCCGCCGGCGCGGGAACGCTTCAGCGCAGACAGGAGGCGCAGCGCGTTCGCCGGCGAGCGGAGGAGGTGTGCTGTCTCCCTGAGGCTCTGGAGCTCATCGGCCGGGATGAGCGCCAGATCCTCGTGGCCACGACGCTGAAGGATCACCTCCTCGCGCGTGTCCTCTACCTGGTCCCAGATCGTCGCCAGGTTCTCCCTGGCGCTGCTGTAGCTGATCGTGGTCATGTGGTGCCTTCCAGGCGATGGGTAATTCATTCTGTACGACTTTACTGTACAACTTCTATCCCACTCCCGTCAAGGAGTTCCCCTTTCCGGCCTCCAGACGGCGCCGTGGCCTATGCCATGAAAAAGAGTCCTCGCACGAAGTCCGCGCGGCCTGCGCCTTGCGACGCGCGTGATTCCGTGATCATCTTTCGGAGCACCGTTCTTTTGGAGTCGGACCATGGACTACCGCGAGCGGATCACCATCGAACAGGACAAGCGAGGCGGAAAGCCCTGCATTCGCGGCCTTCGCATCACCGTCTACGACATTCTCGGGTATCTCGCCTCCGGCATGAGTGAGGTCGAGATTCTGGAAGACTTCCCCGATCTCCAGCCGGAGGACATCCGCGCCTCCCTGGCGTACGCTGCCGATTTCGAGCTGCGCCTCCGGGCGGTGCCGAGTCTGTGAAGCTGCTCCTGGATCAAAATCTCTCGCCGAGGCTGATCCACCCACTCCGCCAGCGTGAGAACAACTGCATCAATCTCCGGGGTGCTAGGTAAACCTCCTTGCGTCCGGAACGAGCATCGAGCTATATGTGTAACATGATAGCTCGAAATGTTCATCCACCCTCAGCTGGAAGGAGGCGAGCATGCTGGAGAAGCCGCCAGTCAGGGTCAGCAAGTCGGGGGTGAGCTCGGTGTCTCCGGTGGACGTGCTGCGAAGCCGGGCAGGACAGGCCGAGATCCAGAAGACGATCCGGTCCAATATCTACTCGCGAAAGACACCACAGCCGAGCGCTGCGAGTGCTACGGCAGGATCGCGGGCGAAGCGGTAGCAGCCTGTGGAGATGCCGTTCAACGTGCTTCTCCTCCCGCTGCTCGGCGGGTACATCTTCCTGACGCACTGGAACCGCACGCGGTTCGATACCAGACGATACTCCGGCGAGAGGCTGCTCTTCCACGCAGCCACCGCCGGAGTAGTGTTTTTGATCCTGTCCTTTCTGATCGTTACCGGACTGCGCACCCTCCTGCCGGAAACGTACACCGCGTGGCGCGCAATCATCCCTTTTCCGTATACGGGGACGTCGTTCGGCGCATTTCTGCTCGGTGCGTTGGGGTGGTGGCCTCTGAACCAGATATTCCACAAGCGTGAGGTGGAGCAGCGCCGCACCATCATCGAGTGGGGAGACCATCTGGAAGAGCTCCTGGAGCGGGCAATTCGCGAAACGCGCCAGGTGTCCGTGACGTTGAAAACCGGCAAAGTCTATGTGGGCTTCGTCATCAGCAACATCGATCCGAGCTACGATCGCAAGTTTCTCCAACTTCTGCCCATCTCGAGTGGGTACCGCAGCCCTGAGACGCAGGAGATCACCTTCACGACTGATTATGCAAAGGTGTACTCCTGGATGGTGCAGCAGGACAATTCATTTGCTCTGACGGGGGCGCATGACTTCCTGAACGTGATTCCAGTTTCGGAGATAGCGTCAGCGAACCTGTTCGATCCGGAGGCCTATGCGAGGTTCAATGCTGGCGAGCCGGTGGTGGAATAGGTAGGCATTTCGATCCTCAACGTGGCGAGGTTTCCCCGGGTGTGAGCCGCGTGCCGGCTCCGCGCTGAGTAGACGCAAGCAAGATCATGAATCTAGGCTTTCACGTTATCGATCGCCTTACTGGAGGTGTAGCACCAGGTCAACTGGTGGTCGTGAATGGGGCTGATGGTACCGGATTAGACGCCTTCGCTGCAAGCGTCCTTCGTCATGCTTCGTTGAACGATGGGCTGACAGTCGCGTACTTCACACCATCAGGGAGAGAGGATGAGGTTCGACGACTCCTCGCGATGATGAGTGGAGTCAACCTGTCCGCAAGCAGCACAGGAGACTTTACCGCGAATGAGCTAGAAAGAATCCTGGGCGCCGCGCGGCAACTTCATCAAGCCGGAATCTGGTTGGATGATGCGCAAGACCTCAAGCTGCACACGATCCGAGAAAAGCTGGAGAGACTCAAACACCACACAGAGCTCGACGCGGTGGTTTTCTCACTGGTTGCGGAAGGTGACGGTTTTCTGGAAGGTCTGAAGCGAATTGCGGAGGATCTCGATATAACCGTTCTGGCTGGTATGAGCGGCCACTCCCTATTTCCACCGGATGGTAGCCTACGAGAAACCTCGACGCCGGCGATGTTTGATTCAGCCGATCACGTTCTAGCGCTATCTCGAACAAAGACCTACCAGTACACTGCCGAGGTCACACTTGCCCTGTTGAAAAGCCCATCCGGTGCATCCGGGTCGACCTCCATTGAGTATATCCAGGGACGAGGCGTTTTTGTTGACCGGTTTCCCGTCGCAAGCAGTACGGTTGCCCCAGCGCTCATCACGACCGTTAACCGAGAGCTTGCCCTGAGACTCTCGGGGAGCCCTGGCGAACTGGTTCATGCCTCACCTCGTGTCTTCGAGCAGCTGATGGCGGAAGTATTCCATGCGCAGGGTTTTGAGGTGGAGCTAACCGCGCAAACCAGAGATGGAGGAGTCGATCTGATCGCCGTGCGTCGACACTGGCCCGGCGAGGAATTCCGACTCTTGGTCGAGTGCAAGCGCTACCGAGCAGATCGGCCCGTGGGAGTGGGCGTCATCCGGGGGTTAGCATTCTTGCTTGATAAACATCACGCGGATCGCGCAATTCTTGCAACCACCTCCCGCTTCAGCCGGGCCGCCGTCGCTGAGGCTGAGCACCCCACCTTGTGGCGAGTCAGCCTGAAGGACTTTGAGGCGATCCGGGCGTGGATGCGTGACTATCACGATTACCTTTTACTGCACTGAGTTCTTCGCTGGTGCCGGATTCACTACGAGCGCCCACACTCTCCGAATGCTGACAGCGCGTGTGTGGCTGCCGCCTATAGGTCACGACGTTGAGACGTCGGGTGGCGGGTGGATCCCGCTGCCGTTGTGTATACGGCTCTGGAAGCGGAAGAGTCCCAGCACGGTGGGGCCATCACTGAACGCCACCTCGTAAGTACAGATGGGGCTGGCGTGGTACCCCATTGACGTGGCCGCCCTCCGAAACCGCCGCTCGCAAGATTGCTGCACAATGGTTTCCGGCTTATTTTACCATGCCGCTCCTTATCGGCTCCTCTACGCGCCAGGTCGTGCGAGCCGGCATTCGCCGCCGGCGCCTGCCCTCCATCATGATAGCACCCTCCGGGATGACCATCCCGATCCGGAGGACGCGCGTCTCCACAGCCTCACGGAATGATCATGGTTGTTGCCGATTCGATTTCCATCGTCGCTGCCGTCGCGCCGAAGCTGGGCTTCGCCTCGCATCAGAACGCCGTTCCCGTCCTGCGTGAGCTCGAAGTCATCAACGGCTCCGACACGGATGTCGAGGGACTCGAGCTGATCATCGAGGCGGATCCCGCATTCCTCGAGCCGAAGCGATGGCTGCTTGATCGGTTGGGTGCCCGATCCACGCTGCACATCAACGACAGGCACCTGAAGCTCAGTGGAAGCTACCTCGGGGAGCTCACGGAGAGCCTCCGGGGCGAGGTGAGGTTTCGGGTCGCCCGTGCGGGCGAGACGATCGCAACGCGGGAGTTCCCGGTCGAGCTACTCGCACGCGCCGAATGGGGCGGAGCCGCGACCATGGCGGAGCTCCTCCCCGCCTTCGTGATGCCGAACGACCCCGCGATCGACACGCTCCTCAAGGCGACATCGGACGTGCTCCGGCGGGCGGGGAAGCCCGACGGGATCGACGGCTACACCAGTGAGTCGCGACAGAGGGTCTGGCAGCTCGCCTCGGCGATGTGGTCGGCGGTGGCGGGGAAGCGGATCAGCTACGCCCTGCCCCCCGCGAGCTTCGAGGTAGAGGGGCAGAAAGTGCGCACGCCGTCCGCCATTCTGGAGAGCCGCGTCGGGACGTGCCTGGACACGGCGCTCCTCTTCGCGGCAGTGATGGAACAGGCGGGACTCAACCCGCTGCTGATCCTGACGGAGGGTCATGCGTTCGTCGGAGTGTGGCTCCAGCCTCAGGAGTTCTCCACCCTTCTGACCGACGACGCGGCGAGCCTCCGGAAGCGCGTCGCGTTGAAAGAACTGCTGGTATTCGAGACGACGCTGGTGACGCAGGCGCCGGTGCCCAGCTTCGCGCAGGCAATCGAGCATGGCCGCCGGCAGATCGCCGAGGAGGTCGAGGACGGGTTCGTGGTCGCGATCGATGTCCATCGCGCGCGCATGCAGCGGATCCGGCCCCTGGCTGTGGCCGCTGGCGGGCGGGTCGCCGGGGCGGCGGTCGAGGAGACGGAGGTAATCGAGCCGCTTCTCGAGGCGCCGCCGCTGCCGGCGTTCGACGTCGAGCTGGAGGAGGAAGCGCGAACCCCTGCAGACCGGGTGATGCTCTGGCAGCGGAAGCTGCTCGACCTCACAACGCGCAACCGGCTCCTCCACCTCCCCGAGAACGCCAGGGCGGTCACGCTCCACTGCCCCGACCCCGCCCATCTGGAGGACCGGCTCGCGGAAGGGCGGAAGGTCCGGATCCGGGCCTTTCCCGACCTGGCGACGGGCGGCCGCGACGCGGAACTCTTCCGGCAGCAGACCAGCGAGGATCTCCGGAACAGCTACGCCGCCCAGGCGCTCGAGCGCGGGGAGGTGGTCTCGCCGATGGATCCGAAAAAGCTCGAGTCGTCGCTGATCGACCTCTATCGGAAGGCGAAGAGCGACCTCGAGGAGGGTGGAGCCAACACCCTGTTCCTCGCCCTCGGCTTCCTCAAGTGGAAGAAGAATCCGGACGATATCCGGCAGTTCCGGGCGCCGCTGATCCTCCTCCCGCTTAAGCTGGAGCGGAAGAGCGCCATCTCCGGCGTGTCGCTCGCAGCGCACGAGGCCGAGCCGCGTTTCAACCTGACGCTGCTCGAGCTGCTGAGGCATGACTTCGAGCTGACGATTCCCGGGCTGGATGGTACCCTTCCGGGGGATGAGAGTGGTGTGGACGTGCGGGGGGTGTGGACCACCGTTCAGCGGGCCGTCCGCGACCTGCCCGGATTCGAGGTGGTGGAGGACGTCGTCATCGGCACCTTCTCCTTCGCCAAGTACCTGATGTGGAAGGACCTGGTGGACAGGGCCGACCTGTTGAAGGAGAGTCCGATCGTCCGCCACCTGATCGAGAGGGGCTCCGAGCCGTTCGAGTCCTCCGCCACCTTTCCGGCGCCAGCGGAGCTGGACGAGCGGGTGGACCCGGCGGAGATCTTCGCCCCCCTGCCCGCCGATTCCTCGCAGCTCGCCGCGATCGTGGCGTCAGGGAAGGGGTGCGACTTCGTTCTCGATGGGCCGCCGGGGACGGGCAAGTCGCAGACGATCGCGAACATGATCGCGCACAACCTCGCGCTCGGCCGCCGCGTCCTCTTCGTGGCCGAGAAGCGCGCCGCGCTGGAGGTCGTGTACCGGCGGCTCGCGCAGCACGGGCTGGGGGAGTTCTGCCTCGAGCTGCACTCCAACAAGACCGCCAAGCTGGACGTCCTCAAGCAGCTCGGCCGCGCCTGGGACGTCCGCGAAAGCCTCTCGGAGGAGGGGTGGCGGCAGGAGGCCGCGGCCGTACGCGAACTGAGGGATCGACTGAACGCGGTGGTCCGCCTCCTCCACGCGCGGCACCCCGGCGGACTCACGATCCACGGCGCGATCGGGCGAGTGGTCCTGGACGCGGATGATGGCACCCCACGGCTCCACTGGCCGGTCGCGACCGTCCACGATGCGGAGCAACTGGAGGAGATGCGGGATCTTGCGAGACGGCTGGGGATCGCCGGCTCGGCCGTGGCGCGGCTGCCGGAGGAGTTCTCGAACCTGCAAGCCACGCACTGGACGAATGGCTGGCAGGATCTGCTTGTCGCTGCCGCGCGGGAGCTCACCGAGCGGCTCGATGCGGCGGGGTCAGCGCGAGATCGTCTGCTCGAGGTGCTGCAGCTCCAGCTCACGGTGACGGACCTCGTGGGGATGCAGGCACTCGAGGATATCGCGGTCGCCGTCCTCGCCACCCACGGCCGGGATTACGCCATCGCCTTCTCCCCGGAGTTCCCCCGGAAGGCCGAGGCGGGTCGTCGTGCCGCCGAGTTGGCGGCGGAATATCGCCGCGAGGAGGAGGCGCTCTCCTGCCGCTACGCTCCGGAGGCCGCTCGCCGGCTCGACCTGTCGTACTACGCGGCGGAGCTGGAACGCGCCGATGCGAGGTTCTGGTTGCTCGCGACCTGGGCGCGAAAGCGTCTGGCGCGCCGATTTGGGGAGGAGGGTGGAGCGGCCGGGCTTCCCGACATCCGTGGAGACCTGCCGAAGCTGCAGCGGCTGAAGCAGATCCTCGGCGAGCTCGACAATCTCGCGCCCGCCGTGAGCGGGGTGCCGGGGTGGTCCGGGTGCGGGAGCGATCCAGGAACCCTTTCGGGTGCGATCGATGTGGCGGAGCGGCTCCGCGGGCGGATGACGGCACTCGCTTCAACCCCCGACGAGCTCGTCGAGCTTCGCCGTCGTATCTCGACGCTGGTGGTGGAGGCGAACGAGCTCCTCGGGTCCGAGGGCGCAGTGGGCCTCGCCCACGGTCGTTTCGCGGTCGAGCTGCCGCGGATGCGCGAAGCGTCGGAGAGGCTCGCCCGCCTCGCTGAGGCGGCGGGATTGGAGGAGCGGCTGAGCATCCACGAGCTGCGCGAGCTTGCCGTGGCGATCCTTGGCAACGCCCCCGCACTGAAGGCATGGTGCGACTGGCAGCGCATCCGCGGCGAAGCGGCCGCGGCGGGACTACAGCCGATCGCCGAGGCGGTCGAGTCGGGGACCGCTGCGCCGTCCGCGGAGGATCTTTTCGAGACCGCCTACGCCCGCTGGTTCGCGGCCGGAGCGATCGACGCGGAGCCACGGCTCGCGGAGCTCATCACCGATGTCCACGCCGACGACATCGAGGCGTACCGGCGGCTGGAGGACCGGCTCGCGAGCCTCTCGGTGCGGTACATTCGTGCCCGGATCAGCGGGCAGATCCCCGATCGGAACGAGGTGAGCCGGCGGGACGGGTACGGCGTGCTGAAGCACCAGCTCCAGCTTCAGAGACGCCACAAGCCGGTGCGGCAGCTCGCCGTGGAAATGGGGGAGGCCTTCACCGCGCTTGCGCCGTGCATGCTGATGAGCCCGCTCTCGATCGCGCAGTACCTCCCGCCCGATCAGGCGCTGTTCGATCTGGTGATCTTCGACGAGGCGTCGCAGATCGCCCCGTGGGACGCGATCGGGTCCATCGCGCGGGGTCGGCAGGTTGTGATCGCCGGGGACCCGCGACAGATGCCGCCCACCAGTTTCTTCAGCCGCGCCGCGGGATCGAACGAGGACGACGACTCGACCGAGGCGGACATGGAGAGCATCCTCGACGAATGCCTCGGCGCAGGTGTGCCCAGGCACGGCCTGGAGTGGCACTATCGCAGTCGCCACGAGAGCCTGATCGCCTTCTCCAACAGCCGGTACTACGAGAACGCCCTGATCACCTTCCCGGCGCCGGAGCGGCGGGAGAGCGCGGTCAGCTGGCGACGCCTGGAGGGGGTGTACGCGAAAGGCAGGGGGCGCACCAACATGATTGAGGCACGAGCGATGGTGCACGAGGTCGTCAGTCGCCTCACCGATCCGGCTTTCGTGGCCGCGGGAAGGACTCTGGCGATCGTCACCCTGAATGCCGACCAGCAGCGGCTCGTGGAGGACCTTCTCGACGAGGCGCGCCGGCGAGATCCACGCATCGAACCCTTCTTTGGCGAGGAACTCACCGAGCCCGTCGTCGTGAAAAATCTGGAGACGGTTCAAGGGGACGAGCGCGACGTCATCCTCCTCGGGATCGGATACGGTCCGACCGAACCGGGTGCGCGGACGATGTCGATGAGTTTCGGACCGCTGAACCGTGACGGAGGGTGGCGGCGGCTGAACGTCGCGGCCACCCGGGCGAGGCAGGAGATGATCCTGTTCACTTCCTTCGACGCGGGCATGATCGACCTGAACCGCACCAGCGCGCGGGCGGTGCGGGACCTCAAGCACTTCATCGAGTTCGCGGACCGGGGGCCGCGAGCGCTGGCGGAGGCGATCCAGGGGTCCGTGGGAGCGCACGAATCTCCGTTCGAGCAGGCGGTGGCGGCTGCGCTCACCCGGAAGGGGTGGACCGTCGTGCCGCAGATCGGCGTAAGCCGCTTCCGGATCGATCTCGGCGTGGTTCACCCCGACCGACCGGGAGATTACCTGCTGGGCGTGGAGTGCGACGGGGCCACCTACCACAGCGCGGCCACAGCGCGCGATCGCGACAAGGTTCGTGCGGCGATCCTTGAGAATCTTGGGTGGCGCCTGCTGCGGGTCTGGTCCACCGACTGGTGGGTCGATCGAGAGGGGGCGGCCGAGCGGCTCCACCGGGCGATCGAGCGAGTGCTGGAAGAGAACCGCACGGCCGCCCGGGCGGCGGACAAGAGCCGGAGCGACCGGGAACTCGCCGGGCGAGATGCGCGATCCCCGGAAGGGCTCACCGACGAACGGGCGGTCGGCCCTACGCGCCTCGGCGGTGAAGCTCTCGAGATGGGGTCCGCAGCGCGAACGGCCCCGTTCAACGGGAGGTTTCAAGCGATGGCCGGTGGCGGCGATCCACCGCCGGGGCGCCGATCCGTCTATCGTACGACCGACTTCGCATCGCTCTCTGAATTGATCGACCCGGCTTCCTTCTACGAGCCCTCCTATCGAGCTACCCTGCTCCAACTGATCTGCCACGTGGTCGAGCAGGAGGGGCCGATCTCGGTGGGGCTGCTCGTGGAACGGATCGCCCGGGCGCACGGCTTCCAGCGCGCCGGGCGGGTTATCCGCGAGGCGGTGCTCGAGGTCGCCGGACGCAATCTCCACATGTCGGATCGAGAGGACGGCGCGGCATTCGTCTGGGCGGACGAGGCGACGGCACGGAACTGGTGCTTCTACCGGCTTCCCGAGCGGCAGGAGGACATCAGATCCATCGAGCACATCGCGCGGGAGGAGCTCCGTGCGGCTGCCGTGGACTGTCACTCTGAAGACCGGGAGGTCGAGATCGCGCGGCTCTTCGGGATCCGGCGAGTGAGCCCCAGTGCCCGGGAGCGGATCACTCGGGCGCTGACGGGATCGGCGGGCGGCGCGGAGCAGAACCCTGCGGTCATGCGGAGGGTACCGGAACCCTGATCCGGGAGGCTGGACGCGGTTTCCCGGGTCTCGTTCTCTTGGTTCAGACCCCATGGACGGGTCGGGCGCGCGAGTCCGAGGAAGACCAGCATGGCCCGGTTGAGACGAACCGGATCGGCATCACCCAGAGCGCCGATCATCGCCCTGCGATTGCATACCCTGATGACGTCGAGGTCCGGAATGCTCCCGCCGCTCACGCCACTGGGAGATCGGCAACGCGTTCTCAGCCATGCTGAAGCGGAAGCGGATCACGCTGGAACAGGCGAACGCTGCCGTGCAGGTGTTCCACACCATCCCTGTCCGGTGGCTCGACGTGGATCTGGAGGACGCACTGGCAGTCGCGGCGCAACTCGACATCTACGCGTATGATGCCTACATCATCGCAGCGGCGCAGAAGCAGAAGTGTCGTATCCTCGCTCTGGATGGAGGCTTCATCCATGCGGCCAGGATGGCGGGAGTACCGGTACTGGAGATGAGCGAATGAAGGTATACACGTACTCGGAAGCTCGGCAGAGTCTGGCGTCATTGCTCGAGCAGGCGAAGAAGGAAGGCGCTGTGCGCATCCGCCGCCGCGACGGGCAGAGGTTCGTGCTGAAGCCGGAGGTGCCAAGCGGATCACCTTTCGATGTGGAAGGCATCGACCTGGGTGTCACTACGGAGGAGATCATCTCCTTCGTGCGCGAGCGGGCGTTGAGCAGAGCGCCGATTCTGGGTTCGAGCTTCTCCTTCGCTACGGCGAGCGGAGCAGGGGAGCAGTCTCCTTGAGGCCTCCGGAGCTCATCGGCGGGGATGAGCGCCTGAGCCTCGTGGTCACGGCGCGGGACGATCACCTCCTCGCGTGTGTCCTCGACCTGATCCCGGATCGATGCCGAGTCCTCGCTGCCGCGGCTGTACGTTCGCAGGAGATCACATGATCAGCCCACCGTCCGGTGGCCACCGGGTGCCAGGGCGGCAGCCTCCTCAGCGCATTCAGCGGGGAGCAAAAACGCCGTGCTGAACCAGACGCTACGTGCCGAGTTGCTCCGAATGCAGCAGGACGACCTCGACCTGCGCGCCGAACTGGCCCGTGATGGCTCGCTGTTCCAGGGCTACGCCGACCGCATGGCGGCGCTCCACCGGCAGCACAACCGCCGGCTGCACGCGATTCTCCGGGAGCACGGCTGGCCCGGCCGAAGCACGGTGGGCGCCGATGGCGCGGAGGCCGCGTGGCTGCTGCTCCAGCACGCCATCCTGGATCCGGACCTGATGCGGAGCGCGTTGCCGCTGGTGGAGCGAGCGGTGCAGGCGGGGGAAGCGGCGCGCGGGCATCTGGCATTGCTGGAGGACCGGGTCCGCGTCCTGGAAGGCCGCCCGCAGCTCTACGGCACAAGCCACGACTGGGACGATCGAGGGCGGATGAGTCCCAGGCCGATCGAAGACCCGGCCCGCGTGGAGGAGCGTCGTCGCCGCGTGGGCCTGGAGCCGCTGGCCGAGAACACGCGCCGCCTTCGCGCGCAGGCCGAGGACGAAGGGCAGCGCCCGCCCTCGGACCACGCGCAGCGCCAGCGCGAGATGGACGACTGGGCAAGATCAGTTGGTTGGCGTCGGTAGCCCGTGCGCCCGTCGCCCTGGCATGGCGATGCACGGGCACGGTGGCGGGCGCCGCACCTGAAACGACCTATCAGTCTCGTTTCCGGCGTCCACCCCGAAGTGCAACCCAGTTCTGCTTTCTTCACTGGTGTGTTGGCTGGCGAGCCATATGGACGCGGTGTTCAGATTCGACTGGACCCCCGTCCGTTGAAAGACGACCGACGGATTATTTCGCCGATGCTCTCGAACCTCGCTCCCGCTGATTCTATGCGTGCGAAGAACCAGCAAGCACTTCTCGGGCGTCTACACTTCCCGGCTGGCGACGCGATCCGGGACATCGACTGTATGCTCTCCGGCCTGGAATCAGCATCAGCGCTGTCCGAGAAACGAGAGAGATGCGATCTTCAATCGCCCAGAACGACCGTGATCCTGAGCCTGCCGCGACCGGAGTCACCCGACAATGATGCGAACCGACTCGTCATCCGACTGATCGAGATAGCAATGAGCGAAAGAATAGGCCATGCACAGGTCTTCGATCTCACGATGGTCAGACATGTGACAGGTTGGCAACTGGAGAACCGTGAGTTGGTTTTTGCCCACCATTAGGGTCTTCTGAGCGCCGGGCCGCAGTCGGATCCCGGCAGCTGACGATGGTGCGGGGGAGGTCCCGGTAGCGCAACCAAACAGGTGGAGGAGACAGGGTGAAGATCGCGATCGCGCAGATGCCGATGGCCTGGACCGTGGAAGAGAACACCCGGTCGATTCTGGAGCATCTTGCGCAGGCGAAAACGTGTGGGGCGGACGTTGCAGTGTTTCCCGAATGCGCAACCACGGGATTCCACCGTAGGGTTCCCGAGCAGACCTCCCGTGATGGCATTCAGCAGGCGATCGGTCGGATCCGGGCCGAGTGTGCGGTACTGGGATTGCCGGCGATCGTCGGCACCCCGTTCTTTCCGACGGCACAGGAGGTGTCGATCTGGAATGCGGCCCTGGTGATCGACTCCAGTGGTGAAGTCTCTGCCATCTGTCCGAAAATCGGGTTGACTCAGAGCGAGAGCGCCTTCTTCCATGCAGGGACCGCCCGACCCACCTTCATCCTGGGCTCCGCCTCCTGCGCGGTTCTCCTGTGCCGGGAGATACGTGACGCGGAGTACTTTCGACCTTTTCTGACGAATGTTCGTGTGGTATTCTGGCCGGGAGTAATTGCGTGGAACAGTCCCCGTGCGACCCATCCGGAGAACGTGGTCACGCGGGGGATCGCTTCTGCCTGTGCGCGCAGACTCGGAGTATACCTGGTTCAGTGCAACTGGGCGCAGTCGCTGAACGATCCGGAGGTGAGCGGTATGGGCGGGAGTCTGGTGATTTCACCTGCCGGAGAGATCGTCCACGAGTGTTCCATCGACCGACCCGGTCTGAGCATCGTCACCGTAGATTTAGCGAATTCGTCGACGAGCTCGAGCTGGCCGTAGCACTCGAAATCGTTCAACGCGCCGTGGCCGACTACCTGCGGCGGGAGGGTGTTGCACCGGAGCGGATCGCCGGCCTTCGAAGCGAAGCATGGGTGTGGCTCGCCGCTGAACGCGAGGTCGTCTGGCCTCCCGCTTTCTGGGGCCTCTCTGTTTCATGCGGTCGACTGTGGATCGAGCTTGCCGCGATGGAGCTTCGGCCTGGTGCTCAAAGAGGTTCAGGTGCCGGCCTGATCATCCCGCCCATACTCGCCATTCGCTTCCTCGTGTTCCTCCGCGCTTGCGACCCTGCGCACCCCCGCGTACTTTTTGCGCCTCAAGTCAGCAGCGAAGTGGTGAGCACGCGGGCTCCTCTGCGGCTGCCCCTTCGCACAACTCCCGGCGCGACTCTCATGAATGAGCGAACTGACTCGGCGAAGCCAGAGGCCGCTCCCCGTGCGGACCGGCGCCGCACCTACGTCGCTCCTGCGCTGGAGCACCTGGGTAGGTGGAGCGCCCTGACGCTTCAGCAGTCCATACCGATCACCTTTCCGTTCAACGCAGCCTCCTCGCCTTCCAGGCTCGGCTGACCACCGCGTCCGATTCACCTGTTCTCATCCGAGCGAGAATGACGAGCAGACTCAGATCCGTATGTCAGGTGGCTCTCTTGGGAGCCGTGCTGTCCGCGTGTACCGACCAACCGATGCTTCCCATCGCCCCGGATCTGCCGGGCGGTGAAGTCCCCGGAGTGCTGGGACTGGTGGAGATCACGCTGAGCGGCGTGGGAACAGCAGAAATGACCGCATCCGTCGCTCACGTTGGCGGTGGGATGCCGGGCGGTCCCGATCTGGCGCTCATTCCGATGCCCGGAGGCTCGCCCGAGGGAAGTATTCAGCTTCGAAGAGTGAGTGCGACCACGGTCGATGTGGGTACCCGCGGGGTGGACGGCGAGCGGTATCTGCAGGCGGTATTCGAGGTTCGGAACGCGGATCTTAGCGGAAACGCCTACGGATCGCCACGGCGAAACCTGACGTTCATTCCGGTGGGAACCGCCACCAGCATCGCAGGAACCCCTGTCAGCCGATTTCAGAAGCAGGATGGAACCTCGGCGTCTCCGGACCTCGCGACGCAGCTTCGGCCGACCGGATCTGTTGCGCTGAATGGTGACGGCGGGATCGTATCGCAGTATCCCGACGTGTTGCAGGTGTTCACGGAGGCCGAGGCCGAGAGCTATGCTGCGCCGGCCGCCGTGACCGAGCGCTTCCCGTACGGCTTCGTGGTGCGTCATGCCAGCAGCACGGTGACGCGAGAGCTGCCGGCGAGCCCGGCGCCCGCACAATTCGACGGTCGCGTGACCTTCGCGTACAAGCTGGAGCTGCAGCCGAATCCGGCCGACGATCCGTTCACCATCTCCGTGTTCGCGCTGGCGGTCGACGACACCGACACCCGCATTACGCAGAGCGTGGAGGAGCAGACGGTTGCCGGCCAGGCGGCCTTCGCGGCGCGTGCGGCTTCGCTCTCGGCGACCGGGGTGACGGTGCTTTCGGGAGGGAGCTACTCCGGGCCGATCTCCACGAGGGCGATCTGCTCGGTGCGCACGGGCGGGAGCCCGGACGCGCCCAGCTCCGTTCCTCCAGCCGGCCGGCGCGCCACTCGACGTCGGGGCGGCGGTTCATCTGACCGCAGCGCAGGCGGCAGGCTTCTGTGTGGAGGGTGGTGCAGCGGTGACCGAGTACGCGCTGATGCCGGTGAACGTCTCGCCGTCTTCCAACGTTTCGCTCAGCGTCACCGGCACCGATATCATCGGCGTGGTCGGACCGCCCTCGCCGAGCCTCATGCCGACCGATGCGCTGCTCTTTGCGGACTCGGAGCCGTCAACACGGCGAAGCGACGTCTTCCAGAACCAGCTTCGTGAGTGGGAGCGTCGCAATCTGTTCCCCTCCCCCCAGAGGGTGTCGCGAGCACCCGGACAGCCAATGATCGCTGCGGGCGGAGATCTCCAGTCCATCACCCCGGGAGTTCCGGCGCTGGGTGATCTGATGGACCTCAACGTCGCACAGGGCTGTACCGGCACTCCCGACCTGCGGACGGGACGCGTGCGGTCGATCGGGACTCATGTCATCGTCATCGCCGACACCATGAACCCTGCCGGTGGTTTCACGACGGCGCAGTACGACAGCATCCGTATGGAGATCGATACCATCGCCTATCCGGCGGTCGCCGGCAACTTCGGGAATCCGAGCGACATCGACGGCAACGGGCGTATCGTCGTGTTCTACACCCGTGCGGTGAACGAACTGATTCCGCCCGGCAGCTCCACCACGATCGACTTCGGGTACACCGCCGCGCGAGACCTGTATGACAGTGTGGTCTGTCCGCAGAGCAACGTCGGGGAGATGATCTACCTGCTGGTTCCGGATCCGACGGCGCCGTCAACTCCAACGTCCGGACGACTTCGCTTGTGCGAGGGAATACGATTCGAGCAGTCGGTCGTCACCTGCAGACCCTGATCAGCGCCTCTCGCAGAACCGTCGTTCTCGGCCGGCCGCTGGAGGAAAGCTGGCTCGACGAGGGGCTCAGCAGGATCGCCGAGGAGCTGATCTTCTACCGCACCTCCGCGGGCCTTGCGCCCGGATCGAACATCAACCTGTCGGATCTCACAACGGGAATCCATGCCTCTCGCCGGGTTGCAGCGTTCAACACCTACGCCAACCCCAATTTCGCGCATCTGCGGACGTGGCTCCAGCGACCGGACACGAGCGGGATGTACCGGACCAACGGAACGCTCGCAGCGGGGGGAGCGGCATGGGCGTTTCTTCGCTATGCGGCCGACCGAGTGGGTGGTGACCAGAGCAACTTCTGGACGGCGCTGAGCGATGGAAACGGAACTGGGAAGGCCAACCTTCAGGCGGCCATCGGGGCGAGTCCTGACGACTGGCTGCGCGACTTCGTGGTGGCGATCTACGCCGATGATGCGGTTCCGGGATTAGCACCCCGGTATCGACAGCCGAGCTGGAACCTTCGTTCCCTGTATCCTGCTCTGGGAGGATTTCCGGTCGGCGTACGGCCGCTGAACAACGGAGTTCCGTTGACAGTCTCTCACTCGTACGATGGTGGCGCGAGCTTCCTCCGCTTCGGAGTGCCGGCCGGCGGCCGGTCCACCGTCTCGATCGCTTCCGGCGGTTCGCCCCCGCCCGCTTCCACCTCCTTCGTGATGGTGCGTACGAGATGATTCGGCACGCTCCGCCTCCGCAAGGGAGGCGGAGGCCCGGTAAGCCGTCCGTCTGGTTCCGCCACCCGGAGGAGGCCTCGGCACCTCTCACGATCGTGCAGTGGCGTACCTGCTCCAGGCAGCTCGTCGGAAGCCGCTCCTGCCATGTCGAGAGCAGCCACTGATCACCTTTCGCCAGTATGCCGGCTCGCTCGGGACCACGCTCCCGAAAGCGGTGACGGATCGCCTCAGTCTTGCTCCGGGATATCGTGCCTATGCGGTGGAGACCGAGCATGGAATCCTTCTCACCCGTATACACGCGGTTCCAGTCGACGCTGCGTTCCCCGATTTCGACCCATCGCAAGGGAGGCGTGGCACGACACGTACCGCCTGCTCGCGGTGCTGTTCACGGCCCCCCCCGGGCCCAGGATCAGACGTGGTCTCCCGGCTCCGAGGCCGCGACATCTTCCCGCAGCTCCTTCATGTTGAGGTCGATGCGCGCGATCATCGCCTCGTACCGATCCCCGGACATCACCCCCACCAGATCGTTCAGGGAAGAAGCGGCCTGCTCGTGGGCGCTGAGGGCCTTCTGCAGGCCGAGCTGCATGTTGTCGTGCGGTTCCATCGGTCTCTCCGTCCCCGGGTGGGATGCTGGTGCACGGCCGTTTCCGCGCCCTCGGCGCCCATTATGCGAAAGTCGTTCCGCTGCTTGAGGTTGGCGGCGGTGCTGCGATCCGTTAGATTCAGGATGGCCCTCGCACACTCGCCCCGTGCTCTCCGGTGCTTCTGCCGGTACCCCTTCCAGGCGGTGGCGACATGCTCCGAAAATCCAGATTCCTTCTGACCTTCAGCGCCGGGGCGTTGACGATGCTCATGGCCGGGGTCGCGTACGAGGTTTTCGCTCCCCGGGCGCCAGCGCCGTCGCCGGTGCCGGAGCTCGCGGCGTCTCCGCCTGCCGGCGCCTCCGGCGAGCGGCCGCCAGCGCGGGCGAACGATCCGTTCCCGGCGAACGCCATCGCGGCACCCGCCACCGCATCCGGCGTCGCTCCGCGGCTCCTGATCCCGGTTCAGGGCGTCGCGGCCGCGAGCCTGATCGATACGTACGAGGCCGCTCGCGGAGAAGGGCGGCGCCACGACGCCATCGACATCATGGCTCCCCGCGGGACCCCCGTGCTGGCCACGGCAGACGGAGTGGTGATGAAGCTCTTCGAGAGCGAGCTCGGCGGCATCACGCTCTACCAGCTCGCTCCCGACCGTCGCACCATCTACTACTACGCGCACCTGGACCGCTACTCGAGGGGGATGGTCGAGGGACGTGCGCTTCGCCGGGGCGAGGTGCTCGGCTACGTGGGGAACACCGGTTCTGCGGGACCGGGAAACTACCACCTCCACTTCGAGATCTCGACCACCGAGAATCCCTCTCAGTACTGGGGCGGAGTGCCTCGGAATCCGTACCCGTTGCTGCGGTAGCCGGGCCGGGGCGCGCCGGCTCCGTGCCCGCTCGCCCCCACGTCCGGGTGGATCTCCCACTCCGCGCACTCTTCCTCCCAGGTACCCGTCAGCGTTCGCGCGGCACCAGCCCGATCACCTCGATACCGCCGCCGCGTGCCGCGTCCACCGCCTCGATGACGTCCCCGTACGTCAGGCTTTCCGCGCCTTTGACGAACAGCACCTTCCGGGTACGATCCTGGAAGATCCCGCGGATCCTCGCCTCCAGGTTGTCGGCCGAGACGGGGATCTTGTTGATGGTGTATCGTGGCCCGGGCTGGATTTCGAGAACGATCTGATCGAGCGGCGCCTCCTGCGAAGCGCTCTGCTCGACCGGCGGAACCTGGACCTCGATCCCCTTCTGCAGCGTCGGCTGGATGACCATGAAGATGATCAGCAGCACGAGGAGCACGTCGATCATCGGCGTCATGTTGATGTCCGCCGCGGGTCCGCGGCCGGAGCCGGTATCCATGGCCATGCGCTAGCTCCTCTCGTGGAGGTTGGTCAGAACGCCCGCTCCCGGTGCGGCGCCCTCCCGTGCCGCGAGCCCATCATCCTGGCTCTTCGGTTCCGAGATGGCGCCTGTGGTCCGGACCCCGGCGGCGCGTGCGGCGTCGATCCCGGAGAGGACGACGTCGTATCCGACGTTGCGGTCGGCCCGGAGGAAGAGCATGTGGTCGCCGGGACGCTCGCCGTAGATGCGTCTCAGCTCGCCCGGGAGTCGGTCCGCGGGGATGGGCTCGCCGGCGATGTAGTATACGCCGCGGGCATCGATCCCGAGGGTGATCACGTCGTCATCCGGCTCCGGAACCACGTGCTGCGCCATCGGGAGCTCCGCCTCGTAGGCGGTGAGGATCGGCGTGATCACCATGAAGATGATCAGGAGCACGAGCATCACGTCCACCATGGGGGTGACGTTGATGGAGGACGTGACGCCCCGCCCCTGCATCCCGACCACCTTCGGTAGGGGCGAGCTCCCGAAGTCGACGGCACCTGTGCTCCTGCGGGTGTGGGTACTCATCTCAGTCGGCCCCGACCGGGACGAAGTCACTGGAGATGTCACGCAGCGCCTCGCGCTTGAGCATCCAGTCGATCATCTCGCGGCCCGCGTACGCGACCTCCGAGAAGACCGTTTCGAGTCGGCCGGTGAAGTAGTTCACGATCCCGATGGTGGTCCCGAGCAGGCCCACGAAGGGTGCGGTGGAGGCAACCGTGGCCAGCAGCCCCAGACCCTTCTTCATCTCGTTCGCCAGCAGGATCTGCTCTCGATCCACCGCGCGCTCGGCCGATTCGATCGCGGCTGCGGCCACCCGCCGATCGCCCAGGAGCGGAGCCACCTCGCGAAGCGACTACAGAATGTCGTTTTGTATCACAGGGGAAGCCGATGTTTAGAAGATGGGGCAATAAGCGAGCCCCAACTATTTTGTGCGCAATGTCTTACGGTTGGTCCCGGCGGACGGGGGCCGTCCGGGTGGGCGAGAGGCGCCCCGGCGGAAACGACGCGCGTGGCGGCGAACAGGGCGGGTGTCGAGCAAGCACGCATCCGGACCGGCGCGCCGGCTCCCGCCGGCTGGCGCGGCACCAACGGAACCGGGCGAATGGTTGTATTCGGACTGAGATGCGCGCCACCCGTGGCACCGGATTCGTCCACGACCAGGCAGGGACCCACCACGCCCGAGCAACCGGAAGTCGCTCGCCGCCGAAGGGCGATTTCCGTGAGACGGAGTTCAACTGGATGGTGCACGTCGGCTTCACGGCCGACGGCGAGGCGAGCCGGGGACACTGACGCCGGCCGAGAGTCGGTCCATGCCGTCGTCGCCTCGAGCGGGGCAGCGTGGTAGATCCTTGCGCTTCCGGCGGCCGCCGCGTATCCTGGTCGCGTGACGGACGACCCGTAACGCCACGAGACGAGAAAATGCTGAACGTCCAGACCACCCTCGCCATTACCACTACCGGCTCTCACCGAGAGGCGGCGTACTGGCGCATGTAGCACACAAACGCACCAGCAGCGCAGCGGCCTCTCGACGATCGGGAGGCCTTTTTTTGTGCCCGCGGGCCCGGTTCGTACCGCCGACCTGGGTGAAGTTCCTCCGAAGGAAACGATGACGACGACGATGATGAAACCGATGCAGTCGATCACCATTCGCACCACGACCAGGATTACCACCGGGAACTCCCCGGGAGGCAGCGTCTGAGTGCACGAAGGTGGCGGATCACCAGCACTCCAGCGGCCTCCCGGACATCCCCGGGAGGCCGCTTTCTCTTTTCACCTGCACCGAAAGACTTCCATGATGGCGAACGAAACGCTGGCACCTGCACGAGTTCGGGTACCCGGCAGCACCTCCAACCTGGGAGCGGGCTTCGACTGTGTGGGTCTGGCGCTGAACCGGCACCTGTGTGCGGAGTTCGAGCCCGGGGCCGGTTCGCTGGGGCTGGAACGGTCCGGGACGCTCGCGGGCCTGGGCGTGGCAGAGGCGGACGACCTGCTGTTCCGCGTGTTCCGCACACGGCTCCTGGAGATGGGCTTCCCGGCGCCCGGCGGAGTGCTCCGCGTGCGCTCCGACATCCCGGTGGCGCGCGGGCTCGGCTCCTCGGCGGCGGCAGTCGTGGCCGGGATCGTCCTGGCGAACCGCGCCACCCGGCACGCCGTCGAACCCGCTGCCAGCGCCGCCCTGCTGCTGGAACAGGCGTCGCGGTGGGAGGGGCACCCGGACAACCTCGCCGCCGCGGTGAGCGGCGGTCTGGTGGCGGTCGCGCGGGGCGGGGACGGGGTGCCGTCGCTCCTCCCGCTCCCACTCTCCGACAGGATCGCCTTCGCGTTCGCTGCGCCGCCGCTCGAGCTCCCGACGGAGCTGGCCCGCAGGGCACTCCCGGCGAAGCTGCCACACGCCGGAGCCGCCAAGGCGCTGGGGCGGATGGCGGCGCTGCTGGAGGGGCTGCGCCGCGGCGACCCGGCGCTCCTGCGGATCGGCTTCGAGGACGAGCTCCACGTACCCTACCGCCTCCCGCTGATTCCGCGGGGCGAGGCGGCGAGGGAGGCCGGAGTGGCGGCGGGCGCCTGGGCGGTGACCATCTCCGGAAGCGGGTCGGGGCTCATCGCCGTCTGCCCGCCGGGCTCGGACTCCGCGGTGGCGGCCGCGATGGGTGAGGTGCTGGCGGCGGACGGGGTTCCGGGAGTGGCGTTCGCCGTGGAGCCCGACCGGGAAGGGCTGGTCCGCGAGGAGGTCGCCGCATGTCGCTGATCGTTCAGAAGTTCGGCGGCAGCTCGCTGGCGACGCCCGAGCGGCTTCGGGCGGTGGCGTCACGGATCGCGGCGGACCGGGCGGACGGCGCCCGGCTGGCGGTGGTGGTTTCCGCCATGGGGGACGGAACGGACGAGCTGATCGATCGCGCCCGGCGGATCGCTCCCACCGTCGCCGGTGCACGCGAGCGGGACCAGCTGCTCGCGACCGGTGAGCAGGCCGCCGCATCGCTGCTGGCGCTGGCACTGATGGAGCGAGGCGTCCCCGCGATCTCGCTGACGGGAGACCAGGCGGGGATCCGCACCGATGGCCGGCACGGAAGCGCGCGGATCCGCCGCATCGGGACCGGGCGGCTGGTGCGTGCGATGGCGGGCGGCCAGGTGCCGGTCGTCGCGGGGTTTCAGGGCACGGGGCCCGACCGCAGCATCTGCACCCTCGGCCGGGGTGGGAGCGACACCACGGCCGTGGCACTGGCGATCGCGCTGGCCGCGGAGCGCTGCGACATCTTCACCGACGTCCCGGGCGTATTCACCGCGGACCCGCGGCTGGTCCCCGCTGCGCTGGTTCATCGAACCCTCACCCATCACCAGGCGGTTCTGCTCGCCCTCGGGGGCGCCGTCGTACTCCACCCGCGTGCCGCATCGCTGGCTGGCACGCACCGCATGCCGCTTCGCATCCTCAGCAGCCGGGACGGCGAGTCCCGGCCGGGAACCAACATCCACGGAGACACCGAGATGGAAGATCCGCTCGTTCTGGGAGTCACGATCGACAGGGACGTCGTCCAGCTGGAAGTCATCGTCGGATCCGGCACGCGCATCGGGGCCGCCGGAGTGCTGAGCGCTCTGACCGCGGCCGGCCTGCAGGTGCGGTCGCTGGGACGGGTGGACGATGGAGTCGCGGAATGCTTCCACCTCTGCGTTTCCGGAGCCGACGCCGATCTCGCCGGCAACCGCGCATCGCTGGCTCTCGGCGGCGCCGCGACCATCCGACAGCGGCCACCGCTGAGCAGTGTCACCATCGTCGGAACGCGTCTGGCGGGTTCGGCGCTCCCCGACCTGGCGCTCCGCGCACTGGCCCGGGCGGGGATCGCGGTGGAATCCGTCGGGCTGACGGATCTCGGCATCTCCGTCACGCTGGACGCCGACCGGGCCGGGGCAGCGCTGTGCCTGCTCCACGAGGCGATGATGCCCGTGATGGCGGCCGGCTTCGTAGCCGGGAACACGCCGGCTCCGGAGGCACGGCCGGCCCCTGTGCTGCAGGCGGTGGGGGGTGGACGATGAAAACCATCGGCGTGGCGCTGTACGGCTTCGGCACCGTCGGCTCGGCACTGGCGCGTGTGCTCCGGGCACGCGCGCGGGAGACCCGCGAGCGCTTCGGGCTGACCCTGGAGCTGCGGCGCGTGGTGGTCCGGGACCGGTCCCGACCGCGCGTCGAAGCTCTCCCCGCAGGCGTCCTCGGCACCGACCCGCGCCTCCCGCTTCGGGATCCGGGAGTGGGTGTGGTGGTGGAGGCGATCAGCGGCGTGGAGGCGGCAGGGACGATCCTGTCAGAGGGGCTCCGCAGCGGCAGGGACGTCGTCACGGCCAACAAGGCGGTGATGGCGGCGCGCGGGGGCGAGCTGGAGGAGGAGGCCCGGCGACATGCTTCGCTGCTGCGCTACGAAGCGGCGGTCGGCGGGGCCATCCCCATCCTGCACGCCATGCGGGGGGCGCTGGTCGGCAACCGCATCTCACGGATCCGCGGAATCCTGAACGGAACGTGCAACTTCATCCTCTCGCGCATGGAATCCGACGGTCTCCCACTGGAGGCCGCGCTGCGCGAGGCACAGGCACTCGGGTTCGCCGAGGCCGAGCCCTCACAGGATCTCTCCGGCCGTGACGCCGCCTGCAAGCTCCTGCTGCTCGCCCGTCACGGGTTCGGAGAGTGGTTCGACCTGTCGGAGGTGCACTGTCGCGGGATCGACCGCATGCCGCCCTCGATGATGGCGGATGCCGCGGCGGCCGGTGAGGTGGTGCGGCTGGTGGCGGAAGCCGGGCGGAGTGACGGCCGCATCACCCTTCGGGTGGCGCCGGTGCGAATCTCCGCCGGGGATCCGCTGTACGCCGTCCGCGGTGTGACCAACGCGGTGATCCTGGAAACCGACTTCGCGGGCACCCTCTCCTTCACGGGCCCCGGGGCGGGCGGGGACGCGACGGCCTCGGCGCTGTACGCGGACCTGGTGCAGGTGGCGCTGGCGCGGGCCGGCAGGCCGCTCGAGGTCGAGCACCGCTCCCGCTCCGCGGCCCCGCTGCCCCTGCCGTTTCCCCTGGCGGGAGCGTAGGCCGATGATGAAAACGATCCGATTCGTCAGCACCCGTGGCGGCGGAACGCCGGTTTCTCTGCGGGATGCGGTGGAGCGGTCGCTCGCCCCGGATGGCGGGCTGTACGTCCCCGACCGGTTCCCATCCCCCCGTCTCTCCGACTTCGACGGCCGGGACGACATCGCGGAGGTCGCGGAGATCCTGCTCCGGCCCTTCTTCGCGGGTGACCCGCTGGCGTCGTCGCTGGGCGCCATCTGCCAGGAAGTGTTCGACTTCCCGAGCCCGCTGCAGCAGCTGGACGCCGGCACGGCGGTGCTCGAGCTGTTCCACGGACCCACGGCCGCATTCAAGGACGTCGGCGCCCGGTTCCTCGCCGCATACCTTGGCCGATTGAGTCCGGGTGAGGGCCCTCCGCGGACGGTGCTCGTCGCCACCTCGGGAGACACGGGCGGGGCGGTGGCAGCGGCCTTCCATGGCCGGGGAGCGGTCCGGGTGGTGATCCTCTATCCGCACGGCATGGTCTCTCCGCTCCAGGAGCGGCAGCTCACCGGGTGGGGCGACAACGTCCGCGCGCTGGCCGTACGGGGGACCTTCGACGATTGCCAGCGGATGGTGAAGGGGGCGCTCGCACGCCCCGACCGGGTACCGGACCGCCTGCTCTGCTCCGCAAACAGCATCAGCCTGGCGCGTCTCCTTCCGCAGGTGAGCTACCATGCGGCCGCCAGCCTGCGGTACCTCCGCCGCACGGGTGAGGCAGCCGGGATCGTCGTACCCTCCGGCAACCTCGGCAACGCAGTCGCCGCGCTCTGGGCCCGGAAGATGGGCTTTCCCATCCGGGAGGTGGTGCTCGCCACCAATGCCAATCGCCCCGTGCAAGACTTCCTCGCCGGAGGTGACTGGCGCCCCGCGCCCGCCGTCGCGACGCTCGCCTCGGCGATGGACGTCGGAGATCCGAGCAACATGGAGCGCCTGCTGCACCTGTTCGGAGGCGAGGCACCCGCGCGCCGGGCGCTGCGCGGCTGGTCGATCGGAGACGATGAGATCCGCGAAACCATCCGGCAGGGGCCGGCGCGATGGGCCCGGATCTGGGATCCGCACACCGCGGCGGCAGTGGCCACCCGGACCCGGCTGGAAAGCCCGCACTGGATCGTGGTCTCCACCGCGCATCCGGCCAAGTTCAGGGAGACCGTCGAGCCACTGGTCGGCCGGTCTGTCCCGCTGCCACCCGCGCTCGCGGCGCTGCCGCAGAATTTGCCGGAGCCCGCCACCCTGGAGCCGGAGCTTTCGGCGCTCCTCGAAGAACTGGAATAGTCCGGGGGAGCGCCGGCTTCGCGTGCCGGGATGAAGATCGTGATCGTCTGCGGCTCTCTGACGCCGGGTGTCTCCAGGGGCGGAAAGCCTCAAGAACCTTCGTACAGTCGATCGAGATCGATCAACTCGACATCGCCGCGCGCGTCCGCTGCTGTGATCAGATCCGGCTGGAAGGTGGGTGCAAACAAGAGCAGCTTCGCGTGTGCCGCACGCGTTCCGAGAGAGGCACGCGCCTTCTCCAGGCGCCGGAGGTGCCCCATACCGACGGTTTCTCCCGCCTTCGCCTCGCCGATGGCATACACCTCTCGTTGGGATGGGTCCACGACTTCGCCGCCTGAGGCCACAAGGACGTCCAGCTGGCATTCTTTCCCATCGACGAGCGCCGTAGACGGACCTACATGGTCGGGTGACCCTCCCAGCGTCGCTGGCTCCGCGAACCGCCGCACCCACACCCTTGCCTGCTCCTCGAATGCCGGCCCTCGTACCTGAGAGTCGAATATCGGGAGCAGGCGCTTCTCCCACACCTCACGCGGGGTTCTCTCCCGGAGAAGCGTGCCGTGAGGTTCAAGAATCGCATAGTGGAACTGGAGGAACGAATCTGCGAGCGCGTAGGTCGGGCGTTGCGCCCGGATGGGATCGTCGTGTCTCTCCACGAACCCTGCGGAGATGAGGCGCTTCAACACCGGGTCGAGGTTGGAGATCGGCCGCTTCAACCGCTTCGAGATCGTCCCCGCCGTCACCAACCCGTTCGCGATCGCACCCAGGACGCTGTGATGCATCGCCGTTCGCGACGCAGCCAGCGTTGGATCCTCCGCCAGTAGCGTAGTCGCTTCGTGGTGCAGCGTCGCTGCGCTGGAAAGTACCCGTTCGACGACCCAACGATCGAAATCCATCAAGTCGGTTGGAAGGTCGTAATCGACCATGTCGGTCGCATAGCCGATGATTCCGCCAATCACTGCGTAGACCCGCGTCGCGAGCTGTCGTGCCGCCTCGGGGCCCAATACACGAGCCGCCTCGCGGAAATCGTTTGGCTGCATCACGATCTCCACCCCGGTCCGCCCCCGTAGTGCAGCTTCCCCCTGCGTAAGTGCCGACATCATCGCGATGGCCGACCCGCAGAGGATCAACCGTGACTGCCCTGGGTTCGCCCGGCGGCTGTGCGGCCCCATCATGGTTGCAATCACCGAGTCCACCGTGGGATCCGCTTCCAACACGTAGCCGAACTCATCCAGAACGACGGGACGGGGGACGGATGCCCCGAGCTGGAGCAGGCGCTGCAATGCTTCTTCCCAGCTCTGCAGCGATAGCCGACCGACCCCGAGATGCGCCCCCAGAGCGTCACCCAGACGCGCCAGCTGCACGGCAGACTCTCCCCGCGTCGCTTCCCAATAGAAACCCTGGTTCGCCTCGACCAGAGAAACGAGCAGCGTGGACTTGCCGATTCGCCGGCGGCCATAGAGTAGGCCCAGCGTGCTGCGCGGAACTGGTGAGTCAACAAACGCCTGCAGGCGATTTCTGCTATCGGTCGGATTCATCGTACACTCGCGTGGAGGATGCTCAATCGTGACATAGTATGACAAGATTGAGTATGGTGCGTCAAGGGCGATAGCCCCGGGCCTGGCCGCGAGATGCCAACTGCTCCCGAGCGACGGCCTACGGTCGTCCGAGGAACGATGAATCGACGAGACCCGCCCGCGTTCTATGCGACAACACTTGTGTCGTGGCCGGGGGAGAAGCAATGTACGAACTGCGCTGGGCCCACTGTCGGCGTTCACTGCCCCGGAAGCGACGGGCCGTACCCGGGCGTGGAACCGCGCCACCTCCGCAGGCGTCTCCGCCGTGGACACACCATTCCGCCTGCCCCGACGAGGCGAGCGACTCACGCCGGCCCTCCTGAGGGAGCGGAGCACCTGGGTGGTGATCACGCTCTTCTGGGCGCTCACCGCCGCGGTCACCGCCGCGCTGGGCGTGCTGGGCGTGCTGACGGGGACGCCGGACCCGCAAGTGAGCACCGGTGCCCGGGTGGCGGCGCGAACGGTCTATGCCGCGCTCTGGTGGACGACGACGATAGCCGCGGTTGCAGCGAGCGAGCTGGTGACGCTCCGTCGCGCGGACCAGTACGGCGTGATGCTGTTCCACGCCCTGCTCGCCGCACTGGTGGCGGTGGTCTGGCCGCTGGCGGCCTATGCGCTCAACCTCTCGCTGGTCCCCGGCTGGAATTCGCTCGGCGGAGCGGTGATGGTCGCCGCGACCCATCGCGAGATCTTCATGGTGTACCTCTTCGTCACCGCCATCGTGCACGCGGTCATCTTCAGCCGTGAGTACCGTGCCCGCGAGCTCCTGATGGCGCGCGCCGAGGCCGGCTGGGCCACGGCGCGGCTGCAGGCACTGAAGATGGAGATCAGGCCGCACTTCCTCTTCAACACGCTGAACGGCGTCTCGGCGCTGATGCGGCGGGACCTGCAGGCCGCCGACCTGATGCTGACCCACCTCGCCGATTTCCTTCGGGCCTCGCTCTCCGACGTGCACGAGCAGGAGGTGCCGCTCGCTCGCGAGCTCGAGTCGCTGCGCTCGTTTTCCGCTCTGCACCGCATGCGCTCGGAGAACGCGATCCGCATTGCCTGGGAGGTGGATCCCGCCACTCTCGACGCCGACGTCCCCCACCTGATCCTGCTGCCCCTGGTGGAGAACGCGATCGTGCACGGCCTCCGCGGGGGGCACGGTACCATCACGGTGGCCGCCCGGATCCGCTCAGCTTCCCTCGAGCTCGAGGTGCACGACGATGGATCGGCGCGGCACACCGCACCGGCCGGTTTCGGCCTGGGGATACCCAACACGGTGGCACGCCTCGACTATCTGTACGGGCCCCGCGCCCGTTTCGAGCTCGTCTCCACGCCCGGAGGCGGAAGCACGGCCCGCATCTCCCTCCCGATCGATCGGCCACCCCGTGCCACGGACGATCTCCGCCCGTCGCTGGTGCGCGACCCTGATCCGGAGGCCGCTCCTCCGTGCTGACTCCGCCGCTCCGCGTCCTGATCGTGGACGATGACGCGCTCGGCCGCAAGCGGGTGAGGGAACTCCTCCTGCCGCTGCAGGATGTTCGCATCGTCGGCGAGTGCGCGAGCGGAGACCGCGCCCTGGAGATGATCGATTCCGAACTCCCGGATCTCGTCTTCCTCGACGTGCGCATGCCGGGTCCGAGTGGCCTCGCCGTCGCGGAGGCGATCGGCACCGGCCGCCAGCCCGCCTTCATCTTCGTGACCGCCTTCGACATCTACATGGAGCACGCCTTCCGGCTCCACGCACTCGACTACCTCACCAAGCCGTTCACGGACGCGCGTTTCCACGATGCCCTCGAGAACGCCCGGCACCGCATCCTGAAGGCACTCCCCCCGGTCGACGTGCACGCGGCCGTCACATCCATTCTGCGAGACCAGAGAGAGATCGCACGTCGGTGCTCGCCAGTGCCGATCCAGCAGCGTTCTGGTGATGTCGCCTTCCTCCCGCGCCACGAGATCCGCTGGCTCGAGGCGGAGGGGAAGCACACTCGCGTCCACGCCGGGGGCCGGGTCCTCCTCTGGCTCGCCACCCTGGGACGGGCGGTGGAACTCCTGGATGATCGGACCTTCCTCCGCGTGCACCGCTCCATCGTCGTCAACACCGCCCGGATCGTGCGGGCCGAGCCGCTCTGGAAGGGAGAGTTCGTGCTCGAGCTGGACTGCGGGAAGAGGGTGGGAACCGGCCGGGGCTACACGCAGGCGGTGCGCAGGCTCCTCGGCAGGGTCACGCCCCCGGATGCCCCCGGGGAGAGGCGATCCGGCGGTGTGGCACCCGACCCCCGTTCGTCCGCCGAGGATCCCTCCCCGTAGCCGGCCTCCTTCCCGTCCGATCCTTCCCGTCGGCTCCCTCCGCGCACCCGCCCGCTCCGCCCCACGCCCAGCCCGCTCCCCATCTGCGGCCTTCCCCGTGGAACGTCTCTACACTGCGCCGGCGCAGGTGGGTTCACCACGCGGGCGGAGGGACGCACATGGACATCGTCGTGGCTCTGGTGACCACGGAGATCACCCGGCGGCGGGTGGCGCGAGCCCTGGGAGAGGTCCGGGTGCGCTTCTGCGAAACCGTGGACGAGCTCCCGGTCCTCCTCGCGACCACGGGCTCCGCCGCCATCGTCAGTCAGCTCCGCGACAGGAACGGCGCCCCCACCCGTCCGGTAATCGCCCGCCTGCATCGGCGCATTCCCGGACTCTCCGTCGTCCTCCTCCTCGCCGGCGACCCGCTCACCGCCGGAGACCGATATGCGCTCGGCCGCGCAGGTGTGATCGCCGAGGCCGGCGAGGCCGATCGCGACCTCGAAGCCTCCATCACGTCCGCCCTGGATCGCGCGCGGGAACACTCCGCCGCGGCGGATCTCGACAGGCGCATCCTTCCGCTCGTCCCCTCCTCTCTGCACCCGTTTCTCTCCGCCTGCGCCCGGGAAGCCGGAGCACCGGTCGAGGTGCGGGATGCCGCCGCCAGAGCGGGGTACTCGCAGCGAACCCTGCGCACCCTCCTCGCCGACGCCGGCCTCCCACCCCCCGGTGAGATCATCCGCTGGTACCGCCTCATCCACGCCGCACGCGCCCTGGACGTTTCCGGAAAGCCGATCAAGAAGGTCGCGGAGCTCCTCGGGTTCGGTGAGGGGCGAACACTTCGTGACCGCTACTCCCGGCTCGCCGGCCGCTCCCTCTCACGGATCCCCGCGGGAGAACGGTTCGAGGCCACCCTCGAGAGGTTCATCGTCGTCGTCCGGCGCGCGGTAGGTGGAGCCGATGAGGATGCGTGACGAGGTGGACCGTCCGGATCGTACCCCGGCCTCCCGAGTTCCGCGTGCACGCCGGTATTCCATGCGTCGTTTCTGCCGGCCATGCGCTTCGACTCCCCCGATCCGATCGGTATCGTGACACTCAGTGAGCGGAACCGCCGGCCCGCACCGAACGGCTCCGAGCCCGCACCATGGAGGACGCATGAGATGGATCACCAGCCCGTTCGCCGCCCCCGTCCGGCAATCCCGCTCCAGCGGAGCGACGCGGCCCGCGCAGCACATCCTCTGCGCGACCCAGGGTGACCGGACCGTCCTCCTCGACCCGCACCGCGGTCGCTATTACAGCCTCGACGGTTCCGGCGCACGCATCTGGGCCCTCCTCGTCGATGGGCATTCCCCCACCGAGATCGAGGCGAGGATCGCGAGCGAATACGGCGTGCCACGCGCGCGGATCGCGACCGATCTGCACGCTCTCCTCGAGGCGCTGCGGACGCGCGGGTTGGTGAGATGAGGGCGGCTACCCGGGCGGAGGAGAAAGCGGATGCCCCCGGCCGCCTGCCGCGAGGCCGGATACCGTCGGCACCCCTCTGCTTCTTGGTGATCCTCGCCGTGAAGACCGCCCTCGCAACCCTCGGTTTCGAACGTGCGCGCCACCTTACCCTCTGGCTTTCGGCCGGACGGGGTGCGGCTTCCGGTCCGTACATGACCGCAGCGGTCGCCATTGCCGATCAGGTCGCGCTCTCCGCGGCGTTCTTCCCCGGACGCGCCCTCTGCCTCGAACAATCGCTGACACTACTCTTTCTACTGCGCCGCCGTGGACTTCAGGCGACCTTCCGGCTGGGGGTTCAGCCCTACCCGTTCGCTGCACATGCATGGATCGAGCACGACGGCGTCGCGATCCTCGAGGACGCGGAGTTCCTGAAGCCGTACCTGCCCCTGACGGCGACCCGTGGAGGTGAGCGATGAGCGGGACCTTCGTCACCGCATCAGGTTGTGACGGGCCCAGGGCGCATTCCCGCGTCCGGAGGGAAGTGGACCGCGCCATCGCGGGCGCCCGCCTGCCTGCTCTCACCTGGCTCTCGGAATCCGGCCTGGAGGTGGGCCTCGGAGTGGATGTCGCCGGCCTCGGTACGGGGCCCGGCTTCGCCCGTACGCAAAGTCTCGCCGTCGTTGGCAACGTGAGGCTCGACGAGAGGGAAGATCTCCTCCGTGGCCTGCGTCTTACGCCGGACGGGAAGCCGAGCGACCTGGAAGTGGTGGCGACCTTTCTCGAAGCGAACGGCACAGAATGCTTCCGCGACATCGTTGGGGAGTTCGCCCTCGTGATCTGGAACCGCAGGACCCGGGAGCTGACCGCCGCCCGCGACGCACTCGGCGTCTGTGCACTGTACCACCGTAGCCACGGCGGGTTGGACATGTTCTCGAGCCGCGTGTCCGCGCTGGTCCACGAGGAGCGGTATGACGACGAATACCTGCTGGACTTCGTCCTGGGAAACATGCCCGGTGCTGACCGCACTGCGTTCGCCGGAATCTCCGCCGTCGAACCGGGGTGCATGATCACACCCGTGGGCGGCCTCCTCCGCACCGTGCGATACTGGTCGCCACATGATGCGCTCGCCGCCGAGCAGCTCCAACCGGAGGACGCGGTCGGAGAGTTCCGGTCGCTGTTCCTCAGAGCTGTGCAGCTGCGGATGACCGGGAACGGTACTGCCTGGGCTCAACTCTCCGGTGGCCTCGACTCCTCCTCGATCGTCTGCGCGGCTCAACATCTCGCCGAGTGCGGTGGTCACGGCTCCGGACTCGGCGGGACCGTAACGATCGCCGATTCACTCGGGTCGGGTGATGAACGGCAGTTCTCGGCGGCGGTGCTGGCTCGATTCCCCCTGCCGAACCTGGTCGTCTGGAATGCGCGAATGTGGGAGGATGATGGTTCTCCGCCGCCGGTGACGGACGGACCTACTCCGCAGTTCCCGTTCTTTTACCGTGATCGGCGAATATGGAGCGGCGTTTCGTCTGCCGGCGGCCGCGTTGTCCTGAGTGGCCTCGGTGCCGATCACTACCTTTCATCCTCACCGTACGGCCTGGCTGACAGATGGGTCCAGGGGAAGATTCGTGAAGTTCTGGTGGATCTCACCCGCCTGGCTCGGCAGAGACGGACGTCATTCTGGAACCTGGCATTCGACAGCGTTCTGCTCCCACTCGCTCCGCTGACGGGAAGACGCTTGGCGCTGAAGCTCAGGTACCCGGTTCCCAGCTGGATCACGCTGATCCGGACGCCCGGACGAGATCCCTGGAGGAATTCGTCGGCAGCTCGCCTCCTCGAGGGTGGAGTAGGAGAGAAGCTCATGGCAGCTCGTAGCTATCAGGTAGCCATTCTCGGCCAATCCGTCGATCGAAGCGAAATGAGCGACAGGGTGGAGATTCGATACCCATTTCTTTACAGGCCGCTGGTTGAGTTAGGGCTGAACGTCGCAAAGAAGCGGCGTTCAACGACGGAGGGAAAGTGGCTCCTCCGCGAGGGGATGCGCGGAGTTCTACCCGAGATCGTACGGAGTCGAAAGGGAAAGGGTGCCGTGACAGGCCGACTCGACTGGGCATTGCGAAATCAGCCATCCGTACTGGCCAACCTCCTGTCCGAACCAATGCTGGCGAGCCTCGGCTGGCTGAACCACACGGTACTCCGGCGGGCGATCGAGGCGGAGCGAGTGTGGAATCCATATGAGAGAGGATGCGTCACTCGGGCCCTGGCGCTGGAAACGTGGATGAGGGCCCGGTAGAAGCCGGATGTGCGTCGGGGGTGAACATGTTGATGCCGGAAAGCAATTGCTGTTTCACCAATACAACCATGGGAGGGCACGATGGAAAGCATCTCACGGCAGCAGGACTACACGGCACCGCAACTCGTTGTGCTTGGCGATGTTGAGGCGAGCACGCTCGGTTCGGTTGTTGGACCTGTTGAGGAAGCTGACACCGGCCTCGGTGACCGCTTCGATCCTTCGAACTAGAACACGAAGCTCTACCCCCGGCTGGCTGACGGCTTCTTCGGACGACCTCCGCTCCGCTCTACGTGGAGCAGGGGTCGTCCAATCTGAATTTTTCGGCCGGAGCAGAGAGTTCGGCGTCGATCTCGGACTGCGCTTGTGAAACGGCCTTATCCAGATGGATCGAAAGAAACTCGGTCAGTCTCTCCCAGTAGTCCGTGAGGTTCGCAAGTCCCGTCATCGTGTGATCCTCGCCTCTGTAGCTGAGGTAAATCGCATTCTTCTCAAGCCGCTTGAGGGCGACGAACAGTTGATCGGCCTGACGAGACGCCGGGTCCAGTCCGCCGACCTGAATCATGACAGGAGCACGAAGTCGATCGAGAAAGTAGATCGGAGAATTCTGCAGATATCGCTGAGGAGCGGCCCAGGGCGGCGCGCCCATCCCGCTGCTGTGTTCCTCGAAAAACGGGATGAATAATCCCCGGCCATCCGGGCTCATGGTGCCGTACATTGAGGTGACATCCGCAAAGCCTGCATTCACCACCACTGCCCTGAAGCGAGGGCTTTGAACCCCCAGTGCCAGAGCCGAGTATCCACCGAAACTGTGGCCCATTACGGCGACCCGGGTACCATCTGCGATTCCGAGTTCAACGAGTCGTTGGACGGCGGGCATCACCGATTTGGGAAGCTCCTCCATGGGGTTCCCTGACGAGAGCGGCGCATCGGGCCACAGAACCGCGTATCCTCTTGTGGTCAACATGTGGAGGTTGAACTCGGAATAGCCCGTCAGGCCAAACCTTGCAGCCTGTCGGGAGCCGAAGTTGCCTCCATACACCCACACCACCAACGGGTAGGACGTACCGGGTTGGTACCCCGTCGGTAGCAGGACCGCTCCTCGCAGCGGGACGCCGTCCGTGGACGCATATTCCAGGATACATGGCCTACCGAAGGAGTACGTTCCCAGAGCAGGATCAATCCTTGTGATGCGGCGACGCTCACGGGAAGAGACGTCGATCATCCAGATGTCCTGGGGATCAACGGCACTCTCCATGGCCAGTATGACCGAGCGTCCATCAGGAGAGCCGACACCGGTCGCAAATAGTCGTCCGATGTGGACCGCGTCCTCATGAACCAATTCATGGTTACCGGAGTGGATGTTCAGTTTTACGAGCTTTGATCCCGCAGCATCGGATCGGTTGAATGCAACGAGAATCGACGACGCTCCCGCTGGTGACCAGGCGAGTTGTTCATTGGCTGTCCGGACTACTTCCGGCGATGAGGCTCCAGGAATTCCGAGGATGCTGGCTACCGTCATCGTTCGAACATCTGCCTTCCACACGCTGTCAGCGCCGGTCACGAAGATATGATCAGAATCGTCCGCCCAGAGAGGAGCGAGGTATGCGGCGCCGAATGTTCTCGGCGGGGCACCACGAAGTCGACTCACCTCTCCTGTAGCGATGTTGCTGACAAAGAGGTCAGCTCCGCGCTCCACGTTGTTCTCTGCAGATCCCGAAACGAAGGCGATGTGGCGTTCATCAGGTGACCAGCTCAGCGAGAAGCCGAATTCCTGAACGACCTGTTGGGACAATCGCCTCGATGTACGGGTTTGAAGATCGATGACCATCAGGTCATAGATGTGCCGGGATGGACTCTCCCTGACGCGACCGGTGTGATTCATGAAGGCCAGCCTGCGGCCGGACGGAGAGATGCGTACGCCGAGAGGTTGGCGCCCCGAAGTGATGCGCTGGGCTGAACCGGTAGTGACGTCGATGATTGCGAGATCAGAAACGAACGCATGGGACAGAGCTGGCGGCGCTGACAGTAACGTGTCAGAACGGGAGGCGTCCTGGGGGTGCTGTCGGCCCGAAACGAGAACCCTGACCGATGCACCGTCCGTGCGTTGCTCTGCGACGGTTCGTGGCTCCTCAAGCCGGCGTTCCCGCAGCTTCACTACGATCCTTCGGCTGTCGGGAAGCCAAAGCGGTACATCGAAGCCCCAGCGGGTAAATGCCGCCTCATCGTGCACGCGGCGTACCGCGTCGGCGTCGCGATCCCATACCCAGAGCTGCGGAACTCCTCCGGCATCTGAGAAGAAGGCGAGTTTACCTCCGTCTGGTGACCAGGACGGCCCCCACTCGTTTCCACCATCACTCGAAACCGGCCGAGCCGTGCCTGCGGTAAGATCGCTGACATGAACCGAGCAGCCCCGGCTCCTGAACGCTGCCCCGGGAGTCTGGTTGCCGGAGTAGCCGCGGTCGGGATCGACCACGCGCCGGCGGGGATCGCAGATGACGAAGGCAATGAGCGTTCCGTCCGGCGATGGATCGGCAATTCGTGCCTGCAGGTGTAACTCTGCTGCCGCCATCGCATCCACGGCGGAAAGCGGCCGTGCCGGGGCGTCTGACTGTGCGTTTGCGGTCACGCTGGCAGGCCACCCCAGCGTGACAAGAACGATGGCGCTGAGTCGACAAAGAAGACTGAGAGTCTCAACAGAGTCACATCTGAACATGGAAACCCATGTTGAAAGACCTTCCCATCGGAACGGTGGCATTGTCGCGGCGCGGCTGAACATTGTTTGTCAAATTGTCGATCGCGAGAAATCCGGAGACTGACTGTGAGAAGTCTCTGGACAGCATGAGCTTCACCTCCGCGGTTGGCTGATAATCCATCAGATAGTCGCGGATCGCACCTCGGTACGGAACACCACCATAGATCCAGGCGTAGTACGCGAGCCAGTCCATCTCCTTCCAGGAGCTGCGATAGGAGGCTATTGAAGAAATACGTGTGCGCGCCGAGAGGGCGAAGGTCAGATCGAGAGATCCGGAGTGTCTCGATACTCCAATCAGTTGGTCTCCGACAAGCTGTGTGCCGGAGTAGGAGTGCGAGAGTTCATCGATTCGACTGGAGGTCAGGGAATAGTTGGTGGTGAGCCGCACCGGTCCCAAGTTTCCTCCGGCCTCCACTTCCCATCCGGAGTTTGCGATGATTCCGATGTTCTGGAACTGGAAGATCCGTGGCTGCACTGTGGCGTCCACGAGAACGCCTTCGATCAGGTCCACAGCTCGTTGGTCGTACCGTGTGACGGAAAGCTTGGCCCCATTGGGGGCATGAAGCTCAAACCCGGCATCCCATCCGCGCTGCCGTTCCGGAGCCAGGAGGAGGTTGGGAAGGAACACCGCCGTCGGTGCTGTAGAGCCGAGATTCCTCCCTGCCAGTGGGGGTCGGATCGCCTCACCATATGAAGATCGAAGCTTTGCCTGTATAGAGCCGAGTTCCCCATTCACCGCCGCACCGATCCGAGGCGACATTACCATCCCGAGGTCACTGCCGAAATCCCGGTTTCTGTCCGCTCGTAGACCCGCGGTGAGGTGAATACGCTGCCGGAGAGAGAGGTTCGCCTGGGTAAAGAGGCCAGTATTCGACCCCGTAATTCGACTGTGGACCGATGTCCCATCCAACGCACCTGTCAGGCGAGTCGCACCGGATTGCGACACGGCGGCCATCTTCCGCAGATACTGGTCGGCACCGACGGATAGGGACGTCCCAAACGATTCATCACCGAGGCGAAACGTGGTCGAAACCCGTGCGGTTCGTCGTTCTCCGTGTTGTGATGTGAGCGTGAGGAACGTATCTGCGGGTGTGCGACGACGTGGGCCGGGCAAATAGTACTCGAATTCCAGACCGTCATGACCGAGGTTGACAGTGTGGAGGACGCGGCTGCCCGTGTGAGTGATCTGCAGTCCGTAGGCAGTCTGGCGAAGATCGTTCTGAAGAGTCGTCTCTCCCATCCAGGGTGCATAACCGGCCGCTCTGAAGGTCGGGTTGTCCGGTGCCCGGTAGCTCTTCTGTGCATATCGGGAGGAAAGGTCGATCCGCAGCGAACCATGGTGCGCTGTCGCACCTCCGTGAAGGCTCGGCATACGGCCGCTGTACGACGGGAGCCAACCGCCCACGGCTTCGTAGGATCCTCCCACCCGATAGGTGTACTCCGAACCGCCCCCATCGATGGAGATCGAATGCGCCTGTTGAAGCACTGGTCCGGAAACGTGCTCACTCTGGATTCCACCGAACGAAAGCTTTCCTCGCACTGTAGGACGTTCTCCTGTGACTCCGCGCTTTGTGAAGATCTGGAGAACCCCGCTCAGTGCCTCTGGACCGTACAGACTTGCGGCCTGCGGGCCCCGCACGATCTCAATACGTTCCACGATGGCGGGGTCGATGGTAGCGATGAAGGAATGGTCCGTCATCTCAATTCCATCGACGTACGTTTTGACGCTCGGATTGCCGAGAGTACTCGCCCCCCGGATGTAGATTCGGCTGGCGTGGTCGGTGGCTCCCGGTGAAGGCGACTGCGCACCGGGAATCATTCCGCGGAATAGATCATCAATCCTGCTGATATTTCGCTGCTGGATCTCGGCTGCGGTTATGACGCTGATCGGCGTCGGGAGAGCTCGAATCAGAGTAGGGGTGGCGGTGCCGGTGACGACGACCTGATCGAGCATCACCGCGGACACTGACAGTTGGAAATGAGCGGTTACCGATGCCCCGGATTCCATGGTGACATTTCGCCGTTCGGCTGCGAATCCCAGGGAGGAGGCCAGGATCTGAATACTCCCAGCCGGTACCCGCTCGATCGTATACCCTCCCCGTGCATCCGTCAGCGTCCCGAGCCCCGTCCCCTCCACGCGGACGCTCGCGCCGACGAGTGCCGCACCCGTCTCCGCGCTGGTGACGCGACCGGTGACGGTGCCGGCGGCGGGCTGTGGAGCGGGGCCGCGGGGGCGTCGCAGCAGGGTGGCGTGGCCGCTGCGGGTCGTGCGCAGCTCCAGGCCGGTGCCGCGGAGCGCGGTGGCGAGCACCTCCTCGGCGGGGCGTCCCTGCACGTCGAGCGTCACCCGGGCGCCGGCGGGGACGAGTTCGGCCGGGTAACCCAGGTTGAGCCCGGCGCTGCGGGCGATCTCCTCGAGTGCCTGTGCGAGGGGAGCATCGACTAACTGCAATGTGATGAGTCGCTTGAGCGGCGCCTTCGGGGCCTCCTGTGTCATCGGAGTGGCGCCCGCGCCGGCCGGCGTCGCGGGGCGGGCGCCCGCGATGACCGGCGACTGGGCCTGGAGAGGCGGGGTGAGGGCGAGCGCGAGCAGCGGCACGCACAGGGTCACGAAGCGGCGCATGGATCTCTCCGGTCTCGGGTGGAAGCGGGGCTGAGGCCCGCGGGTCTTGGTGCCACGAGGGTGTTGTCGGTACCTCACTTCTGCCGCGGAGGCGATCTCACCCGCTGCCGCAGGGGCGCGGATGTCGCCGCCCTGCTGCCTACGGGTCGGATTCCCCGGGCGAGAGGGTGACGACCCGACCCTCCCGATGCGGCTCGACGCCGAGGGAGAGATCGATGATCTCGAGCACCTCATCGAGCGGGGCGTCCTGGAAGGAGAGGGTGAAGGAGCGCGCCGCGAGGGTGCTGTCGGTGATGCGGATCTCCACGTCGTACCAGCGTTCGAGTTCTCGCGCGATCTCGGAGAGCGGGCGGTCGCGGAAGGCGAGACGGGCCTCGGTGAGGGCGGCGAGCGGGTCCAGCGCCGTGGAGGTGACGCGGCGGGGCGAACCCCCGGATTCCGCACGGGCCAGTTCGCCGGCGGAGAGAGTGAGGGCGCTGGTCTCTGCCTCGTGGCTCGCGCGGAAGGTCACCCGCCCCTCGGCGACGACGACGTCTACCGGCTCGTTCTGATAGGCGCGGACGGCGAACCGGGTGCCGAGCACCCGGGTCACCGTCCCCCCCGCGGTCACGAGGAAGGGCCTTGCAGCGTCGGGCGCGACATCGAAGAGTGCGGAGCCGCGCAGCTCCAGCTCACGCGAGCCCCGCGCAAAACGTGAGGGGATGCGCGCCTCCGACTCCGGGCCGAGCACCACGGTGGATCCGTCGGGGAGCCGCAGTGTGGATCGCTCGCCCGTTCCCGTCGCATGGCTGTTCAGATCGGGTCCGAAGAAGTCCGAGTCGGGTGTGCCGAGGAGCACCGCGCTCCCCAGCACGACCGCGAGCACCGCCGCGACGCGCAGGAGGGGCGAGCGGTGCCACGGGCTACCCGGCCGGGGGCGGGCGACTCCGGCGGGCGCGGCCGGACGGGAGCGCTCCGAGGTGTCGATCCGCGACCGCAGTCGGGCCAGCTCGCCCGGCGTGTCGTATCCGTCGTCGTCGCCCGCGCCGGCACGAGCCGCGGAAGAGATCCCCCAGGCGTCCTGCACTCGCCGGAGCAGTGCCGCGTTCGCCGGATCCTCATCCAGCCAGCGCCGGAGAGCGTCCTGCTCTGCCGCACTCGCGCGTCCCTCGAGGTGCCGGATCAGAATCCGATCGATCTCGTCCACGGTGCTTCGCCATTGCGGGTCCGGTGCCTGCGGCGTGAGCGCACGCCGTCTCTCAAAGTATAGGACGACGGTTCGAGCAGGTACCTCCATGTTGGTGCCTGCGGGGCGGGGAGCGGCTGCTCTGCGCGGAGGGACGACTCGGTACCGCGACCGGGGGAGCGCCGGTTTTCGCTGCGGGCCGGGCGACCGGACCAAGGGGTGATCGAACACCGCCGGGCGCGCTTGCCGCGTGGTGGCCGCCGCGGTAGGATGCACAGTGTACGCAACCGGAAACTCCAAGAACCACACAGCGCCCGGAGCGGTGTGCCGGCCGGAGGCCAGATGGCCGCGGCTGAGCCGGCCGTCCCCGTGTCCGAGCTGCGGGCGTGGGTCGCCGAAGCCGCGGCGCGCACCTCCTTCAACCAGGTGGCGAAGGAAGTGGGGCTCACGACCCGGACGGTGATCGACTTCGTGAACGGGAGCAATCCGCACGCGTCGAGCATTCGCAGGTATACCCGGTGGTTCGTGCAATACCTGCGGGACCATGGCGAGGGCGATCTCCCCGCGCATGCGGCGGGTGCGGCGATCGATCTCCTGCTCGAGCACCTTCCCCCGCGGAAACGCGCTGCGGTGCGCGAGTCGCTGCTGGGCTATCTGCACAGCTCCGCCCGCGAAGCGGGTGTATCGGAGCCGGGGTGGATGAGAGAGATTCGTCGCCGCGATTCTTCAGGGTAGGGCCTGCCGTTCCGCCGTCGGCCTTCCGGCCGGTTCACCGGTGACACCGCCCGCGGACCCGCGGCGGGCGCTCAGCCGTCGGCCCGGGTGATCGCCTCCCGCAGATCCCGCAGCGCCCGCATCATGTGCTTCTCCACTGTCGACGCAGCGATCCCCATCACCTCCCCGATCTCCAGGTAGCTGAGGCCGTGCTCGCGCTGCAGGCGGAACGCCTCGGCGGGGCGGGGCGGGAGACCCGCGAGGGTCCGCTCGATCAGGGAGGCGAGTTCCCGGGTGCTCACCTCCTCTTCCTGCGTGGGGCCACGCTCGGCCATGCCGGGAACGACCTCCATCACCGCTGCCGCCGTGAGGGCGCGCACGGCCCGCCGCCGACTCCTCAACCGGTCGAGCGCGCCGTTGCGCACCGCCCTGTACAGATAGGATCTGACGTTCCCGCGCACGCACCAGCTCTCGCCCAGGTGCCAGAGGCGGAAGAAGACGTCGCTCACCACCTCCTGTGCTTCTCCCGGACAGCCGAGATACCCGCGCGCGTACCGGCAGAGGCCGGCATGATGCGCCGTGAAGAGCTCCGCGAAGGACGCTTCGTCGCCCCGGGGGCACGCCTCTCCGTGGATCACCGGCAGGCGCGGGATCGCGGTCGCGGTGTGGGGACCGGAACGACGGGAACCGCGGCTCCGCCGACCCGGTCGTTGCTTCCGGCTCGACAGCTGTTTAGGATGTTCAGTGTACACATGAGATAACCTCAAGAACCTCAAGGGGTGTGACACCCCGGATCCTCCGGAGCTACCGTGCTCCGGGGTGAACGCGCGGTTTCCATCTCCGAGCTGCGCGATGCGGTCGCTTCGGCTGCCGCCCGGGCATCGGCCAACCGGGTGGCGGCGGAGGTCGGGATGTCCACCCGTTCGCTGCTGGACTTCATCCGCGGAAGTCACCCGCGCGATTCCACGCGACGGAAGCTGACGATCTGGTACATCCGCTACCGTCGGCAGCTCGGCGGCGACCTCCCGGCCAGCACCGCCGAATCGGCCATCGATCTCCTCCTGGAACACCTCCCCGGCGCCACGAGGGAGAAGGCGCGGCGATCGCTGCTGGGCTACGTGGACGAGACCACCCGCGATGCCGGCGTCGACGTTCCCGGCTGGGTCAGGGAGATCGGCCGCTCCATGCGGAACGACCCCCCGTCGGGGCGGTAGAGGCACGGGCCCTGACCCGGTCCGGGTCGCCATTCTCCCGCCCAAACCTCACAAACCACACGGTCGAGCTTACGCGGATTCGAGTCGGCGGGTCAAGGCCGTTGGCGGTCCAGATCGCCCTCCGCGGCAGCGGTGTGCCTGGATTCGCAGTTCCGGCCCGCTCAGGGCACCAGCGATGGGCCCGGCCTGGACTCGCCAGCCTCCACGGGCCCGAAGCGCCCGTCGGGTTCGGCTGCCTGAACGGCCTCCCTCTCGAGGATACGCGTGAGTTCGGCGAGAGCTTCCAGAGCCACGTCCCTGGCAGCGGAGCACCCGCCGCCGTGGAGTTGCAGCTCCAGCGCCCGGAGACGCCGGCGTCGGGTGGCGAGCTCCACCAGCACTTCGTGGCGTGGCGTCATCGGATCGCGTCCCGTGTTTGCGGTGGAGCGTGCCCGCCGCCCGGCGGCGGGCCTCGTAACGGTAAGACGATCGAAGGGCGGGGGAACCTCCATGACACCGGCGGAGTGTCGACCGGGCAGGACTGCATGCCGCTGGCGGGCGCGACCATGATGGTATATGGTGCGGTGCTTCTGCGCCGGTACGATTTCGACGGCGTCACCAGGCCGGTGGGGGATGGTGGGTTCGGCGCCGAGCCCGGGAGGCGTGCGGCATCGTGGTCTGGAACCGCCGCATCCGCAGCGGGCACCGGGTCCGTGGGATCGAGTCGTGGACGGGTACGGGGCGGGGGAGGTGCAGCCGCTTCCGCCATCCAGCCTTCGCTGCTGAACAGCCAGGAGAGATGATGTCCAACGTTGCGCGGAACGCCCTGGCGGTGGTGGTCGGTCTGATCGTCGGATCGGGGGTCAACATGGCGCTGATCACTCTGGGTGCCTCCCTGATCCCACCCCCCGAGGGGATGGATGTGAGCAGCCCCGAGGAGATGGCGCGCCTGATTCACCTGTTCGAGCCGCGGCACTTCGTGATGCCGTTTCTGGCTCATGCCGTGGGCACGCTGGTGGGCGCGCTGGCCGCCTTCCTGGTCGCCGCGAGCTACCGCACCCGGATCGCATTCGGCATCGGAGCGCTCTTTCTCGCCGGCGGGGTGGCCGCGAGCCTGATGATCCCTGCGCCCGCCTGGTTCATCGCGCTCGACCTGATCCTGGCCTATCTGCCGATGGCCTGGCTGGCCACCCGCATCGGTGCACGCCTGCGGCCCGAAACGCGCTGAGGAGGATCAGCCGCGCGCGGTCTCGCGGCCCTCCTCGGGGCGCACCAGTGTGTCCCCTTCCGCCCGTAACCCGGCCGCGGCCGCCAGTTGGGCGAGAAACCTCTCCCGTCGGTCCGGGGAGATGTGAATCTCGGGCGCGGCGAAGCGGCCGGTGCGGTAGCGCACGGCGAGCCGATCCAGCGAGAGTGCCGGGCTGGCGAGCACGGAGCGGCTGGGCGTCACGCGCTCGATGGAGTCCAGGGGCACCCGGAGGCGGCGCACCCCTGAGCGGATCACCAGGTCGCGGTCGGTGATCCGGTAACGGACCGGCACTACCAGCGACCCGACGGCCCCCAGGATCAGCAGGGTGACCACCCCCATCAGCCGGTCGCCGGCCGATTCCGCGCCAACCAGCTGGATGGCGCCGAAGATCCCCACCGCGAACGAGAGGACCAGCGCAACTCCGAGCCAGGTGTCGACGCGGGAGCGGTAGGTCGCGCCAGAGCGCTCGAACGAGCGGCTCACCCGCGCCCGAGCCGGCGTTGCTCGCGGCGCTCCTCCTTCAGCCGCCGCCTGCGGTCGCCTGTGCTCTCGCCCGGGCGGCGCTCGGTGACGTCCACGCCGCCCATCAGTGCGAGCCCGCGCACTCGCAGCGTGGGGCGATCGGGATCATCGATGTCGCCCTCCTGGTTGAGGTCGCAAAAGCCGCCCAGCAGCCCGAGTCCCTCGCACTCCACCCGCAGCCCGGGCGGCACCACGATGTCCACCCCGCCCATCAGCGCCAGCACGTGCAGTTCGGTGACACCGGGCGCGAACTGGGCGTCGCGGAAGTCCAGGTCCAGCCCGCCCATCATCGCGACAGCGTGGATGCGCCGCGCGGGGCGCCAGCTCCCCTTCCGCTCGGTCCCGCCGAGAATGGCGAGCAGCGACTGCTGCTTCCGCACCGGCGCCCCCGGCAGCACGGTGCTCACGGCCACCGATGCATCCCGCGGGAGCGCGGGGAGATCGGCCTGCAGTGCATCGAGCTCCGCCAGCGTCCCCGCGGCGTAGGCGCGGTCGATCCGTCGCTCGAGCTCCCGATCGTCGATCGCGTCATTCGCATAGTGACGCCCGAGGGCCGCGATAACGCGCTCGCGATGCGCGGTGAGGGAGGCGGACGGAAGTGGTTGATCCTGGTTCATCGCTGCTCCGGTAAGGGCTATGTGAGATCACTACCACGAACGCGGCATGTAGGTTTCACTGGAAGCGGCGATCGGATGCCGGCCGCCATGTGCGGACTACCGTCGATGGCGATTCCTGCTCGAGCGTCCGCTGCCCGCCGGATCCGCGGACGAGCGGGATTCAGGCCGGCGCGAGCCGCAAGCATCGGTGAAATCCGGACGTCCGGTAGGATCGACCGGGAGCCACTGGAAACCCGGCGCGGCACCGCAGTTCTCCCGCCGCCGTTTGTTTCGCGCCGTTGCGCATGGTATGTTGGCGCTGTCTGCTTCCAGGTTCCGCCGGCCGGCGGAGGTCCCGTTCCCTCCTTCGATTCATCCGAATGATTCTCGCCTTCAAGAAACGATTCCTGATCACGTCCGGGTTGCTGCTGGCTTCCGGGCCCGCGCTGGCGCAGCAGGAGATGATTCCGCTGGAGCTGGTGCAGCACCTCACGCCGGGCTTCTTTCCGGGTGAAGGCGGGCTCCCGCAGATCCTCGTGGGCAGCATGCCCGAAGGCGTCGAGGATCTGGTCATGGCGACCGTGGGTAATCGGGTGATCGGGAGCGCGGTGTATTCGCGCTCGAGCCGTATCGTTCTGGGCCTTCCGGCACCGGCGGACGCGGTGATCGAAACGATGCAGGACCGGCTCCTTGCCGCGGGGTGGTCGCGGCCGCAGTCGGAGGAAAGGGGCGGGTTCCTTGACACGAGGTCACCCGAGAACTCCACCTTCTGCGGCCCCGACGGTGGCACGTTGAACGTGCTACCGGGACGGCGCACCGCAGGTGGGGAGCAGGTCGTGATGATCATGCACAACCACGACACGCGCATGACGGCGTGCGACCCGGCCGCGCGGCCGGGCTCGGTGTTCCCGGCGAACCCCATCCCCGCGCTGCGCCCGCCCGCCGGCGCACGGGTGCAGGGCACGGGGAGCGGAGGGCGTTCGGATGATGCCAACGCCCGGGCCACGGTGCGCAGCCGACTGAGCCCGCAGGACCTCGTGCGGCACTACTCGGGCCAGCTTCGGGAGCACGGCTGGACGCCGGTTGCGGAAACGAACGCGGCCGATCACGCCACACAGAGCTGGATGCTCACGGATGCCGAGGGCAACGGCTGGTTCGGTATCCTGATGGCGCAGTCCGCGCCGGAAGAGGATCACCGGAGTCTCTGGCTCCGGATCGAGCGTGTGATTCGGCGGCCGTGACCACGGTCCGCGGGTGGGGGAGAAGCTACGGGTAGCACGCTGGCCGGTCCGTCGTTGTCGTAGCGGGCAGAAACCGGTACACTCACGCTCTCCCTGCCACTGGCGGCGATGCGGTGGAGCCGCCGCCAGAGGGTGATTCGCCGCGGAATGGAGAAGAGGATGATGTTACGAGTGAGAACATCGATCGCAATGGGCATGGCACTGCTCGTGGGATGCGGATCCGGCGCCGACCCGGCGAACGAGGCACCTCCGGCGGAGTCGGTTGCCGTTGAGTCTGCGGCACCGGAGGACGCCTTCTGGGCGCACCTCCGGGCGCTCTGCCCCGGTGCCGCCGCGGGACAGCTCCTGCAGGCACCGGAGGGGGACACCCAGATCGATCCGGAGGCACGGCTGGTGGTGCACTTCATGGAGTGCGGCGAGCAGGAGCTCCGCTTCCCGCTGCACGTGGACGAGAACCGTTCGCGCACCTGGGTCTTCATCCGCCACGCGGAATCCCTTGAGCTGCGGCACGACCACCGCCATCCGGACGGCGCCGAGGAGAGCAACACCTGGTACGGTGCATCCACCGCGGATCAGGGGACCGCAACGCGTCAGGAGTTCGTCTCGGAACGGGATGGGATGACGGTGGGCTGGCGGGTGGAGATCGACCCGGGCCGGAGGTTCACCTACGGCACCATCCGGGATGGGGAGTGGAGGCATCACCTCGAGTTCGACCTCACCGCACCGGTCGCCGAGCCGCCTCTCCCGTGGGGTCACGAAACGCGCCCGTCACAGCGTCCCTGAGTCGGCGCAGCCCACGCACTGCCTGGAGACATTCCGCTCGAGGTGCCGCAGAACGGAAGGGGACGGTGCATACCTGTCATTCCGATCACCCGGAGCACGGGGGGAGAGACTCGCGTAGACCTGGTGCACCTGCTGGAGGATCTCCCCATGAGCAGATTTCTCAGATCGGCTCGATGAAAATCCGCGAAAAAACGTGAAGAAAAAAAATCGGAAACGGACGCCCGAAGAGAAGGCCGCCCCGAACCAGCGGCGGGAGCGATACCGGACGGTCATCATGTACGGCAAACAGAAGAGGGTGCGGCGGCCGGAGATGATCGACGGCATTCCCATCGACGAGTTCATTCGTCAGAATGCGGATCCCATCTTCCTGCACCAGGAGGGCCTCTGGCATGAGATCCACAGGGATGATCTGGACGAAGACGAAATCTTCGGATGAGGAAGGCGGGTACTGAGAGCGGAAGTAGGCACCCGGAGAATCTCAGGTGGATTCCCCAACCCTGTCATCCGGATCCCACGGGCGCTCGGCTGCCCGCGTCGGGGCCGGTGCCGCTGGAGCGCCCTCTGGATGACGTGATGTCAGAAACCTTGCGCTCGCCGGACCCGGCCACTACTGTGGAAGCACACACATCAAAACAGAACCCGGTTCCACATCCTGGAACTCCGGCGGGTCGGGGGGGCGGGCGGGGCCGCGCTACGCGCGGACCCGGTGCACCATCGTCGAGGGGGGCGGGCGGGGCCGCGCTACGCGGACCGGTGCACCATCGTCGAGGTCGCCTGATCCGTCGGTCTGAGGATCATCTCGTCGATGTTCACGTGCGGCGGGCGGGTGGCGACGTACACCACGGCATCAGCGACGTCCGCCGCGGTGAGCGGCCGGAGCCCCTGATAGACGGCGGCGGCGCGCACTTCGTCGCCGTGGAATCGCACGCGGCTGAAGTCCGTCTCCACCATCCCCGGGTCGACGGTTCCGACGCGCACCCCCGTGCCGAGGACATCCATGCGCAGCCCGCGCGTGATGGCGTCCACCGCGTGCTTGGTGGCGCAGTAGACGGCGCCTCGCGGATATACTTCGTGGCCGGCGGTGGAGCCGATGTTGATCACGTGACCGGAGCCGCGCGCGATCATGCCGGGAAGGATCGCGCGGGTGACGTAGAGGAGGCCCTTCACGTTGGTATCGATCATCTCCTCCCAGTCCCGTGAGTCCCCATCCTGGAGTGGTTCGAAGCCGCGGCCCAGGCCGGCATTGTTGATGAGCACGTCCACGGCCCACGGCTGTGGGAGCTCTTCGAGAACGCGAGTGACCACCCCGACGTCACGGACGTCGAGAGTGAGCAGGTGAGACTCGGTGCCGTGGGCCTCCCGGAGCTCCCGACCGAGCGCTTCGAGCCGGTCGGTCCGGCGGGCGGTCAGCACCAGCCGTGCGCCTCGCGCTGCGAAGGCACGGGCGCACGCCTCGCCGATTCCCGAGCTGGCGCCGGTGACCAGAACGGTGGCGGAGAAGTCAGTCATTGGAGTTGCCGGTGAAGGTCGGGTGAACGGATCTACCCGAAGTTATCGCCGGTGGCGGCGAACGGCTATTCCGGGGAAATAGCACTCTGTATACCCGCACGCGCGAGATCGCATGCCACTGCCGCGGGAGACGTCGGGATTCAGGCGCACGAAAGGCTTGACGGCCGGGTGGCGCCTCGTTACGATGCGGTCAGCCAGTCCATCGCACCTGTACTTTTTCAGAACAAAATGACGGCGGTTCACGCGCTCCTGCTCGTTATTAGCCTTCGACTCCTGGGCCTCCTTATCGGCCCCGGTGAGAAGGCGCGTGCGCGCGGACGAAGTTAGCCGCCCCAGCACAACCGCAGAGTCCCGCGGGCCTTCTCGAAGACGAGAAGGCCCGATTTTTTTGTCCAGCAGCAGAGGAATACCATGTCGCGCGTACTCGTGTTCGATACGACGCTCAGGGATGGAGAGCAGTCGCCGGGGGCCAGCATGACGCAGTCGGAGAAGCTCCGGATGGCGCGGCAGCTGGACGTGCTGGGCGTAGACGTGATCGAGGCGGGCTTCGCGATCAGCTCACCGGAGGATTTCAGCTCGATCCGCGCCATCGCGGCGGAGGTGAGGCGGCCGGTGATCGCCGCGCTGGCACGAGCCAGCCAGGTCGACGTGGAGCGAGCGGCTGCGGCGCTGGAGGGTGCGGAGCGGGCCCGGATCCACGTCTTCATCGCCACCTCGTCGATTCACCTGAAGCACAAGCTGCGGGTGGGCGAAGCGGAGTGTGTGGAGCGGGCGGTGGCGGCCATCGAGCAGGCGCGGCGGTACACCGACGACGTGGAGTTCAGTGCGGAGGACGCCACCCGCACAGATCTTACCTTTCTCTGCCGCGTGGTGCAGGCGGCGGTGGATGCGGGCGCGACTACCATCAACCTCCCGGATACGGTGGGGCATGCCCACCCCGCAGAGATCTCGGCGCTCTTCCGGACAGTGCTGGCGAGCGTCCGGGGGCTCGGGAACGTGGTTCTGAGCGCGCACTGCCACGACGACCTGGGTCTCGCGGTGGCGAACACCATCGCCGCGGTGGAGGCGGGTGCACGTCAGGTGGAAGCAACCATCAACGGGCTCGGGGAGCGTGCGGGGAACGCGGCCCTCGAGGAGGTGGTGATGGCGCTGGACGTCCGCTCGGACGCCTTTCCCTACACCACCGGGATCGAGACCGCCGAGCTGTACCGCAGCAGCCAACTCCTCTCCTACCTCACCGGCATTCAGCCGCAGCCGAACAAGGCGATCGTCGGTCGAAACGCCTTCGCGCACGAGGCGGGGATCCACCAGGACGGGATGATCAAGGAGCGCTCCACCTATGAGATCATGACCCCGGAGAGGGTGGGCGTGCACGAGATGCAGCTGGTGCTGGGGAAGCACTCCGGCCGCAACGCCCTGGCTCGCCGGTTCCGGGAGCTCGGCTACGAACTCGGCTTCGAGGAGCTGGACCGCGCCTACGCCCTCTTCAAGCTGCTCGCGGACCGCAAGAAGACGATCCTCGACGAGGACCTCATCTCCATCATGCACCACGGGACGATGGAGGACGTGCCGCAGGCGTACCGGCTGCGGGAGCTGGAGGTGGTGTGCGGAAAGCTGGAGGCGCGGGCACGGGTCCGGATCTCCGATGCCGACGGCAGGGAGGCGGAGGCCCTTGCGACGGGGGACGGGCCGCTCGCCGCCGCCTTCGCGGCGGTGGACTCGATGGTGGAGCGCCGGATGGCGCTGGAGGATCTCACCATCCACGCGGCCACGCCCGGCCGCGACGCCGTGGGCGAGGTCGCGCTCCGCGTCCGGATCGATGGAAAGACCTTCACCGGGCGTGGTGGCTCCACCGATGTGGTGGACGCCGCGGTGCGCGCGTACCTGCACGCGCTCAACAAGGCAGCGCATGCGCGAGAACTCGAGGCGAAGGCGCTCGAGGAGGCGAGCTACGTATGGGGCGTATGACGACCGCCGCGCCGCGTACCCTGTTCCGGAAGATCTGGGACGCCCACCTCGTACGGGTGGAGGCCCCCGAGACCCCGGCGATCCTCTACGTGGACCTGCACCTCGTGCACGAGGTCACTTCCCCGCAGGCCTTCACCGAACTGCGCGAGCGGGGGCTGCGGGTGCGGCGGCCCGACCGCACGGTTGCGACCATGGATCATTCGACCCCCACCACGCTGCGGCGGGGACCGGGCGCGGTGCCGGTGACGGACGCACGCGCCGCCGCACAGCTGGCACAGCTGGAGAGGAACTGCGACGACTTCGGCATTCCGCTGCACGCGCTGGGCAGCGAGCGTCAGGGGATCGTTCACGTGATCGGTCCGGAGCAGGGGCTCACCCAGCCGGGGATGACCATCGTCTGTGGCGACAGCCACACCAGCACGCACGGGGCGTTCGGCGCCCTCGCATTCGGGATCGGCACCTCCGAGGTGGGTCACGTGCTCGCGACGCAGTGCCTCCTCCAGGAGCGGCCACGAACCATGGAGATCCGCGTCGATGGCCGTCTGTCCCCGGGTGTATCGGCCAAGGACGTGATCCTGGCGATCATCGCGCGCATCGGCATCGGAGGGGGGACGGGTCACGTGGTGGAGTACACGGGGGAGGCGATCCGGGCCCTCTCCATGGAGGAGCGGATGACCATCTGCAACATGTCCATCGAGGGCGGTGCGAGAGCCGGGCTGATCGCCCCGGACGCGACCACCTTCGAGTACCTGGCCGGCCGGACGCATGCGCCGGTGGGAGCGGCGTGGGATGGGGCGATCGCGGCCTGGCGGGAACTGCCCGGTGACCCGCGCGCGGAGCACGACGCCTCCATCACCCTGGACGGGAGTTCGCTGCGCCCGATGATCACCTTCGGGACCAATCCGGGGATGGGGATCGCGATCGACGACGCGGTGCCCGACCCGGGCGCGCTGGGGGACGCGAGCCAGCGGACGGCGTTGGAGCGCGCGCTCCGCTACATGCAGATCGAGCCCGGTCAGCAGCTCCTCGGCCGACCGGTGGACGTGGTCTTCATCGGCAGCTGCACCAACTCGCGGATCTCGGATCTGCGTGCCGCCGCCGGCGTGATGCGCGGGCGCCGGGTTGCGGAGGGAGTGCGGATGCTGGTCGTGCCCGGCTCGCAGCAGGTGAAGCGCGACGCGGAGGCCGAGGGGCTCGACCGGATCTTCCGCGACGCCGGCGCGGAGTGGCGGGAGGCCGGCTGCTCCATGTGCATCGCCATGAACGGTGACGAGCTGGCGCCGGGCCAGTACGCCGTGAGCACCAGCAACCGGAACTTCGAAGGACGGCAGGGGAAGGGCGGGCGCACCTTCCTCGCCAGTCCGCTGACCGCCGCCGCGAGTGCGGTGCACGGCGCCATCGCCGATGCCCGCACGCTCCTGAGCTGAACTCCGATCCGCGAGACCATGCACCCGATCACCCGTTTTCGCTCGACCCTCGTCCCGCTCCCGCTGGACGACATCGATACCGACCAGATCATTCCCGCCCGCTTCCTGAAGACGACGGACAAGGCCGGGCTGGGGGAGAGCCTCTTCGCGGACTGGCGCTATCGCCCCGACGGCTCGCCCGATCCCGCCTTCGTGCTCAACCAGCCCGCCGGGGAGGACGCCGGAATCCTCGTCGCGGGCAACAACTTCGGCTGCGGCTCTTCGCGCGAGCACGCACCATGGGCGCTGCTCGGCTACGGCTTCCGGGCAGTGATCAGCACCGACTTCGCCGACATCTTCCGGAACAACGCACTGAAGAACGGCCTCATCCCGATCGAGGTGGGAGAGGGCGAGCACCGGTGCCTGCTGGAGCTCGCCGCGAGCGGAGCGGAGGTGGAGGTGGACGTGGAGGCGGGGCGCCTCTCCCTCGCGGACGGAGCGACGGTGTTCTTTCCGCTCGCCCCCTTCGCCCGGTACTGCCTCCTGAACGGGGTGGACCAGCTCGGCTACCTGCTTACCGCGGAGGAGGAGATCGCCCGCTTCGAGGCGGCGCACCCGGTCTGGATGGATACCCGAGCGCCGGAGGCGGCGTGAGAGCGGCGGTCACCCTCCTGCCGGGCGACGGGATCGGGCCGGAAGTGGTCGCCGAGGGAGCGCGCGTACTCCGCGCCGTCGCGGAATGTGGAGGGCACCGCTTCGAGCTGCGGGAGGAGCCGGTGGGCGGGTGCGCGATCGATGCGACCGGCGACCCCCTCCCGGAACCGACGCTGCGCGCCTGCCGCGGCAGCGATGCCGTGCTCCTGGGCGCGGTGGGCGGCCCCCGCTGGGACGACCCGGGCGCGACCGTCAGACCGGAGCAGGGGCTGCTGCGGCTGCGGCGCGAGCTCGGGGTGTTCGCGAACGTGCGACCGGTGCGCTGCGGGCCCGTATCCCACGAGATCTCACCGCTACGGCCCGAGCGGCTCACGGGAGTGGACCTGGTGATCGTGCGGGAGCTGACCGGCGGGATCTATTTCGGCGAGAAGCGGCGTGAGGCGGCGGCCGGTGGGGAGCGCGCCACCGACCTGTGCGAGTACACCACCGCGGAGATCGAGCGGGTGGTGCGAGTGGCCGCCGCCCTCGCCACCCGCCGCCGCGGCAGGCTCACCTCGGTGGACAAGGCGAACGTCCTCGAGACCTCCCGCCTCTGGCGCGAAGTCGCCACCCGCGTGGTGCGCGACGAGTTCCCGCACCTCCGTCTGGAGCACATGCTCGTCGACGCCTGCGCGATGCACCTCCTGCGGGCGCCCGCCGAGTTCGACGTCGTGGTCACAGAGAACATGTTCGGTGACATCCTGAGCGACGAGGCCTCCATGCTCGCGGGCTCCCTCGGGCTCCTCCCGTCCGCCTCCCTCGGCGGGCGCGGGGCGGGCGCGGCCGGGGACGTTGGTCTCTACGAGCCGATTCACGGCTCGGCACCCGACATCGCGGGAGAGGGGATCGCGAATCCGCTCGGAACCATCCTCAGCGTGGCCATGCTGCTGAGGCACTCACTCGGCCTGACGGGCGCGGCCGCCGCCGTGGAAGCGGCGGTAGAGGAGGTGCTCGCCGCCGGTGCCCGGACCCGCGATCTCGCCCCGCCCGGTGCGCCCTTCCTCTCCACGACGGCGATGGGCGCCGAGGTGACGCGCGCGCTGGAGCGCCAGCTGACCCACCCAGCGTTGTCGGTTCAGCAGCAATAGCTCGGCGCCAGCCCGGTGCCGAGCGAAAACACACGGACGGAGGGCGGGTGCCAGGTGCGCATCCCGCCCGGGAAGAGTCAGATGCCAGAGCACAGAACAGGAGCGCAGATCATGTGTGAGGCCCTCCTCCGGGAGGGTGTCGATGTCATCTTCGGGATCCCGGGTGGGGCCATCATGCCCTTCTACCATGCGCTTCCGGAGTACCGCGGCCGGCTGCGTCACGTGCTCTGCCGGCACGAGCAGGGTGCGGGACACGCCGCGGAGGGATACGCCCGCGCCGGCGGACGCGTGGGTGTCTGCGTCGCCACCAGCGGCCCGGGCGCCACCAACCTCGTCACTCCCATCGCGGATGCCTGGATGGACAGCACGCCGCTCGTGGCCGTCACCGGCCAGGTCGCCTCTACCGTACTCGGCAGGGACGCATTCCAGGAGACCGACATCACCGGAATCACCATCCCCATCACCAAGCACAACTACCTGGTCACCTCGGTGGACGAGATCGCGCTCGTCTTCCGCGAGGCGTTCCACATCGCCTCCAGCGGGCGCCCGGGCCCCGTGCTCATCGATGTAACCAAGGATGCGCAGCAGGCGCGCACCATCCCTGACTGGACGGTGGAGCCGGAGCTGCCCGGGTACCGACCGACCTACGAGGGAAACCGGCGTCAGATCCGGGAGGCGGCGCGGCTCCTGAGCGAGGCGGAGCGTCCGCTGATCCTGGCGGGGAACGGGGTGATCTGGGCGGGCGCGGCCGCCGAGCTCCGCATGCTGGCGGAGAGAACGGGCATCCCCGTCATCACCACCCTGCACGGCAAGGGCGGATTCCCCGAAGATCACCCGCTGAGCCTGGGCATGCCGGGGATGCACGGCTGGGTGCACGTGAACCGCGCCATCCAGGAGTGCGACGTCCTGCTGAACGTCGGGGCCCGTTTCGACGATCGGGTGACGGGAAAGGCGTCCACCTTCGCGCCCCGGGCGCGGGTGATCCACGTTGACATCGATCCCTCGGAGATCGGGAAGAACATCGTGACGGAGGTCCCGATCGTCGGCGATGCACGCCGGGTGCTCGCCGCGCTCCTGGACGAGATCGCCCCGCGTGAGGCGTCGGAATGGTTGGAGCGGATCCACGGGATGCGGGAGAAGCACCAGCCGAAGCAGCGGTACCTCAAGCGTCCCGAGACCGAGCAGCTGACGCCGCACGACGTCTATGCCGCGCTCGACGCTTCGCTCCGGGAGCGGGGCAAGTGCCGGGTGGTGAGCGACGTGGGGCAGCACCAGATGTGGGCGGCGCAGCTGATCGAGTTCCGTGACCCGCGCACCCACATCACCAGCGGTGGAGCCGGCACGATGGGGTTCTCGGTGCCCGCCGCACTGGGAGCGGCCATCGCCTGCCCGGACGAGACGATCTGGGTGATCTGCGGCGACGGAGGGTTCCAGATGATGAACCAGGAGCTCGCCACCATCCTCCAGGAGGGGGTGACGAACGTGAAGGTGGCGATCATCAACAACGGCTACCTGGGGATGGTTCGCCAGTGGCAGGAGCTGTTCGAGGGGAAGCGGTACAGCGAGACGCCGCTCTCCGGCCCCGACTTCGCCCGGCTCGCGGAGGCCTACGGGGTGCGCGGCTTCACCGTGGAGCGCACCGAGGAGCTGGAGACCACGCTCGCCGCCGCCTGGGCTCACGCGGGCCCTGTGGTGATCGACTTCCGCGTGGAGCGGGAGGCCAACGTGTTCCCCATCGTCCCCCAGGGGAACAGCATCGGCGAGATGCTCACGGAAGGGAATCCCGCCGCGCCGCCGGAGCCGCTCGTGCTCTTTTCATCCCCCGAACGCCGGCAGGAGCCGGAGGCGATCCGATGAAGCACACACTCGTCGCACTGATGCAGGACCACCCGGGAGTGCTGACGCGGGTGGTGAGTCTCTTCCGCCGCCGCGGCTTCAACATCGTGAGCCTGGCCGTGGGCCGGAGCGCGGTGGCGGGGGTGAGCCAGATGACGCTGGTGGTGGAGGCAGGGGACGTGGAGCAGGTGGTCAAGCAGCTCTACCGTCTCATCGAGGTGCTGAAGGTGAGCGACCTCACCTCCGATCCCGCGGTGGAGCGGGAGCTCGCCCTCATCCGCGTGCGCGCCACGCCCTCCACCCGGGCCGAGATCGTCGCGCTCACGGAGGTGTTCGGCGCGGAAGTCATGGACGTGGGCGTCAGCACCATGGTGGTGGAGCTCGCCGCCGACCCCCCCAAGGTCGATCGCCTGGTGGAGCTGCTCCGGCCCTATGGAGTGCGGGAGATGATGCGCTCGGGCCGCATCGCCATGGCTCGCCAGGCGACGGGGAGCGCACCGCCCCGGGAAAGAACACGCAGACCCGCGCGGCTGCCTCTCGCCGCTGCTTCCTGAGCGAATTTCACGCTCTTCAATCAACCGATACTCCGAACGGGAACAGGCGAAATGACACAGCTCCACTACGATGCCCACGCAGACCTCCAGCGGCTCCGGGACCGGCCGATCGCCATCATCGGCTACGGCAGCCAGGGGCACGCGCACGCGCTGAGCCTCCGCGACAGCGGCCTCGACGTACGGGTCGGGCTCCACGCCGGGTCGAGCAGCCGCGGCCGCGCCACCGAGGCGGGGCTCCGCGTGCTCGACGTCGCCGATGCGGCCCGTGAGGCGCGGATCGTCATGCTCCTCGTGCCGGACACCGTTCAGGCACGGCTCTACGAGAGCGAGATCCGGGCGCACCTCACCCCGGGCAAGACGCTGATGTTCGCCCACGGCTTCAACATCCGTTACGGCGGGATCGTGCCGCCCGCGGGCGTGGACGTCAGCATGGTGGCGCCCAAGGCCCCGGGGCATCGCGTCCGCGAGGTGTTCGTGCAGGGCGGCGGCGTTCCCGCTCTGGTCGCGGTTCACCAGGATGCCACCGGCGGCGCGCTGCCGGACGCTCTCGCCTATGCCCGCGGCATCGGCTCCACCCGCGCGGGCGTGCTGGAGACCACCTTCGCTGAGGAGACCGAGACGGATCTCTTCGGGGAGCAGGCCGTGCTCTGTGGCGGCGTCTCCGAACTGGTCAAGGCGGGCTTCGAGACGCTCGTCGACGCCGGTTACCAGCCGGAAGTCGCCTACTTCGAGTGCATGCACGAGCTGAAGCTGATCGTCGATCTCTTCTACCAGGGCGGCCTCAACTACATGCGCTACTCCGTCTCCGATACCGCCGAGTACGGCGACTACGTCGCGGGCACGGAGGTGATCAACGAACAGAGCCGCGCCGCCATGCGGAAGCTCCTCGAACGGATCCGATCCGGCGAATTCGCTCGCGCCTGGGTGGAGGAGAACCGCAACGGCCTCCCGAACTTCACCCGCCGTCGTCAGGCCGAGGCGGATCACCCCATCGAGGCGGTGGGCCGAGAGCTTCGCCGCATGATGCCCTTCGTCGATCCCCGGGAGGTGCTCCCCGGCGGCGACCCGGTGGTCGCGCCGCCGCTCCCCTGAATCCCGAATCCCGAATCCTGAATCCTGAATCCTCCAGCAGTCGAGTGACCGAATGTCCGCACAGTTCGAGAAAACGGAGTGGATCTGGCGCGATGGCGAGTGGGTGCGATGGGAGGACGCCACGATTCACGTGATGAGCCACGTGGTGCACTACGGCTCCTCGGTGTTCGAGGGGATCCGCTGTTACGCCACGCCCGACGGGCCGGCGATCTTCCGTCTGCACGATCACCTGAGACGGTTCGCCGATTCGGCGCGGATCTACCGGATGGAGATGGCGCACGGGATGGCGGTGCTCGAGGCGGCGTGCCGGGAGCTGATCTCGCGCAACGGCCTGGCGGCGTGCTACATCCGCCCGATCGCGCTGCGCGGGGTGGGGGCGGCGGGGCTGAACCCGGCCGCCAGCCCGGTGGAGAGCTATCTGATCTGCTGGCCCTGGGGCACCTACCTCGGCGATGGCGCCCTGGAGCGAGGAGTGGATGTCTGCGTCTCCAGCTGGCAGCGGCCCGCGCCGAACACCTTCCCGGCGATGGCCAAGGCGGGGGGCAACTACCTCAGCTCACAGCTGATCAAGATGGAGGCAGTCGCCAACGGTTTCTCCGAGGCGATCGCCCTCGGGCCGGGCGGGCTGGTGAGCGAGGGGAGCGGGCAGAACGTCTTTCTGGTCCGTGACGGTGTGCTGACGACCCCCGCGCTGGATGGAACGCTCCTCCCGGGGATCACGCGGGACTGCATCATCACCCTCGCGCGCGACCTCGGTATGGACGTTCGGGAGACCACCGTGCCGCGTGAGATGCTGTACTGCGCGGACGAGATCTTCTTCACCGGGACGGCCGCCGAGGTCACCCCGGTCCGCAGCGTGGATCGCGTGCCGGTCGGCGACGGCACCGCCGGCCCGGTCACGCTCCGACTGCAGCGGGAACTGCTGGGGATCGCGCACGGGGAACTCCCGGACGTGCACGGCTGGCGCACCCCGGTCGGGGTGGCGCGTGCGGTGGTGGCCGCATGAGTTCGCGTCCACCCCTGCGGGAGCCTCTCCCGAGCCGCGCGCTCCTGGCCGGGCGCGACCGCGCTCCCACTCGAGCCATGCTGCGCGGCGTGGGTCTGGGAGATGCAGACTTCGAGCGGCCCCTGGTCGGCATCGCCAATACCTGGGCCGAGACCACACCGTGCAACCTGCACCTGCGCCAGGTGGCGGAGTGGGTGAAGGAGGGGGTACGCGAGGCGGGCGGCACACCGCTGGAGTTCAACACCGTCGTGATCTCCGATGGCGTCACCATGGGAACGGAGGGGATGAAGACGTCCCTGATCAGCCGCGAACTGATCGCCGACTCTATCGAGCTCTCTGCCCTGGGCTACCACTTCGACGGCCTCGTCGCGCTCTCGGGGTGTGACAAGACCATTCCGGGCACGGTGATGGGTCTCGCCCGGCTGGACCGCCCTTCGTTGATGCTGTACGGCGGGTCGATCGCTCCCGGTGAGCACAGGGGACGCGACATCACGATCCAGGACGTCTTCGAGGCGGTGGGTGCCTGCGCCGCGGGTCGGATCACGGAGCAGGAGCTCCATGAAGTGGAATGTGCGGCCTGCCCGGGGGCCGGGGCATGCGGTGGCCAGTTCACTGCCAACACCATGGCCGGGGCCTTCGAAGCGATGGGGATTTCCCCTCTCGGGAGCGGCACGGTCCCGGCGCTCGCGCCAGAGCGGGCGGAGGTCGCGCGGGCGTGCGGGCGGCTCGTGATGGACCTGATCGCGCGGAACCGGCGGCCGCGGGAGATCATCACCCGCGCCGCACTGGAGAATGCCACTGCGATCGTGGTCGCTTCCGGCGGCTCCACCAACGCGGTGCTCCACCTGCTCGCCGTCGCCCGGGAGGCGGGCGTCGAATTCGACATCGATGACATCGAGCGGGTGAGCGCCCGGACACCGCTGCTGGCGGATCTGAAGCCGGGCGGGCGCTTCGTCGCCCGTGACCTCCACGATGCGGGGGGCGTCGGTCTCCTGGCGCAGCGCCTGCTGGACGCCGGGCTGCTGCATGGGGACGCACCCACCGTGACGGGGCTCACGCTGGCCGCCGAGGTGGAGCGGGTGCGCGAAACCCCCGCGCAGCAGGTGGTCCGGCCCGTGTCGGCACCGCTGAAGCCGTCGGGCGGGCTCGCGATCCTGAAGGGGAACCTCGCACCCGAGGGGTGCGTCGTGAAGACCGCCGGCCACGAGCGCACCCATCACTGCGGACCGGCGCGGGTGTTCGAGCGCGAGGAGGATGCCTTCGCCGCGGTGCAGGCGGGACGAATCCGTGCCGGCGACGTGGTGGTGATCCGCTACGAAGGTCCGAAGGGAGGGCCGGGGATGCGGGAGATGCTGGCCGTCACCGCCGCGCTCGCGGGCGCGGGACTCAAGGAGGAGGTGGCGCTGCTGACCGATGGCCGCTTCTCCGGCGCCACGCACGGGTTGATGGCGGGACACGTGGCCCCGGAAGCGGCGATCGGCGGTCCCATCGCCGCGATAAGGGACGGGGACCTCGTCGTGTTCGACCTGCTCGCCCGCCGACTCGATGTGGAGCTCACCGCCGCGGAGCTGGCGGAGCGCCTCCGCGGCTGGCGGCCGCCGGCGCCGCCCTATGCCAGCGGCGTCATGGCGAAATACGCACTGCTCGTCGGCTCGGCCGCGGAAGGCGCGGTCACGAGCTGCCCGGCCAGTGCCGCGCGCCGTCCCGCCGACGACCCATCGCCAGTGCTCCCGCTTCCTCCCGCCGGCTGAAGGGCACATCGGGCCGGCAGATCCACGGGCGCGCACCGGACCTCGCCTGCCGGGGCGTCGGCGCGGACGTGAGGTCCGTGGCATCCGACGCAGGAATGCCCCGCCGGTCCGCCGGCGGGGCATTCTCGACCCGATCACTTCCACACCTGCCCCCCGCCTACCCCTGGAGCGAGGGGTTCGTGCGCTTCTCCTGAAGGCTCACGGGGATGCACATTCCGTCCGCCACATCGAGCACGTTCCGCCGTTCGTCGGTCTCGGCGGTGCCAGAGCCGGCCTGGCGCACTACCGTCGTGGGGACGGCGCCCGGGGTCGCTGCCCAGCGACGCATGTCCGGGAGCCGCCGGCCCTCCAGCCAGAACTCGATGCCGCGCTCGCGCATCAGGAGCTCCCAGGCCTGTGTTGAGTTGGTGGCCGAAACGTTTGGCATACGGGCCGTGGTCCGGTCCGCCGTTGGAAGCCCGCCCGCGGCCGTACGCCGGAATGCACGCACTTCGTTGATCTTCGCGACCGCACCCTGCCAGTCTCCGGCGACCAGGCGCGCCTCTGCCTCGACCAGGCGCATTTCGGTGCCACGGGTCACGGCGATGTTGTCGCCGCTGGCCGTGTACTTCCGCATGCGCCAGAACGGACGGCGGCCGTCACGACCAAACGGAACCGAGCTGACGGTCGTGTATGCCACCCGCGGATCGCCCACGGTGGTGCCGTCGAGGCGCCCCCACTCGGCGAATGGGGTTCCCCAGACCGTCGTCTCCGCACTGGTGGACTGCACGGACCGCATGATCCAGTTCCACTCCCGTTCGCGGTTGGTGAAGAAAGCATGCGTCTGCTGGTAGACGTGAAGCGTCTCCACCTGTCCGGCGTCGGCGACCGCGCCCTCCCAGTCGCCGAGCATCATCCTCGACTGCGCGCGTCCGGCGTGTGCAGCCTGCCGGATGGTGTCACGCCCCAGCTCCGTAGCCAGCGCGATCGCAGCGGTGAAATGCGTCTCCGCGCGCTCGTGGAACACACGGCTGTCCTGCATCGGGCCACCATCGATCACGGCGTTGCAGAAGCTGTCCCCCATGAGCCGGTTGGTGAGGCCGGCCCAGAGCATGGAGGCGGCGTGCAGGTTTGCGAGGTTCTCTTCGGCCTCTTCCGCCGCACCGCTGGCCCGGACTCGCGCGATCCGGGGCACCAGGTTCTCCGCGGTCCAGCGTGCCTGCGAGGCGGCAGCCCAGATCTCCTCCACTTCCTGCCAGTGGTCCCGGGAAAAGCCGTCGCTGAAGCCACGGTGGCCGCGCCAGACGCCGGCATGCACCAGCTCGTCCGTCAGAAGGGCGCCGGCCATGTAGAGGCCGCCCTGCCCCGCCTCCCCTGCCGCGGCGTGCACGAAGTCGCCCTGTGCGCCTCTCAGCAGCGACATCATCGCGGTGGCGTTTTCCAGCTCGCCATCCTCGGAGAGCGACGGGCTGGAGACCTCGAGGAAGTTCTCGCAGGCCGGGAGAAGCGCGAACATCGCGGCGAGGACAGGAGCCCGCCAGGCCCCCATCCGTCCGCGGATGCGCGACCCCACTGCCTTCGTTCTGAATATGTTCATTCAGCGGATCTCCTGCTTCAGAATTGAAGGGTGACGCCGGCGACGATCTGCCGTGGAAGCGGCGTATCGAAGGCGGTCTGGCGTCCGAGTGAAATGAGCGGGTTCACGTGCGCCTCGGTCTCGATCCCCGAGTAGCTCTGGGTGCTCAGGAGATTCCGTCCCGCGATGGAGACAGTGGCTCCGTGGAACGGGAGCAGCTGCGCGAAGCGGTCGCCGAGGTCGTATGCCACCGAGAGCTCGCGAAGACGCCAGAAATCACCGGGCTCAACGAAGGCGGAACGATCCGCCACCACCGCGCCGGGGTCGCCGCCGCTGGCGAGCAGCCGCAGCGTATTGCTCTCCAGAAAGTGGCCGCCGCGGTGCTCCGCGAGCATCGCCACGCGAAGCGCCCCCATCCCGAGATCGCTCCCCAGCTGGATGGAGCGGGTGGGCATGGCGGATCCGATGAAGTCCCCGCGCACTAGCTGCACACCCTCCTCGGCCATCACCTCCCGATCGGCGAAGAAGGCGCCCACCGGGTGGCCGGTCTGGATCCACTGCGCGCCGAACACGTGGATCGGCTCCTGATCGCCGATACTTTCGACGCGGTTTCGGTTCGCCGACGCGCTCACCCGCGTATCCCAGGTCAGGGCGGAGGTCTCAAGCAGGCGTGCGCGGAGCGTCGCCTCGACCCCCTGGTTGCGGATCTCGCCAACGTTCTCGAACCGCGGCTCGATCCACCCGGTGGAGGGCGCATACTGTACCGGGATCAGCGCCCCGGATGTGCGCTGGTTGTAGTAGGTGAGCTCCACACCCAGGCGGTCGGCGAAGAGCCCGGCATCGATGCCACCCTCGAACTCGTGACTGATCTCCGGCGCCAGATCCGGGTTACCCGGGTTGCCAGTGGTGAGGCCGATCACACCCACGGCGGGAACCGGGCGCCAGGTGCGGAATGCCACGTACTCCTCGGGCTGCTGCCCTGCGGCGCCGTAGGTGGCGCGGAGGCGGAGCGTGCCGAGCGTCTCCGGAAGCGAAATGTGCTCGGACACCACGTAGGAAGCGCCCGCCTTCGGGTAGAAGTGCCAACGGTTCCCCGCTCCGAAGGCGCTGTGACCATCCATCCGACCGCCAACGGTGAGGAACAGGATGTTGTTGAACCCGAGCTGCTCCTCCAGGTAGAAGCCGGCGTGGCGGGTGAAGACCCGATCCTCGTCGCTCGTCTGGCTGCCCGTGACGGAGACCGTGAAGAGCCCCGGCCCCACGAAGCGCTCCCCGTACGCCCAGTTCCAGATGTCGTCGCGCGAGAAGGCCTGGAAACCGACGGAGGTGCTCGAGCGGGTGGTGGCCCCGAGCCGGTGCACGTAGGTGGCACCGAAATCGATGTTGCGGCTGATCGACTGGCGACGGTGGTTCGCCTTCATCCCCTCCGTCATGAAATCGGTGCCGTAGCCGTGCCACTCGGTGTTGTCGGTGTTGAAGATGTCCGAGCCGAGCAGCAGCCGGGTGGTCAGGTTCTCGAACGGCTGGAAGTTGAGGGTGGCGCCCGCCGTGAAGCGGGTGGATTGCAGCGCCGTCTCCAGGTCCGGCAGGCCCGTCACGTTGACGGCGGTCGCCTGTCCCGTCGGCACTCCGTTCGGACCACCCAGGAGGGCGTGATACCCCAGACCGTACGGGCTGAGGCCGTCGTACGGCTGCGTGATGTCGCGCTGGCCGAAGCCCACGTTCGCGGCGATGCTCAGGTTCTGCCGCGGAGCCACCCGCATGTTCGCGCGGAAGGTGCGTTGCGTGGAGCTGTTCCCGATCAGCACCCCGTCCTCGTCGCGAATGGAGCCGGATGCGTAGTAGGTGAAGCGATCCAGCGTGCCCCGGGCGGAGACGTGCTGCCGATGCTGCCGTCCCTGACGCATGAAGGTGTCGTAGTACCAGCCACCGTGCGGAGACACGTCCCATGCGTCGCGGGAGGCGCCGGACACGCCGAACTCGGAGCGGTAGGTCACCTGCTGCGGACCGCCGCGTCCCTGCTTGGTGAAGATCTGAATGACGCCGGCGGAGGCCTCGGTGCCGTACAGGGTCGCGGCCGAGGCGCCGCGGACGATCTCCACCCGCTCGATATCCTCCGGCACCAGATCATCCAGCCCGATCCAGGTGGCGCCACCGGTTTCGACGCCGCTGATGAACGAGTTGTCGATCCGCACCCCGTCCAGGTAGACGATGGGGTGAACGTCCTGGGTGATGCTGGTGACGCCCCGCAGGAGGATCCGGCTTCCCTGGCCCGCCTTGCCTCCGGTCGGGAAGACCTCGACACCGGGCGCGCGCCCCTGGATGAACTGCGACGCGGTGAACACCGGTGCATCCTCCAGCGCCTGCGCGTCGATGGAGGCGATCGCATTTCCGATCTCCCTTCGCGCGATCGCGCCGGGCTGACCGGTGACCACCACCTCGTCGAGCGCCACCGCGCTCACCGGGAGGCGGAAGGTGACCTCAGCGGTGGGAGCCGCCGCCACCACCACCGCCTCGACCCTCGAGCGATACCCCACCGACCGGGCCTCCACCCGGTAGCTGCCCGGGCGGAGCTGACCGACCCGGAAGCGGCCGTCGGTGCCGGAGAGCACCCCGCGGGTGGTGCCCTGCACCACGATCTGGGCGTTGGGGATCGGCTCACCCGTCTGTGCGTTCACGACCTGTCCGGTGAGCGCGCCGGACTGGGCGACCTCCTGCTGCGATGCGAGCGGGGCCACCGCTCCGGCCATCGCGACTCCCCCCAGGGAGAGGGCTCCGACCCACAGGGTCGATACCGCGCGTCGCACGCCTCGACGGCGCCGGGCGGCGTTGTTGTATTGCCTCATCCCTTATCTCCAGTTCGGGTTCGCGAGCTTCTCGGTCTGGCTCACCTGGATGCACATCGCCTCCACGTCGTAGACGGAGACCCAGGGATCCTGCATCGGGTCTTCCGCTACCGGCCCGGGACGACGCACCACCGTGAACGGCACCATTTCCTTGCCGGGGCTGACCTCCCAGCGCCGCAGATCGGCCACTCGCCGGCCCTGCAGCCAGAGCTCGATGCCCCGCTCTTGCATGAGTGCGTGCCATGCCTCGGTGGAGTTGCTCGCCTCCACCATCGGCAGCTGGTTCGCCTCGGTGAAAAGCTCGTTGCGATACTGGCGGAGCTCGTTGATCTTCTCGATCGCACCCTGCCAGTTCCCCGCATGCAGGGCCGCCTCGCCCTCGACCAGGCGCATCTCCGCTCCGTTCACGTTGGGAAGCGAGCTGTTGGTGGCGGTGTACTTACGCTGACGGATGAACTCGCGGCGGTTTCCACGCCCCTTCCGCGGCTGACCGTTGAGGATCAGCGTCTCGTAGACGACACGCGCGTCACCGGTCCGCTGTGCGACTGGAAGAGCGAAGTTCTGTCCGACGTCCCTGAACCAGGTGCCCCAGACCGTCGCCTCCGTGGACGTGAGGCCGAACGACCAGGTTGCCCACGGGTTGGGCGAGTCCGAGGTGAAGTTGGCGTTGTGCGTGAACTCGGTGGGCACGTGACCGGCGTCCTCCGCGGCCATCTGCCACGTGTAGCCGGCGACGCCGAGACCGGCGAGCATGGTCCGAACCTGGGCCCGCCCTGCATGAGCGGCGATGATCAGGTTGTCCATCCGCTCCTGCGCCGAGGTGCGGACGCTGAAGGTGTCCCCGGCGGCGAGTGCCGCTTCCGCCACCTGGATGGCGCTGGTGAAGTGCTGTTCCGCCTCCACGAAGTAGACGTGAAACGGCTCGGGCGGCCCGCCATCACGTGCGGCGTCGCAGAAGTTGTCGCCCAGCACCCGGTTCGCGAATCCTCCATAGAGATGCAGCAGCGCGATGTTGGGGTCCGCGGCCGGATCTCTCTGCGTCACGGCCGCCACACGCTCCACACCGCGGTTCAGCGTCCAGCGCGCCTGTGCCGGTTCGGCCCAGCGCAGGTGCGACTCGGCCCAGTCGTCCCGGTTCTGCCCCCAGTTCAGAGCGAAGATCCCGACCCAGCTGCCGGAGTCGGACATCTCGTCGCTGAGCATCGCGCTGGAGACCAGCGTCCCGCCCCCGCCGCCGGCACCGAGACCGCGCAGGTAATCGCCGATGGCCCCGAAGACGATGCCGGGTATGGCGGTGTGCGTGTCCAGCGCCTCGTCGGCGATCTGCGACGGGTTCAGGACGCCCAGGTCACATGCGCTCAGTGAGAGCGTGCCGAGGAGCAGCATCCCTCCCCGCGCCAGCCACTTCCGCGGGCGCTTGCCGGGCGCCCGGGTGATCGATTCATGAAGCTCGTTCATCGAGTTCATCCCTTTCAGAAATTGACCGTCACGCCGGCGATGATCTGCCGCGGGAGGGGAGTGTCGTAGTAGGACTGGTTGGCGAGCTGGCCCGCGGCGTTGTAGTTGGCTTCGGCCTCGGTGCCCGGGTACTTCTGCCAGCGCAGGAGGTTGCGACCCGCCAGCGAAACGGTCATCCGGCTGGCGCTGACATGGCGCGTGAGCGTCTCCGGGACGCGGTAGGCCATGGAAACTTCCCGCAGGCGCCAGTTGTCGGCGGGGAAGATGTGATTCCCCCGGTTGACGCTCCAGTCCACATCGCAGCTGGCCGCCCAGATCGGGTCCGGCGTGCGTCCGGCCGCCTGTGCCTCCGCGACCTGCCGGCAGAGGTTCCCGGTCCGGCTGCCGGGCTGATACATGTGGGTGGAAGGATCGTCGGGGTTGTAGAGCGGCTCCCCCTGCTGGACCACGCCGTGGTTGGAGTTCAGCCAGCGGCTCGTGGAGCTCGAGACGAAGTGGCCTCCCTTGTGATCGGCCAGCACGTTGAAGCTCAGGTTACGGCCGATGCTGAGGTCGCTGCCGATGGTCACGGTGCGAGTCGGGAACGCGGGTCCGATGTAGTCCCAGCCATCCTCCCGAACCACCTCGAAGAAGTCGTCCAGAACCGGATTGCCGTTGGCGTCGCGCACCGTGTAGTGCTCGCTTGCGAGAACCGCCTCTCCGCCCACCATGATGAACCGGTCCTCGAACATGGCTCCGGCAGGGTATCCCTCGCGGATCCACTGCGACCAGAAGAGCTGGATCGGCGCGCCTCCGCCCAGGTCCAGCACTTCGTTGCGATTGGCGGCATAGCTGCTGCGCACGTTCCAGCTGAGGCCGCGACGCTGGACCAGTGCCAGGCGGACCCCGACCTCCGCCCCGTCGTTCGCCAGCAGTGCCACGTTCTCCAGCTGCGTGTTGATGAAGCCGGCAGAGGCCGGGTAGCGCACGTTGAAGAGCGCGTCGTTGACGCGCTGACGGTACGCAGAAACCTCGATTCCGAGCCGCTCGTTCAGCAGCCCCGCCTCAAAGCCGACCTCCGCCTCGTGCGTGATCTCCGGCCCCAGCTGCGGGTTGCCCAGGTTGCCCGGGCGGACGGCCGGGACACCCTCCAGCACCGTCACCGGCGCCCAGGTCATCTCGGAGTCGAAGTGCCCCGGCTGCTGCCCTGCCGTCCCGTAGGCGGCCCGGAGTCGCAGCGAGCCCACCTGCGTCGGCCACCAGTCGTGGCTCGAGATCACGTATGATGCGTCGATCTTCGGGTATATGGCGTAGCCGGCCTCCTCGCCGAACGCGCTGTGCCCGTCGAACCGGGCGCCGGCGGTGACGAAGAGCAGGTCGTGGAAGCCGAACTGCTGCTCACCGTAGAAGCCGCCGCTCTTCTCCCAGATCCGGGTCTCTTCCGCGAAACGGTTGGCCGTCGCGGTCACCGTGCGCATCCCGGGCGCCGCGAAGCGGGTCCCGCGCGCCTCGTTGGATCCGATCGCCTTGTCGAAGTGCTGCATCCCGAACGAAGTCGTGGAGCGCACGGTGCGTGTCAGGTCTCGACGATAGCTTCCGGCGTAGTCGATGTTCAGCGTGTTGGCGCCACGTCGAAAGCTCCTGATGGAGCCGTCCACGGTGCTGAGTTCGCCTCCGAAAGGGAGGTACGTCTCGTTGTCCCAGTTCACCACGTCGAAGCCGAGGGTGAGCCGGTGTGTGAAGTCTGCGATCGGGCTGTAGTTCACGCCCACCCCCGCAACGAAACGGCTCGAATTCCGCAGGAGCTCACGCTCCGAGAGCAGCTCCGGCCCGCGCGAGGTGCCGCGCGACCCGCCACGCAGCGCATTCATCGCCAGGTTCCACGAGTTGTTCCCCTCCTCCGGCTGCCGCATGGACCGGTTGGTGTAGCCGGTGTTCACGTCCAGCGAGAGTCGGTCGCTCGGCGTGAAGGTCATGTTGGCGCGGAATGAGCCGAGATTCTCCCAGCTGCTCGGGAGCACTCCCTCGTTCTTGCGGTACGAGCCGGCGAGGTTGTAGCTGAACCCCTCCACCGAGCCGCTCACGCCCAGCCGGTTCATCGACTGCCGCCCGGTCTGTACGAACTGATCGTAGAAGTAGTCCCGGTACACCGAGACGTCCCACCACTCGCGCGGGGTGTGGCTCAACCCGTACTCGGAACGGAAGTCCCACCGCTGCGGGCCGCCACGGCCCCGCTTGGTGAAGATCTGGATCACGCCCGCGGACGCCTCCGAGCCGAACATCGTGGCCGCCGAGGCGCCCTTGATGATCTCCACCCGCTCGATGTCCTCCGGGTTGATGTCGTCCAGCCCCGTCCACGACCCGCCGCCGCCGCCGGTGCCTGACACCTTCGAGTTGTCGATCCGCACGCCGTCCACGTAGATCAGCGGCTCGATCGACTGCGAGAGGCTGCCCGGACCGCGCAGCACGATGCGGCTCGCGGAGCCCGCGTTGCCGCCGCCAGGCATGACCGTGACCCCCGGCGCACGCGCCTGGAGGATCTGTGTCATGTTGGTCACGGGCGCGGTCTCCATGTCCGCCATGTTGATGCTGGCGATGGACGTTCCGATCTCACGGCGCGCCGTGCCCATCGTCTGGCCCGTCACCACCACCTCGTCGAGCGCCACCGCGGAAATCGCCAGCTCCACCGTCACCCGCGCAGCCTGGCCCGCTGCCACGGTCACCGACTGCGTCGCCGCACGGTAGCCGAGTGAGCGGACCTGCAGCTGATGCGTTCCCGGGGTCACCCCGGTGATCACGAAGTTCCCCCGCGCATCCGTCAGCGAGCCGCGTTGCGTCCCCACGATCGTCACCTGCGCGTTGGCCACCGGCTCACCGGTGAGCGAGTTCACCGCCTGCCCCATGATCCGGCTGGTCTCCTGCGCCGCTGCCGGTACGGTCGCCAGGAAGAGCGCACTGAAAACCAGCACGCCGAGGCGCCTCATTCCGCCTCCGCTCAGCGCGCTCACCTGCTTCGACACGAGTGTCGTCATTTCTGTTCTGTGGTTGGGAGTGTGCTGCCTCGAGTCGGAGCGAATCGGTCGCCCCGCCACCGAGGTGGGTGAGTTCGTGGTGAGGTCTACGGAGGTCGCCTCTGCCGCCGCGCGCGGCCGGTCACCCGTTCCAACCCGATTCCCGCGTCGGTTCTGCACGGCGGGTGGAGGCGAGAACGGGCCCCTCGGCGATTCGGCTGGTTCTGCATCGAGAGCCGGAGTGCGGGGGATGGGTGAAAGATGTCCGGACGCCGCGAGCGAGAGCTCAGGTCCGGAAGGAGATCGGGGCGAAGCACAGGGGAGACTTCCCACGGGAAGCGCGCTCCCGAGCGTGAACAGTGACGAACACCAGCATCTATGTTCCGGGCTGAGGATCGCCCGATGAAAACGCACGTTCTCTTCGAGGTAACGCCGGCCAGCGTCGCGAGGTCCTGGTCAGATGGGCTGGAGCCGCTTACAGATCTGTGTGCGAAATGGGATGTCCTTTTGGATACAAATACGAGGGGTACGCTGCGCCCTCGTTCTTCTCGATCACACGGTGGCAGGAAAGGCGGCCCCTTGCGTGATGCTGTTACGGAGTTTCGCGTAGCATAGGATCGGGGGAGACAAAGCGCAACCATCGCAGCGTGAAGATGGCGATCGGTCGCACTTCCGTTCCGGTGGCCGAACGGGTGCCGGGCGCCGCGGCCGGGGGGATGGCGAACGAAACCTCCCCTTTCACCTGCGGCCGGTCGGCACTACGATTCGGAACCTGCAGCCACTCCATTCCGCTTCTCCGCCATGGTACCCATGCGAATTCCGGCAACCGCGTTCTCGCTCCTCGTTCTGCTCCATCTCACCGGATGCGCGGCGGGCGCACCGGCTCCGGGTGCCATGGGGAGCCCCGTTCCCGCCATCGCCGCTGATGAATCCGCGGTGATCGCTCTGATCGATCGCCTGTGCCTGACGGGTGGAGGATCTTCCAGATCGCGGATACGCGGCGCACCACCGGGTGCGGTGCCGTTCGGGAGCGGTGAGCGGCCGGTCCACGATCTGGCAGTGAATGCTCCGCCGAGAAAGGGGGCGCCGCGGGAATCGCGACGCCCCCACTTCATCCTCCCTGCGCCCAGCGCCGGATCCGGTCGAGAGCCATCATCGCAGTCATCTCCTTGATCCAGTCCCGGTTGCGGGTGCCGAGATCGTATCGGTGCGACCAGATCCCCCGGTCCGAAGCGAGAGCGATGCACACGGTGCCGATCGGTTTCTCTGCGGAGCCGCCTCCGGGTCCCGCGATGCCGGTGGTGGCGAGACCGAGATCGCTCCCCGCCGCGGCCCGGACGCCGCTGGCCATCTCCTCGGCGGCTTCGGTGCTGACGGCGCCGAACCGCTCGAGGGTAGCAGCGGTGACTCCGAGCTGCGACTGCTTGGCCTGGTTGGAATAGGCGACCACTCCGAGCAGGAAGGCGGAGGAGATACCGGGCACGTCCGTGAGCCGGTGACCGATCAGCCCGCCGGTACACGACTCGGCCACGGCCAGCGTGAGGCCTCGTTCGATGAGGAGAGAGGCGACGACCTCTTCCATGCCGTGATCGCCGGTGGCGTAGAGGTGGTGCCCCAGCCGCTCACGCACCCGCAGCTCCGCGGCGTCGAGCCGGCTCTCCAGTTCGTCTGCGTCCGGGCCGGCGAGGGTGATGCGTGCCTGCACGCGTGGAAAGGCCGCCCGAAAGGCGAGTCGGCCGGGCTCGCCCGCCAGCACCCCGACGAGAAGCTCGTCCAGTCGCGACTCGGGCAGCCCGAAGGTGCTGAACACCCGCGTGGCGAAACGAGTCCCGCCCCCGCGGCCGGTGGCCCAGGGGATCAGGGTCTCGTCGGCCATCCGCCGCATCTCGCGCGGCACGCCCGGCAGGGACGCCACGTGGCGCGTACCCCCCGCGATCGGAACCGGGCAGATGAAGCCCGGGGCGGTCCCCGTCGGATTGGGGATGATCACGCTTCCGGCCGGAAAGAGCGCCTGCTTGCGGTTGTTGGGGGACATCTCGATGCCGCGGCTGCGGAACCGCTCCTCGATGGCCCGGAGCGATGGCCCGTGCAGTTCCAGCGGCCGCTCAGTCAGCCCCGCCACCACGGCGGTGGTGAGGTCGTCCGCGGTAGGGCCGAGCCCTCCCGTGGTGACGACCAGCTCCGCCTCTTCCAGCGCGCGCTCCACCGCCCTTGCGATGGCGGCCTCGTCGTCCGGCGCCGCGAAGAACGCCACCACCTCCACCCCCCGCTCCCGCAGCGACTGCGCGAGAAAGGCGGAGTTGCTGTCCAGCGTGGTGCCGGCGACGATCTCGTCGCCGATCGCGATGATCGCCGCGGTCAGCATCCGGGAGGGGAAATTACGGATGATTACGAACTATGGATAACCACCACACGTCGACGGGTCGGCCCCGGCGGAGGCGCCCACCCGGCAAGTCGTAACTCGAAATCCGTACTTCGCAGTTGATTCCTCACTTCGGGCGCATTCTGCGCATGACCTGCTTCACCTGCTCGCGCGGGACGCGGGTGAGGTGGTTGAACTCGCCACCGGAGCCGAGCCATTCGCCGCCATCGATGGTGACGCACTCCCCATTGATGAAGGGTGCGGCGTCGGAGACGAGGAAGGCGGCGAGGTTGGCGAGCTCGTGGTGCTCGCCGAAGCGGCCCATGGGGATACGCGCCTTCGCCTGCTCCTCCACCTCCGGGGTGGGCATCAGCGCCTGCCACGCGCCCTCGGTGGGGAAGGGACCGGGCGCGATCGCGTTCACCCGAATGCGGTAGGCGGCCCACTCGACCGCGAGAGAGCGGGTCATCGCCAGCACGCCGGCCTTCGCGGCGGCGGAGGGTACCACGAAGGCCGAGCCGGTCCAGGCGTAGGTGGTCGCGATGTTGAGGATGCTCCCGCCCTCGCCGCGCTCGATCATCTTCCGTCCGGCAGCGAGCGTGACGTTGAAGGTGCCGTGGAGTACCGTCCGCACCACCGCGTCGAAGGCGCGCGGGGAGAGATCCTCGGTGGGAGCCAGGAAGTTGCCGGCGGCGTTGTTGACGAGCACGTCGATCGGACCCCAGCGCGCCGGTCGTCGCCTCCACCATCTCCTCCACCTGCTCGAACTCGCGCACATCGCACGCATGGGTGAACACGCGCTCACCCGACGGGTCGATCTGCTCCGCCGCGCCTCGCAGCCGCTCCTCCTTGCGCCCGGTGATCGCCACCCGCGCCCCGAGCTCCGCGAACCGGCGTGACATCGAGAGGCCCAGCCCGGAGCCGCCGCCGGTGACGAGGATGGTGCGGTTGGTGAGGTCGATCATGGAAGATTCAGGATTCAGGATTCAGGGGAGCACGGGAAGGCATCGGGAAACAGGTCGGGGCAACGGCGGGGATGCAGCGAGCCCGGCCGTTCCCCTGAATCCCGAATCCTGAATCCTCCCTAATCCAACCCCGACAGCAGGCCCGGCAGCATCTCGTCCTGCTCGCTCGCGCCGTTGTTGATCCCCTTGGCCATTGCCTTCAGCTCCTCCGGGCCCATCAGGGCGCCGCGAAGCATCTTGGCCCAGAGCTTGGCCTGATCCTCGACGGGGGCGGAGCGGAGGCCGTTGGCTTCGGCGAAGACGCGGCCGAAGGTGGCGTCCGCGCCTTCGGCGTCGCCGAGGTCCAGCAGGTGGCGGGCGAGCAGCTCGCGCAGTTCCACGCCGGGGGCGGCCTCCGCCATCATCCGGATCTGCTTGGCGGCCAAGGGCTCCCTGCCGGCGAACCGCGCCGCTTCGACGTAGGCGGTCACCTGCTCGTCGGTGCCGGTGCGGTGCCCCTTGCCGATCGCGAGCCAGCTCAGCGTGCAGCGAGCGCGCACCGTTTGCGGGGCCATCTTCAGGATCTTCCGGCACACCACCTCAGCCGCGCTGAACCGCCCCGACTCCAGGTACGCGTCGACCGCGCGCCCGTAGTAGACGAGGGCGCGGTCGATGTGGCCGGCCTCCTGGCAGAGGTTCGCAGCCCGATTCAGGAACTGCGTCTCGTAGCCCGGCGACGCCTCGCGCGCCTGCCGCTCCAGAGATTGCAGCTCCTTGGTCAGCGATGCCGACATCGTCCCGTCGGCCCGGCTCCGGCTCCCCTGTGCCATTTGGTTGCGAAAGTTTATTACTGCCGCGAGTGCGCGGGCGAGTGTCCCCACTGGTTAGACTTCCCGCCCATTTTCGCACCTGATGGGCCTCTCCGCCAGAGGGATGCTCGGTGGAAGTCGCGGATCAGGGCACTCGCCAATCCACATTCGCGAGCATGCGTCTCCGCGTTCGCGAACGGACGCCGTCACCCTGATCGGAGAGATCCGCGGACCGATCACCGTTCCCGTAGCGCGCGGGGGAGGGAAGTCCTTACCTTCGACGATGCTCTCGCCCGATCCGGCCGGGCGCGATTTCCCGCACCCCGCGGCACGCACGTGACACGTTCCACCTTCACTTCGCTCCTGCTTCTCCTGCTCGCGTGTGTGCCCGTCACGCTGCGAGGGCAGACGGTCACCGTGCCCACGGTTCCCGCGGGCGACGGTAGCGAACTGACGGTCTACGTGATGACGATGGGACCCGGTTCGCTCGTGTGGGAACGGTTCGGGCACAACGCCATCTGGATCCATGACGCCGCACGGGGGACGGACCGTGCGTACAACTACGGGTTGTTCGACTTCGAGCAGGAGAATTTCCTCCTCCGCTTCATACAGGGGCGAATGCTGTACTGGATGCAGGGGTTCGATGCGTACATGACCGCGGAGCTGTACCGACGTGACGACCGCTCGGTGTGGGTGCAGGAACTGGAGCTCACGCCTGAGGAGCGGGTCCAGCTGCGGGACTTCCTGGAGTGGAACGAGCTGGAGGAGAACCGCTACTACCGCTACGACTACTACCGGGACAACTGCTCCACGCGTGTGCGTGACGCGATCGACCTGGTGCTCGGGGGAAGGCTGCGAGCGGCCACGGAGGCGATGCCATCCGGCTCCACCTACCGCTCGCACACGCGTCGGCTCACCACCAACGACGTCCCGATCTATACCGGACTGATGATGGGGCTGGGCTCGCCCGTGGATCGCGAGATCTCGATGTGGGAGGAGATGTTCCTTCCGCTGAAGCTGCGGGAGCACCTGCGCGCGATGACCACGGTGGACGCGACCGGGCAGGAGGTTCCGCTGGTCCGCGCGGAGATGACTCTGTACCAGAGTGGACGCCCTCCGGTGCGCGACGAGCCGCCGTTCTGGTGGCCCTTCTACCTGCTCGCGGGGCTCGTGCTCGGAGGCGGGACGGCGCTGCTGGCGCGGGCAGGCCGCACGAGCCGACCGGCTCGCTATGCGTTCGTGCTGCTGGCGGGCCTCTGGTCGGTTCTCTCCGGGCTGGGCGGGCTCGTGCTGCTGGGCCTCTGGGCGCTCACGGACCACGCCGCCGCGTACGCCAACGAGAACCTGTTCCAGTTGAACCCGCTGTCGCTGGCGCTGCTGGCGCTGATTCCGGCGGTGGCTTTCGGCGTACAGCGGAGGCGCCGCGCCGCACTCGGGGTGGCGACCGCCGTCGCCGCGATCTCGGTGCTCGGCCCGCTCCTGAAGGTGCTCCCCTGGTTCCATCAGGTGAATGCCGAGGTGATCGCGCTCGCGTTGCCGATGCACCTGGCGATTGCCTGGTCCGTGTACATGCTGGTGCGTTCACACGGCGGCGCGGCCGCACTGGTCGTCCCTCGTGGAGCGACCGTGCGACCCGCACGCGAGAGGAGGTGAGATGGAGGTTCAGATCTTCGGGACGAAGAAGTGCAAGGACACCCAGAAGGCGCTCCGCTTCTTCAAGGAGCGCCGGGTGACCGTCCACTTCGTGGATCTGACGCAGCGCGCGGCCGCCACCGGGGAGTTGCGGCGCTTCGAGCAGAAGTTCGGCGCCGGGGCGCTGCTGGATCGGGAAGGCAGGCGGTTTCGCGATCGCGGCCTGCACGTGGCGCATCTTCACGAGTCACGGATCCTGCCGCTGCTGGTGGACGATCCGGGACTTCTGGTCACACCGCTGGTGCGAAACGGCAACCAGCTCACCATCGGGCACGCGGAGACGGAATGGAAGCAATGGACGGGGAAATGAGGGACGGATGAGGATCATCGGTGGTAAGTGGGCCGGGCGGCACCTCACGCCTCCGGCGGATCGGCGCGTGCGTCCGACGAGCGAGCCCGTGCGCGACGTCTGGCTGCGGCGGCTGGAGGGCGAGCTGGAGAAGGCCCGGGTGCTGGACCTGTTCGCCGGCACCGGCGCGCTGGCGCTGGAAGCCCTGTCCCGGGGCGCGCGGTACGCCGACTTCGTGGAAACGCGGCCTGCCAGTCTGCACGCGCTCCGCGCCAACATCGCGGCGCTCCACGTACGCGAGAAGACGCGCGTCTTCAAGCGCGACGCGCTGGAGTTCGCGTCCCGACTGGAGCCCGGCAGCTACGACATCACCTTTGCCGACCCGCCGTACGAGTCGCGGATGCTGAATCGTCTGGTCGAGGTCTGGCTGGAGCGACCGTTCAGCCGGATCCTTACCGTGGAGCACGCGCTGAACCACGAGATTCCCGGCGACGGCAAGCGCTACGAGTTCGACGACACCGCGGTCACCTTCCTCTTCCACGAGGCCTCCGCAGATGCCTGAACGGGTGGAGGTGCGCGCGGCGCGGTGGGAGGATCGTGACCGGTTCCTCGATCTGGTGGACGCGCTGGCGCACTACGAGCGTCTCGACCGCCCCACCGCCGATGCACGCGAGCGGCTGATCCGCGACGGGTTCGGCGAGAGCCCGCTCTTCACCCCCTTCGTGGCTCTGCTGGATGGGGAGATGGTGGGATATGCCATCGTCTTTCCCACCTACAGCTCCTTTCTGGCACGCCCCACCCTCTACCTGGAGGACGTCTTCGTACTCCCCGAGGCGCGGGGTGGAGGCGTCGGTCGGGCGATCTTCCGCGTGCTGGCCCAGGAGGCGCTCCGTCGCGACTGCGGGAGGATGGAGTGGGTGGTGCTCACCTGGAACCGCCTGGCGATCGACTTCTACGATCGCATGGGCGCGGAGTCGCTGGACGAGTGGAAGGGATACCGCCTCGACCGCCGCAAACTGGAGACGCTCGCCGGGAGCGACGGTTGAACTCGGCCGTACCTCCGGGGCCCGTGCCGCCCGGTGCGGCGGATCACCTCGCATCCGCGGATCCGGTTATGGCCGAAATCGTGGAGCGAGTCGGGCCCATCGAGATCCGCCTGGAGCCCGATCTCTGGTGGTCGCTGGTGGATGCGATCGTCAGCCAGCAGCTGTCCGTGGCCGCAGCCGGAACCATCGTCGGGCGGATCCGCTCGCTCGAGCCGGGGGAGGCGGCGCCCTCGCCACAGAGCATCCTGGAAACTCCGGACGATGAGCTGCGGGGGCTCGGCCTGTCACGCGCCAAGGCGGTTTACCTGAAGGACCTGGCTACACGCTGGCACGACGGTTCGCTCGAACAGGAGCGGATCCCCGCCATGAACGACGAGGCCGTGATCGAGCGACTGGTGCAGGTGAAGGGGATCGGCCGCTGGACGGCCGAGATGGCACTGATCTTCTCGCTCGGCAGGCCGGACGTGCTGCCGCTCGACGACCTCGGTCTGCGTGAGTCGGCGCGGCGCGCATACGATCTTCCGGAGCGCCCCGGCAGGGAGGAGCTGACACGCCTGGGGGAGTGCTGGCGTCCGTTCCGGACGGCGGCCTCGCTTTATCTGTGGAGGAGCCGGCGATAGGGGGTGAGCCGCCGGTGCCGGATCCGCGGGCGAGGTGTCGGTGAGGGATCCTTGTGGCATGCTGAAGGCGTGGCCGCAGCGGTTCAGAAGTGCGCCCGATACACCAGCGACAGGTTGCGTCCCGGGTTCGGCGCGAAGTGCTTGATGCGACTGGCGGCGTCGAAGTGCAGGCGATCGGTCGCGTTGTCGAGCCGCACGCTCACGGAATGGAGGGAGCCGCCGCGGATCAGCCGCACCCCGGCATCCAGATCGAGGAGGGTGTACGCCCCGGTCGGGACCTCGCCGGCCAGGCCGACGCGGGTCTGCGCGAAGGCGTGGCGCAGCGCTGAGCCCGCCGAGAAGCGGCCATCGTCCCACCGCAGTGAACCGCCCAGTCGCGCGGCGGGGAGGAAGGGGACGGGCGTGCCGTCGGTGAGGGAGGCCCGCACGTGGTCGCCGCGCACCCCCACCACCCAGTGACGGGCGGCAACGAGATCCAGCCGTCCCTCGGCCCCCCTGAATCGGGCGCCGTCCTGCACGTAGGCCAGAACCGGCACCGTTTCCCCGCCGTACGGGATCTCCCCCCGTTCCTGGAAGTGGATGAAGTCGGCGATGCGCTTGCCATGGACGGAGAACTCGGCCGTTGCGCGTGGGCGGCTGACTCGCACCCCGGCGTCCACCCCCTGCGCAATCTCCGGCCGCAACTCCGGATCACCGATCTCGTAGGAGGCGGTGCCGATGTGGTACGCGTCGGAAAAAAGCTCCTCCACCGTGGGAGCGCGGAAGGAGCGGGCCGCGCTCAGCGCGACAGCCACGCCCTCCGCGAGCGGCACGCTGACCCCGGCAGATCCGGAAAGCGCGGTGAAGCTCCGTTCCACTCCCGCACCGAATTTCGAATCGTCGAGCGAGGCAATGAGAAAGCGATCGGCGCGCGCACCCAGCTGGAGCGAGGCACCCGCGGCGAGCCGCACCTCCTGGTAGCCGAAGATACCGAGCGCGCGCGAGTCCGCCGGTGCCGTCAGCTGCTCCTCACCCGTGGCCACATACTGCCGCAGCAGCGCACTCATACCCCAGGCGCCCTCGGCGAGTGGGCCGAGCGCTCCCTGCCGAACCAGCGCGTCGACCGTCTGCGTCCGCAGGCCGAACGCCATCTCCACCTCGTCGCCTTCCAGCTCCTCGTGCCCGTAGTCGGTGGCCGCTGCCTGCAGACGCAGCGCGGGGAAGAGTGCAGAGCCGAGCGATACCTCGAGCCGCCCGATCGCCGCGAGCTTGCGACCGACCAGCAGGATGTTCTCATCCTCCTCGGGCGGCAGTGGCACTCCATGCTCCATTCCGTACCCCTGCAGCGCCACCCCGCCCGTGATTTGCTCACCGGCATAGGACAGACCCACCGCGCCGTTCAGATTGCGATGTGAGGTGTTCGGGAGCACCCCGTCGAACCGGGGGTCCGGCGCCAGCCGAACGTCGCCCGTGGAGCGTGCGGCGCCCCGCACTCCGAGCGCCCATCGATCGCCCAGGGGAACCACGCCCCGCAGGTGACCCGCCCCGCCGGGCGTCACCGACTCCGTCTGAAGCGTGGCGGTCCAGCTCGCCCTCGCCGGCACCGCCGTCGGGATGTCGCCGGAAATCACGTTCACCACGCCACCCAGCGCATTGGTTCCGTACAGCAGCGAGGCGGGTCCTCGGACCACCTCCACCCGCTGCGCACCCAGAGGGTCGATGGTCACGCTGTGATCGTCCGCCGACCCCGCGAGGTCGGCCGCTCGCTGCCCATCCTGAAGCACCAGGATCCGGTCGCCGGTGAGGCCGCGCAGCACCGGCATGCTCGCGGCCGGTCCGTTGTAACGCACCGCCAGGCCGGGCTGCTGCTCCAGCGTGCGTGCGAGGCTCCCCCCGAGCTGCCGCTCCAGTTCGCGGCCGCCCAGCTGCGTGGTGGCCTGCGCCACCCCCAGCGCGTCGCGACCCGCCGGCGTGGCGGTCACCTGCACCCCCTCCAGAGCGAGCGGAGTGGGTGTCAGGGTGAGTTGCAGCGTCACCGGCTCGCCCGCCGCCGGAATCACCACCTCTCGCGTCGTCGGCGCATAGCCGATCAGGCTCGCGGTGATCCGGTGAGTTCCCGCCGGCAGGTGCCGAAGCCTGAACCGGCCCTCCCGGTCCGACATCGTCCCTCGATCCGTTCCGGCGAGCACCACCCGGGCGTGCGCGAGCGGTGTGCCGTCCGTCGAGCGTACCACACCCTGCAGCGGTGGAGCCGCCCCGGCCTCGACCACCGCTGGCGCACCGACGATCGCGAGCCCCGCGAGAAGCAGGAGAGATGCCCTGATACCAGTCATCAAACCCCCCATATTCAAACTTCATTAATCAAACCTTTAATCCAGTCTAAATATTCCTGTGCAGTTTGTAAACCCGGTTGACGTGAATACTGGAGTCGTTCGCAGTTGGAAACAGGGGTATGCACCTGACTCAACCAGGCACCTGAGGTAGTGTCAGGGGTTCTGAAGACCCGCTGATTCGCGTGTTACCTGTGCGTACGCTCGGACTGACAGGGGGCCGCACGCTCGGAATGACAGGGGGCCGAACGTGGCGAGCGTGTGCTTTGAGCCTGGTCGACCCGACCACAGGATCCGGGGATCGGTTGGGTCAGGTGCATCTGTCCGCAGATTCCGCGGATTCCCTCGAGCCAATCCGCGAAATCTGCTAATCTGCGGATGGTCGTCGAAGGGTGACGGCCCGGCTCGCGGCCCCCTTGCCGGGGGCCCGCGCCCGCTCGACATTCCCCTGACCCGGGCTCGGGCTCGGGCTCGGGCTCGGGCTCGGGCTCGGGCACGGGCACGGCAACGCCACACCCGCGCCGGGTCCGTGGGCTTGCGCTGGCACGACGCTTGAATGGCAAGAGGTTGGGAAAGCACCATTTGAAACTCTCCGAGGCGGGGGTGATCCGGTGCTGTCCAGCCCTGCCCCATCTCCATGGGAGGCCATCATGATCCGCACCGCTCGCGTCTCATCCGCCCTGGTCGCCGGTCTTCTCATTTCCGCGTGTGCGTCGGGCGGACCGCGAAGTGGGGCGCTCTCGCCGGAGCGCACGCAGACGCGGGTGGAGGTCAGCAACCAGAACTGGTCCGACATGCGGATCTACGCCGTGCGTGGCGGCAGTCGGTTCCGGCTGGGGATGGTCTCGAGCATGAGCACACAGGTGTTCCGTCTGCCGCGTACGCTGGCGAACGGGTCGGAAGGGATCCAGCTGATCGCGGACCCGATCGGTTCGCGGGAGATGCACATGACGCAGCGCTTGACGATCACACCGGGGCAGCTGGTCAGCTTCCGGGTCGAGAATCATCTGGCGATCTCGTCCGTCTCGATCTGGTGAACTGACGCTCGCATCGCGCGCACGCATCGTTGACCTGGCTGGCTCCCGTGGAGCCGGCAGGGATCATTCGTCCATCCAGAGCCGGTTTCGACAGGTTTGCGGCCCATCGAACCACTGATCGCGGGGCTTCCCCCGCGCCCCGACACCATCGCGCTGGTGGGTGAGTTCGTCCCCCCGGCGCGCTTCGCGTCCAAGCACTTCGACAACTACTCGCCGCGGCACCCGACGCAGGTGGTGGCAGCGGAGCGACTGCGGGTGGAGGCGACCGGTCTCCGGGCGCGCTCGGCCGGTGGATTGCTGGCGCGGATTCGCGGGGCGTTTCGCGAGCGGCGCGGCGGCGGGATCTACCTGGACGGCGGCTTCGGCGTGGGGAAGACGCACCTGCTGGCGGCGCTCTGGAATGCCGCACCCTTTCCGAAATCGTATCTGAGCTTCGACGAACTGGTCTTCTTCGTGGGGCTGGTCGGCGTGGGTGAGGCGCGGCAGGCCTTTGCCGGGCAGCACCTGGTCGCGGTGGACGAGTGGGAGCTGGATGACCCGGGGAACCTGAAGATGGCGCTGGCCTTTCTCCGGGGAGCGGTGCAGGACGGCGTGCGGGTGGCGGTCACCTCCAACACGCTGCCGATCGAGCTCGGCGCCGGTCGCTTCTCACAGAAGGACTTCCGAGCCGAGATCGAGGAGCTCGCCAGCGCCTTCGAGGTGGTGAGGTTGGAGGGTGAGGATTACCGGCACCGGCACTTCCAGGCGGACCCCGGAGCGGAGTATTTCACGGCATCCCGGGCACTCCGCGCCCGCGCGGCCGCCGCCGACCGTCCGGTGCTCACCGACTTCGGGGAACTGCTCCGTGCACTGGAGCGGCTTCACCCCATCCGCTACGCCGCTCTGGTGGACCGGATCGGCTTCCTGGCCGTGGAGGGGGTGCGGCACGTGGACCGGCTCACGGATGCACTGCGGTGGGTGCACTTCGTGGACACGCTCTACGACAGCGCCGTGCCGTTTGCGGCGAGTTCGGAGATCGCCCTGGGAGAGATCTTCCCGGAGTCGTTCATGGATGGCGCCTACGGCAAGAAGCTCTCACGCTGCCTCTCCCGCATGGAAGAGATGCTGGGGGAGAGAAAAGGGGCGGCGGCGGCCTGAAAGCGGAGCTCAGTCCGGCTTCACCGGCCCGCGCAGCTTCTTGACCTCGGAACGTCGCCGTTTGCTCTGCAGCCGGCGTTCGCGCGAGGCGCGGGTGGGGCGGGTCTTCCGCCGCGGTTTGGGAACGTGCAGTGCCCCGGACAGCAGCTCGCCCAGCCGCTCGATCACCGCCTCGCGGTTCTGGTGCTGGCTGCGGCTCCCGCCCTCGGCGAGGAGGAGATCACCGGCCGCGTTGATGCGGTTGGTGAGCTTCTCGTGGATACGCGCCCGCTGCGCATCGGTGAGACTTGGCGACTCCGACACGTTCCAGACCAGCTCCACGCGGGTGGAGCTGGTGTTCACGTGCTGCCCGCCCGGGCCGCCGGATCGTGAGGCCCGGAAGGAGAGCTCCGACCGCGGGAGGAAGAGTACGTCGTCGACGTTCAGGATCGCGTTCTCATCCATCTCTGCGGCCACCTTCCCAATGTCTAGTCGGTTACCGTGCGGATCTCCAGGTCGAAGATCAGCGTGGAGTTGGGCGGGATCCGATCGGAACCTCCGCTGCCGTACCCGAGGTACGGTGGGATGATGGCGCGGCGTGAGCCGCCCTCGCGCATCCCGATCAGCGCCTGCTCGAAGCCGGCGATCCATCCCTGGCGGCCGCCCGGTACCACGGCCCCGTCGCCCTCCAGCGTCCCACTGTCAAAGACCGTTCCATTCTCCAGCCGCCCGACGTACGCGACCTCCACCATGGTGCAGGTGCGGACCTCCGCGCCGGTGCCGACGGTGAGATCGAGGTATCGCAGGCCGGTCACCGTCTGTGCGGTGTCGCCGGAGGTGGAGACCACCCGCGTCGGCAGCGTGTCGCAGCCGATCTGGGTCGGCGTGTCGCACGCGGCGACACCGAGAACGAGAAGAGCGGAGACCGTTACGGACAGGGTATGGCGCATGAATCGTTCAGGGGTTCTGGTGGTGCTGTTTGCCGCCCGGGTGCGGGTCGTGCAATATAACTCCGGCCATGTTCCAGAGCACCCGACCGCCACCCGACCGACACGAGAATGAGCGATCCGAGCAGCCGCCCCGGCTTCCAGAAGAAGCACTTCCATCTGATCGGCATCGGCGGCACCGCGATGGGCTCGCTGGCGGGGCTGCTACGGAGCGCCGGCCACCACGTGACCGGCTCGGATGAGAACGTATACCCGCCGATGTCGCACCTGCTCCGCGATCTCAACATCGGCTACGCGGAGGGCTACTCCGCCGCGAACCTGGACCCGGTGCCCGACGTGGTGGTGGTCGGCAACGCGATCTCGCGCGGAAACGTAGAGCTCGAAGCGGTGCTGAACCGGAAGATCAACTACACCTCGGCCGCGGCCGTCATCAAGGAGGAGCTGCTGCGTGGGCGCCACTCGCTCGCGGTGGCCGGCACGCACGGGAAGACGACCACCACCTCGATCCTGGCCTGGGTCCTGGAGGCGGCCGGCCTGAATCCGTCCTTCCTGATCGGCGGCGTCGCGGAGAACTTCGGCACCTCCTTCCGCCTCACGGATTCTCCCTACTTCGTCATCGAGGCGGACGAGTACGATACGGCGTACTTCGACAAGGGGCCCAAGATGTGGCACTACCTCCCCGATACGGCCATCGTAAACAACATCGAGTTCGACCACGCCGACATCTACCGCGACGAGGAGGCCTATCGCTTCGCCTTCGCGCGCTTCATCAACCTCATCCCGGGCAACGGTACGCTGATCGCGGGGTGGGACTCACCAATCGTGCGGGAGCTCGCGCCACGCACCTATTCCGAGCTGCAGAGCTTCGGCTACGGGGATGGAGCCGCAGGCGAGCCCCCGACCTGGACCGCGACGGAGGTGGAGTTCGGAACCACGACGACGCGCTTCACGGTGCTCCGGGATGGCGCCGTCTGGGGCCGGGTCGAGACCCCGCTCGCCGGTTCGTTCAACGTCCGGAACTGCCTGGCCGCCATCGGCGCTGCAACCGCAGTGGGCGCGGAACCGGCCGGAATCATCGAAGGGCTGCGGACCTTCCGCAGCGTCCGCCGTCGCATGGAACTGCGCGGCGAGGTCGCCGGCGTCACCGTCATCGACGACTTCGCGCACCACCCCACAGCGGTCCGCGAGACCCTCCAGGCCGCACGTCAGCGCTTCGACGGACGGCCACTGGTCGCGGTGTTCGAGCCGCGCAGCTATACCGCGCAACGCCGCGAATTCCAGGAGGGGTACCGCCAGGCATTCGGCGAAGCTGCCACGGTGATCCTCGCAGGTCTGTTCCACCCCGAACGCTACACCGCCGAGACGGGGATGAACCCGGACGAGCTGGTCGCCGCCCTGCGCGCCGACGGCAAGACCGCCGACTACATCCCCGAAGTCGACAGGATCGTCTCCACGCTCGGCGAGCGCCTGGAGGGCAACGAGGTGGTACTGGTGATGTCCAATGGAGGGTTCGGCGGAATCCACGAGAAGCTGATGGAGGAGCTTTCGCGCCGGGGTGAGGTGTGATGAATTGTGAATTGTGAATTTCTCGAGGCGGCGGAAGTGGCAACACTACCTCCGGTGCCTGGTTGAGTCAGGTGTATACCCCTGTCTGCGGATGGACGTTCAACGGTGACGGCCCTGCTCCGTGAGCTACGGGGGCTGTGCTGGATCGCAGCGGACACCTACTTCATCTGTTTCTCTCCCAGTCCTCCAGGTGTCCGATCAGGTAGTCGATGGAGAAGGTGTGCAGGGTGCCGGTTTCGTCGCGGCGAAAGACCACCTGTGACCAGCCGCGCATGCGGAGCGGCGTGTAGTGGTGGGGGCCCATGCGGAGCTTCTGACCCGAGATGGCGCGGATCAGGACCCGCTCGTAGCGGGAGCGTGACAGTTTTCGCTCCGGGAACAGGTTGTCCCAGGTGCAGAGGCGTCCGACGTCCTCGTATTCCGCCGGGCGATCGTCCAGATCGAGCAGAGAGGGTGCGCGTCCACGTATCACGGAGCCGATCAACCGGAAGGTGAATGGATCCGACAGACGCCGGATCGGCCGCCAGAAGCGTCGAGTGATGCGGCCGGCGATCTCCCGCAGGCTCAGCGTCCCGTGCTCCCGCGTCTGCCACAGCGGCTCGTTGATATCGCAGCTGAATGGGTTCTGCGAGAAGCAGTCGAACCGCGCGAGCCACCCCTTGCGGGAGGTGTGCGGGATGGGCCTGAAGTCGGAGATCACCGGGATGTCGTTCTCCTCCAGCGCTTCCAGCTCGAACGAGGGCCAGCTCATCACCTCGCGGACGATCCCCGTGATCAGGGTGCCCGTCGCGATCATCAGTGACGGACTGGGGGTGAAGTCGGCGGTGATCTCGATCCGGTCTCCGCGCGGGCGCACGCCGATCCCGGTGGAGCGGCGGTTCGCCGCGAGCAGCATCACCGGCGCGGGGAGGATGTACGCGAGCAGCAGCGCCAGCTTGTCCACCGTCCGGGAAGCACCCTGCGCATGGCGAGGGAGCTCGAAGGAGATGTTGTAGTGGGTGCTGAAGCCGACCAGCCGGGCATCGTGGCCGGTGCGTCTCTCCCATGTGTCCAGTGCCTCGCGCACCTCCAGGATCCCCTCCCAGAGCGAACGACCGGCGCGCGCGGCGCACCCGTTCTCGATCTCGATCACCGGCGTGGCCACCTCGATCACCCCTGTGTCGAAGTAGACGGCACCGCCGTTCGCCAGGTGGTACGACGTTCCCACGCGGTGCATCCTGTCGCCCTCGAGGAAGCTCTTCGGCGAGCCGAACACGCGCTCCGGCTTCCGGTCGCGCCCATCGACGACCAGGGTGAACTCCGCCTCCATCCCGATCGCGGCGAGCTGCAGCCGCGAGGATGGGGACTCCTGTTTGCCGCCGGACTGCTTCTTCGCACCCGTCGGCCCGAGCCCGGCAGGCGCTGCATTGGGCGCGCTCACGACTCCTCCTCCTGCTCCCGGTCACCTCCGCCGCTCACCTCCCCGGGTGCGCCATGCGGGACCACCGTCACGTATCCGACGTCGAGGTGCAGGTGATCGTCCGTTTCATCTACCTCGTGGCCGTACGGACGCGTCCATACCCCCGGGAGGAGGTCGCGAGCGAGATCGCCGAAGCGCTCGATCTGCTCCCGATCGTCGAGCATCTGGTCTCCGATTCTGTAGATGTTCGCCGCCGATGCCCACCAGTGGGTGGAGGCGTGTTCGTCGAGTGCGTGCGCCGGGGTGCGGTAGCCGCCATTCGCGGCGACGTGCACCACGGTTCCCACGGCGGCGCGGAAAACCTCGAGCTGCGCCGCCAGCAGTGTGACGGCACAGGGGATGTAGCGCGGAAAGGCGCGGAGCACCTCGATCTCCCGCACGTCCACGTTGAGGAACTCCCAGAGAGCGAAGTTCGGGGTCAGCCGCAGATCGCGCGCCTCCTGCCACGACGGCACCTCGTAGAAGTAGCGCGGGAGGCGTCGCTCCTCGCCGTGCCGGTCGCTGACCATCTCTCCGGGGCGCAGGGCGGCGCGGACTTCGTCGTCGAGCCGGAGCCCGTCCACCAGCTTCAGCCCGGAGGCGCGAACGATGCTCATCGTCACTCCCCCTCGGTCAGGTGCTGGTAAACGGCGCGGGAGATCCGGGCCAGCGTCTCGCGGCGGCCCGAGGTGGCGGATGGCTCCCACTCGGTGAGGATCGCCAGGGCGTAGGGCTCCCGGTCGGGCAGATAGACCAGCCCCGCGTCGTGTGCGACCGTGGAGATCTCGCCGGTCTTGTTCGCCACCCGCGCATCGTCCGGCAGCCCGGCGGGAATCCCGCTGCGGAACTCCTGCTGGTGCAGGATCTCCAGCATGCGGGCCGATGACTCCTCGGTGAAGGCGCGCCGTTCCTCGATCAGCCTCAGCACCCCCACGAGCCCGCACGCGGTGATCCGGTTGTTCATCCCGGCCTCGTAAGCCGCCTCGTCCTCCACACCGCGCTGCAGCTCCACTCCGTCCGCGCCGAGCTTCTGCAGCGTCCGCCGGAGCGTTTCCACTCCCAACAGCTCGATCAGCAGGTTGGTGGCGAGGTTGCTGCTCGTCACGATCATGTGCCGGGCCAGCTCGTCCACGCGCATGGTCCTGCCGATGTTGGCGTGCACCTCCGAATTGGCATCCCGCCCCGACTGTACGCGAAACGGCTTCCCATCGGCCGCGCTCAGGAAGCGGTTGCGTACGTGCACACGGGAGTACTCGTGCAGCTCTCCGCGCGCGATGGCCCCGTAGACGCCGACCAGGACCGGGATCTTGATGGTGCTGGCGGCGTGATACCACTTCTCCCCCTCATAGCTCCAGCCGCTGCGCGTCTCGTAATCGTGATAGGCGACGGCGACCGAGACGGCACCTCCCCCGCTCGCGATCTCGCTGATCTTCTTCCGCACCGTGACTCCGGATCGGGATCGTAGGCTGGTTCGCACAGCCCATGGGGGCACGGCGATGCACCGGCGCGGGCGGCGCCGGGCAACCCCGCTCTTGCATGATTGGAGCCACGGAAGGGCGGCTGACGGCCGTCAGCCGCTGGCCGTCAGCCGCTGGCCGTCAGCCGCTGGCCGTCAGCTGTGCGCCGTCAGCTGCTGCGGGGGGGGGCAGGTCGGTCGGGGAGTAATGGCTTTCGACGTACTGGTCGAGGATCCGCTGGAACTCCTCGGCGATGTGATCACCCTTCAGCGTCGTGAAGTGCTCCCCGTCCACATAGACGGGTGCCTTGGGCTCCTCGAAGGTGCCGGGAAGGGAGATGCCGAGGTTGGCGTGCTTGCTCTCGCCGGGCCCGTTCACCACGCACCCCATCACGGCGACCTTCATCTCTTCCACCCCCGGGTGCGTTTCGCGCCAGACTGGCATCTGGTCGCGAAGGTAGCCCTGGATGGTTTCGGCGAGCTTCTGGAAGTAGGTGCTCGTGGTACGGCCGCAGCCGGGGCAGGAGGTGACCTGCGGCGTGAACGAGCGGATCTCCATGCTCTGCAGGATCTGCTGTGCGACCTGCACCTCCTCCGCGCGATCGCCGCCAGGCTTCGGTGTGAGGCTGACCCGGATCGTGTCGCCGATTCCCTGCTGCAGGAGGATGGAAAGACCGGCGGCGCTGGCCACGATGCCCTTGGTCCCCATCCCCGCCTCGGTGAGACCGAGGTGGAGCGGGTGGTCGCAGAGAGAGCCGAGCCGCTGGTACACGGCGACGAGGTCCTGCACGCTGCTGACCTTGGCCGAGAGGATGATCCGCTCGCGCGGCAGGCCGATCTCCTCGGCGAAGCTGGCGGAGCGAAGCGCGCTCTCGATCATCGCCATGCGGAGCACCTCCTGCGCGTCGTCCCGCTGATCTTCCGGGCGCGCCGCGTTCTCATCCATCATGGAGGTGAGCAGCGCCTGGTCGAGTGAGCCCCAGTTGACGCCGATCCGCACCGGCTTGCCATGCTCGATGGCCGCCTCGATGATGGTCCGGAAGTTCTCGTCGTGCCGCCGGGCGCCCACGTTGCCCGGATTGATGCGGTACTTGGCGAGAGCGCGTGCGCAGTCGGGATAGCGGGTGAGGAGGAGGTGACCGTTGTAGTGGAAGTCCCCGACGATGGGCACGTGCACACCACGGCGCTCCAGCCCCGCCACGATCGCGGGGACGGCCTGCGCCGCCTCGTCGTTGTTGACGGTGACCCGTACGATCTCGCTGCCGGCACGCCAGAGCGCCGCCACCTGACGGATGGTCCCCTCCACGTCGGCCGTATCGGTGTTGGTCATGGACTGCACCACCACCGGGTGCTCGCTCCCGATGCGCACCCCACCGACATCCACGCTCACGGTCCGCCTGCGCTGGATCACAACCCCATCTCCAGGATCAAAAGCCGGTGTGTTTCGGGCAGTTGCATGGGTTTCAATGTAACCCCCACGGGGGACGTTCGGGAGGGTGGGACGCGCCGGGGGAGGGAAGGGCCGCGGCGACCTGCACGGAAAAGGCTCGCCCGGGCAGGGCCGTGGAAAAGAGCCCCCGTTTCCGGGGGCTCTCGTTGATCTCCATCCGCCCCCGGCGCAACCGGGGTCCGCGCCAGTACCGGCCCGAGCTACGTGCCCGATCCAGCAGGGTCGCGCCGCCGCCGGCGAACGGCAGAGAGCCCCGCGAGCCCGGTTCCCAGAAGCGCCAGCGAGACCGGCTCCGGTACAACGGACGAATCGGCGATCAGCTGGCCCCGCAACTCCCCCGCGGGGAAGCTTTCCGTATGGAGATTGAAGTACGCGGATCCGCTCTCGAATGCCGCGAAAAGCGTGTTCATCGCCAGCAACGGATCGCCGTTGTTCGCCGTCAGGAATGCAACGTTGTACGACGTCGCGAGCGCCATGTTGAAGATCTGGAAATAGCTACCGGAGGTCACGCCGGCGGGAAATCCTGGAAAGGTGGGGAGGGGGGTAGCCACCCCGGCGTTGGTTCCGGGCGGAGCACAGCAGTGGATGTGAGCAACCGTCGAGAGTCCCAGGAGGTCCGCGAAGACCACATCCACGCTCATGAAGGTGCCATCGACGATGATCGTTGCAGTGCCGTACCCGGGTGATTCATTGGGAGCGACCTCCTGCGTGCCACTCAGCTGACCGATGTACACCTGTGCCTGGGCCGGCAGTCCGGCGAGGGAGAGCGCAGCGACCACCGAGGTAATGGCAAGCCCGATTCTGCTTCGAGTGCGCATGATGCTTCCCTCTGTTCAGGGCGTGGAATGGGTTCGGATGAGGCGAGCCTCCGAACCGGACCCGATCAGCCACGATGCATCCGTCCCGTCCGCCAGACAAGGCTGATCTGCGGCAGGCGGGCGATCGTGAAAGCGACCCGCCGAAATGGGCAGGCAGCCACGACCACGCTGACGACCCGCCCGAAGTCCGCCCGCACGGGGATCGCCCCGTCCCGCTATCCCCCGCCGAGCCGGAAGTGCGCGATCGTAACGATGCTGCTCCCCGCGCGCCCGTCCTTACCCGCGGGCTCCACGAGCGACGCCACCTCCTCCATCTGCCAGCCACCCTCGCGCATCAGGCGATCGAAGCTGCCGCGGTACGTTCGACCGGGATCGGCCAGCAGAAAGGAGCCGCCGGGGGCGATCAGTTCGGGGAGGAGCGCGGCGAGCGCGACGGCGTTTCGCTCCTCGTACAGCACGTCCGCCGCGAGCACGTGCTGGAACCGCTCCCCTGCCGGGGGGTCACGCCAGTCGAGCAGGCGGGTCGCGAGCGGGGGCAGGCGGTTGCGCTCGGCGTTGGCGCGTGCGAACTCGAGCGCTTCCGGATAGTAGTCGGTGGCGAGCACGGGGCAGCCGCAGGCGAGCAGCACCAGCGATGGGAGCGCAACACCGCACCCGAGCTCCAGTACGGGTCCGGAGGGGAGCGGCTCCCGCAGGAGAAACCGCGCCAGCGCACGCGCGGACGGCCAGAGCTCGGCCCAGTAGGGGAGCCGCTCGTCGAGGTTGAAGGCCGAAACGTCGATCAGGTCATCCGGGGCGGCCGGGAGGATGATCTCCATCTCCAGCTCGCCCTCGCGGAAGCTGCGTGACTCGATGGTGAAGCGGCTGCGAAGTTCGAATTCGAGGTCGGTCAACGGGCGTCCGGTTTCGCTTGCCCGCCGCTCGGCGGAGAGGGTACTTTGAGGAGCCTCCGCCGGGATCCCGTCCGGGTGGAGGTGAACCGTCGGTCAGGAGCCGACGGTCGTGCCATCTGCGGAAACATCATGCCCCGTCGCGGCCCCTTCGAGAAGCGTCTGCTGCTGACGCTCGTGCTCTTCTCGCTGGTTCCTTCCCTGCTTCTGATCGGGGTGGGAACGTATCTGCTTTCGGAGACGGTGGCGATGCAGAGCTCGCCCGGCGCGTGGCGCAGCGTGGCGGAAAGCGCCCGCGGCCTGCTGGATCTCGCCGACGCTTCGGGCGATCCCGCGCTGCGCGGGGCGGCGGACCGGCACCGCACGGAGCTCTCCACCTCGCTGATGCAGGCGAGCCGATGGGAGTACCTGAACCAGCGGGCGCTCACCGCCATCCCCATCGCGGGGCTGGTGCTGACGCTGCTGATCGTGCTGCTGGCGGTGCGCGCGGCGCGCGGGATCGCGCGGGAGATGGCCAGTCCCATCCGCGAGCTGGTGGGGTGGTCGGGGCTGATCGCCCGCGAGGCAGCGCTCCCGGCCGCTCCCGCGGACAGGGGGAGCCGGGACGACGAGTTCGGAGTGCTGCGGGAAGCGTTCCGGGGGATGGAGACGGAGCTCGCGACGTCGCGCCGGAAGGCGCTGGAAGCGGAGCGTACGCGCACCTGGATCACGGTGGCCCGCAGCGTGGCCCACGAGCTCAAGAACTCGCTCACCCCGCTGCGGCTCGGCGTGGCGGCGCTGGAGCGGCGGTCGGGCGGCGACCCGGCGCTGAGCGAGCCGCTGGAGGTGATCGGCGGGGAAGCGGCGCGCCTCGAGGAGCTCGCGCGCAGCTTCGCGCAGCTGGGGCGGCTCCCGGAGGGGGCGGTCAGTGAGATCGATCTGTGCGAGCAGCTGGAGTACCTGCTCCGCACCCACCTCCCGCCGCGCGTCACCTATCGACTCCGTTCACCCGTGGATCTCCCGCACGTGTACGGTCATCACGACGCCCTGGGCCGCGCCTTCGCCAACCTGCTGCTGAACGCGGTGGATGCGATGGGCGAAGAGGGGGGCTCGCTGACGGTGGAGCTCCGCACCGTTTCGGGTGGCGTTCAGGTGCGGATCCAGGACACCGGCCCCGGTGTCGATCCCTCGGTGCTGGAGCGCATCTGGGAGCCGGACTTCACGACCAAGGCGCGCGGGACCGGGCTCGGGCTGGCGCTGGTGCGGCAGACGGTGCGCGCCCACGGGGGACGGGTATACGCTCGCAACCACGAGCGCGGCGCCGAGTTCCGGGTGCTCCTGCCCGTGCGCGCGGAGGCGGGCGTCGAATCGCCCCGGGCGGAGCCCGCCGGCACCGGCTCCCTCTCCGGCTGACCGCTGAAACATCGGCGCCCGTTCAGCGTACGAACCCGCGGCCGTTCTCCCCTGTCGTCGTAAGCCAGGAACTCCCATGCCCAGCGTTCTGATCGTCGACGACGAGGCGAACATTCGCCGCATGCTCGCCAGCCTGCTGCGCGCGGAGGGGTACGAGGTGCGGGAGGCGGCGTCGGCGCGGGCGGGGCTCATGGAGGTGCGCGAAGATGAGCCCGACGTGATGCTGATGGATCTGATCATGCCCGGCGCCACCGGGCTGGAGATCCTCCCCGAGATGCGGCGGGCGGCACCTCAGCTGCCGGTGATCATGATGAGCGGCCGCGCGACGCTTTCCGACGCCGTGCGCGCGACCAAGCTCGGCGCCTTCCACTTCCTCGAAAAACCTCTCGCTCCCGAAGCGGTACTGCTGACGCTTCGCAGCGGGCTGGAGCTGCGGCAGGCGTGGGAGATGACCCGCGCCCTTCGCGAGCAGCTCGGCGAGGACGACCCGATGGTCGGCGACAGCCCGGCCATGCAGAAGGTGCGCGAGCTCATCTCGCGAGTGGCGGGCACCGATGCACGGGTGCTGATCACCGGCGAATCGGGAACGGGCAAGGAGCTGGCGGCCGCAGCCATCCACCGGCTCAGCACCCGCGCGCAGGGGCCGTTCATCCGCCTCAACTGCGCGGCGATCCCGCGCGACCTCGTGGAGTCGGAGCTGTTCGGCCACGAGAAGGGGGCGTTCACGGGGGCGAGCGAGAGGAGACGCGGGCGCTTCGAGCTCGCGGACGGCGGCACCCTCCTGCTGGACGAGATCGGCGACCTCAGCCCCGATGCCCAGGCCAAATTGCTGCGCGCGCTCGAAGCGGGGGAGATCGAGCGGGTCGGAGGCGACCAGCCGATCCGCATCGACGTACGGATCGTCGCGGCGACGAATCGGGATCTGCAGGCGGATGTGGCGGCGGGGCGGTTCCGCGAGGACCTCTTCTTCCGCCTGCACGTGATCCCCATTCACATCCCCCCGCTCCGCGAGCGCCGCAGCGACATCGCGCAGCTGGTCTGCCACTACTTCGAGCGTCACCGCTCACGCAACGCCATGAAGCCCCCGCGGCTCGACGAGGCGGCGATGCGCGCGCTGGAGGACCACCCCTGGCCGGGCAACGTTCGTGAGCTGGCGAACATAGTGGAGCGGTTGATGATCCTGCATCCGGACGCCGACGTGGGCGCGGCGGAGATCCGCTCCGTGCTGCTGGGTTCGCCTGTGCCCGGGCAGCGCGCGATCGTGACGCCCGACGCCTCGCTGAACGAGATCCTCGATCGATTCGAGCGCGACCTGATCCAGTCCGCCATCGACCAGGCGGACGGCAGCGTCGCGGAAGCCGCGCGCCGGCTGCAGACGGACCGCGCCAACCTGTACCGCCGCATGCGGCGTCTGGAGCTGGAGCGCTGATGCGAATCCTCTACGCACCATCCACCCCATCCCCGTATCCCTCCGGAGGGAGCATGCAGAGAGCTGTCGTCGGCGTGCTGGCCATGACGGCGGCACTGGTCGTCGCACCCGCGCCGGCCGGCGCCCAGGAGCGACCCGTCCCGGCCGATTCGGTCGCGCGGCTGGATCTACCCGCCGTGGTGGCGGACGCGGTGGTGGACTTCTTCAACGACCCGCGCCGCACTCGCTTCGAAGGGGATGCGGAGATCCTGCGGGGTGACACCCTCCGTGGTGACATCGCGGTGCTGGAGGGGGTGCTCACTATCGGCGGACGGGTGGAGGGGAGCATCGTGGTGGTCAACGGTGGGATCCGGCTCGAGCCCGGCGCCCAGATCACCGGTGACCTCCTGGTGGTTGGCGGGACCGTCACGGGGATCGATTCCGCGACGGTGCGCGGCGAGGTGCTCACCTACCCCGAGCGCCTGCACTACCGGCAGGACGGACGACGGATACGCAGGGTGGAGCGCACCCGCTCCGTTGCCGGAGTTCAGCCTTCGCCACTCCGCGGCCGCAGCGACTTCCTGGTGACCAGCGGGCGCAGCTACAACCGGGTGGAGGGGCTCCCGATCACCTTCGGGCCCAGGATCGAGACCTCGGGATCGAACCCGTTCCGCATCCATGCGCTCGCGATCTATCGCACCGAATCGGGCTTCACCCTGAACACGGACCGGATGGGCTATTTCGTGCGGGCCGAGCAGTTCCTGGGCGGGCGGCAGCACGTCCGGGTGGGTGGCTCGGCGTTCTCCATGGTGGTACCCATCGAGGACTGGCACCTCACCGACCTGGAGAACGGGCTGGCCACCTTCCTCTTCCACCAGGATTTCCGCGACTACTACGAGCGGAAGGGCTTCAGTCTCTTCTCGCAGTGGGAGCCGCGGACCGGACCGCTGACGCTCGAGGGGGAGATCCGGTTCGAGCGCCACCGTTCGCAGGAGCCGGGGAGCCCCTGGACGGTCTTCGACAACGCGGAGCCCTGGCGCGAGCAGCCGCTGGTCGCCGAAGGGAACCTCGGTGCCGTGGCGCTGCAGGCGCTGTACGACAGCCGCAGCCGGGCGGCGGACCCCGACGACGGCTGGTTCCTTCGCGCGCGTGCGGAGCAGGGATTCAACGTCCGCCTGGCCGACCCGGAAGTGCTGCTTGAGCCCGTGCCGCCCCCGGGCACCCCCGCCCCTCTGCTGCGACAGGCACGCCCGTACCGGGGCTTCCGCACCGCGACCGTGGACCTGCGCCGGTACAACCGGCTCGATCCGGAATCACGGCTGAACTTCCGCCTGCTCGCGGGTGGGTCGCTGGATGGCCGGCCGCTCCCGCCACAGCGGCAGCACGCGCTGGGCGGAGAGGGTACGCTTCCCGGCTATCAGCTCTTCAGCCTGGACTGCGGAGCCCGTGACCACCTCGTCTTCCGGCCCACTGCTGACGGAGCTTCCGCCTTCTTCCCGGCATACGGCTGCGATCGCTTCGCTCTGCTGCAGACGGAGTTCCGCGGCAAGCTCGGCTTCCGGCTCCGGCTGGACTCGTCGCCCTGGGAGGACGGCGCGCACGAGCAGCGCGGCTGGGGCCTCGACCTCGACCTGGCGCCCGACTGGGTCGTCTTCGTGGATGCGGGTCGCGGGTGGTCCACCGTGCAGGGGCGCCATGACGAGGATCTCGCCGTGGATGCGGGTGTCGGGCTGATGATCAACCGGATCGGGTTCTATCTCGCACACCCGCTCACCGGCGGCAGCGGGCTCAACGCCTTCATCAGGCTCGGGCCGCGCTTCTGATGCTGCTTCGCCGGCTCCGCAGCCCGGGAGCTGCACCGATTCACCCGTGCCGGGAGGCGCACGCGCCGCAGATCGCTGCAGCGGGCGTCGTCGTGCGCTGGTGAGACGCCGCCGGGCCGTGCTGCTGCACTTTCTGGTGCCGCTGATCCTTGCAGCCGCACCCCCGCTGGCTGCACAGGCACCCAGCTTCGCCGTACAGGTGCGACCGGTGGCGGAGGGGAGCGTTGCCGCCCTTGCCGCCGAAGGGCTCCTCCGCGACCGCGCGCTGCTGAGCGCGGTGGAGTCCGGGCTCCCGCTGCGCTTTCACCTGCGGGTGGAGCTGTGGGAGCGCGGCGTCTTCGATCGTCTGCGTGATGCGGAGGAGCGGCGGCTGGTGATGGTGAAGGACCCGATCGATCGCGACTACCGTCTGGACGTGGGGGGGTCCGAGCGACGTTTCCCTTCGCTGCTGCAGGCGCAGCGGGCGCTGGAGCGGGAGATGCGCTCCGGGCTCCGGCCGAACGGGAGCGGTCGCTACTATTATCTCGCCGCGCTGGAGATCGAGACGCTCTCGCTTTCCGACCTGGAGGAGCTGCGCCGCTGGCTGAGGGGTGACGTGCGGCCGGCGGTGGAGGGGCGGGCGCCGCCGGCACGGGCCGTGGAGCGAGGGTTGCGACGGGTCTTCGTTCGGGTGATCGGCCTGCCGACGCGGCGATACGAGGCGAGAAGCGGCACCTTCGTGGTCCCCTGAAAACCACGCGCACAGGGCGAAAAGGTACAGGATGATCCAGACGCCGCTGCCCGGCACCCTCCGGGACACCGTGGTTGTCGCACTCCCGCCTTCCTTCGAGCGGTGGCGCGACCTCTACCTGCACGATATCGGCGAGAAGCTGATCGTCTTCGCCGTCATCGCCATCCTTCTGTACCTGCTCACGGCCGTCGCGCGGCGGGCGATCTCCGCCAACATCGAGGACGTGAACCGCCGCCATACGCTGCGGAAGTACATCGGGTACGGGTACGCATTCTTTCTCGTCATCGTCGCTGTCGCCCTCTTCGCGGACTCGCTCACGGGCCTCGGCACCATCCTCGCCGTTCTCCTCGCCGGCGTCGCCATCGCGCTTCAGGACATCCTGAAGTCGTTCGTCGGCTGGCTCTATGTGTCATCCCGATCGGGGCTCGATGTGGGCACGCGGGTGGAGGTGAGCGGGGTGGTGGGAGATGTGATAGACGTGGGGATCCTCAAGACCACCATGCTGGAGGTTGGGAACCATGTGTTCGGCCAGCAGTCCACCGGCCGCCTGGTCACCGTACCCAACTTCCGCCTGGTTTCAGAGAACGTCTTCCTGTCGGCGGCCCGGAACCCGTTCATCTGGGAGGAGATCCAGGTGACGGTGCCTTTCGAGTGCGAGTGGAAGCGAGCGGAGGAGATCATGCTCGGCATCGGCAACGACCTCTTCGAGGAGATCGCGCCCGACGTGGAACTCGGCTTCAAGCAACTGGAGCGTCGCTACGCCTTCAAATACGGGAAGCTGACGCCGATCGTCTATGTGTCGCTCGGCGAATCCGGCGTCGAACTGACGCTCCGCTTCCTCGCCCCGGTCCGCCGCCGCCGCGGCCTCATCGACGCGACCAGCCGCCGAGTTCTCGAGGCATTCGCCGCCGTGCCCAACCTCCGCCTGGCCCACCCCGCGATCCGACTCTATCGACCCGATGAGCCAGGACCGGCGGGGGAGTGATTGCGGATTACGGAGCCGTGCGGCGACGATGGGATCTCACTCACGTAGAGCCGACCACGTCCCTCCCCGTTAGAACGACCTTCCAGCGCGCTGCATCTTGCCGAAGACGCAGGTCGACCCGTAATTCCTGCGATTGAGGCCGGTCGGGCGGATGAACTTTTTTTCCGGCATCACGCACCGGACAAATTATATGCGCGGGCGAATTCTCCTACCTCGCCGTAACAATGGGTGTGACCAACATCTGGCACGTGCTGAACCTGCGGGCGACTCCGTTCCTTCCAGGACGCCCTGGATCCGGACGAGAGGAGTGAACACCCGCTGTCCCTCTTCGTAGGGCGCATAGTGGAGCGGGAGGACATACTCGCCGAGATCGGAAGTGCGACCAACAGCCGGGTTGCCATCCAGGGGCCACCCGGTGTCGGCAAAACCACCGCCCGACTCGCCCCTGGGCTGTTCTCCACCTTGGATGAAAGCCAGTCCGATGCGCAGGTTCCACGGGCATGATCGTCGCACGCGGCGACGCATACGAAACCATCTGCACAGGTCCTACCCCGCGTACGCCTCCATCGGCAGACACGCGCACACCAGGTTGCGATCGCCATACGCACTCTCCACCCTGCCGACCACCGGCCAGAACTTGTGCTCGCGCGTCCACGGCGCCGGATAGGCCGCCCGCTGGCGCGTGTACCCGTGTGACCACTCGTCTGCCGTCACAGCCGCCGCGGTGTGCGGCGCCTGCTTGAGCGGATTGTCGGTGCGGTCCAGCATCCCCAGCTCGATCTCGCGCGCCTCTTCCCGGATGATCGCCATGGCGTCGCAGAAGCGGTCCATCTCCGCCCGGGTCTCGCTCTCCGTCGGCTCGATCATCAGCGTGCCCGCCACGGGGAACGACACGGTGGGCGCGTGGAAGCCGAAATCCATCAGGCGCTTGGCGATGTCCTCCACCTCGACGCCGGCGAGCCCGCGCAGAAAGCGGGTGTCGATGATGCACTCGTGTGCCACGGTGCCATTCGCGCCCCGGTACAGCACCGGGAAGTGCTCCTCCAGGCGCTTGGCCATGTAGTTGGCGTTGAGGATCGCGATCTCGCTGGCCAGCCGGAGTCCCTCGCTCCCCATCAACCGGATGTAGACCCAGGAGATCGGCAGGATGCTGGCACTCCCCCACGGCGCGGCGGAGACTGCGTGGCTCCCCTGGCCGCTCACGGGGATCACCGGGTGGCCCGGGAGGAAGGGAACGAGGTGCTCCGCGACGCCGATCGGACCCATCCCCGGGCCGCCGCCGCCGTGGGGAATGCAGAACGTCTTGTGCAGGTTCAGATGGCAGACGTCGGCGCCGAAGTCGCCGGGCCGGCACAGCCCCACCTGCGCGTTCATGTTGGCGCCATCCATGTAGACCTGCCCGCCGCCGCGGTGCACGATCTCGCACACCTCGCGGATCGACTCCTCGAAGACACCGTGGGTGGACGGATAGGTCACCATGAGCGCCGCGAGCCGCTCCGCGTGCTCCTCCGCCTTGGCGCGGAGGTCATCCACATCGATGTTGCCGTTGGACGCGGTCTTCACCGGCACCACCTTCATCCCGGCCATCACCGCGCTGGCCGGGTTGGTGCCGTGCGCCGACTGCGGGATCAGGCAGACGTCCCGCTCCATGTCGCCGCGGGACTGATGGTAGCGGCGAATCGCCAGCAGGCCGGCGTACTCGCCCTGTGATCCGGCATTGGGTTGCAACGAGACCGCCGCGAAGCCGGTGATCTCCGCGAGCTGCGCCTCCAGCTGCTCGAAGAGGATCCGGTACCCCTCTGCCTGATCCACCGGGGCGAAGGGGTGGAGGCGCCCGAACTCCGGCCAGGTGATCGGGATCATCTCCGCCGTGGCGTTCAGCTTCATGGTGCACGAGCCGAGCGGGATCATGGAGGTCGTGAGGGAGAGGTCCCGCGACTCCAGGCGCCGCATGTAGCGGAGCATCTCCGTCTCGGAGTCGTGCGTGTTGAACACCGGGTGGGTCAGGAAGTCCGAAGTTCGCTCCAGCGCCTCAGGGTATGCCGGCTCGGTGCTGTCGAGCAGGGTGGCGACGTCGAAGTCCACCGGCGTGCCGTCGTTGAAGGCGGCGAGCAGGTCCGCCAGGTCCCCGGCGGTGGTGGTCTCGTCCAGCGCGACGCCCACCGTGTCGTCGTCGAAGCGACGCAGGTTGATGCGCTGCGCGAGAGCGGCGTCCAGCACAGTGGCCACGTCGGTCGCCGGGCGCACCCGAACGGTATCGAAGAAGTGGCGGTGCACCACTTCGTGACCCATCCCCCGGAGCCCCTCGGCGAGAGCCGCGGCGAGAGAGTGAACCCGCCGTCCGATGCGGCGGAGTCCGGCCGGCCCGTGCCAGACGGCGTACATGGAGGCGATCACCGCGAGCAGCACCTGCGCCGTACAGATGTTGCTGGTCGCCTTTTCGCGCCGGATGTGCTGCTCGCGCGTCTGCAGCGCCATGCGCAGCGCGGGGTTGCCGTAGGAGTCGCGCGACACCCCGATGATGCGGCCGGGCAGCTGTCTCTTGAACTCGTCGCGCGTGGCGAAGAAGGCCGCGTGCGGACCCCCGTACCCGAGTGGCACGCCGAAGCGCTGGGACGAGCCCACCACGATGTCCGCGCCCCACTCACCCGGAGGGGTGAGTACCGTGAGCGAGAGCAGATCCACCGCGACGGTCACCAGCGCCCCTGCCTCCCTGACCCGGGCGCTGAGCGCTGCCAGATCGTGTACCTGCCCGTCGGTGGCCGGATACTGCAGCAGAACCCCGAAGACGCGCGAGAGGTCGGCCCCCTCCACCTCCGCGACCTCCACCTCGATCCCGCGCGCATCCGCCCGCGTCCGCACCACATCCAGCGTCTGCGGATGGCAGTGCGGCGAGACGAGGAAGGTGTTCCGCTCCTCGCTTCCGGTGTTGCCGTACGCCATCGCCATCGCCTCGGCGGCGGCGGTCGCCTCGTCGAGCAGCGAGGCGTTGGCGATCGGCAACCCGGTCAGGTCGATGACCATGGTCTGGAAGTTCAGCAGCGCCTCCAGCCGCCCCTGCGCGATCTCCGCCTGATACGGTGTGTAGGCCGTGTACCAGCCCGGGTTCTCCAGGATGTTGCGCTGGATCACGGGCGGCGTGATGCAGTCGTGGTAGCCGGCGCCGATGCAGGAGCGGAAGACCTGGTTGTGCGCGGCGATGGAGCGGAGCTCCGCCAGCACCTGCGGCTCCGTGCCCGGCGGTCCCAGCTCCAGCTCGCGATCCATCCGGATCGCGGCGGGAACCGTGGCATCGATCAGGGCGTCCAGGGAGTCGTAACCGAGGTGGTCCAGCATCTCCGAGACCTCATCCACGCTCGGTCCGATGTGGCGCGGAATGAAGGTGTCGCTCTCCAGCAATCTGCTATTCTTCACGGTGGCTCGTCGCGTTCGGGGCATGTCGTTGCGGCGGCGGGAATCTAGGCGATCCGGGCCATTCTTCGCCACCCCGTACGGGGCTGCTTGACGCCCGCGAACGGCCCATCCCATCTTGGCGGCTTCCGACTTGCGCCTCGAATGCTACCGTCCGGCGCGGAAGCGGAATCAACCCCCTGGAGGAAGAAATGGCGAACATCCCCGGCGATCTGAGATACACCGAAGAGCATGAGTACGTGAAGGAGAGCGGCGAGGAGGGTGTCGTGATCGTCGGCGTCACAGACTATGCGCAGGGCGAACTCGGCGACGTCGTCTTCGTGGAGCTTCCGAAGGCCGGTGACAGCTTCCAGCGCATGGCGGTGTTTGGAACCATCGAGGCGGTCAAGGCGGTCTCCGAGCTGTTCAGCCCGCTCTCCGGTGAGATCGTTGCCGTCAACGACGCGCTGGACGCCAACCCGGCGCTGGTGAACAGCGATCCCTACGGCGACGGATGGATGGTCAAGATCCGCCTGTCCGAGCCGTCGGAGCTGGAGAAGCTGATGAGCGCCGAAGATTACAAAAGTCACGTCGGGGCGTAGCTGAGGGTCGGCGGTACCAACACCGTCGGCGGTAACCACACCGTCGGCGGTACCGACACCGTCGCGGTACCAACACGGTCGGGGGTAACCACACCGTCGGCGGTAACCACACCGTCGGCGGTAACCACACCGTCGGCGGTAACCACACCGTCGGCGGCCCCCACACCGTCTTCCTGAGCGAAGCGAAGGATCCCGGCTGAGGGTCGGGGTACCCCCACCGTCGGCGGTACCCACACCGTCGGCGGTACCCACACCGTCGGCGGTACCCACACCGTCTTCCTGAGCGAAGCGAAGGATCCCGGCTGAGGGTCGGCCACCACACCGTCTTCCTGAGCGAAGCGAAGGATCCCGGCTGAGGGTCGGGGTACCCACACCGTCGGCGGTACCCACACCGTCTTCCTGAGCGAAGCGAAGGATCCCGGCTGAGGGTCGGCGGCGGCGAGGATGCCGGAATCGCAGAGGGATCCTTCGCGTTGCTCAGGATGACGGGGGCATCGACGACGGGGGCATCGACGACGGGGGCATCGACGACGGGGGCATCGACGACGGGGGCATCGATGACGGGGGCATCGACGACGGGGGCATCGACGACGGGGGCATCGATGACGGGGGCATCGACGACGGGGGCATCGATGACGGGGGCATCGATGACGGGGGCATCGACGACGGGGGCATCGACGACGGGGGCATCGACGACGGGGGCATCGACGACGGGGGCATCGACGACGGGGGCATCGATGAAGGGGGCATCGATGACGGGGGCATCGACGACGGGGGCATCGATGACGGGGGCATCGACGACGGGGGCATCGACGACGGGGGCATCGATGACGGGGGCATCGATGACGGGGGCATCGACGACGGGGGCATCGACGACGGGGGCATCGATGACGGGGGCATCGATGACGGGGGCATCGACGACCCCATTCACCCGGAAGGAATCTGAGCATCAAGGTCCCGCGCCACCATTCACAACGAATCCACCCGCCCATGGCGACACTCACCTGGCACGGCCACTCCTGCTTCACGCTGGTCACGGACGACGGGACGCGGATCCTCTTCGATCCGTTTCTGGCCGACAACCCCGTGGCCGACATCCGGATCGAGGACGTGAAGGAGCTCGACTACATCCTGGTCTCGCACGGCCACTTCGATCACTTCACCGACTGCATCCCCATCGCGCGGAACACGGGGGCCACGGTGGTCTCCACCTTCGAGCTCGTTTCGTTCGTCCAGAGCCGGGGGATCGAGAACGGGCACGGGATGAACATCGGTGGGGCGTACCGCTTCCCGTTCGGTCGGGTGAAGCTCACGCCCGCGGTTCATACCGGCTCGGTAGCGGGCGATGAGGAGGGCAGCTTCACGACCGACTGCTGCGGGTTCCTGATCGATCTGGAGGGCGGCAAGCGCCTCTATCACGCCGGCGACACCGCGCTGATCGTCGACATGCAGCTGCTCAAGGGTGCGGTGGACGTGGCGCTCCTCCCGATCGGCGACAACTTCACGATGGGTCCCGAGGATGCCGCGCGGGCCGTGGAGTTCATCGAGCCGCGCACGGTGATCCCGATGCACTACGACACCTGGGAACTGATCGCGCAGGACACCGACGCTTTCCGCGGCATGGTCGGCGGCCGCGCCACCGTGGAGGTCCTGAAGCCGGGTGGCACCTACGAGTTCTGACGCCTGGCGGCTGATCGACACACCGCCCGCTCCCGGCGCATGGAACATGGCGGTGGACGAAGCGCTGATGGAGAATGTGAGGGAGGGCGGTCCCGCAGTGCTCCGGGTCTACCGCTGGTCGCCCGCGTGCCTGTCGCTGGGACGGAATCAGCCCGCGCGGGGGGAGTACGACGAGCGGGGGCTGGCGGGTGCGGGCATCGACGTGGTGCGGCGCGCCACCGGCGGGCGGGCCGTGCTGCACGACCGCGAACTGACGTATTCGATCGCCCTCCCGGACCGCGTCCTCGGCTCGCCGCGCGGCGCCTATCTGGCGATCAACCGTGCCCTGGTAGCCGCATTGCGGGCGCTGGGCGTGGACGCTCGAACCCATCGCGCCGTCACGCGCGCACCCACGCCGTCGCTCGCCCCCTGCTTTCAGGACCCCGCGGAGGGAGAGGTGGTGGTCGACGACCGGAAGCTGATCGGAAGCGCGCAGTTCCGCGATCGGGGTGTGATCCTGCAGCACGGCTCGCTTCTGATCGCGGACGACCAGCGCCGCGTCGCCACCTTCCTGCATGACCCCGGCCGCCGCGACGAGGCGCCGCCCGCGGTGCTCTCAGACCTGCTCGGTCGATCTCCCCGCTGGGAGGATCTGGTGGAGGCACTCGCCGTCGGCTTCTCGGCTGAACTCGCGATCCGGCTGCGACCCGGCGTCCTGAGCAAACGGGAAGCAGAGCGAGCCGCGATTCTGCGCGCACGGCACGAAGATCCCGCCTGGGTATGGCGGCTATGAACAGGCGTCGCCATCCGCCGCCCGGCAGCTCGATGGCGGCACCCGCGAACACACCCAGCCTCACGGCTTGTCGCAGGGCCATGCGCCGTGGCATGGGAATGGCGGCTGTTGCAGCCGACGAATTCCCGTGCGGGAGGGTGCTTTCGCGACCCGTTCCGTCACATTCAGCTCGCGTCACTCCGAGGCGATCATGCAGCGAAACCGAATCACCCGCGCACTCGCGCTCCTGATCTTCACCGGCGTCGCGGCGTGCCGCCCGGGCGACGGCGGCCCTGGTGTGGTGACCGGCGAACCGGAATACGGCGGAACGGCGGTTGTCGGGGTGATGTCCGACTTCCAGGCGTTCAACCCCGTAACCAACACGGCGCTGCTCACCGACGAGGTGATGAAGCACATGCTCTTCACCCCGCTGATCCAGTACGGCGACGATCTGGAGCCGCGGCCGCACCTCGCGGAGTCGTGGGATCTGGATGAGAACGGCGTGACCTTTCGATTGCGGCAGGACGTGCGCTGGCACGACGGGCAGCCGGTTACAGCGGAGGACGTGAAGTTCACCTTCGACCGGGCGAAGAGCCCGGAGGCGGCATCGCTGCTGGGATCGGCGTACCTGACGATGGTGCAGAGCGCGACCGTGGTGGACCCGAATACGATCCGCTTCGACTTCGTGGCGCCGCACGCGCAGCCGCTGGACGCCTTCTGGTGGCCACCGCTGCCGAGCCACCTGCTCGGCGACGTGGGAGCGGCGCAGATGGCGCAGGCACCGTTCAATGCGAACCCGGTGGGAAGTGGCCCCTTTCGCTTCGCCAGCTGGGAGCGCGGCCAGCGGCTGACGCTGGATGCCAACACCGACTACCCGGAGGCGCTCGGCGGGCGGCCGTACCTGGATCGGGTGGTATTCCGCGTGATCCCGGAGGCGACCACCATGCTCACCGAGCTGATGGCCGGCTCCGCGGACATGATCGGGTGGACGCTGCTCCCAGACCAGGCACAGCAGCTGATGGGGCAATCGGGAATCGACGTCCGCCGCTTCCCGTCGCGTGAGTTCACCTACATCGGCCTCAACAACCAGCGGTCGCAGTTCCAGGACGCGAACACCCGCCGGGCTCTGGCCATGGCGATCGATCGCCAGCAGATCATCGCCGCCCTCCTGCACGACTTCGCCACCCCGGCCAGTGGGATGATCCCCGACTGGAGCCCGATGGACCCGGGCATCGACCCGCTCCCGCACGACATGGCCGCCGCACAGCAACTGCTCCAACAGGCGGGCTGGCAGCAGGGCGGCGATGGGATCATGCGACGGAGCGGACAGCCGCTGAGCTTCACGATGCTGGTGAACGCCGCCAACCGCACGCACCAGGACATCGCCACCGTGATTCAGCAGCAGCTCCGGCAGATCGGCGCGCAGGTGGAGATCCGCACGGTGGAGTTCCAGACCATGCTCCGCGAGCACCGCGCACGAAACTACGATGCCGTGATCTCCAACTGGACGCTCGACACCTTCAAGGTGGACCCCACCCCGCTCTTCTCCTGTGAGCAGGCGCGCACCCCGGAGTCCGCCAACCGCGCGGGCTTCTGCAATCCGCAGGCGGACCAGCTGATGCAGCAGGGGCTCCGCACCACCGACACCGGCCAGTCGCAACGCGTCTGGACCGACTTCTCCCGTGTCCTGCAGCAGGAACAGCCGGTCATCTTCCTGCACTGGAGCGACGACCTCGGCGCCGTCGGGCCGCGGCTGCAGAATGTGGAGACCGACATCCGCAGCAAGCTGGTGAATGCGCGCGACTGGTGGATTCCGGAGGGGCGGCGGCGGTAGGGGGAGAGGATTCAGGATTCAGGATTCAGGGGCCGGCACCGGTGTGTCGGCCCCTTCGGCTGCTTCGGGGAGGGCCGGGACGAGGTCAGACGCTGCCCGGCACTCCCCCTGAGCGAAGTCGAACGGTGTGCGTCGTGGATCCATGGGACGGTGCACGGGCGTACGGGACGCCGTGACCGCAGCGGCCGGAGCGGGATCTCTCGAGTACGCTCGGGAGGACGAGGCGGCACCTCGGCGGAACCTCTCCCCTCCGCCTCCAGTACACTCCAGTTCCGGTGCGAACAACCAGCGAACGAGGGAACGGATGTACAGCCGACGATTTTCTGTGGGGCTGATGGGTCTCCTCACGGTGCTGCTGACCGCGTGCGGGCCGGGTGCGCCGGGGGATGGTGGTACCGGGGACGATGTGCCGGAGGCGGAGCGCTACGGCGGCACGGCGGTGGTGGGGCTCATCAACGACATACCGGACATGAGCCCGCTCACCTCCACCGATCACAACGCCTCGCAGATCCAGACGCACGTGTTGTTCATGCCCCTGGTGATGTACGACGAGCGGTTCCAGCCGGTGCCGTACCTCGCGCGATCGTGGGAGATCAGCCCCGATACGACCGAGCTGACCTTCCACCTGCGGCGTGACGTCCTGTGGCACGACGGGGTGCCAACGACGGCGCACGACCTGAAGTTCAGCTACGATCTCGCGCGCGATCCGGAGACCGGCTTTGCGAATGCCGCCTTCTGGACCCATTATGGGGAGGCGGTGGCGGTTGATTCCTTCACCTTCCGCATCGCGATGACGCCGCACGCGGACTATCTGGATCCGTGGCGGGCATTCGCGGCGGTTCCCCGCCACGTGCTCCAGGGAGTGCCCGCGGCCGAACTGCGCACGCACGCGTTCAGCACCGGCAGGCCGCTCGGCAACGGGCCGTTCCGCTTCGTTTCCAGACAGCCGGGGCAGAACTGGGTCTTCGCGGCGAACGAGGACCACCCGGCGGAGTTGGGCGGGCGACCCTATCTGGACCGCATCGTCTACCGGGTGATTTCGGAGCCTACGACGCTGCTGACGGAGCTGCTCACGGGTCGGATCGACTACTACATCCAGCCGACGCCCGAGCAGGCCGCCCGCATCGATGCGACTCCCGGCGTTCGACTGCACACCTTCGACGATCGAGCGTTCGTCATCCTCGGGTGGAACGGACGGCGCCCGATGTTCAGCGATCCGCGCGTGCGCCGCGCGCTGACGATGGCGATCGATCGGCAGGAGATCATCGATGGGATCGGCTACGGTTTCGGCTCGGTGGCGAACTCGACCGTTCCGCCGATCTTCTGGCAGTACGATCCGGATGCCGGAACCGACCTGGGCTACGATCCGGAGGGCGCGCGTCGCCTGCTGGAGGAGGCCGGGTGGCGCGACCGCAACGGTGATGGCATCCTGCAGAACGAGCGGGGCGAGCCGTTCCGCTTCACGACGCTCACGAACCACGGAAACCAGGAGCGGGTGGACATCCTGGCCAAGGTCCAGTCGGACCTGCGCCGCGTGGGGATCCAGATGGAGCCGCAGGTTCTGGAATGGGGAACGCTGCTGTCGCGGATCAATGATGTGGAGCGCCGCGACTTCGATGCGGTCCTGATCGGCTGGGTCACCGAGTTCCGGATCGACGATCGCGATCTGCTCCACTGCGACGAGCGCGACCAGCCCTATCAGTGGGTCGGCTACTGCAACCGCGAGGTGGACCAGCTCCTCGACGTGCTCCCGACCATCGTGGACCGGGAGGCAGCGCGCCCGCTCTGGCAGCGATACCAGCGCCTGATCGGCCAGGATCAGCCCTATACATTCCTCTACTTCCAGCAGCGGCGTTCCGGGATCGCCGACCGGTTGCGCGGAGTGGAGCCCGATGCGCGCGGCGACTGGCTGGGCGCGCGGAACTGGTGGATCGCGCCGGACCGGCGGTGACGGCGGATCCAGAAACTTCAACGCGAAGAACCGACGATGAGAGCACTCCAGCGGGTCGCGGTACCCAGCATCGCCCTGCTCGCGGCCCTGGCCGGATGCGGCGACCGCGGAGCTCCGCTCGTCGGCGGCGGTGGTGACGACGTGGAGCAGGGCGGCACGGTGATCGTCGGCGAGCTCGCCGACCTGAATCACCCTTCCCCACTGCTCTTCACGAGCATGCTGGACGGCGCACTCGCCGCCGACATCATGAACATGGAGCTGCTGCGTGGCGACTGGCGCGATGGGCGACTCCACCACCTGACGGCCGACGAGAGCCCGGTCGCTCTCGCGCGCCGCTACGAGTTCGTCGGCGTGGACTCCTCCGCAATCCGCTTCCACATCCGCTCGGACGTGCGCTGGTCCGACGGGGAGCCGCTCACGGCGCACGACGTGAAGTTCACCTACGACTGGGCGAAGAACACGGAGCTCGCATCCCCCCGCAGGGATTACGTGCAGCACCTCGACTCCGTCTCCGTTCAGGACGATTCCGTGCTCACCTTCCACTTCCAGCGGCGGTATGCGGAGATGCTCACGCACACGACCCTCCCACCGATGCCACGCCACGTGTACGAGGGGAGCGATCCGGCGCAGCTGCGCAGCCATCCGAGCATCACTTCCCCGGCCGGCAACCTGGTGGTGAGCGGACCGTTCATGATCGGGCGTCACGATCGGGGACAGCAGACCGTACTGGTCCGCAATCCACACTTCCGACCCGCGGCCAACCTGGATCAGATCGTCTTCCGGGTCGTGGGTGATGCGACCACCCGGCTGGTGGAGCTGCAGACCGGCGCGGTGGACTGGGTGCAGAACGTCACCTTCGATCAGGTGCCGCGTCTCCGGCAGCAGCTGCCTGACCTCAACTGGGAGCGCGAGGAGAAGCGGGCGTACGATTACATCGCGTACAACCCGGCCGGCTTCGAGCCGTTCGGTGACGCGGAGGTCCGCCGCGCGCTGGGCATGGCCATCGACGTACCCCGGCTGCTCGCCGCGCTGCAGATGGAGGAGTTCGCCGTCCCCGCGGGGGGGCCGTACCCCCCATCCTCAACGGCTTCTACGACGAGAGCGACACGCCGCCGGTGCGGTACGACCCGGATGAGGCGCGCCGCATCCTGGCCGCGCGTGGCTGGACAGACACCAATGGCGATGGAATCCTCGATCGCAACGGTCAGCCCTTCCGCTTCACGCTGGTCACCAATGCGGGGAACCAGCGGCGCGCGGATGCTTCGCAGATCGTTCAGCAGCAGTGGCGGCAGATCGGTGTGGACGCTCAGCTCCGCACGCTGGAATTCAACACCTTCATGACCGGGTTGATGGAGCGTCAATACCAGGCGGCCCTCGGTGGCTGGGTCACCGGACTCACGCCGGACCTGACACAGGCGTGGGCCGGCGAGTCGCCCTACAACATCGTCGGGTACCAGCACCCTGAACTGGATGCGCTCTTCCGGCAGGCGACCGCGCAGCCGACGCACGAAGCGGCGGCACCATACTGGCGCCGCGCCGCGGCTCACCTGGCGGAGGCCCAGCCGTACACCTGGCTCTACTTCTTCGACTCGGTCAACGGGGTGAGCGACAGGGTGCGGGGCGCGCGGGTCAACAGCTACGGCCCGTACCAGAACACCTGGGAGTGGTGGGTCCCGGCAGATCGTCGCAGAGCGGGAGCCGCTGCTGCGGGCGCCGGTGCGGACACGGCGGGGGACTGAGACGGGTGCGCCGCGCGGGGATTTCTCGACCACGTTCCGAAGGACAGGGGTCGACCGGGCGGCGATGCGCCGACCCGCCGGACGGCGGGCAGAGGGTCCGATTTCTGCGGAAGTGCGCCTTCCGTCCCGGAGCCGAGCTCGAGCTCAGCATGACCGGTGCGGACGGGGGAGCGCGTCCATACATCCATGATCCCTGCAGGCGAGGCGATACGAAGGTGAGCCGAGCGAGCGAGACGATGGTGCGGAAGAGCCCCCCGACGTGGGTGGAGAACCGGAGCGGCACCCGATGATCGGCTATCTGGTCAAGCGACTCATCGGCGCGATCCCCCTGTTGCTCGGGGTACTGACGCTGATCTTCTTCGTCATCCACATCGCGCCCGGCGACCCGATGGCGCGGTACTTCAATCCGAACGTACCGCCCGAGGTCATCGAGCAGATGCGGCGGAACCTCGGCCTGGATCAGCCGCTCCACATCCAGTACTTCCGCTGGGTCACCTCCTTCCTGCAGTTCGAGTTCGGCAACTCGCTGGGCCAGATGCGCCCGATCTCGGAGATCCTGCCGGAAGTGCTCTGGAACACGGTGCAGCTGCAGCTGGTCGCCATCGCCATCATCTTCGGCGTCGGCATGCTGATCGGGATCATCCAGGCCGTTCGCCAGTATTCGGTGGCCGACAACGTCCTGACCTTCGTGGCGCTCTTCTTCTATTCGATGCCGTCATTCTGGTTCGCCCTGATGCTGATCCTGGTGTTCAGTCTGAAAGCGAGTCAGTGGGGGTGGCCGGTGGTGTTCCCGGCATCGCAGATGACCAGCGTCGGCTACGAATTCATGGGCGCGGGCGAGAGAGCGCTCGACCGGCTGATGCACCTGATCCTCCCCGCCACCGCGCTGGGGATCGGGTCGGCGGCCGGCGTCGCGCGCTACATGCGCGGCTCCATGCTCGAGGTCATCCACCAGGACTTCATCCGGACCGCGCGCGCGAAGGGGCTTTCCGAGCGAACGGTGGTCTTCAAGCATGCCCTCCGCAATGCGCTGATCCCCATCGTCACGCTGCTCGGACTCTATCTGCCGTACCTGCTCTCCGGCGCCGTGCTGGTGGAGACCATCTTCGCATGGCCGGGGATGGGGCGGTTGATCGTGGAGGCGATCTTCCAGAGAGACTACCCGCTGGTGATGGCGACCAGCTTCGTGGCCGCGGCGATGGTGGTGGCCGGCAACCTGATCGCCGACGTGATGTACGCCGTCGTCGACCCGCGCATCCGGGTGGATTGATGAGAACACCGACCGACGTGGAGACCACGGCCCCCGAGCCGACCTCGGGCGGCGCACCCATCGGCGACGTTCCGGGGCGCGGCGGGCGTGGCCGTGCGACCGCCGGGCAGCTCGCGCTCTCCGCGCTGCTGCCGGGTGCGGGCCACCTGGTGCGGGGTGAGTGGGTGAGGGGGATGTCGATCCTCATCCCATGGGGCGCCTTCCTGGGTGCCGTATACCTGAGCTGGGACCGGATGGTGGAAGTGTTCACCGCGCGCCGGATGCCCCTGGATGGGCTCGTGGCGGTGATCACCCTGACTGTCCTGCTGCTGGGCGTGTGGGCCTGGGCGATGTACGACCTGAAGGTGCGGGCGGCCCGGCCGGCGCGGCGCTACGGCGATTCGCAGTGGGCCATCGCCTCGCGGCACTTCCGCCGCAACAAGCTCGCGATGGGCGGGCTCGTGGTGATGCTCCTGCTCTACGTGGTGGCGCTGCTCGCGCCTCTGATCGCGCCATACGATCCGACCGCCCAGGGCGACATCGTGCTCACGCGATACCGGCCCCCGTCCTTCGAGCACTTCATGGGCACCGACAAGTTCGGGCGCGACATCTTCTCCCGCGTGCTGTACGGTGCCCGGATCTCGCTCACCATCGGCTTCATCGCCGTGGGGCTGAGCGTGACGCTGGGCACCACCGTCGGCGCGCTGGCGGGCTACTTCGGGAAGTGGGTGGATGGGGTGCTGATGCGCTTCACCGACATGATGCTCTCCTTCCCGCGCCTGGTGCTCCTGATCGTCGTCATCGCCCTGTTCGAGCCGTCCATCTGGCTGGTGGTGATCGTGCTCGGCCTCACGGGCTGGATGAGCGTGGCGCGTATCGTCCGTGGCGAGGTGCTCTCTCTGCGCGAGCGCGAGTTCGTGCAGGCGGCGCGCGTGCTGGGGATGAACGACACCCGCATCATCGCGCGGCACATCATCCCCAACATCCTCGCACCGGTGATCGTCTACACCACGCTGGGAATCGGAAACACCATCCTGGTGGAGGCCGCGCTCTCCTTCCTCGGCCTCGGCGTGCAGCCGCCCACCCCGAGCTGGGGCAACATGATCTCCGACGGTCGCGACTCGCTGATCACCGCCTGGTGGATCGCCACCTTCCCGGGACTCGCCATCGTCGCCACGGTGACGGCGTTCAACCTGCTCGGCGACGGGTTGCGGGATGCGATGGATCCGAGGCTGAGAACGTAATGAAACTGCAATCTTGAATTGTGAATGTTGAATTGTGAATTGTCGGCGTGGAAGGCACGGGCCGGTCTCAGGAGAAGAAGCTGAAGCCAGGGAGAACGACGGCACCGGAGCGTAGTCTTCGAGTTCGGGAGCGCGGCAGTACAGTTCAAAATTCACGACTCACAATTCACATTTTTCCACGGCGAATGTCAGAACCCATTCTGAAGGTCGAAAACCTCCGCACCTGGTTCCGTACCGAGGCCGGTGTGGCGCGGGCGGTCGATGGCGTTTCCTTCCATGTGAATCCTGGGGAGACGCTCGGGATCGTGGGAGAATCGGGGAGCGGGAAGTCGGTGACGTCGCTTTCGGTGATGGGGCTGATCCCGCGGCCGCCGGGGGAGATCCAGGAGGGTTCCCGTATCCTCTTCCGCGGTGCGGACGGTGTCGTGGATCTGGCGAACGCCCCGGAAAGCACGATGCGCTCGATCCGGGGCAACGACATCGCCATGATCTTTCAGGAGCCGATGACCTCGTTGAACCCGGTGTTCCGGGTAGGCGATCAGATTTCCGAGTCGCTGCGTCTGCACCAGGGTCTCGGGAAGAAGGCGGCACGCGAGCGGGCGATCGAGATGCTGGAGCTGGTGGGAATCCCGATCCCGCGGCAGCGCGTGGACGAGTACCCGCACCAGCTGTCCGGCGGGATGCGGCAGCGGGTGATGATCGCGATGGCGCTGGCCTGCGACCCGCGGCTGCTGATCGCCGACGAGCCGACCACGGCGCTGGACGTGACGATCCAGGCACAGATCCTGGAGCTGCTGAACCGGCTGCAGGAGGAGTTCGGGATGTCCATCATCCTGATCACACACGACCTGGGCGTCGTGGCGGAGACGTGTGACCGGGTGATCGTCATGTATGCCGGGCAGGTGTTCGAGGAGGGGTCGGTGGGAGATGTCTTCACCGACCCGCAGAACCCGTACACGGAGGGGCTGCTCCGCTCCATCCCGCGGCTGGGCGGCGCGGGGGGACGGCTGGCGGTGATTCCCGGCGTGGTGCCGAGCCCGCTCGACTGGCCGACCGGCTGCCGCTTCCAGGATCGCTGTCCGTACGGCTGGGAGAAGACGCGCGACGAGGAGCCGCCGCTGTTCGAGATCGCTCCCGGTCGCAGGAGCAAGTGCTGGCTGGTGGAGTTTCCGGAGCGCCGCGAGCAGATCCGGGCGGAAACGGGCGGGTTCACCGCGGAAGGCGCGCTCACCGGCACCGGCGCGGATACCCCGATCGCCGGCCGCATCGAAGACGTTCCCACTCAGGCCGACGCCCCGGGCGCGGACGAGGAGGTGGTCTGATGGCGGGCGGGTATGCAGAGGGCGATTCGGCGGCGATGCCGGTGGACGGCGACCTGGAGGGGATCGACCGTGTGGGTGAGGCCCCGCACCGGCGGGAGTTGCCGCCGGCGCGTGGCAACAGCGACCTTCGCGGCGCGACCCCGGACGACATCGAGCCGCCCGAGGACGCGCTCCTCGTGGTGCGGAAGCTCCGCAAGTACTTCCCGATCCGGAGCGGGTTCTTTCAGCGCCACTCCGGCGACGTGAAGGCGGTGGACGGAGTCTCCTTCTTCCTGCGGCGTGGGGAGACACTCGGGCTGGTGGGCGAATCGGGGTGCGGCAAGACGACCACCGGACGCACCCTGCTGCGCATGGAGGAGGCGACGGACGGTGAGGCGGTTTTCGAGGGTCACAGCATCTTCGGGATGGACCGGGGCGACCTGCGTCGGTTCCGCCGGCGGGCGCAGTACGTGTTCCAGGATCCGTTCTCGTCGCTGAACCCGCGGATCACCGTCGGGGAAGCCCTTCGGGAGGTGCTCAAGATCCACAAGCTGGCCACCGGCGCCAGGGCGAACGAGCGGGTGGCGGAGCTGCTCCGGGTGGTGGGGCTGCGGCCGGAGCACGCGGAGCGCTACCCGCACGAGTTCTCGGGCGGGCAGCGGCAGCGCATCGGGATCGCGCGGGCGCTGGCCGTGGAACCGGATCTGATCGTCTGCGACGAACCGGTTTCCGCGCTCGACGTCTCGGTGCAGGCGCAGGTGATCAACCTCCTGCAGGACCTCCAGGAGGAATTCGGCCTCACCTACCTCTTCATCGCGCACGATCTGTCGGTGATCGAGCACATCAGCGACAGGGTGGCGGTGATGTACCTGGGACGCATCGTCGAGATCGCGGATGCCGAGGCGCTGTACCGCAATCCCCTGATGCCGTACACGCAGGCGCTGCTTTCCGCGGTTCCGGTCCCGGAGCCCGGCCGCAAGGTCGATCGCATCGTGCTCCAGGGAGACGTCCCGTCGCCGGCCAATCCGCCGAGCGGGTGCCCGTTCCACCCGCGCTGCCAGCACCCGCTCAAGGACGCCGACTGCGCCAGCATCGTCCCGCCGCTGGCGGACAAGGGCGGCGGGCATTTCGCGGCCTGCATCAAGGTGCCGCTCGGGGCGGGGCACCGGGATTGAGGGTGGGAGCGCGGTGGGGATCCACCGGCTCATCCCGGGCTGGTGAAAGACCCCTTGTGGATGAGAGGCAGTCGGGTCATGGCTTCTGTCATCCTGAGCCTGTCGAAGGATCCATCCCGGGTGGACGCAGCTGCGCGGATGAGTGGCCGCCGAACAGATGGCTACGGGTGGTCTCGGTGCGGGAGGGGCTTTCCCGGTGTCGGTGACCCCCGCCTGTTCCGGAGAGGGATCCTTCGACAGGCTCAGGATGACCGGTGTGGGCATTTGGGTGAAGGTGTGGTTGTCCGGGTGAAGGTGTGGTTGTCCGGGTGAAGGTGTGGTTGTCCGGGTGAAGGTGTGGTTGTCCGCGCGCCGGCCTCGGCGGCCGGGTTGGTATACCCCAACGACCTGTCGTACGAACGTCCGAAGGTGCTCTTGACACGTCCTGAGGCCCCACCTATGTTCCACGACGCCCAGCGCTAGAGCAGTTCACCGCACGGTGCGGCCCTTTGTGCTGCACCCGTTTCCGTTTCCCTGGAGGGTAACCTTGAGCTCGATCTTCTCCCTGGCCCTGCTTCAGCTCCCCGGCGTCGAGACGCCCGACATGACGTTCGCGGATGTGTGGGAGGGCGGCGGTTTCATGATGTGGCCACTTGGCCTCGCCTTCCTCGTGGGCATGGTCGTGATCGTCTGGAAGCTGTTCGACCTGACGGCCAAGGGCTCGCGTACCCGTAAGACGCTGCGCACGGTGGACGGGCTCGTTGCCGAGGGTCGCATCGCGGAGGCGATCGAGGCGGCGGAGACTTCGAACACTCCCGCGGGGCGGATCCTTGCCGAGGGTCTGCACCGCCACGAGGAGGGCACCGAGCGAGTCATCAAGTCGATCGAGAATGCCGGCATGATCGAGATGGCGAAGCTCGAGCGTGGTCTCGTGGTGCTGGCGACCGTGTCCACGGTGGCGCCGCTCCTCGGCTTCCTGGGTACGGTGATCGGGATGATCCAGGCCTTCCAGGCGATCGAGCTGGCGGGCGAGGTGGAGGCCACCACGGTGGCCGGCGGCATCAAGGTGGCGCTGATCACCACCGCGGCCGGTTTGACGATCGCGATCCCGGTGAGCATTGCGCACAACTACTTCGTGAGCCGGATCGACCGCCTCGTGATCGACATGGAAGAGTCGGCGCAGCGGACGATCGACCACCTCCACACGATGGAAATGCGGCGCACGACGCCCGCCCGGTAGCATCCACTCGGGAATCGGAAGTGCGGAAGAGCGGGCCACCCGGAAGGGTGGCCCGCTTTCTTTGCCCTCCTGCGGCGGATGAAATGAAGCGTGAGATCGTTCGCAAGCTGATCCACCTCGCGACGCTGGTGGCGCCGCTGCTCGTCTGGCTGCTCCCGCGGGAGGCGGGGGTGGCGCTGCTCGGCGCGGCTGTGGTACTGGCGATCGGCGTGGAGATCGCCCGCCGGCGCTGGCGCTGGTTTCGGCTGCGCTTTCTGCGGCGGTACCGACCGCTGCTGCGCCCGCACGAGCGCCGCGGACTCGCCGGCGCCACCCATCTCGCCATCGCCTACTTTCTGGCACTGCTCCTGCTTCCGCACCGGGTCGCGGTGCTGGCGATGCTGTACGGCGGGGCGGGGGACGCAGTGGCCGCACTGGTCGGGCGTCGCTGGGGCCGGCGGCGCACTTCGTGGGGAAAGAGCCGGGAGGGCTTCGCCGCCGGGGCGACCGCCTGCATCGCGTTGGGTCTGGCGATGCCCGGAATCGGAATCGTGCCGGCGGTGGCGGGCGGACTGCTCGCGGCGACCATCGAGTTCCTGCCGATCCCCATCGACGACAACCTCAGGGTGACACTCGGCGGAGGTGCGGCGCTCTGGCTGGCGGTGACGCTGCTCTGACGAGCCGTCGGTTGCGCCCGGCAACATCGCCCCGAGATCACATCGGGATGCTGGCGACGCTCCCCTGTCGAAGGGGCTCTCGCCGCGTTACGTTGCTTTCCTGACAACACTTGCGGGCCTTCGGCCCCGGCAGGTCGTACCGGTGCAAGGATGAATTCGAGTGGCTGATATCGCGATCGATCTGGGAACCGCCAACACCCTGATCCAGGTGCGCGGCGAGGGTGTGGTTCTGAACGAGCCGTCGGTCGTCGCGATCGACCGTGCGACGGGGAGGGTGCGCGCCATCGGTCTGGAGGCCAAGCGCATGCTCGGGCGTACTCCGGAGGGCACGCTCGCCGTGCGCCCCATGCGTGACGGCGTGATCGCCGACGTGGACATGGCCGAGCTGATGCTCCGCCACTTCCTGCAGTCGGTGCTCCCCAAGGGTCTGTTCCGCGCGCGCGCACGCCCCAAGATCGTCATCGGAGTGCCATCGGGGATCACCGAAATGGAGCGCCGCGCCGTGCGGGCGGCTGCCACTGCCGCGGGTGCCCGTGAGGTGTACCTGATCTCGGAGCCGATGGCCGCCGCGATCGGGGTCGGACTCCCCGTGGTGAGCCCGCGGGGCAGCATGGTGGTGAACGTGGGCGGCGGCACCACGGAGATCGGGGTGATCGCCCTTTCCGGCATCGTCGCGGACGCATCGATCCGCGTGGGCGGCAACGAGTTCGACGATGCGATCACCGCTTTCGTCCGGAAGAGCTACAACCTGCTGATCGGCGACGCGACCGCGGAAAGCATCAAGATCCAGATCGGCTCGGCCTACGCCACCGGCGAGGAGCGTGAGATGGACGTCAAGGGCCGCGACCTGGTGTCGGGGATTCCCAAGACCATCGCGATCAACTCGGCCGAGGTGCGGGAGACCATCCAGGAACCGATCCAGGCGATTCTGGAGGCGGTGCGCCGGGCGCTTGAGGTCACGCCGCCGGAACTCGCATCCGACATCGTGGACGAGGGGATCGTGATGACGGGCGGGGGCGCTCAGATGCGCGGACTGGACCTCCGGCTGCGCGACGAGACGGGCCTCCCGATCCATGTGGACGAGGAGCCGCTCACCTGCGTGGTACGTGGAGCGGGGATCGTGCTCGAAGACTGGCCGACCTTCCAGGGGGTGGTGACCGTCTGAGGGGACGATTGCCGGTCCGTTGCTCGGCGGCGGCAGGTCGGCCGCATCGATGCCAGGCTCGCCCCCCACTCCCGTCATCCCGAGGGCGCAGCGGGCGCAGGTCAGCCCGGCGAGTGTCGGCGGTTCCGGGGGATCCGGGTGCCAGCTCCTGGCAGGGCGCTGGAGGTCGGCATCCGGAACCCACGCCCGCGGAAGCATCTGCACATCTCCCTGATGACCAGCGGCGGGCTCTGGATGACGGCATCCAAGCTCTTCATCCCACCTCCGCGCGGCGGGCCTGAATGAACACGGCATCCAAGCTCTTCATCCCGCGTCTCTGAAGTCGACTCTTCGCGGCCGCACCTGGCAGTGCTCGCCGCAGCCGAAGCGGTAACGGTTCCGGGCGAACCAGCGGTAGAAGGCATCGATCCCGCGCCCGACCAGCGGGATCCGAAAGACCCAGGAGAGAGGCCGGCCGAGTGGCAGGACCTTCAACAGCTGCTCGATCGCCCCCGCTCCCTGCCAGGTGCGCCCGCCCGGCCCGATCAGCTGCATCGCCTCGGCGTACGCCTCCGCCGGAATCCAGGGAAAGCGCATGAAGACGCTGGTGTTCTGGGACGGCACGGTTTCGATCTCGTTGCGTGTGTCCCACCGCTCGAGGAGCTTCACCAGCCGCGCGCAGGTGTTGCAGCTCCCGTCCCAGACGACGGTGTACGGGCGGCCCGCCGATCCCAGCTCCGCCTCCACCCCGCCGAACACGAAGCGCACCACCGGAAAGGTGTTCATGCGGTCCGCACCGTGGTGCTGATCGTCGGGGGGTGGTGGAGCGTGTTGTGGATGGTGCAGAGGTGTGAGGCCCGTTCCGCGGCCACCCTGCGATTCTCCGGCAGGGAGGGCCAGATCATCTCCATCTCCAGCTCGCCCACACGGTAGGGGTCCTCGGCGAAGGTCCAGCCCACCTCGAGGACGAGGTCTTCGGACGGGATCCCGGCGTTCTCCGCCCACGAGTGGAGGACGGAGTAGACACACGTCGCCAGCGAGCTCGCCAGCATGTGGAAGGGAGAGTAGTAGCGCTGCGGATCGTCCGCTTCGATGGTGAGCGGAGCGGCCGCACCCTCCAGGCGGATCCGCTCGTCGGAGAGCAGCGTGATCTTCAACGTGGGCGCTCCTCGCGGCGGTGAATGGCTCTCGGCTCGCCTCAGCCCTTGATGCCGATCAGTGACTCGCCACCATCGATCCAGATCTCCGTTCCGGTGATGTGGCGGGCCGCATCGCTGGCGAGGAAGTGCACCAGCTGTGCCACGTCCTCGGATTTCCCCGGCTCCCCGCGCAGCGGGTGCCACCCCTTCGGGAACTCCACCGGAACGCCCAGCTCCTCCGTTCCGCGCTGCTCGGTGTTCTCCTCGATGGAGGTCTCTATGGCGCCCGGGCAGATCACGTTGACGCGCACACGGTCGGCGGCGAGCTCCAGAGCCAGCATCTTGCACATGGCGACCTGTGCGGCCTTGGTGCTCGCGTACGCGGTCGCGCCCGTGTTGCTGAACACCCGCGTGCCGTTCACGGAGGCGTTGATGACGATGGACCCGCCCTGCTTCTTCAGGTGGGGCACGCAGTACTTCAGCGTGTAGAAAGTGCCGCTCAGGTTGATGGAGATGGTCTGCTCCCACTCGTCCGGCCTGAGATCCTCGATCGCGGCCCAGACTCCGTTGACCCCGGCATTGGCGAACACACAATCGATACGGCCCCAGCGGGCAGCGACCTTTCCGATCCCATCCTCGATCTCCTCCGGGGCCGAGACGTCGGCAGTGACCGCGATCGCCCCGGCGCCGGACCTCTCGATCTCCTCCACCACCTCGAGGAGCTCGTCCTCCGTGCGGCCGAGCGCCGCTATGCGTGCGCCGTCCCGCGCGAAGCGCAGTGCGGTCGCCCTTCCGATCCCCGATCCGGCACCCGTGATCACCACCACCCGATCCTTCATCGACATGCCGCCTCCCGCTTCGTCTCGGTTCACCGTCGCGAGCGGCGGGGTGGATGAGAGATTCGTGCCGGCGAGGTGCGGCAGCCGTGTGGACGGAGCGGACGCGCCCCGGCGGGCGGTGGGTTAACGCTCGCCGCCGGATGCCGCCCAGTCGATGAGCATCCGGAACTGTTCCAGCGGCAGGGCGCCCTGCACCGGATGCCCGTTGACCAGGAAGCTGGGAGTCGCCTGCACGCCGAGACGCTGCGCCACGCCGTTGCTGCGTGCAATTCGTTCGGCTGGCCGGTTCTCGCGGTAGCAGGCGGCGAACTCCGCGGCATCCAGCCCCAGCCGCTCGGCGTATCCCACGAAGAGCGGCTCGGCGGCGCCGCTGCCGCGCCACTCCCGCTGGCGTTCGTAGATCAGGTCGTGCATCGGCCAGAAGGCGCCCTGATCCGCGGCGCATTCAGAGGCGCGCGCCGCCTCCTCCCCGTTGGGGAAGATCCCCATTACGAACGGCACGTACTGCCAGCGGACCTGCCCCGTCTCGATGAACTCGGCATCGATCTCCGGGAGCGTCTCGAGGGCGAAGCGGGCGCAGTAGGGGCAGCCGAAGTCCGAGAACTCGATCACCACCACCGGAGCCATCGCCGAGCCGCGGGCATAGCCGAAGTGCGCCAGGTCCACGCTCTCTTCTGCAGGTTCGGAGGCGGTGGTGGCGCGCTGTGCCTCCTGCTCGCCGCCGCGGATCGGCATCCGGTCGCCACATGCCGTCGAGAGGGTGACGACAAGTGCCAGCATGGCCAGGCGGACGGCGGAGATCGCGGGCTCGTGGTGCTGTGACATCGGTCTCTTCGGTTGATCGGGGGCGCGGCGGGCTCCGGTATATACGGGATGGCCGGCGGGGGCACCAGCCCTCGGGAGGGCGGGACGGGGAGCAGTAGCCCGGTGGAACATCCGGGCGGACTCGGCGTCTTATCCCTGACGCACCGAGACGGCGACACCAGGTGGGGGATAGAGTATGTGGATCGGACGAGGGGGACGGATCCCGTCGAGTGAGATCACCGACGAGGCGCTCTACCTGGACCGCCGACGCTTCCTCGGCCAGGCGTCCGCCATGGCTCTTTCGCTGGCCGGCGCCACATCCGCGCTTGCCGCCTGCGAGGCCAGCGCCGACCAGGCCGCCGAGGATCGGCTCACGCCATACGAGGACGTGACCCGGTACAACAACTTCTACGAGTTCGGTACCGGCAAGGAGGACCCCGCCCGCAACGCGCGCGACTTCCGCACGAGCCCGTGGAGCGTGATGGTGGATGGCCACGTGCGGAGCCCCGCCCGCTACGACCTGGACGACCTTCTGCGTCCGCACGCGCAGGAGGAGAGGGTGTACCGCCTTCGTTGCGTGGAGGCGTGGTCCATGGTGATCCCCTGGCTGGGCTTTCCTCTGGCCGACCTGATCCGCAGGGTGGAGCCGACCTCCAGCGCCCGCTTCATCGCGTTCGAGACGCTGCACGATCCGTCGCGCATGCCCGGTCAGCGCCGCCCGATCCTGGAGTGGCCATACGTCGAGGGCCTCCGAATGGACGAGGCGATGCACCCGCTCACGCTGATGGCGACCGGGCTGTACGGCCGGCCCCTGCCGGGGCAGAACGGAGCCCCGCTCCGGCTGGTGGTGCCGTGGAAGTACGGATTCAAGAGCATCAAGTCCGTCGTACGGATCTCCTTCATGGACCGGGAGCCGCCGACCAGCTGGAATCGCATGGCCCCGCGTGAATACGGCTTCTACGCCAACGTGAATCCCGGCGTCGACCATCCGCGGTGGAGCCAGGCGCGCGAGCGGCGGATCGGGGAGATCCGTCGGCGCCCCACCCTTCCGTTCAACGGGTACGCCGACCAGGTTGCCCGGCTGTATACCGGTATGGACCTGCGGCGGTACTACTAAGGCGTGACGACGAGCACACCCCCCGGGCGCGGGATGGCGCCGCCGCCATCCATGCAGCAGTTCCGCACCCGGAGAATCGCACGTGCGGTGACGGTCGCGGCGTGGGGCACGGGATTGATCCCTCTCCTCCTGCTGGGGGTGGATTCCGCGCGCGGCGGCCTCGGCGTGGACCCGGTGGAGACGTTGACCCATCGCACCGGCTGGTGGGCGCTCGCGCTCCTCGTCCTGACGCTCGCGGTGACGCCGCTGCGTCGCCTCAGCGGGCTCGCCCCGTTGATCCGCGCACGGCGCCCGCTCGGTCTCTTCGCCTTCCTCTACGCGACTCTTCACCTGGGCGTGTACTTCGCACTGGACCAGGGCCTCACTCTGGCGTATCTGGTGGAGGACGTGCTGGAGCGCCCGTTCATCACCGTGGGGTTCATCGCCTGGGTGCTGCTCGTTCCGCTCGCCATCACCTCCACACGCGGGTGGATTCGGCGACTGGGGCGGCGATGGCAGCTGCTGCACCGCCTCGTCTACCCGGCCGCGGCGCTCGGAGCGCTCCACTTCGCCTGGGGCGTGAAGGCCGATCTTCGTGAGCCGCTGCTGTTCGCGGTCATGCTCGTCCTGCTGCTCGGCACGCGACTGGCGGTCGCGCTGGCCGGCCGTGCCCGTGCCCGGGCCGGATGACCGCTCCCGACCCGCAGTCGGCGCCGGTCGCCCGGCCCCCGTCGCCGCCACCAGCAGCGCGCCGTTCGCGACCCGGCTCGCGGCGTCGCTCTCTGCTGATGCTGCACGAGGCGCGCGCGCTGCTCCGGATCGCGGGACCCATCGTGCTCAGCCAGCTGGGCGGGGTGGGGATGAACACCATGGACACCATTATGGTGGGTCCACTCGGAGCGGAGGCGCTCGCCGCCGCCGGGCTGGCCTCCGCGCTGCACGTGGTGCTGCTGATGGTGACCACCGGGACCATCCTCGGAATGGGCCCGCTGGTGAGCCAGGCGTACGGGGCCGGCGACCGGGAGCAGTCCCGGCGGGTACTGGTGCAGGGTGTCTGGCTCGCGCTGCTGCTGAGCGTCCCGGTGGTGGCGATCAACCTGGTGGGGCAGCCTTTCGCGCTTGCACTGGGTCAGGAGACCGGAGTGGCCTCTCTGGTGGGGGGGTACATGGGAGCGCTCGCCTGGGGAGTGGTACCGGTGCTGCTCTTCATGGCGTTCCGGCAGTTCCTGGAGGGGATGGGGCTCACGCGCCCGGCGATGGTGATCACCTTCGTCGGGCTGGCACTGAACTTCGTCGGCAACCGCATCCTGATCTTCGGCGTGGAGGGTTGGGTGGAGCCGATGGGGGTGGTGGGGAGCGGCTGGGCCACCACCATCGTACGTTGGGCGATGCTGCTCGCGATGGGTTGGTACCTGTACCGGCACCCGAAGCTCCACCCGTTTCGGGGGATCCGATGGACGCCGGCGGTGGCGCTGGTGCGGCGTATCCTCACCATCGGGCTGCCCACGGGAGCGCAGGTGGGGATGGAGGTGGGGCTCTTCTCCTTCGCCGCGGTGATGATGGGCTGGTTCGGCGCTCTGGAACTCGGCACGCATCAGGTCGCCATCAACATCGCCGCCACCACCTTCATGGTCGCGCTCGGCGTGAGCCTCGCGGGCTCCATCCGCGTGGGCCAGCACATCGGTGCGCGGAACCCGGCGGGCGTACGCCGAGCCGCCGTGCTGACCTACCTGCTCTCGCTCTGCTTCATGGGGATCTGCGCCATCCTCTTCGTGGTGATCCCCGAGTCGCTGATGGGGCTCTACTCGCGCGACCCGGAAATCATCGCGCTCGGGCGAACCCTCCTGCTCATGGCGGCCGTCTTCCAGCTCTTCGACGGTGCGCAGGTCGCGGGCTTCTGCGTGCTCCGCGGAGCGGCGGATACGCGCATCCCCATGATGCTCGCCGCGCTGTCCTACTGGGTAATCGGGGTTCCCTCCGCCTATATTCTGGGATTCACGCTGGGGTTCGGCCCCGTTGGCGTCTGGGGCGGCCTCTGCGTCGCCCTCGCGGCCGCCAGCGTAATGCTGCTCTACCGCGTGCGCGTCATCGTCTTCCCGGCCGGCCACTCCCGGCTCGCAGGATCTCCCTCGCCGGTGTAAACCCTCCCGTGGCGGCCGGTATCCTATGGATGCGAAACCGAGGCCCCACCGCAAGAACGCCCAGGAAATGAGTTCATGCCGGCAACGCTCGAGACAGAGGCCGTGAGTGCCGTGACGCTGGCGCCCGAAGTGGCGCAGGCACAGGAGGGGAGCCTCCCCTCCTTCGAGCGGCTCTACCGCGACAACGTGGATCGCGTGTACGCGCTCTGCCTCCGGCTCTCCGGCGATGCGGCGCAGGCCGAGGAACTCACGCAGGACGTCTTCGTCCGCGCCTGGGAGAAGCTGGACAGCTTTCGCGGCGACAGCGCCTTTTCCACCTGGCTTCATCGGCTCGCGATCAATGTGGTGCTCGGCCAGCGCCGCTCCGACGGGCGACGCGGCTCCCGTGTCATCTTCGCCGATGACCTCTCGATCTACGAGTCGCGAGACGCGAACACGCCCGCAGTCGGTCAGCGGATGGACCTCGAGGCGGCCATGGCCTCACTCCCTGACGGGACGCGCGCCGTGTTCGTGATGCACGAGGTGGAGGGCTACACACACGAGGAGATCGCCCGCATGACGGGTCGGGCGGAGGGCACCTGTAAGGCGCTCCTCCACCGGGCGAGGAAGCTTCTGAGGGAGAAACTGCAATGAACATGGATCACGTCGACGCCCGGGCGCTCCTCCACGATCTCGTGGACGGGGAGCTCGGCCCCGAACGGGACCGGGCGGTGCGCGGTCACCTGGAGGGGTGCGACGAATGCGCCGCGGAGATGGAGTTCCTGCTCGAGTTGCGAGCCAGCGCCCGGGAGTTGCCGGGCGAGATCGCTCCGCCCCGCGACCTCTGGAGCGACATCGCCGCCCGGCTGGAGCCCCGCAACGCGGCGGTCGCCGAGCCACAGGTGATCGGCATCTCTCGCGGGGGTCGCACGGAGAGGCCGCGCTGGCAGCAGTGGGGTGCGCTCGCAGCCGCGGCCGTGGTGGTGATGGCGGTCTCCTCGGCGATGACCGTGAAGCTGATGCAGGACCCGGCGGTGTCCCCGGTCGCCACCGACACCGGCCCCGGAGTGGTCGCGCCGGCGCCGTCGAGTGAGCCGCAGCGCCCGGTCACCGCGCTGGCCGCATTCGAGCCGACCGAGCAGGAGTACCTCGCGACGCTGGCGGAGCTGGAGCGTGCCTTCCAGGAGCATCGTGGCTCCCTGTCGCCGCAGACCGTCGCGGTGGTGGAGGAGAACCTCCGCATCATCGACAGGGCCATCGAGGAGATCCGCACCGCGCTGATCGCCGACACCGGCAGCGTGGAATTGCCGCTCCTCCTTTCGGGCGTCTATCGGTCCAAGGTGGATCTGCTCGAGTCCACCGTCCGGCTCTATTCGCGTACCTGATACCGATCCGCCCCTGGCGGTGATCCGCATACACTCTGAACGATGAACCGGAAGATGAGACCCACACGGATGATCCGCACGGTGGCGGCGATGGCCCTCCTCGGGGCCGCTCCGCTGGCCGCCCAGCAGACGATCGACCAGACGGTCCCGAGCGCCCGCACCGGGCAGGTGGAGATCTCCAACCTCGCCGGCAGCGTTCGCGTGGTGGCCTGGGACCGCGACCAGATCCAGATCCAGGGCCGACTGGGCGAGGGAGCCGAGCGGCTGGACGTGAGCGGCGACCGCAACCGCACCGTGATCCAGGTGATCCTGCCGCGAAACGCCCGCAACGTCCGTGGGTCCGACCTGGTCGTCCGGGTTCCTGCCGCCAAGCAGGTGTCGGTCCGGACCACCAGCGCCGACATCTCATTGGAGAATCTCACGGGCGCCGTGAACGGGCAGAGCACCAGCGGTGGCGTCACGGTCAGCGGGAGCCCGGCCTCGGTGTCCGCACGCTCCACCAGCGGGGACGTCCAGGTGGATGTTGGAAACAGCGCCACCGTGCAGGCGAGTTCCACCAGCGGCGATGTGGTCGTGCGCGGCAACGTCCGTGAGAGCGTGAGCGTGGAGTCGGTGATTGGGGACGTGGACGTCAGCGGAAGCACGCCCGAGGTGCGGGCAAAGACTGTGAGCGGCGATCTGCTCCTTCGTGGGATCAACGGCCGGGTCACCGCCAGCACCGTGAGCGGCAACGCCACCGTGCAGCAGAGCCGGGTGCAGCTCGGCACCTTCGAGACGGTATCCGGCAACTTCCGCTATGACGGAGACCTCCCTCCACGCGCCACACTCAACGTGCAGAGCCACAGCGGCGACGTGGAGCTTCGCCTTCCTCGCAACACCCCCGCCGAGTTCGATGTACGCACCTTCAGCGGACAGGTGCAGAACCAGCTCGGCCCCGCCGCGGAGCGTACCAGCCGCTATGGCCCTGGCCAGGAGCTCCGCTTCACCACCGGCAACGGCGGTGGCCTGGTCTCCCTGAAGACGTTCAGTGGGAATGTGAGGCTGATGGCGCGGTGAGGGGCGGCGCCGGCGATCGGAATTCGGCTTCCGGGGGGGGATCCACATGGATCCCCCCCACGCCTGGCAGCACGGTCGCTGACACTGTCAGACAGAACCCGCTCCGGTCGTTTCTCAACTGCGGCGAGATCCTCGCACCCATCCCGTGGACTTCCACCCTGTCCAAGGAACAGAATGCGTATCGTCACCCTGTTCGTCATGCCGGTCCTGCTGGCCATGCCCGGGCTGCTGGCACCCCTCAATGCGGTTGCTCAGCAGGTGGCTCCGACTGTGGGAGTCTTCACCGGGATCGGCTCCGGCCCGATCGAAGCGGCCACCTGGGGCATCGAGGTGGGTGTTCCGATCGGGCACCATGTGGCGGTACGTGCGGAATACTCCGGCTGGGGCAACGGCCCCGGGAGGACCACCTGCATCGCCATGCCGCCCGAGTCGCATCGTTGCTCGGTCAGTGGGTGGGCGGGCCTGATGGGCCTGGCGGCGACCATCCCGCTGGACGGGCCGCTGGGGGCCTTCGCGGAGGTCGCGGGGGGGCGGTTCACGCGGAACTGGCTGGGCGACGAAACGGTGAACTCCCCGGCGCTCTCCCTCGAAGCAGGAGCGACCCTCCACCTTCTGAGGGGTGTATCCGCCCGCGTGGGTGGCCGCTTCCTCCGTGCCTATGACGACCATTACCACACTCTTCTCGGGGAGCGCCTGCGATACACCATGGGGGTCGTGGGGCTGGAGTACGGATTCGGCCGATAGAAACCGTCGGAAAATGGCGGCGTCCCACCTGCCTGCGGTTCGACAGTGGGAGAAGAGATCCAGCGGGAGGGGGATCCGCAGATTCCGCAGATTACGCGGATTTCATCGAGCCGATCCGCGAAATCCGCGTAATCTGTGGATGGTCGTTCAACGGTGACGGCCCGGCTCCGTGATCGGCGGAGGGGCAGAGCTTGGCCGGCTGTTCGTCGACGCCCGAACTCCCCTACCGACCTCGGATCGACTGGAAAAAAGTAGAGACCCGCTTTCGCAGTTTACGTCCGGTCTCCTCTGGCCCGCTTCTTCCACCCTCCCGCTCCCCCAGGCCAACTCGAGGAGGGTAGATGAGCAAGGTGCGGGCGGTGATCCTCGACATCGACGGAACGCTGATCGACAGCAACGACGCACACGCGCGCGCCTTCGTGGATGCGGGTGCGGAGATGGGGCTCGAGGTGCGGTTCGAGGACGTTCGACGGCTGATCGGCAAGGGAGGAGACAGGCTGATCCCCGAGGTGTTCGGCTTCGAACAGGAGAGCGAGCAGGGCGAGGAGCTGGACGAGCGGAAGGGGCGGATCTTTCGCGAACAGCTCCTGCCGACGCTCATGCCGACGCCGGGTGCGCGGGCGCTGCTCGAGCGGTTCCTCGCCGGGGTTCTCGAGCTGGTGGTGGCCACCTCCGCGTCGGGTGACGACCTGAAGGGGCTGCTGCTGCAGGCGGGCGTGGAAGATCTGGTGGATGCCGCCACTTCCGCCTCGGACGTGGAGGAGAGCAAGCCGGCTCCGGACCCGGTGGAGAGCGCGCTGCAGGAGATCGGGCGATCGGCGGGTGAGGCGATCATGCTGGGCGACACACCATACGATGTGCAGTCCGCGACCGCGGCCGGGGTGCCGATCGTGGGGGTCAGGAGCGGGGGCTGGAGCGCGGAGGAGTTGCGTGGTGCGGCAGCAGTGTACGATGATCCTGCCGATCTGCTGCGGAACTACGAGAGCTCACCCTTCGCCGCCGGGTGAGCGAGCCGCCGCGTCACCGGGATCGCGGGGGCAGCTCCGCAGGGCAGTGAGGGAATGGAGGAGAGGACCGGAGGATCCGGGTTCGTACCCACGGGACTGAGCGCGCAGGCCGGTGGGCCGGTGCCGGCGCCGGGAACCCGCGCCACGGAGTTCGGGCTGGCGCTGATGATCCTCATCTGGGGGATCAACTTCGCGGTGGTGAAGCGGGCGCTGGACGTGTTCGACCCGCTCGCCTTCAACGCACTGCGCTACCTGCTCGCCTCCCTGTTCGTGCTGGCCGTTCTCGGCACACGGGGGCGACTCTCATTGCCACGCCGTGAGGACCTGCCGCGCATCGTCGGCCTCGGGCTGGTGGGCAACCTGCTCTACCAGATGGCCTTCATCCTGGGGCTGGAGCGGACCCGGGCCGGCAACGCCTCGCTGCTGCTCGCACTTGTGCCCGTCTTCATCCTGCTGCTCACCCGCCGCGGGGATGAGCGGCAGGGTCGGCGTGTCTGGGGCGGGGTGATCCTGTCGGTGGCGGGCGTGGCGCTGGTCAGCGGGAGCGCGCTGCGACTGGAGGGGGTCACCACCCTGACGGGCGACCTGCTCCTGCTGGGTGCGGCGGTGATCTGGGCCGTCTACACCGTCGGTACGCGCGGTCTGATCACCCGATACGGCTCGGTGCGCGCGACCGCCTGGACCCTCTGGTCCGGCGGAATCGCCATCTTCCTGGCCGGAGTGCCCGCTCTGCTCCGTCAGGACTGGAGCCGGGTGGACGGCGGAGCGTGGGTGGGCCTTCTCTACTCGGCGATCCTCAGCATCGGTCTGGCATATCTGCTCTGGTACCGGGGAGTGGAGACGATCGGCGGGGCCCGCACCGCGATCTACTCGAACCTGACTCCCGTGGTGGCGCTGGTCACCGGTTGGGTCTGGCTGGGTGAGTCGCTCACGCCGCTCGGCATCGCCGGTGCGGCCATGGTGCTGATCGGGCTCATGACGGTGCGCCGCCGGCCGGTTTTGCAAAGAAAAGGCGCCGTCGGTACATTGTGACGGTTCGGCACGGGCGTGGTTCTTCTCAGGCACGATACATCGGCGACTCTTGCAAGCACCCGAGAAAACGCGGCCGCGGCTGTACCTGATCGACGGCTACGCACTGATCTACCGCGCCTTCTTCGCGCTGATCTCCCGACCGTTGATCTCATCGCGGGGGGAGAACACGTCGGCGGCGTGGGGGGTCACGAAGTTCCTCCTGAAGGTCATGGAGCAGTACGAGCCGGATTATCTCGGCGTCGTCTTCGACGCCGGGATGTCCGAGCGTCACGAGATCTTCCCGGAGTACAAGGCGACGCGTGAGAAGATGCCCACCGAGCTGGAGGCGTCGCTGCCGCGGGTGCGCAGCATCTTCGAGGCCTTCCGCGTGCCCGTGCTGGAGCTGGAGGGTTACGAGGCCGACGACGTGATCGGCACGCTGGCGCGGCAGGCGGTGAGCGCGGGCGTGGAGACGGTGATCGTCTCGGGCGACAAGGACTTCTACCAGCTGATCCGGGACGGCGTCTGCCTGCTGAACCCCGGGCGCGGCGGGGCCAGCGCGGTGGAGGAGGAGTGGGTGGACACCCGCAATGCCCGCGAGCGCCTCGGCGTGCCCCCGGAGCGGGTGGTGGACTACCTGGGGCTGATCGGCGACTCCTCGGACAACGTTCCGGGTGTGAAGGGAATCGGACCCAAGACGGCGATCCAGCTGATCGAGCGGTTCGGGGCCATCGAGGAGATCCTTGCGAACGTCGGGGAGATCACGGCGAAGCGCGCACGGGAGACGCTGCAGGAGAACGCCGATCTGGCACGCCTCTCCAGGCAGCTGGTCACCATCCGCGACGACCTCCCGGTGACGCTGGATCTGGAGCGGCTGAAGATGGACGAGCCGGACCGGGAAGCGCTGAAGAAGATCTTCCTGGAGCTGGAGTTCAGCTCGCTGGTCCGCGAGCACGGCGCGCCGGCGGAGCAGGAGCGGGTGAAGCGCGAGGTGGAATACGTGCTGGTGAGCGAGGCGCGCGCGGTGCCCGACCTGGTGGAGCGTGCCCGGCGCGCCGGGCGATTCTCCTTCGACACGGAGACCACCAGCACCGACCCGTGTCGCGCGGAGCTGGTGGGGATCTCCATCGCGATCGAGCCGCACGCCGCCTTCTATCTCCCCTTCCGCCACTGTCGGTCGCAGGGCGAGCTGATGGAGGTCTCGGAGAGCGGCAATCTCCCGGCGCTGGACTCGGACGCGATGGCCCCGCTGGTGGAGTTGCTGGAGGACGAGACGGTCGAGAAGCTCGGGCAGAACCTGAAGTACGATCTGCTGGTGCTGCGCCGCGCGGGAGTGCAGCTGCGGGGGATCGCCTTCGACACGATGGTCGCCAGCTACGTGATCGACCCGGGCCGGCGTGAACACGGGCTCGATTCACTGGCACTCCAGTTCCTCGATCACAAGACCATCACCTACGAGGAACTGACGGGGAAGGGGAAGGCGCAGATCCCGATCGCCGAGGTGGAGCTCGACCGCTGCTGCGAGTATGCCTGCGAGGACGCGGACCTGGCCCTGCAGCTGGCGGAGATCTTCGCGCCCGAGCTGCAGCGCCTGAAGCTGGAGCCGCTCTTCCACTCCGTGGAGATGCCGCTCGTGGAGGTGCTGGCGGAGATGGAGTGGAACGGGATCCGCATCGACGAGCCATTCTTCCGGGCGCTCTCGCGGAGGCTCTCCACCCAGCTGCAGACGCTGGAGCAGCAGATCTACGCCGAGGCGGGCGTGGTCTTCAACATCAACAGCAACCCGCAGCTCCGCGAGATCCTCTTCGAGCGGTTGAAGCTGCCGGTACTGAAGCGGACCAAGACGGGGGCTTCCACGGACGCCTCTGTGCTGGAGCAGCTGGCGGCGGAGGGGCACCGGATCCCCGAGCTGCTGATGCACTACCGGCAGCTGGACAAGCTGCAGTCCACCTACGTGGAGGCGCTGCCGCGGCTGCTGAACCCGGAGACGGGGCGGCTGCACACCTCGTTCAACCAGACGGTGGCGGCGACCGGGCGGCTCTCGTCGAGCGATCCGAACCTGCAGAACATCCCGATCCGCACCGATGTCGGGGCGGAGATTCGCCGCGGGTTCGTGCCGGACGCGGGGTGCGTTTTCGTGTCGGCGGATTATTCGCAGATCGAGCTGCGGGTGCTCGCCCACTACTCGGAGGATCCGGCGTTCGTGGAGGCGTTCCGGAGCGGCGCGGACATCCACAGGCAGACCGCCGCGCTGATGTTCGGGGTGGAGGACGGCGGCGTCACGCGGGAGATGCGTGACCGGGCGAAGACGGTGAACTTCGCGGTGATTTACGGAATCGGGGCCTTCTCGCTGGCGCAGCAGCTCGGCGTGACCAACCAGGAGGCGAAGGAGTTCATCGAACGGTACTTCGAGCGGTTCCCCGGGGTGCGTCGCTACCTCGACGAGCAGGTGGAGCTCGCGCGCAGTCGCGGCTACGTGGAAACGCTCACCGGGCGCCGTCGCTACATCCCGGAGATCAGCTCCAGGAACTTCAACATCCGATCGTTCGGGGAGCGGGCCGCGACCAACGCCCCGATCCAGGGCTCATCGGCGGACCTGATCAAGATCGCGATGATCGATATCCACCGGGCGCTGAAGGAGAGCGGGTCGCGCGCGCGGATGCTGCTGCAGGTGCACGACGAGTTGCTTTTCGAGACACCGCGTGAGGAGGCGGAGGCGACCCTGTCGCTGATCCGTGAGAAGATGGAGGGTGCGGCGGAGCTTCGGGTTCCGCTCGTCGTCGCATCGGGCCTTGGCGAGAACTGGCTGGAGTGTAAATGACAGCGCAACCATTTCTTCTCGGCGTCGTGGGCGACTCCGGGAGCGGCAAGAACACGGTGGCCGATGCGGTGGCGGAACTTCTCGGCCGCGACCGGGTGACCGAGCTGCGGCTGGACGACTATCACCGCTATTCGCGCGAGGAGCGGGCGGAGCTCGGCCTCACAGCGCTCAACCCGCTGGTGCACAACTTCGCGCTGATGCAGGAGCACCTGCTGATGCTGCGGAACGGGCGCACGGTCCGGAACCGGAGCTACGACCACACCGACGGCACCTTCGGGCCGATCCAGCAGCTCGAGCCGCGTGACGTCGTGCTGGTGCGGGGACTGCTCGGCTACCCCAATGAGGCGATCCGTGACCTCTACCACCTCACCGTCTTCCTGCACCCGGAGCCCGACCTGCTCTTCCGCTGGAAGCTGCGGCGCGACGTGCTTTCGCGGGGATACCGGGAGGCGGAGGTGCTGAAGTCCATCGCCAGCCACCTGCTGGACTCCAAGGAGTTCGTCACTCCGCAGGCGGAGCGTGCGGACGTGGTGGTCCGCTACGAGCTTCCCGACTGGGAGGCGCCGGACAGCGAGGTGATCACCGCCGTTACGCTCCGCCGGGCCGCCGCGGAGGCGGCGCGCGCCAACGCCCTGCTCGAAGGGATGAATGGGATCCGGCAGAAGGAGCAGGGCGGGGACGTCGTGCTGCGCGTGGAGACGAGCATCTCGCAGGATGAGGTGGAGCGTTTCGGCAGCCAGCTCTTCCCGGGCACCTTCCGGCCGGAACTCACGGGGCAGTACGTGGACGAAGGCGGCGAGAAGCGGCAGCGGCCTACCCTGGCCGTGGTGGAGCTGCTGATCGCGCGGCTCGCCGAACTCATGCGGCAGGGGGATCCGGCACGTTCGGCTGCCTGAGCGTCAACGCTCGCCGATCGCCTGAAGCAGCTCGTCCATGGCGATGGAGCAGCCGCGCGGCTCGGCGCCCGGGGCGCGGCCGAAGAGCAGGAATCCCTCACCGTCCACGGCGCCGAGGTCGCCGGTCTGCAACATGGCGACGGAATTCAGGTTGGCGAGGTCCAGGTGCCGCAGCACGCCGGTCTCTCCCGGCGCCACCGGTCCCAGCGTCTCCGGGTCCACGGCGACGGTACGCACCCACCTCGGGCCCGTGTAGCGACGCTCCCCCCGGCGCTCTGCCCCGCGATCCCATCGTAGAACTGCGAGCCCATCTCCGTCATCCCGTACTCGTTGACGATCCACTCCGGCGCGAGTCCGAGAACCGCCTCGAAGTTTCTCATCAGCTCCACCCGCGCCACCTCGCGCGTGCGGCCCTTGAACCCGCCAGTGTCCATCACCCGGCTCCCTCGCGGCAGCCGCAGCGTCTCCGCCCGCTCACGAAGTGCATCGAAGAGGTGGACGAAGGTGAAGGATGTGCCGGCGAGCAGCACCGGCTCACCCGAACGCTCGAGCCCGCGAAGGTCGGCGAGCAGCGGCTCCAGAGCGATGCCGTTCGCCGCCGAGATGTGCCAGGTGCTCCCCGCCGAGCCGAATGCGGTCACCACCTCGTGCATCATGTGCGCGAGAGAGAGTCCGGGAGCTCCCGCAGCGGCGGAACGAGGGAGATGATGCGCATCCGCTCCCGGTCGGGGAGAAGGTGCCGCGCAAAGCTGCTCCGGAGGGCGGCGTGGTAGGGAGCCAGGTCCGGTACGTAGTGGGTGCCGCGTCGCTCCGCACCTCCCGTGGTGCCGCTGGTGCGGAACACCGCGGCTGCCCGCGCCGGGTCGCCGCACGTCAACTCGATGGCCTTGAACGCATCGGTGGGTACCGCCGGGATCTGCTGCCAGCTGATCACCCGGTCCGGGGTGGCGCCGCGGGCGTCGCAGAAAGCGCGGTACGGCCGATTGCAGCCGTACTGGTGACGAAACACCTCGAGAGCGAGAGCTCCGAAGTCGTCGTGGCCGCCTTCTATGTAGGCGATCAACCGGTCTGTGAGCTCACTGGCCCGTTCCATCTCGCGGCTCCTGGCGGGTGAGGAAGAGCGCTGAATATAGCGCTCCTACTCCCGTCCCGCTCCCGGTGCGGCGGTGTCCATGGGGGTGCCGGGTGTGCCGCCGGGGGCACCGTACTGCGCCAGCAGGATGCCCAGTTGCTCCTGCACCGCGCGCGCGCCGTTGGTGTTCCCCCCGTTGTAGAGGAAGGAAAAGGCGATCAGCTCACCATTGGCGGCGCGCACATAGCCCGACAGCGTGCGGACGCCGCGAATGTAGCCCGTCTTCGCGTGCAGGTTGCCGGCTGCCGGCGAGTTCCGGTAGAGCCGGCTGAGGGTGCCACGCGGATCCCCCGCGACGGCCAGGGAGCGATGGAAGATCTCCGAGTACGGCGCGCCGTGCGCGTACACCAGGGTGCGCACGAGGGCATTGGCGCTGGCCCGGCTCTGCGAGGAGAGACCGGAGCCATCGAACTGGTACAGCTCCCCCGCCGGGACACCGGCTCGTTGCATGAAGTGAAGTGCCGATGCCGGCCCTCCACGCGCGAAGCTCCCCACACCCACCGCTTCCCGGGCGGCGGCCTTCCACAGGTGCTCCGCGAAAAAGTTGTCCGACTCCTGATTCAGCTTCGGGATCAGGGCGGCGACCGGGCCGGAGACGTGGCGATGCACGCCGGTCGCTCCGCGGGGCGTAGGACCCACGCGCGCCGGACCCCGAACCTGGATTCCCGCTTCCAGCAGCGCGGTGCGAAGCGCCGCGGCGGTGAGCAGTGCCGGGTCGGCGACCCCGACCCCGTACCGATGCGGCCCCCGCCCCGAAATGGCCCCGCGTACGTGGATGGTATCCTGGTGCGGGTGGCGAACGGCCCAGGCGCGACTGCCGCCGGTGCGGACGGTGGAGATCACGGGAATCGCGTCTACCGCCGGCTCCAGCCGCAGCTGCACTCCGCCCTCGGCCGGTATCGCCTCCACCCACAGCATGTTGCGCTGGAACGGAAGCCCGCTCACGCGAGGTGCGTAGGCCGCCGACCCCCCGCCGGTGTCACCCGGCCACGCCGGCCCCACCAGCACGGTATCGAAGGCGAATGGATCCCCCACCACGCCACCCTCCACCACGCGAATGCCACGGGCGGCCAGCCGCTGCGCCATGATCCGCAACGGGGCCATCGGCTCGCGGTAGAACTCACGATAGCCAAAGCCCGGATCACCGGAGCCGCGGATGATCACGTCACCCCGCAACGTGCCGTTGCGGTCCAGTTCTCCCGTGGTCAGCAGGTCGGTGTGGAAGCGGTGATCGGGGCCGAGCACGTCCAGCGCCCACACCGCGGTGAAGACCTTGTTGTTCGATGCGGGAATCAGCGCCCGATCGGCATCGATGGCGATCAGGGGCGCGTTGCGGTCGATCGACCAGGCCATCACGCCCCAGTTCCCGCTCGCACCCGCGACGATGGACTCGGCCGCCGCCTGCAGTGGGAGCCGCGGCTGCTGCGCCCCGGCGGTCGCCGACAGCAGCAGAACCGGGGCGGATGCGAGAAGTGCGAGCCGGATGGCCCGCACTCCACGGTCCCGCGGGCGAAGCGTGTAGCCCGCCGTCATGCTTCCCGTCGCGAACCGGTGTGCAGCTCCTCCAGGATCATCTGCTGCACCTTGAACGACGCGCGTGTGTTCTCTTCCATGTCCAGCGCCAGATCGAAAAGCGCTGCGATCACCAGCAGCGCGGAAGCCACGATCAGCGCGCCGAACATGCTCAGCAGCCGCCACATCCAGGGAACCGTGTCGTCCGAGAAGAGGAAGATCAGGATTCCCACACCCGCGGTGATCACCGCGAGAAAGCGGATGAAGCCGAGGAGGAAGCGGATGTTGCGGTAACGGCGCTCCACCCCCGCAAGGCGGCCGGGTGTGCGGCGCTCCGTAAGCAGGTGGCCACACTGCGGGCACTTGTCGACCGTCGGGTCGTCGACCACCGTGCCGCAGTGCGTGCACTCGACCGGTGTGCTGAAGAGATGGATCGCCATTCGGCGCGAGCTCCTTGGAGGGAACGGATCAGGCCGGGACGGATCGAACCGTTCCGGACGGTGCGATGCCCACGGCGCGGACCGCCGCGACCAGACGTCGCATGCGCACCAGGCGCAGCGAGCGGCGTGTGTGCTGCACGACGCAGAGGAAGCGGCGGCAACCACGGCAGTTCAGGTCGTAGGCGCGCGCATCCAGTGGAAGCTCGGAGCAGAGCCGGCTGTCCGGCTGCGCCTCGAGCAACTCTGTGCAGCAGGGGCAGTGCGGACGACCACCCGCTCGCAGCTGCCGCCGGATCTCCGCGCTCGCGTCGGGAGCAAACACTCGCCAGGTGAGTACGAGGCGACGTGGCGTCTGATATCGGTTCATGGCTCCAGTGGATCGGCAGGGGGTCGTGCGCGGTCGCTGGAAGCGCAAGACAGGTGCCAGGTAGAAGGCGGCCGGAGCGTGGCTGTCCTGAGGCCGGCCGGAGCACCCGAGCCGTCATCCTGAGGTCGCTGCGGGGAAAGCGGCTCTCTTCCGAGCAACCGGTGCGACCGTGAGGATCCGGATGCCGGCGACGTTCTCCAGCATCCGGATCCCACGCCCACGCCCCCGGTCCGACCGGCCCGCCACCGCGAATTCGGGATGAAGGCGGGGCCCGGCCGCCGCCGCCCCTCAGTCGCCGGAATCCACCTGCCGCTCCACCCAGCGCACCAGATCGGCGAGCGGCGGCCGCCCGTCGTGCAGCCAGTGCGCGGCCGGCCACGCCATCTCTCCGAGCCGGCAGATGCGGCTCGCCCCGACGCGGCCCAGCGCGGCGGCGAGCCGCCCGGAGCGCGACTCCGGTGCGGAAACTCCGACGCTCTGAAGCACCGCGCCCACGCGGGCGGCGAGCCCGGGCACCCGATCCAGCGAATCCACGGGCTTCACTCGCACCGTACGATTCAGGCAGGAGGACACGAAGGCGGGGTCGGGATCGAAGATCACCGTCCACACCGTCCCGCCGGGCGAAGCATGAAGCGCCACCCCACGGCCCGCGAGGGTCGCGAACTCCATCTCTCCCCGCACCTGCCGGATCGCGCTCGCCTCACCCGGGGAAAGCCGGCCCCGTGGCAGCTCCCGCTCCACCTCCGAGAGGGCCGTCGCCAGAGCCTCCGCCCATTCGGCGGCATCGATCTCGCCGCCCTCCTCCACGTAGAAGAGGTGGGGGGAGACGCACCCCTGCTGATCGAAGGTGGCCACGTCCAGCGCGGCGGCTCGTGCCAGCGCCGGCGCCGCTTCGCGAGTGAGGCGCTCCCGTGCGATCACGCCGAAGGAGACGTGGTGACCATACCCGAGGAATCGCGCCGACGCCGGCACTCGCGCCTGGATCGATCTCACCGCCTCGCTTCCGCCGTAGACGATCACCGCCTCGGCCCGCTCCAGCGCAACTCGCTCCATCTCCCCGTCCCCGCCGGGCCAGTAGGTCACGGCGAGCGCGGCTGCGAGCTCAGGGTCGAGTTCGGCAACGGCCCGCGCGAAGAGGGGCGCGAGCAGCGGCTCACCCGCGGCAGTTTTCCCCAGTGACGGTGAGCGAACGAGCAGCGCGCGGATCAGCGAAGTGACCGCCACGCCCGGGACGTTGCCGCTGAACACGTGCGTCGTGAGCCGCGGTGGAAATGCCCGCGACTCCACCCCCGGAAGGTGTCGCCTGGGCCGGAACCGCTCCAGGACCAGCGGGTCGTCGAACTCGGCACGGAGAAGGTCACGAAGGGGAGCCGCCCGCCAGTCGGCGGCCATCCCGTCGAGAACCCGGGATGTCATGGCCGGCGAGGCGCCGGTGATGGCCGGGATCGCCTGCTCGGCCGTCACACGGAGCGGATCGGCGGGGTCGCGCAGCCGTTCCGCCGTGCGGTTCACCGCCCGCACGATGGACTCGACTGATCGGTTCTGGAGGAGCGTCTCGCCGGCCACGAGAAGCGCGTCCACCTGGTGGGAGAGGGCCGCCGGGGTGAGCTGGGCAACCCTCAGTTCCACGCCACCGGGAAATGACCAGGTGGTGGTCGGCGGCGTGGCGAGCGCCGGCAGGTGGAAGGCGTCGAGGGCGCTCAGAGGAAATCCCAGAATCCGCGGTTCGACTCCACGATCAGTTCCCAGCGCCCGTCGCGTCCCAGTCCGCGGTGCAGGTCCACGTGCAGCACGTCGTGGAGAATGCCTACCCCCGCGCCGATGCTGGGCCGCGGCGCACCGCCGGTGAGATCGGCCCAGCCGGCACCCCCATGGAGACGGGCGCGGAGCCACGTCTCGTCCAGATTCATGGAGCCGATCGCCCTCGCGTTCAGGTATCGCTCGCCGACCAGGGAGCGAAATGCGTAGCCGGGCAGCGTGCCGCGGCCTCCCAGGTGGAAGATCGACTGTGGCGGAGCGTCACCCGTCATCCAGCCCCCACGTCCTTCGATCTCGAGCCGGGAGCGCCGCGGCTCCCAGCGCCAGCCGGCGCGGCCCGCCACCTGTGCCCGCGCGTGCAGCATCTCCTCGGGACACTGGCCGTGGACGCAGAGTGGCCGAAAGGAGCCGCCGTCCAGCCGCAGCTCGCCTGCCGTCCATCGCGCGACGCCATAGGGCGTCCGGCGCTCCAGGCGCAGCTCTCCGCCGCTGAAGTCACCGGCGAGAGCGGGGAAGAGTGGCCGGAACGTCAGATCCAGCGGGCCGCCGGAAGCGGGTGCTCGCGCGGGCCGGTGCCGCTCGTGCCATACCGAGGCGCCCGTGCTCCAGAGCGGCGCGGCACTCCGCCTGACCGATGCGGAGACACCGTCCACGAAGTAGAGGTCTGTGTGATCGCGCGCGGCGAAGACCGCCGAGAGGGTGTTGCCGAACCCGGATGCGGCGGGCCCCACGTCCACATCGCGCGCGTCATTCAGCGTCCCGCGCAGCTGGAACCACATTCCGCCCTCGCCCACGTCCACCCCGAGCGAGCCGAACGGGTGGCCGGCCCCGAACGCGTAGCCGCCGCGTCCCCTCAGCCGAACTGCCGGGTGCAGAGCGGCCGTGCCGCCCATCCCCAGCGCCCATCCTTCGGTGCGGTTGAAGCGGACGACCTCCGACAGTGACCCGGCCGAGAGCCGCAGCGGCGAGAAGCGCTCCAGCGCCTGGCGGTGCGCGAGCCGCATCGCCGCGCTCCGGATCTCCCCGAGCTCCATCGCCGGTCCGAGCCCCTGCTCGCGCAGCTCGGCGAAGATCTCGTCTTCGAACTCGAACGCCTCCCGCTGCGCTCGCGGCACGGCCACGATCGCCGGCCCCAGGAAGGTGGTGGGGTGCAGCGGCCGATTGAACTCGTAGTTCCCCACCCGCATGTTGGCGCGGATGATGGTCCCCGCCGGCACGTCCAGCATCGGCAGCCGCCGCCGCAGCTCCACCCTCTGCTCGTTCGGGAGCCAGAAGCGGCCACGCCAGAGCCCGTTGTCCAGCGAGATGTTGATGTAGTCCAGGTACGGGTCGACGTACGAGGCGGCGGTGAAGGTGAAGTCCATCCTCACCAGGTCGCCCGCCCGCCGATCGATGAACACCGAGCCGACGATCCCCGGCCGCGAGGAGTCGCGCGGGCGGGCCCGCACCTGGTAGACCTGCACCGGCTCCGAGGCCCCCGGCAGGCGCAGAGTCAGTGAATCCACCAGCTGGAACTGGTAGAACCGCTCCGAGCCGGGCGCCGCGGGGTGCGGCACGCCCCGCACCTCGTCGCCGTCGCCGATCTGGATCTCGTCGCCGAAGTTCTCCTGGACCACCGAGAGGTGGTCGATGTGGTAGTGGATGCGGGTCGGCAGGGAGCGCTCGTCACGCCACCCGACGATCCGCTGCTTCACCTGGTCCGGCGCCTCCCAGAAGACCTCCAGCGCCACCTGATCGGTCTTGATCAGGTTGCGCTCGCCGGTGTCCTCCCGGTCCAGATAGAAGTAGACGAAGGCGCGGGCGTCGGCCGAGTAGTTCACCATCGCGGTGTCCTCGAGCGTGACCGAGCGGCGCTCCTGGGCTCGGCGGATCAGCTCCAGGGCGCGAGCACCGTCCCACCCCTCCGCGGGGGTCACCGGCGCGGACTGTGCCGCCGCCCCTGAGGGGGGCGTCGTCAAGGCGAGCAGAACGAGCAGGACTGGCAGGGCGAATCGCGGCATCATCTCCGAAAGATAACGGGAGGCGACGGCAGGGATCGAAGAACGAGGCCCGGCCAACCGCGCCGGGCCTCGGGTGTCAGCATCGCGAACACCGGTCAGGAACAGGTCCCGCGGCTGAAGTGCCCGACGAGAGTACCCTCGATCCGCTCCTGGAGGTTCCGCATCTGCTCCTCCGAAAGTCCCGCGAGGCGGCCGTAGTCCTGCCGGGGCACCGTGTAGCGCGGCGTGGTGCTCACCAGCCGCCCCGAAGGCTCGAAATCGAGAGTGATGTTGTTGGTGAGCAGCATCGCCGAGTTCAGTGCCGTCTCCGTGGCCGCGAACTGCAGCGTGACGGCGCTCGGGCCGAGCTGGTATGAACCGGTGAAGCGGCGCGGAAGGACGTCACCGCGTGGGGTGTATTCCAGCTCGAAGTCGCGCACCTGGGTGCTCACCTTGAGATTCGGCGGCGGCAGGGGCGGCGCCGGGTCCGGTTCGGTTGCCGCCTCCAGCAGATTCACGGACTGCAGTCCCGTCGGCTGGAAGGAGAGCGAGCATACGACATACACCCCCCCGACCTCCGCCGGGGTGAGCAGACGGGGCGTCGAGGGCCCGGAGCCGCCGCATGCCGAGATCACGAGCGCGGGGAGCAGCAGGGCGAGCGGCCGGTACATCCTGTACATCCATCCTCCTGGGCTGTTGTACTTTCGCTGGGCCACTCGCTGTCTGGAGCGCCCGTCCTAACCGTTTTCTGCTTCCACTTCCACCGCGTTACTACCCGCGGCACCCGCCTGATCGTTCCCTCCGGCGGCGCCGTCCTCGCCGAACGGGCGGCGTGACAGCATCCGTGCACCGGGATCGAGAAAGGCGCGGAGGCTCGAGATCACCGCCCGATCCACCATGCCGTCTATGCGCTCCATGGTGGCGAGCGAGCCCTCCAGCGAGGCGTTCACCGCGGTGAGATACGCCCAGATCGCGCGGCGGAACATCAGCAGCTCGATCACCGTCTCGATCACATCATAGCCGGTCAGCCGACGGGTGAAGCCGTGCACGGCGGCGAACTGCTCCGCGTCCTCGCGGGAGCGGTTCGCATCCATCCGATCGAGGATGGCGTCGTACAACTGGGGCATGTGATCCAGCAGCAGCGGGTCGCTCAGCGTATGCCCCTTCTGCACCGCGCTGTTGTCGCGGACCCTGTCGATCCAGTCGGCGAGCACCTCCTCGCGCCCGTCCCGGAGAAGCTGAAGGATCTCCGCGATGTTCATCTGCTGCTCCGACGTGGCCGTCGGGATCTCCGAATTCATGCTGCCCCCTGGTCGATGAAGAACGGCTCGCCGCCCGGGGTTGCGACACCGGGCGCTCAGCTGCCGCGTAGTGTGAAGAGGAAGACGTCGTAGAGCGCGTGCGTCCAGGCCGTTATGCCGAAACCGCGCACCAGGAACAGCACGCTGAATGCCATACCCGCCAGGAACCGGAAGAGGAAGGAAGGCAGCGCCCAGGGATCGCCATACGGTCCGATGTAGTGGAAGGCCGAGAAGATCAGCGCCGCGAGCACCGCAGCGGCGATCCCGGACGGGCGGCGATCGAGGCCGCTGCCGCGGAGGAGAGCGAAGATCCCGCCAACCAGCATCACCCGGAACACCAGTTCCTCGTAGAAGCCGGCACCCAGCGAGAGAACCACGCCCTCCCGCGTGGAGAGAGCCGCGAGCGGCCCGGCGTCCAGCCCCAGGCGGACGAGCCCGGCCCCCTGCAGCACCCACTGCGTGAGCCCCCCGATCAGGACGCCGAGCAGCAGCGCGTACAGCACGCTTTCCAGCGTCATCCCGACGAAGGGAGAGAGTCGCACCCGTACGCGGGTACGCCGCTGCTCGAGCACGATCAGCACGACGCCCACGCCGAGGAGGAGGGCGGCGAACGGAAGCGTTCCGTCCACCCCGCCGGCGGCGAGAAGGGTGCGCAGCAGCACGTCGGCGCCGTTGCGGAGAGCGCTTCCGCCGCCGGCCACGAGCAGCAGTGCGCCGAGTTCGTAGGCGAGCAGCAGTGGCAGGGCGAACAGCACCGAGTAGGTGATCGAGCGGGATGTCCTGAGATAGCTCTGCATCGCGGAAAGGTAGATGAATCCGTAAACTTCGGAAACGAGTGGCAGAGAGGATGGCCCTCCCTTTGCGCTGTGGGCGCATGTTCTGAACGGCTTTCACCCTCTGGAACCCGGATGATTCGTCGCAGAAACCGTATGGGAGCGGCTCGGCTCGTCACTCTGCTGCTGATCGCGGGACTCGCCGGCTGCTCCTCGCTGCGACGGCCGCTCCCTGCCGTGGACCGCACCGGCGATCCCCGTATCCTCCAGGAGGTCGAGGCGCGGCTGGCACGTGAACCCTCGATCGACGCGGGCTCGATCCGGGTGGAGGTGGATGGAGCCATCGTGGTCCTGCACGGCAGCGTGCGGGGGCTCGCGGCGTGGCAGTGCGCCATCCGGACGTCACAGCTCGTGGAGGGTGTTCGCACCGTGGCGGACTACCTCGTCATCGAGCGCGGACCGCGTGAGGTGACCTGCCTGGGAAGCGATCCGCGACCCTGAGTCGTGACGCACCGGCGTCGCTCACCTACATTGCTCCGCGGCCCGTTACCCCGCACCCCGTACGGCCGCACCCGGCGAAAAGTTGCGATCGAGGAAACCGAAGAGGAGGCGCGTCGGCACTCGCGCGAGGGCCGGCCGGAGCAAGCGCAGACCCGTGCTCCGGCTGGTGGCTGGCGGTATGCTCCTCGCCGCCGTGATCACACTGGTGCCACCGGTTGGCCAGGCAGCCAGGAGCGCGCGTGATCTGGTGGTGGCTGCGTCCATCGCGGCGCGCGAGGTGGACACACGCCGCGCCCGTACGGCCCGGCACGCGATCCGCTACCGGATCTCCGTGGATCTCGCCGCCGACATCGAACGCGCCGCGATCGCCGAAGGGATCGACCCGGAGCTCGCCTTCCGCCTGGTCCGGGTGGAGAGCGGGTTCCACGAGCGGGCCGTCAGCTCCGCGGGGGCGCTCGGCCTCACCCAGTTGATGCCCGCGACGGCGCGCGAGCTCCAGCCGGGGATCACGCGCGAGCAGATCTTCGACCGGAACACCAACCTCCGCCTCGGCTTCCGCTACCTGCACTGGCTGCTCCGCCTGTACGATGGTCGCCTGGACGAGGCGCTCCACGCCTACAACCGCGGCCCGGGCACCGTCGCACGGGTGCGCGCCGCCGGCGGCGACCCCGCCAACGGCTACGCGGACCTCGTGATCGGGCGCGGCCGGGGCCATCCGTACGTGGGGAACGGATTTCTGCCCGTGGTGCGGATCCGGGAGTAGGGGAAGTTGTCGACCGTCGGCTGTTGCTGGCCGTCATCCAGTATCCCGCTGTGAGGCGCTCGACGCGGGTGCCCCGCGGGCGGCGGGCGCGGGATCCGGATGCCGCGGCCGTCCTCAGCATCCGGGTCCCGTCGCTCCCTGCGGTCGCGCGGGATGACGGCGGTGGGGTAAGGCAGCGCAGGCCGGTGGCGCCTGCCTCATCGCCCATGGCGCACTCCCTGCGGTGCACCGCCGGCGGCGAGAAAAGCGGGCGGCGAAGTGACTCCTCAACGGTCCCGACAGGGAGAGTCCTCGATGGAAACCAGTGCAGCGGGCGGGACGGAGATGGGACGGTCGGTAACGATGGTGGTGGAGGATGGGATCGCGATGGTCCGGCTGGATCAGGCAGAACGGCCGGTCAACGTCCTCTCACGCGACCTGGTCGAGGAGCTCACCGCGGTGATCGGCCGCCTCGAGGCCCCGGATTCCGGCGCTCGGGCGGCCGTCGTCATCTCGGGGAAGCCGGGGGTCTGGATCGCGGGCGCGGACATCGAGGAGTTCGGCGCGCTGGAGAGCGCGGCGGACGCGGAGGCGCTGAGCCGCACCGCGCACAGGCTGCTCGCGCGGCTGGAGGGGCTGCGCATCCCGGTGGTAGCTGCGATCGAAGGTGCGGCGCTCGGCGGCGGGCTGGAGGTGGCGCTCGCCTGCACCTATCGCATCGCGACCGACTCCCCGAAGACGCAGCTCGGCCTCCCTGAGGTGCAGCTCGGGATCCTCCCCGGCGCCGGCGGCACGCAGCGCCTCCCGCGCCTGATCGGTCTGCGTGGTGCTCTGGACATGATGCTGACCGGCAGGCAGCTCGACGGCCGCCGTGCGCGCAAGCTCGGGCTGGTGGACGAGGTCGTTCCCGCCGCCGTACTGGAGCGCGTCGCGCGCGAGGCCGCCTCCGAGATCGCCAGCGGGCGCAGAGAACCGCGTGCCGCCCGGCCTCGCGGGTCGCCCGTGTGGATGGAGAACCTGCCGGGCCTTCGCGGCTTCATCTTCCGCAAGGCGCGACAGGGTGTAATGGAGAAGACGCGCGGCCTCTACCCCGCGCCGCTGCGGATTCTCGACGTGGTCGCCCGCGGGCTGGACCGGCCGCTGGAGGAGGCGCTGGCACTGGAGGCGCGGGCCTTCGGCGAACTCACCGTCACCCCCGAAGCGCGGAGTCTGACTCACGTATTCTTCACCTCCACCGCAGCCAAGAACGACCCGATGCTGGGCGAGGGGGTGCGCGGCTCGAACGTGGAGCGTGTCGCCGTGGTCGGCGCCGGCTTCATGGGCGCGGGGATCGCCGTCGTCACCGCGGAAAACGGCATGCGTGTGCGTCTGAAGGACGTGTCCGCCGAGGGCGTCGCGAAGGGGCTCGGCACCGCCCGCCGCAGTCTCACCAGGCGCGCCGAACGTCGGCGCCGCCCGGAGCACGAGGTCGTCGCCCTCCTCGACCGGCTGGAAGGCACCACCGAATACTCGGGCTTCGGCACCGTGGATCTGGTGGTGGAAGCGGTCTTCGAGGACATCGAGCTGAAGCACTCCATCATCCGCGATCTGGAAGCTGCCGGAGGCGAGGACACCATCATCGGGTCCAACACCTCCACCATCCCGATCGCCCGCCTGGCCGAGGCGGCGTCCCGGCCGGAGCGGGTCATCGGGCTCCACTTCTTCTCTCCGGTGGAGAAGATGCCGCTGCTGGAGATCATCGTTACCCCTTCCACCGGCGACGCCGTCACCGCCACCTGCCACCGCTGGGGGAAGCGGATCGGCAAGACGCCGGTGATCGTCAACGACGGTCCCGGCTTCTATGTGAACCGGATCCTGGGACCGTACATGAACGAGGCCGCCCTCCTGCTTCAGGAAGGTGTGGCCATGGAGGCGATCGACGAGGCGATGATGGAGTGGGGGTTCCCGGTCGGCCCCATCACCCTCTACGACGAGGTGGGGCTCGACGTGGCGGCCAAGTCCGGCGGGATCCTCGCGGAGGCGTTCGCCGACCGGATCGAGCCCAACACCGTGCTCGGCAGGCTGATCGAGGACGGACGACTGGGTCGCAAGAACGGCCGCGGCTTCTACAGCTACGACGGCGGGAAGAAGGCGGGTCCGGACCCCGGCGTCTACGCGCTGATCGGCTCGCACGTCCGGCGCAGCATGCCAGTGGAGGAGATCCAGCAGCGATTGGCGCTGGGGATGATCAACGAGGCGGTGCGCACCCTGGAGGACGGTGTGCTGCGGAGCGCGCGCGACGGTGACGTGGGCGCGGTCTTCGGTATCGGGTTCCCTCCCTTCCGCGGCGGCCCGTTCTGGTACGTGGACCGGACGGGCGCCGCGGCCGTGGTGGAGCAGCTGCGAGCCCTGGAAGGTCGATTCGGAACACGCTACGCACCCGCGCCGCTGCTCGTACGAAAGGCCGAGGCCGGAGAATTCTTTTCGGAGGTCTGATCCGGCGGAGCAGCGGGGCGAGACCGCTACTCCTCCGGTGGAGCGGAGCGGAAGAGACGGTACTCCCGCACGATCCATATCATCGCGCCGAGGGCGACGATGCTGGCGAGGATGCGATGCTCGTACGGTCGCACCCGCCCCAGCACCTCCTGCACCGCCTCACCGAACAGGAAACCGAGGCCGAGGTAGAGGGTGGCGAACAGCACCGCCGCCAGCAGGTTGAAAGCGTGGAAGAGCAGGATCGGCATCCGGGTGGTGCCGATCAGCACGGGGAGCGCCAGCCGGAGTCCGTAGGCGAAGCGGGTGGTGAATGCCGCCTGCCGACCCCACCGCCGCAGCAGCATCTTGGCACGGGCGCGAAACGGCCGCGGCACCGCCAGCGACCGCATCAGCCGGACTCCGTAGCGCCGGCCGAGCCAGTAGTACATGGAGTCGCCGAGCGTTCCGCCGGCCACCGCGAGGAGGAAGGTGGGGACCGGGTCGAGGTACCCACGGCTCATGCTGTAGCCCGCGAGGATGAGAACCGTCTCACCCTCGAGGATGCTTCCGATGAAGACAGCGATGTAGCCGTACGATTCGATCCAGGATTCCCACATCTCATTTCCCACTTCCGCGACCGGCACCACCGGAGGGCCCGGCGGAGGGCTGACAATGTATCCGCGGCCCCTGCCCCGTCCAAGCGGGGTGCCGCCAGCACCGGGAAGTTTCGATGACAGACTGGCAGCAGAACCTGATCGACGACGCGGCCGGGGTCGCCGAGCTTCTTCGCTCCGCCTCCCGCGTCGCGGTCCTCGGCATCAAGACGGAGCAGCAGTCCACACAACCCGCCTTCTACGTGCCCCACTACCTGCAGCGGGCCGGCTATGAGGTGGTGCCGGTTCCCGTCTACTACCCGGAGGTCACCGAGATCCTGGGCGCGACCGTCCACCGCACGGTGGCGGCCGTGCCCGGCGACCTGGACATCGTCTTCGTCTTCCGCCGCTCCCCCGACGTGGCGAAGCACGTGGACGATCTGATCGCCGCGCGGCCCGCCGGCGTCTGGATGCAGTCCGGGATCCGCAACGCCGAGGCGGCCGAGGCGCTGGCGCGCGCCGGCATCCGCGTGGTCCAGGACCGGTGCGCGATGATCGAGCACCGCCGCCTCCGTTGAGCAGCATTTCCGAAGCTCCCGACGCAGGGTCCCACCCCACAACGGGTTAGGGGATGATACGCAGCCGACGCGCAGCCCCTGTGGGGAAATTCCCTACGCTCCGTACGGGTTTTCCGGCTATTGCCGCGCGCGGAACGCCGTGTTATATGGGTGTGCTTCTGAAAGTCGCCAGCGGTTCAGGCCATGGAGCGCGGGTCTCGCCGACCCGGACCGGGCAGTGGAACCGCCGCCCGGACTGCAGCAGGTCGCCGTCGGGCCGGCGTGCACCCCCCGACGGGGTGAGCGCCGCGAGCTGAAAGCCGAACGTTCAATCATGACCAGAGCTCTCTCCATCGCAGGGATCGCACTGCTCACCGGTATCGCGGTGGCCGGGTGCCGGGACTACCGGGCCACGGAAGCCGCGGGGCCGGATCAGCCGATCGCGTTCTACCACAGCGTCCACGCGGGCGAGCAGCAGATCCCCTGCATGTACTGCCACTACTCGGCGGACGATGTCGCCCGCGGCAGGTCTGCCGAGCGTCAAGCAGTGCGTCGGCTGTCACGTGGTGGGCAGCGCGGTGACCGACCCGGCACAGGCGCAGCTCGCCTTCCCGCAGGCGGAGCGTGACTCGTTCTACCACGCGGAGGCCTCCAAGCTGGTGGAGTACTGGCGCCGCCAGGAGGCGATCCCCTGGGTGCAAGGTGCACAACCTGCCGGAGCACGTCCGCTTCTCCCACGCGCCGCACGTGCGCGTCGGGCTGCAGTGCCAGACCTGCCACGGGCCGGTGGAGGAGATGGAGAAGGTGTACCAGTTCTCCTCGCTGCAGATGGGCTGGTGCGTGGACTGCCATCGCGGCGAGATCCCGATCTCGGCGGAGGAGGAGGCCACGGTCGCGGAGCGCTCCACCTACGTGCAGCGCATCGCCGCCCTGGCTGCAGCGGGAAGCGACGTGCAGCGGGCAGCGCGCCACGTATCCGAACCAGCGCGCCTCCACCGATTGCTTCGTGTGTCACTACTGACGGATTCAGGCATTCGGCATCCGGGGATCGGGGGAACCGCTCTTCCCCGAATGCCGAATGCCTGACCCCCGAATGCCGTAGTTTGAAAGCTTCATAAGGAGCTCGAATGTCCGACGGAATGAAGAGGCGGGACTTCCTGAAGGTGGTGGGCGCATCCGGGGCGCGCGGCGCGGCGACCGCGGGGTGCTCGACGGGCGAGGTGGAGCGGCTGATCCCCTACGTGATCCCCGCGGAGGAGATCGTGCCGGGCGTGCCGACCTGGTATACCAGCACCTGCCGGGAGTGCCCCGCCGGGTGCGGGATCCACGTGGAGACGCACTCCGGGCCGCGCGACCAAGGTGGAGGGGAACCCCGACCACCCGATCTCCCGCGGCAATCTGTGCGCGCGCGGGCAGGCGTCGGTGCAGGGGCTCTACCACCCCGACCGCTATCAGGGGCCCGTCAGCGACGAGGCGGGCGTCCGCCACGATCGAACGTCACGTGGGGCACCGCCGAGCGGCTCCTCGCCGATGCGGATCCGCCAGCTCCAGCAGGCCGGCGGCGCGGACGGCGATCGTCTTCCTGACGCCAGGCGCTACACCGGCACGATGGACCGCCTGGTGGACGACTTCGTCGGCGCCATCGGTGCGCGCCGCGTGGTCTACGACGCCGTGGGCCGATCAGCCGCGCGGCCTCGACTTCTCCGAGTGCCGAGCGTCCTCGTCTCCTTCGGCGCGGACTTCCTGGAGACGTGGGGCTCGCCCGGTCGAGTACGCATGGCAGTTCGCGCAGATGCACTCCTACCGGGATGGCTCGCGCGGCAAGTTCGTCTGGGTCGGGCCGCACCGGCCGCTGACCGGTCTCAACGCCGACCAGTGGATCGCGCCGCGCCCCGGCACCGAGGCGCATGCTCGCCATGGCGCTGGCCGGCCAGGTGGATGCCGCCACCGCCGCGCCGCGAGACGCGAGATCGCCGCAGGCAGTGATCACTCGAGCTCGCCCGCGAGTTCCAGCAGGGGAACGGCGATCGCGCTCGGGCCGGGCTCCGTCCATCTCGGGCGGCAACGCAGGCGCAGCTCCGCGCAGGCGATCGACGCGCTGAACGCAGGGCCGCGCAAGCCAGCGCGGCGCCGCGCCAGAACGCCGGCCGCGAGATGATCCAGCTGGTCGAGCAGATGCGCCGGGGCGAGGTCGGGATGCTCCTGATCGACGCGCTGCAACCCGGTCTACACGCTCCCCGGCGGCGCTCGGCTTCGCCGAGGCGCTGCGCGAACGTGCCGATGCGCGTGAGCTTCTCCACCTTCCCGGACGACACCTCGCGCCTCTGCCACGATGATCCTCCCGGATCACCACTTCCTGGAGGCGTGGGGCGACTACGTGCCGCGAGGCGGGGATCACGGAGCTGGTCCAGCCGGTGATGCGGCCCGGTGTTCAACACCAAGCAGGTCGGCGACGTGCTGCTCTCGGTGGCCGGCAGCTCGGCATCGAGACGCTGTCGCCCGGCGTGCAGGGCGCCACCTACTACGACTACCTGCGCACGCGCCTGGCAGGGGGTCAGCGGCGGCGGCGACGGCTGGCGTGACGCGCTGCGCGCGGCGGCGTGTTCACTGCGGCGGCGGCTCACCGCTGGCGCGGCGCAGCGGCCGCGGCGCCGGCATCGCGCCGGTCGGTGGCGCCGTGGTCGGCGGAGCCGCGATGACGCCAGCCGGCGCCGGTCGGCGGGCGCCGGTCCGCCGCAGGCCGGAGCGCCCGGTCGACCGGCCAGGTCGGGCGACGGGTCGGGATGGTGCCGGCACCCGCGCAGCAGGACCTCGGCGCGCAGGCCGCGCCCGCGGCCCCGCGGCGGTACCAGCCGCTCGCCTTCGAGGGCGGCGAGGGCGACGCGAACTTCCACCTGGTCGTCTACCCGTCGTACCGCTTCTTCGACGGCCGCACCGCCAACCGGCCGTGGCTGCTGGAGCTCCCGGACCCGGTCACCAAGGTGTCCTGGGATTCGTGGGTGGAGATCCACCCGCGCGCCGCCGAGCGAGCTGGGGGTCGAGCAGGGCGACTGGTGGAGGTCGGCGTCGCCGCTACGGGAGCATCGAGGCCGCCGGCGTACGTCTACCCCGGCGTTCGGCCCGACACCGTGGCGATCCAGATGGGCCTCGGGCACAAGGCGTTCGGCCGCTACACCGAGGGCCGCGGCGTCAACCCCAACGTGCTGCTCGGCCCCACGCTGGACGAGACCACCGGCAGCTTCGCGACCTACGGGCTGCGGGTGCGGGTGCCAGCCGACCGGCGTCCGGCAAGCGGACGCGCCAGGGCGATCCTGAACCCCGGGCCGGGGCTCTTCGAGCAGGGCGTGCGGGTGCAGCACGATCGCGAGATCGCCCAGGCGATCTCGCGTCGCCGCGCTGCTGCAGGCCGAGCCAGCAGGGCGAGGCGACGATCCCGGGCGAGGCGAGCACCGATGACGACGCTCCGCGGACGCGGCGGCTTCGCTCCCGATCGCCGTCGCCGACCGATCCGGCGGCAGTACCCGCCGCCGGGGACGCAGTACGGCGAGTACATCGACGGCGACACGCGCTGGGCGATGGTGGTCGACCTGACGCGCTGCATCGGCTGCAGCGCCTGCGTCATCGCCTGCTACGCGGAGAACAACATCCCGGTGGTCGGCGCCGACCGAGGTGAAGAAGGGCCGCGACACTGCACTGGCTGCGCATCGAGCGCTACTGGGGCGTCGAGCCGACATCCGGAGGAGGCGCACGACGGACGACGGCACGGACGACACGCGCTTCCTCCCGATGCTCTGCCAGCACTGCGGGAACGCGCCGTGCGAGCCGGTCTGCCCGGTGTACGCCGCGTACCACACGCCGGACGGGCTGAACGGCCAGGTCTACAACCGCTGCGTGGGCACGCGCTACTGCGCCAACAACTGCCCGTACAAGGTCCGCTACTTCAACTGGTTCACCTACGAGTTCGCGGAGCCGCTGAACTGGCAGCTGAACCCGGACGTGACGGTGCGCGAGAAGGGCGTGATGGAGAAGTGCACCTTCTGCGTCCAGCGGATCCGCGAGGGCGAGCAGCAACGCGGCGCGCGAGAACCGGCCGGTGCGCGACGGCGAGGTGGTGCCGGCCTGCGTGCAGACCTGCCCGACCGAGGTGTTCGTCTTCGGCAACATCGCGGACCCGGACAGCGCCGTGGCGCGCGCCGCCCGATCGAACCGCGGCTACCGGTCGCTCGAGGAGTCTCAACGTGCAGCCGGCGATCGTCTACCTGAAGAAGGTGACGCTCCACGAGCCGGCGCGGACGGCGGCACGCAAGCCCCGGCTGGCGCCGGGCTACGGGCCCGCTGAGGAGACACCAGCTCGAGATGGCAACTGAACTCAGGTCCGTCTTCCACCCGGAGGTCCGAGGGTACGAAGACGTCAACCGGGATGCGCTGCGGCTCCTCACCAAGCCGGGCCCGGGGTATCTCGCGCTGCTCGGGGTGTCGGTCGTCCTCGTGCGGCCTGGCGCTGGTCGCCTTCCTCTACCAGGTCGTGTACGGCCTCGGCTTCGCCGGCCTGACGAACCCGGTCGGGTGGGGCACCTTCATCACGACCTTCGTCTTCTGGGTCGGTATCGGCCACGCGGGTACGCTGATCTCCGCGATCCTCTTCCTCTTCCGCGCGCCGTGGCGGCAGTCGATCTACCGGCTCGCGGAAGCGATGACGGTGTTCGCGGTGCTCACCGCCGGGCTCTTCCCGATCATCCACATCGGGCGCCCGTGGTTCTTCTACTGGCTCCTTCCGCTGCCCAGCCAGCGGGGGATCTGGCCGAACTTCCGCGTCGCCGCTGCTGTGGGACGTGTTCGCGGTCACGACGTACCTGACCGTCTCCTCGGTCTTCTTCTACATCGGCCTGATCCCGGACATCGCCGCGGCGCGCGACCGCGCCACGGTGCCCTGGCGGAAGAAGGTCTACACGATGCTTGCGCTCGGCTGGCGCGGCACGGACCGGGAGTGGAAGAACTTCACCCGCGCCTACCTCTTCCTCGCCGCGCTCGCGACGCCGCTGGTGCTCTCGGTGCACTCGGTGGTGTCCTGGGACTTCGCCGTGTCCATCGTCCCCGGGTGGCACACCACGATCTTCGCCCCGTACTTCGTCGCCGGCGCCATCCTCTCCGGCGTGGCGATGGTGGTGAGCGATCGCGGTCCCGGTGCGGAAGATCTTCCGGCTACGAGGCGTATCTGACCGACGCTGCACTTCGACCGGATGGCGAAGCTGCTGCTGCTGACCTCGCTGATCGTCGGCTATGCCTACGCGATGGAGTACTTCATGGCGTGGTACTCCGGCGAGCTGTACGAGCGCGACGTGTTCTGGGACCGCGTCACGGGTGATTACTGGTGGGCGGGGTGGTCGATGATCACCTTCAACGCCATCATCCCGCAGCTGCTCTGGTTCCCGAAGATCCGGCATGAACCTGAACGCGTTCTTCCTCATCTCGATCTTCGTGAACATCGGGATGTGGTACGAGCGCTTCGTGATCATCGTGCCGTCGCTCGCCCACTCGCTACGAGCCCTGGGTGTTCCTGAACTACCACATGAGCTGGACCGAGGCCGCCATCCTGATGGGTAGCTTCGGGTGGTTCTTCATGTGGTTCCTGCTCTTCCTGCGCTTCCTCCCCGCGCTCTCCATCGCGGAGATCAAGGAGGTGCTGCCGCCGCCGATGAAGAACCCGCACCACGCCGCGGCGCACACGGCCAAGGCCGACCCGGCCGAGCTGGTGGAGGAGCTGCCGACCGGATACAAGGAATGGGAGTCCCGATGAAGAGACCTCGGACGGGGGTTCTGGGCATCTTCGCCCACCTCGATTCGGCGACCGCGGCGATCGAGCGGCTGCGCGCCGACGGCTACGCACTCACGGTCTACTCGCCGACGCCGCGCCACGAGCTGGAGGAGGCGCTGGAGTCGCCGGAGAGCGCCGTGCGCATCTTCACCCTCACGGGCGCCTTCACGGGCACCGCGGCGGGCGCCGCGCTGGCGCTCTGGACATGGCGCTGGACTGGCCGCTGATCGTGGGCGGCAAGGAGATCGTGGCGATGCCGGCGTTCAGCGTCATCATCTTCGAGCTGACGATCCTGCTCGGCGCGCTCTCCACCGTGGCGGGCCTCTTCCTGACGGGGCGGCTGCCGCGGCTCGGCAAGCCGGAGGCCCTCTATCACCCCTCCTTCTCGGGAGACCGGTTCGGCGTGTTCGCGCACGTGCCGCCGGAGGGGTACGACACGGTACGCGACATCATGAACGATGCTGGTCCGGAGGAGGTACTCCTCGATGAATCGTAGAGCTCGGAAGACTGATCGGCCTGGTGGCGCTCGGTACGCTCTCCCTCGGGGGGTGCACCGATGCGGCCGGATACGATCTGGACGTGCTGTTCGGGTACTTCCCGGTGCTCTCGACCATGCGTGGCACCGTCAGCTATCAACCGCATACGCTGCCGCGCCTTCCGGCGCCCGGCTCGGTGCCGGTGTCGAGCCCGCTGGGAGATGCCGAGGCGCCGTTCACGCAGCTGCAGCTGGACTCGGTGGGCGCCGCGCTGGTGAACCCGGTTCCGGCCACCCCCGAGGTGCTCACGCGTGGGCAGGTGATGTACGAGCGCCAGTGCAGCGTCTGCCACGGCGTCCCGGGTGACGGTGCGGGCACGGTCGTGGGGCCCGGGCGTTTCCCGTCGGCAACCGCCGTTCGCGACCCCGCCACCGCGGCGCGGAGCGACGGATACCTGTACGGCGTCATTCGCGTGGGCCGCGGCCTCATGCCCGCCTACGGGGAGCGGATCTCGTACGAGGATCGCTGGGCCATCGTTCACTACATGCGTCAGTTGCAGGGCCGTGCTCCCGGCGCACCGGTGGTGACACCGGCCGGCGAGGTGCCCGGAGCGACGGCGCCGGGCCTGGCGCCCGAGCCCCAGCTCCCGCCGGTCGCAGATACCGCCGCGCCGGCCGGCCAGTAGCAGACACGCTCGCGGCTCCGCCGTGATCCGGACTTCACGTATCAGGTAGATTCATGGCACACGATTCGATCCCCAGCGTCATCCCGTTCCGGACACTCGGCCCCGTCTCGGGCACGGTGAAGATCGTGATCGCGGCGCTGGTGGTGCTCGGGGTGGCGGCAGTGCTGCTCACGGCGGGCACGGCTGACGGCCGGATCTGGCAGGCGCTCCTCTTCAACTGGCTCTTCTGGTCGTCGCTGGCGATCGGGATGATCATGTTCGCGGTGGCGCTGCACATCACCAATGCGGGATGGGCGTGGTCGATCCGGCGGTTCGCGCTCGGGGGGGTCGCATTCCTCCCGATCTCCTTCCTCCTGCTGATCGTGGTGTTCTTCGGCTACGAGCACTACTTCCACCACTGGCTGCACGTGGAGGGCGACCCGGTGATCGACGCGAAGCGGGCCTGGCTGAACATGCCCGGCCTGGTGACGCGTGACTTCATTTCTGTCGCCATCCTGTACTCGCTGGCGATCGCCTTCGTCTATTACCAGGTACGGCCGGACATGTACGGCACCCGCGGCGATCGTCACCGCTCGTTCTACGATCGGGTCACGCGGGACTACCGTGGCGTCAACGAGGAAGTGCTCCACTCTAAGCGGAAGCTGGCCTGGCTCGCGCCGGTGCTCGGTATCGCCTACGCCGTCCTCTGGGGCACGATCGCCATCGACCTCGGCGATGTCGCTGGAGCCGCACTGGTTCAGCACCATGTTCCCGGTTGCCTTCTTCTGGACCGCCTTCCATGGCGGCGTGGCGGCGACTGCGATCGCCGTGGTGATCCTGCGGCCGAAGCTCAGGCTGGAGCCGTTCATCACTGTCCGGCAGTTCCACGACCTCGGCAAGCTGGTCTTCGCCTTCTCGGTGTTCTGGATGTACCTGAACTGGTCGCAGTACATCGTGATCTGGTACGGCATGCTGCCGCACGAGCAGGAGTGGATGGTGCACCGGTTCCAGGCGCCGTACGGCCAGGTGGTGATCGCCGTGGTGATGCTCGTCTTCGTGATCCCCTTCTTCGGGCTCTTCACGCGCCCGCCCAAGAAGGTGCCCGCGATCCTCGCCTTCTTCGCCGGGTTGATCCTGCTCGGCCACTGGCTGGAGCGTTTCCTCCTGATCGCGCCGTCGGTCTGGGAGGGTGGTGGTCTCCCGCTGGGCATCCCGGAGATCGGGATGGGTCTGGCGTTCGGCGGCGTGTTCGTCGCCTGTTACATCTGGTTCGTCTCACGCGTCCCGCTTCTCCCCTCGCCGGCGACGCTCGCCGCGGCGGACAGGTCGGTGATCGAGGTGCCGGCGACCACCGCCGCGCGGACCTGAGCCCGGGACCCGCGGGTCGACTCCGGTGTTCAAGCGAGGGGAGCCGAGTCGGCTCCCCTCGCTCGTTGGCTCCTCGCAGGTGGTTCGTGGCGCGAGGGTTGCACCACCCTCGGCACCCGTCGTGAATGGAAGTGAAACACAGCATGAACAGAATGCACAGGATCTCAGAGCGGTTCTCCGGTCTCTCCGGCCTCGCCCTCGTGGTCGGGCTCGTCGGTGGCTGCGCGAGCAACGAGGCGCCCGCCAGCGCGCCCCGCACTTCGGCTCAGGACGCCGTGGTCCAGGGGCCCATGCGCTCCCTGGACGTTTCCCCCCGCCAGTTCCTGAGGGAGGCCGAGGGGATCTACGTGGTGGTGAACCTCGACGACAACAGTCTGCGGCTGATGGACGGCCGCACCATCCTGTGGGAGGCGCCGGTCGGCACCGGAACCGGGCTGCGGCTGCAGAGCGATTCCTCCGAATGGCACTTCACCACCCCCCGCGGTGTGTTCCAGATCCAGTTCAAGGAGGAGATGCCGGTCTGGATCCTCCCGGAATGGTACTTCGTCAAGCAGGGGAAACCGGTGCCGCCGGTCACCTCGCCGGAGCGGCGGGCGCCTGGACAGCTCGGTGTGGCCGCGGTGTATCTGGGGCGAGAGATCGCGATCCATGGCACGGACAGACCCGAGCTCCTGGGGTCGCGCGTGTCGCACGGCTGCATCCGCCTGGACAACCGGCACGCGCAGCGGCTCTTCCACAACGTGCAGGTGGGCACGCCGGTGGTGATCGTGGGCGGTGAGCACCTGGATGACGAGCCGGCGCAGCAGCCGACCGATCCCGGCCGCGGCATCGTGAACCGCCCGGACCCGCTTGCGGCGATCGCCAGCCCGGACCTGCTCCGCCGCCTCGAGCGGGATCTCGCCCGCGCCGATACGTCCACCCAGTGGGTCGCCTACGCCAGCAGGCTGATCACCCGCGGCCTCAAGGACGACACGGACGCGCTGCGTGGAATCCTGCAGCTGGCGGGCAAGGGGGCGACTCCGCGACTGAACCGCGAATTCGAGACGTTCCTGGCCGACACCTATTCCCGTGGGGCGATGCGGGTGGTGGTCTCCCTCGCTCGCATCGACGATGAGGCGCGCGAAGCGGCCGCGGCCGCAATCGTCGCGGGAACGCTCCGGCAGCACGTGGGTCCCCTCGAGACGGGGCCCTGGCCCACCCGCCGTGTGGCGGATGCGCAGCTCGGGCCGGACGCGCGGCGCGGATGGAACGCACTCCGCGACGCGGAGGAGGCATTCCGCGCGCAGAGCACGCTCGCGTCGCGGAGAGGGCGTTGACCCCGCCGGGGTTCCACGACGGCCTGGACGAGATCGGGAGGTACGATCTCCATGTGCACACCTCCATGTCCGATGGCGATCTCTCGCTGTCGGAGGTGGTGGAGATCGCGGCCGGACGCGGCGTGCGGATCGGGATCGCGGACCACGTCTCCACCCGCAACCCGACGCGGTTCGTCGCCAGCCGGGACGCCTTCGTCACCTACGTGGAGGCGCTGGAAGCCGTTCCCGTTCTGCGAGGAGGCGAGTTCTGCTGGTGCGACCCGCTCTTCCAGCAGCTTCCCCCGGGGCTGCTGGACCGGCTCGACTACACCATCGGGTCCAATCACGGCTTCGCCCTGCCGGACGGCTCCATGGCCTCCCCCTGGTGGAAGAGCGTTCCGGAGACGTGGCAGGGACGGGAGGACGAGCTGATGGAGTTGATGGTGCTGAACCTCTGCGACCTCGCGCGCAACATGGGCGTGCAGATCGTCGCGCACCCGACACTCACCCCGCCCGCTCTCCTGAAGCTGGAGCCGGACGTGATGGCGTGGTGGACGGAGGAACGCGAGGACCGCTTCATCGAAGCCACCCTGGATGGAGGGGTGGCGATCGAGATCTCGAACCGGTACCGTCTCCCGCACGACCGGCTGCTCCGCAAGGCCTGTGAGGCGGGCGCAAAATTCTCCCTCGGGAGTGATGGCCACACCGTCGCGCAGGTGGCGCGGCTGGAATGGGCCGTCGAGGCGGCCGGTCGCGCCGGCATCCGGCGTGCGGACCTGTTCGTGCCGGAGCGCGCACAGCGCGGCGTGTGATCCGCCGCGGTGCTTGAAGTTCGTGGTGCGCAGGCGGCCGCTCCGCGCCGCCTGACCACTCTCACCTCGTCTGGAGCGATGGAACCAGAGACCCCCGACCGGGACCCCCGGTTGCCGATTCAGGAGCGCAGGATCACGCCCCGCGACGGAGCTCCCGCCGAGCCGCCGCCGCGCGCCCCGCTCGAGTACCCGCCCGAGGACGAGCTGGACCTGGAAGGCGACGACCGCGCCTCGCGCGATCCGGGCGCCATCCGGGCGGAGGACACCGAGCCGTACATGGCGCTGCAGTACGTCGCCAAGCTCTTCAAGATCGCCGCGATGGTCGTGGTGGTCGCGCTCACGGCGGAGGTCGTGGCGGGTGTCGCACTGGAGGGCACCGGTGCCATCCTTCCGCTGATGGCGGAGGTGATCCGGGGCGTGGTGCTGGCTGCGATCCTCTGGGGCGCCGGCGATCTCACCATGCTGCTGATCGACGTGGGCCACGACGTACGCGCCGCGCGGGTGCTCCTCGGCCGCATCTCCGCACGCAACACCGACGGCTCCAACCCGACCGGTGAGGATGGCGTCTGACCCTTCGCCGCGCGCGCCGCTGGACCGGATCGTAGTCGTCCTCTGGGAGACACAGGACTATGTGAACATCGCCGGGACGATCCGGGCGATGAAGAACTTCGGGCTCTCCCACCTCCGGCTGGTGAGCCCTGTCCTGTGGGATCCCTGGCGCATCGAGGGGATCGCCCACGACACGCGCGAGATCATCGAAGCCACCCGCATCTTCGACTCCCTCCCGGAGGCGATCGGCGACTGCTCGTATGTGGTCGCGCTGACCGCGCGCGAACGGCGCGCCAAGCGCACCGTGGGGCGGCCGCGCGAGGTCGCTCGCGAACTGCTGGACCGGGCCAGCGTGGCCGTGGAGGCGGCGGAGGGCGAGGTGGTGGGGCCGGTCGCGATCCTGTTCGGGCGGGAGGATCACGGGCTCCCCAACTCCGCCCTGGATCTCGCGCACCGCTCCGTCACCATCCCCACGAACCCGGACCACTCCTCGCTGAACCTGGCGCAGGCGGTGCTGGTGATCGCCTACGAGATCTGGCTCGCAGCGCACGGTGGCGAGCAGCCATTCAAGGAGCCGCGCCGCTCGGCGCCACCCGCCCCGGTTCAGCTCCTGGAGCAGCTGTTCGCGGATGCGGAGCGAGCACTCTGGACGATGGACTTCTTCAAGAGCCGACAGACGGAAAGCGTCATGCGCACCGTCCGCACGCTGGCCCATCGCGCGGAGCTGGATGCGCGTGAGGCAGCATTCCTCCGCGCCATCTCCATCGAGGTGGTCAAGTACGTGGAGCGGATGCGGAAGGAGTAGCGAGGCCGGCCCCCTCGCGCAGCAGCTCCCATGCGCGGTCCACCTGACGCCCGGTGGTGCGGAGGTTCCCGATCGCCACACGCAGCGCGAAGCGCCCCGCCAGCCGGGTCTGCGAGAGATAGATCTCCCCGGAGGCGTTGACGTGAGCGAGGATCGCCTCGTTGACGCGCTCCAGCTCCCCCTCGTCGCCGATCTCTCCTGTATAGCGGAGGCAGACGGTGCTGAAGTGCGCCGGTGCCATCAGCTCCCAGCCGGGCTCGCTCCGCACCCTGCGGGCGAGTGATGCCGCCAGCGCGATATGTGCGCGGAGCCGCTCCACGATCCCCTCCTGGCCGAAGTAGCGGATCACCATCCACAGCTTCAGCGCGCGGAACCTGCGCCCCAGGGCGGGGCCGAACTCCATCAGGTTGGTGGCGGCATCGCCCGCCTCGCTGCGGAGGATGTCCAGTGAGTAGGCAAAGGCGCGGCGAATCACCTCCGGCTCTCTGACCAGCAGCACCGAGCAGTCGACCGGCACGAAGAGCCACTTGTGCGGGTTGATCACGATGCTGTCCGCGAGTTCAACGCCCTCGAAGATCCAGCGCATCTCCGGAACCACCGCTGCCGCTCCTCCGTAGGCGGCGTCCACATGGAGCCAGAGGCCGTGGCGCCGCGCGACGTCGGCGATGGCACGCACCGGGTCCACGCTGGTGCTCGAAGTGGTGCCGACGGTCGCCACCACGGCGATCGGACGGTCGCCGCGCGCAAGATCCTCCGCAATGGCTGCCTCCAGCGCTTCCGGCAGCATCCGGAAGTCGGTGTCGCTTCGCACCCGCCGGGTGCCGGCAACCCCGAGGCCGAGGGTGATGCAGGCCCTGTCCACCACCGAGTGGGCCTGGTCGGAGCAGTAGACCCGCAGGTGAGGGAGGTCGCGCCCGCTGAGACCCTCCTCACGGATTCGCAGGCCGGCCGCCTCACGGGCGCCCGCGAGCGCCACCAGCGTGGAGGTCGAGGCGGTGTCCTGGAGATGCCCATGGAACCGGTCGGGGAGCCCCACCATCTGGCGGAGCCAGTCGATGGACCGCTCCTCCAGCTCCGTGGCGCTCGGGCCGGTATGCCAGAGCATGGCGTTGACGTTCAGCCCGGCTGACAGCGTTTCGGCCAGGATCCCTGGCCCGCTCCCCGTGATGCCGAAATAGGCCATGAAGCCCGGGTGGTTCCAGTGCGTGATCCCCGGAACCAGCGTCTCCCTGAAGTCGTGGAGGATGCGCTCCATCCCTTCCGGGGCGCCGGGAGGGGTGGAGGGCAGGGCGCCGGCGATCTCTCCGGGGCGGACGCGCGCCACCACCGGATATTGCTCCACCCGCTCCAGGTAGTCCGCGACCCAGTCGATCACCTCGTGCCCGAACCGGCGAAACTCTTCGGTGGGCATGTCGCCGCCAGGCAGTGACGGGTTCAGCGCCGAATCGTGGCTGAAGTACGATGTCTGTCCCTGGTTCGGTGATCCGTTCTCGTGGTCCATCCTCAACGCTCCGGGCTGTGGGGGTCAGGATAATGTACGCGGCGACGGTCACGAGGCGAAGACCGCCGACAGGCAGGAGCCGGTGCCCGGGCGTGGTCCCGAGCTGCCTCCCTGTCGTCCAGAGCGAGCGTGGGACCCGGATCCCAGGGATCCCACGAAAGAGCGGCGGGTGGCGGCGCGCCAGTATGCACCTAGATTCGATTGCAGCATGCGCGAACCGGAACCGGGAGAGCCAGAATGTCGAAGGTCGGGATGTCGGTCGCCAGCGAGGTGCGCGAAGCCGCAAGAGACGGGCGGGCGGTGGTGGCGCTGGAGTCCACGGTGATCGCTCACGGGCTCCCGCACCCGCGCAACGTGGAGGTCGCGGTCTCGATGGAGGAGGCGATCCGCGCGGAAGGCGGCGTTCCCGCGACCATCGCCGTGATGGAGGGCGTGCCGGTCGCCGGGATCGGCAGGAAGGGGATCGAGATGATCGGCACCGCGGCGGGGGTGCTCAAGCTCTCCACGCGCGATCTCCCGCTCGCAACGGCCCGTCGCGCGAACGGGGCGACCACCGTCGCGGCAACCTGCTGGTTGGCCGGGCGCGCCGGCATCCAGGTGTTCGCCACGGGAGGAATTGGCGGGGTGCACCGCGGCGAGCCGCGCGACGTGTCCGCCGACATCGCCGAGCTCGCCCGCTCTCCGGTCCTTGTCGTATGCTCCGGAGCCAAGTCCATTCTCGATCTCCCCGCCACGCTGGAGGCGCTGGAGAGCGCCGGGGTCCTCTGCCTCGGCTGGCGAACACGCGAGCTTCCGGCGTTCTATTCCCGCGAGAGCGGTCTGCAGCTGGACGACGAGGTGGGGGACGCGGCGGAGGCGGCCGCGATCTGGAAGGCAGTCCGCCGCTCAGGAGCGCCCGGCGGCATGCTGCTCTGCGTTCCGCCGCCCGCGGAGGCCGCGCTGCCTCCGGCCGAGGTCGAGGGTTCCATCCAGGCGGCGCTGGCCGAAGCGTCAGCGCGTGGGATCCGGGGGAGGGAGGTCACGCCCTTCCTCCTGCGGACACTCGCCGAATCTACCGGCGGAAGGACGCTGGATGCCAACGTGGCGCTGCTCCTCAATAACGCGCGGGTGGCGGCATCCGTGGCCCGCGCCATCGCTGCATCATGACCAAGGCGGAGGCGCGGCGGGGTGCACGGGCGACCCTTCAGGCGGTCTCCACAGAGGAGCTGCACGCGGCGACGGCTGCCGTCGAGCGCCACCTGCTCGCCATGCCGGAGCTCACCGCCGCCCGCGCCGCGCTCCTGTACGCGGCCCTCCCCGGAGAGGTGCCGGTGGATGGCGTCGCCGCGGCTCTTCGCGAGCGCGGCGTCCACGTCCACTTTCCGCGCTGCCTCGACGGCGGTCTGCTCTCGCTTCACCGGGTGGACGACCCGTCGATGCTGGAGATCGCCGGCCGCTACGGCATCCGAGAACCGGCCGAAGGCTGCCCGAGGGTGGAACCCGGTGAGATCGATGTCGCGCTGGTGCCGGGGCTGGCGTGGTCGCCGACCGGCCACCGCCTCGGCCGGGGTGCGGGGTACTACGATCGGCTCCTGGCCGGACCCGGTTGGCGTGGCTTCCGCTGCGGCGTATTCCTCCAGCGTCAGGAAATCCCCAGACTCCCCCATGATCCCTGGGACGTGCCCCTCGACGCGATCGTCACCGACAGCGGCCTGATCCGCTTCCTCAACGAGTGAGCGGCCGAGGCCTCTGCCCCCGCCGCTCGCCGCGTTTCATTTCCTCATCGCCGGACGGACTCCCAGCTCCAGGATGGTGCATGGCGCGATCAGCTCAGCAGCGCTCCCCCTCCCAGATCTTCACCCACTGGCCGTCCCGCTCGGAAACGGCCTCGTACCAGCGCTGGTCGGTCCCGAACACCTCGATCAGGATCTCCTCGCCGCCCTCTCCATCCCAGTTCAGGTGATCCACCATGCGTGGCGCGGCCTTCCCGCCGCGCCGGTAGTCGCGCACCTCCTGGTAGACCGGGCTGTAGCCGCGACGCGTCTCGAAGTCGGCGATGTAGAAGACGCTGTACCCCATCGGGTCGGCCGGACCGATCGCCAGGCTGTCCCCGACGATGTAGGTGGCCGCCATCTCCGGGTGCCCGCCCGCGGCGATCTCGATGGACTGAAGGTCCCGCTGGGCGCCTGCCCAGCTTCGCGGCCTCGGCAGACCCGCCTGCAGGATCAGGCGCTCCGCGATGATCGAGGCGTACGTCCGGATGCTCCCCGTGATCTGCGGCGGCGAGTACTCCCCGCGAACCGTCGGCGACAGGCCCTGCCGGAAGGCGATGAACTGCGAGATGTCCGCCGCGGCGGCCACCACCGTGGTGTTGCCGAGCACCGTCGGCACGCCGCAGTGCGTGATGGGACCCGGCCGCTGCGCCACGAAGGTGCCGACCCGTACGCCGCGCCGGAATACATCGAACTGTGCACCCCGCGGAATCACCGCTTCCCGGAAGCGCTCCTCGTACGCCTCCGGCGCCACCCCGGCTGCGCGGCGAATGGTACGCACGGAATCCCCAGAGATCTCGCCGATGGGGATCAGCTGCGATCCCTGTTCACTCGGTACGATGTGGAAGATGACCTGCCCCCGCGGCAGCCCGTACTCCGCGAAGACGCGCTCATCCGTCTGAATGGGCGTCATGCTCGCGGCCGGAGGCGGCGGAACGATCTCGATGTCGGCTCCTCCCCACATCACGTTGTCGCATGCGGGAAGAGCAATTAGTATCAGCGCCGGCAGAAGGGCGCGGCGTAGCGGGACGGCACGTCGCATGGCGTCGTCAGAAATCGATGATGAAGCCGGTCTTCAGGAGTCGGTCGTCCGGCTGCACGCCCTCGGGCGGCCGGTTGTTCCGGCTGAGCTGGTACCCGACGGAGAGCGCCAGGCGTTTCGTCAACAACACCTTGGCGCCGGTCTCGCTGCGGAGCAAATAATCGGCCACCTCATCGTACACCGGCTGGTAGAACGACGAGTGCTGCAGCGAGATCCCCTGCCCGACGGACTGGTTCCCCTTCACGCGAAGACTCCAGCGGGCAACGCTGCGGTTCGGGGCGATCGGCTGCGCCTCGGTGGGTCGCAGGTCCTCGAAGGAGTAGAGGAGGGCCAGCGACACCGAGGCGTTGCTCTTGGACTGCCGATTGTCGTAGATCGTGTACTGCGCTCCGGCACCGCCGGTGAAGCGCAGGTTCAGCCTCTTGAACTCGTCGCGCTCGCCGTTCATGAAGATGAAGGGCGACCAGGTATCGTCCGGGCGCAGGTCGAAGGCGAGGGAAGCATAGTGATTGCGTGCGACCACATCGCCGTTGCTCTTGCCGTAGCGTGACTCCACCCGCCCGTCCAGTTCGTAGCGCGAGCGGTCGCGGTGGGCGAACTTGAGGCCGCCTGTGAGCAGCCGGAGGACGCGGTTGCCGGTCTGGTCGGTGTAGCTCAACTCTGCCGACACCTTCCACGGGTTGGGCACTGCGCTCGCGCGGGCGGCGGCCGCCGCTGCCGGGGCCGTCGTCGGAGCGGCAACGGCGGCCGCCGGAACGGTGTCGGCAGACGGCGGGGCGAGGGTGTCGGCAGGCGGCGCGGGTACGGTGTCGGTGCGGGCCGGCGGCGGCGCTGGCGGCACCGGCTCCTGCGCCTGGAGCGTGGCAGCGGACAGATGAAGTGTCAGGGCCATCCCGAGGGGTGCAAACGCCCTGCGAAGAAGAAGTTGAATTTTTCCGGCTCCGGGTCTGCGGGTGCAATCGAATCTCAGGAAGGTAAGAAAAGCCGACGTGACAGGCCAGGTGATGGATCCAGGCGAGTTCAGGCGGGTGATGGGTCACTTTCCGACCGGCGTGACGGTGGTCACCACCCGGCTGGCGGATGGCCGCGCCTGCGGGCTCACGGTGAACGCCTTCTGCTCGGTTTCGCTGGAGCCGCCGCTGGTGCTGGTATGTGTGGAGCACGGGGCGGATTCCCACACCTGCATCAGCGCCGCCGGTTACTTCGGCGTGAACGTGTTGGGGGCGGAGGGCGGCGAATCGATCTCCCGTCGTTTCGCCACCTTCGGTGTGGACGACAAGTTCGCCGGGATCGCCCACTCGGAGGCGAGCACCGGCGCCCCGATCCTCCACGACGCCCTGGCCTGGGCGGACTGCCGGGTCCGCGCGACCTACCCCGGCGGCGATCACACCATATTTCTCGGAGAAGTGGTTGCCGGAGATGCCAGGGACGCGACGCCGCTGGTCTATTACAGGGGGGGGTATGGCGGATTCACCCCCTGAGCGGATACCGCCCCGGCTGGTGCTCAGCCGCGCGCTGCTCGTCGGCGGCGCGCTGGGCGCCGTCTGCATCGCCTCGGCCGGGCTGGTGCTCTTCGATGCGGAAGGTCTCCTGACCGGTGCGACCGGACTTACCGCCACCATCCTCGCCGCGCTGTTGACCGGGATCTGGGCCGGCGTGCCGCGGCGGGACCTGCCGCTGCCGCTGGCCGAGCGCTGGGTCTCCTCCGGTGTGGCGATGGCCGTGGCCGGCGGTTTCGCCACCTTTCTCTCCCTGTACGGCGGCGTCGGTCCCGGTCCGCTCACCCGCGTGGTGTCGCTCCTCGCCCTGGTCGCCGTTCCCGTCTACCTGCTCGGGATGCTGCTCCCGGTGCTGCTGGAGTGGGGGGAGCAGCAGCTGGAGGAGCTCAGCGAGGAGGATGCGGGTGGCGGGGACGTTCTGGGACCGCTGGTGGTCGGCGTGCTCGGTGGCGCGGTCATCGGTGTGGTGATGTCGGGGATCGCGCTGGTCACCTGGATCGGCGCCGGACCTCTCCTGCTCGGAGTGGCCGTGATGCTGTTCGCACCGGTGGTGCTGCCGGAGCCGGTGATCGTCGGCACCAACGAGCGACTGCTCGCGGAGGTGCAGACGCCGTTCAGCCACCTTCGGGTGACGGAGGTCGTGTTCCCCGGTGAGCGGCAGCCGGAGCGTCGCCTCTACATCGGTGAGGAGCAGGAGTCGGGAGAACTGGTTCGTAGTGGAGTGCCCACACTCGCCTACATCGCGGCTGCCGAGGCGTGGCTCACCTCATCCACGCCGGCCGGCGCCTCGTATCTGTTCCTGGGCGGCGGCGCCTACACCCTGCCGCGTCGCGTCGCCGAGCGCGACGCTTCCGCCCGGATCACGGTGGTGGAGCTCGATCCGGAGATCACCCGCACGGCGGCGCGTTTCTTCGGCCTGCGTCGGGACCATACGATACGCTCCGTCCACGGCGATGCCCGCGCCTTTCTCGGGGCCGACGATCGCGCCTGGGACCGGATCTATCTGGACGTTTACGCGGGATCGGAAGCGCTCCCCTACCCGCTGGTCACCCGGGAAGCGTTCGAAGCTGCACGTGAGCGACTGACACCGGGGGGACTTTTCGGCGCGAATGTGATCGGCGTCGTGGGGGGTGGCGAAGGCGCGCGCGTCTGGTCCGTCGTGCGGACCATCGCCGAGGTGTTCCCCGCCGTCGCGGTGTACTCCCACTTCGGCGCCGACTACCCCGATCGGCAGAATCTCCTGGTCGTGGCGTCGGCCGACCAGAAGGCGACCTTCGCGTCACGTGCGGGAATGTTCGAGCGCTGGCCCGCGGCCGAATGGCCCACCGCCGGCACCACGGTGTATCGAGACATCTTCCCGCCTCCCCCCTCGCGCGCACCGGTGGGTTAGATCCCGAGCACCTATGGTCATCCGCCGACGGGGCCCTCCACGAATCTGCGGAATCTGCGGACGGCAGTTCACGATGCCGGCCCGGCTCCCCGAACAGAACACCCCACGATCCGGCGGATCGAGGGGTGTTCTCGTCACTACCCGCTCGCGAGCGGCTGAGCTACTGCGGCCGCTGCCGGCGCTGCTGCTTCTGCATGGTGCCCTGCACGTGCTTGATCGCCGCACGCTTCTGCTCCAGGTGCCGCCTCATCTTGTCGGTCTGCTTGCGCTTCTCACCCTCTTCGCCGCGGTATCGCTTGGCGCTGAGCGCGCGGTTCATCAGCCGGAGCATCGGCCCGGAGAAGAAGCGCAGCATGAACGCCCTGACCGGCTTCCCCTTCTTTCTGTGGTCCTCGATCACGTACGGGAGCGCCTGCAGGGAATCCTGAACCTGACGATACAGCTTTTCCGGATCCCGCTTTTTCTTCTTCTTGGCCATGGGGTGTGACTGGGTGGAACGATGAATCGTGACTTAGCGCCCTGATACCCCCGGTCCCGACGCTGGTTCGCGGCATGCGGCCGCCCCGTGGGACAGCCGCGGGCGAGTGGCAGGGATGCGCGGCTCCGTGCTAGCTTGTCCCCCATGAAGATCGCACATCTGGCCGACCTGCACCTCGGCTACCGCGCGTATCACCGCTCCGATTCACGCGGCTTCAACCTGCGCGAGGCCGACGTCGCCGGCGCCTTCCGCCAGGCGGTAGAAATGGTGGTGCAGCTGGAGCCCGACCTCGTGGTGTTCGCCGGCGACGTCTTCCATTCGGTGAGACCTTCCAACGCGGCCATCGCCGAGGCCTTTCGCCTTCTCTCCGCACTCACTGCGCGCCTCCCCGGCGGCCCGGTGGTGCTGATCGCCGGGAATCACGAATCTCCCCGATCCACTGAGACAGCGAACATCCTCACGCTCTTCCGTGAGATACCCGGCGTGCGAGTGGTGACCGACACGTCCACCCGAATCCACCTGCCGGAGCTGGACTGTTCAGTCCTCTGCCTGCCGCATGCGGCGCTGGCACGGCGGCGCGGCGCGGCGGCCGATACGATCGGGTTCGAACCGGACCCCGCCGCCCGCTTCAACGTGCTCACGCTGCACGGGATGATCACCGGCCGGTCCGCCGAGGAGAAGATCCGATCCGTCTCGGAATACGGTGGCATCACGGTGGCGGACACCGCCATCGCACCGCACCGATGGGATTACGTCGCGCTCGGGCACTACCACATCGCCACGGAGCTCGCATCCAACATGTGGTACGCCGGGGGTCTGGAGCGAACGTCCAGCAACGTCTGGGCGGAGGCGGCAGGACCCAAGGGGTTCCTCACCTACGATCTCATTGCCCGGCGGGCCGACTTCCACGAGGTCGGCACCCGCCCCGTGCTCGATCTCCCTCGCTTCAGCGCCGCCCATCTGAGCGCCGCGGAGATCGACGAGCGCATCCGCGATTCGGTGGAGCGGGTAGATGGCGGACTGGAAGGAAAGATGGTCCGCCTGGTGATCGACGATCTTCCGCGACGGCTGCTGCGCGATCTGAACCACCGGCGCATCCGGGAGCTCAAGGCCGAGGCGCTCCACTTCCACCTGGATCCGCGCCCGCCGGTGATGCGCGCGGCCGGAGAGCGTACGGCGAAACTGCTGCGACGCCCGCTGGCGGAGCAGGTGCGCGATTTCCTTCAGGAAGAGTGGGAGATCAGCTCCGGAGGGCTGCACCGCGAGCGGCTGGTGGCGCTCGGCACGGAGTACCTCGCGCGCGTGGGTGAGGCGTCGGAGGAGTAGATGAAGCTGCTCGAGCTCCAGCTCCAGAACTTCCGGCAGCACGCCGATACACGGATCCGCTTCCGCAACGGACTCACGGGGATCATCGGTCCGAACGGAGCGGGGAAGTCCACGCTGCTGGAGGCGATCGCGTGGGCCGTCTACGGGTCGGAAGCGGCGCGGGGCACCAACGACACGCTTCGCTTCTCTCGCGCGCCGGCGCGCTCACGGGTGCGCGTGGAGCTGCACTTCGAGCTGGGCGGGCACCGGTACCGCGTGGTGCGCACGCTCTCCTCGGCCGACGTCTTCCTCGACGGCGGGGCCACGCCGGTGGCGACCAGTGTGGGAGGCGCCACGCGGTATCTGGTCGCACGGCTGGGGATGAGCCGGCGCGAATTCTTCAACACCTATTTCACCGGCCAGAAGGAGCTGCAGTTCCTGGCCGCGATGGGGCCGACGGAGCGGGGGCGGTTCCTCTCCACGGTGCTCGGTTACGAGCGGCTGCGGATGGCGCAGGACCTCGCCCGCGCCCGCCGCACCGAGCTGCGACACGAGATCGAGGGGCTGCGCAGTGGGATGGGCGATGGCGAGGCGATCGCGGAGGAGCACCGGCAGGCGCTCTCCGTGGTGGAGGACGCGCGGTCCTCCCTGGCCGCGGCGATGGAGGAGGTGGAGGCCGCCCGCGCCACCGTCGAAGCGCTCGCCCCCCGGTGGGCCGATGCCCAGCGGAAGCTGGAGCTGCAGCGCGAGCTCACGGTGCGGCTCGACGCCGCAAGACGCGAGGAGGAGGGTGCGCAGCGCGAGGAGGAGCGCGCGGTACGCGAGCTCGCGACCGTCGCGGAAGCCGAGGGCGAGCTGGCGACGCTGCGGGCCCAGCTCGAGCCGCTCGCATCGGTTCGCGAGCAGTGCGCGAGGTTCGCCGCGCTGGGGAGGGTCGCCGAGCGCCGGGGTGCCCTGGAGGAGCAGGTCGGCGACCTGCGGGAGGAGCTGCAACGAACCGGCGAGCGGCTCCATCGCGTCGAGCAGGCGCCCATCCTCCTCGAGCGGTTCAGCGCCGAGCTGACGACGCTTCGAGCCTACCGGGCCGCTCTTGAAGCCGACCGCGAGGCCCGCAACTCGCTCTGGCTGGAGGACCGGCAGGACGCCCGCACCAAGCTGCTCGGCTATCGTGACCGCACCGCCGAGCTCCGCGAGCAGGTGGCGCAGCTGCGCGAGGCCGGCCCCGCCGGGATCTGCCCCACCTGTCAGCGGCCGCTCGGCGCGGACTTCGAGCGCCTGCTCGGCGAGCTCGAGGACCAGCTCGCCCTCTCCGCGCACGACGAGAAGTGGTGGTCGGCGCGTGAAAAACAGATCGCCGCGCGCCCGGAGGTGCTGGTCGAGGTCGAGCGGCAGCTGGAGGAGCTGGAACGCACCATCGACGATCGGGCTCGCAAGCATTCCCGATGCGAGGCCGCCATCGGTGAATTGCGGGCGCTGCAGGAGGAGCGCCGGCAGCGCGAGGAGCGGCTTGCGGAGGTGGAGCAGGAGGTGGAGGCGCTCCCCACCGGCTACGACGCCGACGCCCACAGGATCGCAGAGGCGGAGCTGACGCGGCTGCGCGCGATCGAAACTCGCGCGGTCCGCCTGGAGGAGACCGCCGCCCGCCGCGAGCCGCTGAGCGCCGCCTGCGAAGAGGCGCGGGAGACACGTGAGGCCGCCCGCGCCACCGCTACGGAAGCGGCGGCAGAGAGGGATGCGCTCGAATTCAGCGACCAGTGGTTCGCCACTCTCCGGAGCGAGGTGGAGTCGGCCGCCGATCGCGAGCGCCTCGCCGACCTGCGCGCGACCGAACTCCGCGGGCGCCTGGAAACCGCGGAGCAGCGCCTCGCCGCGGCCGTCCGAGCGGACGAGGCTCACCGCGAACGCGAAGCCGACATCCAGCGTCGCGATCTGGAGCTCCGACACAATTCGGAGCTCGACGCCGCCTTTTCCCGCCTGCGTGCCGACCTCAACACTCAGGTGCGCCCGGAACTGGCCGAGATCGCCTCGGAATTCCTGACCCAGCTCACCGACGGCCGCTACACCGCGCTGGAGATCGACGAGAACTACGAGATCCTGGTGCTGGATGAGGGAGAGGAGAAGCCGGTGATCTCCGGCGGTGAGGAGGACGTCGCCAACCTGGTCCTGCGTCTCTCGCTGTCGCAGATGATCGCAGAGCGAGCCGGACACCCGCTCTCGCTCCTGATCCTCGACGAGGTATTCGGTTCCCTGGATGAGAGCCGTCGCGACAACGTGGTGCAGCTGCTCCGAAGACTCGACAATCGCTTCGACCAGGTGATCCTGATCACCCACATCGAAGGGATCCGCGACATGCTGGATCAGGTGATCCGCGTCACCTTCGATGAGCGGACCGGCGCGGCGGTCGCTCACGATGAGTCCGGAGGAGATCCGCTGCTGCCGCCGGGAGAGGTGGCGGCGGATTGATGCGATCCTCTCACTGACGAATCGCGGGCGACTCCCCCGGGACCCGCACATCCGCCGATCACGGAGCCGGGCCGTCACCGTTGAACGACCATCCGCAGACAGGAGTATGCACCTGACTCAACCAGGCACCGGATGTAGTGTCAGGGGTTCTGAAGACCCGCTGATTCGCGTGTACCCTGTGCGTCGGCGAGCATGGGCGACCGGGTCATCCCGGGCGCAGGCGCTCGACTTCGCTCGGAATGACAGGGGGCCGAACGTGGCGAGCGTGTGCTTTGAGCCTGGTCGGCCGACCACAAGATCCGGGGATCGTCGAGTCAGGTGCATACCCCTGTCCTGCGGATAAAAGTGGTTCACTGGCCGCCGCGCCGAAGCCGTCGACCAGCACCGCACGACCTCCCATCCGCATTGAACCTGCGGATCAGCGCTCCGAGAAATCCATCCAGCGCTCGTACATGCGGATGTTGCGGTCCACCTCCTCCGCGTCGCCGAGCAGCTGCCGCGCCTGGGCGATGGCAACGTGGGCGTAGGCGTAGTAGGTCGGGATTCCTCGCGTGGCGTCGTCGGTCCAGTGAGGGCGATCCATCAGGCCACGGTAGATGAACTCGTTCCAGACCAGCGCTTCCGAGCGCGGCAGATCCAGGTAGGCGCCGAAGACCGGCGACATGGGCTGGTCCTGTGGCATGGGAATCATCCCCTCCGCCTGCGTCTCCTCCGGCGTCAGCAGCCGGAAGGCCACTCCCTGGCGCGCCACGTAACGATCCAGCCCCAGCTTGCGGTGCACGTTGGTGGTGGACGCAAAGTACACCGGCCGGTCTTCCCACGCCGCCCGAATGATGGTCAGCACGAACTGGTCGGCGGCCGGGAGGAAGGTACCCGCCGGCAGCTCCGCCCTCGCGCCTCGCGCCTCGAATACCACGTCCTGCGGCAACTGCACGTATCCGAATCGCGTCACCTGCTCGATCTCCGCGTCGCTCAGCGGGAGAACCGAGGTGGTGGGGTAGCGCGCGTCGGTGTAGAAGGCCGGAGCCCCCGCCGGGTCGAACTCGCGCTGGCAGATGATGCGCGTACGGTCCGCGGCGGCGTCTCCCGGGGTCGCGCAGGGTGTCGTGATGTCGCGGATCTGCTTCACGTACCAGGGCGTGTTCAGATACGACCAGACCATCACCGTCACGTCCCGGCGGATCCCCTCTACCTCCTGCAGATACCAGAGCGGGAAGGTGTCGTTGTCGCCATTGGTGAAGAGCACACCGTACGGCTCCACCGACTGCAGGAGGTTGTAGGCCCAGTCGCGCGCCGAATGGTCGCCGGTGCGGTTGGCGTACGGCCAGTTCAGCACCAGCGGGATCAGCGCCAGCGCGAGCACAGGTGACGCCATCAGTGGCGCCCGCTCGCGCCCGGCGAACACCGCCGTCAGCCGGAGCCAGAGCGCCGTCAGCCCCACTCCCACCCAGAGCCCCCACATGGAAAAGGAGACCAGGAAGAAGTAGTCGCGCTCGCGCACCTCGGCGAGGTCGAACGGCAGCCGCATCGCCTGCACCTGACCGAACCCGTACTTGAAGTTGAGGTAGAAGACGAGCCCCACCGAAAGGGTGGCGAACAGGGTGCCGATGTAGGCGAAGCTGATCCGGTCGCGCTTCCAGTGCTCCCAGGCGCCATACCCGCCCAGTCCCAGGAAGAGCAGGGTGAACGGGAGACGGGCCGGGCGCGAAGTATCCGAAGTTCCCCATCAGCGAGCGGCTCCACTGCCAGTCGAAGTACTGGAAGTAGTTGGCCATCTGCGCCCAGAAGGGGGCGAGCCGCTCCGTCACCGGCGGCTTGGCGTACTGCTCACGTGCCAGTGCCGCGGAGAGCTCCTCGCACCCCGCCGAGCCGAACGTCAGCACGCTGACGATCGCCTGCCCCAGCGAGGCGCAGGTCGGGTCCGCTTCGTTGATGATCGGGTTCAGCCCCGCGCGGATCGGGAGGTACAGGTGCACCGAAAGCCCGATCACCGCGAACACCGCGCTCCACGCGTAGATCCGCCAGTTCAGGAACACCTGCGGCTTCACCAGGAAGAGCAGCAGGACGATGGCGGGCGCGGCGAGAAAGGCCATCAGGTGGTTGGCCACCGAGAGGGCGAGCACGAAGACGATGAAGACGAGCGCGTTGTCGTCGTGCCAGCGCCCCCCCTGCACACCGCGGTGCGCTTCCACGTGGTCGCGCCAGAGGAAGACCACCCAGCTGAGCAGCGCGATGGTGAACAGGCTGACGGTGTAGACCTTCTCGTTGACGTTGCTCTGGTTCCACACCGTGTACGCGGTGGCCGACACCAGCACCGCCGCGCCCGCTCCCACCCGGCGCACCATCTCCGACGGGGTGAACGCCGACAGGATCCGGTGCACCACCAGGAACCAGAACGTCGCCGCCCCTGCGCTCATCAGCGCCGAGAAGAGGTTGATCCGCACCGCCACGGAGAGCCCCGTCGGCGCCAGCAGCAGCTCCCACGCCCGCGCCATCAGCACGAAGAGCGGGTTACCGGGCGGATGCGGGACCCCGAGGATGTGCGCGGTGGCGATGTACTCGCTCGTATCCCAGAACCAGGTCGTGGGCGAGAGCGTGATCGCGTACAGCGCGAAAACCAACACACCCGCGAGCAGCGCCAGCAGGTAGGGCGGGCGATGCACTGCATCCAACGGCGGAATCGATCCGCCCCGGACGGGGCGCTCGGTGGAAGTCGCTTGGCTCATCGGCGGCGGGAAAGCGGTGCCCGAAAACATTCACAAACCGCAGTAAGCTACCGGGTTTCGCGGCAGGCCGCCACCCTGTCCCGCCGGCATCCGGATCCCACGGGCGCGCCGGGGGTGGCGCACTCCTCGGCGCCGGGCTGCGCCCTCTGGATGACGGGGGCGTGGTGTCCGGACCGGCACCCAGAGATCGACCGCTTTTCGGATCAGAAGCGCAACTCGGCGCCGACCCGGACGAAGATCTGATTCACGATCCCGTCGCCACCCCGGTAGTTGGAGATGTAGTCGTTGGCGCCGTAACGGATCGCCAGATTGGGCGTCAGCTGAAGCGCGCTGGCGATGCCGATGTTGACCGCGAGGTCGTTGGTGCGACCCTGGTAGCGGGCCTGTCCGAGACCGGCTTCCATGATGATCGGGAGCATCCCCTCGGCGCCGCCGCGCGGCACGTACGAGAACTCGATCCCGCCGCTCCAGTGATCCACCGTGATGTTCCGGCTGGAGACCAACCCCTGCTGCTCCGGGTTGGAGCGCTGGAAGGTGCCGAACGCCGCCCACTGATCCGAAAGCTGATATCCGCCACGCGCGCCGTAGGTCAGTGCGCCCTCCAGGCTTCCCCCGCCGGGCAGGTTACCGAAAAAGCCGTAACCGGCAAACGGCTCCACGGTGATGCGTCCGCCGGCCTGCCCCAGTGCGGGCGTGGCGGCGACTACGGTGAGAAGTGCGAGTGAGAACAGAGTCCGCTTCATCGTTTGAATCTCCGTTGTGATCCGTTGTTTTGAAGCCCCATCGGGCTCGCGTGGCGGCGGGTGCAAGAGGATTGCCACATCTGCCATCGACCTATTCTTCAGTGGTGGAGCGGTTTCTCGCCGCACGAGCCACACGCGCATGCACGGCAGCGTCCACTTTTCAGGTCGATGCGTGGCGCAAAGGAAGGGCGATCCACAGTTTGACATCCGCTTACCCGCCGGGGAGATTCCGCGGGCGCCTTCCACCCCTCGGAGCTCATGTCGATCAAGCCGGATCTGGACGCCTTTCTCGCCCACGCGCGGCAGGGCGGCATCGTACCCGTCTGGGAGGAGATGCTCTTCGATACGGAGAGCGCCGTCTCCGCCTATCACAAGCTGGCGCGTCCCCCGTTCGGCTTCCTGCTCGAGTCGGTGGTCGGGGGGGAGCGCTGGGCACGCTATACCTTTCTCGGAAGCTCGCCCCGCGAGGCGTGGCGGCTGTGTGGTGCGCGGGTGGATCGCTGGAACCCCGACACTGGATGGGTGGAGGGGGACGAAGTGCCCGACCCGCTCGGCGCGCTGGAAAGGGAGATCCGCCGCTACACCCCCGCGCCGGTGCCCGGTCTCCCCCGATTCTGGGGCGGGCTGGTGGGCTACTTCGGGTACGACGTCGTCCGTCACATGGAGCGCCTGCCGGACGCGCCGCCGGACCGGCTCGGGCTTCCCGACGCTCTCTTCATGCGCACGGACGTGGTGCTCGCCATCGACAATCTGTTCGGTCGCGCCCGTCTCATCTGCGGTGTGGAGACCGAGGACGCGGACGAGGTCGAGCTGCGCCGCCGCTACGCCGCCGCCGCGGAACGGATCCGCTCCGCTCGCGTCGACCTGAGGGAGAAGGGGCCGCCGGGCCAGCTGGAGCTCGACGAGGACCGGGGACAGGATCCCGTGTTCGCGAGCAGTACCACCCGGGAGGAGTTCGAAGCGGGTGTGGCCCGGATCCAGGAGTACATCCGGGCCGGCGATGCATTCCAGGTCGTTCTCTCACAGCGCCTCTCCGTGCCGCTGCGCGCCGCACCTTTCGACCTTTACCGCGCGCTGCGTGCGCTCAATCCTTCTCCCTACCTCTTCTTCCTGGACCTGGATGGCTTCCAGCTGGTGGGCTCGTCCCCCGAGGTGCTCGTCCGTCTGGAGGAGGGGAAGGTGGTGGTCCGCCCCATCGCGGGGACTCGCCGCCGGGGCGCCACGGAAGATGAGGACGCTGCGCTCGCGGCCGACCTTCTCGCCGATCCGAAGGAGTGCGCTGAGCACCTGATGCTCCTCGATCTCGGGCGCAACGATGTCGGACGCATCGCTCGCTTCGGCACCGTCAGCGTACCCGAGCGGATGACCATCGAGAAGTATTCGCACGTGCTCCACATGGTATCCAGCGTCGAGGGGCAGATCTCCCCGGACCGCACGGCGCTGGACGCCGTTCGTGCCACCTTCCCCGCCGGCACCGTCTCCGGCGCACCCAAGGTGCGGGCAATGGAGATCATCGACGAACTGGAGCCCGTGCGACGCGGGCCTTACGCCGGTGCGGTGGGATATTTCGCGCACGGCGGTGACACCATGGACCTCGCCATCGCCATTCGCACGGTGATCGCGCTCGACGGCACGGCGCACGTGCAGGCGGGCGCCGGTGTGGTGGCGGATTCGGTCCCTTCCGCCGAGTATGAAGAAACCCTGAACAAGGCCCGCGCCCTCCTGGCGGCTGTTCAGTCGCTGGGCATCCGCGAAGCCCCTTCCTGAGCAGGTCGGACACCGTTTTCACGGTCGATTTGCTCTAATTTGGAACAAGAGCATTGTTCTTCTGCTTCGAATCAGCTACGTTGACGATCACCTCTCTCTGCTGGTGACGTTACACACCTTACCTGGCGTCCTGCCGGTGCTGCTCGCGGGGGTCCCCCCGCATGCGATTCCTGTTCAATTCGGTCTGCCGGAATAGAAGTGTAGTGCTGCGCTTGATGGACCGCGGGGACACGAGCCCCGCTGCACGCTTCATCGATGCGTTTCCGCGGTCGCGGGGTTTCCTGCCACTCCGCCCGCTCTTCCCGATCCACTCCTCCCTGGAGGTGGCGATGTATTGCACGTAGTGCGGGTCCGTACCTTTGGTGCCGGTCCGTAAACCGCGACCGTTCGCGGGTGTGCAGGCGTTCCGGCGCAGCGATCAACCTCTCCATTAAGTCACCCAGGAGGAACCCATGAAGTCATGGATCGGCTCTCGAGCCGTCCTTGCCGCAGCTGTAGCCGTCGCCATGGCGAGTGCCGGCGCCGAGCAGGCTGAAGCGCAGCAGACAGGAACGGTGCAGGGCGTGGTGGTGGAGGCCGTCACGGGCCGACCGCTTCCGGGAGCACAGGTCAGCATTCAGGGAACACCGGTGGGAACGCTCACGAACCCGCAGGGACGCTTCCAGCTGCTGAACGTCCCGACCGGAGCGCGCACCCTGCGCGTGGATCTGATCGGTCACGCACAGGTCACACGCGAGATCAACGTCACGGCGGGGCAGGCCACCACCGTCAACGTGACCCTCGAGCAGTCGGCCATCGCTCTGCAGGAACTGGTGGTCACCGGGGTCAGCGGTGGCGCCATGGACCGGATGAAGGTTCCGTTCAGCGTGTCGCGCGTGGACGCGGGGGACATGCCGGTTCTCGCCGTCAACCCGCTCTCGCAGATTCAGGGGCGCGTCCCCGGTGCGAATATCGCCTCTGTGAGCGGCCGGCCCGGCGTTGCGCCGCAGGTGATTCTCCGTGGGCCCACCTCCCTGAACGCCTCCGGGCGTAGCCAGGAGCCGCTTTACGTGGTGGACGGCGTGGTGCTCGGGGCCAGTATCGCCGACATCAACCCCTCCGACATCGAGAGTGTGGAGATCGTGAAGGGCGCCGCGGCCTCGACGCTGTACGGCTCCCGCGCCGCCTCCGGCGTGATCTCGATCCGCACGCGGCGGGGGGCGGGGGTCACCGACGGAATCCGCTTCAGCGCACGATCCGAGGTCGGCTTCAACGACGTGGAGCGTGAGTTCAGGATCACGCGGAATCACCCGCTCCTGATGGACGAAACCGGCACCCGGTTCTGCGTTCTGGATGCGATCGGGTCCGCCAACGTCTGCTCGCGGACCATCGACTGGCAGACCGAGGTCGCGAGAATCAACAATGCGCCCGGAGACTTCGCCCTCCCCACCGTCTCCTTCCCGCTCGACCCGGGATCGGGCGCCACCGGAGCGATCCTCCAGCGCACCTTCGTCGCGGGACAGTGGCCCGGGACTCAGTACAATGCGGTTCAGCAGCTGATCGCGCCGAAGCCGCTCGCCCTCAACGACGTCTCCATGTCCGGCCGGGCGGGGAGCACCGTGTTCTTCACGAGCGTCGGGCACTCCCGGCAGGGCGGGGCGATTCAGGGTCTGACCGGCTATGAGAGGGTGAATGGTCGCGTGAACCTGGGCCACCGGATCGGCGACGAGTGGTCGTTCGACCTCACCACCTATCTCTCGCGCAGCACCCAGGACGGCTCGAACCAGGAGGAGGGTGGGACGGGGTTCTTCCGCCTCACGCGTGCTCCCGGCATGGCCGACCTGACGCGTCGTGACGACCAGGGCCGTCTGTTCATCCGGACGAACCTGCTCAGCGCGGGCATTCAGAACGAGAACCCGCTCTACTCCTTCGAGAACACCACGCGTGAGGACGTCCGGCACCGCTACATCGCCGGCGGCACCGTGCGCTACATGCCGCTCACCTGGTTCGAGGCGGACGGCACCTTCAATGTGGATCGCCTCAACCTGAACTTCCTCCAGTTCAACAACCGGGGCTTCCGCACCACCAACTCCGCCCCGGCGACGAACGAAGGGTTGATCTTCAACGGCGTGAACAACTCGCAGTCGATCAACACCAGCACGGGAGTGCTGCTGCGCCCGTCGCTGGCGGACTGGGTCAACACCAGCCTGCAGATCCGCTGGCTGTACGAGCAGCAGAACTCGGACAACCGCTCCCTGCAGGGCAACCGTCTGCGGGTGACCGATGTGCGCGACGCGCGCAATGCGACGGTGATGCAGTCGATCATCTCGACCAACCAGGAAACCCGCCAGATGTCATTCTCGGCCGGTTCGTTCCTGGACGTGCTCGATCGCTACACGTTCGACTTCGCCGTGCGGCGCGACGGCAATTCACGCTTCGGCGAAGACAATCGTTGGCAGACGTACGGCCGTGCTTCCGCGGCCTGGCTGATGGCCAACGAAGCATGGTTCCCGTCGGACGTGCTCAGCGCCTTCACGCTGCGAGGCTCCTACGGCTCGGCCGGGAACGCACCGAGCTTCGCTGCACAGTACGAGACGTTCACGATCGGCACCGGCGGTACTCTCTCGGCGGTGACGCTCGGCAACCCCAACCTTCGGCCCGAGGTCGTAACCGAGCTGGAGACGGGCGTGGAGATGGAGCTCCTGAACCGCTACAATCTGACGGTGACCTACGCGAACTCGCTGGCGCGCGATCAGATCCTTCCCGTGGCCGTTCCGGTCACCACGGGATTCCCGCAACAGTGGCAGAACGCCGGTGACCTGCGGAACCGCACCTGGGAAGCGGCAGTCACGGTTCCCGTGGTCCAGAGGGGCTCCTTCACCTGGACGTCGCGGGCGAATTACACCAACAACCGCGCGGTGGTGGAGCGGCTGAACGTTCCGCCGTTCTTCATCGGCACCGGTCTGCAGGCGACCGATAACGTGCTTCGGGTCGAGGAGGGCGTGCGCTTCGGAACGATCTACGGTGTGGAGTTCATGCGCAGCTGCTCCCAGCTTCCGGAGCCGTTCCGTTCGCAGTGCGGCGGGTCCACCAGCCCGTTCCAGCTCAACAACGAAGGGTGGCTGGTCTGGGTCGGCCAGGGGAACAACCCGGGGATGGGGATCACCCACAATCTGTGGGATGCGATCCTGCCGGGCAGCCAGGCGCCGTACGGCATCCAGACCGCGTGGGGAATGCCGATCCTGATCCGCGAGGAGGACGGCACGCCTTCGTCCCGCCCGATCGGCAATGCACTTCCCAACTATCGCCTTGGCTTTTCCAACAACCTGCAGTGGCGCGGCTTCACCGTCTACGGGTTGATCGAGGGCGCGTTCGGGCGGAACGTCTGGAACCAGGGCCGTCACTGGGCGCAGCTCGACTTCCTTGCGGGTGATCTCGATCAGGGCGACGCGTCCGTAGAGACGGCGAAGCCGATCGGCTACTACTACCGGCGCGGGCCGGGTGGCCCGGGTGGCAGCATCGGGGTCGGTGGTTTCTACGATCAGCTTGCGAGCCCGAACAACCGGATGGTGGAGGACGCCAGCTTCGTGAAGCTTCGCGAGGTCACGGCAGGGTACAACGTCGGCCGGGTAGCCGGTGTCGGCGACTGGACGGTGAGCGTGGTCGGTCGCAACCTGAAGACCTGGACCAACTACTCCGGCTTCGATCCCGAGACCGGCGTAGGACTGGCCACCGGGAGTCAGGCGGGAAGCGGTCTGATCAACGCGATCGATGCCTTCACCTTCCCGCAGCTTCGGACGGTGTCGGTCGTCGTCAGCACCACCTTCTAGCCAGCAGCGTCCAATGCCTGACTGGCGCGATGCGAACGCCCTTCGTCACCGCTCCTCCGACGGGAGAAGTGGCGAAGGGAGGACCTCGGCGCCAGCCGTGCCCTTCAACGAGATCAGGAGTTTCTTCATGCGATTCATTCGCTTCCTGTCGGCGGCCGTCCTGCTGGGCGCCGTCGCCGGGTGTGGTGACGTCATCGGCCTCGACGTCCCGAACCGAAACAATCCGGACCGGCCACGGGTGCTGGCCAATCCGGCGGACGTCGAGGGACTGGCTTCCGGCCAGTTCCAGCAGATCATCTCAGCCACGCTCGGCTCCGGCGCAGGCGCCGCCGGCCTCTCACGCCCGCAGCTTTCCATGCTGACGATGGCGTTCGAAAGCGCCTCGGGTCTGAACAACAATGGAATGGGACCGCGCAGCAACATGGAGCGCGGCCCGATCGACAACAGCCGCGGCAATCAGTACGACGCAGAGAATTTCAGTGCCTTCCGCATTCTCTCCGGCGTCGCCCGGAATGGTGCGGACATCATCAGCAGGGGCAAGGATCCGGCCTTCAGCCTCGGCGCAGGCAGGGAAGCCGACCTGAACCGGATGATCGCCTGGACGCACTTCATCTCGGGGGTGGCGCACGGCTACCTGGCGATGACGTACGACTCGGCCGCGATCGCCCGGCCCTCCGATCTCCCCGCCGAGATTCCGCCGCTCTCGGGCTACAGCGATGTGATGGCGTATGCCCTGGCGGACCTGGATTCCGCCCTGGTCTACCTCGCCAGGCCCGGTGTGCCGGCGATTCCGCAGGGGTGGCTCACGGGTCCGGGGGGAACCACCGTATCCGTGGCTGAGTTCACGCGGGTGGTGCGGTCATTCCGTGCCCGTATGCGTGCCGGCAACGCTCGCACACCGCAGGAGCGGGGTGCGGTCGACTGGGCTGCGGTAATCGCGGATGCAGAGGCGGGGATCCAGGCTGACCTGGTGGTGGGGATGAACCGTAACCAGCAGTGGGATTACCACTGGCTCCATACCAGCTACCACTACCGTGATGCGGCCTGGCACCAGATGCCGTACCACGTCATCGGCATGGCGGACGTGAGTGGCGGGTTCGAGAACTGGCTCTCTCAGCCCCGCGATACTCGTGGCTCGTTCCTGATCGTGACGCCGGATCTGCGCTTCCCGCAGGGGGCGACGCGTGCCGCGCAGAACACCGATCGGGGCGGTCAGGGAACGCCAACGGGGCGGCAGTACTTCCGCAACCGCGCGGCGGGCCTCGACCCGGCGGGCAGCGACTGGCGTCAGTCGCAGTACGATCACTATCGGTTCCGTGCGTTCGCCGATGCCAATGGTGTGGGCGACCACCCGATCTTCACGCGAGCGGAGAACGACATGCTCGCCGCGGAGGGCCACATTCGCCGCAACGACATCGCGGCCGCGGCGGCGCTCATCGACCGGACTCGCACGACCAGCGGCCTTCCGGCGCTGACCGGGGTGGTGACCTCCTCGACGCAGGCCGTGCCCGGTGCTGCGCAGTGCGTTCCCCGGATTCCGGTGGGTCCGGCGTTCACCTCCACCGCCTGCGGAACGATTCTCGAGGCGATGAAGTGGGAGAAGCGTCTCGAGATGGCCTTCACGGCCTATGGCGGATGGTATTTCGACTCCCGGGGCTGGGGCGATCTTCCTGAAGGAACCCCGTTGCACTGGCCCGTGCCGGTGCAGGAGCTCGATGCCCGTCGTCTGCCGATCTACAACCTCGGCGGCGTGGGGCAGGCCGGTGGTGCGGCAGTCAGCACCTATGGGTACGGCACCGGGCAGCGTTAGCCGTGACTCGGGAACGCTCGCATCGTGCTCGCCGCCTGGCGTGGGGACCCCCCCCACGTCCGGGGCGTCCGCTCCGTGCCTCGCTGGCATCGATGCTTCTGTTCGTTTTCGCGCTGAACGGGTGCTACGCCTACGTTCCCGTGGCCCCGGCGGCGGCGCCTGTTGGCGCCGAGGTGTCGCTCACGATCAATGATCGCGGTCGGGTTTCACTGCTCGAGGATCTCGGTCCCGGTGTACGTCGCCTCCGGGGTCGTGTCCTCGAGGTTTCCGATACGGCGTCGGTGGTCGCACTTCAGTCCGTGGAGATGATCGACATCGGGGTGCCCGTGCAGTGGAGCGGTGAGCCGGTGCGGATCTCACATCCATTCATCGTCAGCCTCAGTCAACGTCAGTTCTCGAGCACCCGGACGTTGATCGCAGCCGGCGCGATCGGAGCGGGCTTCGTACTCGCCGCATTCGTTCGCCTGGCAGTGGGCGGCGACGATCCCGGGCCCATCCGTCCGCCGGATCCGCGAGAGCCGGACTGACCGGCTCCGACGATCAATCAGATCACATCTTTTCGCATCCATCCGAATCTCATGCGATACGCCAAGACTTTTCTCTGGACCCTCTCCGTGCTCGCGCTCGGCGCCTGCACGGATGATTCAGGTATCACGACGGTCGGGCCGCCGCCGTCCGCCGCCTCGGTCCGGTTCATCAACGCCAATGTGGATACCGGCGCGGTGAACCTCCGCTTCCCGGACCGGGTGGAGAACCTTCCCACCTTCCTGGGGGTCAACTTCCGCTCGACGAGCGGCTTCTACCAGGGAGTGGGAGCCGGCACCCGGCTCACCCGCCTCTTCCCGGCCTCGAGCGACATCAATCTCGCCTCGGTGCTGCTGGTCGAGAACAACACGAACCTGGCCGCGGGTCAGAGATACACCGTGGTCTATGCGGGACGGGCGCGCGCGGGAGCGCCTGCCGCCGAGGCGCACCGCCTCGCGGTTCTCGAGGATCCTGCGGCCAGCGCGCTTCCGACTCCGGCCGCCAACCAGATCGCTCTGCAGGCTCTGCACGTCGCGGTGGGTACCGGGAACGTGGATGTCTACATCATACCCGTGGACTCCGCCGCCGCCGCGACTCCGGCCGACTTCGTCACGACCAATGCCGGTGTGCTCCGCAACGTGCCCTTCCTGGGAAGAGCCGCGAACTATGTGACTGTCCCGGTGCGTCCGACGACGACAGGGCGGCTCTATCGGTTCGTGGTGACGGCAACGGGTTCCACCACCCCGCTGTTCGCTGCCACGCCGGCCCAGCCGGGTGCGGCACCCACTGCTTCGGCCGGCGCTCAGCCGGGCGTTCAGATCGGCGGTTCGGTGATGACCATCGTCGTCGCACCGGGCGCAACGCCCGGTAGCCGCGGCGCGGTGGCCACGGGGTCGGGCGCGAACGTCAACCCGACTGCCTTCCTGATCGCGGACAAGGTCCTCAACCAGTAAACGGGGGGCACCGTATAGAATGCGCGGCGTGGGCAGGTTCGCTCACGCCGCGCATTTCATGCGGTATGGTACGCCGGGGGGGGCGGCTCAACTGCCGCGGCGCGTCCAGATGGCGACCACGCCGCAAACCGCCCCGGGAGAGAGGAACTCGGCTGGAACACGGCTGATTCCCTGGAAGACCTCGATGCCTTCCACGGCGGAGGGGTGAACGAGGTCGTCGATGGGGAACAGTTCAGAGGTCGCCTGGGCTCTCCGGCCCGGAACGGCTCCCACCGGACGATTGATGTGGAAGCCGTCGATGTAGATCTGGGCCGGGCAGTTCTCCGCGCGACCCATGTAGACCACCCGCCGATGGATGGCTACGCCGGGTGCTGTGGCGAGGAGGTCGCTCACGCGGGACACGCCCTGCTTCGCGATCTCGTCCCGCCCGACCGACCAGTTCAGACTGGAGACCCTCCGGTCCATGTATCGGGACAGGGTGGGGCTCACGTCCCGCCTCGAGCGGGAGACCACCTCGACCGGTGCCAGCAGAACCGCTTCCACGTCGAGCCGGATCTCGATCGCCAGGGAGTCGTAGCGGTCGATCTGGATTGGTGCGGAGATCGCTCGGCGGTAGCCGATCCGGACTGCCTCGATGAGCAACGGTGCACTGCTGCTGACGTTGAAGCGGAACTCGCCCCCCGCATTCGTGATGCGTTGGCTCAGCCGGCGACCTTCGCCGTCCCTCAGCGAAACGGTCACCGCCGCGATCGGTTCGTTCGTGCGATCGTCGAGGACTCGACCTTGCAACAGAAGCTGGGCTCCGGCGGAAGGGGCCGAGCCCAGGAGCGCCAGCGAGAAGAGCAGCGAGGAGAACCGCATGTTAGCTCCACCGTGAACTGCGAACCCACCTTGCAAGATAGCCCCCGCGCCGGGCCAGTCAATCTCGCTGATAGCGAGGTCGAATCCCTCTGGCCCGGCTCTGATCGCTGCACCCTGTGCCGGGTCCTCGGATCCAGCAGGGCGCGGGCGCGATCGCTCGCGCGTAGCATCGCCGTTCCCGGGGCGCAGATGGTGTTGGCCGCTCTGCTCGGCCTCGCTCTCGCCGGTTGCGCCCAGCGGCCGGCCACTGCTTCCTCCGATGCCCGCCTGGCGAGCCTGCGTCCCGGGCTGAACTGCGCACCCGACCCTCTCCCCGGCCAGCTCCCGCCGGTCAGTGCCGTCGTCGATTCGGCCGGTCTGTTGCTGAGCCTCGCCGAACTGGTGAACGTGGATGATGCGGTTCACGGAACCGTGCTCCTCACGCTGGAGTTCGCGCGTGACGGAACGAACATCCTGCGCGACGTGGTGGCCCGATCAACTTCGGTCGCGGTGGCAGACTCCGTTCAGCGGCTGGTGTTCGCGGCCCGGCGCCAGGTCGACGAGGGTGACCAGCGATGGGGCGTCCGTCTCGAGGTCGAACTCTCGGAGTCGGTCGGGCTCCGTCTGACGCGACGAGAGCTCTGTCAACCTCGCCTCCGAGACGCTACCCAGGAGATGGCTCTGACGGCCGGACAGCCGATCGGCACGCGCTATCGCGGCACTGTCCGCGAGCGGGTCGTCCAGGTGCGGGCCCATGTCAATGAAATGGGGCTGATCACCTCCGCTACCATCGCGCGCGGAGAGCTTCCCGGCGGTTCGCTGGACCACCAGCTCATGCAGCACCTGCGGCAGTTCCTCTTCCACCCGGCAACCGTGGATGGCAATCCCACGGGGGCGTGGATCGAGATCCCCATCCGCGTTCGCGGCTAGTTCAGCTTCCGTCGTCGCGGGTCCCGGGATCTGCCACGAACCGGTCGTCGCCCCCCTCTCGCGGCGTGATCTACCCCTTCGCCGGCGTGACATCCTTCTTGACACCTCGTCATTCCCGCTTCAATGTGAGCAGGTGAGTAGAAGTTGCTGATGCTCCAAACGTTTGCGGTGGCTATCGCGGGCTCCTCCTGAACGCGGAGCCGACGCCTCACTTCTTCCTCAGGGAAGGGCCAGACGAGAATCGCCCGAGCGCGCGAACCGACGTTCCGATCGAACGTTCGTCCTGAACCATTCCGACCGCTACGCCCCTGCGGGTGCGCGGCGAAAGGTGCTTCCCCCCACCAGCGACCGGAAGGTGACACGATGTGATAGACCCCTCCCGCGCCTCGCTTCCGAGGTTCGGGCCGTTCGTCACGCCAGTCCGACCACGAACAGAGGAACCCAAATGAGGAACAGATCAATTCCTGGAGTGCTTCTACTCCTGCTTCTGTGGAGCGTTACGGAGCTGGGAGCACAGGAGCGAACGGTTACGGGGACCGTCACCAACGCGGAGACGCTTCAGCCGCTTTCCGGAGTGCAGGTGATGGCGCGGGGGACCACTGTGGGCACGCTGACCGACCCTTCCGGCCGGTTCACCCTGCGGGTACCCTCAGGTGCGACGACGCTGGTGTTCAGCTCCATCGGATTCCGCGCGATGGACGTACCGATCCGGGGCCTGACGGTGGACGCCTCGCTGACCCCTCAGGCCGTTGCGCTGGAGGGCCTCGTCGTCACGGCGCTGGGGATGACGCAGCGCGAGCGGGCGATCGGTACGGCGGTTCAGAGCATCTCGGCCGAGGAGATCTCGACGGCGCGAGAGGTGAACATCGTGAACGCTCTGTCCGGGAAGGTGTCCGGCGTGGCGATCACCAATGCGGGTCCTCAGGGTGGCTCATCGCGCATCGTGATTCGGGGGGCGAGCTCCATCACGGGAAACAACCAGCCGCTCTTCGTGGTGGATGGGAGCCCGATCGACAACAGCGGCAACCGCCGCGAGCTACAGGGCTTCGGTGGGGTGGACTACGGCAACGCCGTTCAGGACATCAACCCCAACGACATCGAGTCGATCACGGTGCTGAAGGGACCGAATGCGGCGGCGCTCTATGGATCTCGGGCAGCCAACGGCGCAATCCTGATCACCACCAAGCGGGGCCGTGCGTCGCGGGGCATGGGGATCACTGCATCGCAGAACGTGACATTCGAGACACCGCTCCGCCTTCCGGCCTACCAGGATGCTTACGGTCAGGGGTACAACGGTCAGTTTTCGTTTGTGGACGGCGCGGGCGGCGGTCTGTACGACGGAGTGGACGAGAGCTGGGGACCGAAGATGGAGGGTCAGACGGTGAACCAGTTCTTCGGTGCGGGACCGTTCTCGCCGCAGCCGAACAACGTTCGTGACTTCTTCGACACGGGCCGGACCGCCACCACCAACGTGGCGCTCACCGGTTCGGCGGACAATGCGAATGCGCGGCTCTCGCTTACGCGGATGTCGCTGAACGGCATGTATCCGGGGCAGGAGATCACCCGCAACACCGTCTCCCTGGCGGGTGGCGTTCGCCTGACGAGCCGCTTCAACGCCGACGCCTCCATCCAGTACGTCGACGCGGACGGTGAGAACCGGCCGGGTGTGGGATACGGCGGTGACAACCCGATGCAGCAGTTCATCTGGTTCGGGCGACAGGTGGATATCCGGCAGCTGCGCAGCTACAAGTCGGCGACGGGCGAGCACTACAACTGGAACTACAACTACCATAACAATCCCTACTGGATCGCGCTGGAGAACCGGAATTTCGACGCGCGGGACCGAATCATGGGGAGCGGCGCGCTCACCTACCAGGCGACCGACTGGCTGACCGCCACTCTCCGCTCCGGCACCGACTGGTACCGCGACTGGCGCAAGCGGACGTATGCAGCGGGCGACATCGGCCTCGGCTTCCCCGACGGTGCCTTCCGCGAGGAGAACCTGTACGTCCAGGAGACCAACACGGACTTCCTGCTGACCGCGCGGCAACAGCTCGCGGGGATCGGAGTCACGGCGAGCGTCGGCGGCAACCGTCGGGACAACAACTACCGTGAGAACTTCGAGGCGGTGAACCGGCTGGTGGTCCCCGGCGTCTACAACATCGGCAATTCGGCGGTGACGCCGGTGGTGGAGCAGCTCACGCGTGAGAAGCGGGTGAACTCGCTCTACGGCCAGGCACAGTTCGCATACAACGACTACCTGTTCGTGGACGTGACGGGGCGCAACGACTGGTCCTCCACGCTTCCGGAGCAGAGCAACTCATACTTCTACCCGTCCATCTCCACGAGCCTCGTGTTCAGCGACGCATTCCCGAGCCTGAGCTTCGGGGGAGCGCTTGGCTTCGGCAAGCTGCGGGCGAGCTGGGCACGCGTCGGCAACGATACGGATCCGTACCAGCTCCGGCCCACCTATGCTGCGCAGACGCGGTTCGGCTCCGTGCCACGCTTCGCGGTGCCGAACCGGCTCCCGAACGCGGACCTGAAGCCTGAGGAGACCACTTCGTGGGAGATCGGCACCGAGCTGTCCTTCCTGGACAACCGGCTGGTGGTGGACGCGACGTACTACAATGCGGCCACGCGGAACCAGATCCTCCCGGTGATGGTGTCGCCCACCACCGGCTACACCGAGGCGATGCTGAACGCCGGCGAGGTGACGAACCGCGGCGTGGAGCTGCTCACCACGCTCACTCCGGTGCGCACCGCGGATTTCGAGTGGAACAGCACGTTCAACTTCGCGCGCAACGACAACGTGGTCACCGAGCTCTACGGCGACCTCCAGAGTGTGGTGCTCGGCACGTACTGGAGTGCCACGGTGCAGGCACGTGTCGGAGAGCGTTATGGCGCCATCGTTGGCAACCCGTGGACGCGCGACGCCCAGGGCCGGATCGTCGTGAACGCCAACGGCCTCCCGTTCCGCGACCTGCAGCAGACGGTGCTCGGCCACTACACGCCCGACTGGACGGGTGGCTGGCAGAACCAGTTCCGCTACCGGAACGTGGACATGAGCTTCCTCTTCGACACCCAACAGGGTGGTCAGCTCTACTCCGTGACCAGCCAGTTCGGCCTCTATGCCGGCGTGCTCGAGGAGACTCTGCAGGGCCGCTGCAGCAAGGTGGCGGTCGACGGGCAGCGGGTGCCGATCGGCGGAATGCCAATCTGCGATGCGACCACGGGGATCATCGTCGAGGGCGTGAAGGAGGATGGAACGCCCAACGACATCGTCGTGTCGGCGCAGCAGTACTACACCAACATGTACCCGGTGCACGAGCCGCACATCTACGACGCGAGCTACGTGAAGCTGCGCGAGCTGCGCTTCGGATACACTCTCCCCGCCGCGCTGAACCGGCGGATGGGCGTGTCCACGACCAACATCTCGCTCGTCGGCCGTAACCTGATGCTCTGGGCGAAGGCGCCGCACATCGATCCGGAGACCGCTTTCGATTCCGGCAACGCGCAGGGCTTCGAGTTCGGGCAGCTGCCGTCCGCTCGCAGCTTCGGCATCAATGTGACCGTCACGCCGTGAACCGGCTCCACACGAACGAATCGAACAGATGAAATACGCTAAGCCTGCTACCCGGGCGTCTCTGCTCGCGCTCGTGCTCGGAGCGAGTGCGTGCGACGATGGACTGACGGAGATCAACCGGAACCCGAACCAGCCGGAGACCGTCACCGCCCAGTACCTGTTTCCGCAGGGAGTAACCGCCTCGGTGGGGCTGATCCGCGGGGCCAGCTTCGATCTCCACTTCGCGAGTCTCTGGGCGCAGCACATCGCCAAGATCCAGTACGTGGACGAGGACCGCTACGACATCCGCCCGCAGACCATCGACGCCTGGTGGACCACGCTGTACTCGGGGCCGCTGATGGACCTGCAGAAGACCATCGACATCGCCGGCGCCGATGCGGGCGCCGCCGCGCCTGCGAGGGTGATGATGGTTTGGACGTATGGCCAGATGACGGACACGTGGGGTGACATCCCGTTCTCGGACGCACTGAGGGGCGAGGGCGGTGTGGCCCCGCCGACATACGACACGCAGCAACAGGTCTACGACGGCATCCTGAGTCAGCTCGCGGCTTCCAGCACAGCGCTGGGGGGCGCCGCGAATACGTTGGGCAGTTCGGACCCCATCTACGCGGGCAACCCGGCCGCGTGGCAGCGCTTCGCCAACTCGCTCCGCGCCCGCTACGGGATGCGGCTCAGCAAGGTGGATCCCGCCAGGGCGCAGGCTGAGGTCACGGCCGCGCTGGCGGGGCCGGTGTTCACCAGCAACGATCACGACGCATCGTTGCGATGGCCGGGCGATGGCAGCAACGACAACCCGTACTACACCAACTTCCGCACACGTGACGATCACCGTGTCAGCGCCACGCTGGTCGATACCCTGAAGTCGTTCGCCGACCCGCGGCTCGGAGTTTACGCCGCGCGGGCCGCGGATACGGGGCTGTACACCGGTGTGCCCAACGGCCTGACCAACGCCGCCGCGCTGGAGTACGGGCTTTCACGCACCTCCAAGGTGGGGACGGCCTTCGCATCGCCGACCTCGCCGAGCCACCTGATGACCTACTCCGAGCTGCTCTTCATCCGGGCCGAAGCGGCGCAGCGGAACTGGGTGGCCGGGGACGCGGCGGTGCTGTACAGGGCCGCGATCACTGCCAACATGGAGTCGTTGGGCATCTCCGCCGCCGACATCGCGGCGTATCTCGCCCAGCCGCGCGTGGCGTACAACCCCGCCACCGGGCTGCAGCAGATCGCGCTGCAGAAATGGCTCTCACTCTACCAGCAGGGCTCGGAAGCGTATGCGGAGGTGCGTCGTACCGGGGTTCCTCATCTCGTCCCCGGACCGGCCGCGATTACCGGCTCGGCGTTCGCCCGCCGGATGCCGTACCCGAACGTGGAGCAGGCAACCAACAACAGCAATCTCCAGACGGCCATCTCGTCGCAGGGCAACGTGACGATGGTGGGCCGGCTCTGGTGGGACCGCCCGTAACCCACTCTTCCGGCCGGCCCGGCGCGTGCGCGTCGGGCCGGCCGCCGTGACGCCGTTCCTCCGTTCCTCCCCCTCCACCCCGAGCGAGAATGAAGCGATCCATACCCGCGCTCCTCCTGCTCCTGCTCCTGCTCCTGCTGCTTGCCTCCTGCGGGGGCCCCGGCAGTCCGACGGCGCAGGCGGGACGCACCAATTCCAGCGTGATCACGATGGCCGAGATCCAGGAGACCAACGTCGAGAACGTGCTCGATCTGGTTCGCTCGCGGCGCCCCGCGTGGCTCCGCACCCGCGGCAATCAGACCATGCAGAACGATGCAGGCATCGTCGTCTACCTGGACCAGTCACGCGTGGGAAGCGTGGACGCGATGCGGCAGATCCATCCTCAGGACGTCGCGAGCGTCTCCTTCCTCGACGCCGCGGCCGCCAACTACCGTTTCGGTCAGGGTCACATGCACGGAGCCATCGTCATCTCCCTGCGACGGGAGGGATGATCATGGGTGGCGTGTCGCGCAGGTGAGCTCGGCCAGCTGCGCGGCCAGCGCCTCCACGGCGGCGGGGTCGGGCACCTGAAGCCGCAGCACGCTCCGGCAGTACGTTTGTCGCAGCCAGCGCGCCAGGTGGAATCCTCCGGCACGCGATCTCCTCCCGCTCCGCGCGTCCAGATCACCGCCCCCCCCGTGGTTCGCGCGGCCGGTGGAGCAGCAATGCATGGTCCGGGATTTGCGCCCGCGGCGCCCCATGGCCAACCCCGGTATCCCCCCGAAAGACAGACGAGGCGGCCGCCCCGATCGTCGAACTGGTCGCCCCACCGAGGCTCCGGGTGACTCGCGCCGCCGCTTCTCCGTCGGCTACTTCGCCGTAGCCCTGCTCGCCCTGCTCGCCGTGCAGTACTTCGTCGGAAGACAGGGAACCGAGCAGATCGCCTACAGCGAAATGAAGCAGCGGATCGCCGCCGGGCAGGTGGCGGAAGCCCGGCTGAGCCCGCAGATGGTGGAGGCGGTGCCGACGGACTCCATCCGGGAGGCGTCGGGCGTGGAGCGATGGACGGCGGTGCGCGTGGAGGACGAGACGCTGCTCCCTCTTCTGGAGGAGCGCGGCGTGGAAGTCACGGGCACCATGCAGGGCTGGTTCACGCAGGCGCTCGGATGGCTGATCCCGCTCGGGATCATCCTCCTCTTCTGGCTCTGGATCCTGCGCCGGATGAACCCGACCCAGGGCGTTCTGACGGTGGGGAAGAGCAGGGCGCGGATCGTGGGCGAGGAAGGCACCGGCGTCCGCTTCGTGGACGTGGCCGGCGCCGACGAGGCAAAGCAGGAGACGGTGGAGATCGTCGATTTCCTGAGGACACCCGAGAAATTCTCCAAGCTGGGTGCCAAGATCCCCAAGGGGGTGCTCCTCGTGGGCCCGCCGGGAACGGGTAAGACGCTGCTCGCGCGCGCGGTCGCGGGGGAGGCGGGGGTGACCTTCTTCCAGATGTCCGGCGCCGAGTTCGTCGAGATGTTCGTGGGTGTGGGCGCGGCACGTGTGCGCGACCTCTTCGCTCAGGCCAAGGCCCAGGCGCCGTGCATCATCTTCATCGATGAGCTCGATGCGCTCGGCAAGGCGCGGGGCGCCGGCGGCATGATGGGGGGCAACGACGAGCGCGAGCAGACGCTGAACCAGCTCCTGGTGGAGATGGACGGCTTCGACCCCCGCATGGGGGTCATCATCATGGCCGCCACCAACCGGCCGGAGATCCTCGACTCGGCGCTTCTGCGTCCCGGTCGCTTCGACCGACAGATCCTGGTGGACCGCCCGGACGTCGCGGGGCGCTACGAGATCCTGAAGATCCACGCCGAAGGGATCACCATGGAGTCCGGTGTGGACCTGAAGGCGGTTGCGCGGCGCACCCCCGGCTTCGTCGGCGCTGACCTGGCCAACCTGCTCAACGAGGCGGCGCTGCTCGCCGCCCGCCGGGACAAGACCGCCGTGGGGATGCGCGAGATCGACGACGCGGTGGACCGCATCATCGCAGGGCTCGAGAAGAAGAACCGGCTGATCAACGAGAAGGAGCGCACCATCGTCGCCTACCACGAGGCGGGCCACGCCATCGTGGCCGAGCGCGTGCCCACCGCCGACCCGGTCCACAAGATCTCCATCATCCCGCGCGGAGTGGCGGCGCTGGGTTACACCCAACAGCTCCCTACCGAGGATCGTTACCTGCTCACCAAGCAGGAGCTGATGGACCGCATCGCCGTGCTGCTCGGCGGGCGCGTCGCCGAGGAGATCGTCTTCAACGAGATATCGACCGGCGCGGGCAACGACCTGGAGCGCGTCACGGATCTCGCACGCCGCATGGTCATGGAGTACGGCATGTCGCGTGAGCTGGGTCCGATCAACTACTCCGGTCCGCGCCGGGCGCAGTTCCTCGGCAACGCGGAGGGCGGTGGCGGAGACGCGCGCAACTACTCCGAGGACACGGCGCGGCAGATCGACCAGGAGGTGCGCGGCATCGTGGACGGCACGTACGAGCGAGTGCGGGGCCTGCTCACCGCCGACGGCGACATCCTCGAGACGCTCGCGCAGCGGCTCCTCGAGCGCGAGGTAGTGGACGAGTCGGAACTGCGGGAGATCATGGGGCTGCCACCGCGTCGCCGTGAGCCAACCGAAGCGACGGTGGTGGAGACGCCGCCCCCCGGCGACGAGGACCGGACGCTCCCCGCCTGACCGGGAGCTGAGCTGCCCGTCATCTCGGAGGAATCGTTCGACAGACCCCGGGGCTGGCCCTTCGCCCCGTCAGGCTTACAGGATCGGATCGCGAGGCGCCGGGGAAAAGGCTCAGCCAGCGCTATCCATCATCTCCAGGACGAGGTCGGCACCGCGCGCCGCGGCACCCCGGCCGCCCTCCACGAAGCGGCGGTTCTCATCGCCAGCCACGCGCCGCTCATCCGCTGTCCTGAGCAGGCGCGACAGCGTCCGGTGCAGCGACTCGGTGTCGGGTACCTCGAACGCGCCGCCGCGTCCCACCAGCTCTCCGGCCTCGCGTGCGTTGGCGTGACGCGGCCCGAAAATCACAGGGATGCCGAAGGCCGCCGGCTCCAGCACCGAATGCAGCCCGGCGCTCCCGAAACCGCCGCCCACGTACGCCAGTTCCGCCAGCGCGTACAGGTCACCGAGGATCCCCACGCGGTCCACCAGCAGGACCCGATCTCCCGCCCATCGACCGTTCAGCCGCTCGAGCCGAACGCTCCGCAGACCGGCACGTTCCAGGCGGCTTTCAGTTTGCGCGAGGTGTCGCTCAGAGGGCTCGTGAGGTACGAGCACGGCACGCAGCTCCGGCCGCTCGACACGCAGGTGTGCCAGAGCCGGCACCAGCCGCTCCTCGTCCGCGCCCCAGGTGGAGCCCGCGACCAGAACCGGACCCTGAACCTCCAGCGACCGGAGCAGCGGAGAGCCGCGGTCCACCGCCGCCACCCGCGCCAGCACGCGGTCGAAGTGCGCATCTCCCATCACCGAGCGGCGCTCCGGCGCCACGCCGAGCGCACCGAAACGCTCCGCGTCCGCCGCCGAGATCGCGGCCACACGGTCCAGCCGTCGGTAGGAGGGGAGGAGAAGTCGCCGCGCCGGCCCACGCAGACGCGACGAACCCGCCGGAAGTGTTCCGCTGATCATCACCTGCCGGACCCCGCGCTGCGCCGCCTCCCGGGTGAGGTTCGGCCACACGTCCGTCTTGGAAAAGGCGATGACGGCGGGCCGCAGGATCTCCAGCGCCGCGGCGACCGCCCCCGGCGTGTCCAGTGGGAGGTAGTCGGCGACGTCCGCCGGCACCCGCCGGGCGAGCCCCTCCGCCGACGGCGAGAAGAAGGTGTACGCCACCTGCACGTCCGGCCGCCGCCGCCGCACCTCCTCCAGCACGGCCACCGCCTGCAGCCCCTCCCCCACGCTCGGCGCGTGGAACCAGATCAGTGGTCGCGACGGGTCGCGCTCCCGCTCCGCCCAGGCGCACAGCCGCTCCAGCACACCCGCCCGCCCCCGGACGCCACGCGCGAGCTTGCCCTCGCCGCGCGCAAGCAGAGGGAACGCGGCCTGCAACGACAGCATCCCGGCCGAATAGACCCGTTCGAGCATCGACATGCCCCGGAAAGTAGACCTCCCGGCCCGGTCCGGACAGGCCGGGCGGGGGGGTAGGAATGACGTGTCCGTTTCGGTATATTTTCGGAGAAGGAGGCACGGCTCCGCTCCTGGCGGAGACGTATGCGGCGAGACCGACAGGCAGAGGGATGAAAGAGAAGATCGTCGTCCGCGGTGCGCGGCAGCACAACCTGAAGAACCTGGATCTGGAGATCCCGCGGCGCGCCTTCGTCGTGTTCACCGGGCCATCCGGATCCGGCAAGTCGTCGCTCGCCTTCGACACGATCTACGCGGAGGGGCAGCGGCGCTACGTGGAGTCGCTCTCCACCTACGCCAAGCAGTTCCTGGAGCGGATGGAGAAGCCCGACGTGGACCGGGTGGAGGGCCTCTCTCCCGCGGTCGCGATCGAGCAGCGGAACCCCACCAAGACGAGCCGTTCCACGGTGGGAACGGCCACCGAGGTGTACGATTACCTGCGCCTCCTGTGGGGGCGTGTGGGTCGCACCTTCTGCCCCGGGCCCGACGGGGGGGCGTGCGGCCGCGAGGTGCGGCCGGACAGCGTACAGAGTGCCACCGACGCGGTTCTCGGGCTGCCCGAGCGAACCCGGGTGATGATCTGTTTCCCCCTCCCACGCTCCGCCCGTCTCACCCATGCGCTGGTGGTGGAGAACCTGCGCGCGCTCGGGTTCGTGCGGGTGCTTGCCGATGGCGAGGAGCTCCACCTGGACGACCTTCCGGCCGGGCTCGATCTCACCGGAGCCGCGGAGCTCCTCGTGGTGGTGGATCGCCTTCGTGCGGATGCGGGCGAGCGGCAGCGCCTCGCGGATTCTCTGCACACCGCCTTCGCCGAGGGTGAGGGGGAGGCGGTGGTTGTGCCCTTGGATCACCCGAAGATGCGTTTTTCCGAGCGCTTCCGGTGCCCGGAGCACCCGGACATCGTGTTCGCCACCCCGTCGCCGCAGCTCTTCTCCTTCAACAATCCGTACGGATCGTGCCCGGAGTGCACCGGGTTCGGGGCGGTACTGCGTTACGATCCTGCGCTGATCGTCCCCAACGGCGGGCGCTCGCTCGCGGAGGGGGCCGTGGATCCGTGGGACAAACCCCGGTACGAGTCGCGGCGCCAGAAGCTGGCGGAGCTCGCCCGGCGCGAGGGCGTCTCCTTGGACGAGCCATGGGCGATGCTCCCCGCCGAGTTCCAGCGCACCGTGCTGCACGGGGGCAGGGGGTTCCAGGGCGTGCTCCCCTTCCTGACGGCGCTGGAGGAGAAGCGCTACAAGCAGTACATCCGGGTCTTCCTGCGGCAGTATCAGAGCGCGCAGGACTGCCCCACCTGCAGGGGTTCCAAGCTGCGGCGGGAGGCGCTCTGGATCCGGGTGGCGGGGTGCTCCATCGACCAGGTGTCGCGCCTCCCGATCCGGGCGCTGCAGGAGTGGGTGGAGTCGCTCCGCGGAGATGGTGCGGAGGGGGCGGGATCTCCGCTGACCGAGATGGAGCGGCAGATCGCGGAGTCCATCGTGCGCGAACTGGTGGCCAGGGTCGGTTTCCTCTGCGACGTGGGGCTGGCATACCTGACGCTGGACCGCCAGATGCGCACCCTCTCCGGCGGGGAGGCGCAGCGGATCTCCCTCTCCAATGCGCTCGGCAGCAGCCTGATGGACACCCTGTACGTGCTCGACGAGCCGACCATCGGGCTGCACCCGTCGGACAACGAGCGTCTCCTGCGCCTGCTCCTTCGCCTGCGCGAGACGGGGAACACCGTCCTCGTGGTGGAGCACGATCCGGACGCCATGCGCGTCGCCGATCACCTGGTGGAGCTCGGGCCGGGGAGCGGCGAGCGGGGCGGGGAGATCGTTTTCCAGGGCACGCTGGAGGAGATCCAGGTGGCGGGTACGCTGACGGGCCGCTACCTCTCGGGCGAGGAGCGCATCCCGCTTCCGGACCGCCGCCGCGCCACCGACGGACCGCGGCTCTCCATCACCGGTGCGACCGAACACAACCTGCGTGGCGTGGACGTGGAAATCCCGCTGAGAGCGCTCACGGTGGTGACGGGCGTCTCGGGATCGGGGAAGTCCACGCTGGTCCACGACGTCCTCTTCCGGGCGCTGGAGCGGGAGCTTTCCGGGGGTGACACCACCGCCAAGCGCCACCTGGGGGAGACGGTGGGCGCCTTCGAGAGTCTCTCGGGCGCCGGGCGACTGCGCGAGGTGGTGCTGGTGGATCAATCGCCGATCGGCCGCTCGCCGCGCTCCAACCCCGTGACCTACATCAAGGCGTACGACGAGGTGCGCCGAATCTTCGCGGGGCTCGCCGAGTCGAAGAAGCGCGGCTACACGGCGGGCTACTTCTCCTTCAATGTGCAGGGCGGCCGCTGCGAGGGGTGCAAGGGAGAGGGTCAGGTGCAGGTGGAGATGGTCTTCATGGCCGACGTTTTCGTGCCTTGCGAGCACTGCGGCGGACGGCGCTTTCGGCCCGAGGTTCTGGAGGTTACCTACCGCGGCCGCAGCATCGCGGACGTGCTGGAGCTCACCGTGGACGAGGCGATCCGCTTCTTCCTGCACGAGGATCGCCTGGGTGAGGCGCTCTGGCACCTGCAGCAGGTGGGCCTCGGGTACCTGCGGCTGGGGCAGCCGGCGCCCACGCTGTCGGGCGGCGAGGCGCAGCGCATCAAGATCGCACGTGAGCTGGCTCTCGGCGCACGCCGCTCCGGCAACAAGCTCTATATCCTGGACGAGCCCACCACCGGCCTCCACCTCCACGACGTCCGCAAGCTGCTCCACGTGCTGGGCGACCTGGTAAATGCCGGACACACCGTGCTCCTGATCGAGCACAACCTGGATGTGATCAAGACCGCGGACTGGGTGGTGGATCTCGGCCCCGGCGCGGGGCCGGACGGTGGCAGGGTGGTGGTGATGGGGACGCCCGAGGTCGTGGCGGAGCATCCGGACAGTCTCACCGGAAGGTATCTCGTGCCGATGCTGAGCGTCGCAGGAGCGGGGGTCTGAAGGGGCGCCCGTGTAGCGAGAGGCGTTCCACACACTTCTGTCGTCCGGGGCGAGCGGAGCGAGTATGGGATCCGGATACCGAGGTCGAAAGCCGGCATCCGGATCCCACGCCCGCGCCGGGTGTGTGCTGGAGTCCGCCCCAGTGCTGCGGGCTCTGGATGACGGATACGGCGTGCTGCCGCCTGCCGGGCATTTTCCGCCGGCATCGGATGGCCTGAAACGACAGAGCTCCGCCCGGACGCGCCGGGCGGAGCTCTGCTATGATCGCGCTTTCAGATTGCGCCTCAGTGAGACCGCCCCATACGGCGGTGCCAGTCCTCGTGGCGGATCCTGCACTCGTTTCTCACCCGCACCTGGTGCTGCAGGTCGAGCGGACGCTCGGCAGCCATGGCGCGGCACTGACGATCGTGCTGGCGGTGAAACTCCGCGTGCGCCGTCTCGAAATTGTTGGCCCCGCGGCGGTTCCGGTCGTCCCGCCGATCCCGATCAGAGACGCGGGAGTCGTGGCGACCCTGGTTGTACACTCCCCACCCGCGCTCCTCGCACCAGCGCCGGCCGTGCACCGGGTGCCCTGCTCCACTGCGACAGAACGGCGGAGCGTTCTGCGCGCTGGTTCCGCGCCGCTGCTGATCGTGATTATCGCCACGGCGAATCAACTCCGGGCGGTCCGCGCCACGGCGATCGGCGTTTCCCTTCCCCTGAGCCAGTGCCGGGGCGGCCATCATGGTGCCCGCGACGGCGGAGATCAGGAAGAGTCGGGTGATGGGGTTGCTCAGCATGAGTTCGACCTCGCAATTGTAAGTTCCAAGTGGGTGCCGCTCATCAAGCAATGCTGGTGCCATTCTTAAGTACTTGCAGTTGCTGGGTTTCTGCGCCGGCGCGCGGGTGCGGAACGTCCGCCTGTGGTGCCAGTGGTGTCCGGATCGGGGGACAGCGGCGATGACGGCCGCACCGCGCTTCCGGGCGCCCGCAGCCCGCGGTGCGCGGCCCGGCCTCCCGGCTTGACGATCGTTCGACCCATTCCGTACGTTGCCATCTTCCTCGAATCAGAAGCGAACACCTAAAGGAGCCTGCACATGAAGCGTGCGCTTTGCGCGTTGACGCTGTTGGCGGTCGCCGGTTGCGCGGCAGGACGGGCATCGCCGGTGGCGAGCGCGCCCGGTACCGCCGCGGCGGCCGCGGCGGAACCATTCGCCTCCACCTATCGACCATTCCCGTCGCAGCCGACGCTGATCCGCGGCGGCACCGTGATGACGGCGGCGGGGCAGGTGATCCCCAACGGTCAGGTACTGCTCGTCAATGGCCGCATCGCCGAGGTGGGCGTGCAGGTGAACACGCCCGCGGGGGTGCGGGTGATCGACGCCACCGGCCGCTTCGTCACCCCGGGGCTGATCGACACGCACTCCCACCTGGGCGTGTACCCGAGCCCCGGAGTGGATGCCCACTCCGACGGCAACGAGATGACCAACCCGGTGACCGCCGAGGTGTGGGCGGAGCACTCCATATGGCCGCAGGACCCCGGCTTCACGCGGGCTCTCGCGGGTGGCGTCACCACGCTGCACGTGCTTCCCGGCTCGGCGAACCTGATCGGCGGCCGCAGCGTGACCGTGAAGAACGTTCCAGCGCGCACGGTGCAGGAGATGAAGTTCCCCGGCGCGCCACACGGGATGAAGATGGCGTGCGGAGAGAACCCCAAGCGGGTCTACGGTGGACAGCGCCGCGCCCCGATGACGCGGATGGGGAACGTCGCCGGCTACCGAGCCGCCTTCATCCGTGCCGAGGACTACCGCCGCCGGTGGGACCGCTACGAGAACGGAGGGCGTTCCGGTGATGCTCCCACTCGTGACCTCCAGCTGGAGACGCTCGCCGGCGTTCTGCGGGGTGACATCCTGATCCAGAACCACTGCTATCGCGCAGATGAGATCGCGCTGCAGATGGACGTGTTCCGTGAGTTCAACATTCGTCCGCGATCCTTCCACCACGCCGTGGAAGCGTACAAGGTGGCGGACCTGCTTGCCGAGGGTGAGGTCTCCGCTTCCATCTGGGCCGACTGGTGGGGCTTCAAGATGGAGGCGCTGGACGCCACCAACGCCAACGCCGCGCTGACCCACCGCGCCGGCGCGCGCGTGGTGATTCACTCCGACGATGCGATGGGGATTCAGCGGCTGAACCAGGAGGCCGCCAAGGCGCTGGCCGCCGGCCGCGAAGCCGGCATCGAGATCTCCGACGATGAGGCGCTGCGCTGGATCACCGCCAACGCCGCCTGGACCATCGGGCTCCAGGACCGGGTCGGTACCCTGGAGGCGGGGAAGAATGCCGACGTCGTGATCTGGTCCGCCCACCCTTTCAGCGTTTATTCGCGCGCCGAGCAGGTGTTCCTCGACGGTGCGCTCCTGTACGATCGCAACGATCCCTCCCGGAACCCCGTGACGGATTTCGAGCTCGGCATCTTCCCGGGGAGGACCCGCTGATGACGCACAGACTTCTTCTCGCCGCGACGCTGGCGGCGTTGGCCGCGGCGCCCGTCGCGGCGCCCGTCGCGGCGCAGGGCACCATCGCCATCGTGGGCGGCACCGTCCACACGATGATGGGCCCGGCGATTCCCAACGGCACGGTGCTGATCCGTGACGGACGCATCGTGGCCGTGGGCCAGAACGTCGGCATCCCCGCGGATGCCCGGCGCATCGACGCCAGCGGGCAGCAGGTCACCCCGGGGCTGATCGAGTCGTCCACGGGGATCGGGCTGGTGGAGGTCGGCGCCGTCGCTGGCTCTGTCGACTTCCAGCTGGCCGCCATCCCCAACGAGGTCCGCTCTCAGATCCGGGCGGGCTTCAACCCGATCGACGGGCTGAACCCGCAGTCGGTGGTGATCCCCGTCACGCGGATCGCCGGAGTGACTACCGCCGTCACCCGCCCGAGCGGCGGGCTCATCTCCGGGCAGGGTGTAGTGATCGACCTCGACGGTCGCACCATGGAGGAGATGACGGTCCGGAATCCCGTGGCGATGTTCGCCCGGCTGGGTGAATCGGTGAGCGGCGTGACCGGGGGCGCGCGCGGCGCCACCACCATGCGCCTCCGCGAGGTGCTGGAGGACGCGCGTGCCTACGCGCGGGATCGCAGCAGCTTCGAGCGCGGCGCCACGCGGGAGTTCGCCGCCAGCCGCCTCGACCTCGAGGCGCTGCAGCCGGTGCTCCGCCGCGAGATCCCGATGGTGATCGAGGCGCACCGCGCCAGCGACATCAGCACCGCCATCCGCATCGCCGGGGAGTACAACCTCCGGCTGATCCTCGCCGGCGCCACGGAGGGGTGGATGGTCGCCGAGGAGATCGCCCGGGCCAACGTGCCCGTGGTGGTGCGGGTGCTGGAGAACCTGCCGGACAGCTTCGAGCGGCTCGGCGCCCGCTACGAAAATGCCGCGCTGCTCCGGCAGGCCGGCGTGCAGGTGATCCTCACCAGCGGCGATACCCACAACGCCCGCAACATCCGACAGGAGGCGGGGAACGCCGTCGCCTACGGGCTGCCGCACGACGAGGCGCTCCGGGCCATCACCAGCTACCCGGCACAGCTCTGGGGGCTGCAGGATCGCGGCACCCTCGTGGCCGGCAGCGTGGCCAACGTGGTGGTGTGGGGCGGCGATCCGCTGGAGATCCTCACCCCCGTGCGGCATGTCTTCATCCGCGGCCGCGAGATCCCGCTGGTGAGCCGCCAGACGGAACTCCGCGATCGGTACATGGACCCCGCCTCGATGGAGCGGGCATACCCCCGACCGTAGGGCGAACGATTGCGGATTACGGATTCCGAATCATGGATAGTGGGTATCCACTTCCTTCCAGTTGCTCCGAGGGCGGTGGTGGAGTTCGGGCTTCGAGGAGCAGCCGGCAGGTAGGTCCCGGATGGAAATACTGGAGTCGCCCCCGTTTCGACAGTGAGAGGAGAGATCCAGCGGGAGGGGGATCCGCAGATTACGCAGATTCCGCGGATTTCATCGAGCCGATCTGCGAAATCTGCGGAATCTGCGGATGGTCGTTCAGCGGTGTCGGCCCAGGTTCGTGATCGACGGGGGGCTGCTGCTGGACGGAAGGGGATACCCACTTCATGGATTTCCCGGGCCCGGGGGCCGGAGCGACATCGTTCCACCTTGCCGGGCTCGCCGGGCAACTCGTGATTCGTGATTCGTAATTCGTAGTCAACAACTCAATTCTACCCGGTGTTCCACGCCCTCTCCGCATCTGGCGGAAGCGTGGTTTCGGGCGTATCTTCCCGCGGTTCCACGGCACCTGCCCAAGAGGCACCCATCCGCCATCCAGGGGTACAGATGAAGTCGGCTTCCGCGGTCGTCGGGAGCGGCTGAACCCCGGGTTTCAGAACTGATTTTCATGAGCGACGAACTCATCCCGTTCGAGTCGAAGGTCCTGCCGCGCCTGATCGAGGACGAGATGCGCGAGTCGTTCATCGACTACTCGATGAGCGTGATCGTGCAGCGCGCCCTCCCCGACGTGCGCGACGGGCTGAAGCCGGTGCACCGGCGCATCCTCTTCTCGATGCACGAGACGGGGCTCGCGCCCAACCGCCCGTTCAAGAAGAGCGCGACGGTGGTGGGCGACGTGCTGGGCAAGTACCACCCGCACGGCGACTCGGCGGTGTACGACGCGATGGTCCGCATGGTCCAGGACTTCTCGCTGCGCTACCCGCTGGTCGGCGGGGCAGGGGAACTTCGGCTCGATCGACGGCGACAGCGCGGCGGCGTACCGCTACACCGAGGCGCGGCTGGCCCCGATCGCCACCGAGATGCTGGCGGACATCGACAAGGAGACGGTGCGACTTCGCGCCCAACTTCGACGATCGGCTGATGGAGCCGACGGTGCTCCCGTCGCCGCCTTCCGAACCTGCTGGTCAACGGGAGCAGCGGGATCGCGGTGGGGATGGCAACCAACATCCCGCCGCACAACCTGCGCGAGGTGGTGGACGCCTGCGTGCATCTGATCGACAATCCGGAGTGCGACGATCGAGGACCTCACGCGCCTTCGTGCGCGGTCCGGACTTCCCGACCGGCGGCTTCATCTACGGGCAGCGACGGGATCCGGCGAGGCGTACGCGACGGGTCGCGGCCGCGTGGTGATGCGCGCGCGGGCGGAGATCGAGGAGCGCGACGGCGGCAAGGGTGAGCGGATCGTCGTCACCGAGATCCCGTTCATGGTCAACAAGTCGCGCCTGATCGAGCAGATCGCCGAGCTGGCGCGCGACAAGAAGATCGAGGGGATCTCGGACCTGCGCGACGAGTCGGATCGGGACGGCATGCGCATCGTGGTCGACCTGAAGCGCGACGCGATCCCATACATCGTGCTGAACCAGCTGTACAAGCACACCCAGATGCAGAGCACCTTCGGAGTGATCATGCTCGCGCTGGTGGGTGGCGTGCCGAAGGTGCTGAACCTGAAGGAGATGCTCCGCCACTTCGTGGAGCACCGGCACGACGTGGTGGTGCGCCGCACCGAGTTCGAGCTGCGCGAAGGCGCTCGAGCGCGAGCACATCCTCGAGGGCCTCAAGATCGCCGTCGACAACATCGACGAGGTGATCGCCATCATCCGCGGCTCCGACGACTACGGAGCGAGGCGGGCGAGCGGCTGCGCGACCGGTTCGCGGCTCTCCGAGCGGCAGACGGACGCGATCCTCAACATGCGTCTGGCGAAGCTCACCGGTCTGGAGATCGAGCAGCTGGAGGCGGAGCTCGCCGAGGTGCGGGCCACCATCGCCGAGCTGCGCGACATCCTCGGCAGCGAGGAGCGCCGCTTCCAGATCATCAAGGACGAGCTGATGGAGGTCGCCGACAAGTACGGCGACGACCGGCGCACCGAGATCATGGGCGACACGGGTACGCTCTCCATCGAGGACCTGATCGCCGACGAGGAGATGGTGATCACCGTCTCCCACTCCGGTTACATCAAGCGCATCCCCGTGGACACCTACCGCATGCAGGCGCGCGGTGGGCGCGGGGTGGTCGGGATGGGGACGAAGGAGGAGGACTGGGTCGAGCACCTCTTCGTCGCCAGCACCCACGACTACCTGATGTTCTTCACGCGCGCAGGGCCAGTGCTACTGGCTCAAGGTGCACGAGATCCCGGAGGCGGCTCGCGCAGCAGCCGCGGGAAGCCGATCGTGAACCTGATCAACATCCGACCCGACGACCGCATCGCCTCACTGGTGCCGGTGCGCAAGTTCGCGAGCGACCGCTAGCTGATCTTCGCTACGCGCAACGGCGTGGTCAAGAAGACGGTCCTCTCCGCCTACGGCAATCCGCGGGTGACGGGGATCAACGCGATCAACATCCTGGAGGGCGACGAGCTGATCGACGTTCAGCTCACCGACGGTCGGTGCGAGGTGATGCTGGCGACGCGCGACGGCATGGCGATCCGCTTCGAGAGACGCCGACGTGCGGGAGATGGGTCGCGCCACGACCGGCGTGCGGGGGATCTCGCTGATGGACGAGCGACTTCGTGATCGGGATGGTGGTGGTGAAGCCGGGTACCACGCTGCTGGTGGTGACCGAAAAGGGGATGGGCAAGCGCACGGACATCGACGCGTACCGTCTGCAGCGGCGCGGCGGCAAGGGCGTGATCAACGTCCGCACCTCCGACAAGGCCGGCAAGGTCGTTGCGATCAAGCAGGTGCTGCCCGGGGACGAGCTGATGGTGATCACCCGCAACGGTGTGGTGAACCGCCAGTCGGTGGACGGCATCCGCGTGATCGGGCGCAACACGCAGGGCGTGCGGCTGATCAATCTGGACCCGAAGGACGTGGTGATGGATGTGGCCAAGGTGGTCCGCGAGGAGGAACTGGACGCCGACGGCCAGCCGATCGTCACGAGGTCGGTCGGGCTGGAAATCGTCGGAGGTGAAGCCGAGGAAGCCGGCGACGCGGAGTAAACCGCTGGCGGATGAGAACGGAGGGGGTGGCGGGCCAGGTGCCAGCCACCCCCTCCTTTTTCGCTGAGGATCCGCCGAGCCGTTCGGGTGCGCAGCCGTACGGCAACTCGCTGTGTGGCCGGACGACCGCGTGCCCGGTGTGTGAGCCCCCGCTGCCCGCTGCCTACCGCGACCCCGGCCGCCGCGGCACCGGCCGGTCGTCCACGGCCGTGGCGACCGCCTCGTGCACCGCCTGCCGCAGCGCGAGCATCGCCGCGGGAGTTCCCGCGTCGTACGTACGGTTGGTCAGCAACACCACAACGAGCTCCAGCTGTGGATCGATCCAGATGGAGGTGCCCGTGTACCCCGTGTGGCCGTACGCCCGGGCTGAGATGAAGCGCCCGGCGGAGCTTCGGTCGGCGGGAGTGTCCCACCCCAGCGCGCGGCTGCCGGCGCGCGGCTGGCGGCGCGTGAAGGAGGATACCGTCTCGCCCTGCAGCACCCGAACCCCGTCCAGCGATCCCGCAGCGAGCATCATCCGCCCGAACCGGAGCACGTCCTCCGCCGTGGAGAAGAGACCGGCATGGCCGGCGACGCCCCCGAGCCGAAATGCATTGGCGTCGTGCACCACGCCCTGGAGCACGAAGCCGCGCTCGTTGCGGACGGCAGTGGGGATCACTGCGTCGCGTATCGCCGCGGGCGGGACGAACATGGTTCGCTCCATCCCCAGAGGGAGGAACACACGGCGCGCGAGGAAGCGGTCGAGAGGTTCGCCGGCCGCGACCTCGGCGACGCGCGCGAGGAGGATCATCCCCAGGTCGCTGTACTCGGCCTGCTCGCCCGCCGGGCGTCGAAGCCGCTGCCGGAGCGCCTGCCCCATCGCCATCTCGGGAGAGCGGGCGCTCCCGTAGAGCCAGAGGCCTGGCGCCATTCCCGAGGTGTGGGCGAGGAGGTGACGTACGGTTACCAGCTCCTTGCCGTCGCCTTCGAATGCGGGGACGTGCTGCTGCACCCGGTCGTCCAGCCGCAGGCGACCCTCCTCCACGAGCATCGCGACGGCCGTGGTGGTGGCGACCACCTTGGTGAGCGAGGCGAGGTCGAACAGCGTCGTTCCGGGGTCCACCGGTGCTCCGTCCGCCTGCACACCGAAGCCGCGCAGGTGCGCGACGCCACCGCCGCGCGCGACGGCCAGAGCGGCGCCGGTGAAGAGCCCCTGCTCGAGCGCGCGGTTGATGGCGGCGTCGGCCCGGGCCAGCCGCCCCGGATCCACCCCGGTCGCCGCCGCCCCCGACAGGGGAGCGGCCGCCGCGACCGTGTCCTGCGGGGAGTCGCCAGGTGGAGGGGTCGTGGGAGAACGGGCTGCTCGCACCGCCGCGCCCGGCGGTGCCACACCGTCGCCGCCGCGCGCGCCGATTCCTTCCGCACGCAGCCGCATGCCGAGGACCCGCCGCACCGCCTCCGTCACGCGCTGCTCCCCGAGCCGGCCCTGCTCGACGGCGGTCACCAGTGCGTCCAGCACCGCGCCGGGGTCCGCGGGCGCGAGAAGCAGGTCGGCGCCGGCTGCCAGAGCCGCGACGGCCGCCTCCTCCTGGCTGGTGCCCAGCAGGTTCAGCGCGGGCGGGGAGAGGTCCGCCGCCACCACTCCATCCCAGGCATGATCGCGGCGGAGCATGCTCGCGGTGACCCGGGATAACGGCAGCGGTACGGTGTCGCCGGTCAGGGCGGGGACGCGCACCCCGGCGGGGATCATCGTGGCGGCACCGACGCCGGCTGCGGCGCGCGGGAGGCCTGACTCCACGGCCTGCACGCGAGCCATGTCCCACCCGCGGACCCGCTCCCCCTCCGCGGAGGTGCCGAAGACCTCGACGGCGAGCAGCAATCCGCTTTCGGATACCCCCCGCAGGAGCCGCTCGACCCGCTCCTCTGCCGGTTCACCGCGGCCCCCGCTCAGCCGCGCCACCTCGCTCATCGGAATGCGGACGATGCCCATCCGGATACCCGTCGCGACAGCGTCCTCGCCCATGCGACGCCCCACCGCGCGCAGGCGGTCCGGAGGCGTGGTGGCCAGCAGGGTGGCGAGTCCACCGGGTCCCTCTCCAGGCGCAAGCTCCCCGACCAGCAGCGGCGCGATCGGAGTTTCCGCTCCGGGCGGAACCGGCACCGAGATCACAGGCCTTCCGTCGAACATCGCGCCTCCCGCCGGGATTTCACCCGCAATCATCCAGGGCGATCCCGTCCCGGTGACGATCAGTTGCGCGAGGTGGCCCCGCCGGTCCAGCGCGAGGAGCTCACGCTCCACGCGCTGCTCACCGCTCTCCGTGGCCGGTGTGCACCCGGGAAGGAAGAGAACCAGCAGGATGAGGATGGCAGAGAGTCGAATCATGGGGGCATCTACCCGGATCGGACCGCGGGTGTTCGCCCCGGCGGCGTGTCGCGGCCTGCAGGTGCGAGGATCGCGCCACCTGCGACCCCCGCCAGTCCGCCGACTGGGGAGCGCGTGGTACACCCCCGCCGCAAGTGGGTCGCAAATGCCACAGCTGCGTCATACGCCGGATCGACGTTTTTCCAAGAGGGAACAGGCGATCCCGGAATCGGGGGGGTCTGGCGCCGAATTTGCCAGGTTCTGTGCTGCGCGACGTACCCACCCGCTCGACCGTCGCGGAATCGAGGCGCCCGTCAATCGACCTTTCCAGGCCCCACGAGTCCCCCCGGGATTTCGTGGTTGCCATTCCGGAGCCCGCCGTGATCCGAAGCATGAGCCAGAGTGCGACGATCTTCGTTGCTGAAGACAACCCGATCCTGCTGCAGGGGCTGGGGCGCGCGCTCACATCCCACGGCTATGCCGTATCGACAGCCGCAGATGGCGAGGCCATGCTGCAGCTGCTGCGTACCCAGCCGCGCCGCCCCGATCTCCTCCTTCTGGACGTCATGATGCCCGGCCTCAGCGGTCTGGAGGTCCTGCGCACCGTCAAGGAGGACAGCCGCCTTTCGGACATCCCGGTGATTCTGATCACCGCCGGCACGGATGAGAGCCTCGCCGAGACCGCGCTGGAGACCGGCGCGGTGGACGTCCTGATCAAGCCGTTCCGGCTCACCGAGCTCCTTTCCAGGATCGACGCACAGGTGGCGCGCCAGAGGGAGTCCCGGAAACCTGTGGCGCTCGGCTGATTCAGAGTCCGCCAGCTGGATCTGCCCACCCCACCCCTCTGCAGGGGTGGGCTTCTTCATTTCCGTGTAACGGCTCGCTTCCTGCCTCGCTGGACGGTTCACCACCAGATGGGAGCCCGTTCATGCGGCCGTTGATCGCAATCACCACCACGAGCCACCCGGGGCTGGAGTTTCGCGTTCCGCAGGTTATGCTCGGTCACCCGTACGTGGATGCCGTGGAAACAGCGTGCGGCGCCTCCCTGCTGATCACCCCTGCCCACTCCCGGGCCAGCATAGAGAACCTGATGGAGCTCGCCGATGGTCTCCTCCTCAGCGGGGGGGAGGATGTCGCTCCCGAACACTATGGCGAGGCGCCACACCCGCGGCTGGGACAGACGAACCCGCTGCGGGACCGGATGGAGTTCCATGCGCTCGGGTGCGCGCTGCGCCGGCAGATCCCCGTGCTGGCGATCTGTCGTGGCATGCAGCTGCTGAACGTCGCTCTCGGCGGATCGCTGTACCAGGATCTGCCGTCGCAGCGGCCCGGGGAGATCGTGCACGAGCAGGAAGCGCCGGTCGGGCACCGCTGGCACCCTGCGACGGTCGCGTCCGGCTCCCGCCTGGAGAAGATCTTTGGTTCCGACGAGCTGATGATCAACTCGTTTCACCACCAGGCGGTGAAGCAGCTCGGCGCCGGGCTGCGGGCGCTCGCCTGGGCGGAGGATGGAGTGATCGAGGCCCTCGAATCGGTGGAGCATCCGTGGGTGTTCGGAGTGCAGTGGCACCCCGAGCGGGGAGAGGCGGAGCAGCCGGGCGATCGCCGGGATCCGGACCGCCGGTTGATCTACTCATTCGTGCGGGCCGCGGCCGAGAAGCACGCCGCGGCACTGTCGCTGTAGGTGGAGTCAGAAGATGACGTCCAGGTACTCCAGCTCGTCGAGCGCGAACTCCAGGTCGTCTCCGGCATTGGTGGTCGCGACCAGGATCTCACGGCCACCTTCCGAGCGCAGTTCCCGCGGCCGCACCACGTACTCGGTGCCTCGTCGGGAGAGCTGAACCCGGGCCTCCTCGACGATTGCGCGCTCGATCCGGTCGATTTCGTTGGGTGAGAAGTGCATCGTCTCAGGAGGCCGTCTCTTCCGCCGCTTCGCGTCGCAGCGCTTCCGGGCGCACCGAGACGTAGAAGTTGCGGATGAACAACGAGTCGACCCGTGCGAAGTTGGGATCGGGAAGGCTCCCGAAACGTGCCGCGGCGGGAGGTCGGGGGATGCGGACGCCGAGAGTGTCCATCCACACCTCGAACTCCGCTCGACTGATCTTCGCGAGATAGCCGTCGAGCTGGAGCGAGCTTCCCGGGCCGATACCGGAGATCGCCTCGGGCTCCGGCGGCGGCTCGAAGCGCACCAGCAGGCGACGCCCGCCGGCGGTTCGTACCCAGACCGCATTCTCCCTTACCCGGCTCTCCGCGACTCCGGTGAGGTGCACGAGTCGCCCGAGATCGCGCTGCTCGAGGGGTGTCAGCGACTGCAGCGGAACGGCCTGCGCCGGGAGCACTTCCGGGCGCTCGCCGATGTCCAGCGCCGCCCCGACGCGGGGCTGTTCCGCAGGATCGGTGGCGTCGCCCAGGAGGAAGGCGCTCGCCCAGAGCGCGATGCCGAGGGTCGCGAGGATTCCCGTATACAGCCAAACCCTGGATCCTCTCGGTCTTGCAAGACGGATATCCGCCATCGATGCCCGATGATGTGGGTGGAACCGAACCGGGGCTCAGGGGTGCAAGGAGCAGGCCGACCGCTCTTGCTCGCGCGCGCGGATCGGGGTAATCTTGGGCCCCGAACCGAAGATACGCGAGCTTACGCACCCCGCAAACCGGACGTTGACCGTGGCACCGAAACCCGCAGCGAACAGGTCGAACTCCCTCACGCCGTTCTATGCCATCATCGGCGTGGTGGCGATCATCGGCATCGGCATCCTCGCCTACCAGACGCTCTCGTCGGGTGAAGCGGCCACCGCACCGGTCGCGGTGGACATCGACCCGGCCGAGCTCGCCCGCACACCCGGAATCGGCATCGGGCGCGAGGAAGCGCCGGTGGTGATCTACGAGTTCGCCGACTTCCAGTGCCCCGGCTGTGCCGGCTTCGCCAGCTTCGTCGCCCCGCTGATCAAGGAGCGGCTGGTGGATCAGGGGCTGGTGCGGTACGTCTACTACGACTTCCCGCTCACCAGCATCCATCCGCACGCCTTCCTGGCATCACGGGCCGGCCGCTGCGCCAACGAGCAGGGGCGTTTCTGGGACTACCACGACGTGCTCTACGCGCGGCAGAGCCGCTGGAGCGCCATGCGCGAGACCACCGGGTACTTCGTGGACATCGCCGCCGAACTGGGGCTGGACCGCGGGCAGTTCGACTCGTGCCTCCGCTCGGATCGCTATGCCGAGGAGGTCACGCGTAACCTCCGCCTCGGCGAGTCGCTCGGAGTGCAGGGCACCCCCACGCTGTTCGTCAACGGCCGCCGCCTTGCGCACATCCCCGCCTACTCGGACCTGGAGGCGATGGTGATGCAGGAGGCCGGGCAGGCCGATGCTGGCGCCGGCGCACCGGCGCAGGGCGCGCCCGCCGTGGGCGACACCGCTGCTGCCGCCGCCGCACCCGGCGCGTGACCACGGCGCCTCCGCCGGAGATGCGCGTTCACGAGGAGATCGGCGCTTCGCCGCCGATCTCCCGGATGTCCATCGCCGTGCTGGCGCTGGTGGGGCTCTTCGTTTCGGGCTACCTCTCGCTGTACAACTACGGCCTGCTCGGCGTGATCCAGTGTGGCATCGGCGGGTGCCTGGTGGTGCAGTCCTCAGCCTATGCCTGGTTTCCGCCGCGCACCATCTCGGATGTGGGGATCCCGGTCGCCATGCTGGGGATCTTCGCCTATGCCACCCTCTTCGCCATCGCCATCGCGGGAGTGCAGCCGCGGCTGGTGCGTGCCCGCTGGGTGGCGACTTCGCTGTTCGTCCTTTCGGCGATCGGCGTGGCGTTCTCCGCCTGGCTCACCTATCTGGAAGCCGCGGTGATCAACGCCTGGTGCCAGTGGTGCGTGGTCTCCGCGATCATCATCACCCTGATCTTCCTGCTCTCCATCCCCGGCTTTCGTGCCGCACGGGCGGGCTGAGCATTCACACCGGTTCCGGAAACAGCGATCCACATGGCAGAGCCCACATCAGCGCGCGTTCGCCTCGTCTTCGCCGATGAAGGCACCTTCCACACCGAGACTGTGGTCGTGCGGGTGGAGCAGCTCGCCGCCTACGAGCGCCTGATCGACCTCCTCCGCGAGGAGCCCGGGGTCACCAGGCACATCTACATGGACCTGAAGCGCCTGGTTTCGGCCTACGTGGTCGACGACCAGGAGGGCTGAAGGCGGCTGGACGTCCCGCACGGGGCGTCTGGAAACCGGTGAGCGGAGACCGTGGCGCGATGCCACCGTCTCCGCTCTTTCGTTTCCTTTCGCACCGCGCACGTCGGAATCGGCGTCAGCCCGGCGGGTCGGCAGGGCGCAGGCGGGCGCGCGCAGCGTCCAGCGTCCACCGGCTCACGTGGTGGGGCGGCCAGATGCCGCTTCGCGCGTCGGCCAGGAGGGAAGCCGCCGTGGCGCGCGCACGGTGAGCGGTCTCTTCATCCAGCCGGCCGGCCGTGACCGCATCGGCGAACTCGTCCTCGTCCAGGATCTCGGGCTCGCCGCCGACGGGTAGCCAGACATCGAGGAGCAGGTCGGTGGTCTCCCAGGCGAACCCCTCCATGCGGACCGGCGTCAGGATGTTGGCGTAGAGGCCCGTGAAGGTGCCATCCGCGAGGTGAAAGCGGCCGATGTCGTACCAGAGTCCCGGGTAGGTGAACCAGACCACCGGGGCGCCCGGCTCCAGCACCGTGTGGCCGCCGGCGATCACGGGTCGTTCCACGGGCGCCTCATCCAGCAGCGTCACCACGCACCCGGGGATTTCCGCGACGAGGCGCTGCCGGAAGATGCGCTCGTCCGCCGGAACGCGCCGGTAGCGGATGGTGATGGTCGCGCCGATCAAGCGTAGCCGCTGACGACGCGCTGCTCGCCGCGCTCCTGCGCGTCCACAACGGCGATGGAGCACAGGTTCAGGATGTCGGCGGCCGAGGAGCCGCGCTGCAGCACGTGCACCGGCCTCGCCATCCCCAGCAGCACCGGTCCGATCGCTTCCGCGCCGCCGAGCCGCGCCAGCAGCTTGTAGGCGATGTTGGCCGAGTTCAGGTCCGGGAAGATGAAGACGTTGGCCTCTCCCTGCAGCGTCGCTGAACGGGTAGTTCGCCTGTCGCAGCGAGGGAAGCACGCGCCGTCTCCACCTGCATCTCCCCGTCGATCACGAGCTTCGGATTGCGCGCCTTCACGAGCTCGGCCGCCTGTCGCACCCTGTCCGACTCGGGATGGCGGGCCGAGCCGAAGTTGGAGAAGGAGAGCATCGCCACGCGCGGTTCCATTCCGAGCCAGCGGACGAAGTCCGCGGACAGCTCGGCGATCTGCGCGAGCGTCTCCGCGTCGGGCTGGATGTTGACGGTGGTATCGGCGAAGAAGACCAGGCGATTCTCCAGCACCATCATGTACAGGCCCGCCACCCGCCGGGCGCTGCCGAGCGACCCGACCGTTTCGAGGGCCGGGCGGATGGTCTCCGGGTAGTAGCAGTCCTGCCCCGCCACCAGGCCGTCCGCCTCCTCCTGCTGCACCATCATGCACCCGAAGTAGATCGGCTGCCGCACGCGCGAACGCGCCTCTCGCCAGCGTGACTCCCTTGCGGCGGCGCAGGCGGTGGAACTCCTGCGCGTAGCGCTCCAGCCGTTCCGCATCGCTGGTGGGGTCCACCACCTCCACCCCCTCCAGCGAGACCCCGAGCTCCTCCGCATTCGCCCGAACCCGCACCGGGTCTCCCACCAGCCGCGGGTGCGCCACGTTCTCCTCCACGATGCGCGCCGCCGCCCGGATGATCTTCTCGTTCTCACCCTCCGGGAAGACGATCGCCGCGGGTCCCGGCGCGCCTTGTTGTGGATCTGACGCATGACTTCGTGACCGCGGCCCAGCCGTCCCTCCAGCTGCTCGCCATAGGTCTCGAAGTCGATCTCCAGCCGCGCCACGCCGGTCTCGATCGCGGCGCGCGCCACCGCCGGCGCCACCCAGAGCATGATGCGCGGGTCGAAGGGCTTGGGGATCAGGTAGTCGGCGCCGAAACGGAAGCGTTCGTCGCCGTACGCGCGTTCCACTGCCTCGGGCACGTCCTGCCGCGCGAGCTCGCGCCAGCGCGCGGGTGGCGGCCATCTTCATCTCGTCGTTGATGGCACGCGCCCGTACGTCCAGCGCACCACGGAAGATGAAGGGGAAGCCGAGGACGTTGTTGATCTGGTTGGGGTAGTCGCTGCGACCGGTGGCCGTGATGGCATCGGGGCGCACCGCCAGCACCTCCTCGGGTGTGATCTCCGGGTCCGGGTTGGCCAGCGCGAAGACGATCGGTCGCTCGGCCATCCCCATGATCATCTCGCGGGTGACCGCGCCGGCCACTGAAAGGCCCACGAACACGTCCGCACCCTTCATCGCCTCCTGCAGCGTGCGGAGCTCCGTTTCCCTGGCGAAGCGGGCCTTGTACGCGTCCAGATCGTCGCGCCCGGAGTGAATCACTCCCTTGCTGTCGCACATGGTGATGTTCTCACGCCGAACGCCGAGGAGCACGTAGTGCTCCGCAGTGGCGATGGCGGAAGCGCCGGCACCGGAGAAGACCACCTGCAGATCCTCGAGCCGCTTGCCGGTGATCTCCAGTCGCGTTCAGCAGCGCCGCGCCGGAGATCACCGCCGTGCCGTGCTGGTCGTCGTGGAAGACGGGAATATCGAGCCGCTTCTTCAGCTCTTCCTCGATGTAGAAGCACTCCGGCGCCGCGATGTCCTCCAGGTTGATGCCGCCCACGGTGGGCTCAAGCAATTCGCAGAAGCGGATCACCTCGTCGGGGTCGCGCGTGTCCACTTCCAGATCGAACACGTCGATGTCGGCGAAGCGCTTGAAAAGCACGCCCTTCCCCTCCATCACCGGCTTGGACGCCAGCGCGCCCAGGTTGCCGAGCCCGAGAACGGCCGTGCCGTTGGAGACCACCGCCACCAGGTTGCCGCGCGCGGTGTAGCGGAACGCCTCCTCGGGTCGCTCCGCGATCTCACGGCACGGTTCGGCCACTCCGGGCGAGTAGGCGAGCGAGAGGTCGCGCTGGGTGAGCGCGGGCTTGGTCGGGACCACCGCGATCTTGCCGGGCCGCCCCGAGCTGTGGTAGTCGAGAGCGTCCTGCCGATAAGAAGACATTCAGGCCTCCGAGGAGGTTGAAGACGTTGTCGTGTGAGCGGGCAAGCGTACGCAGGCCCACCCTGTGAGTCAAGCCGGGGGAGTTCGCGCCGCCGGCAGACTCGCGGCCCTCCCCGACCCGGTCTGCCGCTCCGGGTAACGTGCCGCGCGGCGCCGCGACACCGCACCTGTCGGGTCGGGAATTGCCTCGCCGCCCCATCCTCAATATACTTGCAGGCCCGGTTCCAACAGCCCGAGTCGCTGCAACCACCTTCCATTCCACGCGTTGAGAGTTCTCCTCCTCGACCAGGATCGGCAGACGGAACGAACGCTCGAACCGCTCCTGTCGCGTGACGAACTGACGGCGGCTGTCAACCAGGCGGACGGCCTCCGCTTTGCGGCGGGCGGTCCGTGGGATCTGATCCTGATCGACCACGAATTCGCCGGTGCGGGGCTCGAGCTGCTCGGCCGCTTCCGCAGGGACTCCATCGCCCCGGTGGTGCTGCTCGCGGAGCAGCCGTCGCTGGAGCTGACGCTGGCGGCCATGAGCCGCGGCGCGCGGGACGTGCTGCCCAAGCCGGCATCGCGAGAGCGCCTTCGGGACCTGCTCCGTGAACTCGGCCGCCAGCATCCTTCCCGCCCGCTCGCGGCCTCGTCACCGAATGGCACCGAACTGGTGGGCTCCAGTTCGGAGATGCTCACCGTCTTCAAGGCGGTGGCGCGCGCCGCCCGCAGCGATGCGACGGTGCTCGTGCTCGGAGAAAGCGGCACCGGGAAGGAGATGGTCGCGCGGGTGCTCCATTCGCAGAGCGCTCGCTCCGGCGGTCCCTTCATCGCCATCAACTGCGCCGCCATCCCGGAGAACCTCCTCGAGTCGGAGCTTTTCGGTCACGAGAAGGGCGCGTTCACCGGTGCCATCGGCCGGCGAGTGGGGCGGCTGGAGCGGGCCAGTGGGGGCACGCTGTTCCTCGACGAGATCGGCGACATGTCGATCGCCCTGCAGAGCAAGATCCTCCGAGCGCTGCAGGAGAGGGAGATTGAGCGGGTCGGCGGCAACAGCACGGTACCGATCGACGTCCGCGTGGTCGCCGCGACCAACCGCGACCTGTTGGAGTGCGTGCAGGAGGGCACGTTCCGGGAGGACCTCTACTATCGCCTCGCCGTGGTCGCCCTGCGGCTCCCGCCGCTACGTGAGCGAGGGCGGGATCTGGATCGCCTGGTCGAGCACTTCGGCGCCTTCTACGCCCGTGAACACGGTCGAACCGTGCGCGCCGTCTCCGAGGAGGCGCTGGAGGTGCTGCGCGCGCATCCGTGGCCCGGCAACGTGCGACAGCTCCGGAATGCGCTCGAACGGGCGGTGGTGATGGCCGAAGGAGACGTCCTTCTCCCGGATCACCTCCCGGCGGACGTGCTCACGCCGCCGGCGGGTGGCAGTGTCAGCGCGCCGCCCGCCGCCGAGCCGCTCTGCACGCTGCAGGAAATGGAGCGGCGGATGATCGGACGGGCACTGGAGGAGACGCGGCGGAACTTCTCCGCGGCCGCCGAGCTGCTCGGGATCCATCGCAACACCCTGCGAAGGAAGATGCAGGAATACGGTCTCGGCAGCCGCTGAGTGCACCTGACGGCTGCACCGATGCGGTGCAGCAAGATGCGTTACGATGCAGGACGGCGGGGGCGGAACGATGTGTCGGTGTGGACCCAGGTTGTTCCGTGGGTGAGAGTTGGCTGCAGTCATGCCAGGATGTCGCGGCCCGGCACGCGAACTGCTCGTCGCCAGGGCCTGAATGCGGACCCATGAATCCGGGAGAACCAGATGACGAGCTTCGTCAGTCGGCTTGCACGTGCCGGTGCGGTGGCCCTGTTCCTCGTCGCGACGGCCTGCGCGGACGATCCCGTCTCGACGGCGGCCCCGCTGCCGGAGCCGGTGGCGGACGTGATGCTCTCCGAGTCCGGAGCCGCCGCCGCGCTGGACAGGCTCGCGCGCTTCCAGGCCGGACGAAGCGCAGGGGCCGTCGTGGCCCAGAAGTCGATCGGACCGGATGGCGGCCGGCTCGAGCTCGGCGGCTTCGCCATCGATGTTCCTCCCGGCGCCGTGACGCGAGCCACCCGCTTCTCGATCCGACTTCCGGGGAATCCGGACAAGGCCGATCGCGTGGTCGCGGTGTTCGGACCGCACAATTCGACCTTCGAGGTGCCGGTCACCCTTGAGTTCCCCCTCGCCGGCACGACGATCGCCGGCAGCCCGACCGCCGCGGTGGTCTGGTGGGACGGCTCTGCATGGCAGGCGATCGGTGGCATCCCCACCGCCGACGGCGAGCGCATCGAGGCGCGCACCGACCACTTCTCCACGTACGGAACGTCCGACGAGGGCCGTGGTGGTGGAACTCTCGTCTCCGGCGGCTGACCCTCCTCCGCGCATCTCTACGTGAAACGATCCCCCGTCACCTTCGAGACGCTCTCCGGCCTCCTGCCAGAGGACGAGGAGTTCGAAGGGCTGCGCCTTGCGCTGCTCGGCCACGCCGTGCCGGATCCCGGCAAGGAGTGGGCGAAGTCCAGCGCGTACGCCACGGTGGACAAGCGTGTCGTGACGCGGGGGCAGGTGGACGAGGCGCTCGCGGAGGCGGAAAGCATTCTGCGGAGGAACCTGCAGGAGCGATTCAGTACGACCAGAGAGCTGTTTGCGGCATTCTGGGCTGAGCGTGACGACGAAGTGGCGCGTCGGCTCGTGGAACTCGGGGAGCAGGAGGAGCGCGCACAGCGGTTCCGGCCCGGGCTGCACGCGTACACTGCGGCGCTGCGGGCGGCGCTTCCGCTCACGGAGAAGGGACCGCAGGTACTCGCTCTACGTCGGATCGCGCGGCTTGCACTGATGCGCGGTGAGGTGGAGGAGGCGGTGGCGCATTACCGCCGCAGTGCCGCGGTTGCCGCCGATGCCGGCGACGTCCCGGGCGAGGTTACGGCTCTCACCGGAGTGGGCAACGCACTCTCGGTGCAGGGGTGGTGGCGCGAAGCGGAGACCTGCTATCGCGAGGCCATGGCGAAGATCGAGATTGCGGGCCTGGACGAGGAGATGGAGCTGGAGCGGGGGCAACTGCTCAACAATCTGGCGCTCACCGCCATCCGCGCCGATCGTCGCGAGGAGGCGAGTTCGATTCTGCAGGCCGCCCTGGAGATCTGGAGGCGGGTGGACGCCCCCAACGACCTCGCCATCTGGCACAACAATCAGGCGCTCCTCCTGGATCAGCAGGGCGACGCGGCAAGCGCGCAGCAGGAGCGACTCGCCGCCACCGCGCTGGACATCACCTCGGAGAAGCGCGCCGTGATCGCGATCGATCTCGCGCAGGGCTTCGCGGTTGCCGGAAACCTCCTGGAGGCCGGGCGCTGGGGGCGCGAGGCGGAACAGCATGCGATCGCCGCTCGCTCGCCCTATTCGCTCGGCCACATGTACCGGGGTCTTGGCAATATCGCGAGGGCCGCGGGGGACGGTGAAGGCTTCACCTTCTTCGAGAAGGCGCTCGAGATTGCACGAGCGCGCCAGCTTCCGTTCCTGGAGGCGGAGACCCTGGTGGATTACTCGCTGCTACGCGCGGAGATGGGCGGGGAGGACGAGGCCGCTGCGTACCTCGAGCGCGCCTGCGAGATCTACCGCGAGCTCGGCGCCGCTCACGAACTGGCGCGAGCGGAGCAGCTGCTCGGCGGAGAGGCGCCGGCGCCTCCGGTCTCAGCCGATTAGGGGGGTGGGCAGCGCCGCGGATCGGGGGCACATCCAGCCCGGCACCGTCCCGGTGTCACGGCGCGTCGCACAAAGATGAAGAACCGAGTTCGGCGTGTCCTCCCCGGGCACGCCGATCTTCGTATCCGGCCGCAGCACCCCTCGGCACCCTCGGGTCGGCGGGGTGGGTGGGGCGGTGCGCGCGGTGCGGTTCAGCCTCCTCGTTCCGACCCCGTCCGGCACTCTGCTTGACGGCGCGGGGGAGGGCGCAAAGATTGCAACCGGTCCCCGCATCACGTCATCCGGTTCGTCGCCTTCTTTTCTCCCTCGCCCGTTAAGGGTTCGCGCGAGAAAACGGCCGATCGAACGCTCCCGTCCCCAGTCGATTGCGGCCCTTGCGCTCCCTCAACCCCGGCAGAATCACGCGTGCGCTGCTGGCGCAGTGCGCGGGGATGGCGCTTCTCGTGGGGGCGGGACACGCACAGGCGGGTACGTGCCCGCAGGGGACCATCTCCACCGTCTTCATCGACAACCACTCCGTCTTCGATCCCACCGATCCCGGACTGAACCCCCGCTTCGACTGGGCCTACCGGTTCGTCAACCGCCTGCACGTGCGGACGCGCGAGGAGGTGATCCTCCGGGAGATCCTGTTCCAGGAAGGCGACTGCTACGAGATCGAGCGGCTCCGGGACTCCGAGCGGCTGGTGCGGGCGATGCCCTTCATCGCCAGCGTGGACATCTTCGGTGTGCAACAGGCGGATGGAAGCTTCCACGTGATCGTGGACACCCGCGACGAGTGGTCCACCCGGGTGGAGCCGCGTATCTCGACCGGAGGTGGCGCGAGCACATGGGGGCTGAGTGTTCGGGAGGACAACCTGCTCGGCACCGGGCGGCAGGTCTCCGCCTACTACCTGGACCGGGAGGGAGAACGCTCGTTCGGGGCTACCTTCCACAATCCGCAACTGATGGGAACCCGCTGGGATGCGGGGCTCGCGCTCGGCCGCACCGCCGCCGGGTTCCTCGCCTCGCAGTCCGTCACCTATCCTTTCGTGGGGCAGGTGGGGCGCTGGGCGATGCGGCAGGCCATCCACCACGAGGATAGGTTCTTCGAACTGTGGGTGCCCGGCGAGGGTGAGCTGGTTCCGCTCTGGGTTCCCGAGAGCCGTCGCTCGATGGACGTCGGGGCCGCGTACCGGTGGGGCACCCGCGGGCACAACAGCACCCTGTTCGGCGCGGCCCTGAGCGGCGAGTGGGTCACCTACCCCGACGATCCCCGCTTCGGAGATCGCACACCGGTCGATCTACTCCCGGATGAGATCCCCGCCGTGCCACTTCAGACGGTGGAAAGCATTCGATTGCTCGTGATGACCGGCAAGCGCAGCGTTCACTACGTGCGCCGCCGGGCGCTCGATACCATCGACGGCACCGAGGACGTTCGACTCGGGGTGGAGACGGGCATCGCCGTGGGACCGAGCCTCCCGCTCGTTTCGAGGGATCGGGACCTCGCCGCCACGCTCGCGACCTATCTCGCCGCCGAGGTCGGGCCGGTGCTGACGGGCGGGCAGTTGATGGTGCAGGGGCGCCGGAATCAGGAAAGCGAACCCGAGGGTTCGGACTGGGAGGACGTACTCGGAGAGGTGGACGCCTGGGCCTACTGGCGACCCGGGGAGCGTTCGCGCCACACGCTGGTGGCATCCGTGAGAGCCGCGGGTGGGTGGCACACGGTCACGCCCTTTCAGCTCACGCTCGGCAGCGACGCAGGGCTTCGCGGCTTCCCGCGCCACCTCGATCCCGGCGCGCGTCGGGTGATCGGATCGGTGGAGCATCGGGCCCGGCTGGGTGGGCCGCTGAGCGACCTCCTGGACCTCGGTGCCGTCGCCTTCGTGGACGCCGGAAAGATCTGGCCGGGGACGGCGCCGGCCGGCACCGAATCGCCGCTGCGCGTGAACGCGGGCCTCGGTATTCGTGCCGCGTTCCCGCCGGGTTCGCGTCAGACGCTCCGGATCGACGTGGGCGTCCCGATCGTGGGCCGGGTGGACGGCCGAGACTGGCTCGTATCCGTGGGTATGGGCCAGGTGATCGGCATGAGCAGACGCGGCCGGGATGCTCAGCTGGAGCGGAGCATCGGACTCGCGTCGCCAACCTCCACCTTCATCGTCCCGCTCGCGCAGTGAACGGCATCAGCACCCTGTTCCGGGCCGGGTGGGTCGTGCCGGTCGCCTCTCCGCCCCTGCGGGAGGGCGCGGTTCTGGTCGACGGGTCGGGCCGCATCGCCGCGGTGGGCCCGGCGTCCAGCATCGAGTCGCCGCCCGGGTGCTCCATCGAGGATCTCGGTGACGCCATCCTCATCCCGGGTCTGGTGAACGTGCATGCGCACCCGGAACTGGCCATGTTCAGGGGCGCGCTGGAGGACCTGGCCTTCCGCGACTGGATCCTGCGCCTCGTCGGTGGCAAGCGGCGGGCACTGGGCGACGAGGACTTCGCGGCCGCCGCACTGCTCACCTGCGCTGAATCGGCGCGCGGGGGGGTCACCACGCTCGCCGCGACCGAGGCCTCGGGCGCGGCGGCGGGTGCTCTCAACCGGCTCGGCATGCGGGGTTTGGTTTTTCTGGAGGTCTTCGGCCCCGATCCTTCGCTGGCCGGGGAGTCGATCCGCGACTTTTCGATCGCCCTCGACGCGCTCCGGGTGGAAGAGAGCGACCGGGTTCGGGTGGGCATCTCGCCACATGCACCCTATACCGTATCGGACCCGCTGTACCGGCACGCCACCCGGCTGGCGCGGACGGAGGGGCTGCCGATGGCGCTGCACGCGGCGGAGAGCGCCGCTGAGCGGCTGCTGGTTCGCGACGGGGGCGGCGACTTCGCCCCCGGTCTCAATGCTCGCGGGATCGCAACGCCGGGGCGAGGCGCATCCACTGTCGCGTTGCTGGAGTCGCTCGGCGTTCTCGAAGCCGCTCCGCTCCTGATCCACTGCGTGGACCTGGATGACGACGACTTCGCGCGGATCTCCCGGAGCGGTTCGTCCGTGGCTCACTGCGCCGTCGCGAACGCCCGGCTCGGCCACGGCGTGGCGCCCCTCGGGCGGATGCTGGAGTGCGGGATCACCGTGGGGATCGGCACCGACAGTGTGGCCAGTAACAACCGCCTGGACCTCCTCGGCGAGGCGCGCTCCGCGTCGCTGATTCACCGGGCCGTGCTCCGCAGCCACGATTTTCTCCCGGCCGCGCGTCTGCTGGAGCTCTGCACTCTGGAAGGCGCGCGAGCTCTGGGCCTCGCGGAGCGCGTGGGTTCGCTGGAGCCGGGAAAGGAGGCGGACCTCTGCGCGGTCTCCCTCCACGCCGACCATGTGAGACCGGTGCACGACCCGCTTGCCGCCCTGTTCCACTCGGCGGACGCCGGGGATGTGATCCTCACCGCTGTGAGCGGTCGCGTGATCTTCCGGGCAGGTGAGCTGGAGTCTCTCGAGGTGGCGGCCGCCCGCCGGCAGGTGGAGCGCTCAGCGGCTCGCCTCCGGGCCGGCAACTGAGGTGGATCGTCGCATCGTCCTGCCGGAGTTGATGGACGAGGCGGACGCCTCGCCTGATCAGCTGGCCGCATCATTACACGACCTGCGGCGGGTGAACCGCTGGCTCGGTGGCTCGGCCGCCGCACTCCGTCGGCTGATCCCGTTGCTGCACCGACTGCACGCGGCCGGAGCTTCGCCGATTCGACTCCTCGACGTTGGCACCGGCTCCGCCGACCTCCCGCTGCTCCTCCTCCGCTGGTGCCGGCGTCACCGCATTCCGCTTCGGGTGGTCGCGCTCGACTTCCACCCGACCACGGTCCGGCTCGCCGCCGCTGCCGTGGCCCGCGACCGCGCCGTTCGGTTGATACAGGCGGATGCGCTCGCCCTCCCCTTCTCACGCGACGCCTTCCATCTCTGCCTCTGCTCCACGGCCCTGCACCACTTCGCGGATCCGGAAGCCGTCGCGGCGCTGCGGGAGATGGACCGGGTGGCTTCCGGTGGATTGCTGGTATCGGATCTGCGACGCAGCCGCCTCGCGATGCTGGGCGCGCGTGCCCTCGCCGCCACCCTCTGGCGATCGCATCCCATCACCCGGCACGACGGGCCCCGGTCGGTCCGGGCCTCATTCACGGCCGGCGAACTTCGATCGCTTGCCCGGCGAGCGGGCCTGGAGGGAGCCATCATTCGAAACGAACCCGTGTTCCGCATCTCACTGCTGGTGGATCGGACCCGCGAGGAAGCCACGTGAGCGGCCGACGAGTCCGTGACGTGGTGATCGCAGGGGGTGGCCCGGCGGGTTCGGCGCTGGCGATCCGGCTGGCGCGGCTGGGCCACGATGTGCTGGTTCTGGATCGCGACGCCTTTCCCCGGGCGAAGCCGTGCGGGGAGTGCCTGAGCCCGGCGGCGATTCGCGAGCTGGACCTGCTCGGCGTCCTCCCCGCGGTAATGGGCCTGCCCCACGGGCGGCTGGCCGGGTGGCGGATCGCGGCTCCTTCCGGCAGCGCGTTCAGCGGCGATTTCCCCGCCGAGACCCACGGCCTTGCCATGCGTCGCTCGCTTCTGGACGCGGCGCTGCTCGACGAGGCGCGAAGCGGGGGGCGGAGGTCCGCAGCGGCTGCCGCGTCGCCGACCTGACCTTTTCGGATGGCCGGGTCACGGGCGTGGTCACCGCGCGAGAAGCCGGCGGCGAAACGATCCCGGCACGGCTCGTGGTCGGGGCGGACGGTCTGCGATCGGTGGTGATGCGCCGCCTGGGGCTCGGCCGGCGTTCGCCCCGGCTGCGCAAGGTCGCGCTGACGGCGCATGCAGACGGAGGAGAGCCGATGGCGGAGCGCGGCGAACTCCATCTGCTACGCGATGGGTGCATCGGAGTGGCGGAGGTCGGGTCCGGTACGGTGAACATCACCGTGGTAGTCACGGCCGCGGTGGCGGCCGAATCACTGGCTGGCGATCCGGAGGGCTTCTTCGACCGCATGGTGGCGGGACACCCGCGTCTGTGTGACCGGGGACGGAGCGACGATGTCCTGGTCACGGGCCCCTTCGACTGGCCCACGCGCTCTACTGTGGCGCAGGGTGCCCTGCTGGTCGGCGATGCCGCCGGGTATTACGACCCATTCACCGGTCAGGGTGTGTACCGTGCGCTCCACGGCGCCGCCCTCGCCGCGCGGCATGTGCATGCCGCCCTTTCCGGCGATCGACCGGAGCGCCTCGCGCTGCGGGCCTACGACCGCGATCGGCGACGCGCCTTCGCACCCGGCGAGCGCCTCCAGCACGCCATCGAGGCGGTGGTCTCCCGCACCCCGCTCATCGAGGGCGCCGCCCGCCTGCTCGGCACGGCGCCCCGGGCGGCGGATACACTCGTCGGGGTGGCGGCCGATCTTCTCCCCGTCCGCGCACTTCTCGACCCGCGGCGCTTCCGCCCGGCCGCATGAGCGCGCTCGCCTGACCATGCTTCGCATGCTTCTGGCTCCGAACTCGTCGCCGATGACACTCGACGGTACCCGCACCTTCATCGTGGGGCGCGAACGGCCGGCGGTGATCGACCCCGGACCCGACGACAGCCGTCACCTCGAGGCGATCATCGAAGCGCTCGGGGGACGAGTTCCCATCGCGATCCTTCTCACTCACCTGCATCCGGATCATGCCGGAGCCGCCCGCGATCTGGCGACCGCGACCGGTGCTCCCGTGCATTGCGGCACCCGGGGTCTGGATGCAAACTTGCTGTCCCGGTTGGGTGCCATCGCCCTGAACGGCGGAGAAGTGCTGGAAACGGACGCCGGGGCATTGCAGAGTGTGCCAACCCCGGGACATGTGCCCGAACACCTCGCATTCCGCTGGTCGGGTAGGGCGGCTCCCGCCGGCGGCGCCCTGTTCGTCGGGGATCTGTTGATGGGTACCGGGGATACTACACTTGTAGCACCGCCGGAAGGCGATCTGGGCGAGTACCTGGATTCGCTTGAGCGCGTGCGGGAGATCGGTGCCACGGTGCTGTATCCCTCGCACGGCCCCGAGATTCTCGATCCGGACGTCGTGCTGCACCGGTATCGTGAGCACCGGATGGGGAGGATCGAGCAGGTTCGAGAGGCGAGGCGGTCGCGACCGGACGCGGCGGTCGCCGATCTGGTGGATCTGATCTACGGGAAGGAACTGGACCCCGCTCTGCGAGCTGCGGCCGCCGGCTCCATTGCGGCGGTGATCGGCTACCTGGAACGGGCGGGTCGGAATTGATCGACAACAACGGAGTCTCCAAACTGCGCGGGATGGGGAGCTCGATAGATCCTCATCACCACGCCGAGAAGGACCGGGCAGGAATGATCCAGAGTTACACACGCGCGGAAGAGCTCCACCCCCTTCACCCGGGGCTGGAGGGCCTCGATGACGGCTTCTGCATGGTCGACCCCGAGTGGAGGGTCGCCTACTGGAACTCGGCGGCCGAGCGCCACCTGGGGATCCGGCGCGACCGGGTGATCGGCCGTACCCTGTGGGAGGCACTCCCCGCCTGGCGAGATGGCCAGTCGTGGATGAACCTGCATGCAGTAGGCGAGGATCGGGTTGCGCGGCGTTACCACGAGCGCCTCCCGGGCAGGCGTGTACTCTCCGTTCACGCCTCTCCCCTGGAATCGGGCGGTGTGGTGATCCACTTTCGGGACGCCACGGAGGAGGTTCGCCGTGCCGGGCAGTATACGGCGCTGCTCGAGTCGATCCGCGACGGCTTCCTGGCGGTGGACGAGAGCTGGACCGTCGTATATGTGAACCGCCTGGCAGAGTCGCTGCTGCGTTTCCCGCGCGAGCAGGCGATCGGACGGTCCCTCTGGTCTCTCTATCCGCGCCGGTCCAACGAGATTACCGACTGCCTGCGGGCCACCATGTTGGATGGACAGCCGCGCGCGCTCCGCGAGGTTCAGCCGGATGGCCGGGCGCTGCGCGGGCGCATCTTCGACGTGTGGACCTTCCCGCTCTCGGGCGGCGGAATCTCCGTGCTCTTCGAGGACGTCGCCGAGCGGGTGCAGCGTGAAAGCGAGTTGAGCAGGCTGGCGAGTGAGGCTCAGGCCGCGAACGAGGCGAAAAGCCGGTTCTTCGCGGCCGCCAGCCACGAGCTGCGGACGCCGCTGAACGCCATCGTCGGATACACACACCTGCTCGGCTCCAGTACCTACGGAGACATGCCGGATGGCGCCCTGCGAGCGGCACAGCGGGCGAGCGCGTGCGCGGAACACCTCTCGCGCCTGGTGGACGACGTGCTGGTCCTCACCACGTCCGAGCTGAACCGCCTGCCGCTGGCCATCGAGGAGGTCGATCTCGCGACCTATCTGCCGACGTACATGCGATCCCTGGTGGAGATGGCGGAGGCGAAGCAGCTCTCCTTCCGTTTCCACTTCGACGAGGACCTCCCGCCGCTGGAAACGGACCCGCAGCGGCTGCGGCAGCTGCTGGTGGCGGTTGCTTCCAACGCGGTGAAATACACCAGCCGCGGCGGCGTGGAGATCAGCATCCGGCGGCTGGAAAGCAGTGAGCCGTTGCCGGGGCAGGGCGACAGCTATAGTCTGTTCCCCGAGCCGCAGATCGAGATCCTGATCAGCGACACCGGGCCGGGGATTCCGCCGGAGGACCGTGAGAGGGTATTCGGCGCGTTCGAGCAGCTCGGTGACGCCGCGCGCGCCGACAGCATGGCCCGCGGCACCGGTCTCGGCCTCTCGGTGGCGCGGCAGCTCGCGGACATCCTGCGCGGTTCGCTGGAGCTCCTCGAACGGCCGGAAAGCGGCTCCACCTTCCGACTCCGGCTCCCGCAGCGCTTCCCGAGGTCGACAACCTGACCTGAGCGTCTTCCCGCATGCTTCGTCTTCAGGAGTACAGCTACCATCGCCCCGCCACCCTCGACGCCGCCCTCTCGCTGCTGCAGCGGGAGGACGCCATGCCGATCGCCGGTGGCACGGACCTGATGCCGAACATGAAGCACCGCCTCTTCTCGCCCAACCATCTGGTGGCGCTGAAGGGGATCTCGGAGATGCGCGGGATCCGCATGGCCGAGGGAGAAACCGGCGCAGCGGAGCTCTGGATCGGTGCGGGAGAGACGCTGACGGACGTGGCTGCACACCCGCTGGTGCGCGAGCACTTTCCGTCACTCGCAACGGCTGCGGGCGCGGTCGCCGGTCCTCAGATTCGAAATCAGGGGACGATCGGCGGCAATCTCTGCCTGGATACCCGCTGCACCTACTACAACCAGAGCTTCTTCTGGCGACAGGCGCTCGGCTTCTGCCTCAAGAAGGACGGGGACGTCTGCCACGTGACGCGCGTGGGCCGCAAATGCGTGGCTGCACACTCCGCGGATACACCGCCCGCCCTGATCACCCTCGCCGCCTCCGGTGGATCTGGCGTCCACCCGTGGCTCGCGGACCGTTTCGGTGGAGGATTTCTTCGTCGCCGACGGGATGTGGAACACGGTTCGCCAGCGTGACGAACTGCTCGTCCGCGTGCGGATCCCCCTGCCGCTTCCCGGCACCCGGGCCGCGTACGAGAAGATCCGGCAGCGACAGCTCCATCGACTTTCCGCTGCTGAGCATGGCGGCCGCGCTCGCCCCCGACGAATCTGGCGCGATCGAGCGTCTCACGCTGGTCGTTTCCACGCTCGGCTCCCGGCCCCGCGTGGTTGCCGGACTGGACCGCGTCGTCGTCGGGCGGATGCTGGAGGAGGTGGTGGATGAGGTGGCACGGCTCGCCTTCAGGCAGTGCCACCCGCTGGAAAACATCATCGTCGAGCCGGAATGGCGGCGCGCCATGGTGCCCGTGTATACCCGCCGGATTCTCGCCCGGCTGGGCTGAGCGGCCTGCCCAACATCCTGGTCGCACCCGCGATCCAAACTGCGGGTGGTTGCCCGGGTGCGGGAGCCGGGCGGCCAGTCTACGGCGCTCAGCCCACCTCGTCATCCTGAGCCCGTCGAAGGATCCCTCTCGGGTGGTTGCCCCGGCGCGGGTGCGTGGGAGCCGGTTTGGCCAGTCTGCGGCGCTCAGCCCACGTCGTCATCCTGAGCCCGTCGAAGGATCCCTCTCGGGTGGTCGCCCCGGCGCGGGTGCGTGGGAGCCGGTTTGGCCAGTCTACGGCACTCAGCCCACCTCGTCATCCTGAGCCCGTCGAAGGATCCCTCTCGGGTGGTTGCCCGGGCGCGGGTGCGTGGGAGCCGGTTTGGCCAGTCTACGGCGCTCAGCCCACGTCGTCATCCTGAGCCTGTCGAAGGATCCCTCTCGGATGGTTGCTCCGGCGCGGGTGCGTGGGAGCCGGTTTGGCCAGTCTACGGCGCTCAGCCCACCTCGTCATCCTGAGCCCGTCGAAGGATCCCTCTCGGGTGGTTGCTCCGGCGCGGGTGCGTGGGAGCCGGTTTGGCCAGTCTACGGCGCTCATCCCACCTCGTCATCCTGAGCCTGTCGAAGGATCCCTCTCGGATGGTCGCCCCGGCGCGGGTGCGTGGGAGCCGGTTTGGCCAGTCTACGGCGCTCATCCCACCTCGTCATCCTGAGCCCGTCGAAGGATCCCTCTCGGATGGTCGCCCCGGCGCGGGTGCGTGGGAGCCGGTTTGGCCAGTCTGCGGCGCTCATCCCACCTCGTCATCCTGAGCCCGTCGAAGGATCCCTCTCGGGTGGTTGCTCCGGCGCGGGTGCGTGGGAGCCGGTTTGGCCAGTCTACGGCGCTCAGCCCACCTCGTCATCCTGAGCCTGTCGAAGGATCCCTCTCGGATGGTCGCCCCGGCGCGGGTGCGTGGGAGCCGGTTTGGCCAGTCTACGGCACTCAGCCCACCTCGTCATCCTGAGCCTGTCGAAGGATCCCTCTCGGATGGTTGCCCGGGCGCGGGTGCGTGGGAGCCGGTTTGGCCAGTCTGCGGCGCTCAGCCCACCTCGTCATCCTGAGCCCGTCGAAGGATCCCTCTCGGGTGGTTGCTCCGGCGCGGGTGCGTGGGAGCCGGTTTGGCCAGTCTGCGGCGCTCATCCCACCTCGTCATCCTGAGCCCGTCGAAGGATCCCTCTCGGGTGGTTGCCCGGGCGCGGGTGCGTGGGAGCCGGTTTGGCCAGTCTACGGCGCTCAGCCCACGTCGTCATCCTGAGCCTGTCGAAGGATCCCTCTCGGGTGGTTGCTCCGGCGCGGGTGCGTGGGAGCCGGTTTGGCCAGTCTGCGGCGCTCAGCCCACCTCGTCATCCTGAGCCTGTCGAAGGATCCCTCTCGGATGGTTGCTCCGGCGCGGGTGCGTGGGAGCCGGTTTGGCCAGTCTGCGGACGCTTTTTTTGATGCCGGGCGTGCTCCGGGCTCCGGCGCTGGCGGCCAGCAGCGGAGAGGGATCCTTCGACGGGCTCAGGATGACGAGGGGGCGTGCTCCCGGCTCCGGCGCTGGCGGCCAGCAGCGGAGAGGGATCCTTCGACGGGCTTCCAGCAGCAGCGAATCCGTCGAGAGCCGCACGGTGAGCTCGCCGCGCTCCAGCGGCCGACCCTTCCGGCGCTGGCGGCCAGCAGCGGAGAGGGATCCTTCGACGGGCTCAGGATGACGGGGGGGCGTGCTCCGGGCTCCGGCGCTGGCGGCCTGCAGCGGAGAGGGATCCGTCGACGGGCTCAGGATGACGGGGGGGCGTGCTCCGGGCTCCGGCGCTGGCGGCCTGCAGCGGAGAGGGATCCGTCGACGGGCTCAGGATGACGGGGGGGCGTGCTCCGGGCTCCGGCGCTGGCGGCCAGCAGCGGCAGGGATCCTTCGACGGGCTCAGGATGACGGGGGGGCGTGCTCCGGGCTCCGGCGCTGGCGGCCAGCAGCGGAGAGGGATCCGTCGACGGGCTCAGGATGACGGGGGGGCGTGCTCCGGGCTCCGGCGCTGGCGGCCTGCAGCGGAGAGGGATCCGTCGACGGGCTCAGGATGACGGGGGGGCGTGCTCCGGGCTCCGGCGCTGGCGGCCAGCAGCGGAGAGGGATCCTTCGACGGGCTCAGGATGACGAGGGGGCGTGCTCCCGGCTCCCGGCGCCGGCGGCAGCAGCGGAGAGGGATCCTTCGACGGGATCGGAAGCCCTACGCGTGCGCGCCGGCCTTTCGCGCCCGAACGGCCCGCCAGGTGACCACCGCGAGGGTAAGAACCGTGAGTGGGATCACGAAGGAGAGCATCACCGCGCTGTATGCCGGGAGCGCGTCATGGCCGGAGGCGGCGAGCACCAGAAAGAGCGTGTAGGCGAGGTAGTAACCCAGGAAGAGCGCGCCTTCCCAGCGCTCGATGGTGTGGCCGGTGAAGAAGATCGGTAGGCATGCCACCGCCACGGCGGTCATCACCGGAAGGTCGAACCGCAGTACGGAATCCGGCACCGCAATCGGCCCGGGAGCGGCCAGGGCAGCGAGCCCGAGCACCACGAGGATGTTGAAGATGTTGCTCCCCACCACGTTCCCGACCGCGATGTCCCGTTCACCGCGCAGCGCCGCGATCACGGAGGTCGCGACTTCCGGGAGCGAGGTGCCGGCCGCGACCACGGTCAGGCCGATGATCAGCTGACTCACCCCCAGCGACTCGGCGATGGTCACAGCCCCGGCCACGAGCCAGCGCGAGCCCAGCACCAGCATCCCCACTCCCCCCACGATGAAGACCCCATTCTTCCCCCACTCCCGCCCGCCGCGCTCCGCCGGCGGTCCGAACTCCGCCTCGAACTCAGCCGCCGCGCCCGCCTGTTGCCGCCTGCTCTTCACCACCAGGAAGGTCACGTAGACGACGGCGCAGGCGATCAGAAGCAGACCATCCAGCATTGAAAGGGAACCGTTCGCCGCGAGCGCGAAGAGGAAGACGCTGGCGCCGATCATCACCGGCACGTCCAGCCGCACCAGCTGCTGAGAGACCGTGAGTGGGAGCAGCAGTGACGAGATTCCGAGGATCAGCAGCACATTGAAGACGTTGCTCCCGATCACGTTGCCGAGAGCGAGATCGCCCTGCCCGCCGGCCGCCGCCTGCACGCTGACCGCGATCTCCGGCGCGCTGGTTCCCAGCGCCACCACAGTCAGCCCCACCACCAGCGGGGAGATGCCCACCAGCGCCGCCAGCCGCGCGGCACCCCGCACGAAAAGCTCGGCGCCGGCCACCAGAAGGGCGAGACCGGCGGTGAGCATGACGAACACCATGAAGCTCATCGAATACGACGGAGTAACGGGTGCGTTGCAGCGAGTGGCAGCAGCAGCTTGGATGCTGCGGGTTCGGAAGTCAAGCCATCGCCGCCATCCGTTCCCGGGCCGGTGCGGCGACGCCTTCCGGAGCCACGTTCAATCGGCCAACGCCGCCACCGCCTGGATCTCCACCTGGAATCCCCTGCGGAACTCCTGCGTCGGGACCACTGCTCGTGCGGGCCGATGATCGCCGAGCGCCCGGGCGTATGCCTCGTTCACCCGGGGCCAGAGCGCCATGTCCGACACGTAGATGGTCACCTGGAGCAGCCGGTGCAGCCCGCTGCCGGCCGCCTCGAGGATGGCAGCGAGGTTGCGGAGCGCCTGAGCCGTCTGCTCTCCCGCGTCACCCGGCTCCCGCTCCGGGTCCGACGGGTCGATTGGCAGCTGCCCGGCCACGTACACCAGCCCGGCATGGACCATCGCCTGCGAGTAGTGGCCGGCGGGGAGCGGCGCGCGGTCCGTCGAGACCGGTCGCATCAGCGGGAACCCTCCGCCGCGTCCAGGCGCCGCTCCAGCCGCGTCAGTCGCTCCTGGATGTCGCGAAGGGCGTGCAGGATCAGCACATGTGTCTTCTTCGCGTCGATCCCCACGACGCTGTCGCTGCTCGTTATTTCCGCCGCGATCCGCTCGAAATCCTCTTCCGATATCTTCATTTTCCCCTCCCGTGAATGCGATCAGAGCCGCCGGAGCCGCACGCGCTGAACCGAGTGCCGCGTCCCCTTCTCCAGGATCAGCGTCGCCCGCTCGCGTGTCGGCTCGATGTTTTCCCGCAGATTCGCCTCGTTGATCTCCCGCCAGATCGTCACGGCCGTGCTCCGCGCCTCCTCCTCGCTGAAGCCGGCAAAGCGGTGGAAATACGACGCCGGCTCCTGGAATACCGTGTCACGCAGCCGGAGAAAGCGCTCCACGTACCACTGACGCAGGTTCTCCAGCGACGCGTCGACGTAGATGGAGAAGTCGAAGAAGTCCGAGATGAAAACGGGAGATGCCCCTGTCTGCAGTACGTTCAGGCCCTCCACGATCACGATGTCCGGCGCGTCCACCGACTGCAGCGCGCCTTCCTGGATGTCGTAGTGGAGGTGCGAGTAAACGGGCGCGAAGAGGGGTGAGCGGCCGGATTTCACGTCCGAGACGAAGCGGAGGAGGTGCCGCACGTCGTAGCTCTCCGGAAACCCCTTCCGCAGCATCAGCCCACGTTCCTCGAGCACCCGGTTGGGGAACAGGAATCCGTCGGTTGTGACGAGATCCACTCGCGGGTGATCGGCCCAGCGCGTGAGAAGCGCCTGAAGGATGCGGGCGGTGGTGCTCTTGCCGACCGCCACGCTCCCCGCGATGCCGATCACGAACGGAACCTTCGCCGAGGGCTTTCGCAGGAAGGTGTCGCTGACCCGGTGAAGCTGCTGGGACGCCGCAACGTGCAGGTTCAGCAGACGTGCCAGCGGGAGATAGATCTCGGCGACCTCCTCCAGCGACACCGCCTCGTTGATCCCCCGGAGCTCGTCCAGGTCCCGCTCCGTCAGCGGAACCGGCACGTCGGGGCTGAGCTTCGCCCACTCCTCCCGATCGAAGGAGAGGTAGGCGGAAAGCTCCGTTTCCGGCTCCGTCGTGGGTGGTGTCATCGATGCTCCGTCCCGAGATGTGTGCGGCACCGCGTGCGCACGCGATCAGCTCGAATCCGCCGAAGTTCAATACGCAGGTGCGGACATCCGACGCTCTCCTCTGCGCCCTCAGACGTCCGTCTGCCAGTCCGGGTTGATCAGGCTGGTGAGAACGTGGTCCTGCCATTCCCCCGCGATCAGCAGGTAGTCACGTGCGTAGCCGTGGACGCCGAAGCCCAGGCGCTTCAGCAGCCGCCCGCTTCGCACGTTGTGGGGCATGTAGTTGGCCTCGATCCGGTGCAGGCGTCGCACGTCGAACATGTAGCGGAGTGCCGACTCCAACGCCTCCCGCATCATCCCCCTCCCCTGGTGCTCCTCCGCCAGCCCGTATCCCAGCGTGCACGAGTGGCTCACCCCCCGCTGGACCTGCGTGAAGTTCGCGGTTCCCACGATCTCCTCGCCCTCCAGAAAGAGGAAGAAGCGCACCGCCCGATCCAGCCGGTTGTCCACCAGGTTCTGTCGCACCTGCGCCGTCCAGAACGATGGCTCGAAGAAGCTCTCCGGGCGCAGCGGGTCGAAGGGCTTCAGGAATTCCCGATTCGCGCGGAAGTAGCGCACGATCTCCTCCACGTCGCGCTCGTCGCCCGGACGCAGCACGAGGCGCTCTGTTTCCAGCCGCGGTGAGGTCTGGGCCGTGGGAGGCGGCATCGGATTCGTAGGGGGTGTCAATGCGTTCTCGCGCGCTCAAGCTGAGAGCGGGGAGGCGGCGTCCGCAAGGCCGGCCAGGCGGAGAAGGCACGCAATGAATGTTCAGTTCGGCCGGACATCCATATCCCTTGCAGCGGTGAATCTCAGCGCTGGAACTTTTGGGCCCCGGGAAACGTACGCCTTAGTGGGACACGCAAGTGATTGCGTTTGTATATAGATGCGGGCGCCTGAGAGGTCTGAGTCGGTTCCGCGGCGCCGGCCCAACGGCGGAAAGGAGGGTGCCATGGAAACGGCACGTCGATTCATGATCGGAACACCGTCGCGGTTTGCCGCGTATCTGGCACTGCAGTGCGCACTGATGCGCCGGTTCGTGGCGCGGGGCGGCACGCCGGAGGAGTTCTGCAACCGGCTTGCACCTGCCTTCCACCGTCGTTACGCTCCCCTGCTGTTGCACGGGGACCCGGTAGCCGAGCAGGGCTTCGAAGCACAGGCGGGGATCCGGCGCTGCGCCTGAGGCGCGGCACAGCGGAAGCGAGAGAACCACGGGCCCGGCCCGGCGATCATGCCGGGTCGGGCCCGTTGCTCCGTTCGGGACCGATCACCACGTAGGAGCCGCTGAAGGCGCCGACGATCTCACCATCCGTGAACAGTTCCACCTCGAGGGTGATGCGGCCGCGCCCGCGACGTTCCACGCCGTCCAGCAGGCGCTGCCAGCTGCGCGTCGGCGGGGCAGGGCAAAAGGCCTCGAACTCGCCGTCGATGGGGCGGAGGTACTCCATCGCGTTCCGCTGAATGACGATGCGACTGGTAAGACCGCGCTCTCGGAGGCGAGCGTGCACGAAGGTCCAGGCGGCGAGGATCGCCACCGCGGATGCGCTTCCTCCGAATACCGTGCTCCGATGGTTGATGTTGGGAGCCAGGGGGGCCGCAAGCCGCACCCCCTCCTCGTCGATCATTCGCACGCTGACCTGCATCTCCCGCGAGAGGGGAATGTGACGGTGCAGGTACGCTTCGATTTCCGCCTCGTGTGCCATCGGTCCCATGAGAGGGTGTGCGCGCCGCGGCGGGACGCCGGACGTCAGGTCAGGCGCGATCCGCAACACCCGAGATCCCCGCCTCCCGGGCGCAGTGCGCGCAGCAGAAGAAGGTATCCCGCGCCTCCACCCCGTGGCCGATCACCCTGACGCCGCAGTGGGCGCAGACGGGGGCGAGCTTGTGGATCGCGCATTCGAAGCAGTCGAAGGTATGGCTTTCGGTCACCGTACGCACCTCGAAGGAGAGGTGATAGTCGTTGCCGCAGACGTCGCACGCCGCCATGGCCCTGGCTCCTTGCTGGAGGGATCAGGAAACCGCGGTGATGGGCGCTGCACGCCGCGCGCCACCGGCCCGCGCCGCCTCTCCGGCGCGTGACCGGCGCGTGACCGGCGGGGCGGGCATCCGAGGATGCCTGTGCTTCCCGTGCAAGCGTCTCTGCCGCATGGGGTTCCGTCCTGCCCGCTGGCGCGGCAGTTGCCGTTGGTCAGTCCATGCAAAAGCTCCCACGCCCCTTCCGGTCCGATGACCGTCGAGTCGCCTCCATCCTCTTCGCCGGGATGGTGGTGCTGAGTGTGATCATCGCCATCGGCGCCGTTCGCGAGGGCACCGAATCGCCGCTGCTGCGGGTGGGAGCCGCCCCGGCCGCCCCCCCGCCGATGGAGGCGGCGGCGCTGGCGAGCGCGCGTGATGCCGTGCTGGCCGAGCTGGATCGCCGCGCCTTTCCGGGCGCCGTGCTGGCCGTCGGTACCGGGCCGCGGGTGGAGCTGGTGGAGGCGTACGGGCGGATCGGGTGGCGAGACGCCGCGGCCGCCGTGACCGCGCACGAGACCATGTACGATCTCGGCTCGGTGACCAAGGCAGTCGCCACCACCATCGCGGTCCTGATCCTCGCGGAGGACGGCCGCATCGATCTCGACGAGCCGGTACAACCGCACCTGCCGGAGTTCGAGGGGGAGTGGAAGGACCGGATCACCTGGCGCCATCTGCTCACGCATACCTCAGGACTCCCGGCGGGAGCTGCGATCCGGGGCGACGACCCCGAGGAGCGCGCCCGCCGGCTGCTGCGTACCCGCACGCTGGGGCCGGGTCACCTGATGACCTATACCGATGTGGGCTACCTGGTGCTCTGGGAAGCTGCCGAACGCGTTGCGGGCGAGCCGCTGGAGAGCTTTCTGGAGCGGCGCGTCTGGCGCCCGCTCGGGATGACGGGCACCCGCTTCTCACCGGGACAGGAGTGCGAGGAATGCGCCCCCACGCTGCGATTGAGCACTGGCGTGCCGTTCCGGGGGATGCCCAGCGATCTGCTCGCGCGGCGGCTCGGGGGGGTGACCGGGAACGCCGGTCTCTTCTCCACGGGGCGGGACGTGTCGCTTTTCGCCGCGATGATCGCCGGCGGAGGAGAGCTCGGTGGCGTGCGGATCCTGCGGCCGGAAAGCGTGCGGGAGCTTCTTCGCCAGCAGGAGGGAGCCGGACGTCGCACGCTCGGGTGGACCGCCTTCTGTCCGGACGAAGAACCGGACCCCCGCGTCGCCTGCGAGAGTCCGGTTGCGTACGGTCACACCGGGTGGCCCGGCACGTCGCTCTGGATGTCGCCGGATGGTGGCCCCTGGGTGGTGCTGCTGACCAACCGCTCCTACGACGTCCGGGCCGAACCCCGGATGGATTCGCTGCGCGCCTTGCTCTTCGCCACGGTCCGCGGAGCACCCGCGCCGCGGCAGGCCCTGGCCGACCGCGAGGCCGACCTCAGTTCGCCGGATGCCGAATGATCACCCACTCGCCGAACCGCAGATCCTCCACCGTCTTCTCTCCGTCACCCGGGAAGAAGGGCGCGTAACCCATCACTCGGACACGGTCGTCGGCCAGCGCCGGTAGATCGATCATCCCCGCGAGCAGAGCGTTGGCGGCCTCCGGCGGCCGGGTGATGATCCCCTCGAGCACCTCGAGCCCGGTGTCGGGGAGCATGGTATAGCGGATCAGCGTCTGGGCACCCAGCGTGTGAAGCTGCTCGGTGAGTTCGCGTTCCACGATCTCCATTGCCTCCATCTGCGCAAGCACGGCATAGAGCTCGTCCTGATACTCGAACCAGAGCTCGCCGTCCTGGCCGAGCCATACGAACGCCAGCGCATCGCCGGCCGTTTCCAGGAAGCGCTCGAGCACCTGACGGCGTTCGAAGAGCAGGACGCGGTAGTCGTCGAGTATCTCGGCGCACGAGGAAACGAAGGCCTGGACGCGGGGATCCAGGGAGCCGCGCTCCGTCGTAAGCCGCGCATCCCAGCCGTAGGCGTCGGCACTCTTGAGAACACCCGCTTCGAGGGCGCGGGCCACCACGATCTCCGAGTACAGCTCCACGCCGGCGCTCGCGGGGGATTCACCGCGCAGCACCGCTTCGGCGTGATCCAGCACACCCGGCGCCGCTGCGTCGCGCGCCGTCCGGATCGCATTTCCCATCTGGCCAGGCTCCAATCGCTCGAGAGGCGTCGTGAGGAGCTCCAGCGTACCGTGGTCGCACAGAATACACATACCGGCTTCTTCAGAAGGAGGTTCGGGTGGAGACTGACCACCCGCTCAGGCGTTGTACCCCCGGTTCGCGGATCGGATCGTCGACACCTGAAATCGGGCCGCCGGTGTCTTCGCACCCCGCTCTTCACTCGGCGATCCCCCCCTGGTCACGCGGCTCCAGCTCTGCTTCCTGGTAGGGCCTGGGCGGCCGATCTTCGTCTGCCGTATCGCTGTCGGTGAGGTCTTCGCGCGGCTCACCGGGGCGGTCGCGCCGCGCCGCCGGATTCACGTTCTCCCGATCCCGTTCGCTCTCCTTCATGGTACGCTCCTGGTGACGGCTCACCGGCCGGAGTGCAAGCGCTGCACCATCCGTCGCTCTCCTCTCCGCCGGGCCTCTCCGGTCGCCCTCGCACCCTCAACTCGCGGACGTGGTGAGCAGCTCCCACATGATCCGCTGGATTCGCCCTTCCAGCGGCGGCCCGGCCGCGGAGTGGGAGGTGGTAAACAGAAGGTCGGCGTGGCCTACGCGGCCCGCAAGTCTGCCGAACCGAGAGGCGGATCCCTTGCACCGATCCCCTCGCAATGCGCAATTGCGGGAATGGAGCGCACCGGTTCGGGGTGCCCCCGCTCCGGAACCACGATCGGGAGAATGCATGCGGCGTGAGGAAGAGCGCGGAGACAGGTGGATGGAGCACGTGGTTACCGCCGACGAGGCGGGCCGTTCGGTGCAGGAGATCCTGCAGGGTTCGCTGGCGGTTTCCGGGCGCATGATCCAGCGGCTGACGCGCAGCGGCGGCATCCGGGTCAACGGCCGCGCCCCGCACCTGGCGCGGCGGGTCCGCGCGGGCGACCGCGTGAAGGTGCGCGTCTCCGGGGCGGAAGCATCCGGACTGGAGCCGGTGGAGATGCCGCTCACCATCGTACACGAGGACGATGCGCTGCTGGTGATCGACAAACCACCGTATATGCTGGTCCACCCGATCGGCAGGGAGGGGCGGCCGACGCTCGCACACGGGGTCGCCCACCACCTGGCTCGCCGCGGGGTTCAGAGCCGCGTGCGCCCGCTCCACCGGCTGGACCGCGACACGTCCGGGCTGGTGGTGTTCGCCGGCAGTGCGTACGCGCACCAGCACCTGGACCGACAGCTTCGCGAGGGCACCCTGCAGCGGGAGTACCTCGCGTTCGTTCAGGGTGTGGTTCGAGAGGACGACGGCGAGGTTCGCGCTCCGATCGGGACCCGCCCCGGGCATCCTCACCTGCGTGCGGTCCGGGACGATGGCGAGCCGGCGGCCACGCGCTATCGGGTGCTCGCGCGTGGGGCGGATCTCACACTCCTGGAGGTGGCGCTCGAGACCGGGCGCACCCACCAGATCCGTGTTCACCTCTCGCACCTCGGCCACCCTCTTCTCGGCGACCGGCAATACGGGGCGAGTTCCTCACCCGGGCTTCGCCGCCAGGCGCTGCACGCCCACCGTCTCACCCTGCGTCACCCGGAGGACGAAAGTGAATGTCGGTTCGTGAGCGAGCTGCCGGCGGATCTCTCGCCGCTCAGAGAAAGGGTACACTCGGAGGTGTGAGCCCGACCGGTCGCCCCGGCCCTCAGGGATTCATCTGCCAGAGCGCGAAGTTCAGAGCGGTGGCGAAGCTGACCCAGGCGAGGTAGGGCACGAGGAGCAGAGCGGCGAGCCTGTGTACCCGCCAGAAAGCGGCGATGGTGGCGACGATCAGCACCCAGAGGATCACGATGTCCGCCAGCGCGAGATCCATCCGGTTCAGGCCGAAGAAGAGCCACGACCAGAGCGCGTTGGGGATCAGCTGCAGGAGAAAGAGGCCGACCGGGAGGGCTCCGCGGCGGAAGCCGGCCTTCACCCAGATCAGCCATGCCGCGACACCCATCGACGCGTAGAGAAAGGTCCAGACCGGGCCGAACAGTGAGCCGGGTGGAGCCCAGGTCGGGCGGTCCAGTTGCTGATACCATTCGGGCGCGGTGAACTGCGTCCCGAACCAGGCGGGGATGAAGGAAACCGCGATCCACCCCGCGAGACCGAGCCAGCGGGGCGGGCCGGTGGGCTGGCTCATCCGGGCTCGGTGCGGCCGGCGCTGAGGATGGCTTCCGCCGTTTCTGCGTCCCGCTGCAGTACGGCCAGGCCGATGCCGTGGCTCAGCTGGAGGTGCGGCTGCTGCCGGGTCTGCCGATCCTCACCGGAGGAGAGGAGGAGGGAGTGGATGCCGGCGTTGTCCAGCTCCGCCTTTGCTATGTTCGCCTCCAGCTCCGTGCCGAAGGTCCGGATCACCACCACGTCGTTGGCCATTCGCGTGCTCCACGGAAGGGTTTGACAGTTGCGGGCGCCGAAGGTTCATAATGCGGGCCAGCGGATCGGAGCTGCGCCTGCCGGTCTCCACTCCGAGTGGCGGACTCAGGAAGCGTGGCCGTCGGGCGAGGCAGCCGGAAGGTAGCGTGTACGGAGGATCGCCACGTGGTGGCTGGCGTGCCCCACGATGATCCAGGCGAGCGCGCGGGGTGTGATCGGGGCGTCGTTGGCGACCCCTCGCGCAAGCCACTGCTCCGCCGTGAGGGAAGCGAGCAGCGAGAGCGTCGCAGCGCGGACGGCGCCGAACTCCGCGATCAGCGAGCGGATCTCCCGCTGGTCGAAGAAAGCCTCCTCCACGTAGCGGTTCTCGTCGAACCCCGGAAGCGGCGTCGCGTCACCGCGGGCGGCACACAGCGCCCGGTAGATCATCACCCGCTCCGTGTCGCACAGGTGCCCGAGGATCTGCCTCGGCGTCCACTTGCCTGGCGAATAGCGGAGCGACAGCAGCTCTCCGTTCATCCCACCGAACAGCGTCTCGATCTCCACGGCCTGACTGGCGAGGCGGGCGAGGATGTCACCCGAGCCGACCCGTCCCACGTAGCCCGCGTAGAACAATCCGTACTCATATGTCTCCGGCGGCGTCTCGTACGGCGCGGCCATCAGGGCGTCCCGGACGGCGCAGGGGCGGGCGGTTCGCCGCTGCTGATCCGCTCCAGAGCCCCCACCATGGTGCCGTCGCCCGGCTCCGACCCGCCGAACAGGCCCTCGCCACTCGACTCCGCCACCCGTGCCGCGCCGAACAGGTTCAGCCAGAGGTCGTAGCGCTCGCCGACGCGAAGCACGGCGTAGAGGCGGTAGTCGCCATCGGCCTTCGGACCCCGCAGGATGTCGATCAGTCCGGCACCGATGGAGACGGGTGCGAGGACCAGGTCCTTCAGCCCATCCATCCAGAGCTTCAGCTGGAAGATGAGCAGGTCACGCAGGAGAACGCTCGGTGGGAGTTCTGGAGGTGGCTTCATCGGCTGCTCCGGGGGAGATGGTCGCAGGCGCGGGTCGGCTGCACCTTCAACAGTACAGAGCCAGCGGCTGGAGGACAACGCCCGGCACGGCCCCCCGCGCCAGCGGCGCCATTCCTGCCGTAGGTCGCGCCAACTGGAACCCGGGACCGGGGGAGAACCGATGGATCGTGTGGGGACGGGCGCGGGGGGGAGAGACCTGTTCGGCACGCTGGCACGCGTGCTCTATCTCGCCGCCGGTCTGGCGGTTCTGCTCTGGTTCCTGTTCACGATCCAGAGGGTGTTGCTGGTCTTCATCCTGGCGCTGATCCTGGCGCTGGCGATCAACGCGCCGGTGACGGCGCTGCAGGCGCGGGGGGTGAAGCGAGGGATCGGCCTGCTGCTGGTGGTTCTGGTGCTCGCCGGGATCACCGGCGGGCTCGGATGGCTGGTGGCACCGCGCCTCGCGGAGGAGATCCCCACGCTCGCCGAGGAGGTCCCGAACATGGTGGAGGGGCTGGCCGACCGGGTCTCGGGGCTCTTCGGCGACAGCCCGGAGGTCGATCGCCAGATCTCGCGTCTGGTAGACTGGGGGCTGGATGTGGTGCGGGGTGCATGGCGGCACGTGGGCGCCATGGCCGCCGTCGTGGTACTCGCCCTATTCGTGGTCGCCATGGTCCTCTACATGGTGGCCAACCCGGAGCCACTGCTGCGCGGCTACCTCCGCGCCATCCCCCCCCACATGCGGGAGCCGGCCACTCGCGCCTTCGCCCGCGGTTCCGCCATGGTCGTCGGGTGGGTGGCCTCCAATGTGATCCTCGGCGGGATCAAGGCCACGGCTTCCTTCATCTTCCTCACCTTCATGGGGATCCCGGGCGCGCTCGTGTGGAGTGTGCTCGCGCTTTTCAGCGCCCTGATCGAACGGCTCGGCTTCTACCTGATGGCCATCCCTCCGGTCGTGGTGTCCTTTGCGGTGGACCCGGTGAACGCCGTCTGGGTGCTCGTCTTCTACTGGGTGCTCAGCGAGTTTCTCGGAAACTTCGTCGCGCCCAAGATCCGCGCGGAGACGATGAAGCTGAATGCCGTCTACATCCTCTTCATGACGCTTGCGATGGCGTATGCCTTCGGATTGCTCGGCATCCTGATCGCCAGCCCGGTCGCGGGATTCCTGATGGCGTACTTCGACGAGTTCTATCTCAGGCGGCAGCCGCCCGATCCCGAGGAGGACGAGCGGCTGGAGAGGATGATGAAGCGGGACCCGGCGCGGAGCTGATCCGCCGAGCGCTCACCCGCGGATCCGTACGGGTGGCGCTCCATCGGCTCCGCCGCGCTTCAGCGCGTCCCGTACGGGGCCGGCATGGTCAGCGGCCCCGGCTGGCCGAACAGCCCGACCCGACGACCCATCTGCAGAAGTGGCTGCATCTCCCGGATCAGGGAGACGGCCACGTTCGCGCCCGTGGGGTAGCTGCTCGGATCGCCGCGATCGAGAATGATCTGGAGCAGAGTGCGTTCACCGGGGAAGGTCCGCAGGTTCACCGCCGCATCCGGCTCCAGCCCTATGCTCTCGCGGGCGAGGCGGAGCGCCACCTGAAAGCCGCCGAGCTCGTCCACCAGGCCGAGCCGACGGGCATCGGCGCCAGTCCAGATGCGCCCGCGGGCGAGGGCATGCACGCTGTCTCGCGTGAGGCCCCGCCCGGAAGCCGCCTTGCTGGTGAAGTCCATGTAGATGCGGTCGAGCAGTGCCTGGACCCGCTGCCATTCCGCCGGGGTGTAGTCGTTGAAGGTGGACCACATGGTCGCGTTACCGCCGACCTGTACATCGTCCCAGGTGACGCCGAGGTTCTCCGACAGCTCGTTCAGCAGCAGCTTTCCGCCGACCACGCCGATGGACCCCGTGATGGTGGATGGGTGCGCCACGATTCGATCCGCGGCCATCGCGACGAAGTAGCCCCCGGAGCCGGCCACGTTCCCCATGGTCACGATCACCGGCTTCCCGGCGGCACGCGCGCGCACTGTTTCCCGCCAGATCGCGTCGGACGCGACGTACGACCCCCCGGGGCTGTCCACGCGGAAGATGATGGCGCGAATGCCGTCGTCCTCGATGGCTTCGCGGAAGGCGCGTGTGACGGTCTCCGAACCCATCGCCGTGCCGCCCGTCATGGCGCTGAACTCGCTGTTGCCGCGCTGCACGGCCCCGGTCCCGTAGATCAGGGCAATGCCGTCGCCGCTCCGAAACGGGCGGCCCGCACCCCGCAGGTAGCGGCGGACGAAGAGGAAGTCGGGATCGCCGCCGACGGTGGCACGAATGGAGTCGTACACCTGGTCGCGGTAGGCGAGGCCGTCCACCAGCCGCGCGGCGACCGCTTCCTCTCCGTAGTAGGGCCCGTTGTCCACCACCGAACGGGCCTGCTCCGCCGTCATGCCGCGCCCCGCGGCTATGCCGGCCACGATGTTCTCGTAGCTCGAGCGGAGCACCGCCTCCACCGCCTCGCGGTGGGCCCCGGTCATCTCCTCCTCGGTGAAGGTGTTCAGCGCGTTCTTGTACTCGTAGCGGTGGTCCATCCGCGGGGTGACGCCGAGGCGTTCGAGCGTGCCCTGGAAGAAGGGATTCTCCGAGATGAGACCGGCCAGCCCGACGTCGCCGGAGGGCTGCAGGTAGACGCGCTCGAACGCGGTGGCGAGATAGTATCCGCCGTGCCCGGAGGCGAACTCGCCGAAGGTTTCGGAGAAGAGGATGGTGGGCTTGCCGCTCGCACGGAACGCCGTGACCGCCTCCCGGATCTCTTCCACCTGCGCCAGCCCGATCGCCCCTGAACCGACGCGGGCGACCAGGGCGCGCACGCGGTCGTCCTCCGCGCCCCGGTGCAGCGCCTCCACCACGTCGCGAACCGTGAGCTGGTCGCGCGCGAGAGCGGTGGCGATCGGATCGTCGGGTACGTATTCCACGACGCCCCGCTCCAGATCCAGCTCGAGGACGACCCGGCCCGGGAGCCGCTCGCCACGCCCCAGGACGATTCCGACGACGAGGAGCAGGACGAAGAGCAGCATGAGCGCTCCCAATCCCATCAGCAGGCGTCGGAAGAACCGGCCGAATCGGCCGCGCGTTCGCTCTTGCTCGGACATCATCCGCTCCCTCGGCAGTGGGTCAATCCCGTCCCCGGTCGGCCCGGAGACGCTCTGAACTCACAATGAGCCGACCCGCCCGACCGTCGCAAGTGGAGGCGGCCGGACGGGTGGCAGGAAGAAGGGCGGGCCGGCACAGTGCCGACCCGCCCTTCTTCCACCATCCGGCGATCAGTTCGCTGCCTGCTGAGACGCCGCCGTGCGTCGCCGCGCGCGCTTGGGGAAGTTGAGCGTGCCCGTGCGCCCGCGGAACTTCAGCACTGCCTCGTCGTAGGCGCGCGCCGCCTCCTCCGGTGTGGCGAAGCTCCCCAGCCACTTCAGCACCCCGTCCAGCCGGATCGTCGCCTGCCACTTCCCGCGGTAGGGGGAGACGCCCTTGTACTTGCAGGCACCCTGCGCCGGGCGCGAGCGGGCGAGCACGCTCCGATCCTGGATGTGGAGGTTGCGCCTCACACAGTTCCGGGCGTCGCCGTCCAGAAAGAGTACGACCCGGTGGTCGCTGACGCCGACGATCTCCCGGTGGAGCCTCCGGATCCGGCCGTCGTCGTCCCTGAAGCAGACGTAGCCGTTGGAAATGAAGAGGCGGGTCTTCAGGTACCGCCAGAAATCTGGCTCGTCCAGAATGACCGAACTGCCGTCGCTGAGCCGAAGCTCGCGCGTGCGCTGTGCCATCTGCTCGCGTGTGCGCTGTCGATAATTGTCGGGGGACGGTTCCAATGTAAAACCTTCCTCGCCGACGCGCACGGGTGAGGCTGAAATTCCTCCAATCTTCAGTCCCGGTCGAGCCCCTCGTCGTCCCGGGTGGCCGGCCGTTCCGGTTGCGGCGGTTGGGTGGACGATGATGCCCGGGTGGGGTGAAAGAAGTGTACCGGACGCCTCAGCGGTCGCGGGTCCAGATGATCACCGCGCCGCAGTGCGCGCGTCGCTGCCGGAATGCGGCGGGAACGCGGATCGGCGATGTGTAGACCTCGACTGCGTCGGCATCGACCGCGAGCAGGCCGTGAAGCTCTTCGGCGCCCTCGCCGATGTAGAGTCCATCGAGAAAGACTGCGGGAAGGCAGTTGCCCCGCTGGATGCGGACGGTGGGGCCATGGGCGCGCGCGCTCCGATCGAGGCGGATACCCGGGGTGGCGCGCAGCATCTCGGCCATGTTCCGCGCACCGGTGGCCTCGATGTCCCCGCGCTGCATGAAGTAGCCCTGCCCGTACCGCATCCGGTCGTGGAAACCCGACGCCTCCAGCCGTGTGGGGCGTCGAGTGGAGCGGCCGGTGACGGTGAGTGGCTCGAGTGGAATGGCATCATGCGCCATTCGCAGCTGCACCTGCAGAGTCTCGGCCCGGCGCACCTGGAACTCGTCGGTGGTCGTCGTGGCGAAGCCGATCCGTGTCGCGCGAAGCCGAAACCATCCGTGTGCGGGTGCCCCCACCGTGAATGCTCCCGCGGAATCGGAGAGGACGCGTGCCACCTCCGTACTGAGCGAATCCACGAGGCTCACCAGCGCGCCGGCAACCGGCCGCCCCGCACCCGCCTCGATCACATGTCCCGTCACCCCCTGGGCCGGCAGCGCACCGGCGCCGAGGAGCAGCAGCGACGCAGCCGCGAGCAGGACCGGCCTGATGTCCTTCATCGTGCACCTCCCCCGGTGAGCGGCGCGGGTGAACCGGCTACTGCGTGGTGACCAGCATCTCCTCGGCGAGTCGAACGGCCGCCAGGGCGTTGACGATCCCGCCCGTACGGGAAAGGGAGCCGAACGGCACCCTCTCACCCTCGCCGCCCGGGAGCACCACCTGACGATCCGCGTGACTCACGGCGGACTGCAGGATGATCTCGCGGACCGCGGCGGAGTCCAGCTCCGGAAAGTACGACATCAGCAGCGCGGCGAGCCCGGACACCATGGGTGCGGCCATGCTCGTTCCATCGAAGCGCCGGTAGCCGTCGCCCGGCGTGGTGGAGTGGATCGCCACGCCCGGGGCGAATACGTCCACCTGGTCGGCACCGTAGTTGGAGAAGGGGGCGGCCAGCGAGTCCGCCGCGCGCCAGTTGGAGGCGCCCACCTCGATCCAGTGCCGGGCCCGTCCCCCGTCCTCGTAGAACGGGGTCGGGTAGTTCTCGTTCTCCGCCAGATTCTCGGCCGCATTCCCCGCGGCGTGCACCATCAGCACACCGCGCTCGTCGGCGTACCGCACCGCGGCGTCCACCACGTGCTTCTGCGGCGAGTAGCCCTTGCCGAAGCTCATGTTGATGATGTGGGCGCCGTTGTCCACCGCATAGCGGATCGCGTTCGCCACGTCCTTGTCGCGCTCGTCGCCATCCGGCACGGCGCGGAGGACCATGATGCGAACGGCCGGTGCGATCCCATCGATCCCCGTTTCGTTGCCGCGCACCGCACCCACGATTCCTGCGACGTGCGTGCCGTGGTCGGCCCGGGGTCCGAACACGTCCGGGTTGCCGTAGAACCGCTCCGTCGGATCGTTCGGATTGTCTCCGACGATGTGCCGGGGATCGAATTCCGGGTTCAGTCCGTACTGGACGCGACGCTCCACGTACTCACGCTGCTCCCGGATCACTTCCATGGTGATCGCATTCTCGGCCATCACCAGAAAGGCCTGCCGCGCCTGGGCCAGGTCCGCCCGGGTGGGACGGATGGCGCGCACTGCTTCCACGGAGAGGGAGTCCGTACCGAGGTGCGCCCGCAGGATGGCGTTGAACCGCGTCATGGCCTCGTCGATCGCCACGATCTCCGCCAGCTGCTCCCCGGCCTCGGCACGGTCGCGGCGGAAATCCTCCTGGATCTGCAGGTAGCCCTCGTACTCCGCACGTGTCGCCGGGGACATGGTGTCGGCGCGGGCAGCGGCGAACCGGGTGCGATACGCCGCGTACAGCCGTGTGACTTCGTAGGTGTCCTGCTCCACGTGCCGCCCGTCCGGGCCGCCGATGAAGTTCCAGCCGTGCACGTCGTCCACGTAGCCGTTGCCGTCGTCGTCGATGCCGTTGCCGGGGATCTCCCCTTCGTTGACCCAGAGGTTGCCCGCCAGGTCAGGGTGATGGATGTCCACGCCGGAGTCGATGATGGCCACCACCACCGTACGCTGCGGCGTTCGCCCGGTGAGCAGCTCTCGGTAGGCGCGATCCGCGCTCATCCCGAAGATGCGATCCCGCTCGTAGTCGAGGTGCCACCAGTTCTCCGGCGCCACCGACAGGGTGTCCGGCCGCGGGGCCGAGGCGACGGGCTGAGGACCGGGTACCGCCGCGACGGTGGCGGTCTGCGCCGGGGCGCAGGCGCCGAGTGCGACGGCGAACAGTACGGAAGCGCGGAGTGTCTTGATCAAGAGATCGCGGTTGGTTGGTCGTTCCAGAAAGTCCCGGGAGGAAGTGCGGCCGGCGGACCGACCCGAGCCGGATCGCACGGGGCGCCGGAACGACTCAGTACCGGCGCCGCGATGAAAAGGTGCCGCCCCCGGCTACGCCTCCGCCGAAGGGACGTCGCGGGGATACACCCTCACCCGCTCCCAGCTGCGAAGCAGAACCCTGCCGGGGGGGAACCCTCGCGGCTTGGAGACGTCGGACGCCCGACAGACGTGGACCTCCACCTTGCCGCGCGCCTCACGCGCCTTGGAGTGCCAGGCCGCCAGCGCCGCGGCTCCCTCCACCACCTCCCGCGGCAGCCGGGCGAGGCGCTCGGGATTGCGTACCACCACATGGCTCCCCGCATACCCCGCCGCGTGGAGCCACAGGTCGTGCGGTGCCGCCTCCCGGATGGAGAGCGTGTCGTTCTCCCGTGCGCCCTTGCCGACGAGCACCTCGAATCCGTGTACCTCGTACTCACGCCACGGCTTGCCCCTGCTGGCCACCGTCCCGCCCTCCCGTTGGGGTTGCTCCTCGATACCGGAACCTATCGCGACGGCCCGAGCGTTGCACCGGCGGCTTCCGTGCAGGTCGCGGGCCCACGTTCACACCAGAGGATGCCGATGCCGGTAGAACACCGTGAAGACGAGGAGCGATTCGTTCTCCAGACGGACGCCGGACCCGCCGTGCTCGATTACCACCGCGAAGGAGATGGAAGCTACGACCTGAGGCATACCGGGGTGCCGGAGAGCGAGCGCCGCAAAGGGATCGGGGGCCGGCTGGTGCGCGGTGCGCTGGAGATGGTGCGCGGCGAGGGGGGCCGCGTCCGTCCGAGCTGCCCGTTCGTTCGCGACTGGATCGCGCAGAACCCGGGCTTCACGGATCTGCTGGTCGATGGAAGCCCGGGAGGTTGACGTAACACGCCAGTTGGCATAGATTTATATCTCATGCAGGCGGGGCGGCGAGCTACATTCTCGAGCCGATACCTCTGAAGCAGGGTACCGATTGCTTCGCCGGACGTCACGGCCCGAGAGGGCAAGACGGAACGCAGACATCGGCAACCCACCGATTTATCCATCGGGCTTCGAAAATCCTCACCGTCACGCCATTGCGTTCAGGACCCGCTCTCCGGAGCGGGTCCTTTTTCGTGCTTCAGACGGCGAGAGGGGAGAACGAGCAGCTGAACCGTGCCGAGCCGCCGCCGTCCGGGCTCAGTGCCCGAGGGCCGCCGCGATGAGTGCCATCAGTTCCACGTGCGCGAGAAGCACGTCCGCGTCGCGGCGGCTGGCCTCGCCGTAGCGGGAGGCCGATCTCACGTCCGACCCCTCATCCGCCGCGGCCACCAGCGTGTGCACACGATGGATGAACCCGGCGGCTGCCTCCGCTGTCAGCGAGGCGGATTCCGCGAGCGCCTCGTCGATCTCGACGATCAGCCCGGAAAAGGGGCGCAACCAGGCGAGCTCGGGATCCTGAAGCAGTGCCTGGAGGAAGAGTCCGCTGGTGAGCGGTCCGGTGGTTCGCTCGAGGTTGGCGCGTTCCGCATCCACCAGCGCCTTGTGAAGCCGGAAGAGGGCACGGCGGATCTCCCGCAGCGTCTGGGCGTGCGGCTCGTCGGAGCGTGCCGGTCGCGGGCTTCCTGGTGCCAATTCTGCCTCCGGTGGGATGGGGTGGCGTGGCGGCGACGGGGGAGAGAGTGAAAGAAGCGCGCCAGCTTCAGCCGCTCAAACGTCCACCACGGGCCGGATCTCGTCGTCACCGGCGTCCAGCGTCTCCTCCACCCAGAACACCTCGACCATGGTGCCTATCGCCAGCACCAGAGGGAGGGAGAGGATCGCCCCCAGAAGCCCGAACATGGAGGCGAACAGGAGCAGGGCGAGCAGCGTGACGAACGGGTGCAGCTTCGCCGAGTTGGACATCACCACCGGCCGCACCAGGTTCCCCTCCGCCTCCTGGATCACGAGCACCGCGACGGCCACCCAGATGGCGAGACCGGGGTCGTGGATGAGCGTGACCACCACCGCGACCGCGCCGCCGATCCAGGGTCCGACGAGGGGGATGATGTCCACCAGCCCGACGATCACTCCGAGCAGGATCGGGTACGGTGTGCCGATCAGCCAGAAGGCGATGCAGGCGAGCGTCCCGATGATGATCATGGAGAGGAGAGTTCCCCAGAGCCATCCCGAGAGCCGCTCTCCGAGGCGGGAGAAGAACCTCTCGGCGGCGGGGCGCCTGTGCTTCGGCACGGCGCGCATCATCGGGGTCAGGAGCTGCTCGTTGGGCTTTGCGACCACGAAGAAGGCTCCCACCAGCACGAGCACGCTGAGCGCCACCACCTCCAGCAGGCCAAAGGCACCCGCGAGGAGGGCGCCGCCACTGAACGCACCGAACACGTCCCCCATTAGCTGCTGCACCCGCGGGCCGAGGATCTCGATGTCGAGCCCGATTCGCTCCTGAACCCACCGCTCCCAGTCTTCCATGGAAGCGAGGATGGAGGGCATGTCCGCCATCAGGGAGCGCACCTGCTGGGCGAGAATCGAAACGCCGAACCAGATCCCTCCCGCGAGTACGACGAGGGTGGTGAGCGCGAGCAGAGCGGTGGAGAGCTTCCGCGAAAGTGGAATACGAACGACCGCGGCGTTGAACGCGATGCCCAGAATCACGCCCACGAAGGCGATCAGCACCACGTGCGTGATCGCGTCCAGATAGCGGAAGAGAATGGCGAAGAGAAAGATCAGACCGACGGCCCGATACATCCGGGCGCCGAGCTCGGTGGCCAGTCGCTCGATGGTTCCCGGTGTGTGGTCCGCGCCCGCCACTCCCGCATCTTCGGTCGCTCTGGCCATCCTCACCTCTCCCTCCGCTGCGGTCGCCGTTCCGAACCCCGCACCGGAGGGCGCAAGCGGCGGACCAGCCGCTAACCCTCCCGGCCGAGGTCCTTGAGCCGCACACGCACGAGGTCGTCCAGCAGGTCGTCCGGAACGCCATAGACCTCGCCGGCGAGGAAACGCCGGGTCTCGTCCTCGTTGGTGGTGACCTGACGGAGCAGACCGCCGAGCTGGTCCACCGACATTCCTGCTCGCCGGGCGGCATCCACCAGGCGCTGGTACGCCTCACGCCGCGCCTCGCGTTCCTCCGGGCTCTCCCCGGGGTGCCATGGCTGATTCAAGATGCTTCTCCTCGTGCTTGGTTGGATTGCCCTCCGGCGGAATAAAACGCAGCGCCACGCCGGCCGCCACTCCCCTCGCATCCGGTGCCCTCAACCGCCATTGTGTCCCGAGTGACAGGTCGATCGAGCCGGTACAGGAGGGAATCTTGGCGAAACGGAAGCGTCGGAAGGGGCGAGCGGGAGCGCGGTCCGCAGTTGCGATCCCCACCGGGTTCGCCGAGAAGATGAGATCGCTTCTCGGTGGGGACACGGAGGCGTTCTTCGGAGCGCTCGCAGAGGTGCGATCGGGATTGCGGGTCAACACACTGCGGTCGTCGCCAGCCGACGCCGCGCGACGGATCCCCTTCGCCCTGGCGCCGCTTGCCGGCCTCGAAGAGGGGTTCACGCTGGAGGAGGAGCAGGAGCGGCCCGGGGTGCATCCATACCACCACGCGGGACTCTTCTATCTCCAGGACCCGTCGGCCATGATGGTCGGGCGGCTCGTCGATGCGCGGCCGGGCGAATGGGTGGCCGATCTCTCGGCGGCGCCGGGAGGAAAGTCCACCCACCTGATCGCCCGCATGCGGGATACGGGTTTTCTGCTGGCCAACGACCCGCACCCGGCCCGGGCGCGGGAACTCGCGGGGAATCTGGAACGCTGGGGCGCCCGCAACGTGGCGGCGAGCATCGAAAGTGTGGACCGCCTGGCCGAGCGGCTCGGGGATGTGTTCGACCGGGTGCTGCTCGACGCTCCCTGCTCGGGAGAGGCGATGTTCCTGAAGTCGGCCGCTGCGGGCGGGGCGTGGAGCGCCGACGCGGTGGCCGGGTGCGCGCGCAGGCAGGAGTCGCTGCTCGCGGACGCGGCTCGCCTGGTGCGGCCAGGCGGCCTGCTCGTGTACTCCACCTGCACCTTCTCCCCGGAGGAGGACGAACGTGTGGTCGCGCTCTTCCTGCGGCTGCGGGGTGATTTCCAGGTGGAGCCGGCCCCGCCGATCCCCGGTGCGGAGCCTGGCCGCCCCGAGTGGATCGAGCCGGAGCTGCGCGTGCCGGGGCTGGAGTACGCCGTGCGATTGTGGCCCCACCGCGTATCCGGCGCGGGTCACTTCGTGGTGCTGCTGCGGAGGCGCGGCGAGTCCGGGAGCGGCGGGCGCTCCGGCCTCCGGGGCGCTCATGGCGCAGACCCGCTTCTTCACCAGTGGCTGACCGATCACCTTCCTGCACTCCCTCTCGAGGGGCTGGACGTTCGCGGCGACGAGATCTTCGCACCACCTCCCGACTCGCCACCGCTGGACGGGCTCCGGGTGCTCCGCCCCGGCTGGTGGCTCGGTAGCCGGCACCGCGATCGCTTCGAACCCGCCCACGCCCTGGCCATGGGCCTCCGGGGCGGGGAGCCGGGCCTGACGCTGGAACTCGCCGGCGACGACCCGCGCGTGCGTGCATACCTGCGCGGCGAGACCGTGGTCGCACCGGGCGAGTCCGGCTGGCTCGTCGTGCGGGTCGATGGGCTGCCGCTCGGCTGGGGCAAGCGGGTGCGCGACACGGTGAAGAACCATCTACCCCGCGGGCTTCGCAGCCTCCGCTGAGCGGCAGACATATTGCACTCCGGGGCCAGCGAGGCGCGCCCGTCGTGGTGCCCGGGGCTTCGGGCGGGGCGTGCGGAACCCGCATGCAGGATGTGTTCAGATGACGGAAATGAAGGAGCTGTTGAAGCACGAACTCGGAGACCTGCTCTACGCCGAGCGCCGCTTTCTCACCGCGACCCGCAAGATGTCCCGTGAGGTACAGGATGAGGTGATCCGGGAACGCCTGGAGCGCCATGTGGAGGAGACGCAGGGGCAGATCGAGCGGCTGGAACGCGCCTTCGCGGCGATGGGCGAGAAGGCGAAGGCGGAGAAGTGCGAGGCCGCCATCGGACTGCGGGAGGAGCACGACTCCTTCAGGTCCGAGGAGGAGCCGTCGAAGGAGATTCTCGAGGCCTTCGACCTCGGCTCCGGCCTCCGAGTGGAGCACTACGAGATCGCCGCCTATCGCTCGGCCATTGCGGTTGCGCGCGTGCTCGGGGAGGAGGAGGTCGTCAGCATCCTCCAGGAGAGTCTCTCCGAGGAGGAGGAGATGGCAAAGTTCCTGGAGAAGAACGCGGACAAGGCGCTGCGTCGCGTAATGAAGCGCATCGAGGCGTGACCCGATAATCGAAGGCCGGCTCCGTTGGAGGGGCCGGCCTACCACTGATTCGCTGGGTCACACCATCCGCGGGTGCGGGGTCAGCACGGCTTCCGCGATCTGCGCGTCGCGCGTGTGCACGGCCAGCGCAACCTCCTTCTGCTGCGCGAGGGAGATGCTCGGATCCTCCGCATAGACCAGCGAGTAGATGCCGGCCGAAAGCAGCTCCACCTGCGCGTCGTCCGCGTCGTGGAGGCTCTCGAAGGTCCGGATCACGACCAGGCTTTCCATCGTCGTATGCCTCGAAAGGGTTCGCCGACCGCTGCCGCGTGCTCTGCCCGATCTCAACGCAAGACCCCTGCCGAAAGATTCCTCCGCTTGCCGCCTCGCTTTGCGCGCCTCCGCGCGATGTGTTAGTAGTTCCCGCTGCTTCCCCGAGGGACCCGTACCTCACCGCCTGGAGAACCGCTGATGAAGACTGGCCTGTTCCGTAGCCTCGTACTCGGCTCGCTCGACCGGATCGAGCGGGTCGGCAACCGGCTTCCGGACCCGATCACACTGTTCGCCATCCTCATCGCACTGGTGATGGTCGCGTCCTGGATCGCCTCCGTGGCCGGCGTCAGCGCGGTTCACCCGGGTACGCAGGCGGACATCGAGCCGGTCAACCTTTTCTCTGCCGAGCAGATCCAGCGGATCCTGGCCGAGATGCCCCAGACCTTCGCGGCCTTCCCTCCTCTCGGGCTGGTGCTCGTGGTGATGCTCGGCATCGGGGTCGCGGAGCGTTCCGGACTGATCGAGACGGGGCTTCGAGCGTTCGTGGGAAGCGTACCGCCGAAGCTTGTAACGGCCACCATCGTGTTTGCGGGGATGCTGTCCAGCCTGGCGGTGGACGCGGGCTACGTGGTGCTCATTCCGCTCGGCGCGGTGATCTTCCACAGTGTCGGCCGGCATCCGATCGCAGGGCTTGCGGCCGCCTTCGCCGGCGTGTCCGGCGGCTTCAGCGCGAACATCTTTCTCACGAGCCTGGATCCGCTGCTCGCCGGTTTCACCACCTCGGCGGCCCAGATCCTGGACCCCGCGTACGAGGTGCAGGCGACGGCGAACTATTACCTCATGGCGGTTCTGGTGCCGGTCTTCACCATCGCGGGGACGCTGGTTACCGAGAAGGTGCTGGAGCCGCGGCTCGGTGCCTACAACCCACCGGAGGGCGAGGAGATCGCACATGCGGAGGCACTGACAGATGTGCAGCGGCGTGGTCTGAAGGTGGCGGGGATCGTGGCGCTGCTCACCCTGGCCGCCTTCGCGGCCATGGTGGTCCCGGAAAACGGCGTGCTCCGGGACCCCGCCGGCACCACCCTGGTGGAGCAGATCGGACCGTTCCTGCGGAGCATCGTGGCTCTGATGCTGATCCTCTTCTTCCTTCCCGGTCTGGCCTACGGGATCGTGACGCGAACCATCCGGAGCGATCGAGATGTGGCGGCGATGACCAGCGAGACGATGGCGACGATGGGCGCCTACATCGTCCTCGCCTTCGTCGCGGCCCACCTGGTGGCCTTCTTCGGATGGTCCAACCTGGGTGTGATCACCGCCATCGGCGGCGCGGGTTTCCTGCAGAGCATCGGCTTCACCGGCATCCCGCTGATCGTCGCATTCGTCATCGTCTCGGCGACCCTGAACCTGTTCATCGGCAGCGCCTCCGCGAAGTGGGCGATCATGGCTCCCGTGTTCGTCCCGATGCTGATGATCCTCGGCTATTCGCCGGAAGTCACTCAGGCGGCTTACCGCATCGGCGATTCGGTCACCAACATCCTGACGCCGCTGCTGCCCTACTTCCCGCTGGTGATCGTGTTCGCGCAGAAGTACGACAGGAACGTGGGGATCGGCACCATCATCTCTGCGATGCTGCCGTTCTCCATCGCCTTCGGAGTTGCCGGGACCGTGACGCTGGTCGTCTGGCTCCTCGCGGGGCTGCCGGTGGGTGTGGGCGCGCCGATCGAATACATCCGCTGACGTCGGCCGCTTCAGGTACCTGACAGCCTCATCGAAACGGTTTGGGGCTGGAAATGCTGGAGTCGCCCGTGGTTCCACAGTGAGAGGAAGGATCCAGCGAGGGGGATCCGCAGATTACGCAGATTTCGCGGATTTCATCGGGCCGATCTGCGAAATCTGCGGATGGTCGTCCAACGGTGACGGCCTCCGTGATCGGCGGATGTGCGATGACGCCAGCGGAATCCCCGCCATTCCCCGGGCCTAGGCGGCCGGCGGACCGTCCCACACGCGCAGACCCATCGCGGAGAGCGCGAGTTGCACCGCGAGCAGACCGGTGGCGTTGGCGCTGTCCAGAATCGGATTCACTTCCACCAGATCGAGCCCCACCAGTTTCCCGGATTCCGCGATCAGCTCCACCCCCAGGTGTGCCTCGCGGTAGGTGAGCCCCCCGGCCACGGGAGTTCCCACACCCGGCGCGTACATCGGGTCCACCCCATCCACGTCCAGTGAGAGGTGGATTCCCTGCGTCTCGCGCGACGCGACGCCGATCGCCTGTCGCATCACTTCCGCGATCCCGAACCGATCGATGGCGTCCATGGAGAAGACGGAGACGCCGGCCTGACGCAGGAGCCGGCGTTCGTCGCCGTCGAGGGAGCGCGCGCCGACGACGGCGACCCGGCGAGGATCGATGGCGTGCATCCGCCCCTGGCCGCTGCCCACCGCGACCAGTCTGGGATCGCCGTAGCCGCAGAGCGCCGCCAGCGGCATCCCGTGGATGTTGCCGGATGGAGTGGTCTCGGCGGTGTTGAAGTCGGCGTGGGCATCCAGCCAGATCACTCCGAGGCGACGCCCGCGGCTCGACCCGGCGATGGAGCCGAGCGCGATGGAATGGTCGCCGCCCAGGCAGAGGGGCATCCGCCCGACCCGTACGGCTTCAACGACCGCCTCACGCACCGCCTCCAGCGCCGGCAGCACCACGTCGAGGTACTTGAGCCGCTCGCTGCCCACATCCCGCGTCTCGGGGATCTCCACCATCAGATCGCCGGTGTCGTGCACGCGGTGGCCCATGCGGGTGAGCCCCTCCTGTAGCCCGGCGTACCGGATCGCGCTCGGCCCCATGTCGACGCCGCGTCGGCCCGCACCGAGATCGATCGGAACCCCGATCAGCGCGATCTCCATCTCCGCCATGGCGTCTCTCCTCAGCCCCGACGCTTGCGGTCCTTCGGGGCCCACGAGGGAGTGGCGTCCTTGCGCCTGGGGCGGCGCTCTCCGCCGTCATCCGCGCGAGGAGCACGGCCCTCGGAGGAGCGCTCGCGCCGTGGTTGCACCTCTCCATCCCCACCCTGATCCCGTGGGGCGCGTCCGGCACGTTCGGAGCGCGGGCGCTCGCCACCTCCCGACCTGCTCCGAACCGCGGAGGGTCGCGGCCGCTCGGATCCCGTCCGGGTGCCCTCTCTCTCACCCGCGCCGCTGCCGCCTCTCGCCAGCTGCTGGAGGCGTCGCGCCTGTGAAATCAGCTCGCGTCCGTGTGCTTCCAGTTCGTCGGCCATCTCCAGCAGCTCCTCGGAGCGGCGATCCCCACGCCCTGCCGGCGCACCGCCGCCGCTACCCGGCCTGCCCCGCGCCCCCTCTCCCGGCCGCCCCTCACGCCCACGGCCGCGTTTTGGATCCTGCATCTGTCCTCCCTGGTGATGGGTTCGCCCCCACGGACCTGCACGATGCACACCGCTTCCGCTCAGGAATTGCCCCAGGGCGGCGGCGGCGCCGGCACGGTCGTGCTGAGGTCGAAGTCCACCCGCCACGTCCAGTCGCCGCCGCGGATGGTCCCGTACGTGTACCGCTCGCCGGGGACGATCTCCACGCGCCACCCCAGCAGTGAGCCGTCAGCCGCCGTTCGCTCCGCGTAGATGAACTCCTGGCGCTGCGCCGTTCCCGGCGTCCGCGTGTGACCACCGTACCAGGTGCTCTCGTCCGGGACGCCATCCTCGTGGCGATGGTCGTGCCGCAGCTCGATCCCCGTCGGCGTGCGGAAGAAGACCCAGGTCCGCGAGCGATCCCACCCGCCGGTTTCCTCGAGTTCGATGTGGAAGGGGAGACGGATCTCCCTCTCGCCACACTCCCGGAAGTGGACGATCAGCTGCTCCGTGCCTGTCAGCATTTCGTCCCCGGGGGGCTCCAGCGTCAGGCTGCCCCCGTACGCCGAGCCGCAGTGGGCCTGGAGATTGGACCAGAAGGCCCCGGCCGCAGCAGCATCGCCCGCGGACTCCCCCGGGGCGAGCTGCATTGTGGGAGCGCAGGCGGTGATCGCCGCCATGATGAGCAGCGATGCGGGTCCAGTGTTACGTCTTCTCATCATCCCTCCGGCGCAGGTGGAGCCAGTCGCGAGTTCGCAGGCAAGGTACTCCGCCCGCCGGAGGCAGGGAAGGCACGCCGGCGTTGGCGGATGCCGCAAACAACTGGTGCGAAAGCGTTTGCGCTGCAGGGCGGGACGGGTCGGGATGGCCCGAAACTTGATGTCGGAAGCGCGACCCGCGGGCGTTCGTGCCGGCGGGCTTCATCCGTAAGTCACAGTTCAAACCTGGATCGTGGAGCACAGACAATGAAGCAGATCTGGTTCGGAAGAATTCTCGTCCTCCTCGCCCTGGCCGCCGCGGTGCCGGCCCAGGCGCAGGTGTTCACGCCGACCTATCAGTCGTCGCGCCTGATCAACGATGTCGGTATCTATCTGAGCGACGGACCCGGCGATCTGGGCATCGAGGGGGTCTGGCGTGGGGGTCCGCTGGGGATTCGCGCCGGCTTCGTGGACGCAGCCGGTGGGCTGCTCTCCATCGGTGGAGAGCTTCGCAGCCCCCTGGCGGTGGCAGGCGCACCGATCGGGCTCGCATTCACGGCTGGAGCGCAGGGATTGATCGGTGGTGACGACAATGCGGTCGGGGTGCAGGCAGGTCTTGCGGCGGGATACACCTTCCGACCGCAGGGTGCCGCGTTCACTCCCTACATCCACCCCCGCATCGGTCTTGTGGACCCCCTCGGTCCGGACGACTTCTCGGTGCGCGCGCTGGCGGACGTGGGGGTCGACGTGGAGTTCTGGAACAACCTGGTGCTGCGCTTCGGCGTAAAGCTGGAAGATCGCGTCGGCGCCAGCTGGGGAGTGGGACTCGCCGTTCGGCAGTAAGGAGCTGCTTCCGGAGATCGGGCGGGGCGTCGCGGCTGCGGCGCCCCGCTCTCGATGTAGCACGCCCTCGCGCGTGAGGGCGTGCCCCCGCTAGCTTCGCTCCGCGGTGGCGGCAGATCGGCCGCACCGGCAGGGCGGACGAAACGCACGACACCGGGAGACGGGTACCACCATGGCAGGCAGCGGCTTCGACATCCGGCGACGACTCTCGCTGCGCAGTTCCGGCATCCACGGGAAGGGAATTTTTGCCAGGGAATGGATTCCTGCCGGAACCCGCCTGATCGAGTACCGGGGGGAGCGTATCACCACCGCCGAGGCGGACGCGCGCTATCCGGACGAGGCGGGAGTGGCGCACCACACCTTTCTCTTCGCGATCGACGACGACATCGTCATCGATGCAGCGTTCAGGGGGAACATGGCGCGGTGGATCAATCACTCGTGCGAACCCAACTGCGACGCGGTGATCGATGATGCGCGTGTGTACATCGAGTCGGTCCACGACATCGCGCCCGGTGAGGAACTCACCTACGACTACAACTTCATCCTCGAGGAGCGGCATTCGCCCGCCGCAAAGCGCCGGTATCCCTGCATCTGCGGCGCTCCCGACTGCCGTGGGACGATCCTGGCGAAGAAACGCTGAGGTGATGATGGTGGCGCCCCGCCAGCAGCGGGATTCCGCCGCCGCCGAGCCTCAGCGGAACCGCAGCTTCGCCACGAGGATCGCGCTCACCAGAATGCCCACGATCAGGTTCGTCCCGATCACCGCCGGATCGCCCATCATGAGACCGTAGGTGAGCCAGAGCGCCGCGCCGGTGCCAAGCAGGAGAAAGGCGCCGAGCGACAGGTCCTGAGTGCGGCGCGTGCGCCAGACACGGATCACCTGGGGAACGAAGGAGATCACGGTGACGGTGCCGGCCAGGGCGCCGATCAGGGCAGTCAAGTTCATCGGTTGCTCTGTGGATGTTCGGAATCACGCCGCCCGGCGGGAGCCCGGGAATATACACCTCCGTAGCGATTCCGTGCAGAGCCGTACGATGTGGCAGCGATCGAGCGACGAAGTCGCCGGGAGGGTCATCCCCCCGGCGGCTTCGTTCAGGTGTGAACCGGCTCTCCCGCTTCAGAAACCCGGCTGGAAGTTGAATTGCCAGTGCCAGCCGCGGTCGCGGTCCAGCGGGTTCACGTAGTCCACCTCCACGATGATGTAGCCGAACACGTTGATCCTGGCCCCCGCACCGATGCTGCTGAAGAAGGGGCGGTCGCCCGGATCCTGTCCACCGGGGCGGGCGAACACCGGCGTCGTCCGCAGCCCGGCCGCGGTCTGGCCCCAGGCGGTTCCGGCATCGGCGAAGAGGAAGCCCTCGATGGGCGGGAAGCCGATCGGCGCCACACCGAGCACCAGCGCGCGGATCAGCGGGAACCGCAGCTCCGCGTTGAGAACCCCGATCCGCTGCCCGGAGAGCTGGTCGAGCGGGCAGGTGGCGGTGGTCTGACGGCACTGCCGCTCCACGTCGGTGGGGTCATACCCCCGCACGAACCAGGGGTACCCGATGTACATGTCGCGGAACGCCGCCTGATCCCGCCCGTACCTGCCGAAGTGCAGCCCTCGCACCGCCAGCGTGAACGGGTTGAAGAAGAGGTAGCGGCGGTAATCCGCCGTCGCCTGTACCAGCTGGATCTGACCGAAGACCGGGTTCAGTTCGAAGCGGTAGCGCTGGCCCGCGAACGGCGAGGTAAAGCTGAAGAGCGAGTTGTCGTACACCAGCGCGGCCGAGGTCTCCACCATGTTGTAGGAGGAGCCGGGCTCACGGCGGCTGTCCACGGCGATCGGCTGGCCGCTCGGCCAGGCGAAGCGCTGCTCGATCACCCGCACGTCTTCCGCGAGGCGGCGCAGTCCGGCCGTGAATTCCAGACGGTGTACGTGCGAGAACGGGTACTGGGCCACCCCGGTCAGCCTCGTGTCGAACATCCGGAAGCGATAGAAGTCGCGCCGGAGCACCGACTCGGATTCCAGGGTTTCTCCGAAGGCGGGGAAGACGTAGGGGATACGCTCGGCCGCCACACCCAGGTTCCAGCGCAGCGGGCTGTAGAAGTACATGGTCGAGAAGCCGATCTCATCCAGCTCGCCCTGCGCCTGGACGGCGCCGAATACCGTATGCCGCCCGAGCACGTCGCTCCAGATCGCGGAGACTGCGCCGAACAGGCCCCCACCCCCCATTCCCCCGCCGACGCTCGCGCCGATCATCGGCTGCCCGATGTAATCGAGCCCGAGACGTGGCCGGTACGGCACAACCGGCCACTCAACCGCCTCCGCCGAGCTCGGCAGGCCGAGCACCGGATCGTTCACCAGCTGCGCCACCCGGTTGAACGCCGGCTCCGCTGGCCGCGGGTGCGGCGGGAGGAGCGCCGCCAGCGGTGCCACCGTATCGCCCGTCGCAACCTCCGGCATCTGGATCGGCGTCCCCGCGAGCACCTCCGCCTGCTCCAGCGCGTAGATGTTGTACCCGTTCTGCTCGAAGGCCGTGAACAGCACCCGGTCGATGTCGCGGGCCGCGCTCAGCGCCGGACTGATCGAGGTGATTCCGCTCACCCCCGTGAAGATCCGCGTCACCTGCGAGATCGCCCCCGTCTCGACCTGGATGCGGTAGATGTTCGCGATTCCCTGACCGTCGGAGATGTAGTAAAGGCTCGCGCCGTCACGGGACCAGACCGGGTTGATGTTGTGCCCGGCCTGCGGGATCGGCAGAAGGCGTGTTGCGCCGGTCGCCACGTCCCGCAGCCCGATGGTATAGCCGCCGTACGCCAGCTGCTCCAGGTTCGTGCCGGGTCCCTGATCGGTGACGAACGCGATCGTGGAGCCGTCGGGCGAGTAGGCCGGATGGAAGTACGCGTAACGGTCCTCGGTGAGCCGCTGCGCCGATCCACTCGCTATGTCGATCACGTACAGATCCGCGATACCGCCGCGCACGCCGGACACCACGATGGAGCGGCCGTCCGGCGACCAGTGCGGGTTGGCCAGCTCGTGAACGTCGGGAATGCTCAGTTCGCGCGTCCGCCGGGTCGTCTGCACGTCGATGATCGCGATCACATCGCTCCCCCCACGCAGCGCCGCGAAAGCGAACTGCCGGGAGTCGGGCGACCAGGTTCCCGCCGAGTTGATGAAGCGCAGGCTCCCGAAGTGCGGATCGAGGGAGGTACCCTTCACGAGCCGTCTGACGACCTCACCGGTCTGCGCGTTGGCAAGGTGCAGCTCGATGTCCAGGAAGCCCATCTCCGACAGGAAGGCGACCCACTGTCCGTCGGGTGAGACCACCGGCCCCACGTTCAGCCGCCCGCCCTCTCCCGTGAGCGTGATCAGCGCACGCGCCACCTCACGCGGCTCCTGGTACTCGGTGAGCATCGGGAGATATGCTCGCCGGATGGAGGTGTGCCAGTCCGCGGAGAGCTCTTCCAGGGTGATGTTCAGCGTACGCTGGAAGGCGTCGGCGAGGGGAACCCCCTGTCCGGTGAGCCGCAGGATCTGGCCGATCACCGGGTCGCCCCACCGCCCGCCGATGTAGGCCCAGAGCGCATGACCCCACCGATAGGGAAAGACCCGCGGGTCGCGCGTGAGGCGATCGATGTTGGGAAGCTCCCCCGTCAGGGCGGCATCCCTGACCCACATCGCCGTGTGCGCATCCACGGGTCCCACGGAGAGGTACTCCGCCATCCCCTCCACGAACCAGAGTGGTACCTGGAAGCGCTGCGCCGCCTGCTGCAGCCCGCCTCGTGCCCGCCCCAGCCCCGAGATGTCGTACTGGAAGGCGTGCACGATCTCGTGCCCCAGAACATGATCCGTCTCGGGGTAGGCACCCAGCATCGGCATCGCTACCCTCTGCTTCGCGGCCTCGGTGACGCCCTGCACTCCCTCGCTGATGTCACCGCCCACCACCGTCGTCTGCTGGAAGTCCGGGTGGCTGGCATACAGGATCACCGGCTGTCGCTCGTCGAAGCGGTGATCCAGGATCTGCGAGAGCCGCTCGTACCATCGCTCCGCCATCCTCGCCGCGTCGCGAGCGGCCACCTCCCCCTCGGGGTAGTAGTAGATGTCGAAGTTCGGCGTCTGCAGGATGCGGAAGTCGAAGGTGCGGTACTGGACCTTGTTGCGGCCGAAGTACTGACCTTCAGCATCCAGGGGGACGAGCGCACCGCCCAGCAGTGCCAGGCCGAGCGCGGCGATCGTCGTGCGGAATGCAGAATAGGAGCGGGACATGGTTCTCCACGAGCGCGATACGAGGACGGGCGACATTCCGGCGACACCGCGGGGGCGGTGCGCCGACTCACAGGCTCCGCGACGGACGCGTAGGGGCCTTCCTTCTCCCGGGCGCGACCGTGTGCAGCACCTCAAAGCACGTTCCATACCTAGCAATCGTGCCCACCCGGGGAAAGCGGGTGGGCACGAGAGCGCGGCAGTGCCGCGGGTGCATCAGGGCGGGGCACGGCTCAGAACACGTAGCCGAGGAGCCACCAGAGGATGATGAAGACCAGAACGGTTCCCAGACACCCACCTCCCAGCTTGTGCGCACCATACCCTGCAAGACAGCCCCTCGCGACGTTGCCCATTCTCTCTCTCCCGGTGAATTGTGGAAGTGCAGCGAGAGGGGCTCACCGCAAGAGCTTTGCCCGTTGCCCGGAGGAAGCTGGACGGGAAGTGAAGAAGGGGCGCGGCTGGCTGCCGCGACTCTTCCTTCTCCCGGTACTGCCACGGTCCGTTATTCGGCGGCCGGGCTGAAGATCTGGGAGCGGATCCGCCAGGTGCGGCCGTTCCGCTGCATGACCGTCATGTACGTGCCGCTGACTGTGCGGTAGCCGCCCGTGCCCTCCACGTCCTCGCGGTACGAGAAGGTACCGAGCCCGTAGAGCAGGGTACCGCGCACCTCGAAGTCGCTGATCTGCAGCTGCATGTCGCGACGGCGCGGGAGGATCTCCCGAAGCGAGCGCTCGATTTCTCGTCGGCCCTGCAGGAGCACACCCCCATCCGGGACGAAGGTAGCGTCGTCGAGGTAGAAGCGGGCCGTACGGCCGGCATCGGCGCGTGACCAGGCGCTGGTCCACTGGCGCACCACATCCTGGTACTCCTGCATCGACTCAACACTGTACTGGAGCACGTCCTGGCGCTGGTTCCCACCCTGGATCGGGTTCACCTGCGCCTGCACCGGCACCGCTGCCGCCGATAGGAGCGCGGAGAGGAGGAGAGATCTGCTTCTCTGGATCATGAAAGCACTGAGGAATTTCGATGAGGGTTGTGCGCCCCGCGGCGCAGCAGTGTACGGGCGGACGCCGCCGTCGCGCAACGGGCCCGCCGTCACCTTACGCTTCCTCCCGGATCAGCGAGAGGCGGATCTTGTTTTCGCTGAGCCCCACCACGAGCGTGTCTCCGCTCCGGATCTGGCCGAGCGGCTCCGCGTCGATGAACTCGCAGACCGAGTCGTCACCGACCGGATCCGAGCGCTGGCTGCCGCGCGCATGGACCACGTTCTCGCCCCCGTCGGCGGCGTTGCTCCTGAGATACACGCCGCGGTCGTTCATGATCCAGAGTCCGGGAGGCGCACCGGTGCCGGGGTGATCCACGTCGAGGTCCGCGACGCCGTCCGCGGAGTGGATGTCGACACCGGCGGCCATCATGCGCTGCGCCTCGGTCATGAGCCGAACGTCCGCCTCGCGGCTCTCCTCCACGAGCGCCAGCACGGCGTCCCCGTCGAATTCGTAGCGATGCTGCATGGGTGTCGCTCCTCTCCTCAGATCGTTGAAGTCCGCGGTGTAATCGCGGAAGCCGTCCCACCGGCCGGCTGTCGGACCATCGCCCAGGTTCGCACCGAACCCCGGGGCCGGGTGTCTCCCGCCACGGCGAAACCGTGCCGCTGGTAAAACGACAGATTGCGGGGCTCCACCGTTTCCAGGTAGCAGGCGGCCCCGGCGGCGTCCAGCGACTGCAGGAGTCGGCCGACGAGGGCGCTCCCCCTGCCACTGCCCTGCAGATCCGGCTCCACGCCGATGGCGGCGAGCGTCCAGGCGCCCGCGGGGCAGGTGCTCCGGGCGAGCCGCGCGAGCGCGGGCGCGGCCAGCGTCATCCGGAGCAGCACGCCCGGAGCAGCCAGCAACGGCGTGAGCCGTGCGGAACCCCGCACTCCCCTGCCGCTCCCCTCCCCCGCGTGGAAGATCAGGCACGCCTCGAGGGCGCCCGACTCCGAGTCGCGGCCGAGCAGGAGCCGGCTGTTTGCCGCGGTGGCCATCGCCCGGAATCGATCGGTCAGCAGGGCGTGCCGCGACCTGGCCGGGAAGAGGTGCCGCGCTCCGGGATCATCCGCGAACGATCTCGCGAGCAGCTCGGCGGCCGCCGGGACTTCGCGATGCGCGGCAGCAACCGGCACCAGAATCACCCCCCGGCCGCTCCCGCGGCGGCGGGCACCGGAGCGCTCCGCCGCGTGTGTAGCTCCGGCTCAAGCACCTGCCAGACGTTGTCGGCCACCAGGCGCTGCCCCTCCGCATTCGGGTGGATCCCGTCGGGCAGGTTCATCTCCGGCTGCCCACCCACTCCTTCCAGCAGGAAGGGGATCAGCGGCAGATCGTGCTCCTCCGCCAGCTCGACGTAGATGGACGAGAAGCGGCGGGCATATTCCGCTCCGAGGTTGGGCGGTGCCATCATTCCAATGAGAACGATCGCCGCATCGGGGCGCGCCTGCCGCACGTCCCGGATGATCGCATCGATGTTGGCGCGGGTGGAGTCCAGGTCCGCGCCGCGGAGCATGTCGTTGGCGCCGGTTTCCAGAACCAGCACCTCGAACGGCTGCCGGAGGAGCCAGGCGGTGCGCCTGCGGGCACCGGCAGACGTTTCGCCACTCACCCCGGCATTCACCACCTGGTAGGGCAGCCCGACGGAGTCGATCCGCTCCTGGATCCGTGCGGGGAACGATTGCTCGGTGGGCAGTCCGTAGCCGGCGGTCAGACTGGTGCCGACGAAGAGCACGTTGCGCGTTTCACCGGCTAAGTCCGGTCGCGGCGCGGGCGCCGTCGCCTCACCGGTGCTCACGTTGCGCTCGGCCTCTCCGCAGCCGATCATGAGCGGCATCAGGGCCGCGGCCATCAGTCCTCTCAGAACAGAACGCGTCATGTTGCTGGTCAGGAATCTCGAGAAACTCTATCGGAGCGGCGAGCGCGAGCTCAGCGTGCTCCGCGATGTCGATCTGCATGTGGAGGAGGGCGATTTCGTCGCGATCCTCGGCCCGTCCGGGAGCGGCAAAACCACGCTCCTCGGCCTCCTCGCCGGGCTGGACACTGCGACCACCGGGAGCGTACGACTCGCAGGCACCGAGCTTGGTCCGCTGAGCGAGGACGCCCGCGCGCGCTTCCGGCGCGACACGGTGGGCTTCGTCTTCCAGTCGTTCCAGCTGATCGGCTCGTTGACCGCACTGGAGAACGTTCAGGTGCCGCTGGAGCTGCGAGGCGATGCGGACACCGGAACCCCGGCGGCCGCCCTGCTGGACCGTGTGGGCCTTGCCGATCGCCACCACCACTACCCCAATCAGCTCTCCGGCGGAGAGCAGCAGAGGGTCGCCCTGGCCCGCGCCTTCGTACACTCCCCGCGCATTTTGTTCGCGGATGAACCCACCGGCAACCTCGATGCCGCCACCGGACAATCCATCATCGAATTGATGGAGGAGCTGAACCGGGAAAGCGGTACCACGCTGGTGCTGGTGACGCACGATCTGGAGCTCGCCGGTCGCGCCCGGCGCACGATTCGCCTCGCCGACGGTGCGGTGGTTTCCGACAGCGGGCGGGCGGCGTGACGGGTAGCTCGCTGCTCCGACTGGCATGGCGGGAAAGCAGGTTCGCACGACGCCGGCTCTTCCTCTTCCTTTCGGCGATCTCGCTGGGGGTCGCCGCGCTGGTGGCGGTGCAGGGATTCGCGAGGAACACCGCGCAGGGGGTGCGCGGAGAGTCGCTGGCGCTGCTCGGCGCAGACTTCGGACTCTCCGCGCGGCAACCTTTCGGGCCTCGCGCGGAAGGACTGCTCGATTCGCTGCGCGCGGAGGGATATCCGGTTGCGCGGGTCACCTCGTTCAACTCGATGGCGCAGCACGCGCCCACCGGTGCCACCCGCCTGGTTCAGGTGCGGGCACCGGAACCGGGCTACCCCTTCTACGGCCGCATCTCCACGGAACCGGAGGGTGCCTGGTCCGCGCTGCACGACGGAGCCAGCGCGGTGGTGGACCGGGTGCTCCTCGTGGCCCTCGGCGCGAGCGTGGGGGACACGCTGGCCATCGGCGCCTCCGCTTTCCGCATCATCGGTGTGCTGGAGCGCGTGCCGGGTGACGCGGAGATCGCGGCTGCCTTCGCGCCGCGCGTCTACATCCCGGCCGCGGCGGTTGAGGCGACGGGACTGGTGGGCTTCGGGAGCCGGGTGGAATTCGATGCCTTCGTTCGCTACCCGGGAGCGGAACGTGTCGCCGCGCTGCTCGAGACGTACCGGCCGGTGCTCCGGGAGGAGCGGGTGGGGAGCCGGAGCGCGGACGAGCAGCAGCAGGGACTGGAGCAGGCGCTCGGCCGGCTCTCCTCCTTTCTCGGACTGATCGGCGTGCTCGCGCTGCTGCTCGGCGGGATCGGCGTCGCCAGCGCGATGGGCGCGTACATGAGCCAGAAGCGGGACACCGTTTCGGTGCTGCGCTGCCTGGGAGCCACCTCGCGTCAGTTGATGGCGGTGTACCTGCTGCAGGCCGCCGCCATGGGGCTGGCGGGTGCCGTGCTGGGGGTGGTGATCGGGTCCGGTGTGCAGTGGGTGCTCCCGCGCCTGCTCGCCGGCCTCCTCCCCGTACAGGTGGAGGTTGGGATCGCCGGCAGCGCCATCCTGCTGGGCCTCGGCGTGGGGCTCTGGACGGCGGTGATCTTCGCAATCCTACCGATCCTCCGGATCCGGCGGGTATCGCCGCTCGGAGCGCTGCGCCGCCAGGTGGAGCCGATCGCGCCCACCGGCTTCGACGCCGCCCGCGCTGTGGCGTGGCTGGCGCTCGCCGGCAGCGTCCTGCTCCTGCTTCTCTACCAGGTGGGGGAGCTTAGGCTCGCCGCGGGGCTGTTCGCGGGCATCGGGGCCACGCTCGCCCTGCTCTGGCTGTCGGCCTGGGCGCTCACGCGGCTGCTGCGCCGTCTTCGCTCCGGGAGCATCCGCTACACCTCACGCCAGGGGCTCGCGAACCTGCACCGGCCGGGGAACCAGACGCGAACGGTGGTTCTCGCTCTCGGCTTCGGCGTCTTCCTGCTGGCGACGCTCCTGCTCGTTCAGCACAACCTGCTGCTCCCGCTTCGCGCGGGTGACGTCGAGACGCGCGCCAACCTCTTCCTCTGGGACGTGCAGGAGGATCAGGTCGCCGCGGTGGAGCAGCTTCTCGAGGAGAGCGGGACGGTGGCACTGCAGCGCGCGCCCATCGTGCCGATGCGGATCGCCGCGATCCGCGGAGTCCCGGTCCGCCCGCCCACCGAGGAAGACACGCTGATGACCCGGGACGATGCGCCGCGCGGCTGGGCGGCACGCCGGGAGTATCGCTCGACCTACCGCGACACGCTGGTGAATTCCGAGCGATTGGTGGACGGCACCTGGTGGACGGCGGACGAGGCCCGCGCCGCCGTCGCCCCGATCTCCATGGAGAGAGACATCGCCGGCGACCTCGGCGTACGACTCGGCGACCGGGTGGACTGGGACGTACAGGGAGTGATCGTCCAGACGGTGGTGACCTCCTTGCGCGAGGTGGACTGGGCGCGCTTCGAGCCCAACTTCTTCATCGTCTTCCCGAGCTACGCGCTGGAGCCCGCGCCCGCCACCTGGGTCGTGCTCACGCGCGGGGAAACGGCCGACGACCGGGCGCGTCTCACCGCCGCGCTGGTGGCCCGGTTTCCCAACGTGGCCGCGCTGGACCTGACGCAGGTGCAGGAGGCGCTCGACCAGGTGGTCGGCCGGGTGGCGGCGGTGATCCGCTTCCTCGCCGGCTTATCGGTGATCACCGGCTTCGTGGTGCTGCTCGGCGCGATCGCAACCAGCCGCCTCCAGCGTATCCGGGAAAGCGTGCTCCTGAAGACGCTCGGCGCGACGCGGCGTCAGATCGCGGGGATCCTGTTCGTCGAGTACCTGCTGCTCGGCGGGCTCGCATCGGTGGTCGGGACGGTGCTCGCGGTGGTGGGTGGCTGGGCCATCGCCACGCGCGTGTTCGACCTCGCCTTCGAGGTGACGGCACTCCCGCTGTTGGCGGTGGGAGCGTCGGTGGCTGTGCTTTCGGTGGGTGTCGGCCTGTGGGCCAGCCGGGAGGTGTTCCGCCGCACCCCGATGGAGGCGATCCGGGAGGGCTGACGCCATCCTGAAGACGACCGGTACCTGGAAGCCGGAACTGAACACGGGGTACGCCCCTGAAGTGCAAACCGACTCACGAGGCCGCCGAATGCAAATCATCTCAGGATCGGGGCGCCGCTGCGCTGCCCTGCTCGTGGTTCTCGCCACACTGCTCGGTCCCACGCACGCACGTGCGCAGGCCGCCCTGGTCGTGGAACCGTTCGGCGGCTATCTGCGCTGGTCCGGAGAGTTCGACCGCAGCGTCGAAGGGCTCATCGGCGGCCGATTCGCCCTGGAGCCCTCGCGGCATTTCAGCCTCGGTCTCCACTACGCGCGCGGCTTCGATCCGGACGAACGGAATCTGACGGCCCTGCAGATGTACGGCGCGGAGATCACCGCGGGCGTTCGCCCGCTCGGCGCCTTCACGACCTCCCTCCTGCTCGGCGTCGCGGGTACGAGCAACATCCATGGAGCGGATGCCGGGGAGGTGCTGGATCCCGCCCCTGAACTGCGCGGAGTGGTGGTGGGCGGAGCTCTTCACGTGCCGCTCCTCCGTCGCTTCTCCCTCGAGCTTGCCCTTCGAGATCTGCTCACCACCGCCGAAGGCGAGTGGCCATGGACCGCAGGCGACTTCGGGGACATCCGTCACAACCTCGCCCTCACGGGAGGACTCGGCGTTCGTGTCGGTCGGAGACCGCGGCCGCCGGGGGAGCTTCTGGTCCCGCCCCCGGCTGCACCGGCGCCGGCAGCGGGGGAGCGGGTCCTGAGCCCGGCACCCGGCGCCGTACGCGATGCGGTGAGCGACACGTTCGTCCGTATTCCCGTGCCTCGGGAGGGCGAGATCTATGTCAGGTACGGGCCCGCGGAAAGCCGATTGGCCCCGCGGGCAGACGCCCGTGGAGAGGAGACGGAAGCGAGTCTGATCCGGCAGTTGATCCGGGAAGAGATGGGGCTGACGGGCACTGCTGCCCCGAGAGATCAGCTCTCCGAGGTGCAGTTGAGGGAGATGGAAGCGCGTGTAGTGAGAGCGCTGGACGAGATCCTGACGCGCCGTATTCGAGAGGAGATGGATCTGCTGCGGAGGCAGCTCAGAGCGGACATTCGAGAGCTTCCGCTACAGCAGCCGCTGGTGCTCCCGTCGGGCGCCGCGCTGCAGCTGGCGGAGCCGCGCCAACGGATGGAGCTCACCTTCTTTGGAGGTGGTTCGCTTCCGGCGCCACTGCAGCTTCTCGCCGGAGTGCGCGCCGACGTCGCGGCTGCGTCGCCGCGGGTGCGGTGGCTGCGCGTGGCACCGGAGCTCTCGATCGGCGCGGGCGATGGAGGTGCAACGCTGATGGCAACGACGAACCTGGTCGCTCACCTGCCGGTCGTCGGACTGGGCACGACGGTGGTGCAGCCGCATACGGCTCTCGGTATGGGCGTGCTCGGCTCGATCGGCGACGTGACCGGCGCGGCTCGTGCCGAGGGCGTGCTCAACTTCGGGTGGGGCGCAACGCTCCGGCCTGCTCCGGGCAGCCGACTTCGCCTGCCGCCCAACGCACGCCTCTTTCTGGAGCACCAGGGCGTGGACCTCTTCCGCACCCACCGTCTGCTCATCGGGATGCGGGCGACACGCTGACCGCTCGCCACCGGGAGCCGTACTGAAACCCCGCGGGGACTGGAGTGTATCGGAACAACCTCGCCCGACCTGCGAGCTTCACGCCCGCAGCGCACCCGATCAGACGTTCGTCCCGGCCGGACCCTCGGCCACACTGCCACGCCTCGCCAGGAATCGTGCAGATGAGCTACCGCACCGTGCGGCACCTCTGTGGTCACGACGCGCGCTACCGGATCCCCGGCAGCCGCTCTCTCGTCGCACATCACCTTCACGAGCTGGAACGGAGCCCCTGTACTCCATGCGCGGATGCAAAGTCAGCGGAGCGCCGACACATCTATCTCGGCGTGGGGACCCGCATAATCGCCTTTGCCCGTGCCGGCACCCGCCCCCAGGATGATCCGGCCTCCGGTTCAGCCTCCGACCAGAATGTCGTGGATCCAGCCGGCCGGACGGATCAGCGCCGCGCCAGCGCCAGCGCGTAGTAATCGGCGGGGTCCGTGACCCACTCATCCAGGTGTAGGCCCGCGTCGCGCAGCATGGATTCCGCGCTTTCGCGGTCGTATTTGCACGAGATCTCGGTCCGGATCGTCTCCCCCTCGTCGAGCATCCACCACGTACCATCGGGCAGCGAGATCCGTTGCTGGTGCTCCGACACCAGGTGCATCTCCACCCGCCGCTTCTCCCTGTCGTAGAACGAAAGGTGGCTGAACTGCTCCGGTCGGAAGTCCGATCCGGTGAGTGAGTTCAGCACCCGCAGCATGTTCAGGTTGAAGCGCGCGGTCACGCCGTCACGGTCGTCGTAGGCGGCTTCCAGCACCGAGGCGTCCTTCACGAGGTCGAAGCCGAGCAGGAAGCGGTCGTACGCTCGCATGGAATCCGCCACCCGAGCCAGCAGACGCACGGCGTCTTCAGCCTGGAAGTTACCGATGGTGCTGCCGAGAAAAGCAGTGAGAACCGGCGGTGGGAGCGCCGACGGAATCCGGAAATCCCCACCGAGGTCACCCACCAGCGGGCGGACCTGGATTTCCGGATAATCGACCGCGAGCCGCCGCGCGGTTTCCGCGAGGAAGTCCGCGCTGATGTCCATCGGTACGTAGACGAGGTCGGAGTGATGCTCTACCGCCGCGTCGAGGATCACTCGCGTCTTCGCCGCGCTACCGGCCCCGAGCTCCACCACGGTGCCCGGCCGCAGCTTCGCCATCCAGTCAGGGATCCACCGCTCCAGCAGCGCCCTCTCGGTCCGGGTGGGATAATACTCCGGCAGGCGGGTGATCTCCTCGAACAGCTCCGAACCCACCTCGTCGTAGAAGAACTTCGGCGGGAGCGCACGGGGCCGCATCTCGAAGCCCGCCTTCAGCTCCGCGATGGCGTTCGCGGCTCTGCTCTCGTTCGCATCCATGTGCCGGGGGAAGCGGGTGCGGGCTCGCTGTGCGAGCGGACACGGGAAAGCCCGGTCCAGGAACCGGGCACGTACACTCCAAGGTACAGCTGTCCACGATGCAGGTCGAACACCGATCCGGCGCCGCTCAGCACCAGGGCGCCAGAAGCCGCGTCACATCGGCAGGTCGCTCCAGGATCCAGGCCGGCTCGTATTCGTGTGCCCCGTCGAGGAACCGCTCTCGATCGTCCGGCTCCGTCTTGGGCCAGAGAGCCGCAGCCGCCCTCACTCCCGCCGCGCGTGCGGCCGCGAGGTCGGAGAGGGAATCGCCGACATACACCGTCTCCTCCGCAGTCGCTCCCATCCGCTCGAGTGCCATCAGCAGCCCGCCGGGATCCGGCTTGGGGTGCTCTGTGTCGTCCTCCGTGATCACCACGCCGAAGGGGCCCAGCCGAACCTCGCTCTCGGTGACCTCCCAGGCGCGGCGCCCCTTCCCGGTGACCACGCCGATCGGAACACCCACCGCACGCAGGGCGTCCAGCATTTCCCTCACTCCATCGTAGACTCCGCCACAGAACGAGCGGTGCAGCTCCTCGTAGGCGGAGCACATCGCCGCGTGACAGGCGATGCCCTGCTCCTCCCCCAGCCAGTCGATCAGAAAGCGGCGCTCGGAACTCGGCCGCTTCGCTGCGATCTCCGCGTGGTCCGGAAGCCGACCCATGTACGGCCGCAGCGCCCGGCCGTACGCCTCCAGGTAGAGCCGGTAGGTGTCGATCAGCGTGCCGTCCACGTCGAAGAGGACGGTGGTGGGTCTTCCAGTGGTCATCGAAACGGGCTCACTCCGGGTTCGGGGAATTCGTGCGACGTCCCGGGAGGTGCTACGACTGCCCGCACCATTAGGTAACCTAATCCACTCATCGCTCCCCGAGCCAGCGGTGGATGTACTGTACCGCCGCGGAACCCTCGCCCACCGCCGCACCCACCCGCTTCACCGAGCCGGCCCGCACATCGCCCGCGGCAAACACCCCGGGGACGCTGGTTTCCAGCGGGTCGGGCGGGCGCGATTCGTCCCAGTCGGTGACGGGGATCGCTGCTTCACCGGTGAGCAGGAAGCCCCCCTCGTCCCGGGCGATCAGGCCGTCCAGCCACTGGGTGCGGGGCGCGGCGCCGATGAAGACGAAGAGGCAGCTGGCGGGGACGGTTTCCGACTCCTCCGTGGTCACGTTCTCGATGGTGAGTCGCTCCAGGCGTTCCCCCCCCTCTGCGTTGGTTATGGTGCAGCAGGGGCGCACCTGGATGTTCTCCGTCTGTTCGATTCGGTCCAGCAGGTACTGCGACATGTTCTCCTCGATGGACTCCTCGAGGACGAGCATGGTGACCGATCGTGCGAAGCGTGCGAGGTGCATGGCCGCCTGCCCGGCGGAGTTGCCGCCGCCCAGCAGGTAGACGTCCTGATCGCGTACGGCGCTGGTCTCGGCACTCGCCGCACCATAGTAGACTCCCGCTCCCACCAGCGCCTGGCAACCCGGCGCGTCCAGCGTTCTCCAGTCAACTCCCAGTGCGAGGAGCACCGCGTAGCAGAAAAGCTCGGTGCCATCGTCCAGCAGCACCACGCGAAAGGGATCCTGCACCCGGAGTGCGGTGACACGGCGGGCCGCAACCAGTTCCACACCGAAGCGGCGGGCCTGCTCCACCGCCCGGTGGGCCAGTTCGTTGCCGCTGAGCCCGTCAGGAAAGCCGATGAAGTTCTCGATCCGTGCGCTCTGCCCTGCCTGTCCGCCGGGTGCGTCCGCGTCGAGAACGAGTGTGCGGAGTCCTTCAGAGCCGGCGTAGATGGCTGCCGCCATCCCCGCGGGACCCGCCCCGACGACCACCAGGTCGTAGAACGGCCACTCCGCCTCCGTGCTCAGCCCGATGCGCTCCGCCAGCTCCGCGTCCGTAGGGTGGAGGAGGTGCGTGCCGTCCTCGAAGAGCACGAGTGGGAGATCGTTGGCGGCCACGCCGAGCTCCGCCACCAGGTCCCGTCCGGTCTGGCTCGTTTCCAGATCCATCCAGCGGTAGGGAACGCGGCTGCGCGCGAGGAAATCCTTGACGTCGTGCGTCGCGGGTGACCACTGGAGGCCAATGACCCGGAGGGGTCCGGCCGGTGTTTCGTTGGGCATTGCGGCGGTTCTGGTCGTGGTGGAAAGCGCACGCGCGGCACCGTGCGAATCTGAGGCCAGATCTCCGGCTGCATTGCGCCACTCCGACCTCCGCTCGCTGCGGTGCGGCAGTTGCATCCTCCCGGATCGAGGGTCGCGATCACCCTACGCGACCGTCGTTCTCCCTATCGTGCACCGCATGCGCACCAGAAAGAACCCCATCGCCCAGGTGACGGGTGAGGTCGGCGAGATCTTCGACGAACTGACCCTCGAGCCATCCGGCGTACTCCCCTCGCGCGGCGCGCTCTCCATCGAGGCATTCCACGGGCATGGCACGCCGGAAGTGCTGCACGTGCGCGCCCGCGTACGGCGAGGCGGCGGAGTGGGCGACGTGGGGGAGGAGGACAGCCGCTGGCGGAACCTGCTCAACACGGTGCGGCGTGTGAACCGGCGTCAGGCCCCGGGCGTCCGCGTCGTCGCCACCTTCCTCGATACCCGCCTGGACGCGGTGTCCGATCGCCGGGGTTTCGTCGAGTTCGAGATCCCGGTTGCGCTCACGCCGCAGGAGGAGCGTGAGTGGTGGGAGGTGGAGCTCACCGCCTTCGACGAGGAGCGCGGTGACGGTCCGGTGCGGGCGATCTCCCGCGTGATCGTCCCCTCGGCGCGGGCGGAGTACGCGGTGATCAGCGACATCGACGACACGGTGGTTCGCACCGAGGTGACCAACTGGGCGCGAATGCTGAAGATCGTCCTGCTGACCAACGCCTACACCCGCACCCCGTTCGAACATGTGGAAACCCTGTATCACGCCTTCCGGGGCGGACGCGATGGAGCGCGGCTCAACCCGGTGTTCTACGTCTCCAGCAGCCCCTGGGGGTTCTACGATCTGCTGGAGCACTTCTTCCGCATCCACGGGCTCCCGGAAGGTCCGCTCTTCCTGAAGAATTACCGGATCTCATTGAAGCACCTCCGCGGCAGCAGCCATCACAACCACAAGCTCCACTACATCCGCAACCTGTTCGAGACCTACCCGCGCCTCCCGTTCGTGCTGGTGGGCGACAGCGGCCAGGAAGATCCGGAGATCTATCGTGAGATCGTAACGGCGTATCCGGGGCGGGTGCTCGGCATCTTCATCCGTGACGTCACCTCGCCCGCGCGGGGCCGGGAAGTCCACGCGATCGCGCGGGAGGTGGCGGGCATGGGAGTGCCGATGGCGCTGGTGGAGGACAAGCTGAGCGCCGGTGTGGAGGCGATCCGGCTCGGCCTGATCGAGGAGCGATGGTTGAACGAGATGATGCGCGAGGAGCAGAATCCCGAGGAGGACGCTCCCGTGCCGGGCACCACCTTCGATCCATCCGGCGAGGGCCGGCGGACGGAGCAGGCGAGCCCCTGAAAGTGAACCGACAGCTGGGGATCGACCGGACCGGCGGCGGCGGTGATCTCCCCGCAGATCTCCGGCTCACACCGGGCTGGTGTGAACCGGACGGCCGCAGGAGCGCGGCCTCTCGACGGAGGGCGGACGAGCGCCGGAGCGGCGAGCGACGTGATTGACACCACTCGCGCGCCACCACATAGCTAACGGTATACGCCCGACCGCCGTACATCCTCCCAACCTTCTCCCGGAGGTCCCGATGCCAGCCACTCCCTACCCCACGGACAGGATCCGCAACGTAGTTGTAGTCGGCCATGGCGGCGCCGGAAAGACGACGCTGATCGACGCCTGCTGTCACGCGTCCGGCGCGTCCCGCCGCCATGGCTCCGCGGACGATGGCACGGCGCTGACGATGTTCACTCCGGAAGAGATCGCGCACGGGATCTCGATGAACACCACGGTGGCGTACGCCGAGTGGAACGACACCAAGATCAACTTCATCGACACCCCTGGTTATCTCGACTTCATCGGCGAGACGAGGGGGGGCGTGCGGGTCGCGGACTCGGCCATCGTGACGCTGTCCGGTCCGGCCGGCGTGGAGGTGGGCACGGAGCGGGTCTGGTCGCTGATCGAGGAGCGCCATCTTCCCACGATCCTCTTCGTGACGATGATGGATCGGGCCGAACGCGGATTTCGAGCGCGTCTACCAGGACGTGAAGGATCAGCTCACCACCAAGGTCATACCGGTGGAGATCCCGATCGGGACGGGTGACGACTTCCGCGGCATCATCAACCTCTTCTCGGAAAAGGCGCACATCTACCGCAAGGGGACGCAGACCGGCGAATACGACGAGCAGGAGATCCCGGCCGAGATGCGGGAGGTGGAGGAGCGATACTACCGTGAGCTGATCGAGACCATCGCCGCGACCGACGACAAACTGCTCGAGCACTATCTGGAGGGCGACACCATCACGCGCGAGGAGGCGATCCACGCGCTGAAGAAGGCAATGGCTCGCGGCGAGCTGGTTCCGCTCTTCTGCGGCGCGCCCACGCTGACGTACGGCGTGCGGGCGCTGCTCACCAAGCTGGTGGAGGTAATGCCCTCGCCGCAAGGAGCGGCCGGCGGAGGAGGCGGAGGGGCGGGGTAGTGCGGTGGAGCTGCGGAACTTCATGAACGATCCGTTCACCGCGCTGGTGTTCAAGACCACCAGCGAGCCCCACGTGGGAGAGCTGTCGTACTTCCGGATCTTTGGCGGGTCGGTGAAGAACGGACAGGAGGTGCAGAACGCGGCACGAGGGCGCGCGGAGAAGCTTACGCACCTCTCCATCGGGCAGGGTCGCGATCGGGTGGAGGTCGATGCCCTGAACGCGGGCGACATCGGAGTCGTGGCCAAGCTGAAGGACACGCACACCAACGACACGCTCTCCTCGCCGTCGCATCCGCTGACGCTCCGCGGAATCGAGTTCCCGGAGCCGGACATCGCCGTGGCGGTGGAGGTGGAGAACCGGGGGGACGAGGACAAGCTGTCCACGGCGCTGCACATGCTCCACGAGGAGGATCCGTGCTTCGAGGCGGCGTTCGACCCGGTACTGGGGCAGACCGTCGCGCGCGGCTGCGGCGAGCTCCACCTGGAGGTGCAGCTGGAGCGGATGCGGCGGAAGTACAACGTCTCCGTCACGATGTCCGAGCCACGCATCCCGTATCGGGAGACCATCCGGAGCACGGCCGAGGCACACGGGAGGCACAAGAAGCAGTCGGGCGGACGCGGTCAGTTCGGCGATTGCCACGTCCGGCTCAGGCCCCGTGCTCGCGGCGAGGGGTACCTGTTCACCAACTCCATCGTCGGCGGAGTGATCCCCGGCAAGTACGTTCCCGCGGTGGACAGGGGGATCCAGGAGGCCGCGGAGCGGGGCGTGATCGCCGGCTTCCCGATGGTGGACTTCGAGGCGGAGTGCTACTTCGGCAGCTATCACAGCGTGGACTCATCGGAGCTCGCCTTCAAGATCGCCGGCTCGCTCGCCTTCCAGGACGCGGCTCAGAAGGCAAATCCGGTTGTGTTGGAGCCGATAATCGAGGTCGCGGTCACCACCCCCGACGACTACCTGGGTGATGTGATCGGCGATCTGAACCAGCGGCGCGGGCGGATCCTGGGCATCGAAGCCGCCGGGCGCATGCAGAAGGTGAAGGCGCTGGTGCCTCAGGCCGAGCTGTACAGGTACGCGACCGCGCTGCGCTCGCTCACACAGGGTAGGGCGGTGCACTCCCGGCAGCCGATGGGTTACGAGGAGCTGCCCCAGACCGAGGTGCAGAAGGTGATCGACCGGGTGAAGAAGGAGAAGGAAGAGGTTCTGGTCCAGACACGCTGACGGAGCAAGGTGGAGGCGCGCGCATGACGGATGAGGAGACGGGAGGGGCGCGCGCGCCTCGCCGGCCCGGCAACACCACGGGGCGGCGCGTGCGGCGCTTCAGGGTGTCGGCGGAGGGAACCGCCGTCAGCACCCGACGGGACTGGCTGGCCACCGAGGAGCCGCTGGAGATCCGGCTGGCCGGCCTGGATGGGGAGGCGGTTCCGGTCAGCGTGACGATGCGGACGCCGGGCTCCGACTTCGAGCTCGCGGCGGGGTTCCTCTTCGGCGAGTCGCTGATCGCCGGGGGCTCCGACATCCGGCGTGTCCGCTACTGCGTGGACGCCGGCCGTGAGGCACAGCAGTACAACGCGGTGCTGGTGGAGCTGTCGTCCGGCATTCTGCCGGATCCGGAGAGCTTCCGCCGGCACTTCTACACGACGTCCAGCTGCGGCGTCTGCGGCAAGGTATCCATCGAGGCCGCGCTGGGGGCCGCGTGCGAACCGGTGCCGCGGCGGCTCAGCGTGGCACCGGAACTGTTGCTGAAGCTGCCGGAGCGGCTCCGCTCCGCCCAGCGCATCTTCCAGCGGACCGGTGGCCTGCACGCCGCCGCGCTCTTCTCGCAGGATGGGCGGATGCTCGATCTCCGCGAGGATGTCGGGCGTCACAACGCCATGGACAAGCTGATCGGAGCTGCGGTGCTCCGCGGCGCCACTCCACTCGGGCCGCGCATCCTGTTGGTCAGCGGCCGGCTCAGCTTCGAGCTGGTGCAGAAGGCGGCGCGGGCGGGCGTGGAGCTTCTGGCAGGAGTGTCGGCACCATCGAGTCTCGCCGTCCAGCTCGCCGAGGAGGCCGGAATGACGCTCGTCGGTTTCCTGCGGGAGAGTGGCTTCAACGTCTACACGGTGCCGGAGCGCGTCGCGTGCTCCGGGGCCGAACATGCCAACGAGGGGGAGAACCGATGATCCATTGCACGCCACCCACCGCCATCGCAGCCGTCCTGGTCGGACTGCTCTGCGCCTGTTCGGGCGGCGAGGTGGCGTACGGAGGTGGTGGAGAGGGATCCCCCGCCGGTGCTCCACGGGCGGGCGAACCGTCCCCGTCGGGCCAGCCGGTCGCCTCGCCGCCGGCTGCCGTCGAGCCCGGCGACGCCGACTCCGCTCCGCCGGGCGGGCCCGAGAGCTGGACCGCCGGGCGCACCTCGGAGAGTCGCTCCGCGATGGGCGTGGCCACCCTCCGCGAGATGCGCATCGCTCGCCAGGAAGGTTTCGACAGAGTGGTCTTCGTTTTCGATGGCGGCATCCCCTCGTACACCGCCGAGTACGTGGATCGACCGGTGCGCGCCTGTGGATCGGGAGATGTGGTGGACGTGGCGGGAGACGGCTGGCTGCGCGTGGGGTTCACACCCGCGCGTGCTCACACGGACGCGGGACAGGCCACCGTTACCGATCGGGACCGGCGGCCCGGGCTGCCGGTGATCCGGCAGGTCCGCGCGATCTGCGACTTCGAAGCGCATCTGGACTGGGTGATCGGCACCGGCTCACCGAACCGGTACCGCGTCTTCGAGCTCGCCGATCCCGATCGCGTGGTGGTGGACGTCCGTCACTGAGCCGCTGAACCCGTTCCGCTGAGGCCGAACGCCCGTGCGTGCCACGACCCGGCGAGCGGGCGTTCCCAACGGCCTGCTCGCAGGTCTCCCACCGTGGCGACGGTGTTGTCGAACACCGGCGTGTCCGACGCTACGGCGCCGGAACGCACCATCTCCCTGAACTCTCCCCGCGTGGTGCTCCGCACGTTTCCGTCTTCGTCTCGGAAGTGCACCAGGGAGGAGTCGAGCAGCGACGCTCCGCTGGCGCCCTCCAGCTCCTTCAGCACCCGGAAGAGCGAGTCGATGGAGCAGCCGGAGACTCCCGTCGCCCTCTCGTCGGCCGAGATCAGGAGGAAGCGGTCCTCGCGGACCTCCCGGGCGCCGACGACCGGGTGCCCGTGGGCGTTCCAGCGTTCCAGGAAGGCGTCCACCTCGGAAGTGAGGCGGGTCAGCTGTTCCGTCGCGAGGGGTCCGGAGGCCGCGAACACCCAGAGGCGCGCGTCGTCGGGGAGCCGGTGGAACTCTGTGGCTGGCATTTATCTTCAGAGTTGTTGATGATTCGAGTTCAGGGGCCGCGGGGTGCCGGGCCCTTGTGATTGCGGTTGGCGCCGTCGCCGCGGCGCATCGGGGCGCGGGGCGCAGCGTCCACGCGGCGCGCGAGCCCGTACCACCCGCAACGCGGACACCAGCGCTGCTGCAGTCGTCCGCCGGTGAGCCGGCTCGCCAGGGCTCCCCCCCGTCCGCCCGGATCAGCAGCGTCTCTCCGTCGCACGAGTTGCAGCTCCGCTCCTTCGGCAGCAGCATGTAGATCATGAGCAGCGCCAGGAGCAGCTTGGAGCCGAACGCGATGAAAAGGAAGAGGGTGTAGTAGAAGAGCATCGGCTCCCGCTCCATCAAGAGTCCCGCCTACCGCGCTCCATCTCTCATATCGCCGTCCACTGCCAGAGGTTCCTCGGCACGGAGCGGCGCGCCGTCCGGTCCCTCACCCCGCAGGGCGCGACCGAGGAAATGCGCGCTGTCGATCAGCCCCACGTGGGTGAAGGCCTGGGGAAAGTTGCCCAGAAAGGCCCCGGAATGGGGATCGATCTCCTCCGCGAAGAGCCCCAGGTCGTTGGCCCTGGCCAGCATCCCCTCGAACAGCTGCCGCGCCTCTTCCACGCGACCGGAAAGCGAGAGCGCGTCGGCGAGCCAGAAGGTGCAGAGCCCGAAGGCGCCCTCGCCCCCGCTCACCCCATCCGGAGTCTCCTCCGCCAGGTAGCGGTAGACCAGGCCGTTCACGGTGAGCTCTCGCAGTGTGGCCTCCACGGTTCCCTGGAACATCGGATGCCCTGCCGGGAGGAAGCCCACGCGAGCGATCAGCAGGTTGGATGCGTCCAGCGTCGTCCCGCCGAAGCTCTGCACGAAGGAGCCCCGTTGGTGATCGAAGCCCTGCTCCATGATGGCGGCTCGGATGGCTTCCCGCTCACGGATCCAGAGATCGATTCCTTCCAGCCACCCCAGCCGCTCCGCGATCAGCAGCGCCCGATCCAGCGCCACCCAGCACATCAGCTTGGAGTAGGTGAAGTGCCGCTCCGGTCCGCGAACCTCCCAGATGCCGCGATCTTTAAGCTGCCAGGTCTGACAGACGTAGTCCGCCACGCCGCGCAGCCAGCTCCACTGGTCCGCTGAGATCTCCACCCCGATCAGGAGGAGGTCGTAGGCGGCCTGCATCAGCTCGCCGTACACGTCCAGCTGTCGCTGCAGTGCGGCCGCGTTGCCGATCCGCACCGGGCGCGAGTCGCGGTACCCGTCCAGATGACCGAGGTTGTACTCCGGCATCTGCGTCTCGCCGTTCAGCCCGTACAGCACCTGCACGCGGGCGGGGTCGCGGTGCTGGGCCGCCGCCCCCTCCAGGAAGCGAAGGAAGGCGATTCCGTCTTCCCGGCGGCCGAGCGCCACCAGCGCCTGCGTGATCAGGCTCGCGTCGCGCACCCAGCAGAAGCGGTAATCCCAGTTCCGCACTCCGCCGATCTCTTCCGGAAGCGAGGTGGTGGGCGCGGCGGCGATCGCCCCGGTCCGCTCGTTGGCGAGCAGCTTGAGCACCATCCCGGAGCGGAGCACCATGTCACGCCACTCCTCGGCCCCGGGATCGGTGCAGCAGGCGTTCGCCCACTCGTCCCACCAGGCCAGCGTGTCCGCGAGGTACTTCTGGATGCGCACCGGCTCGGGGTTCGCGAGGGGCTGCTCCCAGCTCGAAACCAGGTGCATCTCCTCGCCCGCACGCAGCCGGTGCAGCAGGTGGACGGCCGCCCCCTCCACACGAACCGATGCGCCCTCCGGAAGCCCCGACAGCCAGACGCTCCCGCCGCGCGACCTCGCCTCCACCAGCGAACCCTTCCGGAACAGCGTCACGTCGTCTCGCCCGTAGTTGGGTCGTGGCGCCCACTGCATCTCCACGTCCACCTCACCCTCCTCGCACCGCACGATTCGCATGATGGAATGGAACGAACGGCTATCCTCTCCGCTGCGGCCCTGGCGGATCGGGAGGAAGTCGCGAAGAACCAGGGTCCCGCCTTCGCAGCGCGAACGCGTGTCGAGTACAGGAGAGGGACCGACGTAGCCACGGGTGACGCTCGCCTCGCCCACGGGGCCGATTCGCCAGTGCCCGCCGCGCGCCCGGTCCAGCACGGATGCGAACACGCTGGCGCTGTCCAGGTGCGGCAGACAGCACCATTCGATGGCCCCGTCCAGCCCGACCAGCGCACAGGTGTGACGATTGCCGATCAGCCCGAAGCTCTCGATCGGCGGGTAGTCCGGAGGAAGAGTCATGCGGCTGCCGCCGCGCAAGAAGTGTGCGGAGGACGGGGAGCGGGGATCGGCATTCGGAGACCGGGGACGCCGGGTGTCGACGGAAGCGCTCCGTATCTGCGTGCCACCCCGTCGCGTCCGTCGGACCGAGTGGATACCTTTGGCGTCCGATCGGAGTGGGCCGACCACCGGAGGCCCTCGGATGTGAGGCATCCCCCCCCCGATCCCCGAATGCCGATCCCCGACTCCCGATCTCCAGCATGAACGTCCTGAACGTCCAGACCCTCACCAAGAGCTTCGGCTCACGCGCTCTGTTCGAGGGTGTCTCCTTCGCCGTCGACGAGGGGGAAAAGGTGGGGTTCATCGGCGCCAACGGGAGCGGGAAGACAACGCTGTTCAGGATGGTGGCCGGCGACGAGGGCGTGGAGAGCGGCACCATCGCACTGAAGCGCGGGGCGAGCGTCGGTTACCTGTCCCAGGAGCCGGAATTCGGGGAGGGGGAAACGATCCGCGGCGCCGTGGCGGGAGGAAACCCGGAGCTCCAGGCGGCGCTGCGCGAGTATCACGAGATCGCCGATCAACTGGCCCTCGGGGGCGACCACGACCGGCTGCTGCAGCGGCAGAGCCGGTTGATGACCACCATCGAAACGTTGGGTGGATGGGGGTGGGAGAGCCGCGTGGAAACGATGCTGACCCGAGTGGGGCTCGACGGCTGGGATCGCCCGGTCGCGGGCCTGAGCGGCGGCGAGCGCAAACGTGCCGCGCTCGCGCGGGTGCTGCTGCAGCAGCCCGATCTGCTCCTCCTGGACGAGCCCACCAACCACCTGGACGCCGACACCACCCTCTGGCTCGAAGACTACCTGATCGACTACCCGGGCGCAGTGATGCTGATCACCCACGATCGCTACTTCCTGGACCGTGTGGTTACGCGGATGATCGAGGTTTCACGCGCGGATCTCACCCCGTACCCCGGTGGGTACACCGAGTATCTGGAGGCGAAGGCGGTCCGCACCGAGCGGATGCGGGTGGAGGAGGAGAAGCGGGCGAAGCTGATCGAGCAGGAGCTCGCCTGGGTCAAGCGGTCACCGCCGGCGCGGACCGGCAAGCAGAAGGCGCGGATCCGGCGGCTGGGAGGCACGCAGGCCGCGCAGGAAGCGAAGCGTCTCCCGGAGATCGAGGTGGCGGACATCCGCTTCGGCGATCCGCCGCGCCTCGGCCGCACCGTGCTCGAGATGGAAGGCATCGGCAAGGGTTACGGGGAGCGCACGCTGATCTCTGAATTCAGCGCCATGCTGCGGGCGGGTGAGCGGATCGGGGTGATCGGCCCCAACGGCGCCGGCAAAACCACCCTCCTGCGTATCCTTCTGGGGCAGGAGGCGCCCGACGATGGAAGGGTGGTCCGGGGCAAGAACACCCGCGTCGCCTACTTCGACCAGAAGCGCGAGGACCTCGACCCGGACAGTACCATCCTCCAGGCGATCTCCGATCAGGACTGGGTGAGCGTGGCGGGATCACGCCTCCACGTGCGCAGCTATCTGGAGCGCTTCCTCTTCCCGACGGCGACCCACGAGCAGAAGGTGAGCAGCCTCTCCGGCGGGGAGCGCAACCGGTTGCTGCTCGCCCGGCTGCTGCTGGAAGAGGCCAACCTGCTCGTCCTGGATGAGCCGACCAACGATCTCGACCTGGTCACCCTTCAGGTTCTCGAATCGGCTCTGGCGGACTTCCCGGGGTGCGTCCTGGTGGTGACGCACGACCGCTTCTTCCTGGACAAGATCGCCACCGCGCTCTTCGTCTTCGAGGGCGAAGGTGTGGTGCACCGGCACGAGGGGAGCTACGACCTGTACCGCCGGCTGCGGGAGGAGCGGCAGGCGGCGGAGGCCGCGATCCGCGTCCCCGCCCGGCAGCAGAAGGAGCGGCAGGAGGCCCGGAGCCAGGCCGCGCGCCGCCTCTCCTACCGGGAGAAGCGCGAGCTGGAGGAAATGGAGGCGACCATCCTCACGGCCGAGGAGGAGCGGGATCGGCTGGGTGCGCTCCTCCAGGATCCCGCGTTCTACGCGGATTCGCCGGAGCGGGTGGGCGAGGTGAGCGTCGCCTTCCGCGAGGCGACGGAGCGCGTGGAGGCACTGTACGCCCGCTGGGAGGAGCTGGAGTCGCTGGGGTGAGCCCATTGCCGAGGATCCCTCGAGTCATCCTGAGCCCGCTGCGCGATCGCATCTCACCAAGGCGAATGCCTGCCGGCGGGCGTGAGGATCCGGATGTCGCCCCCCCCACCCCGCAGCCTACATCCGGTCGGCATCCTCGACCGCGGAATAATTTCAGATTTCTCCCTTGCGCGTCGGACCTGTGAATCGTATGCTGAACATGCCCGCCGCAAGTGAGTTCCGCCGTCGGTCTCTCGATCTCGATCCACCGCAGGTTCCGAACAAATGATGTTGCTGGCCCTCCTGCTTACGCTTGGTGTCACCGCGCCCGGAGATTCACTCCGCGTGCCCGCCGGCGCGAACCCGGACCCCGGCTCGGTCGCGCACCCCCTGGTGACCGCGGCGGAAGTGGGACTGCGTCTCACGGAACTGCTCCAGGCGGAAGATGCGGTCGCGGCGGAGGTGCAGCGTGGCGGCTTTCCGGGCGCGGCGATCGCCGTCGGCAGATGGGACCGAACCGTCGTGGAGCGGGGGATCGGCCGGCTCGGCTGGGGCCCCGGCTCGCCCGACGTGCATCCGGACCACACCATCTACGACCTCGCCTCGCTGACCAAGGTGGTGGGGGCCACCACCGCGGTGATGCTCCTGGTGGAGGACGGCGTGATGCACCTGGATGCGCCGGTGCAGCACTATCTGCCGGAGTTCCGCGGTCACGGCAAGGAGTTCGTCACCATCCGGCACCTGCTGGCGCACACCAGTGGGCTCCCGGCGGGTGCGGGCATCGGAGCGCCGTCCCCGGATGAGTCGCTGCGCCGGGCTCTCGGGGTTCCGCTCCGCGCCTCTCCCGGGCAGCGGGTGGAGTACTCCGACATCGGTTTCGTGGTGCTCTGGGCCGCGGCGGAGGCGGCCCACGGTAGTCCGCTCTACCGGCTGCTGGACGAGCGGGTTTTCGGCCCGCTGGATATGCGCTCCACCACATTCCTCCCCGGCCGCTGGTGCGAGCGCTGCGCACCGACCGAGCAGCGAAAGGACGGCGTGGAGTTCCGCGGCGTGGTGCACGACCCCACCGCGCGGCAGCTCGGCGGGATCGCCGGCAACGCGGGTCTCTTCTCCACGGTGCATGATCTCTCCCGCTTCGCGGCGATGCTGTCGATGGGTGGAGAGCTGGACGGCGTACGGGTGATGAACCGCGAGACCATCGAGCGCTTCACGAGGCGGCAGAGCGGAGCCGGTTCCCGGGCGCTCGGCTGGGATACGCCGGGGGCCGGAAGCGGTGGCGCGGCCGGGATGCAGATCTCCGCCTCCGCCTTCGGACACACCGGCTTCACCGGCACCTCACTCTGGGTCGATCCCGCGCGCGGCACCTGGGTGGTTCTGCTGAGCAACCGCACCTTCGAGCCGCGAGCGCCAAACCGGATTCAGGCGGTCCGCCGCAGCATTCACGACCTCGTCGCGGCCGCGGCAGCGCCGTAACGCGGCGGGCCGGCAGGGCCGAACGGGGAGATACGCTCCCCCGCTCCAGGCGGGGGAGCGTTCGTGTGCGGAGTACCCGCTCTGCCTGTGGGCTACCGCTCGTGGTTCGCCTTGGAGGGTGTAGCCACGTAGTCGGGTGCCGTTGGCGCCCGCGGCATCCGGATCCGACCTCTCGCTCCGCTCGCGCGGGATGACGGGGCGGGGCGAAACGACCGGGGACCTCCCCACCGGCGCCCGCTCCCACGTACCCAACGTTGTGTGACCGCCGCGGACTTCCTATCCTGTGCTCTGTTCCTCACACCCCACCCCCACGTCGGAGACAAGGATGAGACGCTCGCTGGCGCTGGTCGGCCTGCTGTTCGTGAGCTGTGCACCGCCCCCGCCGGCGAGCGCGCCGGCGCCGCAGGCGCCCTACGATCTGGTGATCCACGGCGGCCGCGTGGTGGATGGTACCGGCGCGGCATGGTTCTACGGCGACATCGCCGTCTCGCGGTGACCGCATCGCCCGCGTCACGCCGACGGGGATGCTGCGTGAGGCGCCGGCTCGCGAGCGCCTCGATGCAGGCGGTATGGTCGTCTCCCCCGGCTTCATCGACATCCAGAGCCACTCTCGCGGTGCCTTCCTCGGCGGCGACGGCCGGGTGATCAGCAAGGTGACGCAGGGGATCACCACCGAGATCATGGGCGAGGGCACCACCAACGCGCCCGCCAACGAGCTGACCCTCGGCGAAGAGGGCGAGGAGGGGGAGCGGAGCGAGCTCGCCCGATCCTTCATGGGTGCGGGCGGCTTCGATCGGTGGCTGCGCGCCATGGAGGCCAACGGGGCGTCCGCGAACGTCGGCTCGTTCGTGGGTGGCGGCACCATCCGCGTGTACGGCAGGGGAATGGCCATGGGACCGGCCACACCCGCGCAGCTGGACTCCATGCGCAGGGCGGTGCGCTGGGCGATGGAGGACGGCGCGTTCGGCATCGCAACCGCGCTGATCTATCCGCCGGGCAACTTCGCCTCCACCGAGGAGCTGATCGAGGTCTCCCGGGCGATGGCGCCGTACGGCGGCGTCTACATCACGCACATGCGCTCCGAGGCCGATCAGGTCCTGGAGGCGATGGACGAGGCGATCCGGATCGGGCGCGAGGCCGGCGTGGCGGTGGAGATCTACCATCTCAAGGCCGCCGGTCAGCGCAACTGGCACAAGGCGCCGGCGATGATCGCGAAGATCGATTCGGCGCGCGCCGCCGGCGTGGACGTGCAGGCGAACATGTATCCCTACGCCGCCGCGGGAACCGGCCTCACCGCCTGCCTCCCGCCCTGGGCCTCGGCGGACGGCCGGCTGATGGACAACCTGCGCGACCCGGAGACCCGCGCCCGCATCCGTGCCGAGCTGCTCGATACCCGGCCCGTGGAGTGGGAGGCGTTCTGCAACCTGGCGACGCCGGAGGGCGTTCTCCTGCTGGGGCTGCGCCGGCCGGAGAACCAGCAGTGGGTCGGCCGGCGCCTGTCCGAGGTGGCCGCCGCACGCGGCACCGACTGGGTGGATACGGCGCTGGACCTGATCGTCTCCGAGGAGCAGCGGGTGGGGACCATCTACTTCCTGATGTCGGAGGACAACGTGCGGCTCAAACTGCAGCAGCCGTGGATGAAGTTCGGGACCGACGCCGGGGGGATCAACCCCGCGACCGCGCGAGGGCTCTCGCATCCGCGCGCCTATGGCACCTTCACGCGGATCCTCGGCCGCTACGTTCGCGACGAGGAGGTGATCCCGCTGGAAGATGCGATCCGGAAGATGACCTCCGCCGTGGCGACGCGGCTCTCCATCGCGGACCGCGGGGTGCTGCGTGAGGGGATGTTCGCGGACATCGTGGTGTTCGACCCCGAGACGGTGGCCGACCACGCCACCTTCGAGGAGCCGCATCAGCTCTCGACCGGGGTGCGGGAGGTGTTCGTCAACGGGGTCGCCGTCGTGAGGAACGGTACGCACACCGGCGCAACGCCGGGACGCGTGGTGCGGGGGCCCGGCTACCAGCCGCGGGCGGTGGCGCCGTAGGGCCCGTGGATCGCGAGGTCGGTGGCGGACCCCGAACCCTCCGCGTGATCGGCCTGGCCTGATGTCCGCGCCGGCGCCGATCGACGACGCCTGGCTGGCGGCGCTCGCCAGCCAGCTCGTCCGCTTGGAGTCGGTGAACCCCGCGCTCGAAGCCGGCGGTGCCGGCGAGGCGGGGATCGCCCGATTCCTCGCCGGCCGTCTCGAGGAGATGGGTCTCGAAGTCGAGCTCCACGAGGCGGCACCCGGCCGACCCTCGGTCGTGTCCCGCCTGCGTGGCTCCGGCGGCGGCCCCTCGCTGATGCTCAACGCCCACCTGGACACCGTGGGGATCGCCGGCATGTCCGAGCCGCTCGCGGGCACGATCCGGGCGGGTCGGTTGTACGGGCGCGGCGCCTTTGACATGAAGGGGAGCGTTGCCGCCTGCGTCGCCGCGGTTCGCGCGCTGCAACAGGGAGGTGTCCGACTGGCGGGCGATGTGGTGATCGCCGCGGTCGCGGACGAGGAACATGCGAGCCTGGGCACCGCCGATCTCCTGGACCGGTTCCGCACCGACGGCGCCATCGTCACCGAACCCACGGCGCTTCGGATCTGCCGCGCTCACAAGGGGTTCGTCTGGGTAGAGATCGCCACCATCGGGCGCGCTGCTCACGGTTCGCGTCCGGACCTTGGCGTGGATGCCAACCTCGCGATGGGCCTCGTTCTGGTGGAGCTCGCCGCCCTCGAGCGGGAGTTGCAGGCGCGCGAACCACACCCCCTGCTCGGCGCACCCTCGCTGCACGCCGCGACTCTCCGGGGCGGCTCGGGCCTGAGCACGTACGCCGCCCGCTGCGAATTGCGGGTGGAGCGTCGCACCCTCCCGGGCGAGACCGCTCAATCCGTTCTGGCGGAGATGGGCGATGTGCTGGAGCGTGCGCGGGCCGCCGATCCCCGGGTGCGTGCCGATCTACGGCTGCTGATGGCACGCGAACCGTTCGAGGCTGGTCACGATCTCCCGCTCGTCCTTGCCGTCGAAGATGCCGCCGGCGAAGTCATCGGGGCGCGACCGGCCCATGTCGGAGAGGGATTCTGGATGGATGCCGCGCTCCTGGCCGCCGCCGGGATTCAGACGGTGGTCTTCGGACCCGCCGGAGCGGGTGCCCACGCGGACGAGGAGTGGGTGGATCTCCGATCGCTCTCCACCCTCGCGACCACCCTGGCTCGGGCCGCGATAAACTTCTGCGGGCTGGCCCGTCACGGCTGATCGGCTCGCATCCTCGTCTCGCGGAGATTACCTTCCGGCCCTTCACCCGCCCACCATTCAACCGTCGGAGCCGATGAACCACACTTCCGGGAGGACCCGCTGATGCGGCGTGAGGACCAGATCGAGGATTCGGAGATCCCCCACGTACCCGACGAGCACCCGGTAAGGCCGGACCCGGAGCGGCTCACCTCCAGGCCTGATCGATTGCGCCGATGGCTCTACGCAGGCGCTCTGGTGACCGGCATCCTCCTGCTGATCTTCTTCGGTGCCGGCGAGCCCCGGCCGAGGGTGAGCACATCGGCTTCTGGAGCCTGCTACCGGCGCTCACCACGCTGGCGCTGGTCTTCATCACCCGCGAGGTGATCTCCTCGCTGATCCTCGGGATCGCGGTCGGCGGAGCGGTGAGCGGTCAGTTCAACCTGATCCAGACGTTCATGATCCCCGCGATCGGGAGCGCGTCGTACGCGATGATCCTGATCGTGTACCTCTGGGCGCTCGGCGGACTCATTGGCCTGTGGACGCGCACCGGCGGTGCGCGCGCATTCGCGGAGTCGGCGGGCCGCACCATCGTGCGGGGGGATCGGTCGGCTCGCTTCTTCGCCTGGTTGATGGGGATGGTGTTCCACCAGGGCGGTACCATCTCCACGATCCTGGCCGGCACCACGGTGCGCCCCGTCACCGACGAGCACCGCGTCTCGCACGAGGAACTCACCTATGTGATCGACTCCACGGCGTCGCCAGCCGCCACGGTGATCCCGTTCAACGCCTGGCCGCTGTATGTGGGTGGACTGGTTGTCGGTACCATCCCGCTGTTCCCCGACGAGACGTCGGCCGTGACCTTCTTCTTCAGCTCACTGCCCTACAATTTCTACGGCATCTTTGCCATTCTGATCACACTCCTGTTCGCGCTCGGCTACCTGCCGTGGGTGGGTGGAAAGATGTCGCGCGCGATCAAGCGGTCCCGCGGAGACGGGGGAGCTCAACGCACCCGATGCCCAGCCGGTAGCCGCGGACGAACTCACCGAGATCCGCATGCCGCCGGACTACAACGGAACGGCTCTCGACTTTCTCCTCCCGATGGGCACTCTGCTCGGCGTCGCCATCATCCCCTACTTCGCCACCGGCCAGGTGCGGATCGTGGAGGCGTTCGGGCTCGCGGTGCTGGTGGCATTCCTGCTGGCCCTGGCGAAGGGGATGAAGCTTCGCGAGGCGATGGCTGGCTTCGTCGACGGCTGCAAGGGCGTCACCGTCGGCGCCATCATCCTCGGGCTTGCCGTGACGCTCGGGCTCGTCTCACAAGAGCTGGGCACCGCCAACCTCATCGTCGAGGCCACCAGCCAGGTCATCCAGCCGATGTTCCTCCCGGCGCTGCTGATGCTCACCTGCATGGCGGTCGCCTTCTCCATCGGCTCCTCCTGGGGGACGTACGCGGTGGTGTTCCCCATTGCGATGCCGCTCGCCTTCGCCGTGAACCCGGACCCGCAGTACGTCTCCATCTGCTTCGGCGCCGTTCTCGGCGGCGCCGTGTTCGGCGATCAGTGCTCGCCGATCAGCGACACCACGGTGCTATCCGCGCTCGCGTGTGGAGCGGACCTGATGGATCACGTCACCACCCAGCTTCCCCTCGCCCTGAGCGCTGCGGGGCTGGCGGCCATCGCGTCCACGCTGGCAGCTCTCGCCGTGTGACCTCGCCCGCGCGCCGTGTCGCCGAGTCCTGAAAGGCAGCGAGGTCGCACTGCGCTGAGATGCGCCGGTGCGACCTCGACCTCGCGGTCCCGCGGATGGTGGGGACGCTCCCCAGCTCCCCCGGTCGCCCGCGCCATCACCCCGGACGAATCCTTCGACAGGCTCAGGATGAAGGGGGGGCGCCGTCATCCCGAGCCTGTCGAGGGATCCCTCTCCGACGTCGGCTCCGCACGCCGATCCTGAGAACGTACACCAACTCCGCGGTCGCCCTCCCCGACCCGCCAGCGCCATCACCCCAGACGGATCCTTCGACAAGCTCAGGATGGCGGGTGGGGCGCCGTCAAGCCTCTCCGCGTCGGCTCAGCCCGAATTGATGACAACACCCTCGTCACCCTGCTCACACCTTCACGAACCGTCCTCCGCGCCCGTGCGCGCCGCCTGCGCCGCCTCGGGGTCGCGGGTGTCGCCGCGCGCCTGTTGGGCGGCCCGCTCCCGCGCGTCGCGCACTCCCTGCCGCTCGAACCGGTCCACCGCCGCCAGCACGTCCGCCGGTGGCACGTACTCGGTCGCCGCGCGGGAGCGCAGTTCACGCTCCAGCCCCTCCGCGACGTGCTCGTAGCGGGAGCCGGGGTGCCAGAGGATCCAGTCGTCGAAACCGACCTCGTACACACCACGCTTCTGATCACGAAGCTGCTGCGGCCCGTACGTCTGGTGGTTGCGCAGCCAGGTCGCGGAGAAGGCCTGCAGCCACACCACCACGCGGGCCGGCGTGACCCCCGCTTCCAGCATGCGGTCGTTGCGGATCCGGGCCATCCCCGCCGACTTGAACAGCGTCTCGTACGGCATCAGGTCCGGCGTGGGCACGTTCGGGAGGTGCGTCGCGAAGTAGTGCGACGGATACATCATCGGGAGGATGTGATCCGAGACGGACGAGATGGTCTCCCACTGCTGCCCGATCCCCACGTCGTCGAAGGTGTTCGGCGACAGTCCGAATACGTCCGCCGTGACGGTGACGCCGAGCGGGTGGAGCCGGCGGCGTGCCTCGTTCATGAAGGCCGCGATCGCGTCGGTCCTGTCGCCCTGGGCACGGGGATGAACCTGCGACGGGAGGTTCCGGTACTGCTCCGCGAAGCGGACGTAATCGAACTGGATCTCGTCGAACCCCGCCCGCGCCACCTCTTCCGCGATGCTGATGTTGTAATCCCACACCCGTTCGTCCCAGGGGCTCACCCAGGAATTGCCGGCACGATCCATCCAGAGCCCGCCGTCCGGGGTGCGGACCGACCATTCAGACCGCGCACGAGAGAGGATCGGGTCCTTGAATACCACGATCCGTGCGATGGAGTAGATGTCGTTCGAGCGCAGGGTGTCAAGCATCGCCGACAGATCGCGGATGGTGACCTCTCCGTCCTGCGCCAGCTCCATCGCCAGCGCAATCTCGCTCCGGTAGCGGATCCCCCGTTCGTCCTTCACGTCGATGACGAAGGCATTGATCTCCGTCTCTCGCGCCAGCTCGATCAGGCGCGGCAGGCGGGTTCGGGAACCGGCCGCGTAGGCGTTCAGGTAGATGCCACGGATCTGGGCTGGAGCGCGGTCCCGCGGCGACTGCGTGACGGCGGGCGTCGGATCGCTGTCGAGGGTGTCCGTGGCCACCGCCAGCGTGTCGGTGACCGGCGTGGAGCCCTCACCGGGGCTGCCGCATGCCGACAGATACAGGGGCGCGGCCACGAAGAGGGCCGCGCGGAGCGAGCGTGAGGCGAGCATCCTGCCTTTCAGGGGACGGTGGGTGAAGCGGCCGGGTCGTGAACCCGTTGGGGTTGAAGAAGCTTGAGCAAGAGCTGCGCCCGACTCCGGCCGGGGCTGACGACCCGTCTCAACCCCTTCCGACACCCTCCGGAGTGGAGCCGACGAGATCCAGCATCATCTCCGCCTCCGGAGAGTAAATGGTTCCCGGCACGAAGCGGAAGCCCACCTTCTCGTAGGAACGGATGGCGGCACGATTGTGCGGGGCTACGGAGAGCCAGACGCGTCGGAATCCGGCCGCCTTCGCGGCTTCCAGCGCCGCGCGATTCAGCTCCGTCCCGAGCCCCCTCCCCCGCATGTCCTGTCGCAGAAAGACCGCGTACTCGGCCGAGTCGCTCGCTTCGGTGGAGATGAGCAGCGCGTGTCCGATCAGTTCGTCCTCCCGACAGGCCAGCAGGTGGACGCCATGGGCGAGCACGCCGTCGAGCCAGCGGCGAATGCGATCGGCGCCCATCGGAGGGAGTCCCTGCGCGGCACGTTTGGGTTCGAAGAAGAGGTAGAAATGCTCCAGCGCCTCCCGCGCGGCCGGCACGTACGACGCGACCTGGAAGGTAATGCCGTCCTTCCCGCTGCGGGTGATGGACGCGTCCTCCGGGCAGCGGAAGAGGGAGGGCTGCAGCTCGGCGTCCATGCTCAGAACTCCATGCTCCACCCACGGAGCAGCGGCAGTGCCTCCCGCCGGAGTGTCGCGAGCGTGCGCCGGTTCATGCTTTCGATCTCTTCCCGCCGCGGCACCTGTGCGAAGGCGTCTTCCGGGTCGCGGAGCAGGGACGGGAGGAGGTCCGGGCTCTCCCCCTGCCACTTCTGGAGCCAGCTGTGAGGCAGCGCGTCCGGAGCGGGCTGCCCGCTCAGGATCGCCCAGGCGAGCGTCCAGACGCGCGGCACCACCGTCCACACGGCATACCCTCCTCCGCCGGTGGCGAGCAGCCGCCCACCGCAGTACTCGTCCGCCAGCTCGCAGGTGAGCCTCACCGTCTGCTCGAACATCCTGGTGGTGCAGCGCAGGTGCGTGAGCGGATCCAGGACGTGGGCGTCGCACCCGCTCTGCAGCACGATCACGTCGGGGCGAAACGCCGCGGCGGCCTCACGCAGCGCCGTGGAGTAGAGGTCGATCCACGAATCGTCCTCCGTGAACGGCTCCACCGGGAGGTTCAGCGAGTAGCCGAACCCCTCCCCGTCGCCCATTTCGTCCGTGAACCCCGTGCCCGGGAACAGGTACCGACCGGATTCATGGATGGAGAAGGTCAGGACGTCGGGCTCGGTGTAGAAGATGCCCTGAACGCCGTCTCCGTGATGCGCGTCGTTGTCGATGTACAGGACGCGGGCGCCATGCTCCCGCTGCATCCAGCGGATCGCCACGGCCAGGTCGTCGTACACGCAGAAGCCGGATGCCATCTCGCGGTGCGCGTGGTGCAGCCCCCCGGCGATGGCGAAGGCACGCCGCGCCTCCCCTCCCATGACCATCTCCGCGCCGCGAAGGGTGCCGCCCACCACGGTGGAAGTGATCTCGTGCATCCCCGGAAACACCGGTGTATCCTCGGTGCCGAGCCCCCAGCTCTTCGCCTCCGCGGAGCTGATCTTCCCCTCGCTGATGCGACGCACCGCCTCCACGTAGGCGCTGGAATGCGCCAGGAGCAGCTCCGCCTCCGTCGCGGGGCGGGGGGGCACCATCCGCGTATGCTCGGCCGCCAGCAGGCCCATCTCCTCGATCAGCGAGACGGTGAGCTCCAGCCGCTTCGGGTTGAACGGGTGGTCCGGTCGGAAGCGGTAGGCGGTGAAGGCCGGATCCCAGATCAGAACCGCGTCTGCCGACACGCTCACGCGTCCCCGCTGATCCGCAGGTCGTTCTCCAGCGAGGGCCAGCCGACCTCGAACCCGGCCTCCTCCAGCCCGCGTACCACCGCGCGCGGGTCGATGGTGGCCAGATGTACGATCGCCACCTTCCGCGCCTGGTCCGGCAGAGAGGGCACCACCAGGCTGACGATGTTCACCCCGAGCTGCTCGCCGATGACCCGCACGGCGCGGCCGAGCTCACCCGGCTCGTCCCGAAGCCCTATCTCCAGCCGCGACGCAGGCTCCGCTCCTCCCAGAATGAGCACGAAGGCGTGCAGGATGTCGGTTTCGGTGAGGATCCCCTCGAGCCGCCCCCGGGCGTCCACGACGGGAAGTGAACCGATGCGGTGCCGGTAGAGGAGCTTGGCCGCGTCCTCGACCGTCTCGCCCGGGTTCACGGTGATCACGTCGCGCGTCATGATCTCGGCTACCGCAGTACGTTCCAGGAAGTCCACTCGCTCGGCATCGGGAACGGCCAGCGGGGAAGGCATCGCGAGGCGAATGTCGCGATCGGAAACGATCCCCGTCAGCTCGCCGGTGGATAGCACCACCGGCAGGTGCCGGATCCGGTGCTCGCGCGTCAGCTGCAGCGCATCGGCGAGAGTGTGGTCCGGAGTGACGGTGATCGGATCCTTCTTCATGTACTTGCGAACGAGCATTCCACACCAGCGGTCAGGGGAGGGGGATACGATCGCCGGGCGCGAACCCGAGGAAGCCTGCGCGCGTGGCCACCAGCTCCGGTCGCCCATCGACGGGAACCCGCACGATAGCGTTCTGCCGGAACCGTTCCGCGAGCGCCACCGCCGCGTTTATGCCAATGCCGCACACGAGGAAGCCGGGCTCCGTACACCGGCCGACCGGGTCATCGCTGCCCACGGCGGTGGTCCGCACCGGACGGAACCCCCGCTCCACGAGCATCGTACGCAGGCGATCGTCGGCGGCGCGATTTCGCGACGGTTCGCGCGGAAGCGACCGGGGATTGTACGCGGTGATGATGACGGACGGAAGGAGATGCGCGTGCGGAAAGGGTCCATCCAGGCGGAGCGTGAGCTCTCCGGCCTCGTGGTGCACGTGCCATACGGTGCCGGCGTAGGCGGCGAGGAGCGCCGCGTCGCGAGATGCCGGAGCCGGCAACGCAGCGGCGTTAGAGCCGCTCCTCGCGGAGCAGTGTGCCTCGCTCGTCATAGATCCGCAACACGTTGGCTCGCCCGTTGTAGTCGGCGTCGATCAGCTGCACGATCACACCACCGGAGCGGTAGATCTCGATCATGTCCGCGCGATCGTCGCCGTTGCGGTCGCTCCAGACGACGGCCGGGAGTGGGCCCACGCCGAAGCGCGCGATCTGCAGGCGATCGCTCCCGCGGCGGCGATCGCCGCTGGCACGCAGCTGCGCGGTCGCCACGCCGGACACGGCTTCCACGCCGTTGAACCACTGCGCGTTGCTGCTCATCCAGTTGCCCTGGAGGTCAGCCGCCGTGGGCATCATCGGCATCGCGGTGGTGGGTGGCCGCCACTCGGCCTGAGCGCTGGCGAGCGCGGGAGAGAGCAGCAGAAGCGGAACTGCCAGGAGTGCGAGCAGGATGGGTTGTCGCATTTGCCTCCTTGGAGGGTTTGACCAGTATCTCCCTACACGGCTCCGCCGCGGCGGTTCCGGAGCGGCCAGCGAACCGGGGTCGGAGCTGATCGGGTATGAGGGTTGCGTTCGGAGTGGCACCACTCGACTCCACCTCCACAGCGCCGACGATGCCCGAACCCGGAATCTCCCGACCCAGATACCAGGGTCTCGCGGCGGCACGGCGCTGGTCCCACGAGCCGGTCCGACCTCGTGCCGAGTTCTCCCTCGCGGTGGGCGACCGTGCGGGCGAGCTGACGGTGATCGGGCACCTGGCCCGCGGCAGGATGACGGAGCTCTACCAGGTGTGGAGCACGGAGCACTGGTGCGCGCTCACCGGTAAGCTGGTGGCGCCGGAACACATGGCGGACGGTATGGCGCCATCCGCCTTCCGGCGGGAGGAGCGGGTGCTGCGGAAGCTGCGGCACCCCAATGTCGTACGATACTACGGCAGCGGAGTCGCGGCCGGCCGGCCGTTCATCCTCCTCGAGTATTTCGCCGGCCCCACCCTGTACGAGATGCTGGAGTCGCTCCCCAAGCGACGGCTGCACGTGCCCGATGCCATCAGGGCCGCGATGCACGTCGGCGCCGCCGTCCACTACCTGCATCGGCAGGGGTATCTCTATCGCGACCTCAAGCCCGGCAACGTGCTGCTGCGCGAGGGGATTCCGATCCTGGTGGATTTCGACGTGGTCCGGAAGATCGACGACCGGCGGCCCGCCGATCGCCTCGGCACGGCGCCGTACATGGCGCCGGAGCAGGTCCGGCGCGAGCCGTTGAGCCCGGCAGCCGACGTGTACGGTCTCGGCGCTCTCCTCTACGAGCTTCTCACCGGCCACTGGCCGACGGAGGAGCCGGACGAGGACGATGACGACTGGGACGATGAGGACTGGAGCGATGACCGACTCGCCGCCCGCGAGACGCCCGGGCCGATCGCCACCCGCGACCTGGAAACCCGCTACCCGCAGCTCACCAGCCCTCCGGTTCCGCCACGGGAGCACCACCCCAAGCTGGACGTGGAGCTGGAAAGGATCCTCCTCCGCTGTCTCGCGAGCGACCCCGGCGATCGCTTTCAGACCGTGTCCGGCATGCTCGCCGCCCTCGCCCCAATGCTCAAGGGGCGGTACAGGCTCTGGCCCGAAGCGGCCCCGATCGAACGCCGCGCGGATACCCGCAGCCGCTGACCCGCCGGCTTCAGACGCGTCGCTCCTCCGGTAACAGGCCGCGGAAGATGCCGATCGCGGCGCGGGTCCCCTCGGCCGCCGCCCGGATCGCCAGCTTGGAGCCGTGGGTGATGTCGCCTGCGGCGTAGATGCCCGGAACCGAGGTCTCGAAATCCCCGTCCACCTTCAGAATTCCCTCCTCGTTGGCCTCACATCCAAGCCCGGCCGGTAGGCTGGAGCCGGGACCGGAGGCGATGTGGAAGAACATCGCGTCCAGCTCCAGCTCCCTGCCGCTGGCGAAGCGGATCCGCTCCAGCCGGGGCGGCCGCCCGATGATGCGAACGATGGGCTCCGTCTCGACGGCCACCGAGAAGCGGTCGAGCACCTCGCGCGAGCGGGGCGGGAGCTCCGGCTCATGTCCGTGGGTGAGCAGCGTCAGCCGGTCGGTCCAGGTGAGCATTTCCATGCAGAAGGCGGCAATCGGCCTTCCCCACCCGAGCACTCCCACCCGCTTTCCGAGGGTCGAGGGGCCATCGCAGTCGGGGCAGTGCCAGATGCTGGAGCCATAGAGAGGCAGCAGCCCGGGGATCTCGGGGATCACATCGCGCAGACCTGTGGCGAAGAGAACCCGGCGCGCATCCAGGCGGGTGCCATCGTCCAGGCGAACGGAGAAGCGGTCCCGTTCCCCCTGCACCGTGGCGACCGTCGCGTGCCGGAACCCGGCGCCCGCGTCGAGTGCCTGCTGCCGGCCAATGCGTCGGATCTCCTCCGGCGGCACATCCGGGAGACCGAGGTAGCCGTGAACCGCCCAGGTAGGTGCGTTGCGCGGACGCTCTGCATCCAGCAGCAGCGTCCGCAGCCGGTAGCGCGCGAGCCAGAGCGCGCCGGCCAGCCCGGCCGGGCCGCCACCGATCACGATCACGTCGTAGGGTTGCGCGGGAGTCATGGCCTCCATCGGTTCGCTGCGGTTGGTCCGGAGCTCACCGGCTCACTCCCTCACCACCGGCGCGATCGGATCCTCATCCGTATCGATCGCCCGCTCCACCCAGAGCACCTCCACCACCGTCCAGATCAGCAGCACCAGAGGAACGGAGAGGAGAATTCCGAGGAAGCCGAACAACGAGCCGAAGAGGATCAGAGCAAACAGGGTGACGAAGGGGTGAACCTTGGCCGCGCGCGCCATCACCAGCGGGGTGATCACATTGCTTTCCAGCTGCTGGATCGCCAGAACCGCGATCACGGTCCAGAGCGCCTTGTTGGGGTCGTCCAGAAAGGCGATCACCACCGCGGCGGCGCCGCCGATCCAGGGCCCGGCCAGCGGGATCACCTCCACGATGCCGGCGAAGATCCCGAGCATCAGCGCGTACGGCACCCCGATCACCGTCAGCGCCGCGGTCATCAGCACGCCCACCGCAAGCATCGCCAGCAGGGTGCCCTTGACCCACCCACGAAGCCGTACGCCGAGCAGCTCGAAGAGCCGGCGGAAGGCGAGACGGCGATCACGGGGAACGGCGCGGAGCACCGGACCGAGCAGACGGTCGTTCGGCTTCGCCACGGCGAACAGCGCCCCGAACAGGATGATCAGAGGAAGGAAGATGATCTCCAGAACGCCGCGCGCCCGGACCAGCATGTCGTCGCCCTGCAGACTTGAGAGGAAATCCCGGATCATGGCCTGCGAACGTTCGCCGAACAGGTCGATGTTGAGACCGGTTCGCTCCCGCAGCCAGCGGGTCCAGTCCTCCAGCTGCGCCTGGAACCGCGGGGCTTCACGAGAGAACCCCTGGATCTGTTCCATCAGCGCAGGCACGGCCCACCAGATGCCCAGCCCGAGCATCGACACGATGGTGAGGCCCAGGATCGCCGTTACCCAGCGGCGCTCCAGCGGGAACAGGCGGACGATCACGTTCAGCGCCACCGCCAGGATCGCGGAGGCGAAGATGATCAGGAATACCTGGGCGAGGGCGTCGAAGAAGCGGAAGAGGAGGCCGAACAGGAAGAGCAGACCGACGGCCTTGTAGAGGTGCTCCGGCGCCAGCTGGCGCGGCGCGCCCGTGGGCACGGGCGGAACCACGGCCGCGGCGGGAACCGGGCCATATTCCCGGTGCTCTTCTGCCGCCTCATCCTCCCTGTCTGGAGTCATTCCTCGTCTGCGCTCGCGGATCGGGGTGAGTTACCTACACCCTCCGCGGGCAAGCTCCGCACCAGAGGGTGCGGAGACGGTACTCAGGGAGGTCCGATGATGCGCCGGACCTCCTCCGCGACCTGGTTGGGGTCCATCGGCTTGACGAGAACTCCGTTGCCGCCGGCCGCAGTGATCTGGGCCTGCAGATCGCCCACCACGGAAGCGGTGAAGAAGAGCACCGGAATCTTCGCGGTGCGCGGGTCCGCCCGAAGCGCACGGCACACCTCGAAACCGTCCATGCGGGGCATCGCGACATCCAGCAGGACGAGATCCGGGAGGTGGGCGAGCGCCTCGCGGAGACCGGTTTCGCCATCGGCGGCGTCCAGCACGCCATAGCCTCTGTGCGAGAGAATGGCGCGCTGGATCGTCCGCTCGTCCTCCTGGTCGTCGATGAGGAGTACGGTCTTCGGTAGTTGGTGGGGCACGATCCGCTAGTCGTCGTCGTCCTCGTCCATCGAGCCGAAACCAGCGCCCTCTTCCTCGATCAGATCCATGAGCTGCGCACCCCAGGCACGCTCCAGCTGCCGGCGCACCCGCGGAAAGCGCTCGATCACCTCTGCCATCTCGGGCGTGACAAAGAGCTCGGTGATGTCCTTCCGGTCGTAGCTCGACTCGGAATCTTCGAGGAACGCCTTCAGCTCCTCGATCAGATCCTCCAGATCGTTGAGCAGCTCGCTCGGGAAGTGCCCCTCGTCAAGCGCGAGCGCGGACTCGGTCCAGTCGTGCACCTGAACCGCCAGGCCATCGAATCGCTGTTCCAGCCGTGGGTCGTTCATCCCCTTGATCCCTCCCTTGATTGGTGGTGGGCCCCGGTCCGGTGCACACCCCGTACCCGATCGCCCGATCGCACCCACGCTATCCTCCCCCTCCCGCGGGTGCAAGGCCGATGCAGGCGGCGGCTCCTGTGCGGCTCCCCGGTGTATACAGGTGCCACCCGCGAGAGGCGGGCCGTGCCGCGCGGCGCACGTGCGGGCCCGCGCGCCTCATCAACAGGAACCGAGAGCAGGAAGCAGATACATGTCCATCGACCATCTCGTCCGCGGTACCGCGCTGGACGGACGGGTACGCGCATTCGCGCTGCACGCGACCGGCGTCATCCGCGAGTTGCAGGAGCGCCACGTTGCGTCTCCCACCGTCTCGGCCGCGCTGGGGCGCACCGCCATGGGGGCACTGCTGCTGGCCGCGGCCTCGCTGAAGGAGGAGGATCAGCTGCTCACCGTGGACGTCCGCGGGGGCGGCCCCGCCGGCCGCCTGATCTGCACGGCCAACGGGCGTGGTGAGGTCCGGGGGCTCGCGAGCAATCCCGCGGCCCACGCGGAGAGCGTCCGGCCCGGGAAGCTGAACGTTGCCGGCGTGGTGGGAACCAGCGGCTACCTCTCGGTGACCAAGGACCTGGGGATGCGCGAGCCGTACAGCGGCCTGGTGGAGCTGCAGAGTGGCGAGATCGGAGACGATCTCTCCCACTACCTGCTGCGTAGCGAGCAGACCCCATCCGCCGTCGGCGTGGGTGTGTTCGTCTCGGCCGACGGGCGCGTGGAGGCGGCCGGCGGATACCTGGTCCAGCTCCTCCCCGGTCTCTCGGACGGCGAGATCACCGAAATCGAGACACAGATCGCCTCACTTCACCATCCCACGCGTCTGATCCAGGATGGCGTGAGCCCCGAGGGGATCCTGGCGCGGATCTTCGGTGGAAGCTTCGAGCCGCTGGACAGCTACCCCGTCGCCTTCAACTGCCCCTGTTCCCGCGAGCGGTTCGAGGCCGCCATAGTAACCCTGGGCCGCGAGGAGATCACGCGCCTCATCGAGGACGAGGAGAAGGACGCCACCGAGGTGATCTGCCACTTCTGCAACGAGGCGTACCACTTCTCACCCGACGACATGCGGGAGGTGCTCAGGCAGGCCTCATGAGCGCCTAAGGGCGGGGATGTCGGAAGGGAAAGGACAGTCCGCGCGACATTCGTTGTGGAATCGCTGCAACACGCAGGGCGTGTCCAGGCTCACTGCAAGCACCCGTGCGTTCAGGGCGCCGTACCTGTCCATCTCCTTGCCCACCCTGCAGCGTTCCCGCGTACACGTGTTGATGCACGCGAGCGGGAAGCGGGCGGTGGAGCAATTCGTCAGGCCTTCGGCCGGAGCCGCGCGGACGCCAGGATGGAGCGCACCACCTCGCGCTCCGGCTCCTGTTCTCCCGCAGGACACGAGTAGCTCCCGAAGAGAAGGTTGCCGGGCGCCGTGGCGACTCCCACCAGCCAGAAGGTGGACGGCTCGTCCTCCTCCTCCCCCTCCTGCGGCTCGTCCTGCTCCGTGATGTACTCGCAGAGCGCCAGGTGGCCATCGCCGTCCAGTTCCACGTCCTCCACCTCGTCCTCCTCCAGTTCGATCCCCTGGTCTTCCAGAAAGGCGTAGAGCTCCTCGGCCGGATCCGCGAGGGCTCCGGGATCCTGCTCGAAGATCACCAGGTGCAGGAGACCCGCGCCCTCCTCGGACATCAGGTTGACTCCCCCTTCTTCGTCGTTCTCCCAGTCCCAGCCCTCGGGAATCTCCACCTCCGCGCCGCCGGAAATCTCCACTCTCCGTCCCAGGTTCATCGGTCCATTCGCGGTTGCGGGTAATTGCCTGAACGCGCGCAAATTGCGGCGCGGGGTACTACGCAGCAAGTGCGCCGGCTAAGCCTCCACGAGCCTTTCGGCAACCGTTCTGTGCGGACCGATTCTGCACCCCGGATACCCCGGCCCCCCTCGCACGCGGCTTTCCCGGAAGATGACGCTGCGCGGCGTCTCTGCATCGGGCATGGAAAGTGCCTCGAATGCCGCTCGGATCCGTCCCTTCCCGCCCCCCCGCCATGGGAGGTGCCCATTCGTACCTTGGGTGTCAGTCTGGTCGCCGTTGCGGCGATCGTCGCCAGTCTGACCATCGCCAAGCAGCGCAGCGAAGAGCGGCAGCCCGAACCGGCGCCTCCCACTCCGAGGACACCCGCGGCTGTCGACCTCAACCTCGATGCGATTCGCTCGGCCGGTCTCTGAGCACGTAACGCCACGCGGCAACGGGTCCCCGGAGCTTCCGTTCCGGGGGCTCGTTTGCATCTGCGGTGTCTGCGGCCCTCCCTCATTCCGCCGATCCTCCCCCACCCCCACCCCGCCACGCCTCACTCGCCCCTAAAACATTTGATTATGATGCCTTCATGGTTGCGGTATGTGCGTTGACAGCTTGGGGATACGCTGTTAGTATTGGCGTCGCGAAATGGTGGGTAAGATCGCAGTGGAAGGGCAGTGGGTCGCGGTTTGCGAGCCGCCGCTTGCGATCGCCGTCGGATTCACGAACCAGGAGGTATGCTCGTGCTACGACGTAAGACGCAGCGTGCGAGAAATCGGAGGAGTGAACGTTTGCGAGGGTCGGCAGACCTCGCGAGTCTGATCCGGAAGCCCGGGGTACAGGTGACGCTGGTGGCGGCCGCGGTGGTGCAGTTTTCCGCGATTCAGTCGGGTCAGAAGGAGCAGGGGGCGCTGGCGGCGTTCGAGCTCACGCCGGTCACGGTGACGGAGCCGAACATGCTGGAGAGCGAGATCACCGAGGCGTGGCGGGCGCGTGCCGTGGAGCGCGAGAGCGCGCGACTGCTGGCGGAGTACAATTCCCGCGGATACCGGGTCTCGTCGACGCTGGCGAAGCAGATCTCGGAGGCCGCGGTGGAGGAGGGGATCGAGCCGGCACTGGCGTTCGGGCTGGTTCGGGCGGAGAGTTCCTTCCGCATCCAGGCGACCAGCCGGGTCGGCGCCGTGGGGCTCACGCAGCTGATGCCGCGCACGGCCGCATGGATGGAGCCCGGCGTGACGCGCGCACAGCTTCGCGACCCGGAGACGAACCTGCGGATCGGTATGCGATACCTCCGTTACCTGCTCGACAAGTACGACGGTGACGAGAAGCTGGCTCTGACGGCGTACAACCGCGGTCCGGGCACGGTGGACCGGGCACTGCGCCGCGGCGCCAGTCCGGACAACGGGTATGCCGACTTCGTGTACGACAACCCGAACCACGGACACAGACTGTTCACCCGCTGACCCGGGCGGACCCACAGCAGGTACCATGGAAAGGGGCGCCCCGGCATCGGCCGGGGCGCCCCTTTCCTGCGGTGCGATCGAGCGCCGCGTCGGCTGCGGCACGGGGGGTATCAGCGCAGCGACACGTGCCGGCGAGCCCCGGGGCCGGCGCTGGAGTTCAATCCGAAAGAACGCGGTTCTTCTCGATGTACTCCGACCACTCGGGCGGAACGTCGGTGTCCGGGAAGATCGCCTGGACGGGGCATTCCGGCTCGCAGGCGCCGCAGTCGATGCACTCGTCGGGATTGATGTAGTACTGGTCGCCCGCCTCGTAGATGCAGTCCACGGGGCAGACCTCGACGCAGCTCGCGTCCTTGGTGCCGATGCAGGGCTCGGCGATCACGTACGGCATAGCGGTCTCACGGAACGGTTACGAGGTTCTTCACTGGAGCAGCGCGCGAAGCGCACGGACGATAACGAGCCCGCCCATACCGCACAATAGGAGCCGCCGGGGTCGGTGGCTCACTCCTGCTGCGCCTCCAGACCGATCCCGACCAGCAGCGCATAGGTGGCTCGCTGTGCCGGAGAGAGCTCGGGAGGAAGCCCTACGGCGAGCGCCTTCTTCTTTCCGGAGGTGGGGAGGTGCAGCACCAGTTCCTCCAGCGGAACCGGCCGGGCGTACGGCCGGGAGCGACCGGTGGGATCGATGCGGACGGCGCTCCCCGGCTCCACCAGTGCGGCGAGCAGACAGCCGTACTCGAGCCACTCGCCGACCGGATCGGAATTCTCGCGCGCGACGGCCGGCAGGAGCACCTGCTCGAAGTGGTCCATCGCACGCTGGAAGGCTCGCTGGTCGCTGGAACGCAGCTCCCGCAGCCGCTCCCGATAGAAGTCTCGTGGGTCACGAGCACCGGTCACCTTCAGCGCTTCGGCGAACCGGCGCTCGGCTGCGTTTCTGGTCTCCTGGTCGGCCATGGCTCCCCGAGATCGGTCGGATTGGACGGTGAGCAAGAGAAGGCTCGTCCACCCATCGCGTCAATGGCGACGCTGCCGGGCATGGATGTTGTAGCCCTCTCGCAGAGCCCACTCACCCCTGCCGGAGGTCCGCCCATGTCGCAGTTCGATTTCACACCGTACTCGCAGCAGCGCGACGTCCCACAGGAGGTATTCGAATTGAGCTGGGAGGTGTTCGGTGAGCTCTGCCGCGCACTCGCCCTGCGCGTCTACCGCGACTACGATCCCGACCTCGTGATCGGGATCGCCACCGCGGGCGTCATCCCGGCCGCCGTCGTCGCGGACATCCTCCAGATCGACTTCTACAGCATGAAGATCTCGCGCCGGCTCGGTGGACAGCTGGTGCGCGAGCGCCCCGAGCTGCTCTCCACCGCCCCGGTACAGGCCGCCGGCAAACGAGTGCTCCTCGTGGACGAGCTCACCACCAGCGGAGACACCCTCCGCATCGCCCTCGCCGCACTACGCGACGTGGTGCCGGAGGAGATCCGCACCGCCACCTGCTTCTCCCGACCCGGCGGCTACGCCCCCGACTACACAGCCCTTGCCACCGACTCTCTGATCGTCTTCCCCTGGGATCGCCAGGTGATGGAGGACGGGGAACTGGTGGTGCACCCTACGTATCGGGGGCTGCTGGAGGAGGAGTAGGGAATTGTGAATTGTGAATTGGACGGACGACGAGGGGCCGCCATCAGCGATGGCGGCCCCTGATTCACAATTCACAATTTCTCTCACCCGCCCTTTGCCATCGAGTTCAGGAACTCCTCGTTGTTCTTCGTCTTCTTCATGCGGCCAAGGAGGAACTCGATCGCCTCGGCGGGCGGCATGTCCGAGAGGAAGTTGCGGAGCAGGTAGACCCGGCTGAGCTTCATCTCGGTCGAGGAGCAGGTCCTCCTTGCGGGTGCCGGAGCTGGTTGATGTCGATCGCCGGGAAGATGCGCTTGTCGGCGATGTGTCGGTCCAGCACCAGCTCCATGTTGCCGGTGCCCTTGAACTCCTCGAAGATCACCTCGTCCATCCGGCTGCCGGTGTCCACCAGGGCGGTTGCGACGATGGTGAGGGAGCCGCCGCCCTCGATGTTGCGGGCGGCTCCGAAGAAGCGCTTGGGCTTGTGCAGCGCGTTGGCGTCCACGCCACCGGAGAGGATCTTCCCGGAGTGCGGCACCGTCACGTTGTAGGCGCGCGCCAGGCGGGTGATGGAGTCGAGCAGGATCACCACGTCACGCCCGTGCTCCACCAGGCGCTTCGCCTTCTCCAGCACCATCTCCGCCACCTGCGTGTGCCGGTCTGCCGGCTCGTCGAAGGTGGAGGAGATCACCTCCGCCTTCACGTTCTCCTCCATGTCCGTCACCTCCTCGGGCCGCTCGTCGATCAGCAGCACGATCAGGTGCACGTCCGGGTGGTTCTCGTTGATCGCGTTCGCGATCTTCTGCATCAGGATCGTCTTACCCGCCTTGGGCGGCGCCACGATCAGGCCGCGCTGCCCCGTCCCGAGCGGGGCCATCAGGTCCATCACCCGCGTGGAGATGTCGCCGTCCCGGGTCTCCAGGCGGATCCGCTGGTCCGGATAGCGGGGACGCAGGTTGTCGAAGGCGATCCGGTGCTTGGCCTTGTCCGGGTCGTCCCCGTTCACGCGCTCCACCTTGAGCAGCGCCAGGTACCGCTCACCCTCCTTGGGCGGGCGCACCTGCCCCAGCACCGTGTCGCCGGTGCGCAGGTCGAAGCGCTTGATCTGGCTTGGGCGAGACGTAGATGTCGTCCGGCCCGTACAGGTAGTTCCAGTCCTGCGAACGCAGGAATCCGTACCCCTCGGGCAGCACCTCGAGCACGCCTTCACCCCGGAGCACCACCTCGGAATCCAGGAGGTTCTGCTCGATGCGGAAGATCAGATCCTGCTTGCGCAGACCCGAGTAGTTGGAGATGTTCAGACCCTCCGCCATTTCGTGTAGCTCGGCGATGGTCTTGGACTTAAGTGCAGTGATATCCACTCTTTTCACCCGAAGGAAAAGGGCTCGGCTCAGAAGCCTCCAGAGAGGCGGCCGGCCCGATCGTCGTATAAGGGAATGATCGGTCGGACGAAAGGCGCGGTTGCGCCTTGGCGGTGAGAACCGAATTGTTGGGTCGATCCCGCCAACTTAACGCCTGCATAGTACGAGGTCAATACTCTTCGTGACCGATTGGCTGAGCCTGTTCGCGGTCTACCGCGTGGTGGTGATACGGAACGATGAGGTGATTCAGGGAGTGCTCCGACCGGACGTGGAGCCGGGATCGCCGCTGCTCAGGACGGGGCTGCAGGAGTGGCCGGGCCGCCACTACCTGCACGAGACTCCGCTCGGAGTGGAGCTGACGCTGGTGCGGCCGCTGGCTCGCCCCGCGGGGGAGCGGTGGTGGCTGCACCTGTTGCTGGGGGTCCTCACCCTGTTGACTACCACCCTGGCCGGTGCGTACCTGCAGGGGCTCGATCCGCTTCGCCTCACCGGCCTGGCCTTCGGACCCCTGCGCCTCCCGATTCCCGCCGGGATCGATCCCTCGCAGGTTCTACCAGGGCTGCTCTTCTCGGTTCCGTTGGTCGGCGTGCTGCTCGGGCACGAATTGGGCCACTACTTCACCGCGCGGCGGCACGGGATGGACGTTTCGCCGCCCTACTTCATCCCGGCGCCGCACTGGATCAACCTGATCGGCACGTTCGGGGCCTTCATCCGCCTGCGCTCCGCCACGATGAACCGCGGTGTGCTGATGGACGTGGGAGCGGCCGGCCCGCTGGTCAGCTTCCTCCTCTCGATTCCGCTGGTGGCGGTGGGGCTCGGGCTGAGCCGGGAGCTCCCCTTCGCCACCCAGGGTGCCGCGCGGGAGTACCTGGTGCTGTTCGGCGGACAGCCGATCTGGCTGGGTGGCTCGCTCCTGTTCGACCTTCTCGGCGCGCTCCTGGCGCCGGGTGGCGGCACGCTGCACCTGCACCCGGTGGCCTTCGCCGGCTGGCTCGGTCTCTTCGTCACTGCGCTGAACCTCTTCCCCCTGGCGCAGCTGGACGGCGGGCACGTGTTGTACGCGTTGTTCGGCAGAGGGCAGCGATGGGTGGGTGCGGGGTTCCTGGGGGTGCTGGTCGCGCTCGGCTTCTGGTGGTGGGGATGGTGGCTGTGGGCAGCGCTGATCCTGGTGCTGGGGCGGGGAACGATCCGGCATCCGTCCGTCTTCGATCCATCGCTGCCACTGCCGCGCGGGCGCAGCTGGATCGGTTGGGCATGCGTTGCGATCTTCATGCTCACGTTCGTGGCGTTTCCTCTGCGAGTGTAACGTTCGGGCCTCACCATGAGCGAACGGGAAAGTTGACAAAACGGCGGCGGCAGCCAGAGATTGCCAGGGTTCCGACGGAACCCTGTCGCGTCTCGTGGAGGCCCAGATGGCACGCCACAATCGGGAAGGAAGAGGGGAGGACCAGCTAGGGCGCGGGTACCTCGTGAGTTATCAGCCCGACTGGTTCTACCAGGTGAAGGTCACGCGTGATCTCGAATCGGGAAGGCAGTCCACGAAGACGCTGTACCGGAATCCGGAAAGCCCGCAGGGGGAGCCGGGCCCCAGGGTCCGCACGCGCATCCAGTGTGAAGAGCTGGGGTTGGACGTGGAGGTGGCGGTGGACGACAACCGTGCGGTGATTCGCCGAATCGTGGTGGAGACGGTGGCCCCGGACGGCCCCGACGAGGGCGTCCCGGTTGCCTTCACCATAACCCGCCGACGCCCGCGCCGCGGCAACCAGGGTTGATGCGCCGGGTACCCGCCCGGAGCTGCCGTTTCCCCATCTGAAGGCCACTCCCGAGTGCCGGCCCTGACATTGTCGTTGGCTGCGGTCGAGTTCCAGCCCGACGCCCGCCTGCTGTTCATCGTGAACCTCGCCACGGTGCTGGCGGTGGTGGCGTTTGCCGTAGCCATCGTCGTGCTGCTGCAGCGCCGCGCGTACGAGCGGCGGCTGGAGCAGCAGAAGCTCGCCGCCATGGGCGTGGCCACTGCCCGCATCCTCCACCAGATCAAGAACCCGCTCCAGACCGTCGTGCTCCACGCCGACCTGCTCCAGGACGAGCGAATCACCTCGGATTCCACCGCACGCCGCGAGGTCGCGGAGGCCATCGTCGGCGAGGCGCACCGGCTGACTCAGATGCTCGGCGAGCTGGCGACCTACGCGTCCGGCTCCAACCGCCAGCTTGCCCTCGAGGAGTATCCGGTTCACGAGATGGTCCACGAACTGGCCCGACGCGAAGCTCGCGCCGAGGATCTCGACGTGGTCGTGGAGCAGGTGGACGAGGCGCTGGTCCTGGCAGACCCCTACTATCTGCAGCAGGCGATCGACAACCTGATCTCCAACGCCCGCGACGCCATGGCGAGTCGCCCGGGCCCCCGTCTCACGCTGCGTCTGGAGCGGCGTGGCTCCGCCGCGGAGATCACGGTTGCCGACAACGGCACGGGAATTTCCCCCGAGCGGCTCCGCTCCATCTTCACCCCCTTCCTGTCCGCCAAGACCAAGGGTATGGGGCTGGGGCTGGCCATCGCCAAGGAGATCGTGGAGGCGCACGGCGGGCGGCTGGAGGCGCAGTCGCAGGAGGGGATCGGAACCCAGTTCCGGATCTATCTCCCGCTCGTAACCACATTGTGATTCGCGCAGGGGAGCCCATGAAGCGCAGGGAGGAGCGATGAAGCTGGAAGGAGTGCTGGTGCCGGCGACCACCCCCTTCGATCCGGTTACGGGGGAGGTGGATCTGGTCTCGTTCCGCGCCAACGCGCGGGAGTGGCTTCGCGCCGGAGTGGATGGGCTGGTGCTGTTTGGCTCCACCGGCGAGGGGCTGCTCCTGGACGAGGACGAGCGCACGCGCCTGCTGGCGGCGGTGCGACCGATCGCCGGAGAGGGGCAGTTGATTCTCGCCGGGACCGGAGCGGAATCCACACGTGCGGCCATCCGCCTGGCGCGCGCGGCTGCCGACGCAGGCGCCGACGCCGTACTGGTCCACCCGCCCGCCTACTATCGGCCGCAGATGACGCCGGAGTCGCTACGTGACCACTTCGTCGCGGTCGCGGACGCGTCGCCCGTTCCCGTCGTGCTGTACCAGGTGCCGGGCGCATACAGCGGAATCGAGCTCCAGAGCGGTCTGGTGGAGCAGCTGTCGCGCCACGGCAACATCGCGGGAATCAAGGACTCCTCGGGTGATCTGAAGGTGCTGGGCGCGCTGGTGGAGAGTGCCGCGGGTGAGCGGTTCCATGTGGTGGTCGGCAACGGCTCCATCCTCTATGCTGGCCTCGAGGTCGGGGCGACGGGCGGCATCCTCGCGGTCGCCGCCCTCGCGCCGCGAGCGGCAGTGGACCTGGTCCGACGCAAGCGTGAAGGCGACGATGCAGGAGCCGGCCGCCTCCAGGAGCGCATCGCGCCGCTGCACCGCGCGGTGGTCGGAGGGCTCGGAGTGCCGGGCGTCAAGGTGGGACTCGACATGCTCGGGCTCGCGGGCGGACCGCCCCGCCCCCCGTTGAAACCTCTACGCGAGAAGGATCACGCCACCGTCGCAGAAGCGCTGCGGAAGGCCGGGTTGCTGGACGGAGCCGGCGCCGCCCGCTAGCTTCCGCGCCTCATTCGGCGGTCCTGACGACGCTGACTCCGCCACCGACCACCTCGCTCTGCTCCATGGCCGATCATCAGAACGTCACGCTCGAGATCCGGGAGCGTATCGCCACCATCACCATCAATCGACCCGACAGGCTGAACGCCCTGAACCGGGACACGATCGTGGAGCTCGGCGAGTCATTTCGCGCTGCCCGCGACGGTGCCGAGGCGCACGGGATCCTGATCACGGGGAGCGGGGCAAAGGCCTTCGTGGCCGGCGCCGACATCGCCGAACTGGCGCAGATGGGACCGGTGGACGGCATCGACGTGAGCCGCCTGGGCCAGCAGCTGTTCCGCGAGATCGAGCTTTCGCGCAAGCCGGTGATCGCGGCGGCGAACGGCTTCGCCCTCGGCGGCGGGTGCGAGCTCGCGATGGCCTGCCACCTCCGCGTGGCCGCGGAGAATGCCAGGTTCGGCCTCCCGGAGGTGAAGCTGGGGATCATCCCCGGCTATGGCGGCACGCTGCGACTTCCGCGTCTCGTGGGGAAGGGCAGGGCGCTGGAACTCGTCCTCACCGGTGAGATGATCACTGCGGAGGAGGCCCACCGGATCGGCCTCGTCAACCGCATCGTGCCGCAGGAGTCTCTGATCGAGGAGTGCCGCACGCTGCTCACCCTCATCATCAACAACGGTCCCGTCGCCCTCGGCCTGGCCATCGAATGCACCACCCGGGGCATGGAGATGTCCCTCGACGACGGCCTCGCCCTCGAAAGCAACCTCTTCGGCCTCCTCGCCGCCACGGACGACATGCGGGAGGGGATGACGGCGTTTCTGGAGAAGCGGAAGGCGGAATTTGTCGGAAAGTGACCGGGAGAATGTTTCAAATTTTGAATTTTGAACGTTGAATGGTGAACGGTGAATGTTCAATGGGTTCCGATCGTGAGCTTCCGCCCAGCACACAGAGCTCCCGCGGTTCATTCAACAATCAACATTTAAAATTCGAAATTTCCCCTTCCGTATGCACCTGATCCTCCCCTCTCCCGTCGGGCCGCTGCTCGTGGAGTATCGCGAGGGAGGCGTGAGCCGCGTGCGGTTCTGGCGGCAGGGGGAGCACCCGCCGGCCGGGACGCGGGACGAGCCGGCGCGCGGGGATGTGCTCGGTGCGCAGGTCGCGAGGGAGCTTCGGGAGTACTTCGCCGGGTCGCGGCGAGAGTTTACGGTGCCGCTGGCGCCGGCGGGCACCGACTTCCAGCGAAGTGTGTGGGATGCGCTTCTGCGGATCCCGTACGGGAGCACGCGCTCCTACAGGGAGGTGGCGATGGAGGCGGGGCGACCCGGTGCTGCGCGGGCCGTGGGGCAGGCGAACGCGCGCAACCCGCTCCCCGTGATCGTCCCCTGTCATCGCGTGCTGGCTTCCGACGGCTCACTCGGTGGCTACATGGGTGACTGGGGCGAGGGTGAGGGGTCGGCGATCAAGCGGTGGCTGCTCGGTCTCGAGGCCGGGTGAGCGCACCGGCCCGGCTGGTCTCGCTGCACCTCAGGAACTTCCGCAACTTCGAGGACCAGCACCTCACCATTCCTCCCGACGGGCTGGCGCTCGTCGGGGACAACGGGCAGGGGAAGACCAACCTGCTCGAGGCCATCTACTATCTGCAGATCTTTCGCTCCTTCCGCGGTGCTCCGGATGAGCAGCTCGTGCGCTTCGGAGAGACCGTGTTCCGGATCGCCGGGCGGGTGGAGAGCCCGTCCGGCTCGCGCGAGGTGGCCGCTGCGTACGATCGTCGGGGCCGGGTCAAGCGAGTGACGGTGGACGGCGCGGAGCCCCCCCGCCTGGGCGATGCGATCGGCCGCGTTCCCGCGGTCATCTTCTCGCCGTCCGACGTGGGGATCGTGGCCGGCAGCCCCAGCGAGCGCCGCCGCTATCTGGACATCCTGCTCTCGCTGGCCGAGCCCGGCTACCTGGCGGCGCTGCAACGCTATCGCCAGATCCTCTCCCGTCGCAATTCGCTGCTGCGCGCCGGCGCTGCCTCCGCCGAGATCGGCGCATGGGACCCGGGGCTGGCGACCAGCGGCGCCCGCATCGTGGACGCGCGTGCGCGGTGGGTGGCCGGGCACCGCGATCCGTTCGCCGAGCGTGTCCACCGCATCGCCGGTGGCACCGCGGGCCTGCTCGAGTACGAGCACTCCATCGATCTTCCCGATCTCGCCCGGGTGGGGTACGCCGGAGGCGCGGATGACAGTGCCGGTCAGGGCCCCGTGGCCCGTGAGAGGACCGCCACCATCGAGGCGGCCTTCCTGGAGCAGCTGCAGGCGGTTCGCGAGCGCGAAGCGCGCCGCGGCGTCACCCTGGTCGGGCCGCACCGCGATGACCTGCGCATCCGGGGCGAGCGGGAGAGCACGCCCGACGAATGGGTCGACGTGCGCACCTTCGGCTCCGGTGGCCAGCAGCGCACCGCCGCAGTCGCCCTCCGCATGGTGGAGGCGGAGACGCTCCGTGCCGCCTTCGGCGAGGAGCCGATCATCCTGCTGGACGATGTCTTCGCCGAGCTGGATCCGGGCCGCTCGGAACGCATCCTTTCCTGGGTGCGGCAGGAGGAGGGCGGACAGGTCATTCTGACGGCGCCGAAGCCCACCGATCTGGAGCGGCGCGGGGTCGACGTCACCCCCTGGACGATACGCCAGGGGGTGGTCTCCCCGCTTTGACGCGCGGCCCCGCAAGTGCTAGATTGCACCGTCCTTTCCGACGTCTCTCCGAACTCCATTTGACGCGACCCCGGAAGCACTCTGCCAGCCAGCCACAGCTGGTCGGCGAACTGGTTGGCAAGTACCTCGCGCGAACCGGTCTCACCGGCAAGCTGGAGGCTGCATCCGTGCTGCCGCAGTGGCCGGAGCTGGTGGGTCCGCAGATCGCCGCGGTCACCGAACCCCGGAGGGTCTCCGACGGCGTGCTGATCGTGGCGGTGCGCAGCTCCGCCTGGATGATGGAGCTCAACATGATGAAGTCGGAGCTGATGCGACGCATCAACGCCGGCAAGACGGAGGGGCGGGTGAGGCAGCTGATCTTCGTGATGCAGGGCTGACCTCTCACGCGCACGCGCGCGCGGGTTAGAGATGTGATCATGGGCACCTTCGGACCGCGACCGGGGTACCACCTCCGGTCCGGATGGATCGTTTAACCAGGCAGACGAACGGGATCAATGGCGACCAGCGCAGCCACGGAGTATACGTCCGGCCAGATTCAGGTCCTCAAGGGGCTCGAAGCGGTGCGGAAGCGGCCGGGGATGTACATCGGCTCCACCGGACCGCGAGGGCTGCACCACCTGGTGTACGAGGTGGTGGACAACTCCATCGACGAGGCGCTCGCCGGCCACGCCGACCGGGTGGACGTGACCATCCACCAGGACGACTCCGTCACCGTGGTCGACAACGGCCGCGGCTTCCCCGTCGACCTCCATCCCACCGAGGGGATCCCGGGCGTCGAGCTCGCGCTCACCGTGCTCCACGCAGGCGGCAAGTTCGACAAGGACACCGTACAAGGTCTCGGGCGGTCTTCACGGGGTGGGCGTTTCCGTGGTGAACGCGCTGTCCGAGTGGCTGCAGGGTGGTGGTGAAGCGCGACAGCAAGATCTACGAGATCTCCTTCGCGCGCGGCGCCAAGACGCGGGACCTCGAAGTCACGGGCAAGGTGGACCGCAAGGACACCGGCACCATCGTGTCCTTCAAGCCCGACCACGAGATCTTCCCGGAGCTGATCTACTCGTTCGACACCCTGTCCACCCGTCTGCGCGAGCTCGCCTTCCTGAACAAGGGTGTGGGCCTCTCGCTCACCGACGAGCGGAAGCTCGACGAGGAAACGGGCTTGCCGAGGGTGGAGGAGTACCGGTACGAGGGCGGGATCAAGAACTTCGTCGAGTACCTGCGCGGCAACCGCAAGCCGCTGCACCCGGATCCGATCTACATCGAGGCCGAGCGGGAAGAGGCGGAGATCGAGATCGCCATGCAGTACGACGACGGGTACAACGAGAAGCACCTTCACCTTCGTCAACAACATCAACACCCACGAGGGCGGCACGCACCTCACGGGCTTCAAGTCGGCGCTGACGCGCACCATCAACGACTACGCGCGCAGGACGGGCCTCTTCAAGAAGGGCGGAGTGGACGCGCTTTCAGGCGACGACGTCCGCGAGGGGCTCACCTGCGTGATCTCCGTCAAGGTGAAGGAGCCGCAGTTCGAGGGGCAGACCAAGACCAAGCTGGGAAACAGCGAGGTCAAGGGGGCGGTGGAGAGTCTCGTGAACGAGAAGCTCTCCGAGTTCCTCGAGGAGAACCCGGCGGTCGCCCGGGCCATCATCGAGAAGTCGCTCTCCGCGGCGCGTGCCCGTGAGGCCGCCCGCAAGGCGCGCGATCTCACGCGCAAGAAGAGCGCGCTGGAGACGGGGGTCCTCCCGGGAAAGCTGGCAGACTGCTCGATGAACAACCCCGAGGCCTCCGAGATCTACATCGTCGAGGGCGACTCCGCCGGCGGCTCCGCCAAGCAGGGGCGTGACCGCTCCTTCCAGGCGATCCTCCCGCTCAAGGGGAAGATCCTGAACGTGGAGAAGGCGCGCTTCGACAAGGTGCTCTCCAACGATGAGATCCGGGCGATCATCACGGCGATCGGCACGGGCATCGGCGAGGATGAGTTCGACCTCGCCAATGCGCGGTACCACAAGATCATCCTCATGACCGACGCGGACGTGGACGGTTCCCACATCCGCACGCTGCTCCTGACCTTCTTCTTCCGGCAGATGCGGCAGCTGATCGAGGAGGGGATGATCTACATCGCGCAGCCACCGCTCTACCTGATCCGCAAGGGCAGGCAGGAGCAGTATGCCTACAACGAGTCGGAGCGCGAGGAGATTCTCACCCGCTACAAGAGCGGGGAGGGCGACGCCAGGGGGATCCACGTTCAGCGCTACAAGGGTCTCGGCGAGATGAACCCCGAGCAACTCTGGAAAACCACCATGGACCCGGCCACCCGCACCATCCTGCGCGTGACGCTGGAGGACGCGGTGGACGCGAACAAGATCTTCGAGACGTTGATGGGCGAGGAGGTCGAGCCCCGCCGCCGGTTCATCGAGGAGAATGCGGTATACGCCAAGCTGGACGTGTAGGTGCCCGGGTGCGGTGTCGCGTCTCGCGGCACCTAAGGTCTCCAACGGCATTCCCGTAAATTCCGGGCATTCCCATAAGTTTCCAAACAGCTGAGCGCTCGAAAGGCGGGGCCGGAGAGATCTCCGGCCCCGCCTCTTTCGCGTGCAGTACCCAGCGTCGATCCGGCATGCGTGCTCGGCAGACGCGAAGGGCACCCCCTCGGCGCCATATCGCCCCTTCCAGGGCAGGCCTGGGCCTCGGAACCATCGCCCTGAACGCTTCGCGCACACACGCGGAAGCGCTCTGTACCGCATTCCATGCGGTCGTCGGGACATTCACGGTGACGGTGCCGTAGGATATTCGGTCTGTTGCGCGAACTGCAGCTCGGTCCCCGCCGTTCAACGCGCAGGAAGGGTGAGGGTGACTGCCGGATCTGGTTCAGCAGCCGCGGAAGCAGCCCGAGCGCGCCCCGGGCCTCCGCCTTCGGGAAGTCGCAGTGAGGTAGCGGAGGTCGGGGAGCAATCCGCGGCCTCTTCCGTTCCTGGCCCGCGCAGCCGCAGACCGCGGCAATGACCTGGCGAGTCGGCGAGCGTTGGCTGAGGAGCGCCGCCGCCGGGATACGAACTCGGCACCAGGCGGCCCGGGGGCGCTCGCGTTATTCCGTGATCTCGCGGACCACGCGGCAGGGGTTGCCCGCGGCGAATACCCTCTCGGGAATGTCCCGGGTCACCACGCTGCCGGCGCCGATCACCGCACGCGACCCGATGCGCACGCCGGGCAGACGTCCAGGACCACGCAGTTGAAATTGAAGAATACCCGCTCGCCCAGCTCGATGTTCGAGCCGTAGTCGCAGAAGAAAGGCGGCTGCATCCAGACCGAGTTCCCACCTGCCCCGAACAGCTCGAGTAGGATGCGCCGGCGCTCGTCCTGATCCGCCTCGCGCGTAGCGTTCAGCAGCTGGCAGAGGTTCCGCGCTCGCTCACGGCCCGCGACCAGCTCCGCGTGCAGCGGGTCGTACAGCTCTCCCGCGAGCATCTTCTGGCGTTCGCTCCGCATTGGTGCCTCTCCTCAAGTTCGGGTGCCCCCGCTGCGCGCAAATCCGGCGCCGCCGGCGGCGGGCCCCGTGGTTCTCGTTTCTCAGGTCCGTCGTGGAAAGCGAGGGATTCGCGCGACAGGCCCTCTGAGGTCGCAGTCCGGTTCATCGACGGTCGCGAGAATTCCACCGGGCATTTTGCCAGCCGTCGCGATGCCGCCGGCGTTCCATTGCGACGCTGCGCGCGCGCCGGCAACGGTGTACCGGGAGGCGCGGGATGGCCCGTCCCCACGGCGCTGAGGGGCACGCTTTTCGCTTCCGCTGCGATTCCGGCGGCCCGGGCCGCAACTATCACAGCCGAGCGCACGGTCGGGAGTCGTGTGGCGGGGGAACCACGGAGCGTCGATCGCTCAGGGGTGCATCCGGATTCGTCCGGGCGGAGACTTCCTTCTCCGAACCCGACAGCTAACCCCGCAGGCCATATGGGAAGAGTGGTAGGCTGATCCGACATGCCTGCGGGGCAGCGTCCAGAGAGGCGCGGCCCGGCGCCCTGTAATCGGGCCACCTGATCCCCATGGTAGCGGGAGCGAGGTGGCTTTTTTTGAGTAGCGGGGGGCCGTGAAGCGATCCGCCTCCTGAAGGCAGCCCGATGCTGGAATGGACCCACACCGGATTCCATCGGCAACCAATAGGACAGATGAACTCAGTGACCGCGGTGTTGATTCTGACCCTGGTTCCCGCCGGATGTGCGGCGGATCAGGGAGATCTGGTCGAAACCCTGACCACCCGGCCGTGTGCGGACCACTCGCCGCACATCGATTACTCCGTGGCGCTGAAAGTACTGCATGCGGGCAGCCATCGGCTCAGAGTCGTGCACGCGGGTGCCGACGGCCGGACCCGTGCCGGGGCCGTGCTCGACCGCCCCATCATCGTCACGGAGAACGTGGTTGCGACCGGGACGGAACCGTGAGCGCGCTCGCGATCGCAACGTCCGCCACGCTTCCGATCACGGACCCCGTCCTGATCGTGGCGATCGCCGGTGCGATCTTCCTGCTCGCGCCTCTCCTGATGCAGCGGATCGGGATCCCGGGTCTGATCGGGATCATCGTATGCGGGGCGATCGTGGGGCCGAACGGGCTCAATCTGCTCGCTCGCGACCAGACCATCGTACTGCTCGGAACCGTCGGGCTCCTCTACCTGATGTTCATGGCGGGGACGGAGATCGACCTGCACGGCTTCAAGCGGTATCGCAACCGTAGCCTGATATTCGGGTCACTCACCTTCTTCATCCCGCAACTCGCCGGTACGGCTGTCTTCCTGCTCCTACTGGACTTCTCGTGGCCGGCGGCGATTCTGATCGCCAGTATGTTCGCCTCGCACACGCTGGTCTCCTATCCGATCGCAACGCGCTTCGGCATCACGAAGAATCAGGCGGTGACCACTGCAGTCGGTGGCACCATCATCACGGACACCGCTGCACTGCTGGTTCTGGCGGTTGTCGCCGCCTCCACTCGCGGAGTGCTGGATGCCGGTTTCTGGCTCCGGTTGGTGGTTTTCCTGGGCATCTACGTCGTGGTGGTCTGGTTCGGTCTGCCGCGCCTCGGCCGGTGGTTCTTCCGGCGGGAGCGTTCCGGTGGAATCTCCGAGTACCTGTTCATCTTCACATCCCTGTTCGCCGGCGCCTACCTGGCCGAGGTCGCCGGTGTGGAAGCGATCGTCGGTGCCTTCCTCGTGGGGCTCGCGCTGAACCGCCTGATCCCCGACCAGAGTTTGCTCAACAACCGCATCCACTTCATCGGCGAAGCGATCTTCATCCCCTTCTTCCTGCTTTCCGTGGGGATGCTGGTGGACGTACGCGTGCTGATGGGGGATCTGCTCGCATGGAAGGTGATGCTGGGGATGACGGTCACCGTGGTGGCCACGAAGCTGATGGCCGCCAAGCTCTCCGAGCGGATCTTCCACTATACGCCGGAGGAGGGGTGGATCATCTTCGGGCTGTCGGTACCGCAGGCGGCGGCGACGCTGGCCGCCACGCTGATCGGCGTGGAGATCGGGCTGTTCGACGACGCGGTGGTGAACGGTGCCGTAATGATGATCCTGGTGTCGTGCCTGCTCGGCCCCTGGGTCACCGAGCGGTTCGGGCGGGCGGTGGCACTGCAGGAAGAGCAGCGTCCCTACGACCCATCGGGTGCGCCGCAGAGGATCCTGGTGCCGATGGCGAAGCCGGCCACCGCGGAGGATCTCATGAACCTGGCGCTGCTGATCCGGACTCCGGATTCACCGGAGCCGGTGTACCCGCTGACGGTGGTGCCGGACGACGAGGGCCGGTCCGGTGAGTTCGTGGCGACGGCCGAGAAGATGCTCAGCCACGCGGTTTCCTACGGTGCAGGTGCGGGGGTGCCGGTGGTCCCGCTCACCCGTGTCGACCACAACTTCGCCAACGGAATCGCGCGCGGAATCGCGGAGAATCGGGTCTCCACGGTGATCATCGGCTGGGATGGGAACCGTTCGAACCGGCGGGGGATCTTCGGAAGCGTGCTGGACCAGCTGCTGGAGCAGACCCGGCAGCAGGTGCTGGTCACCAAGGTGGGCCACCCGTTCAACACCACGGAGCGCATCGTCGCGCTCGTGCCTCAGGGATCGGACCATACTCCCGGTTTCCTGGAGTCGGTACGGACGCTGAAGCAGATGGCGAACCGGCTCGGCGCCGAGATCCGGGCCTACTCGGTTTCCGCGCCCGCCCGCATCTACCAGGCGCACTTCGATTCGGTGAAGCCGGAGGCCCCGACGCGGATGGAGGAGGTCGCAGGATGGCGTGAGGTTCTCCAGCGACTCACGGACGAGCTCCGACCCGACGACCTGGTGGTGGTGTTGAGCTCTCGCCGCGGAACCATCGGGTGGGATCCGGTGCTGGAGCGGCTGCCCGGGCGACTCGCCGACCTGGTGCCGGAGAGCTTCATCATCATGTACCCTTCCGAGGTGATGCCGGTACCCGGCGCCATCGGGTCGGGACGGTCGCTGCCGCAAACCCTCTCCCGGGACCGCATCCGGCTCCGGCTCCGGGCAGAGGATCACCGTGCCGCGCTGCACGAGCTCCTCGAGCAGGAATTCGCCTACGATCCGGCTCGACTGGAGTCGATCGAGGACGCGCTGCTCCGGAGTCTGAGCGCGTTCGCCCCCGAGCTCCGGCCCGGGGTGATGGTGCCGCACGCCCGGGTCCCGGATCTCCAGCATACCATCCTCTTTCTGGGAACGAGCCAGGAAGGGATCGAGTTCCCCGGGGCGTCGGCTCCGGCGCATCTGATCTTCGTCGTGCTCACGCCCGCGGACCGCCCGCAGGAGCACCTCAGCCGACTGGCCGAGATCGGTGGGTTCATCTCGGACCCCGGCGCGGTGGATCGGCTGGTTGCGGCGAAAACGCCGGCCGATGTCGATCCGTCCCTGATCCACGACCGGCTCGGCGTTTCCGCGCAGCCTCACCCCTGAGTCGTATGCTCCAGGCTGCTGGAGGGGGTCAGCTGGTCGAGTGGCGGCAGGTGACCCGGGGATTCCAGGGCATGAACATGCCGCTCGGGTTGTTCGCCCACACCCAGACGTGGAGGGCCCAGAGGTGGAAGCCCGGGTCGTCGTTCGCCATGAACTTCATCCCAAACAATTCAGGGGCGGGGCCATCCTTTGGAGCGTCGCTGAACGGGACCACGTACTCCACGCCCACGAGCCGATGCTTGCCGTTGGCCATGGGCTCGTAGATCAGGGCCTCCGGCCGGGTGATCTCCAGAGCGCCGCCGTCGAAGAGAAGGCCGGGGTGCACGTAGTGCTCACCCATCGCGCCGTCGGTCGGGTGGCTCAGGCAGGCACTCCCTGGACCATCGCCATCCGGATCGAAGAGGACCGTGTAGGAGGCTGCGCGGGCTGCGTCGATCTCATGGAAGCCGGCGGTGGCGCGTCGCAGTTCCGCGAGCTGCCGGTTCAGTTCGGAGGAGGGAGTGGCTGCCTGCATGTGATCCGCCAGGTGCGGCGAGAGGTCGGCGTCGGCGGGTACCGCGGGCTGCTGGGCGCTGCAGGCGGGCAGCGCGAACACTGCCAGGACCGTGAGAAACCGGGCTGTCGAGGGCATGAGCGTATCTCCGGAGCGGGGGAGGCGGCGGCCACTGAGCGCGCCGCGGGCTCTCTGGCCCGCTGGGAAGGGGAGGGAGACCGGCTGGCGCGCCAGGCGGGCGGGTTGCTCGGAGGCCGCGCGGCCTCCGGCGAGTGGAGGATTGAATCTGAGGACTCGCGCCCGCCCCGGGAACGGGAGGATTCCCTATTTTGTCACCGGTGGTTCCCTATCTTGCAGCAACCCGAGTCCTGCCGCCCGGCCTGCCGCCTCGGCCCGGCTGCGCGCACCGAGCTTGGCAAGAACGGCCGAGACGTGGTGACCGACGGTCTTCGTGGAAAGGAAGAGCCGCTGAGCGATGGCGGAGTTGGGGAGGCCCTCGGCGACGAGAGACAGAACCTCGACTTCGCGCATGGTGAGGCCGCGGGGGTTCGCGATCGTGGAGGCGCGCGGTCCCCTCGGTATTCCGCGGACTCCCCGGGCGCGAAGCAGCCGCATGGTGCTACGTTCGGCGGGCCTCGCTCCCATTCGGGTGAAATCGGCCAGGGCGCTGCGCAGGCGGTCCGGTTCGCCCGTTGCGGCCAGGGCCAGCGCTGCTTCGTACGGGCAGCCGAGGCGCCGCCACTCGTCGGCGGCATCGCTCCAGCGGCCCTCGCCGATCAGGGCGAACGGTCGGGCGACCCAGGGAGGCATCGTCACCGGATCCCCCGCCAACCGGAGCCAGCAGATCAGCTCGCCGGCGAGCCACGGGTGGCGTTTCTCGAGAGCCAGATGAAGAGCCGCCCGGGCCTCCCGCCGCGTCCCGCCAGCGTCCCCTTCCAGCCATGCTTTCTCGGCACGGGCTGCATGAATCGGCGCGAGGAACTGCAGCGCATCGGTGGCGCGGGCAAGCTCCATCGCCTCGTCCAGCATCTCGGTCGCACGCGCGGTCCCCCGCCGCACTCCCAGACGCCCCAGCACCTGCAGCGCGACCGCACGACAGGTCGGGCTCACGTGCGCGTGGCCGATCACGCGACTCGCGGACCCCTGCGCCTCCTCCCATCTGCCGGCATGCAGCTGGACCTGTGACAGCCAGCAGAGCATGTTCGCGAACCATCCATCCAGCTGGTGCACGGAGGAGTGGGCGAGTCCCTCCGTCAGGCACTTCTCGGCACGGGGGAGATCGAACACCTTCACCCAGGCCGTGCCGATGTTGAAGTATGCGGCCGCACCAGCCCAGTGCAGGTCAGCTTCACGGGCCTGATGGACGGCACGGTGGAGGTACCGATCCTGATTGCCTTCGCCAGCGAGGATGCCGGCGGTCGCGAGCAGGCTGTACCCCATGACCTGGTGGTAGGGGCTGACATCGCCCTCCATCAGGTCGAGAACCCTGCGAGCCGATTCGGCGGCCTGCGAGGTGTCGTGGGTGAGCGTGCGGAGATACGCCCGCATGCCATACGCTTCGGCGAGCTCCGGACCCGGTGGCAGCGTCTCCAGGAGGGCGATGGATGCAGCGCTGGCTTCCTCCGCCGCGGCCATCTCACCGGTGGAGGCGAGGCACCCTACGAGGAAGCTGAGTGCCTCACCCTCTTTCCGGACGTCCCCGGCCGTGCGCCAGAGTGCCACTCGTTCCCTGCCCGCGCCGGTGGCTTCGTTCCACTGGTCCGTGGATACGCATTCCCAGGAATAGGCCTCCCAAAGTTCGGCACGGTCCACTGGCGCCAGTGTGTCAGCGAAGCGCAGTGCGCGGGCGAACTGCGTCGCCGCGTCCCGGTGAGCGCTCATCAGGCGAGCGCGTCGCGCAGCGCGGATCGCGTACTCCAGCACGGACGCCGCGTCTCCCGCGCCCTCCGCGTGATGGGCGAGGTGCCCGACATCCGCCGCTGGTCGATCGCGCAGCGCCCGGAGCGCCCGGAGATGCAGTTCGGTTCGGCGGTGTGGAACCAGCACCTCCAGAATTGCCTCGCGTGCCAGTTCGTGATGGAAGCGCAGCCGATCCCCGTCCATCCGCAGAAGACCACCCGTGATCAGCAGATCCACAGCCGAGTCCGAATCTTCGCACACCGCCTCGAGCAGGGCGGGATCGAAGCGGAAGCCGAGCACCGCGGCGGCGTCCAGAGTCTGCCGGGCCCCCCCGGTGAGCCTCGCGGCCCGGGCCAGCACTGCATCCCTCACCGTCGCCGGAATGCCGTGCCCCCCGGAGGAGATCACCTCGGTCAGGTGGAACGGGTTCCCACCCGTTCGGGCGTGCAGGTGTACCGGATCCAGATCGGTATGCTCGCAGAGCGTGCGAACGGCGTCGAGGGAGAGCGGCTCGAGCGCGAGCCGTCCGACGGTGCGGGTGGTGGCGAGGTCGCCGAGTACGACTCTCAGAGGGTGGCGGTCGCCGACCTCGTCGGTGCGGTAGGTGGCGATCACCAGCGCATGCACCCGGTCGAGCCGCCGTGCGAGAAACCGCAGCAGGTCGAGCGTCGCCTCGTCGGCCCAGTGCACGTCCTCGAACACCACGAGAGCCGTCTGCCCGGGGGCGGCGAGCTCGCCGAGAAAGCCGCGGTGGATGGCATCGCGTTCCGCTCCGCCCCTGATCTGCTCCGCGAGAGGCCCACCGAGCTCGGGCAGCATGTCGAACAGCGGCCCCAGTGGGCGAGGGGTAGAAAGCGGATCGCAGGCGCCGAGAAGCAGACGGGCTCGCGGAGGAGCGACGGCAGCGAACCTCTGGACCAGAGCCGTCTTCCCGATACCCGCCTCACCACCGACGAAGAGCAATCGACCCGAGCCGGTCCCGGCTTCGCGAAGAAGATGGTTCAGCTCGACCTGCGCCGCGCCACGCTCCAGGAGTTCCATCGAGCACCGGACCGGGGAAGGATGTGCACTCCAGGGGGGCGATGATGAGCCGATCGGGAGACGGCTCGGTCCGCCGGGGATCACCGGGCAGCTGTATCCCTGCTGCCCGGCGTTTCTCGCCCCTGATGTATACGCACCCGGAGGAGCCGAATACAAGGACGATGTCGCCCCCAGCCCGCCATCTCCGCCCACCGGAAGAGCGCGGCCGCCGCGAGCCAGAGCGACGCGAAGAAGCCGTTGATCGCCACCACGTGGAGCGGACCGCTGTGGGGAGCGCCCATGTCCCCCATTACCGCTACAACGGTGATCGCCGCGTGCACCCCGACGGTCGCCACCATGACGGCGACCATCGGGCGCGGCCGGAACCGCGCGAGTAGAGACCCGATCGCGGCTACCGCGAGTACCACCAGGTCATGCGCCGTGCCGGGGTGCAGCCACCTGCGTACATCGCCATCCGCCGCCGGGCCGGTCGCGCCCTGGCCCTGGTCGTCCCGCACCGTCGGCAGCAACGCCGACGGAAGGGCTCAGCCGAAGCCGAACAGCGGCGGGAAGAGGAGGACCACGGCGGCGGCCCAGGCGCCGTACACCGGCAGGTAATCCGTTTGCCACCGCTCCAGTGCATGGAAGGAGGCGCGACCTCGGAGAAAGCGGGCGTAGAGCCAGGCGGACCAGCACAGATTCACCAGAAGGATCACGTTGAATCCGAGCGCGGCGACACGGTTGGGGGTGAAGCCGAACTCGTTGATCCGGGCGACGATGGCGGCCAGCGCGAGGACGTCCACCAGAAGTGCGCTGATCACCAGGATCACGAGCAGCCAGTCGAAGAGTCCCACCGGAGCATCTGAGTCGCGGGCGGAGATCGAGTAGAGCAGCAGCCCGAGCACCAGGATCAGGAGGAAATCGAACGCGATCAGGACATCGCGCTGGATGTCGATTCCACGGCCCGTCCACAGCATGGTGGCGAGGAAGGTCACCAGCACCGCGGCGAAGAGCGGTGTGAAGAGCCGGCCCAGCACAGGCGCCATGTTCTCGACCACGCTCTGTTTCGCCTCCACCAGCCAGGAGGCCACCAGCAGCGCGCCGACCGCGCCGCACGGCACCAGCCACCGCTCCACGAACCACTCGGCGTCGATGCCGATGCTCTGGAAGATGGCGAGCGTGAAGCCGATCAGCACCCCTCCGCCGAGGCCGATCAGCACGAAGTAGATGAAGAGTTCGCCGGAAAAGCGGATGAAATCCATGCGGCGGAGGCTGTCCGCCCACTGCCCCCCTGCGTAGGCGACACCTACAACCAGCCAGAGCGCGATCGGCAGGTGGAGTGCGGCGAGCGGCTCCGTGTCGGCGCCCGCTCGAAACGGGTAGGCGTTGATCACCACCACCGCCACGAGGAATGTCGCCACCAGCGCCGCGATCGTCCTCGGTGTGAGCCCACGCTTCCACCCGAAGAACACGGCGACCAGCGGGAGGACGGCGAAGCTGGCGTTCCGTACATAGAATGCCTCGTTCCCGTCCATCGTGTAGCCGAACAGCTCCGGAAGCTTGATCAGGACGGCGGCAGCCACGGCGAGGGCGAAGGCGACCATCGCCTCCCGACGTCGTGCGCCGGCATTCTGCTCGTCGGCGTCCGGAGACGCCATCAACTGCCGCCAGAGTCGGTCCGTGTGCTCCCGGGCGAACTCCCGCGACAGGGCGTCCACGGCACCCATTCGCTTCACCGCCACGAGAAATGCCTCGTCCTCCGCGAGTCCGGCCGCCATCAGCGATTCCACCTGCCCACGCAGGTGATCCTCCAGCTCCGCGATGTCCGTCTCGCGAATCGCCCGACGTCGCCGGAAGTGGGAGCGCCAGTCCGCGATCTGCGCCTCCAGGGAAACGCTCGTTGTCGTCACTTCAGCCTCCATGGGTCGTGATGGGCACCAGGGCCGCGCCGCCGCTCATCAGCGTCAACGACCGCCACACGTTGCGCAGCGCCTCGTCCACCGCCTGCCACTGCCGCCGCTGGTCCGCCAGGTGCTCCTGGCCGGCCTTCGTGATCCGGTAATACTTCCGCTTGCGTCCGGTCTCCGCCGCCCCCCATGCCCCCTCGATGTAGCCCTGCCGCTCCAGGCGGTGCAGCAGCGGGTACAGCATCCCCTCGTTCCACTGCAGCGTCCCCTCCGACAGATCGTCAACACGCTTCACGATCGCGTAGCCGTACGACTCTCCGTCGGCGAGAATGGAGAGGATCAGGGGTGTGGATGATGCCGCGACCAGGTCTTTTCCGATGTCCATCACACCTCGTCAGTTTGATACCTAAGAGTACGATGCATTGCGGTGATGGGTATGTCAAGGTTCATCGCTGCTGCTGCTGCTGCTGCTGCTGCTGCTGCTGCTGCTGCTGCGCGGGCGCCGGTGTTCTTGATCCGGCCCACGTCGGGGGCGTAGCTTGCGGTTCAGGCCGGTGGACCGGCTTGACCGGATCGCCCCCCGCCCCTTACGTCCACACCCATGAAGTCCTCTCCCGTGCCCGCGCGGCAGGTGGAAATCGAGACACCGGAGCAGGTGCTGGTCGGCTACGTGCTGGCCGACCTGGGTTCACGGTTCACGGCTCTGCTTCTCGACAGCATCATCCTGGGCGGCACCCTGGTGGCGCTGTGGTTGGGGGCTCTGCAGGTGGGGGCGGGGCTGGGTACTGTGGGCGCCGTCGGCGTTGCGTACCTGTTCGCTGCCCTCGGGCTGGTCAGCTTCGTCATCGTCTGGGGGTACTTCGCCTATTTCGAGGGATTCCGGGATGGCCAGACGCCCGGAAAGCGCGCGATGGGTCTGCGTGTGATCCGTGAGGGCGGATATCCGGTGGGAGTGCGGGAGGCAGTGGTGCGGAATCTCCTCCGGATCGTGGACATTCTCCCGCCGCCGACATGGCTGGTGGGCGGTACGGCGATGATGCTGCACCCTCGCACGCAGAGGGTGGGTGACATGGTGGCCGGCACCGTGGTGGTACGGGAGGGTGGGGAGCCGACATTTCCCGAATCCTACGGGCGTGCGGAGGAGGGTGGCCGTCCGCAGTTGAGTGAGGAGGAATTCACCAGGCTTGCGCGCTTCGTCGCGCGCCGTGAGGAGATCGCCGCCGAAGCTCGAGCGCGGATCGGAGCGCAGATGCACCGGCGCTTCGCGGCCCGGATGCCTGCGGGCGCCGCCGATGGAAGCGGGGACGAGGCTGAACTGCTCGCGCTCCACCGGGAGGAGGCGAGGCGGCGTGGTGGAGCCGCGGCCGGGGCCGGGGCTCCCCAGGCGGCCGCAATGGCCCGGCGGCAGGGGCGGCGGTGGGGCGAGTTCCGCTCGCTCGTGCGACAGGCGGAACGCCGGGGTCTCGCGGAGCTTCGTCCCGACCAGGTTTCGCGCTTCGCGGCGCTGTACCGCGAGACCGCGGCGGACCTGGCCCGCGCGCGGGCGTACGGCGGTTCGCCGGGTCTGATCTACGCGCTCGAGCGGTCGGTGGGGGCCGGGCACAACCTGCTCTACCGGCCGGAGGCGCCGTCGCCGCGACGGGCATGGATCTGGCTCCGCAGCGGGTTCCCGGCGCTGGTCCGGCGGCGCTGGCAGCCGATCCTGCTGGCCACGGGCCTGCTCTTCGGGCCGATGCTGGCCGCAGGCATGGTGAGTTACCGCGACCCAGGCGTGGCCCGGCAGATCCTGCCGGCGGAGATGATGGTCCGCGCCGAGGAGGGTGCGAGCCGGCGCGCCGCGGGGCTGGGTTACGTGAACATCCCGGACGTGGGGATGCCGCTGATGGCGAGCGAGATCATCTCCAACAACGTACAGGTCAGCATTCTCGCCTTTGCCGGCGGGGTGGCGGCGGGCGTGGGGTCGGTCGCGATACTGGTCTTCAACGGAGTCTTTCTCGGCGCTGTGTTCGGCCTGTTCGCTGCCAGCGGGTTGAGCGGATATCTGCTCGCCTTCGTGCTCCCCCACGGAGTGATCGAGCTGGCGGCGATCTGCATCGCGGGCGGAGCGGGACTCTGGCTCGGCTCGGCCCTCGTCCTGCCGGGCGACCGGACACGACGGAGCGCGCTCGTGGAGCGTGGTCGGGAAGCGGTGGCTCTGCTGGCGGGCGCGGTGGTGCTGCTGGTGGTGGCGGGCGTCGTGGAGGGGTTCATCTCACCGGCTGATCTCCCGTTCACCGTCAAGGCGAGCGTCTCGGCGCTGTCGGCGCTCCTGCTTCTGCTGTACCTGGTCCCGACGGGGAAGCGGGGGTGAGATGGCGGCTCAGAGCCGCCCCCGGGCCTTTACCTCCAGGTAGCGGTTGATCACTCCGGGAGCGGCCCGTGACGGCAGGACGTCCACGACGAGTATCCCCGAGCGGTGCATGGTGTGGAGCGCGGCGGCACGGGCCTGGAGAACCTCTTCCGCCGCGGCCCGCCGGAACGCGCCGGTCTCGTCGACCACGGGGGCCTCGGCAGCCGACTCGAGGGCCGGGTTCCGGAGCGTCACGGCGATGGGAAGGTGACGGCGAGCGCTCCCTGCGAGCTGAGCGACCAGAGCGGCGGAGGCGCCCGTGTCCACCACATCGCTGAAGAGCACCAGCAGGGCACGGCGCCGCAGCTGGCGGGCCATGTGTGCGAAGGCAGCGGGGTAGTTCGACTCCGCCATGCGCGGCTCCACCCCGGCGAGTGCCTCACTCAGTCGCGACAGTGACACGCGCGCGGGCGGGAGCACCAGGTGGATCCGGTCCGAGAAGACCGTCACCCCGACCCGATCACCCGTCTGACCCGCCACGTCGGCGAGAAGGAGCGCCGCCGAGAGGGCATGATCCAGGCGCTCACGGTCGCCCATCCGTTCCATCATCAGGCGTCCCGCGTCGACTGCGATCATCACCGTCTGGCTGCGTTCCGCCTCGAACTGACGCACCATGATGGCGGTGGAGCGGGCGGTCGCCTTCCAGTCCACGGTGCGCGGGTCATCTCCAGGCACGTATTCCCGCAGGCTCTCGAATGCCCCCACTTCGCCCCGGTGGAGGGTGCGCCTCACGCCGATGTCACTCAGACGGCGCCTGAGACCGAGCAGCCGCATGGCGCCGAGTTCGCGCGTGGATGGGTGAATCCGCGTCTCGCCGGGTACATCCATCCTCATGCGCCGCCAGGCGAGCCCCCGCGGGGTCAGCAGGCGAAGGTGCACTGCGCCAAAGGTGGCTGATCCGCGAGCCTCGGCGCGTACGGGGTAGGGTGCCTCGACCTCGCCACCCGCTTCCACCAGCACCGTCAGGACGCGCGGGCCGATGCGGGTCAGGGGTGGAAGGACGTCGTCCACGATCTGCAGGTGGAGCGGTCGAGCGCTCCCGTTGCGAACGTGCAGTCGCACCTCGGCCTCCTCGCCGAGGGGGATCCGGTCCGGAACGCTTCTGGTGACCTGCACCTCGTGCGGCGACGCCGCTCGAAGCGAATCCGCCAGCAGCAGAACCAGCAGAATCACGTCCGCAGTGAGGGCCGCGATCGGCTCGACGAGGAAGAGCAGCGAGGCACCCGCGAAGAGGGCGAGGAAGCGCCGGCCGGGGAGGAGGTTCACGCGATCACGCCGGCGTGTCTACCGATTGGAGCGTGGTGGCGATGAGGTCGTCCGCAGTCCTGCCGTCGATCTCCGCCTCGGGGGTCAGCTGCACCCGGTGGCGGAGGACCGGCGGGGCAAGCGACTTCACGTCGTCCGGGGTGACGAAGTCGCGGCCGCGGAGGACCGCTTCGGCGCGTGCAGCCAGGAAGAGAGCGACCGTCGCACGCGGGCTGGCCCCGAGACCGAAGCCGGGCTGGTCGCGGGTGGCGCGGACGACGCGTGTGATGTACTGCCGCACGGCCGGCTCCACGTGCACCCGGTCCACGCGTGCCCGCAACTCATCCAACCCGTCGCGGTCCAGAACGGGGGCGAGACCGTAGGTGTCGGTGCTCTCGGCGCGGAAGCCATCCGCGTATCGATCCAGGATCGCGAGCTCCGCCGCCTCGGCAGGGTAGCCGACCGCCACCTTCAGCAGGAACCGGTCGAGCTGCGCCTCGGGGAGGGGATATGTGCCCTCGTATTCCACCGGGTTCTGCGAGGCGAAGACGGTGAAGGTGGAAGGGAGCGGACGCGAGGTGCCGTCGGTGGTCACCTGCCGCTCCTGCATCGCCTCCAGCAGCGCCGCCTGCGTCTTGGCGGGGGCCCGATTGATCTCGTCCGCCAGCAGCAGGTCGGTGAAGAGCGGCCCCGGGTGGAAGGTGAACTCACGCCGCATCTCATCGAGGATGTTCAACCCCGTGAGGTCGGTGGGCATCAGGTCCGGCGTGAACTGGACACGACCGAAGCGGAGGTCGAGGGCGCGGGCGAGCGCCCGGATGCCGAGCGTCTTCGCCGTGCCGGGGACACCCTCCAGCAGCACGTGTCCCCGGGCGAGAAGTCCGATCATCATCTGGTGCAGCACTTCCTCCTGCCCGAGCACCACATCCTCCAGAGCGGAGAGCACGCGGCGGGCGTCGTTCGCGGCTGCGGCAGTCGGTTGCGTACTCATCCGTGTCGTCTGGCCTCTCTGAGGGTGTCGTCCATCGCTTTCGTGAGGGCGAGCAGGTTCCCCCGGCTCCCTCGCTTCCACTCCTCCTCCAGCGACGCGTACTGAGCGGCGCCGCTCGCGGGGAGGACGCGACGCACCGCCTCCAGCTCGTCCCCCACCGTGGCGGAACCGGCTGGGCGGCCGAGCCGTCGGAGGAGCCCGGCCATCAGGAGGCGGCGGGCCGCGGAGCGGGCGCGGGCACGCCGATACGCCTCCGCAAGTGCATGCACGTGCTCCAGCGGATCCCGTCTTCGGGGCCGGGAATCGGGACGGGGAGCGCCGAAGCGGGCACCCGTCAGCAGGAGGAGCCCGAGCGCCGACGTGCCAAGCTGTAACAGGAGATTCCCCCATCGCTCCCGCGTGAGGAAGCGGAGCGTGGCGAGAACGGCGCTCCCGCCGGGGCGAAACCCGTGGTGATACTCGTCGAACACCACCGCCCTCCCATCGGCGGCGGCGATCGCGTGAACGAGGAAGGGGGCGGCTCCCGCCTCACCGATCGCCCGGTTCCGGAGCGGAGCCACATCCGCGAGGGCGATTACCCGGCCTCTCCCGATCGGGATCGCCATGGCCACCAGGCGGTCTTCGGTGGTGCGGAACAGCGGCTCCACCGTCACCCCTTCGCGCGGAATCAGTCCGAAGCGAAAGCCCGAAATACTGGCGGCCTCTCCGGTAAGCGGGTGCTCCACGCGGTAGCCGGTGTGCTCCGGCCAGCCGCCGGGGCGAGGGATGAGAGCGGTATCGCCGGTGAGCGGCGTGAGCCGCACGCCCAGCGAGTCGGCAGTCGGATCCCCCGGTCGGGCCGCCCAGACCAGCGTTCCTCCGTTCCGCAGCCAGGCGAGGAGTGCACCCAGTTCGGCCGGCGTCGGCGGTTCGGACGGCGCGAGCAGTACCAGTGGACCGAGCAGCGGCTCCGCTCCGACCAGTGGCGTGACTCGTCGGCGCGTTTCGAATCCGAGCTCCTCGAGTGTCAGAAGGAGCGCCGCCGTACCGTCGGGCGAGGTAAAATAGCTGCTCGCGCGGGGGTCGCCGGCCTGCTCATCCCGGCTCGCATCCACGACCAGGGCGAGGAAGACGAGGATCACGGCCAGCGCGACCAGAACGTTACGGTCTCGCTTATCCACGCGCTGCCTCGCGTGCCCGGTCACGAATCACCACGAACGCATCCCGATCCGGTTCGCGACCGCCGAAAACGGCCGGCTCGAAGGCGGAGAGGAAGTGATCCATCGCGCCGGCAACCGGCGGGCGGCCCCGCAGTTCGCGCCGATAGTCGCCCGGGGTCTTCGCCGGGTCCAGTCGGATCAGCCCGCGCTCGCTCAGGCGCCCGAGCAGCGCCCTGTAGACTGCGAGCACCGCCTCCTGGTATCGCCCCGATTCGGCGGCGCGCTCAGCAACCAGATCCCAGTCCGCTTCCTCGGAACCGCGGGGGGTGGAAGTCGCGGCACGGAGCTGCCGGCGCCTCGCAAGAGCGTCCCCTCTCGCCAGGGTGCGCACGAGATGGAAGATCAGCAGCGCGGCCGCGATCGCGAGCGCACCCCGGATCAGCCAGGGAAGTACCGAACCGCCGGCATCCGGGAACGGAATCCGCCGCAGCAGGGCCATCACGACGCCGTCGATGGCATCGCTGATCCTCGCGAGCAGTCGCGCCACCGGCCCGGGTTCGGACAGCTGGAACTCGGGGCGCGACAAAACTTCCGCCAGGGTGGAACGGACCTCCTCGGCCCCTGGGGCGGGTGCGGGCTGACTCAAGCGTGGGTGGGAAGTGGCTCCGCGTCCAGCTCCAGATCCAGTCCCTCGAGCCTCACTCGCCGGTCGAAGTAGAGCGTCACGAGAACGAGGGAGAAGAGCGGGGCGACGAGCGCGCTGACCAGCGTGGAGAGCACCTGGTTCACCGCGAGTCCCATCCCCACGGCCGCCGCGCCATCGCTCTGCGCGAGGTCGTACATCGCACCGGCCACCCCGGCGGCACCGAGAGCCATCGCGGGGATGGAGGTGATCATCAGAACCACCACCTGAATCGCGAAGATGCGCCCCCACGAGTTCTTCGCCAGCTCGCGGGATCGCCGCATGGCCTCCACCGCGCCCCTGTCCTCCAGCACCACCACCGGTATGACGGCGAAGAGCATGATCATCGCCAGAATGCCCGGAATCAACAGGAGCATGACCCCCACGGTGATCACAACGAGGCTTAGCAACGTCACGGCGATCAGCCGCGGCAAGCGGCGGAACGTCTCCCGGTATTCGTCGGACCAGGCAATCGCCTCACCCCGCTGCGCACGGGCGGCGAGCCGCGCCAGCGCGCCCCACGCCAGCAGGGTGGCGAGGAAGGTGTACGGGAGGATCAGTAGCTCCAGCGACGTGGCCCTCTCCATCCCCTCCTCCGTCGCCGGAAGCACCATCGCCGCACCGATCCAGAAGAGGGCGACGGGGAGAAACGGCACCAGGGCCGCCACGTACATCGTGCTGAAGTTGTGGCGGTAGAGCGCAAAGGCTCGGTCGAGGATCTCTCCGAAGGAGAGCGGACCAACCGGCGTTGTCTGCATGACCTGATCGCGAACGCAGGGGTGGGAACTTCGGCGGGGCGGACGCGGCAACGTATCGGGGAGAAACGCATGCCGCAATCCCGGGCCGCAAACGGGCGGGGAGCGATCGCGGGGGAGCCGCCGGCAGGCGGAGACCCTTCGCCGGCAGCGTCCTCAGCGCGCCAGCTTCTCCAGGTACTCACTGCGGAGTTTGGTTAGCTTGGGCGCGATCACCACACGGCAGTAGCCCTGGTTCGGGTTGCGACGGTAGAAGTCCTGATGGGCGGCTTCTGCCGGGTAGAAGGTATCCAGCGGCTCGATCTCGGTGACGATCCGGTCCGGCCAGACGCCGCTCGCGTCCATCTGCCGGAGCACCTCCTCCGCTTCGCGTTGCTGGTCGGGCGAGTCGTACAGGACGATGGAGCGGTACTGCGGCCCCACGTCGGCCCCCTGCCGGTCGGGGGTGGTGGGGTCGTGGGTGGTGAAGAAGATCTCCAGCAGCTCGCGGTAGGCGATCTCCCGGGGATCGAAGGTGATCTGCACCACCTCCGCGTGTCCGGTGCCCTTGCCGCACACCTGCTCGTAGGTCGGGTCGGGCACGTGTCCGCCGGCGTAACCGGAGGTGACGTCGTGCACGCCTCTGAGCTGCTCGAACACCGCTTCGGTGCACCAGAAGCAGCCGCCGCCGAAGGTGGCGGTCTCCCTCACGTCATCGGTCATGGTTCTGCTCCGGTTGGTTGATCGGATGGCGCGGGGCGGCGCTCCCCGCCTCGTCTGCCGTGGGTCTGCCGGATGATGCGGTCAGCGGCGCCGGCCGATGCGGCGCGTGAGTCGGGCGGCCGCGAAGCCGAGCGCCGCGGCGCCGATCAGTGACTCCAGCGGTAGCACCCGAGTCGCCTCGCTCACAGTCAGCCCCTTCCAGCCGGGCTCCGCCCACCCGGCCCGCACCGTCGGTGGCACCGTGGTGGACGGAGAGTCCACGTTGTCCTCGCCGGCCGGGCGATCGGAATAGGTAAGGCCCGCGACCCGGTGGAGGAGCCAGTCCCCCGCTGCCGGTGAGACGGCGTCGAGCAAAGCCAGCGGCCCGGCCCAGCCGAAGTACAGGTGACGCTCTCCGGTGCGTGCCAGGCGCGCGATCGCGCGGGCCGCCGTGACCGGGTCCGAGACGGGCGGCGCCGGTTTGGGTACGACCCCCAGCTTGCCGCGGGACTGCTCGTAGATGGGCGTGTCCACTGTCGGGGGGTAGAGGGTGGAGATGCGTACGCCGCTCCCCCGGAGCTCCGCGCGGAGAGCGGAGGTGAACCCGTCCAGCGCCGCCTTCGAGGCGGAGTAGGGGGTGGTGTACGGAACTCCCCGCCGGGCCGCTACCGATGAGACCTGAACGATGACACCGGACCCGCGCGGGAGCATGTACCGTAGGGCGCACTGAGTGCCGTTGATGGTACCCACCGTGTTGACGTCCAGGATGCGGCGGTACTCATCCAGGGTGATGTCCTGGGCCCGCCCCTGGATGTAGACGCTGGCGTTGTTGACCCAGCTGTCGATGCGGCCGAAGCACTCGATCGCCAGATCGGCGACGGCCGCGAGGTCCGCTGCGCGGGTGACGTCTCCCGGCAGCGCCACCGCGTGGCCACCGGCCGAGGTGATCTCGTCCACGACCTCGCGCAGTGCGGCGTCGCGTCGCGCGGTGAGCACCACGCGGGCACCTCTCTTCGCCAGGTATCCGGCGGTGCACCGGCCGATCCCGCTGGATGCACCTGTGATCACCACCACCTGACCGCGCAGAGATCGCTTCATCCCCCCTCATCTCTCGGGAAGCCCTTCTACCGCACCGGTGCCGGCGGAACCCTTGCATGCGAGAAGTGTGCGTGACGGCGCGGTGTCAGTCCGCGGGGGCGACGTGCTCCCGTAGCCCGGCGAGCAGCTCGTAGCAGCGCAGCCGTGCCCCGTGATCGAACATGGTGGAGGTGATCATCAGTTCGCTGGCTGCCGTCTCGCCGGCCAGCTGCGTCAATCGATCGTGCACCCGTTCCGGTGATCCTACCACCACCAGCGAGCGGTATCGATCCGCCACCGCGCGCTCGGCCGCGGTGTAGGAATGGGCGCTCGCCTCCTCGGGCGAAGGGATCGGGAGGAACTGGTTTCTGTGGATCCGGACCCACATCAGATCCATCGATGAGGCCAGGAACTCCGCCTCCTCGTCGGAATCGGCGCAGATCACCGAGAGCCCGAGGATGGTGTGTGGTTCGGCGAAGTGCTTCGACGGCGAGAAGCTCGCCCGGTACGTTTCCAGCGCAGGCCCCGGTGGCGTGGGGCTGAAGTGGCTCGCGAAGCTGTAGCCGAAGCCGAGTTCACCGGCCAGTCGGGCGCTGGCACCGCTGGAGCCGAGAAGCCAGATCGGAGGGAGCTCCGCCTCCGCCGGGATCACCCGGACGCGGCGGAAGGGGTGGTCGTCGGGGAGATTCCCTTCCGAGAGGCCGATCAACTCGGCGAGCTGTTCGGAAAAGCGCGCCGGATCGAAGGGGCGGAGCGCCTGCGACGTGACGGGATCCGTGCCGGGCGCGCGACCGATCCCCATGTCGATGCGGCCGGGATACAGCGTCTGGAGGGTGTGGAACGACTCCGCCAGCTTCAGCGGGACGTGGTTCTGCAGCATCACTCCACCCGAGCCGACGCGGATCCGCTCCGTGACACCGGCCATGTGGCCGATCAGGATCTCCGGAGCCGAGCTGGCGATGCTCGGCATCCCGTGGTGCTCCGCGAGCCAGTACCTCGCGAAGCTCAGCCGGTCCGCGAGCCGGGCCAGCTCAACGGAGTTGCGCATGGCCTGATGCGCCGTGGAGCCCTCGGCGATCGGGACCAGGTCGAGCACCGAGAACGGGGGGAGGTTGCCTGCCGGCGTCGGAGCACCGGTCATGGGTCGGCCTCCGCCGCGCTCTCCCGCCGCACGCGGATGCGCGTACCCCACGGGTCGGCCGCCGTCGCATCCTCGCCTTCCATCTGAAGCGCGAACCCGCTGGCCGTGAGCGATGCAGCGACAGCGTCCACATCGGCGGGAGAGGGCACCACGATCTCCCACTCCAGCAGGCGCGCATCTCCATCCCGTGCGGCAGCGGCATGGGCCGCCCAGGTGTTGATCCCGAGGTGATGGTGGTACCCGCCGGCGGCCAGGAACAGGGCACCCGGATAGCTCCAGACCATCCGGTCGAAGCCGATTCCACGGTGGTAGAAATCCGCCCCCCGCTGCAGATCGCCCACGTGCAGGTGGACGTGACCGATGCGGGAGCCGGCCGGCATCCCCGCCCACTCGGCGCCACCCCCCGCGCGCACCAGATCGTGCATGTCCAGGGGGCGGGAGTCCATCTCCAGCTCGCGGTCCCGGTGCCGCCAGCCATCACGAGGAAGATCGGCGTAGATCTCGATACCCAGCCCGTCCGGGTCCTGCAGGTAGAGCGCCTCGCTGACCAGGTGGTGTGAAGCCCCGGCCCGGGCGCCGATGCCGGAGAGGTGAGCGACGAAGCGCCCGAGCGAGGGGCGGTCCGGCAGGAGGAGCGCGAAGTGGTACAGGCCGAGTCGCCCGCTGGATGGAACCGTCGACGCGCCGGCGAACTCATGCAGCTCCAGGAGAGGCACGTCCTCGCCATGCGGGCCGAGCACCGCGTGCTCCGATCCGCCGGAAAGAGTCCGCAGACCGAGAACGCCCGTGTAGTATTCGAGGGAGCGGGACAGATCGGATACCTGCAGCCGCACCAGCCCCACCCGCGTCTCGGCGGGCAGGCGGTAGCCCTCGGGCGCCACTCCGTACCCGGGGTCGAAATGATCCATCGTCTCAGACGTCATGTTTCAGCTGGTTTCCGGATTTCCGCTCGGTGGCCCCGGTCAGAGCGCCCTCACTGCTGACCCGGCGGCGTGGCGCGGGTTCCATCGGCCGCTCCCGCGCCCGCGCCACTCACACCCACCCTCCCCTGCAGCCGTGCCGGTCTTCCCTCGGGTCGGCCGCTCCCGCGCCCGCGCCACTCACACCAGCGCCAGCCTGAACTCGGGCTCCCCGCCCGCCACGGGCATCGGCCGGAAGCCCATGCGTCGAAGGTACTTCTCGTGCTCGCTGCTCCCGCGGGGGCTCACGATCTCGCGAATCCCTCGCTCACTGAAGAACCCGGCGCACTCCTCGTAGAGATACCGGCCGACCTTGAAGTCGCGGAACCGGGGGATCACGAAGTCCACGCGCACCCGAAGCGTGTGTCCCTCCACGTCGCCCATCAGCAGCCCGGCCGGGACCAGGTCGCGCAGCACCATGACGCAGAGGTCCGCTCCTCCGGCAGCGGGCGCACCCGGAGTGAAGCGGCGGATCTGCGCGGCGTAATGGTCCAGGAAGTACTGCACGTACTCCGAGGGCCCGCTCACCTCCAGAAGCCGGAAGAACTCGCGGGTGCGCATCATCCCGCGCAGGTAGTACAGGTTGATGAAGACGATGAAGAGGTTCACCGCGGCCACCGGGATCGCGCCGATCAGCCAGCCGTACACCGTGAAGGTGATGGCCCCGATCAGGTTGATGATCCGCAGCCGCAGAATCGAGCTCATGGTGAGCGAGATCGCGACCAGGGCGGAGGCGGTGTACCCGAGGACTTCGAGCATCATCTGCTCGCTCATCGCTGTCCTGCGGCTCGGTTGATCATCGACGAATGCGATGGGATGGAAGTTGGTTCCGTGTCCCGCGGAAGATGGCGGAGAGGCCCTGACACGAGCAAGCGGCCCGATCGTTTCCCTGCCGTGACCGGGTCGGCGAACATCTCCCTTGCACGCGCGCTCCGGGTGCATTACGATGCGGTCCAGGCAGCACCGCCGCACCCGTCCCTCGCACCGGCCTGGATGTCGCACCCCACGCACAAACCGGCTGTACCCGCACCCGAGCACGGCCCGCCGCCGTGCCGCTGCGAAGCGTCGGCAGAGGTGTCGCCTGCAACCACGAGAGCCCCGGAGACCCGTCTCCGGGGCTCTCGTCTTCATGTTGGCCGGTTTCGCTCAGAACCAGCGGGTCCAGTCACTGAACCACCGCTCCTCGCGCAGCGGCTCCGGCGTGCGCCGGTAGCCGAGCTCGCCTCCCATCGCGTGGTAGTTGCCGCCCACCGGCGAGAAGCGGGGGCGGGTCGCCTCGTTGAAGCGCCGGTACGCCTCGTCGTACGGGTCGCGCGAGCGCTGCTGGTCGAAGGCGCGCTCGCCGAGCCACCACAGGTCCTCACCGGAGCGCCCGCGCCCGCCGCCGCGCTGCATGGCCCGGTCGTACCCGCCGCCGTAGCCGCGATCGTACGCGTCACGCCCGCCACCGGGCCCGCCGCCCCGATACCCGCCGCCGACAGGAATGCCGTAGCTGCCGCCCTGGTACCCGTCGAAGGGGCCATCCGGCCGGGGGCGCTCAGCGGAGGTGAACCGGTCGTGGCGGAAGTCCCGGCGGGAGCCACTGTCGGGACGAGACCAGTCGCCGGATGCGGGTCGAAGGGAGCGGTCGTAGCCGCGGTCGTATCGAGCCATGGATCCTCCCGGATCGAGGGGTTCGGAGGTCACGCCTCGCCGGCAGGGGCGCGGCGGAGAAGCGATTGTGGAGTGCAACCCGCGTACCAGGGGGAGCCGCGCGGAAAGGGCAGATAAAACCTTGCAGGACCTGGCATTATACTGGCGTTGAGAAGGGTCGGAGCTCGTGCGGCGATTCCGTCTGGTAGGTCTTCAATCAACCAGGAGGGCAAGTGCCGAAAACCGAGTCGAGCAGTGCGCTGCGAAGCGAGCTGGAAAGGAAGATCCTGCACGGGCGGTGCGCCTACTGCCGGCGCCCTGCCGGCCCGGACGAGCCACTGACCCGGGAGCACGTGATCCCGCGGGCACGGGGCGGTCGCCGCAACGACGTGCGGATCATCGTCCCCGCCTGCGCCCGGTGCAACAGCCGCCGCGGCTGCCAGGAACTCGCTCTCTTCCTGATCCTACGACCGCGCCGGATCTCGGCGTTTCTCGATTATCTCGGTTCGCTGACCGCGGCGAGCATCCAGCAGATGGACCTGCGGGTGTTCGGCGAACTTTACGCCGCGGTGTGGATGCTCAGCGAGTGCGCTTCGCGGGGACGGGAGTGGCGGGCCCAGCTGCGACGGATGGCCGGCGGGCGCACACTGCACCGGCGTCGGTACGCGGCGCGCCGCGTGGTGCGCGACGTCGGCGGGCGGCTGGAGCAGCGGAAGGGCGTTCCGGATGGTCCCCGGATCGAGTGGCCGGTGGTACCGGAGGCGGGAGCCACTCCGGGACTGGAGACGCAGCTGGAGGAGACGCTGGAGCAGCTGACGGCACGCCTGCTCGCTCTCCTCTCGCTGGTCTGGCAGGTCTCCGCCGAGGAGGTGCGACGTGAGATTTCGCGCCAGCTGCAGCTCTCCGCCGCCGCGGATGCAGAGGCCGAGGCGGATTCGGAGGCGGCGGCGTCGGACGCCACCGTGCTACCGCTGGATGGATGGAAGCGGCGCCGGCACCGCAACCGCCGCTTCCGGGTGGACAGGCGGCGGGGCCGCGCGGCCTGATCGGCCGGGGGCGGAACTCTGGCGACGATGGGGAGTCCACCAGGGACGAGGGCCGCACCCATTCGGATGTGGCCCTCTTCAGTGACCTCACTGCCGGTACTGGCTCAGAGCTCGTCCGGGTACCGGCCGCCGTAAGCCGGACCGAAGTCCGGCGCGTCGTACCCGGGAGCGCGCACGGAGCCGCGCCAGGTGCGCGTGCCGCCCTCCGTGACGTACGGTCTGCGGAATGCGTCCGCCTCGCGGATGCGGTCCGGACGGTCACCGGTATAGGCGTTGAAGTTGCGCGGGAAGCGGTCGCCGCGGCCGCCGTACACGTAGTCGTAGGTGTAGGGTGCAGTGACGCGGTTCGCCGCCCGCGCCCGCGGGTCTGCTCGGCGCTCGTACCGGTGGTCTTCGAACCCGCCGCGGTACCCATTGTCGTAGCCGCCGCTCTGCTGACCGTCGAAGCCGGCGCTCGGCCGCCGCTGGTGCGTATCCCGATCGTAGCCCGTCGAAGGCCGCGGGGCGCCGCGCAGCCCGTAATCGTAGCTTCTGTCGTAGCGGAACATATGCATCGCTCCCGGGGAGAATGGACCTGACCTCGAGGGTGCGGGGGTTGCAATCCTCGTTCCCGGCAGCGGACGAGCGTCGCTGCCGGGAACGGTCGCCCGGCGAACGCATGCGTCTGAGAAGGAGGGACGATGTCCGGATTCAGGGAGCTGGCGCGAGAATACGAGCGGCAGCGCTTTCCGCTCCGGCGGCAGCTGGATCTGCAGGCCGAGGGGCCCACCACGGCGCGTGCGCGTGCGCTCCGCTGGATCCAGTCGTTCGCGCACGAGGAGCCCGGCGAGGAGCTGCTGCTGATCGTGGAGCGTGGCGCGAGGCCCGGTCGCGCCGCCGGCCCGGTGCGTCGTTCCGTGGAGATGCTCCTCTGTGAACTGGAGGGGAAGCTGATTCGCTGGTGGCAGCCGTTCGGCGACGGCAGCCTGGCGCTGCGGCTCGCCGACGAGCCGTCGCTGCTGGAGGGGGAGCAGGAGCGGAATGCACCCGAAGGGGAGGGGCGAACGGCGGAAACGGCCGGCACGGGGATTCTGGCGCTGCATCACGACATCCCGGACGACCTGCTTCCGCTCGCCTCCTCCATAGCCGAGCTGCGGCGCACCCGCGAGGAGATCTCAGTCGGGCTGCTGGATGTGGTGCTGCGGCGAATCTGGATCGAGGCGCAGGCGGAAGCGATGACCCGCCGCGTCGGCTTCCGCGCAGCGCTCGAGCAGATCCTGGAGGTGGAGCGTCGCCGGGCCCAAGAGGAGCTCGACTGACGCGGCTCAGTTCCGCACGTACCGCTCGAAGTACTCCAGGGTCCGCAGCATGTGATCCACCCGGTGGCGTGGCTCGCCGGAGCGAGTCAGCTCGTGCCCCTCGCGCGGGTAGCGCACGAACTCCACCTCGCGCTGGAGCACCGTAAGCGCGCGATACAGCGACTCCGCCGTCGCGATGGTGGTGCGGTAGTCGGTGTCCGCATGCAGGAGCAGGAGTGGAGTGCGGATGTTGGCGACATAGGTCAGCGGCGACTGCGCCCGCGTGATCTCCGGGTCCTCCCATGGACGCGTGCCGAACTCTCCCTCGAAGAGCCGCCAGGTATTGGAGCCGCCGTACCACCCCGCCAGGTCGTACACGCCACGCGCGCCCACCGCCGCACGGAAGCGATCCGGCGCCTCGTACGCGATCAGCCAGGCGGTCATGTACCCCGCATAGCTCCCTCCGGTGACCACCTGTCGAGCAGGATCCGCGAGGCCGCGCGCCAGGATGCTGTCAGCGCCGATCAGGATGTCCCGCGCCGCCGGCGTCCCCCAGTTCCGGTGGATGCTCTGCAGCCCCGCCTCGCCGTATCCTCCGGAACCTCGCGGGTTGGAGAAGAAGACGGTGTACCCGGCACCGGCGAGCATCTGATACTCCAGCCACATGCTCGCTTCCCCCGGACCCCACATGGCGTGCGGCCCGCCGTGGATCTGCACGGCCAGCGGGTAGCTGCCGCCTGGTTGCCACCCGAGCGGCCGTAGGAACCAGCCCTGGATGCGCGTGCCGTCGAATGACGGATACCAGATCTCCTCGTACGGGCTGACGTGCACCGTGGCCAGCAGCGAGTCGTTCAACTGCGTGAGCCGGCGCTCGCGGGACCCGTCCAGTCGGGCCGCGAACAGGTCGCTCGGCCGCGCGGGGTCCACCTGCGCCCACGCGATCGTCGATCCGGCCACGTCGAAGGAGAGCACCCCCCGTGGTCCATCGACCACCCTCACGGGGGCGATGCGGTCCAGACGGGTGCGGTGGAGGGGGACCCGCCCCTCGGTCTGTAGGGTGAAATAGAGCCAGCCGTCGCGTGTCACCACCATGGAGCCCGCACCGCGGTCCAACGGTCCCGTGACGCTGCGCCGCCCGGTCCCGTCCGCGCGCATCACCACGATCTCCGTGTTGACCGCCGTGGGGTGCGGTGTCGCCACCGGCCGGCGCGTGTAGACGATGTAGCGCCCGTCCGGGGAGAAGGCCGGCGAGCCGGCCGTGTACCCCGGCTCCGGCAGGCGGCGCGGCTCACCACCCGTGGCCGCGATGACGAACAGGTCGGACTCCTGCTCATAATCCGCATGGCGGTCACCGGTGGGTGGCCCCGCGGAGTAGACCAGCGAGCGGCCGTCCGGCGACCAGGACGGTTGCCCGCTCCCGAACCGGCCGCCGGTGAGGCGGATCGCCTGCGCCCCCTGCCGCACCTCCACCACGTGGATCTGCGACCAGCGCTCGTCCTCGAAGCCGGTCTCGCCCTGGTAGGAGAGGCGGGTGATCACCCGTGGATCGCGCTCCGCGGCGTTTGCAGCCAGCTTTGCGCGGATCGCCGCGAGCGCCGCCTCTCTGTCCCTGTGGATCGAGGCGATGGCGGCTGCATCACCCGCACCCGTCCTCGCGGGCGCCGCATCGGTCCCGTCCAGCTCGGCCGGCGTGAGCCGCGAGGTGAAGGCGATGCGGGAGCCGTCCGGCGACCAGACCGGCCCGGAGGCTCCGCTCGGTACGGAGGTCAGCCGCCACGCCTCGCCGCCGGCGGCCAGCGGGAGGATCCAGATCTGCGAGCCGCCGTCGCGCGAGGCGGTGAAGGCGAGCTGGCGCCCGTCCGGCGAGAACGTCGGCGAGCCGATCGCGCGCGACTCCGTCCAGGTGAGCCGCCGCGCGCCGGAGCCATCGGTCGCCGCGATCCAGAGATCGCGCCGGTAGCGGTTCTCCGCCTCGTCGGTTTCGGTGACCACGTAAACGACGCGATTGCCGTCCGGCGCGAGTGCCACGTCGCCCACCACGCGCAGCTGGTACAGGTCCAAGGCGGTGAGCGGGCGGAGGTCCTGCGCTCCGAGGCTGCCGGCGAGGAGCAGGAGGAGCGGAACGGTGATGGCGCGGATCGCCGCGGGAACGGTACGGATGAGCGCGGGCATTCTGTTCGGTGTGCGTGGGTTCGAGCTCAGCGGCGCCTGCCGAGGCTCTCGTGGGTTAGAACCACTGCGTCGCTGGGCTCCCTCTGAAGCAGGTCGAGCAGGGAAGTTCTGATCTCGGGTCGCACTGGGAACGTCGTGACAGCGCCGGCAACGCGCCTCGTAGCTGTCCGCCCCACCCACCTGGATGATGGGCGCCTCGGCCGGAGCCGGCTCTCCGTTCACCAGCCGCTGGTTCCGTGTGGCCGGGCTGCCGCACACCACGCAGATGGCATGCAGCTTGTCCACCGTTTCCGCCATGGTGAGAAGGTGCGGCATCGGACCGAACGGCTCCGCGCGAAAATCCATGTCCGTGCCGGCGATGATCACGCGGCCGCCGCGGTCGGCGAGCGCCTCCACCACCTCCACGATGCCGTCGTCCAGGAACTGCACCTCGTCGATGCCGAAGACCTGCGTGCTCGGGTGCACCATGGCCGCCAGCTCCTGGCTGCTCCGCACCGGAACCGCATCCACACCGGACCCATCGTGCGACGAGATTCGCTGCACCCCCGCATACCGGTCGTCGAGCGCGCTCTTGAACACCTGCACGCGTTTGCGCGCGATCAGCGCGCGTCGGACACGGCGGATCAGCTCCTCCGATTTGCCGCTGAACATCACGCCGGTGATCACTTCGATCCAGCCGTGTCCGTCGCCGTGGTAGAGGGCGATGTCTCTCAACTGATGGTCCGGGGCAACAGCGTGGCGGAAATCCTGGGGAGCGGTATTCTACGCCGTCGAACGGTGGGGGAAAAGGCCGGGCGGGAGCGTGCGGGGGTCCGCGAGAGGAGGGGCCGCGGCAGGGTGAAGCCACCGCGGTGAGAACGGCCCGCAGGGCAGTCAGCGTCGCCTGGTCCGCCTCTCCAGTACCACCTCGTCGTTGACGATCATGAAGCGGATCACCCGCTCGAGCGCTTCCGGAAAGGCCTTCTCACGATCGCGGAAGCGGTCGTTGGAAACCACCGCCGCGTCGAGTTCGCGGGCGAACGAGAGGATGAAGTAGTCGGCATCGGTTCCGGCCGGTGCCTGCTTGATGTTGCCGCCGTCCACCATCTGCTCGTAGCCGGAGCGGTCGTCGATCTGGTGCCGGAGAGCGGCGTCCACCACCACGACCGGCTCATATCCCTCCTCCTGCAGCTTCTCACGCACGAGGGTGATCGCCCGCAGACTCGCCTTATCCCCATCGCCCGCATGGGCGACGTTGGAACCGTCGATGATCACCACTCTGCTTGTCGTATCCTCGCTCATCTCATTCCTGATCCGGAGGGCCATGCACCGCGAATTCTGCCGCTGAAGTAGGCAAGTGGAGTGCCACGTCCGGGTCACTGGAGCCGGGCTGCGAGCCACTCTGCCGCGTCCCGGATGGCGGCCGGCGGAAGGTAGTGCCCCGCGTCCCACCAGCGGATCTCACGCGGCTCGCCCGCGGCGTGCCTTCGAAAGTGAACCCGGGCGGCTGCGCTCGACCGGGGCGTGCGTGGATGGATGCAGGGGACGGCAGCGGACGCGGCGTGCCGTGGGCAGAATCAGGAGCACCCGCGACGAAGCGGCCGCCGGGAAAGCTCCGGCGGCCGCTTCGTTCCATTCGTGCGACGAGTCCGTCAGCGCGTCCGTAGACGCCAGCGGATCGTGGAGGAGACCGGGTAGAGCAGGCTCAGCGGGCGCGTGCTCATCATGGGCGCACGGAGGAGCAAATTCTCCCGGTTGCGGCCCTCCGGAGACTGTACCGGCGCAAGCGGGCGACTCACGCCCGAGGTCTGTCTGTTCATGAATCCGTCAGTCCTGTAAAAGAACAAAAAAAATGAAGTGATGTTGATCCCACGTAAGAGAGATAACCATGGCCATCAACGTGCGCAATTGAACGGATGATCGAAACGGATGGGGGGGAGCAGCCGCAGAATTCCTCGTATTTTCGTACGACCGTCCGAACGGGAATTTCAAAAAAACGTAGGGACGCCCTGCAGGGGTCCCGGCGCGTTCCCCATCCAACCCCCGGCCCCCACTGTCATCCCCGGTGCCCCTCGTTGTCATCCTGAGCCTGTCGGAGGATCCCTCTCGGCCGCGGGCGGTTCAGACGGGCGCTGACAGAGTCGCGAATCTGCAGAACCAGGGGGACAGCGGGATGTCGACACCCACTGACCGGCCCCACCCGCGAAGCCGGCTGGGTTCCGGCACCGCCGACCCGACGCGGCAATCGCGCGGCTCAGAGCTCCGGTTCGCTCTCCCGGATGCTCCTGCGCCGCCGGGCATCGCTGCCGACGAAATCGATCCCCACCTGCGTGAGGCAGACGGTGGGACCGGCGCCGCAGTAGCGGATGAACCCGCGCCGGTCCAGCCACTCGACCACGCGAAAGAGTTCGGTATGCCAGGTGCCGAGGTGATGAACGAAGCCCGCCACGTTCAGTTCCACCTCGGCGCGGCCGTCGACCGAGGCGAAGATCAGCTCGAGCACTTCGAAGCGCATTCGCTCCTCGCGCTTGCGCTGCAGTTCCAGCCAGGACTCCTTTTCATCCAACGTCAAAACCGCGCCCTCGCGTTCGAGCGCGGTGTGAGATGCGGCACAATGGTGATCATTTCAGAAGCATTCGGTTCCCACTCGCCCGGCGCGTTCGATCGGAGATAACGCACGTTGCGGGGGCACGCAACCACCCGTGGCGCCGGAACGATCGATCTCAACCTTCACAGGGCCCACGGTCGGCACCCGGTCGTGGCGCCTCAGGCCAGCGCCCGATTGAGGAGGCGCATCTCCTCACGAAGCTCGCGTGCCGCCACCAGCACCGGCGGGGCATCGAGCACTTCGAGTGCGCCCCCGCCCGGGAAGTAGGTCTGCTCCTCGTCGGGGTCACCGAGCCCGGTGTCCCGGTGGTGTCGCACCCGGTCGCGGATAGCTGAACGAATCTCCTCGGCGTTGTCCACGCCGCGGAAATACGCCTCGTGCATCGCCTCGCCGATGGGCGCCGCCTTGCCGCCCTTCCCCGCGGAAGAGTCGCCGCCCCCCGCGGATCTGACGTTCACGTCCGCGATGCCGAGTAGCCGCTGCAGAGGATTCTGCCGGATGGTGATCTGCTGGATGTTGGCGAAGGTCATCGTCTTCTCGTGGAGCGAGAAGATCCCCTCCCGGATGCGGAAGCTGCGGTCTGCGAGGATGTACCAGCGCATGTCGAAGTCGAGGCGCAGCGCGGCGAGGCTGAACGGGAGCTGCAGCAGGAACGCCAGCCAGGCCAGGACCTCGGCACCCCGCACGAAGAAGAGCACCGTCGGGCTGGCGAAGGTCCTCATCTGGGAGAGGAAGAGGAGACCGGCAATGAGCCCGAGCAGCACCCCCACCTGCGTCACGGCCCAGATCGCGAGGCGGTAGCGGAAGTAGTTGGGCGCCGCGCGGAAGATGCGGATGGTGCTGGCGCCCGCGGGAACCGTCGGCTCGCGGGGCACCCGCAGCATCTCGAGGAGCCAGTCGCGCAGACCCTCAGGCATCGGAGCCTCCTCGGTCTGCCAGCATGGAGCGGAGGGCGCGCACCTCCCCGGCGATCTCCCGCAGGGTGAGGGTGAGCTCCTCCAGAGCGCCTGACTGCACTGCACCCTCCGCCACGCGGTGCGCCGGGGAAGTGGGGAGATCCCTCGCTCCGCGCATGCGCGAATAGAAGAAGTCTCGCACCGCCTCGAAATTGTACATCCCCTCCACCGTCATCTCCGCCGCGGCGCTCCCGCTCGCCGTCTGGATCTGGATCCTGGCCAACCCCAGCCAGCGCTCCACGAGGTTGCTGGAGAGATGGATGTCCTGGATACGCGTGTAGGTGAGGGAGATCTCGCGGCGGAAGAGAATGCCCCAACGCATGGTGATCCCCTCATCGTCCACCTCGTACCGCATCGTTTGGTAGCGGAAGTAAAGCGGTACCAGTGCAAACAGGAAGAAGGGACCGAGCAGCAGCGACTGCAGCACGTAATACTTCATCAGGCTTCGCTCGGGCCCGATGGTGGCGGGGAGGGATCCGAACGGATGCTCCGGTCCGAGCGACATGGCGCGGACCGGGGTACGCGGGAGCGTCGAAGGGTTCATGCGATCCATTCCATCTGCGCGGGGTTCTTCGCTCACGATGCGACGGGCGTCGCCGTGAATATGCCGTTGGGCTGCACCAGCTGCAGCTGCCGAACGCTGCCGTCCCGCTCCAGCTCCACTCGCACCCGGAAGCCCGAGATCTCCTCCAGCGCGAACTCGTTGTCACGGTCAGGGCGCAGCGTGTACAGCTGGTTCCCCGGGAGAAGGACGACCAGCCGGTCGCCCCGCATCATCAGGCGGATCTGACCCCCCGCCTGCATCGCGTAGCTCCCCACCAGCCGGGCGAGGAAGGCCGGGTCCCGGAGCTGCGGGTCCGCCATTCTTCGGAATCGGATGGGCGGGACGAACGCGTCCATCGTCAACTCCAGAGCATCCACCCGACCGCGGGTGTCGCCGCTGAACAGAACCCTGGTGTTGTGGAAGACTGGCTCGGCCACGTTCTCCAGCCCGCTGAACACCTCGAAGTTCCAGTGTTCCAGGGGGGTGATGATGTCGTTGTACGTCATGGTGAGCCGCTGCCGGTCCGCGGTGACGTGGAGGACGCCGTATCCCGGGTGCTCGTACTCGCCCGCGTATGCAATGAGCGGATGGGCGGGGCGGGTGCCGGTCCGGCGGTCGGCCGCGAGAAGCGCCGTCGCCTGCCTCTGGGCGGAGCGGGCGGCGGTCCGCTGCGTCGCGGCTTCGCCGAGCCAGTCTCGCGTCGGGAGTTCGAGCATCCGGTCGGCCAGATGGTTGGTGACCAGGCCCGGCAGCGGCGTACCGTTCATGTTGGTGAGCACCACGATTCCGACCCTCTCGCGCGGGAACATCGTCACCAGCGCGCTGAAGCCGTCGATGTTGCCCCCGTGCTGCACCCGGTAGTTGCCGCGGTAGGTGGCCAGCATCCATCCCAGGCCATACGACGCGGGGGAGAGCGACGGCTCGTTGGGAATCCCCGGTATCACCATGTGGGGGGTGTGCATGTCTCGAACCGAGGCGGCGCTGATGACCTCGCGACCATCCAGCCGGCCGTTGCCGAGATGCACCCGCATCCACCGGGTCATCTCCTCCACGCTTGAGTTGATGGAGCCGGCCGGACCCACGTTGTCGATGTTGCGGAAGGCGATACGGACGAGGGTATCCGCATTCTCACGGTACGGGAGAGCGTGGTCGGGGAGCCGCTGCATCGCATCCACCGAGAAGTTGCTCTCCGCCATGCCGAGGGGCCGGAAGACGAGCGAGTCCACCGCCGCGTCCCACGAGCTGCCGGTGATGCGGGAGATCAGCTGCCCGGCGAGCGCGTACATGATGTTGTTGTACTGCCACTGCTCGCGGAGCTGCCGGTTGGGCTCGAAGTGGGGGAGTCGCTCCAGGAGCCGGTGCGACGTGAGATCGCGTGCGTTGTACCAGGCGAGATCGTGGCGCGGCAACCCGCTGCGGTGCGTCACCATGTCGCGCCCCGAGAGCCGCGCTGTCGCGAATTCGTCCCAGAGGCGCAGCTCGGGGATGTAGGTGCGGGCGGGCGCATCCCAGTCGAACCGACCCGCGTCCACCAGCCGGGCGAGTGCGAAGGTGGTGAAGGCCTTGGTCGCGGAACCGATGGCGAACTGCGTGCCTGGAGTCACGGGGAGCCGGTTCGCCACGTCGCGATGCCCGAAGCCGCGGCTGAACACCACCTCGTCGCCGCGCACCACCGCCACCGCGAGGCCAGGTACGATGAAGTCGCCCATCGCCCGCTCGATCAGCTCGTCCACACCGTCGAGGGTACGTGCGGCCGCCGCAGCGGCGGCTTCCGCGCGCTCGAAACGGAATGGGAAGCGCGTGGGTCCCTGCGAGAACTCTCCGGCGATGGCCGCGCCGCCGTCCACCAGCGTGCCGCGGAAGGTCGGGTCTCCCGGCACTCCGGCGATCGCGAAGGTGATCGAGTCGCCGGCGACTCGAGGCGCCGTGAGAGCGAGACCCGACACGTTCTGCTGCGGAATGTCGATGGTGCCCTGCAGCGCGCCGTCTGCCATTCGGAACTCGGCCACCATGCGCAGGGGACCGGTCGGCAGCTCCACCGCACCTTCCCAACGGCCGGTCAGCCGCTCCTGCCCCTGCGCGCTGAGCGGCGCGACCACCAGGAGAAGGAGCGCGGCGAGGTGCGACGCGATCCACAATGCCTGCGGGGTTCGGCTATCCGGCCGCGGATGTCGGGTGCGGTTGCGCATGGCGAGGGGTGCAGTGACCGGGAAGAATACGGGGCGGTTCGCCCCCGACGGCAAGGGGACTGACGAGCGGAATCTACCGGTTCACGCCGCGAGCCGCCAACACTCCCTACGGCTCCCATGACCGCGGGGATTCACGGACCTCCTCCGTTGCTCTCCATGGCGGTCGGATCTAGCTTGCAGCCACCCCCGCCCGTCTACACCCATCACCTCCACGAAGAGACTCGCGCCGATGAGACTCCGCTCCGCAGGCACGACGATTCTGGCGATCACGCTCACGCTGTCGGCTGGTGTGACGGTCGCACAGGTTCCGACGCCGGATGGCCGCTTCACGGTCGAGCGATACCTCGACTACCAGACGGTGGCCGCGCCGCAGCTGTCACCCGACGGCCGGCAGATCGTCTACACGCGCCGCTGGGTCGATCGATCCAGCGACCGCTGGCAGTCCAGCCTCTGGATCATGAACGCGGACGGCTCGCGCAATCGCTTCCTGGTGAACGGCTCCTCGCCAGTCTGGTCGCGGGACGGCAGTCGCATCGCCTACCTCGCGGAAGGGCAGCCGTCGGGGACACAGGTATGGGTGAAGTACGTGGATGCCGAGGGCGCCTCCCAGATCACCCGCCTGGAGCAGACGCCGGGGTCGATCCGCTGGTCGCCTGACGGTCGGCAGATCGGCTTCTCCACGTTCGTGCCGAAGCGGTCCACCTGGAACGTGACACTTCCATCTGCGCCGCAGGGCGCGAACTGGACCCGCGCCCCGGCCGTGATCGACCAGCTCCACTACCGCGCCGACCGGCGTGGCTTCCTGGAGACGGGGCATACTCACCTCTTCGTCGTTTCCGCCGACGGCGGGACGCCGCGGCAGGTAACGCACGGGGAGTGGAACGTCGGATTCCGCTTCGACGCGCTCCCTGGCGAGGTCGGCTGGGACTGGTCACCCGATGGGCGCACCATCGTCGTGGAGGGTTACCAGTCGCCCGATGGTGACATGAACTACCGCGACTCGAATCTGTACGCCGTGGATCTCGCGTCCGGGGTGATCCGACGGCTGACGCAGGAGCGCGGGACGTGGACGCAACCGGTCTTCTCGCCCGACGGGCGCTACATCGCCTTCCGCGGTTACTCACACACCACGCGCAGCTACCAGGCGGCGGATCTGCTGGTGATGAACGCGGATGGGAGCGGCGCGAGGAGCATCGGCGGCGGGATGGACCGCGACCCGGGCGACGTCACCTGGGCCGGGGACGGGAGCGGCGTGTACTTCACGGCCGGCAACGAGGGCTCGCAGAACCTGCACTTCGCGCCCCTCCGCGGCGCGCCCCGGCAGCTGACCACGGGAGAGCGCATGTTCTCGCTCGGGTCCGTCGCGCGGGACGGAATGGCGGTCGGTGTCAGCTCGTCGCCGCTGAGCCCCACCGACGTGGTCCGGCTCTCCGTGCGGCGCCCCCAGGAGATCATCCGGCTCACGAGAGTGAACGACGACCTGCTCCAGCAGATCCAACTGGGTGAGGTGGAGGAGATCTGGTACACCTCGGCGGACGGCACCCGCGTGCAGGGGTGGATCGTCAAACCTCCCGCTTTCGACCCGCAGCGCCGCTACCCGCTCATCATGGAGATCCACGGCGGGCCGCACGCGATGTACAACGTGGCCTTTAACCCGATGTTCCAGAACTTCGCCGCGCACGACTATGTGGTCCTCTACACCAACCCGCGCGGCAGCACGGGATACGGCACGGCGTTCGGCAACGCCATCGAACGCGCCTATCCCAGCGTCGACTACGACGACCTCATGGCCGGCGTGGACGCGGTGATCGCGCGCGGCTATGTGGATGCCGACCGGATGTTCGTGGGCGGGTGCAGTGGTGGAGGGGTTCTCACCAGCTGGGTTATCGCTCACACCCACCGCTTCAGGGCGGCATCCGTGCGCTGTCCGGTCATCAACTGGCTCAGCTTCCTCGGCCAGACCGACGTTCCCTTCTTCGTGCAGAACTTCTTCGATCAGCCGTTCTGGGAGAACCCGGAGCCATGGCTGCACCAGTCCCCGCTGATGCACGTCGGTCGCGTGGAAACCCCGACGCTGCTGATGACCGGGGTGCTGGATCTCCGCACTCCGATGCCGCAGACCGAAGAATACTATGCGGCGCTCCGCATGCGCGGTGTGCCCACCACCCTGCTCCGGTTCGAGGGCGAGTACCACGGCACCGGCTCCCGCCCGTCGAACTGGATGCGCACGCAGCTCTACATGATGGACTGGTATCGCCGCTGGGCCGAAGGGCGCGACGGCGAGAGCCCGGTCGCTGCGGGTGAGGGTGGCTGACCGGCGTCGGTCCAGCGGTTGAGAATCATTCGCAACCCGTTGCAGCAAGCACACTTGCGTTGTCTGAGAGTGGTATCTATCTTGCGCCTGGGTGAGGCCGGACGGGCGGGATCCGTCCCCGACCAGCGAAACCTGACAACGGGAGATACAGAATGGCGAATCCACAGGAAAAGCGTTCCGCAGCTCCTTCGGCGGTAGGCTCGTGCTCCGCGACCGATTGCGTGCACAACGAGGATCGCGAGTGTCACGCGGGTGAGATCCGTGTGGAGATCGGCGAGCGTGGGGCCGTGTGCGCGACGTACGACCCGCAGAAGCCGAAGGCGCGCCCGTAGCTATCCGGCGCAACCGCGGTACCCGGACCGTCCACGTGGGCGGTCCGTTTTTTTGTGAGGGTGCGTTGACATCGAAGAGAGCGAAGCCCATCTTTGAGAATCCTTCTCAACGGGCTGATGAACTCGATCGCAAGCGCAATTCAGACCGCAGCCGGAGCGCTGCAGACCATCTCGGAGAGTACCACGGGCGAACGTGCCCGTCGTGCCGCCGTGGTGGCGCTCGTGCTGCGCGCGGCGGAGCGGGCGGTGGCTTCGGGCGGAATGTGCGGGTTCACGGTGCGCCGGGTGGAGGCCGAGATCGGCGCGCTGCCGCGCGGCGCCGAGCGTTCGCTGCTGCGGCGGCTGACCCGGCAGGCGACCGCGAGCATGGACGACGCCGGTGCTGCTCTCCTGACGGAGACCCTGGTGCTGTACGGGTGCGAGCTGGAGAAGGGGCGGCGTCTGGAGGAGGCGCGGGCGGTGCTCGACCTCGCCCGCGGTGTGGCGCCGGAAAGCGCCGAGGTGGCGCTCCACGCCGCCCGCGTGGCGCGGCAGAGCGGGGGACGTGAAGAGGCGCTGGAGCTGTACCGTACGGCGTGCCGCCTGGATGGAAGCGACGGTGCCATCGCGAGACTGGCGCGGATCGGCGAGGCGGTCGTCTCCCCCGCCGGTGAAGCGATGCTGTCGGTGGTGATCAGGGGTGCGGTGCTGGCGGGCGACCAGGAAGCGGCGGGTGTGGCGCTGGAGGAGCGGGCGCTGCTGCGGCGGGGCAGGGGCGACCGCGAAGGCGCGGCGCGAGATCTCTGTTTCTCTGCCTGGCGCTTCCCGGACGCGGTGGACCGGGCGCGCGTTGCGCACCGAATCGCGGACCTGTTCATCGCCGCGGACGACCCGCGAGCCGCGCGTGAGGCGCTGCTCCTGGGGCTCGCCCTGGGAGACGAGACGCAGCAGGAGCACGCCCGGGCGCGGCTCCACACCGTCTCCAGGGATCTGGGTGACCAGGTGGGGCAGCGTCGCTGGCGCTCGTTCAGGCGCCCCCCGCTGGTGTCGCTTTCCGCCCGGCCGCGCACGCCTGTCGGGGACTCGGCTGCCCCGAAAATCGCGGAGTGGCGCGAGGGGATGGAACGGGCGCGGCAGAGCTGACACGCCGGGGAACCGTACGGCAGCGAGACGGCAGGAGACCCGAGTGGTCGCCTGCCGTCGGTGCGTTGGGGCGGCGGCGCGCGTAGGTGCGGCTCGACCTCGCCCGGGATGACCGAAGGGCCTCGGATCGACCGGTAGACATCGGGATGACAGGTTGCCCTCGTGGCGTGGGCCCGCATGGATTTCCGGCCGCCGCTCCAGTATCTTTCAGGGTTCGCCGCGATCCGGTGGCGAGAGCCGGCAACGCCCATGCGCAGGGACTCGAAACGATGGCAACCGTGAAGGCGAAGGTGAAGGAGGCGCTGCACATCTCCCGGAGTGAGCCCGCTCCCGGTCAGGTGGACCGCAATCCGGGCACGGCGCTGGAGCTGGACTGGGTGCTGGAGCAGCGGGTGAACCGCAGCGCGGTGGAGCGCCGGGCCGATACCATCGGAAAGCGTCGCACGGTGAAGAAGGAGTGGCAGGCGGCCTGGCTGCTCCGGGCGATCACCCTGATGGACCTGACGACCCTGTCGGGAGACGACACCGCGACCAACGTACGGCGTCTCTGTGCCAAGGCGAGGCAGCCGGTACGGCAGGACCTGCTGGAGCAGCTCGGCGCGACCGATCTCCCGATCCGTACCGGAGCGGTCTGCGTCTACCACGCCTGGGTTCCGACCGCCGTCGAGGCGCTCCGCGGCACGGACATCCCGGTGGCCGCAGTGTCCACCGGCTTCCCGGCCGGGCTCTCGCCGTTCCGGCAGCGGGTGGAGGAGATCCGCGCCTCGGTGGCGGAGGGCGCCCGCGAGATCGACATCGTGATCACGCGCGCGCACGTGCTGAATGGCTCGTGGGAGGCGCTGTACGAGGAGGTGCAGGCGTTCCGCGAGGCGTGTGGCGAGGCGCACATGAAGACCATCATCGCCACCGGTGAACTCTCGACGCTGACCAACGTCGCGCGGGCCTCGTGGGTGTGCATGATGGCAGGCGCGGACTTCATCAAGACGTCCACCGGCAAGGAGACCTCCAACGCGACGCTGCCCGTGGGTCTGACGATGGTTCGGGCCGTGCGCGGCTACCGCGAGCGCACGGGCCACATGGTCGGCTTCAAGCCCGCCGGAGGGATCCGCACGGCAAAGGAGGCGATGGAGTGGCTGACCCTGATCAAGGAGGAGCTCGGCAACCGCTGGCTCCAGCCGGATCTCTTCCGCTTCGGGGCGAGTTCACTGCTCACCGACATCGAGCGCCAGCTCGAGCATCACGTGACCGGCCGGTATTCCGCCGCGCACCGGCATCCTATGGGGTGACGGGAGAGGATTCAGGATTCAGGATTCGGGATTCAGGGGGGTAAACCCCCGCTTCCGAGTTCCGGTCGAAACCCTGACACCTCTCCCTGAATGCTGAATGCTGAATGCTGAATCCAGAATCCTGAATCCTGAATCCTCTCAGTTCTCCCATGAGCAGAATCGCCGAGATTTTCGAGACCATGGAATACGGACCCGCTCCGGAGAGCGCCGCTCTGGCCAGGGAGTGGATCGAGCAGCACGGGGCCCGGTTCGGGCACTTCATCGATGGGGAGTGGGGGGAGGGATCGAGCGGAACCACGTTCGAGACGTCGAATCCCGCCGACAACCGGGCGCTGGCTCAGGTGGCGCAGGGGAGCGCGGAGGACGTGGACGCCGCGGTGCGTGCGGCACGTCGAGCGTACGGCTCGTGGAGCGCGCTGAGCGGGCACGCGCGGGCCCGGCACCTGTACGCCATCGCCCGGCAGATCCAGAAGCATTCGCGGCTCTTCGCGGTGCTCGAGTCGCTGGATAACGGGAAGCCGATCCGGGAGTCGCGCGACATCGACATCCCTCTGGTGGCACGCCACTTCTACCATCATGCCGGGTGGGCGCAGCTGATGGCGACGGAGTTCCCGGGCCACACCTCGGTGGGTGTGGTGGGTCAGATCATCCCGTGGAACTTCCCGCTGCTGATGCTGGCGTGGAAGATCGCCCCGGCGCTGGCCTGCGGGAACACGGTGGTGCTCAAGCCAGCGGAATTCACCCCGCTGACGGCGCTGCTCTTCGCGGAGATCTGCCGCGAGGCGGGGCTGCCGGCGGGCGTGGTGAACATCGTCACCGGTGACGGGGAGACCGGCGCGGCGCTGGTCGCTCATCCGGACGTGGACAAGATCGCCTTCACCGGCTCCACCGACGTCGGGCGGACCATCCGTGCCGCTACGGCCGGGAGCGGGAAGAAGCTCTCGCTGGAGCTCGGGGGCAAGTCGCCGTTCATCGTCTTCGAAGACGCCGACCTGGACAGCGTGGTCGAGGGTGTGGTGGATGCGATCTGGTTCAACCAGGGGCAGGTCTGCTGCGCCGGCTCGCGGATCCTGGCGCAGGAGGGCGTCGCGGAGCGCCTGACCGGGAAGCTCCGCGCCCGCATGGAGACGCTGCGCGTGGGTGACCCGCTGGACAAGACGGTGGACATCGGGGCGATCGTTGCGCCCGTACAGCTGGAGCGGATCACCCAGCTGGTGAACGAGGGGGTGGAGGAGGGCGCGACCCTCTGGCAGCCCTCATGGAGCTGCCCGAAGGAAGGATGCTTCTACCCGCCCACTCTGTTCACAGACGTGTCGCCGGCGGCGCGGGTGGCGCAGGAGGAGATCTTCGGACCCGTGGTGGTGATGCTCACCTTCCGGACCCACGCGGAGGCGGTGGAGATCGCCAACAACACCCGCTACGGTCTGGCCGCCTCGATCTGGACGGAAAACATCAACCTGGCGCTGGACGTGGCGCCGAAGGTGAAGGCGGGAACGGTGTGGGTGAACAGCACCAACCTGTTCGACGCGGCGTCGGGCTTCGGCGGGTACCGCGAAAGCGGCTTCGGGCGAGAGGGCGGTCGCGAAGGGCTGTACGAATACATGAAGCCGAAGTGGGAGGCCGCGCGCGCGGCGACGAAGCCGGAGCAGGGGCGCGGTGGGCGAGGTGGGCGCGGCCCCGGGAACCATGAGACCGCTGGCGGCTCGGTGCTCCCGCCCATCGACCGCACGGCGAAGTTGTACATCGGCGGCAAGCAGGCGCGCCCCGACTCGGGGTACTCGCTGGCCGTGCACGATGCCGGCGGGTCGCTGGTGGCCGAGGTGGGGCTGGGGAACCGCAAGGACATCCGCAACGCGGTGGAAGCGGCGCACAGGGCGGCCGGCTGGGCGCGTGGGACGGCTCACAACCGCGCGCAGGTGCTCTTCTACCTCGCCGAGAACCTGGCAGCGCGCGCCGCCGAGTTCGCCACGAGGATCCGCACGCTCACCGGAGTCACCGCGGATGCCGCGGAGCGTGAGGTGGAGATCTCCATCGAGCGGCTGTACACCTATGCCGCCTGGACCGACAAGTGGGACGGCCAGGTGCATCACACTCCGTTGCGGAACGTGACCATCGCCATGCCGGAGGCGATCGGCGTGATGGGCGTGATCTGTCCGGACGAGGCGCCGCTGCTCGGCTTCATCTCCACAGTGATCCCGGCGATCGCGATGGGGAACTCGGTCGTGGCGATCCCCTCGGAGCTCGCGCCGCTGCTTGCCACCGACCTGTACCAGGTGCTCGACACCTCGGACGTGCCCGGCGGCGTGATCAACATCGTCACCGGTCACCGCGACGAACTGGCCCCGGTGCTCGCCGCCCACGACGACGTGGACGCCGTCTGGTACTTCGGCCCCGCCGAGGGCGCCGCGGAGACGGAGCGCCTCTCCACCGGCAACATGAAGCGCACCTGGAGCGACAATGGCCGCCCTCGCGACTGGACCAGCGCCGAGCAGGGCGAGGGTGCGGAGTTCCTGCGTCAGGCGACTCACGTGAAGAACATCTGGGTGCCGTACGGGGCGTAGGGAGGGGGTTGCGGGGCGGGTTGAATCGAAAAGGGCGGCATCCGGGTGGATGCCGCCCTTTTTCGTGCGGGAGCCAGCGGAACGTTAAATGTTAAATGGGGGGTCGCGGTCCGGGGTCGACTGCACCACGAACTCATTGAGCATTCAACATTCAACATTCATCTCGGCTCCGGGTCCCCACGATGCCTCAATGCACTCCGCCCATCAGCGGCTTCACCGGGCGCGTCAGCAGGCCGAGCACCATGCCGGCGGCGATGGCGGTGGCGGCTACGGCGCCGAAGAGCTGCATCAGGGGGAGGGTATCGAAGAGGCCGGCCACCTGGCCGGCGATCAGGTTGCCCAGGGCAATGGACATGAACCAGACGCCCATCATCTGCCCTACCATGCGGTGCGGAGCGAGCTTGGTGACGGTGCTCAGCCCCACCGGGCTCAGCGCGAGCTCACCCATGGTGTGCAGCAGATAGGTGAGCACGAGCCACATCGGGCTCACCGGCTCGCCGGCCAGGGCGCGCGCCGAGGCGCCGACCATCACCAGGAAGCCGAGGCCGAGGAAGACGAGTCCGAAGGCGAACTTGGCGGGGCTCGACGGCTCGATTCGGCGGCGGCTGGACCAGATCCAGAACCAGGCGAACACCGGCGCGAGCAGGATGATGAAGATGGAGTTCACCGACTGCAGCCAGCTGGCCGGCATCTCCCACCCGCCCACCACGCGGTCCGTGAGATCGCGCGCGAAGAGGTTGAGCGATGAGCCGGCCTGCTCGAAGCCGGACCAGAAGATGGCGCTGAAGAAGAAGAGGATGACGATCACTCCCAGCCGCTTCCGCTCCACCGGCTCGAGGCCGCCCGCCACGAACATGTAGCCGAAGTAGGCGAGTGAGAGCGCGACGATGATGATGCCGCTTGCGCTCGCGACCCCGACGGCGGTGGTGAGATCCACGTAGCCGAAGATCTGGAGCGCCGCGATGAAGACGATCAGGAGGCCCGCGATGGCGAGGCCGAAGGTGCGGCTCCCTCCGCCGGCGACCGCCGGCTCCATCTCCATGTTCGGGCGCAGTCCGGCGGTACCCAGGTTTCCCGCCCCCAGCAGGTACTGGATCACGCCGAACACCATCCCCAGCCCCGCGGCCGCGAAGCCCAGGTGCCAGTTGATCCCCTCTCCCAGGTAACCGGTGACGATCGGGGCGATGAAGGCGCCCAGGTTGATCCCCATGTAGAAGATGGAGAAACCCGCATCGCGTCGGGCATCGTCGCGAGAGTACAGCTCGCCGACCATGGTGCTGACGTTGGGCTTGAGCAGCCCGGTGCCCACCACGATCAGCGCGAGCCCGGCGAAGAAGGGCGGGAGCTCACCGAGAGCACCGGTCACGGCCGGAATCGCCATGCTGAAGTGGCCGAGCGCGATGATGATGCCGCCGTACAGCACCGCCCGCCGCTGCCCGATCAGCCGATCCGCGACCCAGCCGCCGGGGAGCGCCAGCAGGTAGACGAAGGCGGTGTAGAGCCCGTAGATTGCGCCGGCCTGCTGGGTATCCATCCCCAGCCCGCCCTCCGCTGCCGCGGCGGTCATGAAGAGGATCAGGAGGGCGCGCATTCCGTAGTAGGAGAAGCGCTCCCACATCTCCGTGAAGAAGAGGGTCGCGAGGCCCCGCGGGTGGCCGAAGAAAGCGCGATCACCCGCCGCCGGTCCCGCACCGGCGGGGTGCCCGCCGATGACTGTGGCGGATGCGCTCGCGAACTCGGATGTGGGATCTTTGGTCATGCGGGTGTGTCGCGGGTGGAGGTGGTGCGAGACGGCGGAAATGCAATCTGCCGTCGCCTCGTGCGGCCAGCGCGCATATTGCTAGCATTCGAGGAGCAGGAAAGTTCCCGCTGCTCCTGTACATCGAAGCTCCGGACCGGGGCGAACGGATTCGGCGGGCATGCAGGCAGCGGAAGCGAGCGGGTCGCGCACGATCGGTGGGCTCTCCCCGGGGATCCGGTACATGATCGCCGGGGCCTTCTTTTTCAGCCTGATGAGCCTGGCCGTGAAGCTGGTGGGGCAGCGGATCCCCAGTCAGCAGATCGTGCTTGTGCGCGGGCTGCTGAACGTCGGCTTCACCTACGCGATGCTCCGCGGCGCCGGCGTCTACCTGTGGGGCTCGCGCCCGCGGGTCCTGGCGCTGCGGGGGCTTCTCGGCTTCGCCGCGCTGAGCTGCTTCTACTACGGTATCATCCACCTCCCGCTCGCCGACGCGACGGTGCTGCAGTACACCAACCCGGTATGGACCGGCCTCCTGGCCGCCTGGTTGCTCGGTGAGCGGATGAAGCCGGTGGAGGGAGCGATGGTGGTGGCGAGCCTGGTCGGGGTGGTGATGATCGCCCGGCCCGCCTTCCTCTTCGGCGCGGAGGCGCAGAGCCTCGACCTCACCGCGGTGGCGGTGGCGCTGACGGGGGCAATGTTCAGCGCCGCCGCCTACGTCACCGTGCGGCAGCTCGGGCGCACCGAGCACCCGCTGGTGATCGTCTTCTACTTCACCCTGGTCACCGTTCCTGCCGCACTTCCCGGTGTCTGGCTCGCGGGGCCGGTGCTCCCGACGGGTGGTGAGTGGATCGCGCTGCTGGCGGTGGCGATCACGGCGCAGGCGGGGCAGGTCTACCTGACGCGCGGGCTGCAGCTGGAGCCGGCAGGGCGCGCGACGGCGGTCGGATACCTGCAGATCGTCTTCGCCGCCATGTGGGGAGCGGCCTTCTTTGCCGAGATCCCCGACGCCTGGGCAATCGCCGGGGCGCTCCTGATCCTCGTGAGCACGCTGGTGCTCGCCAGGCACCGGACAGGGCCGCCGCGCATGGCGGCCGAGACCTCCGCGGCGGATGCGAACTGAGCGACCGGCTCCGCAGGCCGGGTCCGGAAGCGGTCGGACGGATCCGGCCGCTCACGGTGGAACCCTTTACTGAACTCGGTGGATCAACGTGGAACAGTCGTTTGCACGGGAGCTCGAGGTGGCGCTTGCCGCAGGGGCGGAGGCGGCGGAGATCCTGCGCGCCCGCACCGGGGCGGAGCGAGTGCGCGAGAAAGGGCGCGCGGACCTGGTGACCGCCGTGGACGAGGCGGCGGAACGGATCATCGTGGAGAGGATCCACGCCGCCTTTCCAGACGACCGCGTGGTGGCGGAGGAGTTCTCCGGGGCCGACCGCTCGGGTGGTGGACGCCGCTGGTTCGTGGATCCACTCGACGGCACCGTCAACTACGTACACGGCCATCCGTTCGCCTGCGTGAGCATCGGGTTCGTGGATGACGATGGCCCCGCGGTGGGCGTGATCCACGCGCCCTTTCTGAGCGAGGTGTACGAGGCCAGCCGGGGGGGTGGGGCAAGGCTGAATGGTGAGCCGATCCGGGTGAGTGGAGTGACGGAGCCGTCCGCCTCACTGGTCGCCACGGGCTTCCCCTTCAAGCCGGGGAAGGGCGAACCCACGGAGTACCTGCGGCTGGTCGGGGCGCTGCTCGGCAGCACCCACGGCGTTCGCCGCGCGGGTGCCGCCGCGCTCGACCTGGCGTACGTGGCAGCGGGTCGAGTGGAGGCGTTCTTCGAGATCGGCCTCGCACCGTGGGACATCGCGGCAGGCCTGGTCCTGGTGACGGAGGCGGGCGGCGAGGTTTCCGGCTGGCCGGGCGACGATGACGCGGCGCTCACGACCGGTCGCGTTCTGGCGTCCAACGGGGCGGTTCACGCGTGGCTGCGGGGGATGGTCGGCCGATATCGGCTCTGATGGGATCGGGGCGCCCGGAGGGCGGGGGCGCCGGCCACGGAGCGGGTGCCGGAGTCATGCCCCGCGCGGAGCGGCATCGTCTCTGCATGCCCCGGATCGGACTCACCTTCCCAGGAGAATGGGCGATGAACGGCTTTCAAACGTATCTGCTGGGTTTTATCATCCTGATCGTGGGGCTGGCGGTCGCGGCATACCTGCTCGGCGCACCCCCCGTCTGGATCGCCGTGGGGCTGATCATCCTGATCGGGCTCGGAATCATGGGGGCCACGCGGCAGAACGGTACCGACACGCGCTCCGGACGTCGAGACATCTGACCCCCGGGGCGGTACCGCGGCCGGTCTCTCCGCCCAACCACGCAAGCAGCGGCGCGGCGGCCCGGCCGCTTTTTCGTACCTGTGATGCAGGAGGAGAGGCGATGATGGAGGGTGTGCCGGCGGGTTACTCGATCGAGGTGGAATGGGACGGCGAGATGCGGTACCGCGGTGGTCCGGCCGGCGGGCCGACCCACCTCGTGGATGGCGCGCGGGAGGCGGCGCCGAGCCCCGTGGATTCGCTGCTCGTCGCGCTCGCCTCCTGCTCCGCGATCGATGTCGTGGAGATCCTCAACAAGCGTCGCACCCCGGCGCGGGCGGTGCGGGTGGTGGTGGATTTTTCCCGGGCTGCGGATACCCCCCGGCGCCTCACGCAGGTGCGGCTCCGCTTCCATGTGGACACCGACTCCGAGCGACCCCACGTGGAACGCGCCATCGCCCTCTCCTTCGAGAAGTACTGCTCGGTGGCGGCTTCCTTCGCATCCGACATCCCGATCCAGTGGGAGCTGGAGCTCCCGGGCGCGAACAGCGACGAGGCAGCTTGATCGATGCCTTCATCGGCCGTACCCCCCTGGTCCGGCTGGAACGGATCGTGGAGGCGGAGATGGCCGAGGTGTGGGTAAAGGTGGAGGGGATGAACCCCGGCGGCTCCATCAAGGACCGAACCGCGCTGGCCATGATCACCGACGCGGAGGAGCGCGGGTTGCTACGCCCGGGAGGGACCATCGTGGAGCCGACCTCCGGCAACACCGGGATCGGTCTAGCCCAGGTGGCCTCGGCGCGCGGATACCGCCTGGTCCTCTGCCTCCCCGCCTCGATGAGCGAGGAGCGCAGGGCGACCCTCCGCGCGTACGGCGCCGATCTCGTACTCACGGATCCCGAGCGCCGGATGCTCGCCGCCATCGAGGAGGCGGAACGGATCCGCGATGAGACCGGTGCGTTCATGCCCAACCAGTTCGAGAACCCGGCCAACCCGGCAATCCACTTCCGTACCACGGGCCCGGAGATCTGGGAGGGGATGGAGGGGCGGATCGATGCCTTCGTTTACGGCTCCGGCACGGGGGGAACCATCTCGGGCGTCGGCCGCTTGCTGAAGGAGCGGAACCCGGGTGTTCAGGTGATCGCGGTGGAGCCCGGCCGCTCGGCCGTTCTGCACGGAGAGCCGCGCGGGCACCACCGGTTCCAGGGAATGGGACCCGGCTTCATCCCCCTGAACCTGGATCGCTCCATCGTGGACCGTGTCGTAAAGGCGTGGGAAGAGGACGCCTTTCCCATCGCTCGCCGGATGGCGCGCGAGGAGGGGCTGTTCGTCGGGATGAGCAGCGGTGCCATCGCGTGGGCCGCGCTCGAGGTCGCGCGGGGGCTGGGGCCGGGCAAACGCGTCGCATGTATCGCCCCCGATGGAGGTTCCCGCTACCTCACCACGACGCTGTTCCAGGCAGACGCAGAGGACGACTGCCCGCCGCACCCCTGATTGCCCGGATGGTCGATTCGGCGGCCTTCGACTCCATAGCCGCCTGCCGCCTAACCAGCCCACCACCGCCCACCCGTGGAGCATACGGGTGCACCCCCATGCGGACGCAGCGCGGTTAATTCGAAAAAAACCTTGCGCAACCCCGGCGGGCGGCGCATGTTGGAACGCATACCACTCGACCAGACCTTTTCAGAACGTTGCATGGCGGCACCTACAGATTCGCCCGGACCCCGGCCGCCGCGCCGGCGTGTGGTGACCCCGGAGCGACTGCTCGCCGTGCTGAACGAGCGCCTGGAGGGGTACGGACACTGTCGAAGCTGCCACTTCGGTGGGCCGATCCGGCGGCTGGAGGAGCCGGAGCTCGATGGCAGGAACTGGAGTCGGTACATCCCTCTGGTCTGCACGGCCGCAGTGGCGTCCGGCTGTGTCCGTGCGGCTGAGCGGATCATCGAAGATGCGTCCGCGGAGTACGATCTGGCCGACGAAGCCGGGGCTCCCGCGGGCCGCGATCGGTCGACCAGTCAGTCGAAGTAATCCGACGGGTATCGGGCCGGGCTCTCTCCCGTTCCGGCCGGCACCCTCTCCCGAACAGGGTGGAGCCCTCCTCCACCCGGTACGCCAGGAGACGAGCAGATGATCGCTGAGCGTCCCATCGCCCGGGTCCTCATCGGGCCGCGCTCACTCGACGACCGGATCTGCCGGTTGATGTACATCCGCGAAACTGACGAGGCCTGGGCCGAGGAGTGGAGCGAGCGCGAGTGGAAGCGGGCCCGTGTGCTGGTCCGGCATCTCATGAAGGCACCCGTTCCTCCGCGCGCGGCGCTGGCCCGGCATGGAATTCCCAACGAGCCGGGGGAGCTGGACCACGCCTGATCGCGGCGGCCGGCCTACGGCCCGCGTGGTGCCGGCGGTTCCCGTCAGATCCACAGGCGCTGGATTCGGCCGCCGGTAGCTACCTGGCGGCCGCCGGCGCATCTGGCATGCTGTGTGCCCCCGCCGGTCCCGGAAAGACTGCTGGCCGGCGCTGGTGCTCCGGCCGGCGACCCCGCCCCGCGGACCATGAGAGCCGATGCCTCACCCATCCGACCGACCGTTCCGGATCCTCTTCGTCTGCCTGGGTAACATCTGCCGCTCCCCGCTGGCGGAATCGGTGTTCCGGCACCTTGTGCGTGAGCGGGGCGTGGAGCATCGCTTCGAAATCGACTCCGCGGGGACCTCGGGGTACCATGCCGGCAGCCCGCCGGACCGCCGCAGCGTCGCCACCGCACTCGGACGGGGCGTCGAGGTGATCGGCCGCAGCCGGCAGCTGACCGCGTCCGATCTGCGGGAGTTCGACATGGTGATCGCAATGGACGCGGACAACCTGGCCGAGGTGAACGCCCTGCGATCTGCGGCGCGTGGGGAGGCCCGGGTGCACCGGCTGAGGGAGTGGGACCCGGAGCCGGAGCACTACGACGTGCCGGACCCCTACTACGGTGGCGATCATGGCTTCGAGCGTGTCCACGACCTGGTTCACCGCTCGTGTGAGGCGCTTCTGGACCACCTCCTCGACGAGATGGAGCGGGCGGGGTGAGGCTCCCGCAGCCACTGCTCGACGGGCTGGAGGCGGAGTTCGGTAACATCACCGACGTAAGCGCGGTGAGCGGTGGGTGCATCTCCCGGGCGGCACGGCTTGAAACGCGTGCTGGACCGGTTTTCCTGAAGTTCGGAGCGGACTCGCCCGCGGGGCTCTTCCGCAGCGAGGCGCACGGCCTGCGTGAGCTCAGGTCGGGTGCCGGCGACGATCTGAAGATCCCCGAAGTGCTGGCGCTCGGAGATCAAGAAGGCGCCGCGTTCCGGTGGCTGGTGCTGGAATGGCTGGAGACGGGAAAGGCGGGATGGGAGCAGGCCCGCGGTCTCGGTACCGGGCTCGCGAGACTTCACGGACACCGCGGCGACGGATGGGGTGATCGGCAGGATGGCTTCATCGGATCGCTGCCGCAGGACAACGCCCGCTGCGAGAGCTGGGCAGACTTCTGGGCACGTCGGCGGTTGATCCCGCAACTGGAGCGGTGTGGGTGGGGAGGAGGCGGGACGCGTGACAGATGGGAGGCGCTGCTGGACCGCCTCCCTTCGATGCTCGAGGTGGCTGAGGAGGAGGGACCCGCGCCGCTGCACGGCGACCTCTGGGGTGGCAATGTGATCCCGCTCGCGGACGGCCGCACCGCCCTCATCGATCCATCCTTCCATCATGGGCACCGAGAGGTGGACCTGGCGATGGCGGACCTGTTCGGCGGGCTCACGATCCTGGCGCGGGAGGCGTATCTGGAGGCCCTTCCGCTCGCTCCGGGGTACGAGGAGGTGCGGCGCGGTGTATACCAGCTCTATTATCTCCTGGTGCACGTGAACCTCTTCGGCGGGGGATATGCCGTGCAGACGGAGAGCGTGCTCGACCAGGTCCTGGCCACATGAGCGCCGCAATCCTTCGGTCTCCTCGCACCGGATCCAGAAACGCTTGAGCGCCCCGCACACCCCCGCTGAACGACCGGGCGGGATGATCTCCGGACGGGAGCGTCGGCGAACGCCGCCGCTGATGGTGGCTCGTGCCCTGGCCCGTCAGGCCGAGCGGGCCATGATCCGCGCGTCGGACGCGACGCTGGTACGCGGCAATTCCGCTCGCCTGCTGGTGGATGGCCCGGCGGCCTTCGATGCCTGGATCGCAGCGTTCCAGGGCGCGGAGCGCTGGATCCATCTGGAGAACTACATCATCCGGGACGACCGCACCGGGCGGCGATTCCGCGATGTTCTGATCGAGCGCGCCCGCGCGGGGATCCGCGTTCGGGTGCTCCACGACTGGCTCGGGTGCTGGGCAACGCCGGCTCGCTTCTGGAAGCCGCTGCGCCAGATCGGCGCGGAGGTGCGCGCGTTCGCTCCGCCGAGCCTCAGCGACCCGCTGAACGGGCTGCGCCGCGATCACCGCAAGGTGGTGTGCGTGGACGGACTGTACGCATCGGTCGGTGGGATGTGCATCGGTGACGAATGGGCGGGCGACCCGGCCGCCGGTGTGCCGCCGTGGCGCGACATGGGCGTCGAGGTGCGGGGGCCCGCCGCGGCGCTGATCGACGGCGCGTTCGCGCGTAGCTGGAGCGCGGCCGGCCCGACCCTCCCCCCCGAGGAGATCCCCGACTCCCAGGAAGTCCCCCGCAGCGGGGACGTCGCGGTACGCGTGGTGGAGGGCGAGCCGGGAAAGTCGCGTATCTACCGGCTCTCGCAGTTCGTAGCCGTCGGTGTGGAGCGCTCCCTCTGGATCACCGATCCCTACTTCGTGACCCCACCGGCGATGACCGAGGCGCTCGCCGCCGCGGCGCGCGACGGAGTGGATGTCCGCATCCTCGTTCCGGCCTTCAACAACTGGCCCATCGTGGGAGGCTTCTCTCGAGCCGGGTACCGCCCCCTGCTGGAGGCGGGCGTGCGGCTCTTCGAATGGGAGGGGCCGATGATCCATGCCAAGACTTCGGTGGCCGACGGAGTCTGGTCGCGCATCGGGTCCAGCAATCTGAACCTGGCGAGCCTGTTGGGGAACTGGGAGCTCGACCTCGCCATCCTCGACCGGCAGCTCGGCGCCGAGATGGAGGCGATCTTCCTGGAGGACCTGAACTCCTCCGAGGAGATCGTGCTCGAGCGCCATGGCGGGCGGTCCACCGGACACCTGACGATGCAGCGGCAGCCCGTGCTCAAGGAGCCCGAGGAAGATGCGGTTTACGACCTCACCGCCGCACGCGACGCCCGGCGGCGGGCGCCCTCCGGGAGCTGGTTCAGCCGCATCGTCTCCCGCTTCGCACGCGCGGGCTCCGTTCTCGCCCGTGCCATGGTCGGGGAGCGGAACGTGGGGCGAGAGGACAGCGGGTGGATCGCCGCCATCGCCGCGCTCGTCCTGTTGCTCGCACTGGTCGGTTTTCTGCGCCCTCAGCTACTTGCCTGGCCCGTCGCCTTCCTCCTCTTCTGGCTCGGTATCGCCTCTCTGGTGCGTGCGATCCCCCCCCGCCGCCGCGACTGACGTTTCCCGGAATTTGCGCGGGGCTTCTCCTATCTGGATGATGTGATTAGCTTTAGACAAGCTTCTGGTTCTACCATCAAGAATTCCGTTCGCCGGTGAAGGTGTCGGTGGCACGCCCGCGGGCCGCCCCGCGCCCTGGTTCATGGTCCCACCATGGAGGTCGGCATGGAGTTACGGTTCGCGGTGCCCACCGCGGTTGCACTGGGGGCGCTCCTCGGTGTCGGTCTCGCCACGCAGGGCCGGGTTACGCTTCGCGAAGCGATCGCGGCGGCACCCGCTGAGGTGGTGGAGGAGCAGGGGACCCGCTGGGACATCCCCGTCGTCTGGAACGAGTCTGTCGCCCGCTTCGTAAACCTCTTCGAGCACAAGCAGCAGGACCGGATGGCGCTCTACCTGAAGCGGTCGGGGCGCTATGAAGGGATGATCCGCGGCAAGCTGCGTGAGCGCGGCATGCCCGAGGATCTGCTGTACCTCTCCATGATCGAATCGGGGTTCAACCCGACCGCGCGCTCCAAGGCACAGGCCGTGGGCCTCTGGCAGTTCATCGCGGACACGGGTCGCCGGTACGGCCTTCGCATCGACTCGTACGTGGACGAGAGGCGTGATCCGGAGAAGAGCACCGATGCGGCGCTCCGCTATCTGCAGGACCTCCACAACATGTTCGGCTCCTGGAACCTGGCCACCGCCGCCTACAACACGGGCGAAGGCAGGGTTGCGCGCATCATGCGCGAGGAGACCGGCTCGGCGCGCGGTGAGGAGGCGGATTTCTGGAAGATCCGCAGCCGTCTTCCCGCGGAGACGCGCGAGTACATTCCGCTGATGTTCGCAGCGGCCCTGATCGGCAAGGAGCCGGCGAAGTACGGGCTGGACGCGGTGGAGCGGTGGCTGCCGGTGACCTCGGAGGTGGTGGAGGTCCCCGGGAGCACCTCGCTCGCGGTGGTGGCCCGCGCCGTGGGAGTGGAGTCGGACGCGATCGAAAAGCTGAACCCGCACCTGATCCGGGCGATGACGCCTCCGGGGTCGCCTTACGAGGTTCGGATTCCGGAAGGCCGCACGGAGCGGTTCGCCAGCGGGTTCGCCGAGGCACAGGTGGACGCGCGCCTCGCAGCCGCTGCGGCGCGCCCCGTGACTCCCGCGCGCGCCACAGCGGCCGCACGCGCGGTGCCGCGGCAGCACCGGGTGCGTTCCGGCGAATCGCTCTCGGTGATCGCGCGCCGCCACGGCACGACGGTGCCGGCCATTCAGCGAGCCAACGACATGGGGAGGGGCACCACGATCCGCGCAGGACAGGTGCTGCGGATCCCCGTCTAAGGCAGCTCGGCGGAGGGCCGGCAGATTCCTCCGGCAGAGCCGGCGGTGGTCCCGGCCATCGCCGGCTCCGCTGTTTCGTGCGACTGGATTGCTGCGTCTGCGGCTCCCCCATTCCCCTCGGTCCGCCCGGTTAGTACCTTCCCCGCGCCGGCAGAATCCACTCAGCTCTCAGGAGAACAGTCGATGCGGTACCATCTTCCGCTTTTCGCGCTCGTGCTGTGCGTTTCGATGACCGGGTGCGGGTACAACCGGATCCAGGCTCTGGACGAGCGAACGGAGGAGCTCAAGTCGAACGTGGGGGTGCAGCTCACCGCTCGCAATCAACTGATCCCGAACCTGGTCGCGACGGTGCAGGGTGCGGCAGAGTTCGAGCGCGGTACCTTTACCGAGGTGGCGCAGGCGCGGGCCGGGTTGCAACGGGCCCAGGCGCAGGTGGACGAGGCGGTCCAGCAGGGGGACGTGCAGCGGATCTCCGCGGCGGACGCAGCGATGACACGGGAGATCGGCACGTTCATCAACGTTGCCGTCGAGGCCTATCCGCAGCTGCGTGCGACACAGAGCTTTCAGGCTCTGCAGGATCAGCTGGCGGAGAGCGAGAACCGGATCGCGGTGGCGCGGCAGGATTACAACCAGTCGGTGCGGGAGTACAACACTTACGTGAGGCAGTTCCCGCAGGCGATGACGGCGCGGCTGATCGGCGCGCCGAGAAAGGAGCCATACCAGGCACCGGCGGGCGCCGAGGAGGTGCCGCAGGTACGTTTCTGAGCGAAACCGGCGTCCGGCTCAGGCGAGCCGGACGATCATCATCTGCAGGAGGTGGATCGCGAAGAAGGCGAGCAGCGGTGAGAGGTCCACTCCACCCATCGCCGGGAGCATCTCGGAGAGCGGGCGCAGGATCGGATCGGTGATGCGCCGGAGCATCTCGGCGGCCGGATGCCTGGAATTGGGGCTGACGAACCAGCTCATCAGGGCGCGGGCGATCACCAGCCACTTGAGCAGCTCCAGCAGATAGTACAGCAGCACCCAGAGCATGGCGTCTCCCGAAGCAGTGGCCGGTGAATCCGGCGTCAGTCCAGCGAAGGGCCGAGGAAGACGAGCGAGGGCTCGCCGAGCGCGCGGTATGCGTCGGCGAGCCTTTCCAGCGTCAGGGCGTCCAGGTCCGGGAGGAGCCACGCGGCGCCAGCGGAGGCCAGCAGCCTGCGGGCGACCTCGTTGGCGCGAGCGTCGGGCGAAGCGAGCGCCTGCAGACGCTCCCCGCGGTAACGGCGCAGCCGACGCGACCAGACGTCGTCCGGTACCGGCGTGGTGGCGAGCTGCGTGACGGTCTCGTGGATGCGCGCTCCCAGCCGATCCGCGGCCCGCGGCGGCGCCACCAGCTGGAAGCGCAGCTCTCCCCCTCCGGCCCGCGGCAGCACCTCCGCCGAGGCGTTATAGACCAGGTGCCGGTCCGCACCGCTGGTCAGCGCCTCCAGCGTCAGGTGCGCGAGAAGTCGGATCGCCTCCTCGTCCGCGCCCGGGGGGAAGGCGTAGCTCGCGCTGATCCAGGTGGTGATGGAGTTGTAGTCCACGCGGACCGGGCGCCGCGAGGTCACCGCGGGCGGCGCATCCAGCGGGAGCGGACCCCTGCCCAGCATGTAGTCGGACATGTGACGCCGCGCCTGTTCCGGGTCCACCGGCCCCACGATCACCGCGATGGCGCGATCCGAGGTGATGTACGACCGCAGGAACTCGGCAACCTCACTCAGGACGAGTCGCTCCACGGTGCGGATCGTTCCGACCGCGGGCCTTCCCCAGGGGTGCGCGCTGCCGAAGAAGGCGCGATCGGCCTCCCGCGCCATGGCGTCCGCCGGGTTGGTCTGGCGACCGACGAGTTCGGCTCGGATGGCTGCGCGCTGCTGCTGCACCACGGAACCGGCCGGAGGATCGCGGAAAAGCGCGACCATCAGCACGCGGGTGGCCTCCTCCCAGACGTCCGGCGCGGCGATCACACCGAAGGAGATCGCATCCTTCTGCACCTGCAAGGTGAGGTGCGCGCCGAGCGAGTCGAGCACCGGCCGGATGGGCTCGGTGATGGCCCGTGCGGCCAGGTGGGCGAGCCCGGCCCGATCGGCCGGTTCGTTGGCCGGGCCGGCCACCACCAGGATCTCCGTGGCGATCACCGGCGAGCCGGGCTCCGGGAAGACGACGATCCGCTCCTGGGAAGCGAGCGGGGCCGCGAGGGCCAGCGCCAGGGCCGCTCCCGCGCCCAACCAGGCGCTGCGGCCGGCGACGGTGCGCGACATCGTCCGGATTGCGGTGCCGTCCATCATCGCCTCATCAGCCGCTGCGGGGGTATGTCGATGCGTGCCGGGGTGCGTTGCTGCAGCGACGAGAGCGCATCACGCACCTCACGCAGGGTCACGCCACCCAGCCGGTCGTAGAAGAGCTGGGCCTCGTCGGCGTTGCCGGTGCGATCGGAAAACTGGCCGACCACCCCCGCCATCCGGTCCGGGGTGCGAGAGTAGAAGAGGAGTTCGCGCCGGATGGCGCGCGCAGCTGCGGTCACCTGCTCGGCGGTGACCGCTCGCGCCGCGCCCGAGACGATGGTTCCAATGGCGCGCTGCGCCTCGGGAAGCTGATTCCCGGGTACGGTGGCGATCAGCGCCAGCGCCTGGCCGTGGTGCGTCCACCAGTGCTCGGCGGTGACGCCCGCGCCGGGGAGCCGCTGGCGCAGATGATCGCTGGCGATGCGCGTGACGACGCTGAGCACTGCGGGGTCCATCTCCCCGGCCGAGTAGGCGGCGCCGAGCCATGCGCGCGTCGCCTCCGCCGGGGCGAGCGGCACCGTGGAGACGGTGTCGCGAAGGAGGCGGAACCCACGCGGCTCCGCCGCCGCCGGAAGTTCGCCGAATGCGGCACTCACCTGCTCCATCGTCACATCTCCCACGGCGGTGATGGAGACACGATCCGGGCGGTACATGCGCAGCCACGCCTGCCGCCAGCTGTCCCCCTCCGCCAGCCTCAGGGCCGACGGCTCGGTGCCAGCCGCCGAAACGTCGGCGGGGAACAGGCGCAGCCGGAGGACCGAGCGCACGTGCCGCTCCGCCGTCTCCCATTCCGCCAGCCGCTCCTCCGCCAGCTCGCGGCTCACCCGCAGCAGGGGCACGTCGCTGGCCGGAGCGGGACGCAGGATCTCCCGGAGAACTCCCGCCATGAAGGGGAGCTCGCCCGACGGTCCGGTGATGGTGAACACCACCGCGTCGGCGCTCCGCTCCAGCAGCACACGGGCACCCACTTCGGCGGCCCGCTGCTGCAGCGCACCATGAACCACGTGCTGATACAGGTGACCGGCCCCCGCGTAACCCGCCGGATCGCTGGCAACCAGTGCGAGGCGCAGCGCGACCAGGGGGACGCTCGGCTGGCGGTGCACGGCGAGCGCGGCGCCCTGTGCGCTGAGACCGTTCTCCACCAGCGGCGGACGCACGATGGAATCACCGGCCGCGATCGTGGCGAGGAGCAGGGGAAGGAGCATCAATCGGGAACGCTTTGCTGGGTCGCGCGCCGGGTACCGGACGGATCCCGGCGCGGAGGGTTCTCCAAACGAGAGAGGAGCGCCGGTTGGCGCTCCCCACGTGTAACACCTCCGGCGCCTCGGGGGTCCCGGCTCAATCCGGGACCGCGTCGGCGATGATGAAGTTCAGCGGATCCACCGCGCGGCCGTTCACCTCCACCTCGTAGTGCAGGTGCGGCCCGCTGACCAGACCCGTTGCCCCCACCTCGGCAATCACCTGTCCGCGCTCCACCGTCTCGCCATTGCGAACCAGGAGGCGGGAGGCGTGAGCAAAGCGCGTCACATAGCCGTAGCCGTGATCGATCTCCACCGTGAGACCGTACCCCCCCGTGCGGTTGCCGGAGAAGATGACCCGTCCCTTCGCAGGCGCCAGGATCGGCTCGCCCACGGGTGCGGCGATGTCGATGCCGTTGTGCGGACGGGTGATCCGCAGCACCGGATGGCGACGGTTGGTGGAGAAGAGCGACGAGAGGTGGCCGCTGGACGGCGAGATCGAGGGGGTCGCTTCGAGGCGCTCGGTGTTCGCTTCCAGCGTGAGGATCGCCTCATCCATGCTGCCTCGCAGCAGGGAAGCACGCCGCACCAGCGTTTCCAGATCGTAGCTGGCCGCGAACACACGCTCGCCCATCTCGGCATTCAGCTGGTATACAGGCATCGACTCCAGGCTCGCCGTGCCCGGCCCGCCGATCCCCACCCGCCGCACATCCTCGTCGATCGGCTGGAGTCCGGCGATGGTACGGTACTTCTCATCCTTCGCGGTGAGATCCTCGATCTGCTGGGAGAGCGTCTGCATCTCCCCGAGGATGCCCTCTACCTCGGCTGCGAGGAGCAGGTTCTCACGTGCGAGCCGCTCGGCGCGCATCTCGTGACCCTGCTTCACGAAGAAGCCGATGCTGAAGGTGCCTGTGAGGAGAGCGAGAACGAGGAGGATCGAGAGCCCGACTCGGACGCCTACGCTGGAGACCTGAATCGATCTCACCCGCTGGTTCTCATGCGGGATGAGCATCAGCGTCCACTTGGATCTTGCCATGACCGTCGCTTACCGGATGGAAGAATGGGTGGAAGCAATCCAGGTGCTACCCGGACACTTCAAGGGTTGCCAGTCGATGTAACGGGAGTGGCAATGATACCCGCACATCGTGGGACTGTCAAGCGGGGGGATGGCCTCCGCCGGTGCTGTCGGCCTCAACCTGGGGTGCTACGCTCCTGCTGCGCAAGTTCCGGCCGGGGGAAGAGCACCTCCCCCTGCTCGGCGGTCCACCCGGCGGGGTCGAGTGCCGGGAGCGCGTCCAGCAGGGGCATCGCCGATCCGCCTCCCAGCCGCTCCCAGAGGGTCGCCATCTTCCCGGGCATGAACGGGGAGAGCACGATGGCCGAGACCGCCAGCACCCGCACCAGCGAGGCGAGCACCCCGTCCAGTTCGGTGGCGCGCTCGGGATCCTTCGCCAGCTTCCACGGGGCGTGCTGGACGATGAAACCGTTGGCCTCGGAGATCATCGAGAACGCCGCGGCGGCACCCTCGTGAAGGAGCAGGCGGTCCATGCGCTCGCGGTACCGCGCCACAGCATCGTCGGTGAAGCGGTCCAGCTCGGTCCGCGACGCCGCCGGTGTGAGGCCGTTCCTGTACTTCGCCAGCATCGCAAGCGACCGGTTGGCGAGGTTGCCCAGGTCGTTGGCGAGCTCCGCCGTGTACCGCTCGTCGAAGCGCTCGTAGGTGAAGCCGCCGTCGCCGTCCCAGGGCACCTCACGCAGCAGGAAGTAGCGAAAGGCGTCGGCGCCGTGCCGTTCGATCGCCTCGCCGAGGTCCAGTCGCACTCCGGCCGACTTGCTGAAGCGCTCCCCGCCGAAGCTCACGAAGCCGTGGGCCCACACCGCCTCGGGGAGCGGGAGACCGGCGGCTTCCAGCATCGCCGGCCAGATCACGCAGTGCAGCCGCGTGATGTCCTTGCCGATCACGTGCAGGCTCGCGGGCCATGTCTTCTCGTAGCCCGCATCCGGGTACCCGGTGGCGGTCAGATAGTTGGGGAGCGCGTCGAACCAGACCCAGGTCCCCTGCGTCTCGCCGGTGCTGGTGGGGCGGGGGAAGGGGATGGCCCAGTTCAGCCTCGAGCGGGTGACGGAGATGTCCTCCAGCCCCCCGTCCAGCAGCGCGAGGATCTCGTTGCGGCGGCTCTCCGGGAGCAGGAACTCCGGGTGGCGGTCGAAGTGCTCGCGCAGGAAGGGCTCGTAGCGGCTGAGACGAAAGAACCAGTTACGCTCCTCCGTCCACTCCAGGTCCCGCGTGGGGTGCAGGACGCAGCGCCCGTCCTCGATCTCGGCCTCGCGCTTGAAGAGCTCGCACCCGACACAGTACCACCCCTCGTACGTCCGCTCGTAGAAGTCGTCCGGGTTGCGGGCGAAGATGCGCTCGATGAACGCTCGCACGCCCCGGCGGTGATTCTCGTCGGTGGTGCGGATGAACTGGTCGTTGGAGATGCCGAGCCGCTCCCAGGTGGTGCGGAAGGTATCCGCGACGTCGTCCACCAGCTGCTGCGGCTCCACACCGCGCGTGGCGGCGGCCTGCGCCACCTTCTGCCCGTGCTCGTCCATCCCCATCAGGAAGCGGACGCTGTCCCCGCGCAGGCGTCGGTACCGCGCGATCGCGTCCGCACCGATCTTTTCGAAGGCGTGCCCGAGGTGCGGGTCGCCGTTGGCGTAATCGATCGCCGTCGTGATATAGAAACCGTCTCCGGACACCGTCCCGCCCTCCGCTCGTGACATCAGTTCTCCTGCCCGGTCGCGTTGCGCGGCGGGCGCTTGCCGCGGCGGCGGCGCCGCGCGGGATCGTTCATCGGCTCGGCCGGCGTGACGGCCTCGTTGGGCGTGGGCGCACGGGGCTCCGGCGGGGTTCCCGCCGCTGCTCCAGTGACACGTTGCGCCTCCGCCGTCTCCTGCCGCAGCTCCGCCAGCGATACCACCCGGCGCTGCCGCGCCTCGTCGAGCAATGTCACCTGATCGCGGAAGATGTCGATCCCGATCACCTTCTCCTGACCGAGCGGCGTGCGCACCATCCGGCCCTCACGCGGGAAGCGCTTGCGGGCCTGCAGGTAGGCGTCGTGCTCATAGGTCAGGCAACACATCAGGCGCCCACAGGTGCCGGAGATCTGCGCCGGGTTCAGGGACAGGTTCTGGTCCTTGGCGAGCTGCAGTGAGATCGGTTTGATCTCGCGCAGCCAGGTGGAGCAGCAGAGCTCGCGACCGCACCGCCCCACGCCCCCGAGCAGCGCGGCCTCGTCGCGCACCCCGATCTGCTTCAACTCGATGCGCGTGCGGAAGGTGCGCGCGAGATCGCGGACCAGCTGCCGGAAATCAACCCGGCGCTCGGCAGTGAAATAGAGCGTCAGCTTGTTGCGGTCCCACTGCCACTCGCATTCCGTAACCTTCATCTTCAGGCCGTGCCGTTCCACCAGTGCACGCGCCTGTCGCCGCACCCGCTCCTCGTCCGCGCGCAGCACCATCACCCGCTGCACCTCCTCGTCGGAGGCGCGGCGCCGGATGCGTCGCTCGGGGGTGACCGCCGTGCCGTCCGGCCCGCAGCTGCTGCACTTGCGAGCCGCCACGCCGCCAACGGTTCGGATTCGGCCAAGGTCCTGGCCGCGCTCCATGTCCACCACCACGTACTCGCCCACCTTCAGACCCGGCTCGTCACAGAGAAAGTAGTCGCGACGGTTCCCCTTGAACGCGACTTCCGCGATCTCGGGCTGACCATCGAGCGACCGCTCCGGCTGAATGACAGGAAGATCCAGCATCTGGTCCCTTCATCTATCTCAGAAGGGGCACGCCACCGAGAGGGGCGGCCCCGTTCGAGGTGGTTCCGATCCTTCTCAACCGGCGATGCGCCATTCGCCCATCGCCATGAACTTCTCCCAGCGGCGGGAGCGCAGCTCGTCGACGCCGAGCTCCCGCAGCTCGCCGAGGTGACGGACGATGGCCTCCTGCACCGCCGAGGCGGTTTCATCCCAGGCCGAGTGCGCGCCACCCGCCGGCTCCGGGATCACCTCGTCGATCACCTCCAGCCCGAACAGGTCCTGCGCCGTGAGCTTCAGCGCGGTCGCCGCCTTTTCACGCTCCGACCCCGACTTCCAGAGGATGGCGGCGCACCCCTCCGGCGAGATCACCGAGTAGACGCTGTTCTCCAGCATCAGTACGCGGTCCGCCACCCCGATCGCCAGCGCTCCGCCGGAGCCACCCTCGCCGATCACCACGGCGACGGAGGGCACACGCAGCGCCGCCATCTCGCGCAGGTTGCGGGCGATCGCCTCCGCCTGCCCGCGCTCCTCCGCGCCCAGCCCCGGGTAGGCACCCGGCGTGTCGATCAGACAGACCACCGGACGGCCGAACTTCTCCGCCAGGTGCATCAGCCGCAGCGCCTTGCGGTACCCCTCCGGGTGCGGCATCCCGAAGTTGCGCAGCAGGTTCTCCTTCATGTCGCGCCCCTTCTGGTGCCCGATCACCATCACCGTCTCCCCGCTCAGCCGCGCCCAGCCGCCGACGATGGAGGCATCGTCGCGGTAGAGCCGATCACCGTGGAGCTCGGTGAAGTCGGTGAAGATCAGCTCCAGGTAGTCGAGCGTATACGGCCGTCGCGGGTGCCGCGCCACCTGCACCCGCTCGATCGGAGTGAGGTTGCGGAACACGTCGCGCTTCAGCGACTTGAGCTTGCGCTCCAGCGACTGCAATTCCGCGCTGACATCCAGCCCGCGCTCCCGCGCGAGCCCCTGCAGCCGATCGATCTGCTGCTCGACCTCCGCGATGGCCTTCTCGAAGTCGAGGTGTGCGAGCGTGGGCATGGGGGATCAGGATTCGGGATTCAGGATTCGGGATTCAGGGGCCGGGAATCAGCATCGGCATTCAGGGAAGATTCCCCTCGCCTTCACCTTAGCCCTGTCGGACGGGCCGGCCTCCTCCGAACATCACAAAACGATTCTTCGCGGATGCACCAAAACCCAGAGGCCAAACGCCAAAAACCAAAAACCAAAAACTAGAAACCAAAAACCAAAAGCTAAAACCCGCCGTTCACGCCTTCACCAGCTTCACCGCGTCCTCGCCCAACTGCTCGCGCAACTCCGCGACCAGCTCGGCGCGCGGGGTGATGCGGAGGGTGCGGGAGCGGAGGCGCGGAGAGTCCTCCCCGGAGCCGCTGCCGCCGTTGCGCCAGAGCACGATCACCGGGGCGTTCCCCGGATGCCCGACGAACAGCTTCTTCGCGGCGTCGAGGCGCGCCGCATCGCAACCGCCGGAGCCCAGCTCGATGCAGAGCCCGATCTGCCCGCCTTCGCGAACGGCATCCAGCGAAACCACGCCGTCGAGGAAGATGGGCGGGTCCTCCTCGTCGCGCTCGCGGCCGGAAACGCCGCCGCGGAGCAGCACCGGCGCATCCTTCACCAGCGACTCCCGGTTGTTGGCCCAGGCGTCGCCGAAGGCGAGCACGGTGGCGGTGCCGTGGAAGTCCTCCACCGTGATGCGCCCCCACTCGGCGCCGTCGCGCTTGGAGATCTGACGCGCCACCTCGGTGACCACGCAGGCCACCTCCACCTTCTGGTCGCGGTGCTCCTTGAGGTTGGAGGTGTTCACGCCATCGAACAGTGTCATCTCCTCGCGGTACTTGTCCAGTGGGTGACCGGAGATGAAGAATCCGAGCATCTCCTTTTCCCGCTGCAGCCGCTCCGATTCCGTCCAGGCGAGAACGGACGGAAGCACCGGCTCCTGGATCACGGCGTTGCTCCCGCCGTCCGCCTGCATCATGTCGAACAGGCCGCCCTGCTGGCTCTCGCGCTCGCGCTGCACGTCCTGCGCTGCGGCGAAGCAGGCGTCCAGCGCCGGCGAGCAGCTGCGCGCGCCCGCCGTCGCTGGCGAAACCGTCCAGGGCGCCGGCGCAGATCAGCGCCTCCAGCACCCGCTTGTTGCACAGCCGCAGATCGATGCGGGTGAGCAGGTCGAACATGGAGGCGAACGGGCCCTCCGCCTCCCGCGCGGCGATGATGGAGCGCACCGCGCCCTCGCCCACCCCGCGGATGGCGCCCAGCCCGAAGCGGATCGGCGCCGACCCCCTCGCCCACCACGGTGAACTTCAGGTTCGACTCGTTGACGTGCGGCGGCAGCACCTCCAGACCCTTCGGGCACTTCTCCGGCAGGAACTTGCCCAGCTCACGGCAGTCGGCGATGTACGCCACCACGTCCTCCGCCTTGTCCACCACGGAGGAGATCAGCGCCGCCATGAACTCGGCCGGGTAGTGCGCCTTGAGCCACGCGGTCTGGAAGGAGAGCAGGCCGTACGCGGCGGAGTGCGACTTGTTGAAGCCGTATCGGCCGAACGCCTCGATCTGGTCGGCGAGATCCTGGATGGCGCGGTGGTCGTGCCCCTTCGCCACGGCACGCTCCACGAACCCGCCCAGCTCCTTGCGGATCAGTTCGGAGTCCTTCTTCCCCACCGCCTTGCGGAGCACGTCGGCTTCGGCGAGCGAGAAGCCGGCGAGGATCTGCGCGATGCGCATCACCTGCTCCTGGTAGACGATCACGCCGTACGTCGGCTCCAGCACCTCCTCCAGCTCGGTGAAGGGGTAGCGGACCTGCTCCTGCCCCAGCTTGCGGCGGATGTAGACCTGGTCCATCCCCATGTCCAGCGGGCCCGGGCGGATCAGCGCGTTGGTGGCGATCAGGTCGTCGAACCGGTCGGCCTTCATCGCCCGCAACTTCTCGGTCGCCAGCGCGGATTCGAACTGGAAGACGCCGGAGGTGCCGCCGCGCGCGAGCATCCGGTACACGCCCGCGTCGTCCAGCGGAATCTCCTCGGCGCGCCCGAACACCTGCCCCGTCTCCGGGTGGCGGAGCTCGCCGTGTCGAGCCCGGATCGTGACCACCGCATCGTGGATCACGGTGAGCGTCTTCAGCCCCAGGAAGTCCATCTTCAGCATGCCCGCCTGTTCCAGGCAGTTCATGTCGTACTGGGTGACGATCACCTGCTCGTCTCCGCTGTTGCCCGAGCCCCTGGTGCTCTGGGTGCAGACGGGGACGTACTCGTCCAGCGGGCCGGGCGCGATCACCACGCCGGCCGCGTGCACGCTGGCGTGGCGCGAGAGGCCTTCCAGCGTCATCGAGTAGTCGAGCAGCCTGCGGTAGCGTTCCTCCTTCTCGTACAGCTCCTTCACGTCCGCGATCTGCTTGACCGCCTCCTCCACCGTGAGCGAGTAGGCGGGGCCGTTGGGGATCAGCTTGGCCAGCCGGTCCGTCTCCGCGGGGAGAAAGCCGAGCGTGCGCCCCACGTCCTTGACCACCGCGCGCGACTTCATCGTCCCGAAAGTGATGATCATCCCCACCGCGTCCCGCCCGTACTTCTGCCGCACGTACTCGATCACCTCGCCGCGCCGCTCGAAGCAGAAGTCCACGTCGATGTCCGGCATGGAGACGCGTTCCGGGTTCAGGAAGCGCTCGAAGAGGAGATCGAACTGAATGGGGCAGATGTCGGTGATCCCGGTGCAGTACGCCACGATGGAGCCGGCGGCGGAGCCGCGGCCGGGACCGACCGGAATGCCGTTCTCCCGTGCCCAGCGGATGAAGTCCGCGGTGATCAGGAAGTAGCCGGAGTAGTCCACTCGCGGGTTGCTGATGACGCCGAGCTCGTACTCGATCCGATCCTTCAGCTCCTGCGGGACCTCACCATCGTCGTCGCCGTACCGTTCGCGCGCACCCTCCCAGACCCAGGCGCGCAGCATCTCCGCCTCCGTGGAGACCTCCCCGGGGAGCGGGAAGGACGGCACGTAATAGCGCTTCTCGAACTGGACGTCGATCTCGTCCGCGATGCGCAGCGTGTTCTCCAGCACGTCGGGGCGGCCGGGGAAACGTTCCGCCATCTCCTGATGGCTCTTGAAGTAGAGGCCATCGTCGTACTTCATCCGGTTGGGATCGGAGTGATCCTTGCCCAGACCGATGCAGAGGAGCACGTCATGCGCGGCATGATCCTCTGCGCGGAGGAAGTGCGCATCGTTGGTGGCGACCACGGGGAGGCCGAGCTCGTCGCCCAGAGTGAAGATCCGGCGGTTGAGCTCTTCCTGACCCGGTGAGTCGTGGCCCTGAACTTCAAGGAAGTAGCGGCCATCGAACAGTTCGGCGTACCAGGCGGCGGCCTCGCGCGCCTGGTCCCAGCGGTCCTCCATCAGGTGTTGCGCGACCTCGCCCGCCAGGCAGGCGCTGGTGACGATCAGCCCCTCTGCGTGGCGCGCGAGAACTTCGCGGTCGAGGCGCGGCTTGAAGTAGAACCCTTCCGTATACCCGACGGAGGAGAGCTTCGCGAGATTCCTGTACCCCTGCGCGTCGCGCGCGAGGAGGACCAGGTGGTAATAGCCTTTCTCGCCCTTCGTTCGGCCTCGCTCCAGCCGGCTGCCGGGGGCGACGTACGCCTCCATCCCGATGATCGGCTTGATCCCCTGCTTCCTCGCCTGCTCCTGGAAGATCCAGGCGCCGTGCATCACCCCGTGATCGGTGAGGGCGAGCGCCGGCTGCTCCAGCTCCTTCGCGCGTGCGATGAGGTCGCCGACCCGGTTGGCGCCGTCGAGGAGAGAATACTCGGAGTGGCAGTGGAGATGGCAGAACGACATCGATTCCGGGTGCGTGGCGCGAAGGCGGAGCGGGCACGGAACGCGATCCCCGCACGAGGCATGAGCTTAGCGCCTCGGCGCAGGGATGCGAATCGCGGCAAACGGTTCTGTGATCAACAGTTAAATATGGCCCCGATGGGGGTGGAGAGGCAAGGGAGTAGGGGTGCGGGGTGAGTGATGCTCAGCGGCCAGCGGGCGTCTTCCTGAGCGAAGCGAAGGATCCTGCCCGGTTTCTGGTCGGTGCGTCGCGGTGGGGAGGCGCAGCAGCAAGGCAGGCGCCCCAGCGGGATCCTTCGCTGCGCTCAGGATGACGGGGGGGGTCAGATGACGGGGGGGGCGCAGAGGGGGGGGGCGCAGAGGGCGGGGGGCGCAGAGGGCGGGGGGGGGGCGCAGAGGGCGGGGGGGGACTCCCCACCGTTAGTCAACGGTAGTCATGCAGCGGCGGGATGTACCCGCCGCTGGTGATTCACTTCGTACGCGGTATGCTCTCGAAGCATAGCCATCGCGATCCGAAGCCATCGGTCGGCGACACTTCTCAGCGCTCGTCCGTGCGAGTGTCCTCGGTTGCGAAGATCGCGGTAATAGCGCATCGCGATTTCGTCACACTGGATGCTGGTTCGTGCCCAATGATAGAAGGCGTTTCGCAGGCGCGTGTTGCAGCCGTAGCGCATCTGAACCGCCTTGCTTCGGCCACTTCGCTTCGTAACAGGCGCAAGTCCGGAAAGCGCGCGAAGGGCGTGATAGTTTCGTTCAGCCAGAAGAGGTGCAGCTTCAGCAAGAAGGGCGGCGGTGACGCCGATCCCTACTCCCGGGAGGGAGCGTAAGACCTTCAGGTCGTTCAGGCCGGGGCCATGGTCCTCGTCATCGTCTGACGAGAACTGCTCCATGAGGGCAGCGAGCTGCTTCGCACACTGCTTCCGCTGATCGTATGCCACCTGCAGTCGCGGGAGAAGCAGGGCGATGTGCGAGCAAGCCGCTTCGGCGGCGCCAGGTGCGACATGCATCGGCTCCTGACGCAGAACATCCATGATCTGCTCAGACGTGAACCGCCTGATTCGATGCTTCCGTAGGAGCTTCTCCGCCTGGCCGCCCGTGATGCGTCGCGATGGGCGCCGGATGGTCTGGCCCGTGAGGTCCCAGAACCAGGGCTCATTCGCGGCTGAGGACAGCTTCAGCAGGTTGGGGGCGATCCGGTGGAGCTGCTCGCGAAGACGGTTCGTCAGTCGGTTCAGATCCTCTCGGAGGTCCTCGTCAGCCCGCGACACCTCGCGAATCTGAATGACCAACGGATGATCGAGTGCTACCTGCCGGAACTTGTGCAGATCGGTTCGGAGAGCATCGGCCAGCACATACGCGTCTCGCCGATCGTCTTTGGCACCGGCAACGCTGTGGCGGTCACGGAACCGATCAACCTGCTTGGGATTCAGCGTGAAGACATCGAGACCGCGCTCGAGAAGGCTTTCAACCAATGCCCCTCTCGGAATCTCGATGGCAACTGCGACGTGATCGAGATGACCGCCGCTTTGCGCCCGCAACCACTCAACCAGGCCGTGGATCGCAGTAGCTTCGTGCTCGACCGCCAACTCCTTGAGCACCGAACCACCAGCGTTGAGCACACATACCTGGTGCGTTCGGGTGGACCAATCGATCCCGACGAGGAAATCGTAAGCGCCCATGTGCATACCCTCGGTCGCGGTGACCGGCCGGTCGAGTGCAGCATCACCCCTGTACTGGCGCTCGAAGCGCGAACTCCCCACTGGATGTGCGCTCGACCGCCTCTCCGGGGCGCAGGTCCCCCCCAGGTAGCTCAAGGTACCGGGGGCAATTTGGCACTCCCGAAGAGGTGGCCGGAGGATGCCTCCTCCGTTCACATTACTCGAACGGCTCCGTGAATGGTACAGGGGGCGCAGAGGGCGGGGGGGGGCGCAGAGGGCGGGGGCGGCGTGCGGGGGCGGCGGAGTGCGGGGGCGGGGGGCGCAGAGGGCGGGGGGCGCAGAGGGCGGGGGCGGCGGAGTGCGGGGACGGCGGAGTGCGGGGGCGGCGGAGTGCGGGGGGGGTCGGCGGGCGGGGGGGTCGGCGGGCGGGGGGGTCGGCGGGCCAGGGGGGCAGAGAGCGGGCGGGCGGTGGGCGGCGGTGGGGTGTAGCGAGAACGAGTTGCGGTGTTCGGCTGTCGCTCGAGTCCGTTCGGAGAGACAGGTGAGGTGGAGCGACTCGCGCCCCACCCCACCGGGCTCCTCAACCGCCGGCGCCGACCTCCGTGGTCTCGCGCTCTCCGGTGGGCTGTCGCTCCGCCGCCGCTGAGGCGCGCGCCGGCGCGAAATCCCACTCCTCCGGGACGCCCATGATCCCCTGCTCGAGCCACTCGTGCTCACCGCGAAGTACTTCCTGCGCGAGCCTGTAGGTGGTGTCGTCCTCGTTGTCGAAGAGACGGTCGAAGATCGCCTCCACCCGCATGCGGGAGTTGCGGCAGAAGGCGTCGGCCATGCGGACCGCCTTCTTCCCGTCCGGCCCGTCCTTCATCGACTGGGCGCGCACACATGCGGCGGCCATGGCGTACAGCTCCGCGCCGATGTCCACGAAGCGGCCGAGCAGCGCCTGCTTGCGCTCCATCTTCGCCTGGTAGCGGCCCATCGCGTAGAACATGCTGCGGGCGAGGCGTCGCGCGGTGCGATCGATGTACTGCAGGTGCCCGGTGAGCTTCCCGAACTCGCCGTAAGCCGACTTGCGGCTCCAACCCACCAGCTGCCTGGGAAGCCAGGTGGCGTAGAACTTCCCGGCCTTCGCCATCGCCCCGGCCTTGTCGGCGGCGCTCGCCTTCGGGTTGATCAACTCGCCCGCGACGGCCAGATGGGTATCCACTGCCTCCCGCGCGATGTAGAGGCGCATGATCTCGGAGGAGCCCTCGAAGATCCGGTTGATGCGGAAGTCGCGCATCACGCGCTCCAGCGGGATGGGCGCCTCGCCGCGCGCCTTCAGAGAGTCCGCGGTCTCGTAGCCGCGCCCGCCGCGGATCTGCAGGCAGTCGTCGATGGTCTTCCAGCCGATCTCGGTGGTCCAGAGCTTGGCGATCGCCGCCTCCAGGCGGATGTCGTTCCGGGCCTGGTCCGCGAGCGCCGAGGAGAGCTCGGCCATCGCTTCCACCGCGAAGGCGTTGGCGGCCATGTTGCCGAGCATCTGCGCCACCGCCTCGTGCTTGCCGACCGGAGCACCCCACTGCACCCGCTCCGCCGCCCACTTCCGCGAGATCTCCGTGCACGCCTTCATCCCGGCGGTCGCGCTCATCGGGAGGGTCAGGCGGCCGGTGTTCAGCGTCATCAGCGCCAGCTTCAGTCCGCGTCCCTCGCCCCAGATCACGTTTTCACGCGGGACCCGGACGTTGTCGAAGCGGATCACCGCGTTCTGAATGGCCCTGATCCCCATGAAGTGACAGCGGTGCGTGATCTCCACGCCCGGCGTGTCCACCTCCACCACGAAGGCGGTGATCTGAGGGATCTCCTTGCCGTTCTTGATCTTCGGCGGAGTGCGGGCCATCACCACCAGGAGCTCGGCGATGGTGCCGTTGGTGCACCAGAGCTTCTCGCCGTTGATGATGAACGCCTCGCCATCCTCCGTCGGAGTGGCGGTCGTGGTCATCGCCGCGGGGTCGGAGCCCACTTCCGGCTCCGTGAGCGCGAAGGCGGAAATGGCACCCTTCGCCAGCCGCGGCAGCCACTTCTTCTTCTGCTCCGGTGTGCCGAACATCTTGATCGGCTGCGGGACGCCGATGCTCTGGTGGGCCGACAGCAGCGCCGTGAGCGAACCGTCCACGCTGGTCACCATCTGGATGGCACGGCCGTAGCCGAGCTGCGAGAGCCCGATGCCGCCATACTCCTCCGGGATCTTCATCCCGAAGGCACCGAGTTCGCGGAGCCCCTGGAGCACGTGATCCGGGAGTTCTCCGGTGCGGTCGATCTCGTCCGCATCCACATTGTCGCGGAGGAACGCCTCGAGCTTCGCGATGTAGGCATCCGCCTTCGCCCGATCCTCCGGCGCCTCTGTCGGGTGCGGGTGGATCAGGTCCAGGCGGAAGCGCCCGAGAAAGAGCTCGCGCACGAAGCTGGGCGCGGTCCACTCCGCCTCTCGCGCGGCCTCGGCCACCTCACGGGACTGCTCCTCACTCGGGCCGCCGCGGCGGGTCTCGTCGCTCATCTGCGTTCTCCTCGGAAATCGGGTGCGCGTTCACCGGTGGGAAATGGCAACTTCCGGACCCTCCTCTGGCAAGGTAGAGGTGAGCTTGGCTCAGGCAAGGAGAGGGGACGGACGCCCGCGACGCCCGGGAAGGCGGAAGACCCGACAAGCTCGAAAACTCATAGCCAGAGAAGCATAGCCAGCGTGGCGAAGCCAGACGCAGCAACGTGCAACCAACGACCAACAACCAGCAACAACAACAGCCAACAGCCAGCAGCTCGCCGTCCCTTGGCACTCTAACTGCACTCCCGCGCGCCGGACCTTCTTCAACGAGGAAACGCGAATGCTTGTACTGGTGACCGGCGGCACGGGCGTGGTGGGGAAGCCGGCGATCGACCGTCTGCTGGAGCGCGGGCACCGGGTGCGCCTTCTCTCCCGGAACGCCGCCGACGACGTACGCGGCTGGGAAGAGGGGGTGGAAGCATTCCCCGCCTCGGTGAGCGATCCTGCGGCCCTGCGCGGCGCCGCGGATGGCTGCGACGCTGTGCTGCACCTGGCCGGAATCGTTCGTGAAGACCCGCCGGAGGTCACCTTCGAGAAGGTGAACGTGCAGGGGACGCGGAACCTGCTCGCAGAGGCGCGTCGTGCCAACGTCTCTCGCTTCGTCTACGTTTCCTCTCTGGGCGCCGAGCGCGGGGAGTCGGACTACCACCGCTCCAAGCGAGCCGCGGAAAACGCCGTACGGGAATATCCGGGCAGCTGGCTGATCGTGCGGCCCGGCAACGTGTACGGGCCGGGCGACGAGGTGATCTCCCTGCTCCTGAAGATGGTGAGGACGCTGCCGGCCGTTCCGACGATCGGAGGCGGGGACCAGCGGTTCCAGCCGATCTACGCGGAAGATCTGGGGGAGGCGCTGGCGCTCGCGGTGGAGCGGGATCACCCCGCGCGTGAGGTCCTGGAGGTTGGCGGCACGGAGATCACCAGCACCGGCGACCTCCTCGACCGGCTCGAGCAGCTGACCGGCAAGGATCCGCCGCGCATCCCGGTGCCGCAGTTCCTGGCGCAGACCGGCACAGGCGTGGCGGAGATGCTGGGGATCGACGTCCCGGTGAACTCCGATCAGCTGATGATGCTGGCGGAGGAGAACGTCCTCTCCGGGCCGAACGCGATGATCGAGGTGTTCGGGATCGAGCCGACTCCTCTGGATCGTGGACTGGCACTGCTTGCCGATCAGCTACCCGCCAAGCTCCCGCGCGAGGGGCGTGGAAAGCTGCACCGGCAGCGCTACTGGGCCGACATCGTCGGCAGCCGGCTCGACAGTTCTCCACTGCTGCGGATGGTGCGCGACGAGTTCTACTCCCTGCCGCCGGAGGGGCTGCTCGAAGTCGGCGTCGAGCCGGGCTCGGCCGGCGTGATCGACGAGGGCGCCACGCTGACGCTGGCGATCCCGCTGCGCGGCAACATTCAGGTGCGCGTGGTGGAGGTGACGGACGAGGCGATCACCTTCGTGACCATCGAGGGACACCCGCTTTCCGGCGCCATCCGCTTCATGGCCATGCCCGAGGGTGACGCGGTCCGGTTCGAGATCCGCTCCTACACGCGCGCCACCGACCTGATCGACCTGATCGGCATGCGCACCGTGGGGTCAGCCGCACAGCAGGTGACGTGGAAGAAGGTGGTGGAGGAGGTCGTTTCCCGCAGCGGCGGAACCTCGCCGGAAGGCGTGCAGTCCCTCGACGAGACGCTGGAGGGCGAAGACGCCCGCGCGGTGGAGGAGTGGGTGGAGGAGCTGGTTCTGACGCAGGAGCGGGAACAGACGACGGAGGATATCGAGGAGGCGAGGCGGAAGATGTAGACGGCTGCTGGTCGGACCAGAGTTCGGGATCGCTGTCAGCTGTTTGCTGTTTGCTGTTAGCTGTTGGCTGTTTGCTGTTAGCTGTTGGCTGTTAGCTGTCGCCCAGTAGGCAGGTAACCAGTAACCAGTCACCTCTCCCCTCCCCGCTGTCACGAACCGGCCACGCGCACGTTCTCAGCATGACGACTGGACCGGTCGGCGTGGCGGGCCCCATCTTCTGAACTGCCCGCCTGTCACACATCGCCCCTGACGCGCGTTATCGGTTGAGCGAGTCAAACACCGTGGCTGCACTGGACTTCGAAGCGATCTACCGCCGTCTGCATCCATCCGTATTCCGGTATCTGGAGCGCCTGACGGGAGACGTGGACGTGGCCGAGGACATCGCGCAGGAGGCGTTCGTGCGGCTGCTCTCGCGTCCGGATCTGGTGGAGGACGCAGCGCGGCTCTGGCTCTTCACGGTGGCGACGAACCTGGTTCGGGATCGGGGCAGATCCACCGCGCGGCGGGCGAGACTTCTCTCGGCGGTGCCGGTGGAGCCCACGCGGCTCTCGCTGCCGGACGAGGACCTGGAGCGGAAGGAACGGGTCGGTTCGGTGCGGGCGGTGCTGGACACGCTATCCGAGCGGGACCGGCAGATGCTGCTGATGCGCGAGGAAGGTTTTCGATACGGGGAGATCGCTGAAGCGGTGGGAGTCGCGCCCGGCTCCGTGGGAACACTGATGGCCCGGGCGCTCAAACGGTTCGTAGCTGTGTACAAGCCTGACAGGAACGATTGATGACGCATGTAGATGAGGGAGCGCTGCTGGCGCTCGCCGATGGAGAGATGGACCTGCGGGACGCGGAGGGCGTGGAGCGCCACCTGGAACTGTGCGGCGACTGCCGCGAGGAACTGGAGCGGATCCGCGACGCTTCGCTGCACTTCCGCGCTGCGCTGGAGAGTGCCGACGTGCCCGCGCCGCAGGTGAGCGACATCGCCCTCCAGGCGGTGCGCCGACGCGCGGCGAACGGTGGAAGCCGCCCGGTTGCGGGGTGGCGCGACGTGAGGCGGGCCGCGGTGCTGGTTCTCGGCTTCGCAGCCGCGGCGTCCGCTACGATTCCGGGTTCGCCGGTGAACCGCTGGATCCGCGATCTCACGCAGCCCCGGCCGCAGGTGGCGGAGGTGCGGGAGGCGGGACGCGACGTCCCGGCGATGACGGCCGCTCCCCCGGCGGGCGATCGCTTCGTCGCCGAAACCGGAGTTTCGGTGCTGCCGGAGAACGGTGAAGTGCACGTGGTGCTGCGCGGAGCCACCTCCGAGCTGCGCGTGAAGGCCGTGCTGGTGGAGGAGGCGCGGGCCGGTGTCTTCGCCGCGGGCGCGGCCAGCAGCGCGAGGTTCAGCACCGCGCCGGGGAGGATCGAGGTCTCGGGCGCCGCCGCCGGTGAACTGCGCATCGAACTGCCGCAGGCGGCGCGCGCCGCGAGCGTCGAGGTCAACGGGCGTCGCTACATCACCAAGGAGGGCGAGCAGCTGCGGCTGACCGTACCTGCCGAGGAGAGCGCGGGCGCCGAGGTATCCTTCCGAGTGCTTCAATGAGAGCGAACCGGCTTCAGCGAACAGTGGTACACCGCCGCGCGATCCTCGCACTGGCGGCTGCGCTGCTGTTGCTGAGCCCCGTGGCCGCCTTCGCTCAGGGCCAGACCGGTGGTATTCGTGGCGTGGTGAAGAGCGGTGCGACCGGCGACGTGTTGCCGGGTGCCGTGGTGGAGGTGGTCGGCTCGCTGGAGCGCAGGAGTGCGGTGAGCGGGGGCGGAGGAGATTATGTTCTCCGTAACGTCCTCGAGGGTCGCCGGCTGCTGCGAGCGTCGCACATCGGGCATGCTCCGCTGGAGGTGGAGGTGCTGGTGTCGCCTGGCCGCGAGGTGGAGCTGGAGTTGGTTCTCCCGCTGCGGCCCGTGGTCCTCGAGCCGGTGCAGGTGTCCGGCAATCGGGTTCGTCCGGGGGTGGACACGGTCGCCGCGGCAGCCGCCGACCTCAGCATCGCCGGCGCCCGGGCGCTGGACGTCACGCCGGGCATCGCCGAACTCGGGCTCGCCGAGGCGGTGCGGGGCATCCCCGGTCAGGAGCCGGCGGACCCCTCGCACCTGCTGTACGTGAGAGGGGCCGCCGCCGACCTGAAGCTGGTTCACCTGGACGGCGCGCCGGTCTACGCTCCATTCCCCATCGGAGGTCTCCTGGAGGCGTTCACTCCCGGGCTGCTCAGCTCCGCGGACGTGTACGTCGGCGGCGCCCCGGCGCGCTACGACGGGGGCCTCTCCTACGTTCTGGATCTCCGCACACGCGGGGTTCGACCGGGGTCCGTGCGGACGGCCGGAGCCGTGGACATGCTCAGCGCGCGCGCTCTGGTGGAGGTTCCGATCAACGAGAACCTGGGACTTCTCGGTTCCACGCGCGCCGTGCACGGCCTCGGCTTCTCGTCGCCCCTGCCGTACGGCTACTCCGAGAACCTGCTCCGGGCGGACGTTCAGCTGGGTGCGTCCTCCTCGCTCAGCGCCACCGGATTCCAGAACCGGGAGCTCGTCTGGATGGAGGCGACCGGCGCGCGCGACAGCAGCATCGCCTGGGGAAACCGCGCCGCTTCGGTCCGATACTCGGGCCGCATCCGTGCAGCGGAGTTCGAGTTCACCGCCGCGCACGGCGATTTCCAGGCGCGTCTCCCGCTGGACGGCGCGCGGCCGATCCTGGCCGAGGGTGGTGTTCGCCGCACCCGTCTCTCCGCCGACGCGTCGACAGTGCTGGAGGGGGTCGCGATCCGCTTCGGTGCGGCCTACGACTATCAGGGGCAGAGCTACCGCGGGGAGCGACTGGACAGTGCCGCCACCAATGCACCGGTCTGGACACGCGCAAGCGGCGACGTGGCCGGCGCCTACCTGGACGCCACCTGGCTTCCCATGGATCGGGTGCGGATGCGCGGGGGGCTGAGACTGGATCGCTTCTCCCTCGACGGCCGCGTCGCCATCGCGCCGCGCCTCTCGGCCACCTGGCTCCTCACCGATCGGGCCGCCCTGACGCTCGCCGGGGGTCGGTACCACCAGTATCTCCGCGCGCCGGAAGCGGCCCTGCTGGCTGCGTCGAGCGCGACCGGCATTCCGGGGATGGCTTACAGCTCGGCCCTCACCATCGGCCATGCCACCCATCTCACCGCGGCGCTGGACCAGGACCTCGGCGAGGGGATCCGGCTGGGCGTCGAGGGCTATTTCAAGAACTACCAGGGCCTGCCCGGGGCCGAAGCGGCCGAGGCCAACGCATCGGGTGTGGATCTCTGGATGAGGCGCAGCGAGGGCCGCGTTTCCGGGTGGGTGGGGTACTCGCTGGCCTGGCTGTGGACGGTGCGCACCACCGCCGGCAACGACTTCTCAGGACGCCATCTGCTGAGCGCCGGCGTGGAGGCGCCGATCGGGGAGCGTAACCGGATCGAGGCGCAGGTGGCCTACGGCGCGGGGCTCCCCTACTCGGTGATCCCGTTCGCCACCGAGTCCGACTGGGCCGTCTCCTCACCCCAGCAGGAAGTGAGGCAGGGGACTGCCAGCCTCTCAGGGGCGGCACCGCTTCTCCCGATCGAGGAGCGCCCCTACGTGCGGGTGGACCTCGCCGTCTCCCGCACCTGGTCCCCCGACTTCCTCGGTTCAGGTGGCCGCATCGACTCGTACATCAAGATGCTGAACCCGCTGGGTCGCCGCGACGCGCTCTTCTACCGCTACGACCGCGCTACGGACGACGCCCCGCGTGCACTGGCGGTGCTGCCGGTGGTGCCGGTGGTGGGCGTGGAGTGGAGATTCTGAAGTAGCGGGCCGCTAACTGACCGGCGGCGGCATCCGCGCCAGATTACGCCGAGGTGAAGTCGGATCCGGGAGCAAGTTCCGGGTTTAACGGTTCTCCGGCAGGGGCTGGAAGCGCCAGCCAGACGGAGCGGGGTTCCTGGCGAATCCCGAGGTGAATCTGGTTACGGGCCGTCGCCCCGGAAGCGGCTGCTCGCCATGGAACCCGACCCGGCGTCGGGTTCCTGTAAACCGACCGCCCGGCCACCTCCCCCGTCAGTACATCCGATACCTGTCCCGCACCTGCTTCCACTGGTCCAGTTCGCCCTGCCAGCGGTCCCAGATCTGGCGGGGGTCGTCGCCGCGATCCACTGCCTGGCGGGCCCAGCGGGAGCCGAGCATCTGGGTCATCCCCTCGTTGGTGATCCGGAACTGGTCGGGGTGCAGCCGGCGGATCTCGGTCATCAGGACCAGCGTGAGCCAGACGGGCTGGTACGCATCGCGGTCCGTGATGTTGATACGAACGGCCCTGACGTTCTCGCCGCGGAACGGTACCCACCCTTCGCCCTGTGGCACGAAGCCGGCCGAATCCAGCGTCACGCCCGGGACATCGTACGCGGCAACTCGCTCGAGCAGCCGCCGAGTGTCCAGCCACGGCGCGCCGACGTAGTCGAATGGTGCGTCGGTGCCCCGACCGACGGTGAGGTTCGTCGCCTCGAGGAGCACCAGCCCGGAGTAGGTGAGCGCCGCGTTCAGCGAGCGGATGTTGGGCGACGGGTCGATCCAGGGGAGCCCCGTCTCGTCGAACCACTGGTCGCCGCGGTAGCCGGCCGCCGGGATCACCGTGAGCTCCGCACCCACGTTGTACTCGCCATTGATGTAGCGCGCGATCTCACCGACCGTCATCCCGTGGCGGAGCGGAACCGGATAGTAGCCGGTGATCGCCTGACCCACGTTGCGCATCTCCATCTGCATGAGCGGCCCCTCCATCCGGTTCGTAATCGGGTTGGGGCGATCGAGCACCATGAAGGGGATGTTCTGCTGCGCCGCTGCCTCCATCGCCATCGCCATGGTCCAGACGAAGGTGTAGGGCCGGGCGCCGATGTCCTGCATGTCGAAGAGCAGCACATCCACCCCCTGAAGCATGGCCGGTGTGGGCCGCTGCGTCTGTCCGTAGAGAGAGTGTACGGTGACGCCGGTGCGTTCGTCCCGCCCGCTCTCGATTCGGACCCCGCCCTCGATGCCGCCGCGGAGCCCGTGCTCCGGACCGTAGAGCGCGACCAGGTTCACGTCCGGCGACTCATGCAGCAGATCGATCCCGCTCGCGCCGGTAGAGGTGATGGCGGTCTGATTGGTGACGAAGCCGACCCTGCGGCCGCGGACGAGATGGGCGGAATCGCGGAGCAGGACCTCCAGCCCGGTCACTGCCTGGCGGGCGGCGGGCGCCTCCTCCGCGGTGCGCTCCTGCGCGGGTTCACCCGCGGGTGTGCCGGTCCGGCATCCGCCGCCCACGGCAAGGGCGGCGACCAGCACCAGCAGCGGGTGTGGACGGGCTGTCGTGAATTGGCGTGGCGTCATCTGGATCTCTACATTGTGAGCGGTTCCTGCCTCTCCGCGGACCCCGCCGCAGCGGACGTGCGGGAGGGGCATACTACATCGAGAAACACGAAGTCACCAGCCGAGGTTCCGTGACCGAGTCGCTGAACTACCGTTTCGCCCGTCCGGAAGAACTCGAGGAGGCCGGTCGGCTCGTCGCGCACAGCTTTCCGGGCCAGCACCGCACCCCCTCCTGGTGGTACGAGCAACTTCGGGACCCGGTGCAGAGCGGGGGAGCGGAAACGCTGCTGGTGGGCGAGGAAGGCGACCGTCTGGTCGCCGCCTGCCAGCTGCACCCCCTGCGACAGTGGATAGCGGGGGAGCGGTTCCCCAGCACCGGTGTCGGCACGGTGGCCATCGCGCCCACCCACCGGAAGCGGCGGCTCGGCGCGGAGCTGGTGACACGTGCTCTGGACGCAGCCCACGCGCGTGGCGACATCGTTTCGGCCCTGTACCCGTTTCGCGTCTCGTTCTATCGGAAGCTCGGCTACGGCAATGCCGGCGAGGCACTGCAGTACCTGATTCCACCCGAAGTGCTTCCCGATTCCGAGGAGCGTACCCGGGTGGAGATTCTGGACACCGAGCGCGGTCGTGCGCAGGTGCTGGCTCTGTACTCGCGCTGGGCTCGCGGCGAAACGGGGCAGATGGACCGCTCCGTGCGCGTGATCACCGGCCTCGCCACGGCCCCCGACCGCGCGCTTCTGGGCTATCGTGGGAGCGATGGAGGGCTGCAGGGGTACGCCCTGGTACACTACCGCGCCGACCTCCCGCCCCAGACGCGATACCTGGAGGTGGAGGAGATGGTCTGGACCACCGTCGAGTCGCGTCGCGGACTGTACGGCTGGCTCTCCTCACTCGGAGACCAGTGGCAGCGGATCCTGTTGCGGGCGCGGCCGTCGGATCGGCTCGGTGACTGGATCCAGGAGCCCCGCCTGCCGTGGGGTGCCGCGCCCGGATGGGGGCTGTGGGGCGGAGCGGCCACGCTGATGATGGGGCCCATGTTCCGCCTGGTGAACGTGCGACGCGGTTGGGAGGGGCGGAGCGTGGTGCCCACCGAGTCCATGGCCGTCGGGCTCCAGCTGGCGGATCGGCAGCTCCCCTCCAACCGCGGAGAGTGGACGCTCGGCTTCGATCAGGGGCGGGTGGAGGTCAGGCAGGGGCTCGCAGATCGGGTGGACATGACGCTCCGGCTGGACGTCTCGGCGCTGTCGCGGCTCTTCATCGCCGCGATCCCCGCCTCCGCGGCACTGGGCGCGGGTCTACTGACCTGTGATCGTCCCGACATGCTGAGCCGGTTGGACGCGGCGCTGCAGCTGCCGGAGCCGTGGACGTGGGACAGGTTCTGAGCATCGCACGGTGCAGCACCCGCCGACGCGCCACACGATCAACAGGGGAATCGATGAACAGAGGAATGACCCGGAGCGCACTGACGCTTCTAATCGCCGGATTGATGGCGTGTGGCGGCGACGCTGCCCCGCCGGCCGGTGACGCCGGAACGGCGGGTGACCATGACACCTTCAGCGGTGGTCCGCCGGGCGGCGTGCTGGTGGTGCTGGCGGACCGGGAGCCCGACGAGCTGAACCCGCTCACCTACAGCAGCACCCCGGCATTCCAGGCGGTTCACCTGATGTTCCGCTCGCTGGCGCGCCGCGACTCCACGCTCAGCGGCTACACGCCGGACCTGGCGCGCTCCTGGCGCTTCGACGCGGACTCCACGCTGATCCTCGAACTGCGGAACGACGTTCACTGGCACGATGGCACCCGCGTCACCGCGGAGGACGTGGTGTTCACCATCGACCGACAGCGCGACCCGGTGACGGCCTCGCCGCGGCAGGCGGACGTCGCCGCCGTTACCTCGGCCACCGCGGTGGACAGCTTCACCGTCGCGGTGCGACTGCAGCGGGCGGGGCCGCACACCGTCAACGCCCTGCTCGAGGTGGTCCCGGTTCCCCGCCACCTGCTGCACGACGTGGAGCCGGCCCAGATGCGCACCGCACCGTTCGGGCGCAATCCGGTGGGCAACGGTTTCTACCGATTCGGGCGATGGGCGGCCGGGCAGAGTCTCACGATGGAGGTGAACCCGGACCGGCCGGACGGCCGCGCGTCCCTCGATCGGGTGGTGATGCGCTTCGTCCCGGACATGAACGCGGCGATGACGGAGTTGCTCTCGGGGCAGGGAGATCTACTGATCCGCGTCCCTCCCGATCAGCGGCAGCGGGTGGAGGCCGCCCAGAACGTGGAGCTCTACGGGGGCCCGCGGGTCCGCCCCGGCTGGATCGCGTGGAACACCCGCCGTGCACCGATGGACGATCTGCGAGTCCGCCAGGCCCTGCTGATGGCCGTGGACCGGGAGGCGCTGGCACGCGGGCTCTTCGCCGACGTGGGCGAGCCGGCGCTCTCGCCGATCCCGCCGGCGCTGTGGGAGCACTCACCCGACGTGCGACCGATCCCTCACGACCCCGAGGGAGCCCGGCGCCTGCTGGCCGAGGCCGGATGGTCGGACAGCAACGGCGAAGGCATCCTGGACCAGAGCGGTCGTCCGCTCCGGATCGAAGTGGACTTCGTGTCCACCGACCAGGTGCGGCAGGACTACCTGGTGGCGATGCAGAGCATGCTGCGCCGCATCGGGGTGGACATCGTGCCCAGGGCCTACGAGAGCACCGCCTGGGTGCAGCGGCTGCGCGAGGGAAACTTCACCGGCTCGTTCTGGGGGTGGGGGTGGGGACCGGGTGTGATGGGGCCCAACGCGGAGATGGTGTTCCACTCGCGCTCCATCCCTCCGGCCGGCGCCAACTTCGCCGCCTCACGCAACCCTCGCATCGACCAGCTGATCGACGCCACGCTGGTCACCAACGACACCGCGCAGGCGCGGCAGATCTGGCGGGAGCTGGAGCAGGCCATGATCGACGATGCGGTCTACGCCCCGCTCTTCATGGACCCGGAGCTCTTCGGCGTCCACTCCCGCTTTCGCAACGTCCGCTTCCGCGGCATCGAGTGGTGGGAGGACGTTCCATACTGGTACGTAGAGCCGGGTCAGCTGTTGCCGCGGGACAGGGTCAGGTAGAGGGGCGGGCCGCCCCCCTCAGTTCCCCCGGTAAACCCGGCCCGTGCTCCGCTCCAGCAGCGTCTGCAGGGAATCCGTCGGGAGGCCGCGGGTGCGGTTCAGATAGAAGTCCGCGACCTTGCTGGCGATCGGGGCGGCGGCGGCGGAGCCGGATTCGCCGAACTCGACCACCACGGCCACCACGATCTCCGGGTCGCCGTCGGTGGGGCCCGCGAAGCCGGTGAACCAGGCGTGCGGGCGGGCCGGGTCCTCGGTGTTCTGTGACGTTCCCGTCTTGCCGTACATCTTCCAGCGGCGCAGCGACGACATGTAGGCCGTGCCGCCCGGCTCCAGCACGCGGGCGAGGCCGGTGCGTGCGGAGCGCAGCGAGTTGCCGGTCAGGCGCAGATCGGTCTCCGGGACCAGCGGCTCACCCTCCGCACGGGCCAGCAGGCGCGGCGCGGGAGCGGTTCCGTCACCGGCGAGGGCGGCGAAGAACTGTGCCATCCGTAACGGTGTCTGCGCGTTGGGTCCCTGCCCGATCGAGAGACTCATCACCTCGCTGGGCGTTGGAGCCCAGCCGAAGCGTCGGCGGTACCAGTCCCCGTCTTCCGGGAAGGTGCCGACGCGCTCACCGGGAAGGTCGATGCCGGTGGCGCGCGAGAATCCGAGCCGCGTACCTTCGCGCGATAGTTGGTTCAGCCCCAGCCAGATCCCGAGCTGGTAGAAGTAGACGTTGCAGGAATGGGCGATGGCGCCGGCGAGATCCTGGTAGCCGTGTCCCTCCTTCTTCCAGCAGCGGGAATATCGACCCGCGTAGCTCATCCCGCCGGTGCACGGGATCGGCATCCGGGTTTCCGGGCGGATCAGTCCCTTCTCGAGGCCGACCAGCGCGGTGGCCAGCTTCCAGGTGGAGCCGGGCGGATAGATGCCGATGGTGGCGCGGTTCAGCAGGGGCCGTCCGGGAATTCTCGTTGAGCGCCCGCCAGTCGGCGCCGCTCACGCCCCCCGTGAAGATGTTGGGATCGTACGTGGGGCTGGAGTAGAGCGCGAGAACCTCGCCGGTGGAGGGGACCATCGCCACCACGGCGCCGTTTCGGTTCTCCGGGAAGATGTGGTGCACGAAGCGCTGCAGCTCCACGTCCAGTGAGAGCTGGATGTCGCGGCCCGGGGTGGGCGGCTTCTCGCGGTTGGCGGCGAGCGTGCGGAGCACCCGCCCGCGCGCGTCCACCTCCACGTACCGCTCACCCGCCTGCCCGCCGAGCAGGCGCTCGTACTGCCGCTCGATACCGGCCTTCCCCACCGACTGACCCATGCGGTAGCCGGCCCAGGTGCTGTCCGCGAGCTCGCGCTCGCTGATCTCCGCAACGTAGCCCACCAGGTGCGCCACAGCCTCCCCCTCGAAGTAGTGGCGGCGCGGACGCGGCTCCAGCGAGATCCCGCTCAATTCCGAACGCCGCTCCTCCACCCAGGCCACCTGCTCGAAGCGCAGGTTGGCGGCGACGGGTGCGGGGGAGAGCGGCTGGCGCTCCATCTGGAGCAGCGTCCGCGCGATCGCCGAATCGCTCAGCTCCAGACCCGTCTGCAGAAGCGACAGGCTGGCGCGTACGGAGTCGGGAGTGGACGGATCCAGGAAGAGGTCGAAGGAGGTCTCCGTCTCCGCGATCAACGTTCCGTTGCGGTCGTAGATCGCGCCGCGAGGGGCCGGGATCGGCACCACCCGGATGCGATTGTCCTCCGACCGGAGAACGAAGTCGTGGTTCCGGATCACCTGCGTGCGGAAGAACGCCGCACCCACGGTACTCAGGGTGAGCAGGATCACGAAGGTCGCCTGCAAGGCACGCTGATGCCGGGCCTGCGGGTTGAACGGGCTCTTCGGACCCAAGGGGCGACTGCTTCGGTGGGGAGGGCTAAGTCAGGACGGGTACGCGATTTTCGGGACAAAGATAGGGGAGCGGCGGCTGATTCGCCAGTGGCCGTGGCGGGCAGCGGAGAGGCCCGTGAGACACCGGACTTGCGCCAGCCTCTGCCACGCCTATCTTTCGCGTGCTCCGAACGCGCCCGCCCTCCCGCGGGCTTCTGCTCCGGAGCGGACCGGTCAGCGATCGCCTGCACGCAGTCTCCTTCCCTGGCGCTCGCATCACGGCACAGTATTTGACGAGCTGCATCACCGTGGGGACTCACCTCATGGTTCGCAGCGTCTCTGGCTTCCAGCTCACGACCCGACATACCGCATGACAGCACGTGCATCCTCCCGCGCCGGGGCTTCCCCCGGTCCGGTGCGTCCTCACGGACGTTCAGGGCGTCCTCGAAGTCCTCTCCAGTGGAAGCGGTTTCCTGAGATCGGCCGCCAACGGTTACCTGGCGTCGCAGGACGACGTGTTCGTCCCCCAGTCCGCGATCCGCAAGCTGGGGCTGCGCACGGGCGACGTCATCACGGGCGAGGCCGGAGCGCCTCCGGGCCGCGGCAAGAGCGCGCCGCTGGACAGGGTCGCGACAGTGAATGGCGGCGATCCCGCCAGTCGCCACGCGGTCGCCCGGCGTTCACTTCGCTTCCCGCCGCATATCCGGACGACCAGCTCGTGCTGGAGACCGAGCCCACCGGCGGACGCGCCGGACTTCACCAACCGGATCATCGACCTGATCGCTCCGCTCGGGAAGGGGCAGCGCGCGCTGATCGTCGCCCCGTCCCGGGCCGGGAAGACGATGCTGCTGCAGTCGATCCTCCGCGGGGTGGCGACCAACTATCCGGAGGCGCTGCTGCTGGTGCTGCTGGTGGATGAGCGGCCGGAGGAGGTCACGGAGATGGAGATGCTGGGGATCGGCGAGGTGATCGCCTCCTCGTTCGATTGCCCGGCGGACCGCCACGTCGCGGTCGCCGAGATGACGCTGGAGGTACGCACGGCGGCAGGTGGAGAGCGGCCGCGACGTGGTCACTCGTGCTCGACTCGCTGACCCGCCTGGCCCGCGCCTACAACACCACCGAGCGCGGCACCGGCCGCACGCTTTCCGGCGGCATCGACAGCGGCGCGCTGGAGAAGCCGAAGCGGTTCTTCGGCTCGGCCCGCAACGTCGGCAAGAAGCACGGCGGCGGGAGCCTCACCATCATCGCCACGGCGCTCACCGAGACGGGGAGCCGCGGTGACGAGGTGATCTTCGAGGAGTTCAAGGGGACGGGCAACGCGGAGATCGTGCTCGACCGCGAGATCGCCGACCGGCGCATCTTCCCCGCGATCAACATCGAGAAGAGCGCCACCCGCCGCGAGGAGCTCCTGCTCGACCCGGGAGCGCTCGACAAGGTCCACCAGCTCCGCCGCGCCCTGCACTCGCTGCCGCCGGTGGACGCGATCCAGCTGCTGATCAAGCAGATGGCGGACACCAAGACCAACGCGGAGCTGGTGCAGCGAAGATGAGGTAGCGGGGATCGGCGATCCGGACGGGGACTTCCTGCGAAAGCCGGGATTCGGAAGGGGTGCGGCAGCATGGATGCGGGCGACTCCTCGACTTCTTCGGCTGTCAGCCTGAATGCACGATGCGATTCCAGCTCACCGTCTTCAGAAACCCGGGATCTTCTCCAGAACTGCTGGTATCCACCGGCTTGGCCAGGTACCCGCTGCAGCCGGCGGCGAGGCAGGCGGCCTGGTCCGTCTCCAGCGCGCGTGCCGGTGAGCGCGACGACCACCACGTCGCGGGTCTCGGGGCTCGGCCTTCAGGCGGCGTGTGACCTCGAGGCCGTTGATGTCCGGAAGTCCCAGATCCATCAGCACAAGGTCGGGATGCTCGCGGGTCGCGATCTCCAGCGCCTCGGCGCCCGAGCCGGCCTGCAGCACGTCGTAGCCGCTGTCCTCCAGGAGGATGGCGAAAGCGTGCCGGATCGTCTCGTTGTCCTCGACCAGGAGGATGCACGGCCGCCTGCGGTGTTCGCCGCTCATCGCGCCGTGCGCTGCCGCGCTCTCGCCAGCCGCGGGGAGGGTGAAGAAGAAGCGGCTGCCCTCGCCCAGCGCGCTCTCCACCCAGATCTCCCCGCCGTGCAGCTGGATGAAGTTGCGGGCGATCGCCAGCCCGAGCCCGGTGCCGTGATGCCGACGGGCGCGGGAGCTGTCCACCTGCGCGAACTCCCGGAAGATCATCTCGTGGTGCTGCGGGTCGATGCCGATGCCGGTGTCCTCCACCATGACCTCGAGCCAGCTGCGGCCTGCGCGGCGAACGGCGCGCCTCCACGCCGGATGGTCGCCGTCCGCTGGGGGTGAACTCGATGGCGTTGCCGATCAGGTTCCCCAGCACGTGCAGGACCTTGTCGCGGTCGGCCTGTGCCGGCGGAAGCGTCGGCACTACGCGCGTCTCGAAACGCGAGCCTCTTCTTCCGGATGAGCGAGGCGCTCATCTGGTGCACGTCTCGGATCACGCTCGGCGACGTCGAAGCTGCGTGGGCTCGAGCTCGATGGCGCGGGCGCTCGGTCCGGGCGTAGGTGAGGATCTCCTCGATCATCGACAGGAGCTGGCGGCTCGAGCCGATGACCGATCTGGACGGCCTCCGCTGCCGCGGGTTGATCTCCCCGAGCAGCCCGTCGCGGAGGACCTCGCCGTAGGTGACGATCGCGGTGAGCGGCGTGCGGAGCTCGTGCGAGACGTTGGCGAGGAACTGGGACTTCGCCACGTCGAGATTGCGCAGCTCGCGCAGCAGCACGCTCCAGCTCCTCGATCTGCGACGCGCCCGCGTCCTGCGTCGGCGTCGCGCCGGACGCCTCGTCGTCCGTGCCGCTCCATCCACGCGTCGATCTCCGACTCCACCGCGAACCCGTTCCCGATCGAAGCACTTCGCGCGCGAGGCGATCCGCCTCGGCGCCGCTTCACCGTCACCCTGGAGTATGTAGGTGGAGTTCGATCATTCGGCTCGTGGAGGGGCGAATCGTGAGAGTGCACCAATCTAGATCTCGCCTGCTGGCATCGGGCAAGGACGTCTTCTGTCCCTGAGCTCGTTCGGCCAGGAGCTGGCGCTGCTGCAGGGTGGCGTACACTCCCTGCTGCTGCGAGCAGCTCGGCGTGCGTGCCGGCTCCGCGACCCGGCCCTCCTCCAGCACCAGGATCTGGTCGGCGTCCATCACCGCCGTGACGCGGTGGCTGACCACGATGCTGGTGCGGTCGCGCATGCACGCCGCGGAGGCCGGCGAGGATCTCCGCCTCGGTGTGGGTGTCCACCGCGGAGAGCGCGTCGTCCAGGATCAGGACGCGGGGGTCGCGGGCGATGGCGCGCGCGAGGGTCGCGCGCTGCTTCTGGCCGCCGGAGAGGTTGACGCCGCGCTCGCCGAGCAGGGTGTCGTATCCCGCGGGAAGGCGCCTCGACCGTCGCGTCGAGCTGCGCGACGCGGGCGGCGCGTCGGATGCCGCGCTCCTCCGGCGTCCCGGTCGCCGTGCCGGCGAGCCCGAGCGCCAGGTTGTCGCGGATGGTGTCGGAGAAGAGGAAGGCGTCCTGCGGCACGATGCCGATCGCGCGCCCGCAGCGCGTCCAGCGGGATGTCGCCGGAGCGGGACCCCGTCCAGCAGGATCCTCCCCTCGGTCGGGTCGTAGAGCCGGACGAGGAGGCCGACCAGGGTGGACTTCCCGGACGCCGGTCGCCCCGACGATCGCGAGCATCGACCCGGCCGGGACCGTGAAGCGAGACGTCGCGGAGCACCGTCGCGGTCGGTGCCGGGGTAGCGGAAGGAGACGTTGCGGAACTCGATCTCGCCGCGGATCTCCGGCGAGCGGCACGGGCTGCCGTCGGCGCATCGACCATGGCCGGTTCGAGGTCAGGATCCGGTTGATGCGGCCCATGGACGCGGCGCCGCGCTGGAAGAGGTTCACCACCCAGCCGAGCGCGATCATCGGCCAGGTGAGCATCCCGAGGTAGAGGATGAAGGCGACGAAGTCGCCCGACGGAGATGTCGCCCTGCGATCACCGCGCGCGCCGCCGACCAGGAGCACCACGACCATCGCGAGCCCGCTGAGAAGCCCGAGGAGCGGGATGGAAGAGCGCCCGAGACGCGCGCGAGCCGCATGTTGCGGTCGCAGGTACTCCTCGGAGAGCTCGCGGAACCGCTCCGTCTGCTGCTCCTCCCGCCCGTACGCCTTGACGATGCGGGCCCCCGCGAGGTTCTCCTGCGCCATCGTGGAGAGGTCGCCGAACTGCTCCTGGATCTTCTCGAAGCGCTGTGTGGATGAGCTGCCCGAAGCCGATGGTCACGGGCGGAAGCGCCAGCAGCGGGACCAGGGCGATCAGCGTCAGCCAGGGATCGATCCACGCCATCAGCGTGACGGCGAAGAGCGTCACGACGACGGTGTTCACCAGGTACATGTATGCGGGCCGGCCGTCATCCGAACCGCCTGGATGTCGTTCGTGGCGCGGCTCATGATCTCGCCCGTCTGGGCATGCGGCCGTAGAAGGCCGGCGTCCAGCCGGAGCAGGTGGCGGAAGAAGTCGTTGCGCAGGTCGTACTCCACCCGGCGGCTGACGCCGTTGAGGATGCTGGCGCATCCCGAAGCGGGCGGCACCGCCGAGCAGGGCCGTCAGCCACGATCGAGGGCGGCGTAGCGGAAGATCGACCGCGCGGGTGGCGTCGGGCCGCGCCGAGCGCGTCGATCGCCTCCTTGATCAGATAGGGAGCGGCGAGGGAGAAGACGTTGGCGAGCACCACCATCAGGAGCCCCCACGAGGATGGGGGCACGGTATGGCGCGAAGATACGGTAGAAGTGCCTGTAGTTCCTTCACTTACGATATGGCATGGCGGTTGCCCTTACTGAAGGCCGGAAACAGCGGTCCCCGGACGGCGGGAAGGATAGCCGCGGAGATGCGGGAAATCAAGCAACCACGGGCATTTCGAGAGGATTCCATGAGAAAGCTGAACGACGGCCGCAGCACTGCTGCTGGCCCTTCCGGTGTCCACTCTGGTGGTCGCCTGTGGCGCGGTGAGGACACGCGACCCCGGCAGGCGCTGGAGCGTGAGGCGCTGGAGCGTGAGCTCGAGCTGGCACTTCAGCCCGGATACCACGCGTCCGAGCCGGAGCTCACCGACGTGCCGCTGGAGACGCCGGAACTGGAGCCGCAGGCGCCGCCGCGCCGCCATCGCTCCGCGCCGAGCCCGGCCCCGCGGCAGCGCCGCCGCCGGCTGCGAGCCGCACCCAGCCGCGGCACCGACTCGCGCCGGCCCCTGCGCCCGCGCCGCAGCCGGCGCAGCCGCGGACGGTGACGGTCTCCGGTGCCTTCGGGCACGACGATCGCGCTGCGGATCGAACCAGGAGGTGAGCACGCGGAGCGCCGGGTGGGCTCGTCGACCTTCACCGCGACGCTCACGAGCCGATCTCGGCGCGCGACGGGCGCACGGTGATCCCGGCGGGCGCAACGGTGCGGGGCACGGTGACCGAGGCGCGGGAGTCGTCGCGCGCCGGGCAGCAGGCCAGCATCGCCGTGATCGACTTCAACTCCATCTCCTTCGGCGGGCAGACGCACTCCATCAGCGCGACCACGCTGAGCGCGCCGTCGCGGCTGGTGACGCGTGACAGCAACGCGGAGAAGGCCGCGAAGATCGGTGGCGGCGCGGCCGCCGGCGCGGTGCTCGGCCAGGTGATCGGCCGGAACACCCGCTCCACCATCGCCGGCGCCGCGATCGGCGCCGCCGCGGGTACCGCGGTCGCCATCGGGACGGCGAACGTGGACGCGGTGATCCCGTCGGGGCGCACGCGTGACCATCCGGTTGAATGGGCCGGTCTCGGTCCAGCGGACGGGGTGAGGGAGGGAAGAATATTCAGGATTCAGGATTCCGGGGTGGCTCCGGAGTTGGGGCCACCCCTTTTTCGTCGTCTGATCAGGGAAGAGCCGGGACCTGATTCCGCGCGAACACCCCCTGAATCCCGAATCCTGAATCCTGAATCCTCCCCTTACTGCACCACCTGCCGCACCTCCCGCACCCCCACCGCCGCCCCGCCGCGGCGGGGGTCGCTGACACCGGCGAGCAGCCCGTCCGGCAGCACCATGATGCGTCTGCACGTCGCCCTGGTAGCCGGGGCGCTCCTCGATGGTGTGGCCGAGCGCGCGGAGGCGCGCGACCACCGCCGGCGCGAGGCCGCGCCGCTCGAAGCGGAGGATGTCCGGCAGGTGCTGGTGGTGGAGGCGCGGCGCGGCGGTGGCTGGCGGCCACGTCCATCCCGAAGTCCACCACGTTGGAGACGATCTGCGCGACGGTGGTGATGATCGTGGAGCCGCCGGGCGTGCCGGTGACGAGGCGCACCGCGCCCGCGGGTCGAGCACGATGGTGGGCGTCATCGCGGAGAGCATCCGCTTCTCCGGCGCGATCGCGTTGGCCTCGCCCTGCACGAGGCCGAACTGGTTCGGCGTGCCCGGCTTGGCGGCGAAGTCGTCCATCTCGTTGTTGAGCAGGAAGCCGGCGCCGGTCACCGTGACCAGGTTGCCGTACAGCGAGTTGATGGTGGTGGTGACGGCGACGGCGTTGCCCTGCGCGTCCACGATCGAGTAGTGCGTGGTGTGCTCACCCTCGTTGCGCGAGACACGGCCGGTGGGCGCGGGTCCCAGCCCCGGCTGCACCTGGGCCGAGGGCGTCGCGCGGGCCATGTCGATCGCCGGCGCGGCGCTCGGCGGCGTACTCGTCGGAGAACATCCGCGCGATCGGCTGCGGGACGAAGTCCGGATCCGCCAGGTACTCGTTGCGATCGGCGTAGGCGCAGGCGCGTCGGCCTCGGCGAACAGGTGCACGTGATCGGCGCGAGAGGTAGCCGAGCGACGCGGAGGTCGTAGCCCTCCAGGATCTTCAGGATCTGCGCCGAGCGTCGCGCCGCCGGACGAGGGAGGGGGCATGGAGATCACGCGGTGGCCGCGGTAGTTGAAGACGATCGGGTCGCGCCAGATCGCCTCGTAGCGCGGCCAGGTCCTCACGGGTGATGATCCCGCCGCCGCGCCGCATCTCCTCCTCGACCAGCTCGGCGGTGCGGCCGCGGTAGAAGCCGTCCGGCCCTCGCGGCGATGCGGCGGAGCGTCTCGGCGAGGTCCGCGCTGCTCCAGGCGGTCCCCGACGCGCGGCGCGCGGCCGCCGGGGAGGAAGGCGGCCGCGGTCGCCGGATGGCGCCGCAGCCGCTCCTGCGTAGCTCCGCAGCGAGCTGGCGAGCCGCTCGTGCACCACGATCCCCTCGGCGAGGTTCGACGGCCGGGCGCGACCAGCTCGGCCCAGGGCAGCGAGCCGAAGCGGCGGTGCGCCTCCCACATCCCCGCCACCGAGCCGGGCACGCCCGCGGCCAGGTGCCCGATCAGCGGAGGCGTCGGTGAGGTTCCCCGCGGCGTCCAGGTACATGTCGCGGTGTGGCGGCGAGCGGCGCCTTCTCGCGGAAGTCGAGCGCGGCCACCGTGCCATCCGCCATCCGCACCACCAGGAAGCCGCCGCCGCCGATGTTTCCGGCCTCCGGGTTCACCACCGCGAGCGCGAAGTGCGTGGCGACCGCCGCGTCCACCGCATTGCCGCCGCGGCGCAGGATCTCAGCGCCGATCTCGCTCGCCACGCGGTCCGTGGTGGAGACCATCCCGTCGGTGGCGTAGGTGGGCACCACCGAGCGCGGTGGAAGCCCCATTCGGACGGGAGGCTGACGCTGCCGCCGGGGATCGGTGTCGCCGGGCTGAGCGTTGTCGCACCTCCGCCGCGCAGCGAGGTGGTCGCGAGCGCGAGCATCAGCGCCCCGAATCGCAGGCTTCTCAGGTTCATCGAGCACCTTTTCGGGTATCATTGGGGGACGTTACCTTAGCCCCATTCTATTCCGTGGGGCCCGAATCCGGCAAATCAACGGCATGGCCAGCAAGCAGCCACTCGACACCCGACTCACCGAGCAGCGGAATCCGAATTCCGCGCGAGATCGACCGGCTTTCTCCGCTGGAGATCGTCGACCTCATCAACATGCGAAGACGCAGAAGGTCGCCCCGGCGGTGGCACGCCGAGCGCGAGAAGGTCGCGCTGGCGGTCGAGCTCGCCGAGCGAGCCTTCCGCGCCGGCGGCCGCCTGATCTACGTGGGCGCGGGCACCTCGGGACGGCTGGGCGTGCTGGACGCCTCCGAGATGCCGCCCACCTACGGCACCGACCCCGAGCTGGTGCAGGGGGTGATCGCCGGCGGCTTCGACGCGCTGATCCGCGCGGCCGAGGGCGCCGAGGACGAGCCGGCGGACGGCGCGCGCGGCGATGGACGAGAAGGGGGTGGGCGCGAACGACTTCGTCCTCGGGATCGCCACGTCCGGGACCACCCCGTACGTGCACGGCGCTCTCGTACGTGCCAAGGAGCGGGGCGCGCGCACCGGCCTGCTGCTCTGCACCCCGCCGACGGAGCAGATGCTGGAGCGCTACGACGTGGTGATCGCCGCGCTGGTCGGCCCCGAGGTGGTGACCGGATCCACTCGCATGAAGGCGGGGACCGCCACCAAGCTGGTGCTCAATACCATCACCACCGGCGCGATGATCCGCCTCGGCAAGGTGTTCGGCAACCTGATGGTGGATCTGCGCGCGACCAACGAGAAGCTGCGCGACCGGAGCGAGCGGATCCTGATGGAGATGCTGCGAGCTGGAGCGGCCGCAGGCGCGCGAGCTCCTGCAGCGCGCCGGCGGGAGCGTGAAGACGGCCATCGCCATGTACTGGACCGGCGCTCGGAGCCGGCCGAGGCGCAGCGGAAGCTGAAGGAGACCGGCGGGCGGCTCGGGGAGATCCTGGAGAGCGGCCGCGCGGATGGGTGAGGGCAAGGCGCTTGCGGCGCTCCCGGAGCGGCCGCCCTCGGAGGTGGAGTGGGAGGATCTGCTGGTGCGCGTGGAGTTGATGCCCCGCGCGCTGCGCAACGCGGCGGAGGAGCTGGCGACCGGGCGCGGGTGCAGCCGAGCTGGAGCGGATGCTCGCGCGCGAAGCCCGAGTGGGCGCGTGGCTGGAAGGCGCATGCGATGCCCGGCGCCCGGGCGGACGGCACGGATCGCGCAGCAAGTCCGCATGGAGCAACCACTTGGGCGGACGCTTCCCCGGTGGATCGGCTGGTTTCCCTGCGGGCGCGGAACTTCGCGATGGTGCAGCGGCGCGGGCTGGGGGTGTGGGAGTGGCGGGCGGCGATCGACGGCGCCGAGGTCGACCGTCGTACCAGGCTGCTCGGCTGGCTCGTCCGGGAAGACGTCCGGTCGCTGCGCGGCTGCGGGCGGCGGGCCGCGGCGAGGAGGCGCCCGCGTGCTGATCGTCGGTCTCATGTCCGGCACCTCGCTGGACGGGGTGGACGCCGCGCTGGTCCGCATCGACGGCGAGAGCGTGGAGGGCGTGGAGTGGCGAGATGGTGCACTGGCTGCACCACTCCCTACCCGGAGGAGCGGCGCGAGGCGATCCACGCAGCCATCCTGGACGGCTCGGCAGAGGCGCTCTGCTCGCTGCACGCCGAGCTCGGCGAATGGCTCGGCGAGGCCGCGCTGAGGGTGTGCGACTCGGCCGGTGTATCGCTGGACGACGTGGACGCGATCGGCTCGCACGGGCAGACGGTGTGGCACACGCCCGCCGGTGCCGGGGACGCGCGGGTCGCACGCTCCAGCTCGGCGACCCGGCGACCATCGCCGAGCGGACCGGGCGGCCGGTGATCTCCGACTTCCGCTCACGCGACGTGGCGGCGGGGGGGCAGGGTGCGCCGCTGGTGCCGTGGGTGGACCAGGTGCTCTTCGCACTGCCGGATGGCGCCCGCGCGCTCCAGAACATCGGCGGAATCGGCAACGTCAGCTGGGTTCCCCCGCGGGGCTCGGGCGAGCAGGTGCTCGCCTTCGACACGGGTCCGGGGAACGCTCTGATGGATGCGGCGGTAGAGACTGCTACGGGCGGACGGCTGACGTTCGACCAGGGTGGACGGCTTGCCGCCGCAGGGCACGGTGGACGCGGTGCTGCTGGAGGAGCTCCTCCGGCACCCATATTTCGTCCAGGAGCCGCCGAAGAGCACGGGGCGGGAAGTGTTCGGGCGGCCCTTCGTGCAGCGTCTGGCGGACGTGGTGCGGCCGGAAGGCGACCAGGACTGGATGGACCTGATCGCCACGCTCACGGAGCTGACGGCACGCAGCATCGCCGACGCCTACGCGCGCTGGGTGGTGCCGAAGGGTGTGGCCGAGGTGGTGCTGACCGGGGGCGGTGCCCTGAACCCGACGCTGGTGTCGCGGATTCGCGCGCTCATCGAACCGCTGCCGCTACGCGCTGCGGAGACGCTCGGGGTGGACCCGGAGGCAAAGGAGGCGCTCGCCTTCGCTGCGCTGGCCTGGGCACATCTGAAGCGGATCCCCGCGAACGTGCCCGCGGCGACGGGTGCGGCGGGGGCGAGGGTGCTGGGGTCGTACACGCCCGGTCGATGAACCCAACAGGCAGGTGATCATGCGATCGCAGAGCGAAGCCGGAAGGAGCCGCGGAGGTCGTACCGCGGGGCTCGCGCTCGTCGCGTCGCTCCTGGTGCTCCCCGCGTGTGCCCATCGTGCGCCTCCGCCCCAGCCCGCCGAGCCGCTCCACTTCTCTCACGAGGTGCGGCGACTGCTCTCGGCGGACCGCTCGTCGATGGAGTACTACGACGCGCGTGCGCGTCTGGAGGAGATGGGTCCCGAGGTGGACGCGGTGCTCGTCACGCTCGCCCGCGATCCGCGGTCTCGCCCGGTCCCGCGCTCCAACGCGCTCATCCTGCTGGCGGAGCGGCGGAGCCCGGTGGCCATCGACGTCCTGGGGCAGGTGCTGCTGAGCGAGGAGGTGGAGATGCTGCGCTCCGCGGCGGTGCTCGGTCTGCAGCGACTCGCGCCGCAATCCGATTCCGCGGCTTCCCTGATCCGGAGCGCCGTGGGGGATCCCGCGCGCACGGTGCGCCTGAACGCGCTTCAGGCGCTGGACATCCGCGACGTGGAGACCATCCGCGAACTGCTGGAGACCGAGACGGACGCGGAGGTCCGTACCATCGCGGTGCAGCTGGTTTCGCTGGCGGAGAGCCGCGGCGCGCCCCTCGCGCCCGACCGTCGGGGCGCGCTCCGCACGGTGGGGATGGAGACGGATCCTCAGATCGTCTTCCGAGGGGCGACGGTGGATGTGCGAGGCATCGCCGTGGGCGACCTCCGCGTGGAGCTGCCCAACGCGCCCGACGTGCCGCTGGCCGCGGCGGCGGAGGTGGTGGGTGGGGTGGTGCCCGCGTTCTTCTCGCAGGACCGCTCGCGCGTCGTCTACGAGGCCGATCGGGAGATCCACGTGGTGGACCTCGGCGCACGGGAAACCCGGCGGCTCGGGGCGGGAATCGCCCCGCGGGTGATCCCCTTCTCACGGCAGTTCGTCTTCCTGCGCGAAATCGTCGAGTTGAGGCAGGACCATGAGGAGGGGACGGAGCTCCACTACGAGGTGTACCGTGCCGGTTTCGAGGGTGGCGAGCCGGTGCTGATCGGCACCACCACGGCGCTCGCCCGCATGCGCGCCTTCGCGAACTACTCGCCCGTGCGGTGGATGGTGGTGGGCGAGACGCGGGATGGGTTCGCGTTGCGGGGATTCGGGGTGAGGGAGTTTGGCTTGCCGGCGGTGGCGATCCGGCCGGATGACTGAATGTTCAATGTTCAATGTTCAATGTTCAATGTTCAATGTTCAATGTTCAATGTTCAATGTTGAATGTTCAATGTTGAATGTTCAATGTTGAATGTTCAATGTTGAATGTTCAATGTTGAATGTTCAATGTTGAATTGGGGCCGATGAGAGAGGGGGGGCGGTGAACGTTGGTCGGCTGCTGCTTCCGGCGCTGCGCTGGGATGCGGAGACAGGGTACAGGGATTCCTGGGACGCGATCGAGGCCGCTCTAGCGTATGGCGTGGGCGGCTTCATCCTGTTCGGTGGGGAGGCCGGGGCAGTTCAGGACCTGACGACCGAGCTGAGGAGGCGGTCGCCGCACCCGCTGTTGATCGCGAGCGACCTGGAGCGCGGCGCGGGGCAGCAGTTCCGCGGAGCCACGCCGCTCCCACCCGCCGCGGCCCTCGGGTCGCTGGACGACGAGGAGACCACACGGCGGGCCGGTGAGATCACCGCACGGGATGCGCGGGCCGTCGGCGTCAACTGGATCTACGCGCCGGTGGCGGACGTGGACCTGGAGCCGGAAAACCCCATCATCGGTACCCGTGCGTTCGGGGCGGACCCGGAGCTCGTGGGGCGGCAGGTGGCGGCGTGGAGCCGCGGCTGCACGGATGGAGGCGCGCTCTCCTGCGCCAAGCACTTTCCGGGGCACGGTCGCACGGTGGGCGACTCGCACATCGAGCGCACCGCGGTGCGTGCGGACCGCGCGACGCTGGAGCAGGATCTGCTCCCCTTCCGCGCCGCGATCCGCGCCGGCGTGGATGCGCTGATGACCGCGCACGTGGCCTATCCGGCGCTGGATCCGAGCGATGCGCCGGCGACGCTGTCTCGGCCGATCCTCCACGACCTCCTGCGCGCCGAACTCGGCTTCGATGGCCTGGTGGTCACCGACGCGCTGATCATGGACGGCCTGGTGGACGGCATCGACGAAGCCAGCGCCGCCGTGCTTGCGCTGCGGGCCGGGTGTGATGCGCTGCTCTACCCCGATGACACCGCGGCGGTGATCCGGGGAGTGGAGGCAGCCCTGAGCGACGGTCGTCTTGCCCGCGGGCGGGTGGAGGAAGCGCTCGCGCGCATGGAGCGGGCGACCGCAAAGGTGTCGGGACCGGCCGCCGGGCACTGGGGACTCGAGGAGGATCGACGCTGGGCTCTGGAAACGGCGATCCGGACGCTGCAGGTCGTGCGGGGAGAGCCGGCGATCCCGACGGGTGCGGTGAATCTGATCGAGATCGAGGATGACCTCGGCGGACCGTTTCCCCCTATCCGCGGACGGCGTTCCCGGCGGCCCTCCGGGCGGCCGGCGTGGAGATCTCGGAGGGCGGCAAACCGCTGGTCGCCCTCTACTCGGACATTCGCGCCTGGAAGGGGCGACCGGGGCTATCCGCGGCCGCGCAGGCACGGGTGCGTGCGATCACCGACCAGCACCCGAACGCAACGGTGATCTTTTTCAGCCATCCGCGGCTGGAGCACGAGATCCCCACCGTGCGGCACCTGCTTGCGGCGTGGGGCGGCGAGGCGCTGATGCAGGAAGCGGTGGCCGCGCGGCTGACCGGGAATCGGGAGCGGCTACCCAGCGCGGCATCGGGGCTGGACAGGTAGAGGGAGCTCCGTGATCATCCCGCGCGAGCACAGCGACCGATGGGATCCGGATCCTCGCGCCCGCGCCGAGTTTGGAGCCGGGGCAGAGACCGTGCTGCGGGCTCAGGATGACGGGTGGGGCGGTGCGGTTCGGGACGACCCGGGTGTCAGTCGTTGCCGTAGGCGGCGCCCACAGCGATGCCGAAGGCGATGTGGCGGGCGATCAGCGTGTTGGTGGGCGGGCCTGAGTGGCCGAGGGTCGCGAACCCCGTGGGGAGCTCGAGCTCAGGGTGGAGCCGCTCCAGCAGCGGGAGGAGACCGCCCCAGCGCAGCGCGACCGCGTCCAGCGCGCCGAAGAGGGCCCCGCGCATGGGTGCAGGGCCGGGCAGGCGGTGGTGCAGATAACCCGCGTAGAAGAGTGCGAGTGCCACGCCTGCACCGTAGCGCGCCCCCACATCTCCCCAGTCGGCGTCCTCCCCCTCATCGGCGAGCATCGCGCGCAGAGCGCGCGGCTCCAGCGAGATCCCCCCGGAGCGCAGCCGATCCACCCGGTCGATGGCGTCGTAGAGCAGCGTGCCGGCCACACCGGCGATCACCGCACGGGACCAGCGGACGCGACCGCGCACCAGGTAGCGCGACGCCATCCAGGTGCCGGCGGCCGTCGCCGCCGCGCCGACCATCTCGCCGCGAATCCCCTCGGGAAGCAGGTCGCCCGCACGTTCCAGCAGGCCGTCGGCCTCGTCCCGCAGGTGATCGCCGCTTTCCACCGCCGCACCCGCACGCTCACGCAGCGTATCCGTCAGCCACTGACTCGCGTATCCCAGCCGCTCCAACAGACGCTCCATGTGGTTCGCTCCCCCGTATAGACAGTGTTGGTTCCGGGCCCTCCCCGCGTGGTAGATGCCGCATGCGGTGCGCCCGCGCAAGGGGCGAGCCCGTGAAGCGGCCGGCCGGGGGAGCGGAATCTGGTCGAGCAGGTGCATGGTTCACAAATTGCTAACTGCGTCGCCAACTCCTCAGTTCGTCCCGGGACCGTAGCCACGGAATCCACGCGCCATGCATTACGCCGACTGGATCGTACTTACGCTCTACATCGCCGTAATCCTCGGGATCGGTTTCTGGGCGAATCGCCGGCAGACCGACACCGAGGCGTACTTCGTTGGCAACCGGAACATGCGATGGTGGGCGGCTGGCATCTCCATCATCGCCACCTCGTTCTCCGCTGCGTCGATCCTCGGGGTGCCGGGGTACGCATACGCTGTGGACATGTGGTACCTGCAGTACCAGCTGGGTGATTTTCTGGCGGCCGGGATCGTGGCGCTCCTCTTCATTCCCTTCTTCCACCGGGTGAAGGGGTTGACGACGGCGTACGAGTATCTGGAGGCGCGCTTCGACCTGAAGACGCGACTGCTCGGCTCTACCCTCTTCAGCCTGACGGTGCTGCTGCGGGCAGGAACGCTGCTGTACGGAGCGGCGCTGCTGTTCAGCGCGGTGGTGCCGACCGATATCATTCCGGGGTTGACGACGGTGGAGGAGGCGGTGGTGATCTTCGGGATCATCACGATCGCATATACGGTTCTCGGCGGCATCTCGGCGGTGATCTGGACCGACGTGATCCAGTTTGCGATCATGGCTCTCGGGATTCTTGCCTCCATGGCGTTGGTCGTCCTCGCCACCCCCGGTGGCGTGGACGTGGCCTTCGCCGAGGCTTCCGCGGCAGGCAAGCTGAACGTGGTGAATCTCGAGGACCCCTTCCACGGACGAAGCCTCTTTACCGCCGTGTTCGGGTACGGACTGCTGGCGCTCTCGCTGTTCGGGACGAATCAGCAGCCGGTGCAGCGCTACATGACGGTGAAGAACCCGCGTGAGGCGCAGCGCGCCCTCCTGCTGGGCGTCGGTGCGGGAGCCATCGGCGTGCTGCTCTCCCTTCTGCTCGGCGTCTTCCTCTTCATCTTCTACGAGCACTTCCCGGCGCTCCTCCCGGCGGACCTGACGCCGGACCAGGTGATGCCCCATTTCGTCAACACCCAGGTACCGCCGATCCTGACCGGTCTGCTGGTAGCAGCGGTATTCGCGGCCGCGATGTCGAGCCTCGACTCCGCACTGAATTCGCTCGCGGCGGCACTCACGGTGGACTTTCTGACGCGCTTCCGACCGGCAACCGCCGAGCGCAGCCGGCTGGCGTTCGCCCAGGTCGTGGTTGTCATCGCGGGGATCCTGGGGATCGTGATCGGTATCTACTCGGCGCGCACGCAGGCGCCACTGATCGATCTGATCCTCACCTTCATGGGGTACTTCGCCGGCGGACTGCTCGGGCTCTTCCTGCTGGGGATGCTCACGCACCGCGCCACCGGCACCGGCGCCTTCATCGGCGCCATCGCAGGGACGTTGACGGTGCTGATGGTGACGGAGAACGACTTCCCGCTGCCGCGGCTTTATGAGACGATGGGGTTCGTACCGATCCCCTTCATCTGGTCCACCGGGGTGGGGCTGTTCGTCACGATGATAGTCGGCTATCTGCTCTCCTTCATCGGGCGGCGGCCATCGCCGGAGCGCCTGGAGAACACCACCGTGCGCTGGGGTGGACGGCCGGGCGCGGTGGAAGTACGACCCTGAACCGGAAGCGGACGCGGCAGGCAGCCGCGGCCGCCCTACCCGCACCGCAGATCGAAGAGAGATGATGCGACCAGGAACTCCGCTCCGACCCGATCCGCTGAAGAACCGTGCAGCCGTTGCGCTGGTCGCGGCGCTGCTTTTCCTGGCAGGGTGCGCACCCGCCGTAACGGCACCCGGTGCCGTTGTGCGCGGTACGCTCCCGCCGGTGCCGGCACGCACCGGCCCGCTGGCGATCGACGTGGTCTACCCGGCCGAAAGCGCCACCGTCGCGGTTCGCGACAGCACCTTCATCTTCGGCAGCGTGGGTACCGGAGAGGCGCAGCTGCGCATCAACGGAGCGCCCGTGGAGGTGGCGGCGAACGGCGCCTTCCTCGCATTCCTGCCGGTCCCGGCGAACGGCGTCTACGCGGTGGAGGCGACCGCGGCAGGAGCGACGCAGCGGCTGGAGCGGCGCGTTCTCGTGCCGGCGGTGCCAGCGGCCGCCGCTGAGCAGGCGCCCGGCGTGCGGATCGTGGCAGGTAGCGTAACGCCGAGCGGGGTGCTGACCCGGGCTGTCGGTGAGCAGGTGCGGGTGAGCGTCCGGGGCACGCCGGGCGCCACCGCGTGGCTGGTTCTTCCCGACGGCCGCCGGGTCCCGCTGGTGGAGCAGGCGGTGATCGACCGCGAGACGGGTTTCATGGTGGACCGTGCTGTGGAGCAGACCGGGGTGGCCGAGTACGTGGGGAGCTTCGCGCTCACCTCCACCATCATCGGTTCCGACACGGTCGCGCCCCGCCTTGCGCTCCAGGAGGGTTACATCGAGGCGCGACGTCGCGGCCCGGCCGCGCAGGCCTTCGTGGAGCTCACGCGTGGCACACAGACGGCCCGCGCGCCGCTGCCGGCCACCATCGGCGTCCTGGAGGCGACGGCGCTCCGCACGGGGATCGCCGCCACCGTGCGTCCCGACAGCACGGTGATCGGGCGGAAGCTCCCCGGACCGAACAACCCCTATCAGTGGTTCTTCCCCAACGGCACCCGCTTCGAGGTGGACGGGGAGAGCGGCGACTTCTACCGCCTGCGGCTGGCGCCCGACTTTCACATCTGGGTGGAATCGCGCGACATCCGGCTGCTCCCGGTAGGCACGCCGCCGCCGCGAGGCGAGGTGTCCACCATCAACGTGGATCCGCGTGAGGACGAGGCGCGGGTGACCATCTCCACCACCTCACGGATCCCGTATCACGTGGAGCCGCACGCCAACGGGGTGGCGATCACCTTCTTCGGCGCCACCAGCCGCACCGGCTTCGCGAGCTTCGGCCGGACCCACCCGTTCGTGGAGCGGCTGGGATGGCAGCAGCTGGACGACCACCGCTATCGCATCGAGATCGATACCGCCGAGCCGATCTGGGGATTCCTGCACGGCTGGAACGCGGCGGGCAACCTCGAAGTGAGGCTGCGTCGCCCCCCCGAGGTGGACCCCGCCGCGCCCTTTCGCGGACTCACCATCGCCGTCGACGCCGGACACCCGCCGGGCGGCGCCATCGGGCCCACGCGGCTCACGGAGGCCGACGCCAACCTGATGGTGACGCGGCACCTTGTGCCGATGCTGCGTGACGCGGGTGCTCGGGTGGTGGACGTCCGTCCCGACACCACCACGGTGCCGCTGATCGATCGGCCGATCATGGCGATCGACAACGATTCACACCTCTTCGTGTCCGTGCACTTCAATGCCTTTCCGGATGGAGTGAACCCGTTCCAGAACCACGGAACGCTGATGCTCTACTACTGGGATCACTCGCTGGACTTCGCGCGCCACCTGCAGCGAGAGGTGCTGCAGGAGCTGGGGCTTCCGGACCGCGGGGTGCGATTCCAGGACCTTGCGATCGCCCGCGCCTCGTGGATGCCGTCGGTGCTGACCGAGAGCATGTACATGATGTTCCCCGAGCAGGAGGCGGCGCTGCGGGATCCGGCCGTGCAGCGGCGGATCGCGGCGGCCCATTTCCGGGCGATGGAGTCGTTTTTGAGGGAGCGAGGGCGGAGGAGGTAGGCCGGGCGAGGATTCGGGATTCAGGGGGTGCGCGCGGGGCAGAGGGATGGTGACCTCTGCCTCGCGTTGCAGGTTGGATGGATCTGGAGTGGTGCGACCAATTTCTATTCGGGTTCTCGATGATTTCAGCGATGCGATGCGGTTTCGTGGTGATTCTTCTGCTTGCGCTGGTCGAGGTGGTGCCGGCGCGTGGGCAGGAGGTGCCGCCGGATGCGCGGTGGATGACCTTCGATACCCCCAACTTCCGGGTCACCTTCACCGAGGAGCTGGAGGAGATCGCGAGGCGGGCGGCGGCGCGGGCGGAGAGTGCGCATGTGCTGCTTTCGCGTGAGCTGGTCCGCGCACCGCGGGGACGCATCGATCTGATCGTCTCGAACCACGTGGATGTGGCGAACGGGATGGCGACTCCGTTCCCGCGGAATCGCATCATCATCTTCGCCCACCCGCCTTCCAACACAACCTCGCTCGACTTCACCAACGACTGGCTGGACCTGCTGGTGCTGCACGAACTGGTGCACATCTTCCACCTGGACCACGCCGCGGGACCTGTGGCGGCGCTGCGGATGGTGTTCGGGCGCAGTCCCGTCCTCTTCCCGCAGATCTGGACCACAGGTTGGATGATCGAGGGGCTCGCCGTTTACTTCGAGTCGCTGCTGACGGGGGGCGGCCGGGTGCTGGGCACGCACCACGACATGATCCTGCGCACGGCGATCCTGCAGGACCGCTTCTTCTCCATCGACCGCGCGACGGGAGATCCACGGACGTGGCCGGGCGGCTCCACGCGGTACATCTACGGCTCGCTCTTCCTGGATCACCTCGCCCGGCGGTACGGAGCGCAGAGCGTACCGGAGCTGGTGGAGCGTACGGGTGGCATGCTGGTCCCCTTCCGGCTGAACGCCGCGGCGCGGCGCGCCTTCGGCGTGACCTTCGAAGAGGCCTGGCGCGAGTGGCAGGATTCGCTGGTGGTGCGGTACGGCGCGCTCGAGGACTCGCTGCGGGCGCAGGGGCTCACCGAGCCCGAAGTCGTGGTGCAGAGCGGGCGAGGCACATACTTCCCCCGTTACTCTCCCACCGGCGATGTGATCGCCTTTCAGTCCGCCACCGGTGTGGACGACCCACGCACCATGCTCGCCGACACGGATGGAAGCACCACAGTGGTGGAGCGGCGCTACGGCGGAGGTCCCGTCTCCTGGCGGCGGGATGGGTCGGGTTTCCTGGATTCACAGGTGGAGCAGCGGGACCGTACGCGCCTCTTCGCCGACCTGCGCATGGTGGAGCGTGATGGAAGGGCCCGGTGGGTCACGCAGTCGGCTCGCGTCTGGTCGGCGGACCTGGCCCCCACCGCTGACGTGGCGGTCGCGGTTTCCGACGCAGATGGTACCAACACGCTGGTCCTGGTGGAGATCGCCACCGGTGCCGTCACCCCGCTGATCGCCCCCGATCTGGACGTGCAGTGGGCGCATCCGCGGTGGTCGCCGGATGGGAGCATGATCGCGGTGAGCCGGATCCTGCCGGGTGCCCGGTTCGACGTGGTTCTCCTCGATCCGGCCGGGCGCCTCATCCGCGAGGTGACCGCCGATCGGGCGCTGGACGCGACTCCCGGGTGGTCGCCGGACGGTCGCTACCTTGTGTTCAGCTCGGATCGGACCGGGATCACCAACCTGTACGCCTACGAAATCGCAACGAGCCGGTTGCTCCAGGTCACCAACGTGCTCACCGGCGCGGTTCAGCCGGACGTGTCGGCAGATGGCCGTTGGATCGCCTTCTCGTACTACCGGGCCGACGGGTACCACATCGCCCGGGTTCCGTTCGCTCCGGAGGCGTGGCGGCCCGCGCCGCCGGTGCGCGCGGAGGTACAGGCGAGCCCGGTTCCGCTGCAGGACCCCGCCAGGGCGGTGGCCGCGGACGTGGCGCCGGCAAGGCGGTACTCGCCGATTCCCACCGTTCTGCCGGCCACCTGGGTGCCGAACCTCGCGACCCGACAGGAACTCGGCCGTGGAATCGGTTTCGCGTCGTGGGGAACCGATCTGGTGGGACGGCACGACTGGCTGGCGGGTTTCACCGTCTACCCGGGCGGCGGGCGGGTCGAGGGAGAGATCTCCTACTGGTACATGGGACTCGGCAACCCGTACCTCGGCTTCGATGCCGAGCAGGAGTGGCGGGTTCAGTGGCCGGCGGGCACGGAGTTCCCGGGGGTCGTGCTGCCTCAGGCGGTACTGCACCGGAGCCGCTCGGCGGGCGTGGCGGCGCAGTGGATGCGGCCGCGTGCACGCCATGTGACCTGGACCGGCGGCCGCGTCGAGCTGCGCGAGCGGAGCCTTCTGTGGTCAGATCCGGCGAGAGCACCGGAGACCATCGGCTTTACGGAAGTTCCGCGAGAGGCCGGCGCTTCCGTGAACGTCGGCGTGTCCACGGCGCGTGGGTTCGCGCTCACCACCGGCCTGCAGGAAGGTGTTTCACTGTCCACCACGCTTTCCACACATCGCTTCCTGAGCTCAGCGGAGGCGGACCGGGATGGCAGAGGCTACGGCCGCGTGGTGGGGCGGAGCCGGGCGTATCAGGGCCTCTTCCGCCGTGCCGATTCGCGTGACGTGATCGCGCTGCGGCTCGACGGGGGGGTCGAGCAGGGCTCGCTGAGTCCCCTTTTTTTCCTCGGTGGCACGGGGGGACTCACGCCGGGCGGCCTCCTCGGTTTGCAGGAGACTCAGAACCATTCCTTCCCGATGCGGGGATACAGCCCCTCCGCGCAGTGGGGTGACCGGGTGGTTCTCGGGAGCGCCGAATACCGCGTTCCGCTTCTCACGGTGGAGCGTGGGCTCGGGCTGCTCCCTATCTACCTGGCGCGGCTCTCCACCGCCGGCTTCATGGACGCGGGCACCGCCTGGTGCTCGGAACGGTGCACGTCGCGCTTTGGCAGCACGCAGACCTCCCCGGATCCGATCTTCTCCTTCGGGGCGGAGGCGCTGGCTGAGCTCACCTTCGGCTATCGCTTCATCGTTCCCCTCCGTGCGGGCGTGGCCGTGCCGATCCGCGCGAGGGACAGCCCGTCCGTATATCTGCGGACCGGCCGCGCCTTCTAAGGCGACCCCCCGGCAACGGTGGGCACGCTTCGTGAAGACGTTACCCGACAACGACCTGCAACTTCAACCAGGAGCGCATACATGGGTGGCAAGAGACCCGACCAGTACAACATCGACCCCAGCGAGGCCGGCGCGACCGATTACAAGAGCCTGCCACAGACCGGACGCGGGCATGCGGATCATCTGGACGATTCGCAGCACGACAAGGAGCGGCTCGCGAAGTCCAGGGAGCGCGCCCAGGGGCAGCCCTTCCTGCCGGACGTGCCGGCTCCCAGCGCCCACGCCAAACAGGGTCGGCAAACCGACGAGGTGGATCGTGCGGCGCGCCCGCAGGGTGCGGCGGACAGCGACACCGGCGAGGAGAATCCCGCCGCATGACCGGTCGCGATCCACATCGTGACGTGGGCGTACCGCGCCCGCGTCCGGGAGAGGGGACTCTACCCAAGCCCTCCCGGGACGACGCTACGGCCGCTGGAGAAACCGGCGAGATGGTGCCGGGCGGCGGGCGGGGCGATGGCGAGCAGTACGCCATCGGACGTCGCGATCCGGAGCAGTCCGGCCGCGGCGAGCAGCACCCGCCGCACGTGACGGAGAACGACAGCGCCGGAGGGGTGCAGGACGATCATGATAGCCCGGATGATGTCCCGGTGCTCCCCGCCAACGCATCCGGGGAGGACCAGGTCTCCACCGACGATCAGCCGACCGAGGTGCGGGAAGACAGCGCGTACGACCAGCGGCCGGAGGAGGACAAGAGCTGGGATTCGCGAGACCCCTGAGCTGATCGAGGTGCCAGGGGTGGTGGGTGAGATGGACGGCCCGTGACCGGGATCTGATGGCTCCGGTCGCGGGCTTCGTCCGTGCGGGGTGTCGCCGGTTTCCGGAGCCGACGCCGGGATGTCTGCAGAATGCGCAGATTTCGCAGATGGCCACCGGAAGGAGTGGAGAGCTTCGGCCACCAGAGCGGTGAGACGACAGGAAGCGGCCCCGGGGAGCTTTGCGTGTGGAGGATTTTTTCAAATAATTGCTCGGGAAACGCGCGCGTTGGAGGGGCGTTCGGACCCGTTTTGGTCAACGCTTGGAAGACGGGGCGGGGCGGCCTCCCGTGCACCGCCTGAGCTCTCACCCGGTAATGCGTTTCGAACAGCGAAAAAAAGCGGAAAAAACGCTTGAGCAGCCTTTAACAGGTATGCTCTTTGCCCGGCGAAACCGGTGCTTGACCTCTACATCTGGGGCCATTACACTTCGTCCACACAAGATGTTGTGCCACCGGCTGCTCCGCCCCTAAGTGCAGCGCAGGAGCACACTTCCGCCAGCACTGCTGCTTTTCGTGGCATTTCCGGACGTGAGGCCGGGCCCCGCTGTCCCGGAACGCATCACCGAAGCCGTTCCCTGGGCGGAGGTGTGTCAGCTCCGCAGTTGCCGCTATCGGGGAGAGCCGTCGAGGGCCTGCTGGGGAGGGGTGAAAACACAAGATATAGGGCTTGTGCTTCCCCCCGGCACTACATATAGTATTGGCGTCTCGCCATCATCGATTCATTCCGCTCGGGGCAGCTCGCCTGCCGTCTTATTTCGATCGTTTTTTTCGTTTTTCCGTTCCCGTACCTTCCAGCACGCAAAAGGAGCCCTCATGAACCCACCCGTGTCCCCGTCCGTGGTGAACCCCCCGACGCGAACGGACCTCCCGGTCGCCGACCTGTCGCAGAACGCGCGCACCGTGCTCGCGCGCGTTACCTGAAGAAGGACGAGACGGGGCAGCCGATCGAGGAGCCGGAGGAGATGTTCTGGCGGGTGGCGCAGGTGATCGCGCGCGAGGACGCGAAGTACGGCGCGACGCGAGGCGGAGGTGGAGCGCGCTGGCGCGCGAGTTCTACGCGCTGATGACGCAGCGGCTGTTCGAGCCGAACTCGCCGACGCTGATGAACGCCGGCCGTCCGCTGGGCCAGCTCTCCGCCTGCTTCGTGCTGCCGGTGGAGGACGCGCTCTCGCAACGGCAAGACGGGGATCTACGACACGCTGCGGTCGATGGCGCTGGTGCACCAGTCGGGCGGCGGCACCGGCTTCGGCTTCAGCCGCCTGCGCCCGTCGGGCGACATCGTGAAGTCGCACCACGGGCGTGGCGAGCGGGCCCGGTGTCGCTTCATGTCGCTGTACGACGCCTCCACCGAGGTGGTGAAGCAGGGCGGCACGCGCCGCGGCGCCAACATGGGGATCCTGCGCGTGGATCACCCGGACATCCTGGAGTTCATCGACTGCAAGCAGGACATCACCAAGATCACGAACTTCAACATCTCGGTCGCGATCACCGACGCGTTCATGAACGCGGTGGAGAAGGGCGAGGAGTACGACCTGATCAGCCCGCGCACGCGGCGAGGTGGTCGGGCAGCTCGACGCGCGGATGGTGTTCGACAAGATCGTGCAGAACGCCTGGCGGACGGGCGAGCCGGGCGTGTACTTCATCGACCGGGCGAACTACTACAACCCGGTGCCGCACCTGGGCAGCTACGAGGCGACGAACCCGTGCGGCGAGCAGCCGCTGCTGCCGTACGACGTCTGCAACCTGGGCTCGGTGAACGTCGGCGCCTTCGTGCGCGACGGACGTGCGAGGCGAGCGCGCCCTGGTACGAGAAGATCGACTGGAAGGAGTACCGCCGCGTGATCCGGCTGTCGACGCACTTCCTGGACAACGTGATCGACGCCAACCAGTACCCGCTGCCGGAGATCACCGACCTGGCGCAGCGCATCCGCCGCATCGGGCTGGGGGTGATGGGCTTCGCGGACCTGCTGGTGCGGCTCGGCGTGCCGTACAACTCGCGAGGAGGGGGTGGAGGTCGGCCGCCGGATCATGGAGTTCCTGGACGAGGAGGCGAAGAAGGAGTCCGAGCGGCTGGCCGAGCAGCGCGGCGTGTTCCCGGAGTGGGAGCGCTCGCATCTGGGGGCCGGACGAGACGTGCGCGCGCGCGCGCCCAACGGCGAGCGCATCCGCGCCGATGCGCAGGCTGCGCAACTGCAACGTGGACACGGTGGCGCCGACCGGCACCATCTCCATCTTCGCCGGGTGCGCGTCGGGGATCGAGCCGCTGTTCGCCGTCGCCTTCATGCGCAACCAGGCCGGCGTGCTGATGCCGGACGTGAACGAGGACTTCGTCCGCGTCGCCAGGGAGCGCGGCTTCTACCGCGAGGAGCTGATGAAGCGGATCGCCGAGCGAGGGGCACATCCACTTCGCGGAGGTGCCGGAGGACGTGCAGCGCGTGTTCGTCACCGCGCACGACATCACCCCGGAGTGGCACGTGCGGATGCAGGCGGCCTTCCAGGAGTACTGGACTCGCGCCATCTCCAAGACCACCAACTTCCCGCACGAGCGCCACGCCGGAGGACGTGCGGAAGATCTACGAGCTGGCGTTCAAGCTCAACTGCAAGGGCGTGACGGTGTACCGCGACGGCTCGCGCGACAACCAGGTGCTGTCGACGGGCGCGACCAAGACGCCGGCGCAGCAGCAGGCGGAGAGCGGCGGACGGTGGCGGAGCTGAAGGCGAAGCTGGAGCAGCTCAGCCAGCTGACCTGCGGAAGGCGAACGACCGGCGTGACTGCCGCCGAGAGCACGGCGCAGCAGGTGCGGCGCCAGAAGCGGAAGCCGTCCGAACGTGCTCAACGGGACCACGCGGAAGATGAACTCGCCGCTCGGCGACGTCTACGTGACCATCAACGAGGACGACGGGCACCAGCCCGTTCGAGGTGTTCGCCACGCTCGGCAAGGCGGGCTCCATCGCCATGGCCGACACGGAGGCGATCGGGCGGCTGATCTCGCTGGCGCTGCGCTTCGGGATCCCGATCGCGCGACGTGTACCAGCAGCTGCGCGGCATCTCGTCGGACCGCGCGATCGGCTTCGGCGCACAACAAGGTGCTCTCGGTGCCCGACGCGATCGCGCAGGCGCTGGAGGCTGCGGGAGCAGGAGAAGGCCGGGATCCAGCAGGAGCTGATCCCCGAGGTGGCGATCGGCGCCGGTGGATGATCCGGCCGCGGTGCCGCTGCAGCTCGGCTTTCGACGACTACGACCCGGGCGGAGACGTTCATCGGGACGTGCCCGGACTGCTCCAGCCAGCTGGAGTTCGCGGAGGGGTGCATGAAGTGCCACATCTGCGGGTTCAGCGAGTGCGGGTGAGGTAGGGGAGGGGGGCGGGATTCGGGGGTCGGGGGGCAGGATTCAGGATTCAGGATTCAGGATTCAGGATTCGGAGGGAGCCCGGGGCGCGTGCAAGCGCTCCGGGCTTTTGCTTGCCGGGTGGGAATGGTGGAGGTGGTGAAGCGAGGGGCGGGTTTTTGCGGAAACTGGTTGATGGCGAGAGTGATGTGGGTGCGGCAGACACCGCTACGACGACGGCAATCAGGGGGCAAGTGATGGAGCGGAACTCGAGATGAACGATCAACGCACAGCTCGATGCTGAAGAGCGTGATTCTGGTGATCGCACTGAGCTACGTGGGGCTGGCGGCGATCGCCTTTTTTCTCGCGGACCGGCTGATCTTCCTTCCTCCTCGCAGCTCGTACGGGGAGGGGCAGCTCCCCATCGTCCATGTGGAGACCGATGACGATACGCGCATCGCGATGCTCCATCTTCCGAAGGAGGGGGCGGAGTTCACACTTCTCTACAGTCATGGCAACGCAGAGGACATCGGGCAGATCGGATGGGTTCTGGCGGGGCTTCGCGACGGGGTGGGGGTTTCGGTGATCGCTTACGATTATCGGGGATACGGGCAGAGCAGTGGGGGGCGCACTTCTGCGGCGGGTACCCTGCGTGACATCGAAGCGGTGTACCGGCACGCCGTACGTGAGCTGGGGATCGCTCCGGAGCGGCTGATCGTACACGGGCGCTCGGTGGGTACGGGTCCGACGCTGCACCTGGCCGCCCGCGAACCCGTCGCTGCGGTGATCCTGGAGAGCGGCTTCACGAGCGCGTTCCGGGTGGTGACACGCGTTCCGCTGCTCCCGTTCGACCGCTTCCCCAACCTGCGCAACGTGCGAGAGGTGCGCGCCCCGGTGCTGGTGATCCACGGTGAGGGTGACGAAATGATCTCCTTCACGCATGGCCGTCGCCTGTTCGACGCGGCTCCCGAGCCGAAGCAGCGCTTCTGGGTCGAGGGTGCCGGGCACAACGACCTGCTCGATATCGCGGGCGACCGGTACTGGCGGGTGCTCAGTGAGTTCGTCTCCTCGCTCCCGTGAGCCGAGCGGCTCGGTGATCAGCATGGGCGACGTCACTGGCGGGACGTCGTTGGTTCCCTTCCGACACGCCCGGTGCGGGTGCGGCTTCGCTGCCGTACATTGGCGAGGAAACCCGGCAGCGGGCAGCTGTGGGACGTTGGAAACCGAGAGCGGAGGTTGGAGAGCACGTGCCGCAGCGACTTCTCGAGCAGAATCGCGCCTGGGCCGCGGCCCAGGTGCAGCGGGACCCGAACTTCTTCCGGCGGCTCACCGAGCAGCAGGCGCCACGCTTCCTCTGGATCGGTTGCGCGGACAGCCGCGTGCCGGCCAACGAGATCGTCGGGCTGCCGCCGGGCGAGATGTTCGTGCATCGAAACATCGCCAACGTGGTGGTTCACGCGGATCTGAACTGCCTCTCCACGATCCAGTACGCCGTGGACGTGCTGAAGGTGGAGCACATCATCGTCTGCGGTCACTACGGGTGTGGCGGCGTGCTCGCCTCGCTCGATGACCTGCGGATGGGGCTCTGCGACAACTGGCTCCGCCACGTGCAGGACGTGCGGAGGAAGCATCAGGCCGAGCTGGATGAGCTCCCCACACGGGCACAGCGGCTGGACCGGCTATGTGAACTGAACGTGCTGGAGCAGGTTGGCAACGTCTGCGAGACGACCGTGGTGCGTGATGCGCGGGAGCGGGGGCAGGCGGTCACGGTGCACGGGTGGGTGTATTCGGTGGCCGACGGGTTGCTGCGCGACCTGCGGGCGGGGGCGGGGCGGTCGCAGGGGCCCCTCGACTCCGCTCGGGGTGCGGGGTAGGGCTTCTCGGCTCCGCTCGAGATGGGGCCCGCTCGGCTCCGGTAGGGGTGCAGGCCCTCGGCTACCGTCAGGGTGTGGGCTCCTCGGCTCCGCTCGGGGCACGGAGTGCCGGCAGGGGAGGTGGGGGTAAGTGCGCTGCGGGCGCGATTCTCAGTGAGCGGGGGGATTTATGTGGCGCATGGGTGCAGGGGCTCTGAATGCGGTCGGAGCGGTGGTGCTGGCGGCGTGCGCGCGGGGGCGCGTGGTGCAGCCCGCTGACGTCTCAGCGGTGAGCTTCACGCCAGTGGCGGCGGCGGAGCTATTCGAGGCGCTGGAGGCACGGCTCATGGAAGGGCCCGTGGAGCTCCGGTATCGGGTCACCTCCGAAGGGGCGTTCGCGGCGGAGCTGGAAGGGGGGCTGCGGATGGAGGGACGGCAGGTGGAGCTTGCGGGGGAGGGGACGTTCGGCGGAGCGGCGGTGTCGCTGCACCTGGTCGCAGACGCCGACAGCATGGAGATGCGCTCACCGGGTGGGCAGGTGACGCAGGCGGTCCCGCCGCATCTGCGCGAGGCGCTGGTGATCGGCCTGACGCGCATGGGGATCCTCCACAACCTCGCACGGCTGAGCGCGGGCCATGCACCGGATCGGGCCGGCGGCGGTGTCCGGGAGTGGGTCCAGGTGCGGGAGGTGCGACTGGATCAGGAGGAAAGCGGGGCGGGAGAGATCCGCATGCACTTCGACATCCATGTGAACGGGGCACGCACGGCAGACGCGACGCTCTGGCTCGACGGGGCAACCGGCCTGCCGCTGCGGCGCGAGCAGGTGGTGCGATTTCCGACCGGGGAGATGAGGGTGGTGGAGCGGTATGGGTTTGAATTGTGAGTTGTGAATTGTGAATTGTGAATGAACCTTGGGCTGGTGGTCCGGCGCGGATAGAGCGCGCCATATCGCGGGGGCGACGGGCAAACCGGAACGGTTGCGGGAGTCGCCCTCGGTTCAGGATCGCATCACCCCTTCCGCTTACCCCATGACTACTCGCAGAGACTTCATCAAGCTGTCGGCTGCCGCCGCCCTGGCCGGCCCCGGCTCTCTGGGATCCTCGCGGCTGCACGCGGTAGCGCGAGCCGGCAACCCGCTTCGCATCCTGATCCTTGGAGGCACCGGCTTCATCGGGCCGCGGCAGGTGGAGTACGCGGTGGAGCGGGGGCATCAGGTCACGATCTTCACCCGCGGGCGGCGCCAGCCCGATCTCCCGGACGCCGTGGAGCACCTGATTGGCGACCGCGAGGGGCAGCTGGACGCGCTGCGGGGCCGCCGTTGGGACGTGGTGATCGACAATTCCGCCACCAACCCGGAGTGGGTGCGGCAGACCGCGGAGCTGCTCCGCGACTCCGTGGGGCGATACCTCTTCGTCTCATCCACCGGTGTGTACCTGCCGTACACCCGCCACGGGATCGATGAGACCGTGCCGCCGCGGCTGGTGGATGATCCGGAGACCGGGCGCGCCGACTCGTTCGGGGTGCAAAAGGCGCTCTCCGAGCGTGTGGTGCTCGACACCTTCGGCGACCGTGGGCTCATCGTGCGACCACATTACATCGTGGGGCCTGGTGATACCACGGATCGCTTCCCGTACTGGCCGGTACGCATCGCGCGCGGTGGGGAGATCCTGGTGCCGGGCGACGGTAGCGACCCGGTGCAATTGATCGACGTGCGCGACCTCTCGGAGTGGATGATCCGGCTGGTCGAGAGCGGCGCGAGCGGGATCTACAACGCGACGGGTCCGGCGGGCACGCTGACGATGGCGGAAATGGTCTACGGGATCCGGGCCGTGACCACCGCCGCGCCGCGCTGGGTGTGGATCGACGACCACGCCTTTTTGACCGAGCATCGGCTGGGGGCGATGGTGCCGTGGGTGATCCCGGAGGGTGATACGCTGGGGATGAGCACGCTGAGCGGGAGGAAGGCGATCGAGGCGGGGCTCACCTTCCGGCCGCTGGCGGAGACGGCGCGCGACACTCTGCTCTGGTGGGGAACGGTGCCGGAGGAGCGGCGGGCGAACCCGCGTTTCGTGCTGACCCCGGAGCGGGAGGCGGAGGTGATCGCGGCGTGGCGGGCCCGGAGCGGGCGGGCCGAGCGGTAATTTTCGTCCGGCGGAGGTGTCGGAAGTTGCGGCAGCGGCGCGGCCGGCGAGGGTGTGGCGATGCGTATTCACGGCCGGGGAGATCGAAGCGGAGCACGAAACGAATCGTCTGATGGAGTGGTGATTCGTGCACCGGGCACGCAGGAGGGGACCGATCCGCTTGCCAATCGCTCGTGGTGTGGGCGCGTTGCGAGGACACGGAGCTGCGATGGTCTGCTGCTGGGACAGGCGGATGGGGCGGGCCGGATGCCGGCCGCCCCATCTTCTCTGCTGCCGATCCGGTCGGCGCTACTCGGCGGCGATCCGCACCGCGCTTTCGAAGGCCGCCCGGGAGACGGTGCGCGACCCCGCGTCCGCACTCCGCATCCAGGCGCTGGAGTTGAGATCGATCAGCAGGCGGTGGTCGCCTCCGGCGCGAACCGTCCACGAAGCGGGGTGTTCGACCCGCCCCGCGGAGCCGCCCTCGTTCTGAACGCGCACGCTCCCGGACAGGAAGCCGCCGAGGAGCAGCTGCACCTGCACGTCGCTCGCCTCCACCTCGTCGAACTCCACCCGGATCCGGTCGTAGGTGCCTTCGCGGGCTCGGACGCTCGTCATCACCACCGCACGGGCCCGGCCGCTGGCCTGTACCCGTGCCTCCTCGGCACCACGCCGTGTAAGCTCCACCCACTCTCCGGTGCTCAGCCGAGCGCTCACCCGGGCACGAAAGCGGATGCTTCCCTCGCCGCTCCCCTCGGCGCTCTGCGGCGCGCTCGCCGCCTGCGCGTCGCCGGCGTTCTGCCGGTCACTCGCGCTCTGTGGACGGGTTTCGCCGTCTCCGACGGCTTCCATGGACACGGTCACGTTGCCCTCGCCCGGCCCCGTCACCCCGTCACATCCGAGAAGCGATACCGCGAGTACGGCGACAACGCTCATCTTCATCAGGTCGGTGCTCATCGTCCATCCTCGAGTCTGGTGTTGTGAGCGTTTTCGCCGTCCGCCCCGCCCGCCGGGGCCGGCCCGCTCCCGGCAGCGGAACAGGCACGGGCCGGACCATCCGCAGAATGCCGCCTCCCGCAAAGCTTTTCGTGAGTATCCCTGGTGCCGCCGGGTTTCGTGTGCCATGTTTCCATGCCAATGCCAACACGGGCATGCACTGTTTCCATGCAGGGAGAGGGAGGGGCGATTGGCCAGGAGCGTCCTGTTGATCGGGCCGCTGGACAGCTCACTCGTATCGATGCTCGACACCGCGGCCGCCGATGCGAGCTGCGGTATGGTGGTAGAGCCGAGCATCTCGGCCGGGCTCGTCGCCCTGGCGCGGGGTGGGTGGGAGCTGACAGTGCTGGCGAGCAGTGGGGGCGGAGACGATCTGGCTCTGATCCGGCGCCTCGCCAGCGCGCCGGCGTCGGGGCGGCTGGTTGTTGCCGCACCGACTGCCACACCGCGTTTCGCCATGGAGGTGGTCCGGGCCGGTGCTGCAGAGCTGCTGACGCCGCCGTACGACGCTGACGCCCTGAGCGCGTTGCTGCGTCCGCCGTCCGATGCGCGTGCCGGGAGGGCGGGGAGCGTGGAGCTGCGCGAGGCGGATGACGACCTGGTCGGCTCCAGTCCGCAGCTGCTGAAGGTGTTCAAGGGGATCGGCCGCGTGGGACCGAGCGATGCGACAGTGCTGGTGACGGGGGAGAGCGGCACAGGCAAGGAGCTGGTGGCGGCGTCACTGCACCGGATCAGCGCGCGGGCCGCGGCGCCGTTCGTGGCCGTGAATTGTGCCGCCATCCCCGAGGACCTGCTGGAATCGGAGCTGTTCGGCCACGAGCGCGGGGCGTTCACCGGCGCCGTGGCCCGGAAGATCGGCAGGTTCGAGCGGGCTCAGAAGGGAACGATCTTCCTCGACGAGATCGGCGACATGTCGCTGGTGCTGCAGGCGAAGATCCTGCGCGCGCTGCAGGAGCGCACCATCGAGCGGGTGGGCGGAGAAGGGAGCATGGCGGTGGACGTGCGGGTGGTTGCCGCCACCCACCGCGATCTCCCGTCGCTGATCGCCGCGGGTGACTTCCGCGAGGACCTGTTCTACCGTCTCTCCGTCGTGCGCCTGCACCTTCCGCCGCTGCGCGATCGAGGCGCGGACGTGGAGGCGCTGGCCACGCACTTCGGAGCGCGGTTCGCCCGGGAGCACGCGCGCCCGGCGAAGGTGCTCAGCCGCGCGGCACTGGAAGCGCTGGTGCAGCACCGCTGGCCGGGGAACGTACGAGAACTGCGCAACGTGGTGGAGCGCGCCGTTCTCCTCTGCCCGGGGGAGACGCTGCTGCCGGAACATCTCCAGCTCGATGCGGCACCCGCGGCGGCAGCGGGGTCCGGTATGAGGGAAGGGGAGGTGCTGCCGGGGTATGCCCCGGATCTGTCGCTCGGGGAGGTGGAAGCGCTGCACCTCGCCCGCGTGCTGCGGGAGGTGAACGGGCACTTTGGCCGTGCGGCGGCGATCCTCGGAATCCACCGCAACACCGTCTCGCAGAAGGTGCGCGAGCACGCGTTGCGGTGAGCATGCACGTTTTTCGTGCAGGGTGCCCGCGCCGCGTGCACGCATCCCTGCACCGCGCCTGGCCGCATCCTGCGAAAACCTTTGCAGGATACGGCAATCCGGAAAGTGCGGTGCGGGGAACGGGACATGCCAGCTGCTCCCGCGGTACGCGGCGGCTGCAGTGTCGCCCGGCCCTGCCGCGCCACGGCTTCGCGGCGCACGAACAGAGGAAAGGCGGCAGATGCTGGATCGTCCGCTGAAACTGGATCAGGCGATGCGCTCGCTCCCGGAGGGGCGGGCACTGAGGGGGATGCGGGAGGCGCTCTACGGCCTGTCGCGCACCCGTCGCGCCGCCAGCTGGGAAGAACCGGGGGAGTACGCCACGCTGGACGCGCGCGACGTTGAGCTCGACCTGCTGGAAGCAGGAATCGGAGAACTCGCCGAGCGGGAGCGCGAGCGCACCGAGCGGGTGCTGCGCCACTCCCTGGCCTCGCTCCGGGCGGTGCACCGGGGGGATATGGCGGCTGCGGCCCGCGCCCTTATCGGGGCGGGTGAAGTGCTGGAGAGCGCCGGTGAGCTGGAGGAAGCCGAGCGGTTCTTCCGGCAGGCGGTGGTGCTGGGCCGGAAGCCGCGGGACCGGAGCGCGGAGGGGCTGGCACATTGCCGGGTGGCACGCGTCCGCCGCACCCTCGGAGACAGCACCGGCGCCCTCGCGGAGTACCGGGACGGGTGGGATATCGCGGACGCGAGCTTCGACGAGGAGGTGATGGTGCTCGCCTGCGTGGGGCTGGGAAACGTGCACGTGGATCGGGCCGAATGGGAGCTGGCGGACCAGTGGTACGGGCGCGGTCTGGCGGTGATCGGGGAGGAGGGGAGCACGCGTGCACACTGGGAGCTTTACAGCAACCTCGCCATCGTGGCGCGGCGAGCCGGCTCTCTCGCGGCCAGCGAGGGATGGCTGCTGCGGGGAGAGGCCGCGGTCGCGGCGGCGGGTGACGAGCGGGGCCGGATCTACATCGCGCACGGGCGGGCGCAGCTGCACATGGCGCGTGGCGAACCCGTGCTGGCGGAGAGCGAGTTCCGCCGGGCCCTCGTCGATGCCGAGGGCGGCGTCCGGGCGGTGATCCTCGTGAACCTGGCCGAAGCGCTCCTGCTCGGCGGACGGCCCGACGACGCCGCGGAGGTCGCGCGCGCCGCCGAGGAGGCGGCGATAACCGCCCGGGAGATCGGCGTGCTGCCCGAAGTCTACCGCATGCTGGGGCGGGTAGCGGCGGAGCACGCCTCGCGCGACGGCTTCGTCTTCTTCGAACAGTCCATGTCCCTGCCCGGGGTGCGTGACGCCCCGGCTGAGATGGCAGCGACCCAGCACCATTACGGACTGTATGAAGCGCGCATCGGGAACCGGGACTCCGCCATGGCGCGGCTCCGGGAGGCGATCGCCATCTACGAGAGCATCCCCGCACCGCAGGATGCCGCCCACGTGCGGGGGGAGCTGGAGCGGCTCGAGGAATTTCCGGCCGTCGAGCGGCGGTCTTCACAAGGGGTGATGCAATGAAAGTGATCCAGGGTATCCGGGTTCTCACACTCCTCCTGCCGTTGCTGGCCATCGGGTGCGGCAAGGAACTCACCGCTGGCGGCGCCCGGGAGGGGGAGGTGATCACCACCGTCACCAGCGATCCGGCCGAGTCCGATTCCCGCACCCCGACGGGTGATCCCAGCTTCTCCATGTCCGGAACCTCGGGTGGAGTGGCCGAAGGAGATCTCACAGTTGCCGCGTTCGTTTCGCTCGTGGCCAACGGACGAGAGATGCCGCTGAACGAGGTGCCCGCGAGCGCGTCGTTCCGCATCGAGGTGGCGGACTCCGCGCTGCTCGCCGGCGGTATGGTGGAGGCGCGGGCGTACACGCACGTGCGGCTCCGTTTCACCCGGGTGGAGGCGCAGCTCTCGGGCAACCTCCCGCTGGCCGGTCTGGTGCGCGTGGACCTCGGCACCGGGCCGCAGGTGATCGATATACCCCTGCTCGTGGAAGTGCACCCCGCGGGACTCACGCGGCTCGTGGTCGACCTGAACGCGCATCGCTGGCTGGGGCTCGCCGATCCGGTGACCCGCCTCGTTCCCACCGCCGCGTTCCTTGCGGCCGTGGAGGTGAGGGAGCACTGAGCCCGGGGCGGCGGCCCTGCCAGCCCGGCGCGCCGCGGTGAGCGCCCGGCTCCTGCGAGTTCACACCCGATCCAGCGGGCTCCGAACGGCGAGGCCGCCGCGGTTCAGCACGTGAGTGTAGATCATGGGCGTGCGGACGTAGTGAAGAAAGGCGAGCAACGGCGCCACTTCTCGCAGGGCGTGCAACGGGATTGCAACGGTTCCGGTTCATTTCGGTTCCTTCCGACGTTTGTGCTCCATCGCCTCGCGGGCCGCGCTGCGGGCGAAGTGCTTCTCATCTTCGATGTAGATCTGCTCGGGCGTCCGTTGGCTCTTCCACCCCATGGCCGTCGTGACGGCGCCGAGGCCTGCGGCCCGGAAGACGACGTCCGACGCCAGGCGCCTCCAGCCGTGCCAGAGCCGTCCCTCCACGTGGTCCACTCCAGCCAGCCGCTCCGCGTCGGCGAGCCACCTCTCGGTGATGCCCGGGCCGATCGCCCGGTACGCACCGTCCCGGCTAGGCGGGATCGGTAGCCGCTCAGCCTTCGCGCGCGGGTACATACGCGCCGCGGGGAAGAGCGGGTAATCGACGCCCTCTTCCTGGTAGCGGCGCTCCAGCTCGGAGAGGTGCGTCGTCAGCGCCATCTCGATCTCGCGCCGCTCGAACTCCGTGAGGAAGTGCAGCACCGCGTCCTGCCCCTTCAGCGCCGGGTACAGGATCCAGCCGTGCGGCGCGAGCTCCGGTGGTGGAGGGATGTCCCGCCGGCGATCGAGCGCGCTGCGCCAGGTGTGGATCAGGCCGGCCCGCCGGGTGCCGCTGTCGTCCATCAGGGCAGTGAGCAGCGCGAACCGCGGGTCGATCTTCCACCGGACGGCCAGGATCTTCTCGACCTCCTCGAGGCTGTACCGCGGCCGATGCGGTTCGTAGCCCTCCATCAGCGCCTGGAAGTCGAAGTGCTCCGTCGGATCTTCCAGCCCCCGCATCCGCGCCTTCGACTTCAGCCACCGGTAGACGGTGCGGAGCCACTTCACCCGCTGCTCAGCCGTCTTCAGCATGCCGAGCCGCTTGTACCTGCGGGCGAGCGCATCGATCTCGCTCGGGAGTACCCGGTTCCATATCGAGCCCCCGCCGAGGTGCTGCGTCCAGTCCCGGCGGCTGGCCTTCCCCGCGTCCTGTGAGCTCTTCGACGGTGCCAGCCCACCACGCTCCGGGTGGAAGTAGAGCTCGAATGCCTGGTCGACGGTGAGCTTCTGCGGCTGGGCGTCCTCGCGTAGCCGGTCGAGCCGGACCCGCGCGGAGCGATCCTTCGCGAGATCCTCCGCCGCGTTGATCCGAGCCGCGTCGAACTGACCGTCCGGAGTGCGCACCGTGGCGATGCCGGAGGGCACCTGCCGCCGGCGGCCGTGCTCGGTGTAGTCGAAGAGGATCCGCGCACCTGGTGCGCGGTCCTCCCGCAGTGTCACCGTGTACGGACGTTCCCCCACCTGCAGGGACCAGAGCCCGCTCGCGGAGACCTTCCCCTTTGAAGGCGGCCGGATCGTCTTCTTCCGCGGCATCAGGCGCGCTGGAGCTCGCCGGTGCGCTTCACCGGCACGGTGGCCACCGCGAAGGAGTACTCCCCGGCCTCATGCTTCACGAGCAGCTCCCGCCAGCCCTCACCCGGGTACTCACCGGCCAGGATCGCCCGCGCCTTCGCGCGAAGCGTCTGCGGATCCCATCCGGTGAGCACGGCCACCTCGGCCGTCGGGCGATACTCGAGGGCGGCCAGCTTGATCGCCGCACGGAACTCCTCGAGGAGCCAGTTGGCATGGGTGAAGAACGGATCCGACTCCGGCCGCATCTTCCGCTGCGCGCGGATCTCCTCCTCAAGCTCGGTGAGTCGGCCGTGCAGCACCCCGGTCGATACCAGCCGGTCTTTCGTCTCCGTCATGCGCCCACCAGTTCAAAGGATTCCTGATCCGCCTCCTCGAACTCGATCTCCGTCTGCTCCCGCTCCCCGCGCTTCCCGCCCAGGAACTCGCGACCCTCGGTGATCAGCTGCTCGAGCGCGGTTACGGTGTCGCTGTCCAGGAGCTGCTCTTCATCCCCGTCCTCTCCGTAGTGGTCGCTCGCCTTGTGGGGCGTGTTCAGAACGAGCGGAGACGCCGATCGGCGGAGCGAGCGCAGCGCGGTGATCGTGCAGCCCATGACGTCCTGAGCCCACGAGAAGCTCACCGACCGCACCTCGATGTCGTCTTCCTCGACGCCGTCCAGCTCGCACAGCCGGAGCACATGCGGGCCGAGCGCCTCCAGCGCCGCCACCAGGTCCGGGTGCGGTGGCTGCCGGATGTTCACTGTGTACTCGTCCGGCTCGTCGGTGCCGTTCTGCACGTGGTAGTTCAGGACCACGCGCTCCTTCTTCGGGTCGTATTTGATCTTCGTGAATCGCATCATTGCTCCTCAGTCATCGCGCGATCGCGGGTGCACCAGCCCAGGTCCCAGCACCACTTCTGCTCATCGGTCTTCGCCGTGCGGCGCTTCTTCGCCACCCTGTGCGGGTTCTTCGTCCTCTTCAGCCCTTCCCGACGAGCCTTGTCGCCAGCGATGAAGGCCTCCTCCCGCCAGCGCTGGTCGTCCGGCAGGACCGGTGAGCGCGGCCGCCGCGGCTTCGGCTCCTGAACTCGCATCAGCGGCTCCGCCGAAAATTCGGGGGGGGGGGGGAGCTCAGACATGTTCCACGGTCCCTTCCGCGGAACTCCGCACCCCGCAGCCGGTGCACACCTCACCGCCGTACAGCAGCGCCGCGTCATCCAGCTGCTTCCCGCAGCTGCCGCAAGCGCGATCGCGCCTCTCCCCGGCGGTGCTGAAGATCGCCGCCACGCCGGGAGACTCGGCGTCTCCGCGGGTCCAGCCTTTCGCTCCCATCTGGTCGACGAACACGGCGAGCTCGCGCTCCCAGGCGCCGAGCTGGCCGACGCTCGGCCGTTCCGACCGCGCAACCCGCAGCTCGAGGCGGCCGCGAATGAGCCGCATGCCGACACTCGCGCCACCCCGGAGGATCCTCCACGCGAAACCCTTGGATCCAGGAGCGTCAGGAGAAGCCGCGTTGACGATCGCCTCGTGCTCGAGCTGACGCCGCAGCGCCGCCAGCGACCCGGTCCAGCGGCGCCCCGGCGCCGCCTTCTCGAAGTCCGGGTGCACGCCCCGGGTTTTCACAGCGGGAGCTCCGCCTGGGGGCGCCGGCGAGCCTCCTGGAGCTCCAGCGTCCGATCGACCGCGGCGATTGCCTCGTTGCACGCCTTCAGGTGAGCGGCCCGGCCAGGAGCGCGTCGGAACTCCCGCCAGACTAGCCGCTGCAGGAACTGCGGGACGAGCTTCCAGTGCGGCCGGCACATCAGCTGATCGTGAACGACGGTCCGCGTGCAGCCGGCGGCGGGGCAGGTGTGGGTCGGCATCAGAAGAACCCTCCCTGCTCGGCCACCGCCGGCGCCGGGCGGTAGATCTCGTCGAGGAACTCCCGCGCGTAGGCCTTCGTCTCCTCGGAGAAATCTTTGCCCAGCATCCACCGCAGGAGGCCTGGATCGTTGAGGACCGGCTGTCCCTTGGAGTTGGAGAAGTTGAAGACGACGACGCCGTCCTCCCGGCGGATGAACTTCCCGTCTCGATCGAGGGCGCCCTCAGGGATGCACATGGCGCAGAGCTCCTCGTCGCTATTCCCTTCCAGCCCAAACGCAGTCAGCATCCCGGCGAAGATGCTCGGCAGCACAACCGTGTCAGCCTCGGCCGAGTGCGCGCCCTCGAGATCGACGCCCGCGAACCGCTTTGCGGCACCGGCAAGCGTTCGGACCTCACTCAGCTGCCAGAGAGCGAACAGGTCGATCTCCGGCTGGATGATCTTCCCGTGCTCGTCCCGGGTCAGGCCTGGCTTACCCGCGCGCCGGAGTTCCGCGTCGAGGATCACGCTGTCGTACCGGCGGCAGTTGTAGCCCACCAGTGTCCGGCCGTCGATCAGCGCCTGAATCGCCCCGGCGAATTCACCGAACCGGGGGCGATCGGCGACGTTGGCATCCGTGATCCCGTGCACCGCGGAAGCTTCGGCCGGGATCGGCACGCCAGGGTTCACCCGCTCCGTCCAGATGTCGTCGATATCTGTCATGAAGGAGAATTCGACGATCCGGTCGTTGTGCGGATCTACACCGGTTGCCTCGAAGTCGAGAAACAGGAGGTTGTTCACCCGCCCACCCCCGCGAGCTCGCCCGCATCGGTGGTGATCCGGAGCCCGTCGGCGCCGTCCTGCTCTGGCGAGACGCGGGTGACCACGAACTGGAGGTCCGTCTTCGCCGCGTGCTTCCGGAACGACTCGAACGTCTTCCCGTCGAGGCACTCCAGCTCGTCGACGCACACCAGCTTCAGGTCGCCGGCGCGCAGCTGCGCGAGCCGGATCGCCACCTTCACCTGCTCGGCCTTGTTCACCCGCGGCCACGGCACGCCATCCTTGTGCAGCAGGCCGTCGATCACCTCCACGCCCTTGATCGGCACCTGCTTCAGGAGTGAGGTCTTCAGGACGTCGAGACGTCCGAGCGCCGCCGTCAGCGCTTCCGACTGAGCGGTAAGCTGATTGACGTCCGTCTGTAGGGTGGCCAACACCTTCCGGGTGTTCTCGGCGGCCGCCTGCTGCTTCTCGCGCTCCTCGCCGGCGGCGATCTCCGCGGTGAGGCGCTCGAGCTCGGGGTGTACCTTCTCCTCGGCAGCATCAATAGCGGCCTGTGCTTCTGATCGGATCGTCTCCGCCTGGGCGGTGGCCGCGGCCTTGATCTCGTCGATCTTCTGCTGCGTCTCCTCGCGCAGATCGGCGAGCGCCTTCTCGCGGGCGGTCTCGATCGCCGACACCGCATGCCGGAGCCGCTCCTGCGCCTGGTCCTTCCGCTGGCGGGCGGGGCCGGCCTCGTTGGCGACACCACCCTCGTCCTCCGGGAGGGAGGCCGAAAGCTGCGTGACGGTAGCCTTCTTCTCTTTCGCCGCCCGGTTGAGTCCGGTCCTCTCATCGTAGACCCGCTTGTGCAGCCCGGAGAGCACGTCGAGCGGGTGACCGCGCAGCGCGCTGTCGGGCACCTCGATCACATCGCCGATCGCCTCGAAGACGTCGTCCTCCCGCAGCTCGATGGGCAGCGCCTCCAGGAAGAGCTCGACCTGGCGCTTCGGGTCGGCTCGAAGAAACGCGGCCGGGTCGAAGGAGAGAGCGTCGGCGAGCTTCGTGATGAAACTCTGCGGCCCCTTCACCTCGAAGCCCTCGCCGTTCTTCACGCTCACCGAGGAGCGCTCCCGGGTAATCCGCTTCCGGATCTCGGTGCCGTCGTCCAGGATGAGGACGATCTCGCCCACGTCGGCGCCGTTGCGGACGAGGCTCCCGTCGTGGCCACCGCCAATCACGGAGCGGAGCGCCTCGATGAGGCTCGTCTTCCCGACGCCGTTCTTCCCCTCGGCCACCGTGACGGAGCCGGGCTCGATCTCCAGCTCCTCGATGCCGAGGACGTTGCTGATGCGGAGCTTCTGTACGCGCATGGTCACTCACCTCCGAACGGGTCGGCGGCCAGGGCGACCTCGCCGTCCTCGGCGTCGCCAGGGATCTTCGCGAGCTCGGCGAGCGCGCTCCGGTAATCCTGCGCCTTCCACTTACCACAGGTGGTGGCGCTGACCAGACCGTTATCCGCGAGCCGCTTCTGGAAGGCACGGCGATCGGCGTCGTTCCAGCCCAGCTCCTTCAGCTGAGCGAAGTACTGGCGATTCAGCTTCTCGCGCGCTTCGTCCGTCGGTCCCTTCTCCTGGACGTCGTCGCCGGCGGCGTCGGCCTCCTCCACCTGCTGCGCGAGTTCGCGAACCTCCGCGGGAAAGTCGCTCTCCTCGGCCGCGCCGGCCTCGATTGGCGTGGGTACCGCGGCGAGCCGGTTCCGGATCTGCTCCGTGCGCGTGGCTCCCTGCGAAGCGACGGCCGCCCGCCGCGTGACAGCCTCGGCTTCCATGTCGAGCAGCTCCTCGGTCGAGTAGGTACCGGCGAAAGTCTCCGGGGCCAGCAGCCGCACGCCCATGGCACGGACACGCGCAGAGAGCATCGCCTTCCGGTTCTTCCAGTTCGCCTTCCCGAGCAGCCCAGCCGCCTGGGCGTCGGCGATGGTGTACTCGACCTCGGAGGGCTCCCACCCGGTGCGGGTGAATCGGATCCGGCAGGCCTCCTCCGTCCACTTCAGCACCTGGAGCTTCCCGCCAGCCTTCTGGATGAACAGAGCCGTCATCAGGTCGGCGCTCATCCCCAGCTTCCCGTCGAAGAAGAACATGTTCGCGAAGGCCACCATTGGCGTGACGCCGAGCTCGTGACCCTTCAGCATCACCGCGATCGCCGCCTCCGGGGTCTTCTGCGGGATCATGCCCGACTTCACCAGCATCTTCGCCATGCTCCAGCGGTGGGCGATCTGCGCCATGAACACCATTGCCGGGTCGGCGCGATCGAACGCCGGCAGCTCAGAGAGGGTTCCGACGCTCTGGTCGATCGACGTCGAGCCCACTTCCGCCAGGGCGGTTCCGTTTCCATTTCCAGCCATCGTCAGTTCTCCGTGTTCGGCAGGGCCCTGAAGGCGCCGTAGCTCTCACCGCCCCCGCTGCGCTGGTAACGCATCAGGGTTTCGAGGCTCATGCTCCTGGCCCAGCCGTGGTGGGTGATCTTGTGATTGAGGTAGACGAACTCCCCTCGCTCGATCGCCATCACCAGCTCAGCGAGCGATTGGAAGCGCGGCCCCTTCCGGTACTTTCGTGTCCGCGGCATCAGTCGAAGAGCTTGTCCAGCCCCTGGCAGCGGAACACGCGCGGGCCCGGCTTGGTGGACGTGTGGGCTTCGACGATGCGGGAGCGGTGCTCCGGCTTCAGGCCCGCATCGATGAACAGTTCCTCGGCGACGGCCTTCCAGTCCGTCGCGGTCGAATCCTTGTTGTTCTTCCAGCTGAGGTACGACTTCGGCCCGAGGTTCAGCCGGACCGCGTCGGCCATCACGAGCTTGATCTCGTTCTCGACGGTGGTCTTCTTCTCCTCGAGGAGCTTCAGGCTGGTGCGGATCCGGTGCAGGTCGCCGGCGTGCTGCAGCAGCAGGGAGTCGGCGTCGAGCTCCTTCCCGTCGTGACCCCGTGGGTAGAGCCGGGCGAGGCTCTCCTTGCCGCGCTCCCCCGGCTCCGGCGCCGGCGGATCTCCGCGGAGGACCATCTCCCAGAATGAGGCGGCGCGCTCGAGCATCAGCCCGATCAGGACCTCGTCGCGCTCGATGATGTACCGGCGGAAGCGGTTCCCACCGATCAGCACCGCCACGTGCGCCACGCCGAGACCGGCGAGCATCAGGTACCACTGCACCTGGGCGAGATAGGCCTCGGGTACCTGGTCGGAATCCTCCTCGCCCCAGAGCCCCTCGAGGCGGAGGTCGGCCGTCTTGAACTCGCAGACGTGCGATGGGTCGCTACCCTTCAGGCCGATGCCGTCCACGTGGCCGCGGGCCCAGGAGTACTCCGGGTGCACGAGCGTGCCGAGCAGCGGGGCGAGAGGGCCGTCGTAGGTATCGACGTCCGGCCCCAGCTCGTCACCCGGTGCGATTCGCATCGTGAAGCCGCGCGAGTGGCGCAGCACCGGCACCTCGTAGCGCTGCACGTACTCCGCGGCGAGCACCGGCTCCATCACGTTCCCCCAGTGCGCCGCCTCGCTGGCGAACTCGTCGTGCCAGAGCCCGCGCTTCTCCAGGTAGAGATCGAGCGGGGTCTTGTAGGGCGAGAGGCCGAGGATCACCGGGATGTCACTCCCGCCGATTCCGCGGCGCCGCAGATCCGGATCGCTCGCCGGGTTCAGCACGGTGGCACCGGATTCGATCGTCATTTCATTCATCGTTGGTATCCCGTTCAGGAGCCGCGTCGAAGCGGCTGTCGTCGTACAGGTCGCGAGCGCACCCCCGGCAGGTACCACCGCCGTTCGGGTAGGCCGCGGGTTCGCTCCAGCAGTTCGTGCAGAGCCCGGACGGATCCGGCGTGAGGCTCGGCATCAGCGCTTCACCTTCCGCCGCCACACCTCGAGCTCGTTGTCGTAGCGGCCGGCGATCCGCTGCTCGCGCTCGCTCTGGCGCTGGATCTGTCGGTCCTGCATCAGACCGACGAGGCCGCTGACGAACATCCCGGTGAGGATGCCGGCTCCGAAGATTCCGACGGCTGCCGGGATCGCCTGCAGTGTTTCGGTGATCATCGCCCAGATCTCCATGCTGCGAGTGCCCGTCTCGCCGTCTGCGCCGCCGTCCAGGCGCCGTGCTCCATCCCCCACCGCTCCGCCTCTTCCGTGTCGCCGCCCCAGTCTTCGTATTCCGGCTCCTCGAGCGGGGCGTCGGCCGCGATCTTCTCGAGCGCCGTAACCAGGACCTCGACTCCATCGCCCGGATGCCGGAATCCGGAGCTCACACGTACCTCGCCGCCTGCCGCCGCTCGTACATCCGGCGCTCGCGCAGCGCGGCCCGGCGGAGCAGCCTGAGAACGCGGGTGGTCCGGATCCCCTCACGCTCCAGGAGGACCAACTCCCAGAGCAGCCGGGTCAGCGCGCCGATGATGATCCCGTTCCGGTACCGGCCCGCCGTGGGGAGATGGATCTGCCAGGCGGAGGCGAGTCGCTTCCGGCTGCAGAGGGACCGGTACGTCCACGCGGCGGCGACGTGGAACGGATCCCGGTGCACGGCACGCACGCCGAACTCCTTCCGTGGCGCCATCGGCTGGCGCATCGTTGCCACGGTCGGGGCGGTCATGACTCGAACGCGAAGGAGAAGGGATGACGGCTGATGTTGCTGAGCACCCGCGAGAGCTCATCCTCACTGGTGAGATCCTCCCGGACGTTCTGGCCGGCATGGACCTCCAGCTCCTGGGTGGCTACTTCCGCTGCGGCTGCTGCCGCGTCGGCCTCGTCGAGGGCCTCGAGCGCCTCGGCCATCCGGAGTCGGCGGTCGTAGGTGGCGAAGTCACCCTCCTCGTGCGCCGCCATCGCCGAGCTGCGGAAGGCGCGGGCGGTGAGGCGACGTTTCGCGGGGTCGATCCAGGCGAGCTGGTCCGGCTTCATGGTTGACCTCCAGGTCAGGCGGGACGAAATTCGGAGAGCGGCCTCGTGCCGCACCTCCAGGAAAGCCCGTCTCTCCCCTCCGTGTTTGCCCACGGTGGTGCGGGGGACGGGCTTGGTGCGTTCAGGGAACGGATGCTGGGTGTTCGCCTCGATGCGCTTCGGCTACCTGGGCGATCTGCTCGTCCAACCAGTCACGTTCCACTTCGAGGGTCTGCGCCAGCGCGTTTCGCTCGCGCTCGCATCGGTAGGGCGTGGAGCCATTGATGAGCCCGCTGACCGACGTCTCCTGGATCCCGTGAAACCGCGCGAATTCTCGCACAGACGTGCCGAGGGCGGCCTTCACCGCATCAGGAAACGCGATCCCTGCCCCGACGAGCACCTTGATCTTGTTCATCGGTTAGCGTTACCATGAGGAGTCTAGTGCAACCGGGAGCCGTCATCGGGTGTGGCGGTGTCCCTAGTGAACTCACCAGCAATCTAGTGACTCCTCGAAAGGGTGTCAACACTCATCTAGTGAGAGACCTCCAGGCACACCCCTACTGGGAGATTGGCCAGCGGATTTCGGACGCCCGCGTGGAAGCCGGCCGGCGCGAGGGTATCCGCCTCACTCAGCAGAAGATTGCTGATGCGGTAGGGGTGCACGTGGGTACCGTCACGGCATGGGAGACTGGGAAGCAGCGGCCGGAGGGAGAGAACCTGGTGAGGCTCGCTAGTCGACTCGGTGTCGACGCTACTTTTCTAATGGAAGGACGGGAGGGGTCCCACGTGTTCGATCGCCCGCGGGTTCTGGAGTACCGGTTTGGTGATGAAAGGGATGACCTGAGTTCGCTTCCCCAGCGGACGCCTCCGGTTGAGGTCCAGGCTGAGGAGTGGCTTTCGAAGATCATCGCGCCCGACATGCTGCGGCGGCTCGCCGGTACCCCGACCTATCTCGATGTTCTCTACTCCGTGCAGGACACCATCACCCGCCGGACGTGGCCGCCGATCGTGAAGAACCAAGTGCGTGCGCTAGTGGATCAGATGATCGCGGATGCGCAGGCGGCCGAGTCTTGAGCGGCGGGTGCTGGGGTTGGTCGGAGAGGCGAGGCTTGCGGTAGGTTCTTACGGTCAGCGGCCCGTGATCGACCAGGAGTTGAATCTCCTCACCCGCGTGTTCAACATTGAGTGCGGATCGGCCCCGCTGTCCGTGCCGGCGATGCTCCTGCCGCCGGTCGAGGGTAAATTTCAGGTGATCTTCCAGGAGGGGCTCGGGCGGGCGGTGCGGCGGTACATCACCTTGCACGAGCTGGGGCACGTGCTCGCAGGTGAAGCCGAGGAGCCGATGCAGATGGTCTTCGAGGGGCCGCTCCCCGACAACGAGGATGTCGCCGACCTGTTCGCGCTCCTGGGGATCATCGATCCGGTGCACGATCAGGAGGGGCCCGAGTGGATCGAGCAGCAGATTCGTCAGGCGGTGCCGCTGGACGATCGCGGCTGGCAGGTTCACAGGATACCGCGGCTATCCCGAAAGCTCGCGGCGGTGCGGCAGATGGTGTTCGATCGTCTTGATTCGTAGCCCCACCACCGGCCCTATCCGGCCGATCCGCTAACCTGGAGGTGTTCCGTGACAGAGAGACTGATCGGCTTTGCTGCTGGGTCCTACACTATTCTGCTTTCGATCTCCTGGTTAACGGTCGCTCTCCTTGTTGTCGTGGTGCTGCCGATGGCCTTCTTTCGCCGCACCCGAGAAACCGCGGGCGGGATCATCTTCGGCAGCTCGTTTCTGTTCGGGATCACCACGTGGCTCTTGGGCGCCACGATGACACTCGTGAGCATGGGGTGGTTCGGGATTGTGCTTGGCTTTTTCCTGGCCGGTGTGGGGGTTGTGCCACTCGGGATCATCGGGTCTATCTTCATCCTCGGAATGCCCGAGGTCGGTGTCTCGCTAGCAATCATGAGTGCGTTGGTCTTTTTCTGCCGATTCGCCGGGGCCGCCCTGGCCGGAAGCGGTCAAGACGCCCCCCTTCGCGCGTCCTCTCAAGGGTGAGTGGTCTCAATGAAGAACCTTCGAACCATTGCAGCCGTGGGGATCCTGCTTTGCCTCGCCGGGTGCAGCGCCAGCATGGTCAATCCGCCTGGCGGCGGCAACTCTCGCTACGCGCCGGTGAATGAACTCGATCGACCGGGCCTTGTGCGCTACCTGAATCAGGGAGCGACCAGCGTCCGCGAGCGGCGACGCGAGAACGCATACAAGCAGATGGCAGAGGCTTGCCGTGGTGAGTACCGAATCGATGCCGAGGGGCCGAGAACCGAGGGAGGGATGGTCATGCAGGTTGATCCCGAGACCGCGATCTCTACCCCTACGCAGTACTGGTACATCCAATTTTCCTGCGTCCGGTGAAGAAGCCGGATCCTGAGTACCGCTCCCCCTATCGCCTCCCGGTGCTCGAGCCGATCCAGTTCATCGGCCTGATCATCTTGGGGTTCATCTTCTTCGGCACCTTCGGCTGGTACATCATCGTGCTGGCGTACCTGCTGATCCCCGGGCTCGACGGGTTCTTCAGCTCAATGCGGTGATCGTGATCGTCCCCGCCGATCGCCCGGAGCCGCCACGCCACCCGGCGTCCGTCGCCGAGGAGCTGCGCAGGGAGCTCGCCCCAGCCTCGGCGCTGAGCCTGATCCTGTGGCATGCGGCCCACCGGTGGGAAGGTGAGCCGTCTGCCGACCTGGAGCACGAGTGCTCCGTCCACGCCTGGCTGGAGACACTCCTGGAGGACCACGACTGGTTCGTCGACGAGGATCTCCGCGGCATCAACCCCGTGGACGCCCTGCTACTGGGGCTCGTCTGGCGATTCCAGGCCGCGCACCAGAAGCTGGACCGTGCGGTAGAGGAGTGGGGAGCGTTGGAGGGGCGGGGGTGAGGGGAGCCGCTGGAGAGGAAGGTGGTGAGGCGATTCAAGAAGCAAGCAAGACGCCCGGAGGTATGCTCTTCCATCACACCAATGAGTCAAAGTAATGGCTACGGAATCTCGACCGGCAACACTCAGAGCTGGTGTATTGAGGCTGGATCCGATGAACACGCGCATTCCGGAGGAGCGACGATCTGAAGATCAGCGCCGCCTGCTTCATGAACTTTTAGAGCATGAGGATGTCAAGGAATTGGCATCTTCTATATCGAAGCTGGGACTGTTTCCCAACGAACGCTTGATCGTTATGGGGTCGGGTCGTAGTTACATAGTGCTTGAGGGAAATCGGAGGTTGGCGGCCATCAAGTTGCTCCTCAACCCGGAGCTTGCTCCTACTGACGCTCAAGTAAAGTACTTTCGGAAGCTTTCGGCTAAGGTGAACCTTGCGAGTCTCGGCAAGTTAGATGTCGCAGTAGTTTCGAGCCGACTTGCAGCCGCTCCCATCATAGCTGCGTTGCACACAGGGGAGTCCAAGAAGAAGTGGTCTCCACTCCAGCAGGCTGTGTTTTATCGGGAATTGTTGGACGAAGGACAAACTCCCGCTGAAATTGCTGAAACCGTCGGGGTCGGCTTGGGACAGGTCAAAGGGTATCTCCGGGCCGAGAAGCTCTATCGGTTGGGAGCTCAACTGGATTACGAGGCGTCTGTTCGGGCAGTGGTCGATGACACGCGGCGCTTTCCGTTTACGACGCTTGACCGATTCTTGGAGTCGAAGGTAGCACGTAAGTTCCTCGGGCTGGAGCTGGATGACGATCACGGCTTCCGCGGAATCGTGCACCCAGACCGCTTCAAGGCAGTGCTGCACAAGGTGGTGAGCGATGTAGCTACCATCCGAGGGCTCACTCGGCAGGTCAACGACGAGAAGGGCTTCCAGACCTACATCGAGAAGGCCGAGAAAGCCTTGCCGAAAACCAAGGTCCGCGGTTCTTTTGTTCCTGCTGATCTATTGGGTGGGGCGGATCCCGGTGAACCACCTCGCGTGCAGCCTCCCAAAAAACCGGTGCGAGTGCGCCGGACCAAGCAGTCCTCCTCGGTTGTGCCGACGGGTTTTGCTTGCACCAGTAAGCACGATCGTGTTCGAGCCGTGTTCGAGGAACTGAAGGGGTTGAGCATAACCGATCAAAGGAATTCTACAGGAGTGATGTTGCGTGTTCTGCTCGACATCGCGCTCTATAGCTACTTGCGAGAGAATGGTCATCTCCCAGATGCGATCGATTTTGCCGACAAGGATGGTAAACAACGGCGCCGCAAGCCGCACTGGACACCTGCACTGCGCGAGCTGATCAGTTTCTCGGTGGAGAAGCACGTTTTGCCCGGCGTCACCGCCGAAGGCTATAAGGCGATACGTTCGTTGGCCGCGAAAGACGCCTCCTATTTCATTACTATCGATGGCTTCAATGACTTCACTCACAATCCTTACGTTACCCCAACGGAGGGTGATCTACGCGCCCTCTGGCAAAGAGCCGAGCCGATGCTCGAGGTGATCCTTGGCTAGCCACTTCAAGAAAGGGAATTGAACCGATGGCGGAACCATACAGCCCGCTTCGGTACCCGGGTGGGAAGGCAAAGCTGTGCGATTTACTCATCGAGATTCTCAGGGCTAACGATCTCTCCGAACCTCGTTATGTAGAGCCGTACGCCGGAGGAGCTGGAGCAGCGCTTCGGTTGCTTTTCGAAGAGTACGTCGAGTCGATCGTGATCAACGACGCCGATCCGCGGATTCGCTGCTTCTGGTCTGCCGTTACAGAACAAAACGACCGGTTCCTCAGCTTGCTCGATCAGGTGGAGGTAAGCGTGGAGGAGTGGTATCGTCAGCGAGAGATATACGAACTCGCTGATGCAGAAAGGGTCTTGGAGGTTGGTTTCGCCACTTTTTACCTGAATCGGACTACGCGTTCCGGTATAGTGCACAACGGCGGGCCGATTGGCGGCTTCGATCAATCGGGTAACTACAAGATCGATGCGAGGTTTAATCGTGACCAGTTAACCCGTCGTATTCAGCGCATTGGGATATACGCTGACCGAATCGAAGTTTCGGATCTTGATGGCCTCGGCCTGCTGAGAACGTTGGAGCAGGATGGAGTCCGGGCGGCGCATACTTTCGTCTATCTGGACCCTCCCTACTACGCTAAAGGTGCAGAACTGTATCTCAATCGCTTCACTCATCAACAACACGCGGAACTCGCTAATTATCTTTCTTCACCCCGGGTTTTCCCGTGGGTAATGACCTACGATAACGTTCCAGCAATTGAGAAGCTGTATGACGGATTCCACCGCGTTCCGTTCGATTTAAGCTACAGCGCCTTTGAGCGCCGGACAGGTCAGGAACTCCTGATCCGGCCGCCTTCGCTCGCCCTACCTGCCGAGGCGCTGCTCGCCCTTCCCGCCGTGGCTTAGATTTCGCGCCGTGTGTCACGCCCGGCGCGCATCCTCTACATACCGGCGGTCGAGGTCCCAGCTGTAGAGCTGGGACCTCTCGCTTTTTTGTACACCTGCGGGCGTTCTGCAACACTCAGTAATCCACCCAGCTCACCCCCTGCGGCAGCCTGGAGCTCGCGTCCAGGTGCACCGACCCGCTGTTCTTCCCCCACGTGGTCCGCTGGTGTTCGTTCGGCGGGTAGATCCCGATCCGCGTGAACCCCTCAAGCACGGCTGCGCGCACGATCGCGAACCGCTCGGCCGAGTTGATCACGCGCAGGTCCACCGCGCAGCACGGGAGCTCGTTGTGCGCGCTATTCGAGACGCCGGCGGTGCCGAGGCGCGCGTCGGAGACGATCCGGAATGCGACACCAGCACGCGCGCGTACCCGGTGCAGGAGCCGAAGGAACTCGACCGACATCCGATCCGGGTACCGGAACTCGTGACGTCCAAACTCCGGGGCAACCTCGCGCCAGACAGGGTGACTTTCGACCGCGCGTGTGAGGGTGAAGCCGTGCAGCGGCCCCTTCACAGCAGCCTCCAGCTGATGGCGATGTGCAGCTCGTAGAACGCGCGCCCCGCCCATCCGACCGCCACTCCTGCCGCCAGTCCCACAAGCAGTCTACACATCGGCGATCTCCTTCCGAGCTGCCTCGCGCTCCGCCTCTAGAAAGCGGCGGTACCGTTCGAGTTCCTCGGGTTCGGCATCGTCAAGCCTATCAACGATTCGGCGGGCGCCTGTGAAGTGGCGCCAGATCCCCTCGATCGTTCCGCCGATGATCCGGAAGAAGGCACTCCGTGCACCGGGTGTCTCTTCCAGATTCTGAACGATCGACGAGAGCTCGCGTGCGAGGTAGACCGCGAGAAAGAAGGCGAGGACCGGAGTCATCGTCCTGAAGAACGAACTCACACCGAGATCTGCCGGGCTGGCCAGGAGCGTGAGCACCGTGTCGGCGCAAACGCCAAGGAAAGTGATCGCGATGATGTGGACCGCCTTCGTGGCCGCGCCCTCGTCGAGAACCTCCCGCTGGAAGCCACCAGGCAGACCCAGCCGCTTCAGCACACGCGCACGCCGAGCGCCTGTCAGGAGATCAACGCCGCTGGCCGTGACGACCAGGAGCGAAAGCACGACGACGTGCAGATTCCAGAAGGCCGTGAAGATCGCGACCACTCCGGCGATGACGCCGGGCCCGGGGTCAACCTGGTTGAGGGCTGTTGCGAAGGGGCGCATGAGACGATCGGGCATCATGCACCCCCAGCGTGAGAACACTGCGGGGGGGTAGTAGCGGGCTGCATGCTGCTTCTCCTTCCTGGTGTTTCGGATTGATTCGTGGGTGACCTCCTCTGTCTCCTCGTGTGGGCTTCAGGGCCGAGGCGCGCGGGATTCGCGTGCGGCGGCGAGATGCACCTTCCGACCTGACTCCTACCTCAGCCGCGCGAGCTCGCGCGCGGACTCCTCGAGGCGCTGCTTGGATGCCTGGAACGCCGCCTCGGCTCCACTCTCCCGGGCCTCCTGCATGATGGTCATTTCCCGCAGGTAGATCCGGTACCAACCGTTCAGATGCGCGCGGCGAGTCTGCTCGCCGGGGGTGAGCCGGTCCACACCGAACCGGTTCAGCCGGCCGCGCTCCGCCATGGCGCGCCGCACGTCGGACGAAAGGGACGAACGGATCCGCGCCCGCTGCTGTGACTCGTGATCGAGATCCGAGAAGCGCGATTCGTTGGCCCCGCGATCGCTGATCTTGATCAGGGACGACAGTCCGGGGATGCTCCGGAGCAGCTTCTCCCCCGGAGCCGATCGGCCCTCCTCGGGCGAAGCCATGGTGAAGACGCCCAGCGTCTGCGAGATGATCCCGAACTCGCCGAGGGTGTGCCGGATCATCTCCCGCCACCGCGGCCACCCGCCCGCCTCCCATTCCGTTGCAGGGACGACGTCGCGGCCGCGGAAGGAGTCGTAGGGGTTCCGGTTCGACGCCGCCTGGATCCACTTGCTGGTGATCCCGAGCGCGGGGTTGAAGCCGGGGAACTCGCCGGCGACGACGCCGGTTGCATCCCAGATCGCGTTCGGCCGGGTACTCATGAGCAGCGTCCAGATCGAGGCGACGGCCACGCGGTTCACGTCGTCGTGCGGGAAGCGGAGGTAGACGGCCTTCCGCTCGCCGAGCTCGTTGTCGACGAAGAACGGGTAGATCGGGATGGTGATGTACTTCTCCTTGTCGTAACCCGGAATGAGCCGCATCCACTCCTCTGCCTCCTCGCCCATCCACCCGAGCGCCGCGGCGGCCATCGCCGCTTTCGGCGCGAAGTCGATCATCAGCGATCGCATCCAGTAGCCCGACGCGGTGCTCGGCTGCAGGCCGACCTCGAGGTCCGCCCGGATGCCCGCCATGATGACGTTGGCGTACATGAAGAGGGTGTTGGTCGCATCCGAGGCGAGGCCGCGGTTCGTGCTGTCCGGCGTGCCGGTGTAATTCCGCACGATGTACGCGCGCTCCTGGCCGGTGATCCCCCGCTCGGTGAGCATCTTGAACGCGGCCGCCTTCGACCAGGTCTCCTGGAAGACACCCATCGTCTCGACCATGGTGGCGAGCCGCCGGCCCTTCTCCTTCAGGCCGCCGTCCCGCGGCTCCCGGATCCCATACTGCTGCATCATCCGCTCGAACTTCACGTCCTCCGAGCGGGGCTCGAAGGAATGGAAAGCGCGGCCGAGCGCGCGGTCCTTCAACATTTCCCGGATGAACGGGTCGTGCTGCCGCCGAGCGTGCCGCCATGCCGCTCGCATGGCACCGAAGTACGCTCGGTTGAGCCGGACGACGTCGAGCAATCCCTCGAGCGCCTGCCGATAGGTCGGCTTCCCGGCGTGGGCTGCAGAGAGGTTCTTGTACGTGCGCTTCCAGTCGCGGGGGACGTTCCGGGCCTGCCACCCGAGCGAGAGCGTCACGTACAGCGGGTGGAAGAACCCGTAGGTCTTGCTGCTGGCGGTCTTGATGAAGCGGTCGATCGCGCCGAGATCGCTCCGCTCGAACACCTTTGCGATGTAGGAGTCCACCTCCCGGTAGTGGAGCTTTCCGTCCTTCAGGTACGTCAGGTTCGCGCGGCCGGGGCCGGGGTGCTTCTCCCGCCGATACTTGTCGACCGCCTGCTCCGGTCCGGCCATTCCGGGGAAGTCGACGTCGATGGTACCCAGCACCGCCTGCTTCGCCTTCTGGTGCTCGTTCAGGCGGTTCAGGGTCATCGCCTTCAGGACCGCCGTCGTGTACGGGTTGGCGATTCCCTTCAGCGTTCCCATCTGCCCTTTCACGCCGGCGGGCATGCGGCCGTTGAAGTAGTCCAGGACTGCGAACGGCGTGTACGTCTCCTTGTTGGGAAGGATCTTCGCCTCGTACACCGCCCGGCTGTAGCTGCCGACGCGCACCGCCTCTTCCACGCTCTGGAAGAGGATCTCTCGGAAGCGTCCCATCAGCTGCTCGAGCGAGGCGAACCGCTCGGCGCCGAGCTCGTTTCTCAGCCCGTCGATCGTGCGCCGCGCCTCGTCCGGAGTGTAGCCGTGCGGGTTGAGCACGCCGCTCTCCGCCAGCGCGAGAAGGTCCGGATCGAAGTTCTCGGTCGCGGCTTCGCTCTCGCTCTCGGTGGCGAGCAGCAGATAAGCCTCCTTCGCCGCCGGCCAGTTGGCTTCGCCGGTGAGCTCCATGATCGCCTCGCGCGCCTGCTCCGCCATCCCGCCGCGGTCGCCCTCGGCCACGCGCTGAAGCATCAGGAATTTGCCCGCTGCGTCTTCCGTGATCCCCGCATCGAGCATCGGTCGGTGCACCTCGCGCTCGAGGTCCATCAGCATCAGCCGATTGACGTTGTCGCCGTGGTTGTACTCCTGCAGCGCCATTCGCACTGCGTTGGTGGCGCTGTGCGCGGGCTCCGATCGCCCGACGCGCTGGCGCTCGGCGTCCGTGACCGGCGCCGTGCGATCCACGAACACCTGCTTCAGGTGCGACAGCATCGGGTGCGGGTCCTTCCGCTCGTCGGCTTCGCGCTGGATCTGCTCCCCCCGCGCGAAGTCCTGGCTCAGCTCCGCGCTGCGTGCCGCGTAGATCGATTCCTCACCGGCGCCGAGGATCTCCTGGACGGCGTCGTACGCCGACTCCGCCTCCGGCTTCCGCTCCAGGTAGGCGAAGAACGAGTCGAAGAAGGTCGGCGCCCGCTCCTGCAGCGCACCCGGGTTGTTGAGCAGCACCGACAGCGCGTCCGCGTACAGCTCGACGGAGCTCTCGCGATAGGCGATGTAAGACGGCGGGGCGGAGAAGCGGTCGTAGGGACGCCACCATTCCGACAGGGCGATCAGCTCCTCGGTCATCTGCTCCCGCGTCAGGAGCCCTCGCGCCTCGATCTCCTTCTGCACCAGCTCGGCGTAGAGTTCGGAGACGTCCTCCTGCCAGGCGGAGCGCTCGGCCTCGTTTTCCTTCGCGGGCTTCTCGCCGATCTGCTTCTCGGCCTCACGGCGGAGCCGCCGGCGATCCGTTGCCGTGAGAGCGCGGGACGGATCGCTCGGTGCGGAGTCGATGGTGTGCGCCAGGTACTGACGCAGCGATGCGATCCTGCCGAGGATGTTGCCGCGGCTGAGATCGCGATCGGAGAGGAAGTCGACCAGGTGACCGACCTCGTGCGCGAGCGTTTTGGAGAACTGCTCGTAGTCACGGCCGAGCTCGGGGTTGATCCCGATGCGCGGATCGATCGGGTCGCCATAGAACATCCCGCGCGCGCTGGGATAGCGCTTCAGGAACGGCGCCTTGTTGCCGAGCAGCTCGGTGGCGAGTCGGGTGAGCTCAACGGGAGAGATCGGATACAGCGTGCGATCGCCGAGCGTGGCCGGCTTCGCCTCTGCGGCGAGAGTCTCCGTGTAATCGATCGAGGGGCGGCCTGCAGGCTTCGCCCGCGTGGTGGATCCACCCAGGCGCGCGGCTGCCGGGGCCGGGACGTCGCCGCGTGCGCGGCCGCCGCTGCTGCTCGAGCGGCCACCCCCGCGGACGGCGCGGGCGAGTCGGATGGTGGTGGGGTCACGCTCCGCCTGCTTCTCGGCTTCTGTGCGGAAGAGAGCGAGCGGGTCCGTGCCGCCACTTCGCTCCCGCTTCTGGTGTGCGGCGATCGCGCTCTCTCGATCGGCGTCGAGCGCCTTGTCGAAGGCGGCCTGCAGGACGTCCAGGCGTCCCCGGTCCTTCGGGTTCAGCGCTTCGGTTCCGCGCTGCAGCAGTTCACGCGAGGCATAGCGGCTGGCGAGATCATCCTGAAACCGGGTGAGCTCGGCCTCTGCACGGCTGGTCGCCTCGCTCATTCGCCCAGTGACGATCTTGCTCGTCCCGGGGAGATACGCCTTTACGATCGCAGGGGTGGGCTTCTCGGGCTTCGCCTGCGGGGCACCCACGGCCGTGAGCCCGCTCCCCTTTTCGCTCTGCATCTGCGGGATCCAGGGCTTACCCTTCAGTGCCTCCATGGTGTGCCGGGCGAGCTCGGCGGCATCACCGGGCGATGTCCCCTCCCTCTGGGCTCTCTCGACCACCATTTCCATGATGTCCGCGGTCGTGCTCCCGCGGCGGAAGAGCTCCTCAAGCGCGCCACGGAGGCGGAGGCCCGAGACGGGGTTCGTGTCCGGGCGACCAATCAGGATCTCGCGCCCAACGGTATTCCGAAGCATCGGCTCGTCCATCTCGCGAGCGCTCTCCGGCGAGTAGTCGGTGGCCGCCCTGGAGATCTCCGCGAGTTCTTCGGCGTTGAGGCCGGATTCACCGATGCCGAAGAGCCGATTCTGCTGCTCCGGCGTGAGCGAGCCTTCCATCTCGGCGATGATGCGATCTGCCTGCGCGAGCTGCTCTCGCGTGGCCGCGGTCGAGTTAGCTCGCCTCTGCGCCTGGTCGTACCGTCGCGCACCCTCCACACCGAACAGCTCGACCTCGATGTTCTTCTCTCGGTTCGCCTCGAATTCTGCGGACTCCCGAATCTCCTGCCACGGCAGGGTCATCACGTCATCCTGCGTGAGCCCCTGGTAGGAGGGCTCTGGATCCGGATTCGCGACTCCGGCGGCAGAGCCGGGCCTATTCTCCGCCCGCGCCTGATGGACCCCCTCCTGGTTTGCTTTGGACACCCGAGGCCGGTAGCTGCCCTCCTTCACCTTCCGTGCATCTTTCCGCCCGAGCAGCTCCTGGTCAGCCTCCTGGAGGGTGCCGCCCACACCGAAGGTGACTCCGGCGGTGAGCCCGGTCTCGCCGATCGCTTCCCGCCCGATCGCCTCCTCGATCAGCTGACCGACGCGAGCGCCCTCGCCGGCGGGTACCGCGATCACGAACTCGTCGCCGCCGGCGCGGAAGCCGCGGGCGGAATGCTTACCGACCACGCCGCCAATCCGTCGGATCAGCTCGTCGCCGGCGTCGTGGCCGAGCACGTCGTTCACGCCCTTCAGCCCGTCGGCATCGAGGGCGACCCACTCCCATTCCGGAGCGGCGTCGACGTTCTCTCTAGCGTGCTCGAGCGCGGCGCGGTTGCCGAGGCCCGTGAGCGGATCCGTCTCCGCGGCGCGGCGTGCCTCGTCGCGATCGGCGCGCGTGGCGTCCAGCTCCTGGCCGTGCTCCGGATCGATGAGGCTGGCGAGCCGCCGGCGAAGCGGCGTCCGCTCCCGGCGCTCCTCCGCCCGTCGCTCCATCGCGGCGACCGGGCTGTCTGCAGGTGCGTCAGCGGTCTCCGGCTGCGCTTCAGGGCGGCGAGCTGCAGCAGGCTCCGTTCTGCGCGTGGCCGAAGCCGGCGCTCCTGCGCCGGCGCCCAACGGCCCGAGCAGGAGATTCGCGATCGCGCCGACGGTACCGCCGACCTTTGCCGCCTCCGCCACTCCCTGCAGCAGGTCCGGATCCTCCTCGTACAGAGACGCGATCGCGTTCTGACCCAGAGCGCCCAGCGACTCGGCGACCATCTCCTCGATCGCGCCGCGCGCACCAGAGGCGATCCACTGCCGAACACGCGCACCCACCGTTCCGCCGGTCATTTTGTCGAGGCGGCCGAGCGCGTTCATCACCGGCATCACCTGGACGGCGCCGGGGATCGAACCGGCATCCGCTGCCTGCAGCGCCTGCTCCTCGGAGAGTCCGTGCTCCTTCGCGCGCTCGTACGCCTCGGTCCGGCCACCGAGCGCGGCCGCCGTCATCGCCGGCGCTGCGCCAGCGCGGCCCCGGGTAGCTGCAGCGAGCCCGAGGTACATGGCCATCGAGCCGAGCCCTTCCGGTACCTGGTCGAGCCAGAACGAAGGCTGCTCCGCGCGCGGGAAGCGTGCGTCAACCGCCCGGCCGAGACGGCGAGCTCCGCGATAGAGGGCGGTCTCCTCTGCAGGAGTACTCGGCGGGCGGGATAGGTTCAGGCCCGACTTCTCCTCGAATGCTCTCTGCTGCTCCGTCGGCGCGTCAAGCTCGGCGCCGAGGGTGGCTGCGCCCTGCACGGTGCTCACCGTGGTGTTCACGGCGCCGCGAGCAACGTTGCCGAGCACCCGCCGGGCGACGGGCGCGGTGTAGAACGGATCGCTCGGCTCAGGCCGGCTGGGGTGACCGGTGGTACCCAGCGGCTGCTCGGATCCGTCCTCCTGCAGGCGCACCTGTTCGGTCAGGGCGGAGCGATGCGGGCCCGTCGGGAGTCGCGGCGCTGCAGCCTCGCGTGCGCTGGGCGTGGAACGGCGCACGGTCTCCGCCATCGCGGCCGCGGCCGCCCGATCTTCAGCGGGATCCGGGGTAGGGCGGCGAAAGCGTGCAAGCGGATCCTTCGGCGCCTCCTCTGGAAGAGGAACCGTCGGCGCGGCCGAGGCTACGCGAAACCGGGCGAGCGGATCCGGAGAGCTCATCGACGACGACGAGCTCCGGCGAGGTACTCACGCGCCGCCCGCTGGTGCTCCGGAGCGAGCGAGTTGATGATCTCGTTCGGGCTCTCGCCGGCCGCGATCGCCGCGACGATCGCTTCCTCGAGCTCGTTGCCCGGGCGTCCATACTGCGCGACGACGTCGTCCGCGCCGGCCGGCATCGCACCGGGAGCTGGGGCGCCCGCCTGAGGCGCAGCCCTGCCGCGCGCTTCCTGGTACCCGCCGCGGAACGACCCGACCAAACCACCCAGGCGATGCAGCAGGCCGGGGCCCCGCGGCTCCTCCTCGGGCGGCAGTTCCGGAGCCGGGGCATCGATCGGCTCGCCGCTGAAGATCTTTCGGGCGAGCGCGTCGACCTCGTGCGGTTCGGTCGGCATCGTGCCGGTCGGACCTCCCAGCTGACGACGTGCCTGATCGAGCGCCTGCGGCCAGGTGATGCGACCGAAGCCGTACTCGTTGGGAGCGCCGCCGGAGCCCTCCCTCCGCACGGCTACTGATTCCCGGTGCCGGGAGTTCGCCGCGTTCACGGAGTAGCGGTTCCGCTCGTTGGCCGCATCGGTGGTGTACCTGGTGCGATCCATTGCCGCGGCGTCCCGGGCAGAGTCTCGCTCGGTGCCGTACCGGTGGCCCACGTACGGCGTAAGCGCCTCCGGATCGAAGCGAAAGAGCTCCTGGTGGGCATCGTCGGCGCCGAGCTGGGCCCGAACTCGAGCTGCACCCTCGCTGCGCGCGCGGGCGGCGATCGCCTGGCTGGTCTGATCAGCGTGATACACGCGCCCGCTGGGGAGCCGCACCGCGCCAGCGTTCGGCGAGAAGCCCTGCTGGTCTGAATCGAGCTGCCCGGGCAAGAGCGCGCGCTGCGGCTGCGCGGCCGCCATGGGGTCGTTCCGCACGTTGGTGAGCCGTGCGATCTCCTGCACCATCGGATGGTTGCGCACCTGGTGCGGCATGCCGCTGCCAGCGGCCGGCTGCTGCGTCGCCGGCGGAGAGGGCTGCTCCTCGAGGGGACGGATCCCGCTGGAGAAGTCCTCGATCTCCTGGTAATCGCGCGTGCGGCCGCGGTCCTCCCGGTTGTCGCCCCAGAGCACTTCCTCGCGGTTGCTCTGCACGTCCTCGCGGGTGCGGCGGCGCGTGCGATCGATGCCGGCTTCCGCTCGATCCTGCGAGCGCTCGCGATCGTCCTGGAAGGCGGCGATCGCGCGGGAGATCGTCTCGGGGTCGAAGCGGGGTCCGGGATTCGGCAGGACCGTGGGGCTGTACCGGCTCACGAGAACATCCTCCCGGCAGCGCCGCCCACCGAGGCGCCGAGCTTCGCTCCTGCGGGTCCGCCAGCAAACGCGCCGACACCGGCCCCCAGCAGCGTGCCGATGCCGCCGAGCAGGTTCCCCTTCCTCTCGCGCTTCGCATTCGCCTGCGAAGTCTCGTAATCGCGCTGGCCGGCGAGCACGTCGTAGAACCGGCCGGTCTGGTGCGCGCCGGCTGAGAACATGGCCTGATTGTTCTGCGCCGTCATTTGTGCGCCGGTCATGCTGTTGCGCATCAGCTCCTGGTTCAGGTTCTGCACCCCGCGATCGACGAGCTCGTCCTCGTCGCCGGTGCCGAATCCGGTCTGAAGCCGACCCATCCCCACCTGCTGTCCCCGCAGGTTGGTGATCGTCTTCGAGAGCTGGTCCCGGAAGGATGCGAACGCGGCCTGCGCGCTGTCGTTGATGCTCTGCTGCGGGTCGAACTCGGCCATGCGCTGCATCGCCTGGTCCTCGTAGCCCTCCCCACCGCCACGGTTGATGGCGGCCTGGAATCGATTCGGCATCGGCTTACCCTTCCGTGTATATGATCGTGAGAGCGAACGAGCCCTGGCTGGCGGCGAGGTGCGTCGCGACCAGGTGCCGATCGCCGGCGTTGGAGAGCCAGCCGTTGGCGGCGTTGTCGAGCGCCTCGGCGGTCGTGGCGGTGAACGTCTTGGTCTTCAGGGTGCGACACTTCATCCGGCGCGCTCCTTCGAGGGTGTCTCCACCGTGAACCGCACATCCAGCGAGTCGAAGATGAGATCGCCCTCCCCGATCCCGCCGACGGTCTCGAGCCGGAAGGCGATCCAGGTGCCGCGCAGCGCATAGCGGTAGGCCTCCACGCCGCCCACCTCGAGTACTCGGGAGAGCGGGAGATCGAACACCCGGCTCCGGCGCTCCATCTCCGGCTGCAACTCGATCGAGTGCGTCTCCGGTAGCGCGACCCCGTCGAGGATCGGTGTCACCAGGAGCTCGCACGCCGCGGTGTGCGTCAGCGTGAGGTACAGCCGCTCGAAGGTGCAATCGGCCGACGCCCCTGCCGGCGCGAGTTCGCCCGTGGTGATGCTGGCGTTCAGCGGCTCGCCGGCGTCCTGGTGGCCCGTGTCGAGCCGGAGGATCCGGTTCCCGCCGGCGCCGAAGGCCATAGGGATCATGCGAATGCCTCCGGCGAGTAGTCGTGCACTCCGAAGGCTGTCACGCGGTGCCGCACGGAGATGCGCGGGTCGGCCGGGTTGGCGCAGATGCCGGTGACCACGTCGGTAACCCCGGCGGCCGCGATCATGGTGGAGGCGCCATCCACTCGGATCTCCGTCTCCCACGCAGCGTTCCCGTTGGTCCAGGAGACGCCGTGGTCGTGCAGGTCGGGGCCGCCACACTGCAGCCCGGAATCGACAGCGCTCGCGGCGCTCGGGCCCGGCTCTGGACCCATCCAGCGGGTGAGCGCGTTGCTCTGCACACTCTCGAACGCGCCGAGAACAGCCCGCACCGTGTGCGTGTGATACGCCTCTCCGGTGATGCCGGTGTCGTCGTAGGTCGTGACGCCGGCTTCCAGGGTGGCGATCACCGAGCCGTCCCGCAGAATCTGGTGCTTGGCGGCCGGGTCGTCGGGTGCGAACACGACGCGAGCTCGCTCCGTCGAGGCGCTGGTGCGGCTCCACGTGACGGAGGTGAGGTCCGGCGCGTTCAGCTCGGTGGTGAAGGTCGTTCGCGATGTCGCCGGCCAGGAACTGGGGTCGTCCTCGTAACCGGCCGTGTACCGGCCGCCGCGCCGGTAGCGCACGGCAGCGTCGTAATCGACGGCGACGGAGAGCGAGCCGACGACCGCCTCCTGCGTGGCTCCGGCGACCGCGATTTGCGCGGCCAGTGTCCAGTTGCCACCTGCGGGCTTCACCCACACCTCGGCGGTCTCGTTCTCGAGCGCGCCGGTGTTCGTCCACCCGATCCGCGCTTCGGTTGCGCCAGCATCGGCCGACACACTGCTCGGGAAGCCAGTCGGCGCCTCGTCCAGCGCATCGATCAGGGAACCGGAGTCGAAGATGAGCGCACCTGTGTCGCGAACTGAGGCGCTCTGGCCGTAGCTCCACTCACCGCCGGCGAAGACGAAGCTCACCGTTCCGAACACCCACTCGAGTGCGGTACGCCCGATGATGTACTGAACGAAGCCGCTCGAGTAATCCAGGTCGATGAAGTCCGTCGGCTGCGGCCCCTTCAGGTCGAGCGGCTGCTCGAGACGCCCGGGATCCGCCTGCCCGGTGAGCATCGCCGGTCCCTCTGCGCTCCACACGAAGCACCGGCCGTCCAGCTCGATCGTGAGCGAGTGCGAGAGCGTGCCGGTCAGCGCATGCAGTGGGAGGATGCCGAAGTCCAGGTGCGAGCTGCCGTGGATGCGATACGTCTGGCTCGCCTTGATTGCGAGCAGGTTGCCGCCGGCGGGGCGGCAGGAGACGACCGGATCGCCGCGGGTGCCCGCGATGAAGTAGTGGTTCGCATCCCACTCCAGCGGACGGCCGGGCAGGGAGGTGCGAACGATCTCCGGCCGGTTCTCCGTCGCCGAGGCGAATCCCCACCCGACCAAGTACTCGCTCCAGGCCAGCACGCCGCGGAAACGCACCGGCGCCTCGCCGGCGGCGTTGAAGGTGGCCGTGAGGCCGTACAGGACGGAACTGCCGAGCGGGTCGTACACCATGGTCGGCGCGCGGCGCGACTGCAGCGGCTCATCGTGCGCGATGAAGAGGCGGCCCCCCACCTCAGCCGCATGGAGGCGCGGGGGTGCCGCGGCGTCCGCGTGAAGGGAGAACAGCAACCCCAAGTGAACCGCCGGGTCCTCACCGCTCGCAGGGAGGCGGTACAGGTGAACCTCGCGCGAGCCGGCGTAGTATCCGGCGGCGATCGCGACACCCTCCACCCGCATCGGCGAGAGCAGCGGGATGAAGCTGCAGAGGTGGCCACCTTGATCCGGGAGCGTCGCGGTGTAGAGCATCCCCCGGCGGACCTCCGCCTTACCGGCGCGGAGGTACACGTTGCGGGCGTCCCGCAGAGAGCCGGGACGCACAGCCATCGCGCCGCTGGCGCGGTCGAGGCCGGATCCGAGGGGGAGCGAGAGAGTAGGCACGATCCGTTATCCGGTCGTCTCGTCCGCGATCAACCCCACCGCAGCCAGCTTCGCCAGTAGATCCGCCATCGCAGCGTTTCCTCCTCGCGACCCGGTGATCGTTGGCTTACCGGTGCCGACCGAGCCGTAGAATCCCTGCTGCGCCCCCGCTCCTCCGATGATGGAGAGCGAGACACCCCCGTAGGTACAGTTGCTGTAGGTCTTGTTGAACGTCGGCAGCACGGCCCCGGTGATCTCGCAGGCCAGGAAATCCATCGCATTCGGCTCAGTGTTGTCGAACGTGAACCGCTCCGCTTTGCTACCTACGAACACCACTCGGCCATTCGGAGAACCCATTGTATAGATCCGCGCGTCGGCCTGGACATTGGTGATGTTGGCAACGCCGCGCAGGCCGCTGAAGTCGAAGTAGCTCACCTTCGGAGTCTTCAGCCTCAGGTCCCGAAGGTGCCACCCTTCCAGCGTCTCGCCGCTCCAGTCGCCTATGGTGTCGAATGCGGGGGTCGCTGGTGCGCCTTCCCCTTCGATGAGGCCGGAGATTCTCACATTCCTCATGGTGTGGCCCCGCGTTGTCATGTCGAAGCCGCCTGAGTTGTTGAACTTGCACAGCACGAACGCGCTCGCGGGGCAACCCGCAGCGCCCAGGTAGCGAACGTGGAGGTTGATCTCGATATCCTCGAATGGGCATGCGGTCGTGTCAGCGGGTCCGAGCATCACGCAATCCGGCCTTGGCCCCTCGGGCCCCGAGTCGGTGCTGTCTACGTTGACGTAGTGGATGCGAATGCTCCTGAGTCCCTTGCCGGAATACCCTCGAAGCAGCACGTCTCCCGAACCGTTGTCGCGGCTGTTCACATAGGCGTCGTGATCTTCGACCCCGTAGATGAAGTAGCTCCGGTATGTGCCCCGAGCCCACACCCGCGCCCGCACGGAATCGCCGTTGTGCTGGCAGTTGATTCCATAAGTGCAGCGGATTGTAGTGACGTCGATGTCGAATCCGTGGCTGCGCTCGGAACGGGGGGTGTTGGCGCTGCCGACACACAGGAATGGCGCGAGGCCATCGCTCAGCCTGGTGCGAACGTATACCTCAGTGCACCCGGTGCCGATATTGACGGTTACAACGCCCCTGTGCTGCACGATTTCATAAGGCTTTCCCTCTACGTCGAAGCCGTACACATCAATGCCAGCGCAATCCGTGAAGTCGAACAGATTGAGGGTCTGATTGGGTGCAAAGTCCCGGTCGGCGACCAGGGTGGCGCCGTGCCCTACGATCTCCACACCGCGAAGGCCGTTGAAGGCGCAGAGAACGCCCGAGGGTGCCGCCGCCTGCCAGTCTGCCGAGAGGATTCGCCAGCGCCCCTGCGGAATAACAATGCGGCCACCCCCCGCTTGCTGGACCTTCGCCGCGGCGGCCAGAAGCGCTGCCGTGTCGTCAGCCACTCCGTCGCCTATGCCGCCGAATTCGGGGTGGCGGAGGTTGTACTCGGCGCCGCCCCCATCGAAGAGATTGCCCGCTGCACCATCTGACAGGGCCACCGGGCGGCCAGCGTGCCCCCGGATCTCCTTCATGGTTTGCGGGTGCTCACCGAAGTCATTGTCGAGCTCCAGGACTGCCGGAGTCTGCCTCATCCCTTATGTCTCCGCGCTGTACGCGATGATTCGATCGCCCGCTAAGGCGGGGCGATAGTCCGGTGCTGGTGCGTCACTGTCGATGACGGGTCGACCTCCTCCGCTCTCGACCATGTGCGCTTCGGGCAGCGGCGCCTCCGTGTCGAACACCGGCCGCCCATCGACGTAGATGATCGCGCAGCGCGCCGCGTCGATTCGCTCGCCCGGGTCCAGCTCGGTCCGGTACCGGAAGTTGCGTGGGTCCGCGCCGATGGTGGTGATCCGGTAGACGCTCGCCTGCCGTAGATCCGGGCTCCGGACCTCCACCTGGGTCAGCTGCGGGTGCGCCGACAGCGGGACCGTCAGGATGTTGCCGCTGATCCACCGCGCCACCACGGCTTCACGCACCTCGGCGCGCACTGCCGGGCGGCTCTCGAATCCGAGCACCGTCGCGGCCCACAACTCACCCTCGGTGACGGCAAGCGTGAACTCGAAGCGGGCCTCACTGGCTGCGGTGTCGACCTCGAGCAGCTCCAGAACGAGTAGGCGGTCGGCAGGTAACTCCTCGCCGTGAAGCTCGCGCTGCGTGAAGTAGCGGCGACGCGTCTCCGAGAGGTTCTCAGGCATCGCGCGCAAACCGGCTGTCGCGCTGCGCCGCCTGGTGGCGGATGTGCGCGGTGAGTGCCTCCAGGAGCGGTTGTTCGGCAGCGTCCACCATGGCCACGACCGCCGCCTTCCGTTCCCCCTCGAGGCCGACGGTGCGCCGCACCAGGTCCTTCGCCAGATCAAACACTAGGAGTTCGTGGAAGGGCTCGAGCAGCTCGATCTCTCCGCTGCCGTCAACCCCAATCGTCCGCGGTCGCCGCGAGTAGGAGACGAGGAGCGAGGCGACGCCGGCCAGATCGCTTCTCACCTGCCGAAGTACTCCGGAGCGAAACGTCACGCGCGGTGAGAAGAAGGCATCCACGTCGTCCATCGAGACGATCGCGACTCGCTCACCCGCGTCGTGTTCGCTTGAGCCGGCGTCGTGGATCCGGACCGCCTGCACCACCTCAACGGGGTAGACGTCCCCCGACTGCTCGAGCGCTGCGATGTTGACCGCGCCGCTGGCGAGCTCGGCGATGATGTCCTCCCCGTAGAACTCCGGATCGAGGGTGCCGATGTAGACGAACAGCTCGCGCTGCCGCGCGCTGATCCGCCGGTACATGAGCGCCCGCGTGGTGGGGAAGTCGTCGCCGAAGTCGGTCACGATCCCCAGCGCGGCGCGGACGATCTCCTCAGGGCTCATCTCAGCCAGCGAGCTGGACGTTGGAGCCGCCCGCCAGGAGAGAGGCGATCGGGACCAGCGTGTTCGTGTTGAACCGCCGGATGTGGCCGTAGCTGCGGCGCTCGCCGACCGTCTCGTGCTCCAGGTGCGCGACGAACCGGTTTACCCAGGCGTCCCGCTGCTCGCGGAGCGGCGGGACTTCCGAGGTGGCACGCTCGCCACCGTCCTTCAGCGCCATGTAGATCGCGAGCTCGAGCGCGAGCAGCTCGTTGTAGCCCTCGCGCCAGAGCGGATCGAGCTCAGTGTCGAGAGTGGCGATCGCGTCCGGCACCTTCGAATAGAGGAAGGTGAGCGTGTCCGCGGCAGTCGGCCCCTGCACGCCGCCGGTCGGCCGGTACACCTGCCCCCATCGATAAACTGAAGGCAGTCCCGGCTCCGCGTCCTTCTGCTCGCGAGGCACGACGACGACCTCGACGCCACTCGCTGTCTCCACGCCGAACACAGCCTCGGCCGCTGCGGGCCGTGGCCACCCGACTCCGGCATAAGCAACACTCGACGACGCGGCGAAGAAGTACGGGTTCACCCGGGCGCCCACGGCGAACAGCGCGGAGAGCGCGCGGTGCAGCAACGGCAGGAGCTCGCCGGTTTCCGAGGCGTCGGTGCCCGGGTTGTTCCGCTTGCTCTTGGCGTAGGCCATGAGGATGATCTGCTTCGCCGTCGTCATGGGAGAGCCCTATCGTCTGATGTAACGAGGAACCCGGTGCGCCCGCTTCGAGCGCCGGACCTCCTCGAGGTATGCTTCCTCCGCAGCGTGCTGAGCGCCGCTGAGGTTCACGCCGATCCGCCCGCCCAGGAAGGCGGCCACCGCAGACGTGCACGCCAGGTAGGCGGCATCCGGGAGGATGAGCTCCGCGTTCATCCCACCGAGCTGCTCGGGCTCCGGGATGTACTCGACCACCACCCGCTGCACCTTCGCCCAGCGGTCTGCGTCTCCGGAGAAGTGGATCCGCCCGTGGTGCGTCCACGCCGCGAAGCTGAACCGCGCGTCAAGCCGGTTCTCCCAGTCCACCATGCGGAGCGGCGCCTGCCCGGTGGAGACCCCCGACAGGAAGTAGATCGTACCTCCCTGCACGTCCTTGAATGCGGGGAGAGAATTCCCCAGCTCGAAGTCGTCCAGCGGGAAGTCGATCTCCGCGGAAGCAGCCACGATCGACGGATTCGCGTCCGCGACCCTCCCGAACAGATGCCGCTGGTAATCGGAGAGGAAGCGCAGAGCGACGGGGTCCGGGTGGCTCTTCGGGTCGAAGCCCGGGTGCCGGTCACGTGCTGCTTCCACTACCCGCCGGGCGGTGATCGCCATGTGCTTCCTCTCCTGGTCGGAAAGTTACCCGTCGATCGCGGCGGTCAGCCGCGCGACGATGTCCTCACGCGGGCCGCCCTCGCGCTTCGTCTGCTCGAACTCCAGCAGCAGCCGGGAGACGCCCTTGCGCGGACCCTTCCCGCGATCGAACTCGAGCACGACCAGCCGATCGTAGAGCTCGGGCTGGGCCTCCAACGCCTCGCGCACCTCGGCCTCGGACAGGTAGCCGTCGCCGTTGCTGTCGGCCTCGGGTACCGTGCTGGTGGTGCCCTCGCCCGTGGTCTGCCCTTCGGCGAGCTGCGCTTGCCCGTCCACGACCTTGATCCCCATCGCCTCCAACTCCCTGCGCTTCTCCTCCAGGAGCGCGCGCTCGGCCTCCAGCGCCTCGCGCTCCTCGGCGAGCGGGTCGGCTGGGTCGAGGGTGTCGGCGGCCGGCTGCTGCGAGCTCGGGCCCGACACCGAACCGGTCTGCGTCACGCGGGAGCCGAGCACCTTGTGGCCGTAGATGTTGGCGCCCTTCTTCTCCTTCTCGCGCTGCTCCTGGAACTTCTCCTTGCCGAGGATCCGGGATCCGAACATGGGAGTGCCTTTCAGTTGAGAGTGGGCCGGCTGTAGACCGGCCGCTTGAACGCGCGCCGCCATGCCTCGCGAGCCATGTTGCCGGCGCCGAGCTGGGTCTGCCGCAGTGCCTCCCGATGCCGCGGCCCGCCGACGCTCTCGTCGAGCCGGTCGGCGAAGGTGGCCTCCGCACGGTTCAGGAGGTTGTAGATCCGGAGCCGTGCGTCCTCGACGATCCGGCTGTCGGCCTCGTGCTGGTAGACCTCGGTCGGAGCAAAACCCTGCATGGCGAGCCTGCCGTACTGGATGGTTGCCGGGTCCGGCTCCGCGGCGAACAGCGCAGCCTTCACAACCCTGCCGCCCTGCAGGTACCGGAGGGCGGTCGGGCGCACGCGGCCGAGCACCCAGGCGTCGACCACCCAGACCAGATCGAATGACGGGTCGATCTCCCGTAGATGCTGGATCACCTCCTTCGGAGCCGTCCGTTCGGACGGGTGGAAGACGAGAGGCCGCAGGTTCATGCTGGATCCAGGTTGCTTCGTGTCTTTGTGAATCCCCGCGGGGAGAGCCGAAGCCCTCCCCGGGGGAACGGTCCGGAGGTAGCGAGTCTCCGGGTGCTACTTACGAGTAGCTCGGGCTCAGGCCCTCGATCCGAGCGTTCTTGCGCGGGAGCTGGCAGGCGAGCTCCTCGTACTCACGGCCGTACGCCCAGAAGGCGTCGAGCCGGCCCTGCGAGTCCACCACCTGGCGCCACATCGAGCCCGTGCGATCGTCCCACTCGAACTTGCCGAGGGTGAACCGCTTGAACGTGCCCTTCTGGAGCATGAAGGCCACCTGGGGCGGCAGCTTCCGGGCGCTCTGCACTTCGACGGTGCGGGAGCCGAGAACGATCTTCAGGCGCCCCTTACCGCCGGTGAAGCTGGTGGCATCGTTGATCACCCGGTCGCCCTTCAGGCTGAGCCAGAAGTCGAAGGTGCCGGAGACCGGCGCGACGATGATGTCGCCCTTCCCGCCGCCGCGGACGTTGAGCTGCTGGTCCGTGTAGACGAGGAGTTCCTCGGAGAGCTCGCCGGTACCGGGCACTCCGACGGCCGACGCATCGATCACGATGCCGCGCCACAGGCGGTGCTCGTCGCGCGGGATCCCGAGGTAGTTGTTGATGATCCCGCCGTCGTCGACGTGGCCGTGCAAACCCATGAACTCGCGGGGCACGCCGGCGTCCATCACGCTCGTGCCGCTGTCATCACCCGGGAAGATGAAGTCGTTGGCCAGGAAGCCGGGATTCCGGTCCAGGATGAGCGTGTTCTCGTAATCGTCGATGTCGAGCAGGCGTGCAGAGCGGGTCGCGCCGCCGCGAAGAGCGGTGCCGTTGATGTTCGGACCCGCCACCAGGCGCTCACCCTCGAGGAAGGCGAGCCATGCCTCGTCGTAGCCGGCGATGCCGTACGCATCCTTCAGCGTCACACGCACGCGCTCCGGATCGGTGGCGTCGACAGCCGAGACGACCGCCTTCACCGCGGCGCCGAAGCCAAGGACGATCCGGTCCTTCTCGTTCACCATGCGCTCGACGAGCTTCGGCATGGCCTGCTCGGCCCACGTGGCGAACGCCTCCTTGCCCTTCCGCACCTTCTCGAAGGTGTCGGCGGTCATCTCGACCGAGCCGAGCGCCTTCTTCAGGTAGATCCGCCCGTTCTTGATGATCGGGCCGTCCGGTACCGGGATGTAATCCCGCTCCGAGCGGTGGCCGTACCCGGAGTTGTAGCCGAACATCTGCGCGGTCTCGATGTACCGACCGCCGCCGGTCCGCTCCTCCTGGATGTTGTTGTCCTCCTCGAAGATGTCCATCAGCTCCGAGTCGGTGACCACGTTGTTCACGATCGACTCCTGGAAGTAGACCTTCATGGCCTCCTGGAGATCGTCCGTACCGGTGCCACCGGTGGTGAAGCCCGCCACGCCGATCAGCGCGTGGGCTTCGTTGTCCGCGAACGTGAGAACTGCCACGACGGCCAGGATGACCGCCGCCAGTCTCACGAGCGCGGAGGGCTTACACGTTTCCATGTCAGTCTCCGTTTTTACGTAAGGCAGCGAGCGCCTCCTTGATTCCGCCGCCCCTCGGCAGCGGAGTAGGCGCAGCCGGAGGCGAAGCGCCTCCAGCGGGAACGGTCGCCGCTTCCCTGCGGCGTACGGCGGCGTTCGCCAACCGCTTCCCGGTCTCGCGCGGGTCCTTCTGCGCCGGCGCCGCCTTTCGCGGGGCCGGGGCCGAGTCTCCGTTCGCACCAGTGGACGTGCCGCGGCGGTCTGCAGCTCCCGGGTTTCCGAACCGGAAGGTGCGCCGCACATCGGCGGTGATCGCATCGAGATCCTCCGCGGTGATCGCGTCCTCGATGCCCTCTTCGATCATGTGCTCGTGCACCGCGGCCAGCGCGAGCTCCATGTAGGCGCGAGCGCGGGCGGGCGATGCTCCCTGCGGCACAACCGCGCGCAGATGCGTGAGCACCTTCGTAACTTCGGGATCCTGCGAGACGATCCCGTCGATGGGGCCTTCGTCGGTAGCTGCAGCGGCGGGCTTCTCCTGCTTCGCCGGCGCGGCCTGCTTCCGCTTCAGGATCCGGTTCTCTCGCTTCGTCGGGTTCTCCTCGAGCTCCGCCAGCTGGTCGACGAACTCCTGATAGGCGGCGCGGCCCTCCTTGGAGTCATCCTCCAGGAGGCTCACCAGGTGATCGAGCGCGATGTCGGTGACGACGGCGCGGTCCTTCACGCGTCCGAGGATCCAGCTCGCGGGGTCGGTGGCCAGCCCCTGCTCGATCTCATCCAGCTCCGCGCGATCGGTGGCGATCTCCTGCCGATCGCGGTTCACCTCGGCGAGTTCGCTGTTCAGGTGCTCGCGCCGCAGGTATCCCTTCCGCAGTCGCGCGATCGCCTCCTGCTGATCGCGGGTGAGGCCGTCGAGTTCGAGGTCGGTGTCCGGGTCGTCCGGTCCGCGGCCGGGGAGCTTCAGGACGTACGGCTCGCCAGTGGCCTCCTCCTCACCGGCCTCCTCCTCCGTCTCCTGCTCGCCATCCTCGTCGCCGGCGGGAGCTTCGTCGCCAGCATCGTCATCAGCTTCGTCGGTGACGATGTCGGCGCCGTCGGTCTCCTCGCCGGTGGTCTCCTCCTCGACGACTGGCGCCTCGGCCTCGGCCGGGGTCTCGGCTGCAGCGCGGAACTGCGCGACGGCCGCGGCGATCGGCGAGGGAGCCGGACTGGTGGTCTCGGTGGTGGTGCTCTCGGTCGTGTCAGCCATTCGTGGGGCTCCAGGTCATGCGGTAGCGTGGGCCGGTGCGGAGCGAGGGGCGTGATCCGCCTCGGCCGCTGCCGACGGTTCAACCCGCGACTTGTCGGCGATGTCGGGCTCCTTGCCGGAGCCGGACGCCGCTGGGGCAGGTGCGGGCATCGACGCTGCGAGTGCCTGCTCTTCCTGGAGCGCGCGCTCGAGCTTCAGGTAGCGGGCGAGCTGGTGCTCGGCCCGGTGAATGACGAATTCCTGCTGGATCTCAGGCGGGAGCTTCAGGTAGTCCGGGCTCGCCATGAACTCCTCGAGCACGGAGATGTGGAGGTCGTCGTCGTACCACTCGAAGACAGGGATCTCCTGCGCTGAGACGCCGCGGGCGAGCCGCCCGTTCTCCTGCTCGGCAGTGATCCGCGCAACGCCGCCCGGGCGAGAGCTGCGACCCAGGTGGGGGAAGCGAGCCATCTCCATGAACTTCCGGATCGCGGCGGGCTCCAGCGGTGGGCCGAAAGCGCCGGCCTGCCACATCTGCCAGATGCGCTCTTGCCGCTCGCCGCGGCCCTCCGGGAGCATCGACTCAGGATCCGGCTGCACGTTGACGTGACCGGACTCGAAGATGTGCGGGAGGACCGTGAGGGTTCGCGTGACCGAGTCCTCGCCGGCGTGCGTGATGATCTCCTCCTCGTCCATGATGATCGGGAGGAGGACCATCCAGTCGTCGGCCATGCGGCCGAGCTCGTGCGCAGCGCGGCGGATGGTGGCGGCGATCGGCCGGTCGGAGTTGAACCGCAGCTCCTTCGTGAGCTCGCCCGAGGCGTTCCGGGTGGGGGAGCGGCCCTCAGCTCCCTCCATCTGCCCGAGGTAGCGCATGAACGTCAGGAGGAAGTCCTGTACCCTCCAAGCGTCCTCTCCCATTGCCGGCGGCGCGACGTACTCGACGGGCTTGATCCCCGCGGGTGCGGAGTGCGCGATCGCCTCACCGGGCTCGCTGTTCCACGCGTCGGCGTCGATGCCGCTGGCATCGTGGATGAGCGCCTTCGGATCCGCGTTCAGCGCCGCATGGTTGAAGATCTGACCCGACTGCCGGTTGAATGCGTCCTGCACCGGGTTCATCATCTCCTGCATCGACGTGCCGCTCGGCCGGCCGGGCAGGTTGATGAAGTCGAACTTCCGGATCGGGCTCCCGTACTTGAAGCGGCCGGGGCGCACGCCGTCGCGAGCGACCTTGTCGCCGGCGATCACCATCAGGCGCCCACCAGGAGAGTCCTGCGTCTCCTCCATGCCGTCGTAATCACACGGCGCCTGCCAGAGCTCGTAGACGCTGACCCAGCCGTGTGGTGAGGAGCCGCCGTCCCACTCAAGGAGGTTGTCACCGTTGGCGGAGCCGTAGAAGCCGCCGCGGGTCAGGAGGCGACTCAGCTCGCCGGGCCCGGACAGCTCACCGCCCTCGATGTCGGGCTCAACGTCCAGCTTGTAGAGCTCCCAGACCTCCTCGGGGGAGAGGAACGAGCGCTGGCAGTGCCAACGCTTCTGGTGCCAAGGCGTCGGGCCCCACGAGCCGCGGCACTCGAGCGGGGAGAGCGCGTCGACGGCGAGCGTGCCCTTCCGCTCCGTGTGCGGCCGCGCGCCCTGCGGCTCACCGTACATCAGCTCATCGCCCTCGAGCTGCAGCTGGGTGAGCGGGTTGCCATCGCGATCGAAAGCCACGTCCGGCACCTCGCGCTCGATCGGCATTCCGTCCGGAGCGAGGATCGGATTCCCCGCGGCATCCAGGAGCTGAAGCATCCCGGGCCCTTGGAACGTGACGAGCTCGCCGCGCAGCGGGTCGATGCGCGACTTCAGGTAGGCGGAGCCGCCGGGGATCAGCCAGGCGCAGAGGCGATCGAGTACTTCGATCATCCCGGTCTGCGACCACTGGATCTTGAACAGGACGTCCATCACCTCGGCGAGCTCCGCGTCGATGCGGTCGCCCGAGGCGGGCAGGAAGGAGATGATCGGGGGATTCTCGGTCATCCTCGCATGCGTGAGGACGAACCAGTAGAGCATGACGTTCAGGACCGGTCGCTGCCGCCAGTCCTCCTGGCCGGTCTCGTCCGCGACCTGGTGCCCGATGTCTACGAACTTGTTGAGCAGCTTGCTGAAGACCACCCACTGCTGGCCACAGAGCACGCGCACGTTGTGCTCGATCTGCCGATCGCGGAGCCGCAACGGGCCGTCCTGCGAGTGCCAGAACTTTCGGACGTAGTCGACGCGGAGAGGGTCGAATTCGTCCGCGTCGAACGGGGAGGGGCGCAGCGGCGGGATGTCGCGGTGCGCATAGGGGCGCCCACGAGTATCAAGGATCGGGGAGGGGCTCGTTACCGCGCGTTCAGTGTTCGAATACATGCGGCGCCGGAGAGGGGAGGGAGTACCCTGCAAAGCTCCCCATCTCCGGCAGTGGCCGCAATTCACAAAAGTGGGCTATTCGGTAGGCAATTCTGCCGATCTGACCTCTGCGACGAATTCCAGGAGCTCGGGCCCCGCCTCGAACCACTCGCCGTGGATCTGATACTTCGCGAAGCGCAGATGCAGGCTTTCCTCCAGGTCGATACCCCCCGGCATGGTGGCCAGCAGGACAATGCGTTCCGGCGTGGCAGCCTGCAGCTGATTGATTCGGGCAGCCGGATTGATCGACGAGCCGATCTTGATGGCCTTGCTCCTCTCCTCCTGGGCGAAGTAGACCTTTCTCTGCCACTGGTACTCGGTTGCTGTAACTCCGCCCTTCCAGATCATAATGGCCCGCATCGGCGTGAGGCGGGCAAGCTGGGGGTTCTCTCGACCGATCTTCGCCGCAATCGACCGGATGTGGTGCCGCACTGTGGACGTGCTGCAGCCGATCTCACTGGCGATGACCGCCGGTGAGTTGCCGCGCTGCACGAGCTCGATGACTTCTGTCTCGCGGGGCGTCAGCGGGACAGGATGGTGAGCCATTATCACTGGATCCTCGACGCGCCCGCGCCCATCAGCAGCCGGCGTGCTTCGGCCTCCAGCTCCTTCCGTGAGAACTTCTGGCCTTGCTGCTTCGCCTGGGTGTCGAGCAGGTCAGCCACCTCCTTCACCTTCCGGGTCTCCGCTTCCCGCATCTCTGCCCGGGCACGCGTCTCCGCGGTGCGCGCCGGGACGTGTCGAGCTCGCGGCGTGTGGTGCCGCCGAAGCTCCAGGAGGAAGCCCGTCCAGCCGATCGCTGCCAGTACCACGAGCACGACGCACTCAACCGCCATCGGCAACCTCCTTCGTGGGGATGATCTTCTGTCGATCGAGGATTCGGCCGCGCTCGTCCTGCACCTGGATCTCGTCGGGCGGGCAGGTCGGGTCCGCGCTGATCCGGAACATGAAGCCCGCCACGTCGGCGCGGATCTGCTCGCGCGCACCGTCCAGCTCGGCGAGCGAGAGCGGCTGGATGTCCGGGAACAGGAGCACCGGAGCGTTCATCCCGACCTCAGCACCAGTGTCACGATCACACCGGTGACGGCCACGAGAACGAGGGTGACTTTCAGCACGCGAGCGAAGCGCTCGGCCTTTCGGTGCGCCTTCTTCGTCTCCTCCTTGAGGCGGGCGGTTTGGTAGAACTTCACGAGCTCGCCGCGGCTCACCTTCTTCCGGGCGGTCATGCGCTTTCCTGCTCTGCGGCGGTACGTCATCGCTGGTACGCCTCCACGTGTGCGTGAACGATCGCTCGGAACAGGCAGTCCTTCAGCTGCTGTCCGCGCGGCAGGTGATGGAACGGAACGATGCAGGGGTGCGTCTTCCGTCTGAGGTCCTTCGTCGGGCCGTACACCCAGCCGTCAGCGACCTTCTCGGTCAGCCACGACTCGTGCGAGGCCTGCGGCCCGGCCGTCGGGTTGAGCAGGTGGAACGCGACGCCGTTCATGGCGCTCGCCTTCTGCCAGTCGGGAGCGTCCTTCCACTCCGGCTGGGACTCGTCGCCCAGGTTCACGCAGTGGGCGCGGTTCCCCTCGTGGCACACCCGGGCGATGGCCTCGATGGCGGCCGGCTCGGCATCGAGCGCGATCTCGGTGGGTGAGACCTTCACCAGGATCACCCCGGGCATCAGCTCGAGGCGGACGATCTCCTCAGATGGAGGCCCCTTCACTGTGCCACCTTCGCCCGCACCGCGGCGTCCTTCGCCTCCAGGAGCTTCCGCAGCGCGACGGTGCGCTCGGGGTTACGTGGGAGGTTCCTGACGATGTCCTCCGCCAGAATCGCGAACGGCGCGCTCACCTGGCGGAGAGGGGTCGGGAGGTGATCGTGGGCGAAGAATTGGAGGATGTGCTCCGGGTCAGGCCGCTGGGTCTGCTCTGCCATCACGACTCCTGCTGTTCAGGGTGGGCCACACGACGGCGGCGACGGTGCGCAGCGCGACCCGCTGCCACCAGTTGGCGGACCGCTCGAGCTCCTCCAGGAACGCGAGCACGCCGGCGGCGAACGACCGGGGTGCGATTGTGATGAAGCGTTTCCGCTCCTGCTCCTCGATCTCCTGGGCGCGCCACCGCCCGGTCTCGAGCGCGAACTTCACATGACTCTGCTGCATCAATCTCCTCCCGCTCAGGTTCCGTAGCGCCGCCGCCGGGTGCGGCTCCGCGCAGGTGTCGGCTCTCCACGCCGGAGCCGTTCGGCCTCTGCCTCGAGTACTCGCTTGTCCCAGGCGCTCTCAGCCGGCGGGACCTCGGCCTTCGGCGGGTTCCACCAGCTCATGATCAGGTAGCGCAGCGCTGCCATCATGTCGGCGCCGTCAGCCGTCGCGTCATCTGGGTTGTCGCCCTGCTCCCGATCGGGCTTCTGCTTCGGGTACGACCAGTTGTTGAGCTCCCAGAGCAGCCGGGAGCCCTCGACAGGGGTTCCTTCCTTCCCCGCGCCCTTCCCGAGGCGCCAGACCTGGCCGGCGCCGAGTCCCTCGCGGATGAACAGCGCGGTGCGGCCGATGAGGTTCCGGATCCGATCGGCGCCCACCTCGCGGAGCTTGTTCTCCATCCCGACGGGAATCACCCGGTACCGGGATCCCATGCGGACGAAGGCGGCGTTGATCTCGGCGATGTCCTGCGGGTTGGCGGCGTCCCCCCAGATCGGGATCGACGCGCCGGCGCCGACGCGGGCGAGCAGCTCGTGAATCCGCTTCGCGCGATCGTCGAGCAGCTCCTCGGACGAGAAGAGCTCCTCAACGATGTGCATGCGGCCGGCGCGGTCGACGATCCCCAGCACGAAGGCGAAGCGCCAGTAACCGAAGTCGATTCCGGCGTACATCTTTCCGCGGGTGGCCAGGACGGTGAGCGCGGTATCGTCGAGCGGGCGGACGTGCGCGACCGGGTCGAAGTTGCTGATCACCAGACCCTGCGGCCGCATGAACTCGCCGTGCAGACGGGCAGCGAGAAGCGATTGGTTGTGGCGGAGCTCGCGCTCCATCGACCGAATCTCCGCCGGCCCGATGCCGGGGTTGTCGGCCATCCCGGCATGCGAGCAGTAGTGGTCGGAGGCCTCGGCCTTCCGCTCCTTCCACGGCCGATAGATCCGGTCGAAGATCCAGGTGAGCCCCTTCAGCGGCGTGGCGGTGGTGATCGTGATGCCGCCGTACCGCACCAGGCGCGGGAGGACCTCGTCGAAGATCGCCTCCGGGTGCTCCTCGTCGAACCACACCACGTGCAGACGCCGCGACTGGTACTTCCCCGGGCCCTGCTCCGCGCTCTTCCCCTCGATTCGGCTGATCTTCCCGTTGTCGGCGAGGACCTTGATCGTCCGCTTCGTCGACTTCTGGTAGGGCTCCGGCGCGTCGATGATGCGATCGTGCGGGATCCACGTGAGCAGCTCGGGGAGCAGCACGTTCTCCCAGAGCTCCCACGTCAGCGCTGACGCCCAGATGACGAGCGGCGCCTCCCAGTACTGGTGCGAGGGGTGACGGCCGAGGGCGAGCAGCGCGACCTCGATCGCACCGAACGTCGTCTTGCCCGCCTGATTCCCCCAGAAGAGCCAGCGGTGGCGCGCACGGCTGTGCATCGCCTCGACCTGCTTTCGGTGCAAGTTGCCCGGGATCTCCTCCCCGATGCGCGAGTGCTCGTACGGCCAGAGCGGCTCGGTGAAGTCGGGCGCGAGGATGCGCTGCAGCGGGTCGATCGTCTCGCCGCCGGCGGCGCGGGTGATCCGCTCGACGGCCGCATCGATCCCCAGCTGAAGAATCTCGCCCTCCTGGAGGGCTTCCAGCGACAGAGCGTCAGAGGCGAAGCGCACGGATCCTCTCCCTGACGCGTTCGAGCTCCCGCGGCTGCGAGACCTCCTCGTTGACGATCCGGCCGATTTCGGTCATGAGATCCAGGAAGCGCCGGCGCGGGATCGAGTTGATGCTGGCGGCTTGGTGCCACCGGTGGATCATCTTGCTGATGGTGTCAGCCAGGGCGTTCAGCGTGGTGATGTCGAGCTGCTTCCTCGGCCTCGGGCTCGCGTCCTCGCTGTCAAACGACGCATGCCAGGCGAGCAGCGCCTCGGAGTAATCCTCGAACCGATCGACCCAGTCGTACAGCAGCGCCCGGGCGAGATCGAGTTCCGGGAAGATGTTCAGCTTCTCGGCCGGGGTCTGCGCGCGGAACTGCTCGAGCAGGTGCGCGATCCGCTCGCTCCGAACGGTGGAGTAGAGGCCGTGCGTCGGCGGCCGCCCCTCGTGATGCTTGCAGCGGCCGCGGCCGACGTGGTCGGTGCCGTAGCCCGCCCGGGCCCGGCAGTACTTCGAGCGCTTCGGGTTCCAGCCGCGGCAGTAGAAGTTGGGCTCGAGCTTGCCCTCGTACTCCTCGGGGATGTGGCGATCGTGGACGACGAGCTCGGTCACTGCGCCTCCCTCTCGCACGCCGCGCAATGGCTGGTGCCCTCGTCGCTGCTGACGATCTCGGAGCGGGAGTGGCCGCAGGGCTCCAGATCGGGGGCGGGGCGCGCGTACTTGCGGATGACCGAAGCGGCGTCGCTCCATGCCTTAACCCGCGGCCCCTCCCACCCCAACCCTTCTCGATCGCGGATGTCGTACGTGAAATCGCCGACACTCTCCCGGTGCAGCGTGTCGATCGCCTCCTGGAGGTCCGCGGGTACTCCCACCATCTCCGCTCCCTCTGCCGGGCTGCTCATGGTGCCTCCTTCGGTGGTTGGGGGAGCGGCATCCAGTGGGTAGGATGCGCGAGCCCGAGTTCCGAGCCCCCGGCGATGCCCCACGAAAACCAGCCGCTCAGGCCTGCGACTTCGCGCCAGTGCGCCGTCCCGAGAATCCAGCCGTGCGGTCCCATGTCGCGAGCGACGAAGATCTGCGTCCCATCCTTCGGCGCCGTCGCGATGGGTTGCCAGCCTCCCTCTGCCGGGGCGGGGGTGGGGCGGGTGGCGAGGGCGTCAATCGCCCGAACGATGTCACCGGCTCTCACATTGCCGAGCAGCCGCACGTCGGGTTCCCACGACGCAGCGCAGATCCTTACCCCGCGGAGCGTCTCCATCGCCTCCCGCTCCCCCGCAGGGGTGTGTTCAGTCATGGCTGATCTCCCGGATCTTGAGAGTGAACACGCGGCCGTTGTCCATGGTCAGCTTGATCTTGGTGCTGCTGAGCCAAAGGATCTGCGACGGAAAGACCTTCTCGCCCCTGAGCTGGTTCAACAATCCGAATTTCGCCATGTCGAGAAGCCACTCGGGATCACAGGTGGCAGCCTGCCTCTGGCGCTCACGGCCCCACTCGCTGATCGGCTCCAGCGCCTCGCGCTCCTCCGGGTAATCGCCCAGAGGACCGCCGCATGCCTCGCATATGCCCTTCGGGGGCCACACAGCGTCCTCCCGCTCCCGCGCTCCCCCTGCCGGGGCGGGGCGGGTGGCAAGTAGTGCGTCAGCCAACCGCTCCACGGTGGAGCGGTTGATATAGCAGGAGTCGTAGCCGCTGGTCACAATCGAGAGCGCGAGGCGGCGAGCTTCCTCCAGCGCCTCCCGCTCCCCCGCAGGGGTGGGCAGGGCGTCGCGCAGCACCCGCAGCGACGGCAGATCGAGCCAGACGCTGGTGCCGCGTACGAAGCTCGGGTTGTGCGACTCCTCTTTCATGCGCACCAGCCGGTCGTACGCTTCGGTGATGGTGTGCCGCACCCCCGCCAGGTACTCGGCATCGGCGGCGGGCGCGAACGGGGCGGAGTCGCGGCGTCGCACGCGCTCCCTCTCCTCCGCAGGTGTGGTGTTCTGATTCATCGGTTTCTCACCTCTCTCGAATCCGCATGGGTTATCTCGATCCCTCGGGCCCGCAGTTCGTCGTGCAGGTCCTGGATGCTCCAGACGACGATGATGTCGCCGCCGGAGCTCCGCTCGGTCCGGTGCCAACGCTTCTGGTCGGGCGACACCCCGCCGCCTGGCTGCTTCACCTCGATCCAGAGCCGGATCTTCCGCGCGACGTGGCAAGCGTACCGGTCCGGGATCCCCTCGGTCTGCATCGTCTTCCGCGGCTGAGAGAAGCGCGTCACGTCGAATCCCAGGCGGATTAGCTCGCTGTCGATGTCCTGTTCCACGTCCTTCTCGCGCTGGAGCTCGAGCGGTACCGAGCTGCGCTTTGGTAACTTCACAGCTGCGGGGTTACCACCAGGTCCAGTGCGCTTGGTGATCTCCACCTCGATGCGGGCCCGGCCGGCGTCGCCGACCATCGCCTTCAGGGCGTGGAGGTTGTCGAGATCGAGGGTGCCGAGGTCGGTGATGCTCACGAGGCGGCTCCGATCAGCGGGCGCGACGGCGCGGCGAGGGCGAGTACTTCATTCGCCGAGGTCTGCTCGTATGACTTCTCCCACGCCTCCTTCAGGCGGAGAACATCCTTGTCGAAGATCTGCCGCATGCCGGCGATGCCCCCGAGGCGGTCGCACGCCTGGCGAGCTCGAGGAGTGAGCGATCGCCAAGGCTCCAGCCACTCGGCCTGCGGCGGCGTGTAGAGCTCGACGGCCTGCAGGACCTTCAGCCATTCTTTGTTGGCGGCCACGACCAGGAAGTCAGCCGGGCGCGGAAAGAACCGCGCGGTCGCCCAGAGGGTGCGCGCAGCCCGGGTGAACTCCTCGTTGTCCATGGCCTCGGAAAGGAATCCGAAATAGGCCGCGGCCTGCTGCGGATCGTTGGCCCGGCCGAAGCGCTCGCACAGGTGCTTCCAGGCGCGGCCGAACTCGGAACGCTCGATCACCAGCCACCTCCCTTCAGGGCTTCGTTGAACTCGTGCTCCTCCTGGGCGGCCGTGAACTGCGGGTGGTGGCGAGCGGCAGGGAGCGCCTTCGCGAACACCCGGAGGAGGTCCTCCGGCGTCCATGGCTCCCGCGACTTGCCGGTGTCGGGGTCCCCGTACGGCCAGAGGTACCGCATGCCAATGATGGCCAGCGCGATCTCGCCGGTGGTGTGCTCGTCCGCGAGCGTCTTGCACGCGGCGCCGTATCGGTCGCGATCGCGCCTCGACGGTGGCGTCGGCTGCAGGTTGATCCACTCGCGGAGCACGACGTTGCCGCTGACGCGGCCCTCCCAGTCCTGGTGGCGGAACGGCACGTCCTCGATGGTGCGGGGCGGACGCAGTGCGATGACCTTCGCGCCGGTGTCGCCGGGTACCGCGACCAGGTCGTCGTCGGCCAGGTGGAAGTCGGAGGGTGGCGCCTCATCGGGCAGATCTCCGTAGCCGACAAACGGCTCGACCTCGGACTCGAGTGGCTCGCGCGCATGCGCGACCCCCGGAGGGATATCCGTTTCCGTTTCCGTCTCCGTCTCCGTAGCTCGAAGGGGCTTCGAACCCCCTTCGGAGGGGGTTGCCTCGGCAGGGATCTCGAACACGTCGCCCAGGTCGTAGTACCGGGCGAAATCCCGCACGATTGCTAGGTTCGGGAGCGTCTTCAGGTGGTTCGCGATTCCCTTTCGGCCGTTGGTGTTGCTCAGCGGCATGTTAGGCTCAAACCGAAGACCGTTCCGGATCCAGTAGATGTTCTGCTCGACGATGAGCCAGCGCTTCTCTTCCAGCTCCTGAAGGGCCTTCGAAACCCCTTCGAAGGGGATCCCGGTCAGGCGCGGAAGCACCTCCGGATAGAAGGCATCGATGCCGGCCTTGCCGAGCTTCAGCTTCAGCGGGTAGAAGATCGCCCGCGCGTCGGCCGAGAGCTGCTGGAACTCCCAGCTGTCGGGAAGCGCGACGTAGATCCCGCGGTATTCGCCCTTATCAGCCATCAGACTCCGCCTTCCACGAATGCGAGGGTTCTCCGGAGCTCGCACTCCTCATCGTGGCCGGTCACCTCGGCCGGGGCGCCCTGACCGGGGGCGACGCCGTCGCAGATCGGGCAGCAGAGGAGGGAGTCGAGATCTGGGTCAGGGCTCTGGTCGGCCCCGCCCCACTCCACCCTTCGGAGCAGTCCCAGCAGCGCAGGGGATGCGGCCAGCAGCCGTGCCAGGGCGGGAGCGTCCTGGTGATAGCCGCGGACGATCTCCGCAACCACCATCCGGCCGTCGGGGGTGCGCAGCTGCAGCGTAGGGTTCCCGACCGGCCCGATGCGGAGCGGCTCGTCGGTCACCAAGCGGCTCGGCACGGCGGATTGCGAGCGGGCGAAGATCATGAGGCAGCCCTCCTCGCCTTCCACAACAGGCGGGTGGGCGGCCATACATCTGTCTCATCAAGGAGGAGGCGAGTGCCGTCCTTCGGCCACGGCTTGCCCCACACCTCTCCCATCTCGATGACGCCGAGCCACCGGCCATCCGATCGGTGCTCGAGCAGCCGGACTTGCTCCATGTAGGCGTAGATCACCCCCCCGTCCTCACGCTTCACGACGCACTCGCTGACCTCGCATAGCTCGCCGACCGCCGGGCCCGGCCACTCGGGCCAGCAGATCCGCCGCGTCTCGATGTGCAACGCGATCCTTGCGACGCGCTTCGCCTCTGCCTCCTGATTCCGACGCTCCTCCTCCCAATCGTCCAGCAGTTCGAGTTGAGTGGTCATCGGCCGGCCCCGTGGTGCGCGTCGAGCACCCGCGCCGGCGATGCCGAGGCAGGGGAGAATCCGGAAAAACCGGGGTCACGCTCTACGCCGTACGTCCCCGCTGAGCGGTTCCGAGCAGCAGGAGCACCGCACAACGGTTGTGCAACGGTTTGACTGTTGTTCCGACTATAGCCATGTACCTGACTATATTGGTTTGCGTATGCCGTTGTGCGTGGAACTACGCGGGTTTCGGCGTGAAACGGGTTCGTTGCCCGTAGATCATGGTGGTGCGCACATCGGCGTGGCCGAGCAGTTCCTGCACCGTGCGGATGTCGTAACCGTCCTCGAGCAGGTGCGTGGCGAAGGAGTGACGCAGGGTGTGGCAGGTCGCCGGCTTTGCGATCCCCACGGCCCGCACCGCACGGCGCACCGCCTGCTGGACGGTGCTCTCCGCCAGGTGATGACGTCGCACCACCCCTGATCGCGGATCGGTGGAGAGGGACCGCGCGGGAAAGAGGTACCGCCATTCCCAGCTCTGAGCCGCCCCGGGGTTCTTGCGATCGTAAGCGAAGGGGAGGTGCACCTCGCCGTGACCGTCGCGCTGGTCGCGGCGGTGCTGCTCCCGAACCCGCGCGAGGTGCTCTCGCAGCCCCGCGTCCAGTTGCCTGGGCAGCATGGTTCGCCGGTCCTTCTGCCCCTTTCCCTCCCGCACCGTCACCTGGTGCATCTCGAAGTCGATGTCCTTCACCCGCAGCCGCAGCGCTTCCAGCAGGCGGAGCCCCGATCCATAGAGGAGTCCCGCCACCAGGCGCGGCGTGCCGCTCATCTCTGCCAGGACACGGGTGACCTCGGCGCGCGTGAGCACCACCGGGAGGCGCGTCGGTCGCTTGGCACGCACCACCGCGTCCACGGGCGGAAGGTCCACCCCGAGGACATGCCGATAGAGGAAAAGGAGCGCCGCCAGTGCCTGGTTCTGCGTGGAGGCCGCCACCCTGCCGCGCACGGCGAGGTGTGAGAGATAGGCGCGGATCTCCTCCTGGCCGAGCTCCCTCGGGTGCCTGAGGCCGTGGAACCGGACGAAGCGTACTACCCACCGGGTGTACGCCTCCTCGGTACGGCGACTGTAATGTCGGGTGCGGATCGCCGTGCGAAGCTGGTCGAGCAGCCGTGGTGCGTCGGGGGAGACGATCGAGTTCATGGTTCTTATCGTACAATTGCAGAAAGGCTTGCTCAAGAGCGTTATCTGCAGCTATAGTCACATAACTCGCCACCTTTGAAGTGGGTGGCGCGCGCGGGGCGGGGATCAATGAAGGTTTGGTAGGGGACTCGGGTGAGGAAGGTGAGCGTTTGGCGGTTACGGATAATGTTAACTACCAGTTAGGTGACTAGCTTGGTGTCCCTGTGCGAGTTCACCTGCCTCTTTGGCTCCTCAAGCTAGCAATCTCATGGCTGTCGGTGTTCAACGACTAGCGCAAATTGTGGAGAATGTCAGGTGGGGAGTGGGGTGGGGATTAACCTTCACCGCAATCTACTGCACGTGGGTGTTGGTGCTTTTTCTTTTTGCCGGATCTGCACCGTTTTCGGCCAAAGGAGTGACACTGGCGCAGGTGTTGTTCGTCTATGTGATTGGCGGAATCGGGGCAGGCGGAATAGTGGGACTGTTCCGACCTCTCCTGCGGTGGAAAGCAGGTACTGCACTCGTGGGCACCATGGCAGGCACGTTGGTGGGCGCAGGTCTCTTGGCGATAATCATTGACGAACCCCTATGGTCCCCGGGCCACATCTTCGTAAGCGTAATTTTCGGGTTGGTTCTCGGTGGACTCGGTGGCTTGATTCTTCGCGAGATGTCTACCACCTAGGCGGTACGCCAGCTACGGCTTGTTGGGCTCACCTGAGCTGGCTCAAGTTGCGGCATCGCGCTCGTCCTAACAAACCGTTTCAGTGGACGAACCCGCGGCCATGTGTTCGAGCAGGGGCAGAGTTCCGGCACCGCGGGCTCGCCACTGAACGCCAGATCGTTAGAGGCGGCTGGGAGCGTTTCCTAGCGACCGGGCTTCGACCTGACCCACTCCCTTTCATCATCTGACTCATGAGTTTGCCCGTGGATTCCATCATTGCTGGCTACATGGGTGTCTTACTGGCTGCTGTCGTTGGCGAGACCGTCGTCAGCCTCAGATGGAATCGTGCCTACTTCCGGAGCGGCATTCCCATCTTCAAGTACGTTGCGCGCGGTGCTATGGGTCTTCCCCCCGGCTCTGGCGACCAGATTGAGCGTACTATCCCGGCGTCACGGTATGTGCCGATCGAGGTACGCAGGATCGAGGAAGGGGTTTTCGGGGTGCGGGAGGCGGGATGGGGTGGCCTAGAAACCCTCTCCTACACCGCAGTGATGCGTGGGCGCTTGGTTTATCGCGCGGATGGATCCGTGGAACTGACAGGTATGCTCACCTGGTGGGTAATCCTTTTCGTAGCTGGCTGGTTCGGTTTCTTGCTCATGGGAGGTTTCCCGATTGGCTTCACACTGCTCTTTTCCTTCGTGCTGCTCGGTCTGCTCGGGTGGATCTTTCGCCTGCAGAGCCGTCGTTTTGCGGAAGTAGCCCAAGCTGCCGTGCAGGTTCGAGCCTGAATAGCCGCTGAAGCGAACGCGGCCGCGCCGTTTGATTGCGTTCGCACCGTCGGCTTTGGTTGTGCACTTTCGTAGTGTGCATTGCAACATCACGCTGCTGGCACGTTGGTTCTAACAAGCCGTTTCAGTGGACGAGCCCGCGGCCATGTTTTCGAGCAAGGGCAGAGTCGCCGCACCGCGGGCTCGCCACTGAACGCCAGGTCGTTAGGTGACGCTGGAGTAGGATCACCTCTGACCCTATGGTAAGCCTAATGCCAGTTCCCGAGGCATTATCGGCGGCGGCAGTCGCCTTGAGAACAGAGCTAGAGCCTCACTTCGCTGCAGATACGTGCGACGGTCCGTCGTGGGATCCGGACAATCGTGTGCTCGGGCATAACTGGCCGGTGGCCATCGTGGCTCTCATCGAGCTTTCGCGCCGTACCCACATGGAAACCCGCTTTGTCGCGCGCGAGATGACGGTAGGCTCGTACGGCTTGATTCGTGTGACTTGCCCGGAAGGAGAGTACGACGTTGACCTGACTGCGGATTGCTCAGGCGGAACAGTGCCGGTATCGATCACGCGAGCAGACTATTCTCTTCATCGCGAGCAGGACACCATGATTTTTTCCGCTGACTTATACAACTCAGGTTTCAAGCTGGCGGAGCGGGCCGGGATCGCTCTCGAATGAATCCTGCATCCGGGCCGTCTCCTAACAAGCCGTTTCAGTGGACGAGCCCGCGGCCATCTTTTCGAGCAGACACAGAGATCCAGCACCGCGGGCTCGCCACTGAACGCCAGGTCGTTAGAAGCCTCCAAACTCATCGCGTCCATGAACAAGTACGCTGTTGCGGCGCTCCAAGCGTCCGAACTTATCGAGAGACGCAACCTACCAGCAGAAGATGCATGGCGGCGTGCTGTCGAGGCAGTATTCCCCGACTCTCACGAATCGCGCAAGAAGTCATGCCCACGGGAGGCTTTTCTTGGTCTGGCAAACACTGGAATGCTGCGCGTCGGCAGCGCGGGAGAAGCTTCGTGGGATCACAGTGGCGCAAACCGCGGTTACGCTGTAACGGCCGCTGATCTACTGAAGAGCAAACCGGCACTGGCGGATGCCGGCTGGCGTGAACTCTGGCAAGAGGTACTTACTGCGAGTCGAGCCGATCTTCAGAAGAGGCACAACTCCCAAATGCATGTTGTGCTTGCCCTATGGAGTGCTGGCTACATCAGCCGGTAATATCAGAGATCGGTAGCTGGCCCGGTGCCGCCGGTTCTAACAAGCCGTTTCAGTGGACGAGCCCGCGGCCATGCTTTCAAGCAGCGGCAGAGTCCCAGCCCCGCGGGCTCGCCACTGAACGCCAGGTCGTTAGGAGCGGCCACTGATGACCGCCGTTGACCTCAGAGATCCAGTCTTCGCATGATGACAAGAACCAGATGGTATGTAAGCCTTGCAGCCGGTTGGGTCGCAGTGGTCCTCGTGGCCTACGGTCTGTCTGTTCTGGCGGTCCACCTGCTTCCGACTGGTCTCTCGTTCTTCGTCGAGATCTTCATCTGGGTCACCGTAGGCGGTATTCTGTTCGCAGGGCCGCTATCGTACAACAGCATGCAACGTCGTTATCGTGGGATCTGGGAGCGTCAATAAGCGTCGTGCTGCCGAGGAGTCGCTAACTCACTGAGGCCTCGGCTTAGCGTCGTCGAGCTATGCCCTAACAAGCCGTTTCAGTGGACGAGCCCGCGGCCATGTTTTCGAGCAGGGGCAGAGTTCCAGCACCGCGGGCTCGCCACTGAACGCCAGGTCGTTAGGGTGTTCTGAAGCCAACCATTCTTACGCCATACCTCCTTCTTTATCTCAGTCTCCAAATATGCGCGTACTCGCTTCTTTACTGATACTGCTGGTGCTTGCGGGTGAGGGACGCGCACAGGAGCAGGCGCCCGCCGACTCGCTACCACCGATCGGTAGCCGAGTGCGCTTTACGGCTCCGCAACTGACCCCATCCTCGGCTGCTGGAAGGCTTCGCTCGGTTGAACGTGACACGCTTCTGTTAGCCACAGCGGCAACGGTTCACCGTGTTCCACTCCAGTCCATCGAAGTACTGGAGATTAGCACAGGAGTCGAGTACGGCACGGGGCCTGCGCGGGACGCGTTGATTGGAGATGCAGTTGGCGCAGGTTCATGGCAGCCGTCGCTGTAGCGACCGGCACGTACCCGAACGACACCTCTTCAAACGCGTTTGATGGCGCGGCCCAGTGGGCAATCCTCGGCGTGCTACCAGGTGCAGCTATTGGCGCGATCATCGGCGTCGTTGCGCAGCCAGAACGGTGGCGTCGATGGCGCTGAGATGTCCGCCATCTGCTCGGTTCGGCTGGCGCGGCCGGAGGCCCTAACAAGCCGTTTCAGTGGACGAGCCCGCGGCCATGTTTTCGAGCAGCTACAGAGTCCCCGCACCGCGGGCTCGCCACTGAACGCCAGGTCGTTAGAGCTAACCACCGGAGATCCGAGATGAAGAACTCTCTCCAGCGTCGTCGCCTTTCTGTCTTCGGGTTGTTCCTGATGATCTCATGCCATAGCGAAACAGAGCCGCATCCGACTATCGACCGCCTGCCAGGTGCAGAAGAGGAGGTTCAGGTGTCCGCCCTCACGTGGGCGTTCGGCAGCGTAGAAACCAACCTTAACCCGCCCGCAGCGTATTGCGTTGCTCTCGAAAGAGCAGGTGAAGCCGACATGCGCGATCCGCCAGCCACACTCCTTGCTCGCCTCCAGACAGCGGCCGCCCCCGCTCGGCCTGTATCAGAGTGCCGGTTCGGAGGTTTACTAAGCGACGGATCACGCTATGACGATTCGCGAAACGTGGTTATCGATCGCACAACTGACGGTTTCGCACTGTACTTCGGAATCTTCCCGGTTCGCTGGGAGAGTGGCGATGTGGCAATTATTGATCTGGCGTACACGCAGGGTGGACTATGGGGCGCCGGCTACGAGTGTCGAGTTGAGCATCGGCAGGGAGTGTGGCAAGTGATAGATTGCCAAAAAACGTATGAGAGTTAAGGACGTGTAACTGGCAATCTCGGATGCCAACACAGGCGGAAGTGGCGGTTCTAACAAGCCGTTTCAGTGGACGAGCCCGCGGCCATGTTTGCGAGCAGGGGCAGAGTTCCCGCACGCGGGCTCGCCACTGAACGCCAGGTCGTTAGGAGCCGAAGTACAGGGGACGGTCGCCACTGAGAAGACGCACTCGAATAGTATGCGAACAAGATGGATCGACGCTTAGTGGTTTTCCTGGTGATCTCTGCGATCCTCTTTCTCGGCCCCCTACTATACGTCTACGTTGCTGGGTAGCTTCTAACAAGCCGTTTCAGTGGACGAACCCGCGGCCATGCTTTCGAGCAACGGCAGAGTCCCAGCGCCGCGGGCTCGCCACTGAACGCCAGGTCGTTAGGGTTACTCGAACTACAGGGTGATCTAACGTGCGAATGTTCCTCCACCGAATGACTGCCATCTTGATAGCGGCCGCCGCCGCATCAATGCTCCTGATGGTTCACGCACTTACAGGTACGATCGGTCCGCGCTCCCGAGGTAGCAGACTCGGTAATCCACTCTAACTTCTGCCCGGTCGCTCCCCTTTATCTGTCGCCTCGCTACTTTGGCGGCTATCATTGCAGCATCGGCCGTCGGCACCTACATGCCCTAACAAGCCGTTTCAGTGGACGAGCCCGCGGCATGATTTCGAGCAGCGGCAAAGTCCCAGCACCGCGGGCTCGCCACTGAACGCCAGGTCGTTAGAGCGGCGTGCGCATAGGTCCGGAGGATGCGTGCGTGGTGTTGGTCCTCAAGCAGCAGGAGGTGCTGATGCCCCGAGCCTTTTCGATAGAGCGGGCGATCGAGTCGCGCGGCTGCTCGCTCCTTTGACCGACACACTGTTTTGGGAGGCACGCACGATGATCCGACCCTCGCTTCTCGTTCTGACGACCGTCGCGGCAGCCGCCTGCGCACCCGCGGCATCCCTACCCCCGACGTCGGGCGCCGGCACGCCGGCCGTAACGATCGAAACATTGGAGGGTGCGGTGGTTCGCTTGGGTGATACGGACGGTGTGGCGACGGTCGTCGTGGAGGCGTCTCCAGATCGGGTCTGGTCGGTCCTCCCCCAGGCGTATGAGAGGTTGGGGATCCAGGTGGACGTGATCGACCGCGCAGGTCGGAGCTACGGCACGCGCGGCTTCACGCGGAGCCGTCTGGCGGACCGTCGCACCGAGGAGTTCGTACGCTGCGGCGCACAGGGGCTAGGACCCGGTGCAGGCTTCTATCGCATGCGGCTCACCATCATTTCCACGGTGCGCGATGCACCGGGCGGACATGCGCGGCTTGCCACCGAAATGGGTGGACTCGGTACACCCGCGGACGGTACAAGCACCAGCGGGGTCCGCTGTGTTTCCACGGGTAAGCTGGAGCAACGAATTCACCACCTGGTGGCGGAGTTGCTCGCGGGCTGAGCCGCTCCAGTGCTCGGCGCCTGGCATGGGGGTCCCCATTGTCGTCGGATCTTTCCAGACGAAACCAACACCATGGCACAAGAGAGAGCAGTGCTGGAGCAAGATGAAGAACGAACTGAGGCGTAAAGCCGCACGTTCACTCGAAGCTCTGGAGACCGCGATCGGAAGCCATGGAGACCGTCACCACCTCCGACGCCCACGGCTGGTTCCAGCACTGCGGGTATGTGTTGGCTCCAGACTGATTCTCGGACCGCTCTAACCAGTCGCTGAAGTGGACGAACCCGCGTCCATGTTTTCAGCAGTTCGCCGGAATTGGCGCAGCCGCTTAGCTTGGTCGTTAGGTTCATTTGCTCGCGATGCCGCTTGTTCCACGCGATGCTGTCGAACATCACAGCCGGTTTACCGTGTCCTCACTTTTTGAGAGGCCCTATGCAACTCCGCTCCGTCGTCCTGCTCGGGATTGCCGCTCTGATGACAGGTTGTGCCTCGCGTTCTACATCAGCGACGCTCGGCTCGTACGAGGTCCTTCAGCCTCGCCTCATAAGCGCTTCCTCCGGTACGCGCCTCCACCTGGCTCGGCCCGCGTACGTCCAGCTCCTGAGCACCTCCTCCCGTGGCGTCGAGTTGCTTTATCCGGGCCGGGGAGCTGAACCGGCCTTTTTCGATGCCGGAGCACACACGCTCGATGTTCCACTGCTGCGACAGCCGCCGGCGGGTGGGTGCACTCCCCACGAAAGCTCCGTCTCTGCATATGGGGATGAGGTAGGCACGCGGATCGGTGGCCTCACGCGCAGCTTCACGCGCCGAGGGCAGCGCAGGGCATGCCATCGCGAGGGCACGCGAATAGAATCGCACGCCTCTTCGATCTTCCACGTACTCGTGCTTGCCTCAGAAGCCCCGCTTTCAAGGGACCTCATTCAAGAGGTTGCGGCATCATTGAAGCCCGATCCGGGCGCGGAGCCCGCGGAGATAGCAGCCGACTTTGCCGCTCGACTGATGGAGGCCGAAGGGGGTTCGGTATGGGCTGGGTCTGTAGTTTCTCTGCGTGTGCGGTGATGTGCAGGTCTCCGAGAGCGAGGTCGCACAAAAGGCTGTGGTGCAATCGGTACATAGTGCCCTAACAAGCCGTTTCAGTCGACGAGCCCGCGGCCATGCTTATTGAGCAACGGCAGAGCCCCCGCGCCGCGGGCTCGCCACTGAACGCCAGGTCGTTAGACCATCACCGGCGTTTGGTCCCACCGTTTTGTTTCACTTTCGGCTTGCTTGATGACAGAAGACCTGCCACTTGAAATCGCAGAAGGACGCGAGCTGACGGGCGAGGAGTACCAGTTGCTCCAGTGGCTGCTCTCTCGTGCAGATGCACGGGGACGCGCGTTTCTCCCGCAACTGCGCGAGGCGCGTGTGGTCGCCCGCTGCGGGTGTGGGTGTGCAAGCGTTAACTTCAGCATAGCTGGCCAGTGTCCGTCGCGAGGGGCGGGAATGGAGATACTCACGCCAGACTACTTCTGGAATGCACCCGGAGGTGGGTTGTGCGGAATCTTCGTTTTCGCTGAACAGGAGCAGCTCGCGGGACTCGATGTGTGGTCGGTGGACGGAGCGGAAACACCGTATGTTCTGCCGGGCATTTCGGATCTCAGGGAGCAGCCCTGACTTGCAGGAGTTCTCTCTACGATCCTACAAGTCGCCGGAGAAGGCCAAGGGCGTGCGTTCTCTCGACTCTTCTCGTGGTTTAGGTTCAGAGGAGTTCACCGGCATCTTTCGGTCCTACGCTCTTAGCAGTGTCTTGTCGGCTCTAACAAGCCGTTTCAGTGGACGAGCCCGCGGCCATGCTTTCGAGCAGCGGCAGAGTCCCAGCGCCGCGGGCTCGCCACTGAACGCCAGGTCGTTAGGTTCCTCGAACTACAGCTGATCAAACGTGCGAATGTTCCTCCACCGAATGACGGCCATCTTGATAGCGGCCGCCGCCGCATCGATGCTCCTGATGGTCCATACACCGCCAGGTAGGGTCCGTCCGCGTTCCCGAGGTCTGCCGACCCGGTAATCCGCTCGAACATCTGCCCGGTAGCTCCTGTTTATCTGTCGCCTCGCTACTTTGGCGGCTATCGTTGCAGCATCGGCTGTCAGCACCTTCAGGTCCTAACGACCCGGCGTTCAGTGGACGAGCCTGCGGCCATGTTTTCGAGCAGAGGCAGAGCCCCCGCGCCGCGTGCCCGCCGCTGAACGCCGGGTCGTTAGGTCCTCATCACCAGTTTTTGGAGCAAGAATTCAAATGCCATCCGCTCACAGCAGGATTGTTGTCGCGACGCTCGGCGCACTTCTCCTTGGAGGAGTAGCCGGGGCAAAGGCGCTGCCAGTCGAAAGCGAGCCGCACGTTGCGGAATCTCAGGCTGACGGTTTTGCCATCCGGGTCACCGTCGCGGGATCCGGAATCGCTGCGTCCTGCGAGAACGGTTGCGCCTGGGAATCACTCACTGCGGCGTTTCCAGATGGTGGGTACGTCATCAGTTCTGCGGGTGTTGAACCCCGGACCGCAACCGTTGCCGCTGTTGAGGAGGCAACGTTCAGCTTCCATCTCGCAGTGGGAGAGGGTGCCGCAGGAGTTCGTGCTCGCTGCGGCCATGGCTGCAGCTGGACGCATCTCCGCGGCGCCTATTCGAACGGTGAATATCGGATCACCCAGGACGGCATCGAACCGGTTCGCAGTCGCGTCCGTAAGCAGTAGCTCACGAGTAAGCCTGCTCGGGCAGCGCAACTCCAGGCCCTAACAAGCCGTTTCAGTGGACGAGCCCGCGGCCATGTTTTCGAGCAGCGGCAGAGCCCCAGCACCGCGGGCTCGCCGCTGAACGCCAGGTCGTTAGGTCTGGGTGGGGTTTCTACAACCGCAATTCAAAGCAACCCGTGCTGAACCATTCCAGCAGCTTCGTTCGCGTGGTGGGCATCGGAATCGCCATCGTCTTCAGTGCATGTTCTGCGGATAGTGAGCATGGGGGCGTCATGTCGACAGGGCCGGAGTTCCTGGATCAGCCAGATCTCTCCTATCGCATGTCCGAATCTGAGATTCGGCAGCTACATCCGACGCTGGATGCGGCGATCCTTCAGGAGTTCCTCCAGTGGCTTAGCCCAGAAAGTCGAGCAGAGTTCCTGGAGTTTCCGGTAACTCCCGGAGACCAGAAGGTGTCGGTCGGTCACATCACCATGGACCCGCCGGTTCGTCCCGAAGTTGCTGCCGTACTGGACCGACTCAACGCTGCGATGGATCAGCGGTGACGCTGCGCGTAGTTACGAGCACGGGCATCGGAGTGTATCACCCGCTACTGCCGGTGATGGCCCTAACAAGCCGTTTCAGTGGACGAGCCCGCGGCCATGCTTTCGAGTAGGGGCAGAGTCCCAGCGCCGCGGGCTCGCCACTGAACGCCAGGTCGTTAGAGGTTCGTTTCCTCAGGAACTCGCATGTCTCGATTTGTCGTCCGACCGGCTCTTCCTCCGGACGCCGAAGCATTGGTCCCTCTTGTGGAGCAGCTCGGCTACCGGGTGGACGCGACTGTTCTCCGTCAGAAGCTCATCGATCTGGCTAAGGGAAGATATGACAGAGTCTGGGTCGCTGAAGACGGGGCTGAGATAGTCGGAGTTGTGAGCATCCATCTGACGCCTCTCTTCCATGCGGAAGGACACCTCGGTCGTGTAACGGCCCTTGTCGTCGCACAGGAGCGTCGGCGTAGCGGCGTCGGCGCCTTGCTAATGGATCGGGCCGAGGAGTACTGTTGGGAAGCTGGTTGTCCGCGGATCGAGCTGACCAGCGGTGATCATCGTCCCCAGGCTCACGAGTTCTATGCTCGGGTCGGCTTCACAGTTGACTCACGCCGCTTTATCAAGCTTCGTCCGCAGCATGACCGGTAGACGAAGTGGCACGAGCTCCCAGTTCTAACAAGCCGTTTCAGTGGACGAGCCCGCGGTCATGTTTTCGGGCAGCGGCAGAGCTCCAGCGCCGCGGGCTCGCCACTGAACGCCAGGTCGTTAGGGGGGGCGTCCTTTGACCGGGGCCCCGCCCAGCGTACATTATCGGCATGAGCGCGACGCGATTGACACGGGATGAGGCCATGGAGCGCCTCCTGGCTGTCGAGGCCGAAGTCCGGGCACTCGGTGTTCGCCGGCTTGCGCTCTTCGGTTCTGTGCTGCGGAATCAGGCTCGACCCGACAGCGATGTAGACATTCTCGTCGAGTTCATCCCAGGCGAGAAGAGCTACGATCGCTTCCTCGCACTGGCCCACCTTCTGGAGGAGCGTCTCGAGCACCGAGTCGAGCTCGTCACCACAGAGGCGCTTTCGCCCTTCCTCGGACCCCACATTCTAGCTGAAGCGACGGATGTCCTTCGGGCCGCCTGAGTACCTCCGTCACATTCTGGCCGAAGCCGAGTTTCTGCTTCAGGAGGGCCAGAAACTGTCAGCGGAAGCGTTCGCCCACGATGCTGTTCTTCAGCGCGCTTTCGTCCGAAGCCTCGAGGTGATCGGTGAGGCCACGAAGAAGCTGCCGTCGTCCTTCCGGGACGAGCATCCGGAGGTGGAGTGGCGGGCGATGGCGGGCATGCGGGACCATCTCATCCACGGCTACTTCGCGGTTGACTACCAGTTGGTCTGGGACGTGGTGACCACGAAGATCCCGGAGTTGCGGGAGCAGGTCTCCCGGCTCCTGCAGCCGCGCGAATAGCACCGTAGCCCTAACAAGCCGTTTCAGTGGACGATCCCGCGGCCATGTTTTGGAGCGGCGGCAGAGACCCAGTTCCGCGGGCTCGCCACTGAACGCCAGGTCGTTAGGAACCCTTCTTCTCCCCGGCAAGGCCGAGCTTCTTGACCCACGATCTCTGTACGGAATGAAGCCCATCCTCTGTGCTCTTGTCATTCTGTGTGGCTGCGAGCTCATTAGCGACGCAGACGATCCACCGGGCTCCAGATTCGGAGAAGTTGCGGCTGGCCCGTCCTGGTCGGCGAGTATCTCGGAATCCGTTTATCACTCGACTGAAGAAGCCCGAATAGCGGGAGCATTCGAGCGCGGCTGGTTACCGGAGGATCTTCCAAGGACGACCGCGATCATTCGAGAGGCGCACGAACTCGAGAGTGGCGTTGGCTGGATTGCGGTAGAGTATCATCCTGACGAGTATGGCACCCTCACCGACCGTTATCGAGGATCGGTGTGGGAGTTTGTACCTTACGATGACAGCCGAATCCGCGTTCGATTCCCCGATCCTCCGGTGGAGTGGTGGCCGGATGAGCTGCGAACCGACCGGGGCGAGACTTTCCACACGGACGTGCTTACACGCACCGGGGCCGGTGCGCGACGCTGGTGGATGTTTGTCATGCCGTCGGGACGTCATCTATACATCTGGTACGGCCCGGAACCAGTTGCGGGGCCGTTCGCCAGCCCAGCACCCAGGGGCTAACAAGCCGTTTCAGTGGACGAGCCCGCGGCCATGCTTTCTTAGCAGCGGCAGAGTCCCAGCGCCGCGGGCTCGCCACTGAACGCCAGGTCGTTAGGGGGCTCCCGATCCTCATTCATGGGAAATGATCCAGCTTTCTACCGCATTGCGCGTCGGAGCCATTTTCTGGCCGCGGTTCGAGCAGCGTGACGGCGCTGTGCTCCTCGCATCGCAGGGCACGGCAAACCTCTCGATCTTCTCGAGTCTGACTGAGGCGGAGAGCTTCTACAACCACGAGCACGTCCTCGACCATTTCCGTCACGCGATTCCGTCGCGCGAGCATCCGGAGCACGGATACACCGTTTGGGATACCGAGCACCCTGACTTCTCTCGGGCCTGCGAACTTGGCCAACAGGTGGCGCAGATGTGGCTTGCGAAGCTCCGAGCAGATTACCCGACCTATCGCTTCCGCGTCTACTGGTCCCGGCTCGATGAGCCGATTATTCGCTTCCACCGTGTTCGGGATACGGAGGCGGTTTGGATTGCCGATGCCGATGGTGCCGAGCAGGTCGAACGTGGCGACCTCCTAATCTATGACAGTGGGTCACGCCGTTGATGCCGGGCCTGGGCAGCAGGCGACCCGCGTTTCGTAGGTCATTCGCGATACCGGGATTGGCTGCCGTCGGTGCAGTTGTGCTGCTCTTGGCGGTGTACTTCGGTGCGCTATGGATCGCGCACGACTCCAATCGCGACTTCCTCGCCATCGACGGCTGCCTGGACGCGGGAGGAGCTTGGGATTACTCTGAACGCGAGTGCATCGGAGCACGCGAATAGCCGCAGGACCGGTGAGGCCAGCGCGTAAGTCGCCCCCTAACAACGGCAATTCAGTGGACGAAACCGCGGCCATGATTTCCAGCACTCTTCAGGTACTGAGCTGCCGCGGCTTCGCCACTGATCGCTGAACGTTAGGAGCCCCATCATTTATGAAGCAAGAGAGGAAGACGAATGCACTTGCTCACGGCCACTCGGCAGATCGAATGAAACGCATCGGCGAAGTGGCCTCGCGTCTCTTGGCCTCGGTTTTCACATCGCTTCTACTGACCGTGCTGCTCCAACCGCAGCAGTTGAGCGCTCAGTGGCTCAGCGGCGTTCGAGACTCCAGTGGTTCTCTTTCGATGGCAGCCGCCCGTCCAGGAGTTGAACTCTCAGCATATACTCCCAGCATTAGCGTCTCCGGGCCCAATCGATCCCGCAACTTCATCATCGCAGGTGCCATTCTCGGTGGAGCTGGTGGATACTTTCTTCGGCCGGTGAACACCAGCGACATCGAGTATGTGTATCCCGCAGTACTCGGCGGGTACATCATTGGTGGCGCTGTCATCGGCGCCATCGTTGGGAATGGCGTTGAAAGGGTGAGCCGTTCCCGGGGAATGAGGCGGGGTCTCCGTAGCGTGCGCTGATCAGTGCTTAGTCGCGGCTGGTCCGCTATCCTAACAAGCCGTTTCAGTGGACGAGCCCGCGGCCATGTTTTCACGCAGCGGCAGAGTCCCAGCGCCGCGGGCTCGCCACTGAACGCCAGGTCGTTAGGTCTGTGTGGGGATTCTACAACCCCAATAAGGAGCACACCGTGCTGAACCATTCCAGCAGCTTCTATCGCGTGGTCGGCATCGGAATCGCTATCGTCTTCAGTGCATGTTCTGCGGATCGTGAGCATGGGGGCGTCATGTCGACAGGTCCGGAGTTCCTGGATCAGCCAGATCTCTCCTATCGCTTGTCCGAATCTGAGATTCGGCAGCTACATCCGACGCTGGATGCGGCGATCCTTCAGGAGTTCCTCCAGTGGCTTAGCCCAGAGAGTCGAGCAGAGTTCCTGGAGTTCCCGGTAACTCCCGGAGACCAGAAGGTGTCGCTCGGTCACATCACCATGGACCCGCCGGTGCGTCCCGAAGTTGCTGCCGTACTGGACCGACTAAACGCCGCGATGGATCAGCGGTGACGCTGCGCGTATTCACGAGCATGGGCATCGGAGTGTTATCACCCGCTACTGCCGGTGCTGGCCCTAACAAGCCGTTTCAGTGGACGAACCCGCGGCCATGCTTTTGAGCAGAGGCAGAGTTCCCGCACCGCGGGCTCGCCACTGAACGCCACGTCGTTAGAGCGTGTTCACCACGTCTGAGTATGGTAAAGACTCGCTTCTACTCGTGGGACGTCGAGTTCGATCACGCAACGACTGCTAGCAGCTATGCTGCCGCCGAGCCGCTGGATCCCGGGTGCTGCAATGCGTGCGCAACCTTCGTTGAGGCGAGTCGACGCGGCGATCTGCCCGCGTCCGTTGTGGCATTCCTACGTCGCGTGGGGGCTGATCCTGCCAAGGCCAGGGAAGTGTGGGGGGTGCCGGACGGCGGCTTTCTCGCCGGCTGGTGGTCCTTTGCGGGCCGGCTGGTCGACGCCGCATGGGACGGCGGTGCGGAGGGAGCGTACGTGGAGCCGACACCTGGCTTCCGCTGCTATCTCGTGCCTGCGCCTTCGGGCCGCCGAGATCAAGCTTTCGGTGACGTTGAGCAGGTGCAGCTTGAGTTCGAATGGGAGCATCCGCACCTCGTTGAGTTGGAGCAGGTAGCCTGGCTCAAGCAGGAGGAGCGAAACTGCCAGGGGTAATCTTCGCATCGTGCATGGGAGCAGCACGATCCCTGGTTCTAACAAGCCGTTTCAGTGGCGAGCCCGCGGCCATGTTTTCGAGCAGCGGCAGAGTCCCAGCACCGCGGGCTCGCCACTGAACGCCAGGTCGTTAGAGCGATTGCTTTCCACCATTTGCTGATCGTATGCATTTCGCTGCTGCCGTAGAACAGGACGGATTCGCTCTCGTTGAAGGTGTGGTGTCGGACTCGGTAGTGGACATGCTCCTCCCCGCGCTTGCTGCCGTGGATCAGAGCAGCACGGCGGCCGTCCAGAAGCGCGGCAGCCTCCATGCGATCCGCAATCTTCTGGAAGTGGTCCCCGAGGTTGAGCGCCTGGCCCGCTCGCCCGAAATGCGGGCGTTGGTCGAGCCGATCATCGGGAAGTCTGCCTTCGCGGTCCGCGGCATCCTCTTCGACAAGGTACCGGAGGCCAACTGGAAGGTGGCGTGGCACCAGGATCTCACGATCGCTGTGCGGGAGCAGCGCGAGGCTCCGGGCTTTGGACCCTGGTCGGAGAAAGCCGGCATCGTGCACGTGCAACCTCCGGCTTCGGTGCTGGAGCACATGATCACCGTGCGCCTACATCTGGATGCGTGCGGACCGGATAATGGACCGGTGCAGGTGATCCCTGGCTCCCATCGGGTGGGGCGGCTCGCAGTGGAGGAGATCGCCCAGTGGAGGCAGGCGGCAGAGCCAGTCCTGTGCACCTCGGATCGGGGTGGGGTGCTGCTCATGCGTCCCCTCATCCTGCATGCATCGTCACCTGCGAGGGTTCCTGGTCACCGCCGGGTGGTGCATATCGAGTTCGCCGCGGCGGACCTGCCGCACGCGCTCGAGTGGCATGGCCGGTGGTAGGCTGCTTCGGACGCGTGGAACGAGTCGCTGCAGGCGGCCAGGCTTTTTCCCGTGCTGCCAAGCTTCATGGTTCTAACAAGCCGTTTCAGTGGACGAGCCCGCGGCCATGCTTTTGAGCAGCGGCAGAGTCCCAGCTCCGCGGCCTCGCCACTGAACGCCGGGTCGTTAGAGCGGATGTTGTGGTGATGGCGTCGCAGTTGATCGCGCGCCGTGTCCTCAGTAGCTTGTGATCATGAACAAGAACTCACTTTCCGAGTTGTTCGATCTCTCTCCCGCCGAACGGATCCAGTTGGCCCAAGATCTGTGGGATAGCATTCCAGAGCAGGATGCGCCGGATCTAACGCCTGAGCAAGTTGCCGAGTTGGAGAGGCGGTTGGACGAGGCAGAGAGCAATCCGGGCAGCGGATCGACCTGGGCGGAGGTGCGTGAGCGACTTCGCGCCCGGTTCGGTGCGTGAGGCAGGTCAGGTTCCTCGTCGAGGCGGAGTCGGAGGTTACTGCCGCGGCAGAGTGGTACGAGTCGCGCGGCAGCACCCTGGCAGGAGAGTTCCTCCGTGCAGTCGATGTTGCTGTCGCAGCCGTTCAGAGAGATCCGCTTCGGCACCCTCAAGTTCACCCCCGTTTCCGTCGCGCACTGCTGCGACGGTTCCCCTACAGTTTGATCTTCTCCGTCACCGATACGGAAGTCGTCATCGTAGCATGTTCGCACTGGCGGCAGCGGCCGGCGCGGTGGTCGAACCGTCGGCCATAGCAGTGTCTAACAAGCCGTTTCAGTGGACGAGCCCGCGGCCATGTTTTTAAGCAGCGGCAGAGTCCGCGCACCGCGGGCTCGCCACTGAACGCCAGGTCGTTAGAGGTCTCATCCCGTTTCCCTAGAACACTTCCGATGGATCCACTCGCGGCCCGCTGGAACGCGTTTACGAAGCGGAAGTTCGCCACCGGGTGGGGCGGCCGAGCTATCGACGGTGTGGAGCTGGTTGAACTCGACAGCGCTGCCGCAGGGTGTGTGTCCAGTTACCTGCACAACAGTAGGCGCCTTGATCCCGACCGGCGGGAGCTGCTGGTCCAGTGTGCTGCGGAGTTAGACCAAGTGGTGCCGTCTCTAGCCGGAGACGTGAGAGATTACTTCAGCGAGTTGCGTGAGATCGCTAACGAAGTTCTGCGCTGCGCAGCGTAAAGCGTTCTGATTTGCGCGTGGTCGGTTGAAATGGTCGGGCGTTGCGCCGGTAGCGTCCGCTCGGCATCAGGATGTTGTAACGCCGCCCGGTGCCAGTGGTTCTAACAAGCCGTTTCAGTGGACGAGCCCGCGGCCATGTTTTTCGAGCAGACGCAGAGCTTCAGCACGCGGGCTCGCCACTGAACGCCAGGTCGTTAGGTGCCCGTCTCGGCATCGGAGCTGCCCACGCACCCGCGGGGCCGGTTGAGGCGGGCCGCCGGGATGAGCAGGGAACCTTTCCCCCGGTATCGAGCTCGGGGCGGCCGCAGGTTGTGGCGCCGGCCCCGCGGTGCTCTCATCCAGGTGGCCCTCGACATCCACGAGGCTTCGGCATCCGAGTCACGGTCACCTAACAATGCATTCAAGTGGATTCGCACCATCGGCGGAGCAGCGGACACACTGAAGGCGAATCCACTTAACGCTGTTCCGTTAGAGGTTCGTTTCCTCAGGAACTCGCATGTCTCGATTTGTCGTCCGACCGGCTCTTCCTCCGGACGCCGAAGCATTGGTCCCTCTTGTGGAGCAGCTCGGCTACCGGGTGGACGCGACTGTTCTCCGTCAGAAGCTCATCGATCTGGCTAAGGGAAGATATGACAGAGTCTGGGTCGCTGAAGACGGGGCTGAGATAGTCGGAGTTGTGAGCATCCATCTGACGCCTCTCTTCCATGCGGAAGGACACCTCGGTCGTGTAACGGCCCTTGTCGTCGCACAGGAGCGTCGGCGTAGCGGCGTCGGCGCCTTGCTAATGGATCGGGCCGAGGAGTACTGTTGGGAAGCTGGTTGTCCGCGGATCGAGCTGACCAGCGGTGATCATCGTCCCCAGGCTCACGAGTTCTATGCTCGGGTCGGCTTCACAGTTGACTCACGCCGCTTTATCAAGCTTCGTCCGCAGCATGACCGGTAGACGAAGTGGCACGAGCTCCCAGTTCTAACAAGCCGTTTCAGTGGACGAGCCCGCGGTCATGTTTTCGGGCAGCGGCAGAGCTCCAGCGCCGCGGGCTCGCCACTGAACGCCAGGTCGTTAGAGGCAGCGATTCCCATCGGTCTTGTCGGCTCACTCCTGCGGTCGTACCGTTCGAGAGGAACACATTCAGGAGGTAGCCGATGAATTTCCAAGTCGAGCTCGAGCAGGAAACGGACGGCCGGTGGCTCGCGGAAGTGCGCGATCTACCCGGCGTGCTGGCTTATGCCGCGAACAGGGAGCAGGCGCTGGCAAATGCCCAGGCGCTCGCGCTTCGGGTCCTCGCTGAGCGCTTAGAGCATGGTGAAGCCAAACCAGAGGCGTTCAGCGTCACGTTTCGGGCGGCGTGAGTGACTGGCCGAGTAGCCGGGCATCGCGTGTACTCGCCGCACTTCTGCGGATTGGCTGGACCGTGAAGCGGCAGAGTGGCTCTCACAAGACTCTCGCGCGTGCCGGCTGGGCTGACTTCACTTTCGCATTCCATGATCGAGACGAAATCGGACCTCGAATGCTTGTGCGGATCGGCAAGCACACCGGGCTCAAGCCTGAGGATCTCTGACGCGTTTCCCCCGCTCGTCTAACAAGCCGTTTCAGTGGACGAGCCCGCGGCCATGTTTTCGAGTAGACGCAGAGTCCCAGCACCGCGGGCTCGCCACTGAACGCCAGGTCGTTAGAGGTAATGAACCACTCGCATGCCGCGCCATCGATCACGTGAACGGACGACTCGCCTTCGTTGATCATCGAGCCGAGGTGCTCGCCGATAGCGTGGATGAGTACCTCCGGGGCGCGATATCGGACTCGGCGCTGAGAGATGTCGCATGGTCCGTTGTCGTGGCCTGGGAGGCGCTGCCGGCGCGGGTCAGGGAGGGCGAAGCGGTCCAGCGGGAGGACGTGCTATGGCATGCCGTCTGGACCATTCAGCATCTAGCCGATGCGGAGCACCGCGAGGAGGGAGTGGCCGAGCCTGCTCTGCTCGAGTGTCTTCGCCTGCTTGAATCCGATGACGCGCTGCCTCAAGGGTACTCCGCTCGGCATCCATGAGCGGGGGTTCGCCCACTGGTTCTAACAAGCCGTTTCAGTGGACGAGCCCGCGGCCATGTTTTCGAGCAGCGGCAGAGTCCCAGCGCCGCGGGCTCGCCACTGAACGCCAGGTCGTTAGGAGCTATTCCGACGTTCGTGGTGGCAGGGTTGGCGGATAAGGCAAGTTCGGAGACGAATCCATTGCGGGGGGTGCCCTTGTATCTGCGAGCTTTGCCGAGTTCTCCGTGACCGGGTACCGCCTTGAACCGGCATTTATCGGTGCCGTGGGCTGGCCTGGCGGCGGTGGGCATCATTCCGGTCGCGGCATTCGTTCCTAACACCGCGTTTCAGTGGACGAACCCGCGGCCATCATTTTAGCAGAGGCAGAGTTCCCGCACCGCGGGCTCGCCACTGAACGCTTGCCGTTAGGTCTGTGTGGGGATTCTACAACCCCAATAAGGAGCACGCCGTGCTGAACCATTCCAGCAGCTTCTATCGCGTGGTCGGCATCGGAATCGCTATCGTCTTCAGTGCATGTTCTGCGGATCGTGAGCATGGGGGCGTCATGTCGACAGGTCCGGAGTTCCTGGATCAGCCAGATCTCTCCTATCGCTTGTCCGAATCTGAGATTCGGCAGCTACATCCGACGCTGGATGCGGCGATCCTTCAGGAGTTCCTCCAGTGGCTTAGCCCAGAGAGTCGAGCAGAGTTCCTGGAGTTCCCGGTAACTCCCGGAGACCAGAAGGTGTCGCTCGGTCACATCACCATGGACCCGCCGGTGCGTCCCGAAGTTGCTGCCGTACTGGACCGACTAAACGCCGCGATGGATCAGCGGTGACGCTGCGCGTATTCACGAGCATGGGCATCGGAGTGTTATCACCCGCTACTGCCGGTGCTGGCCCTAACAAGCCGTTTCAGTGGACGAACCCGCGGCCATGCTTTTGAGCAGAGGCAGAGTTCCCGCACCGCGGGCTCGCCACTGAACGCCACGTCGTTAGAGGTGTCTCCGGAGAACTGGTGGAACGGCTGCCGAAGCGCTTCGGCGGCACCCAAACGTGGCGCTGACACCTGTCCTTCCGGACCCAGCGGGCTCACGGAACGTTACCCAGGCCTGAAGTGATGAGCATCTATGAAGCGGTGTTCTCGGCACGTACCTAAGCGTTCTCCTTTTCACTCGCTCCTTTCTATGATGCTACATCGTCTTGCCCTTGTAGGACTGCTTCTGTTCTCCGCCAGCACTTCAGCGGCGATTGCACAGAGCAGCTCACTGGTAATGGAAATCCGCCCGGGATTCGCCGCACCCGCTGCGGCGAGCCGCAATTCCAACCTGGACCGAATTGGCGGCGGTGCTGCGGCAGCCCTTCGGTACGAGTGGACCAGCACGGTGTCTGCCTACGGTGGCATCCACGTGTATCGATTTGGACTTCGTCACATCGAAGGCATCCCTCTCGAGCCTGCCGATCACTTCGTATCTCTGGGCGCGGGAGCCGGTATTCGCCTTGCCTGGTCGGACTTGCCGTTGGAGCCGTGGGTTCGAGGTGGGTTCAACACCACTCGAACTTTGGTGATATCCGATGGTGACAGCCGCGGGTTTCCGTGGAGATCCGGATACGAAATCGGGATTGGAACCTCCCACAACGAGGGGGCGCGGTGGACCTTCTCGCCCGGGCTCCACCTGCGCCACACGCCGGCTGACCGAGGCGTCCAACCAAGCACGACCTATGTGGCCGCTGAACTGGGACTGATCCTGCCATTGAGGCCGCCGCAACGCGAGTGAAATGCTACGGGATCGGTGCTTCGCCCCCGCTGACCGACACACACCTTGGCAATCCACCTCGGCTGGTGTCGCACCGGGCAAGCAGTTCGGGCACAAGTGTGGAGTTCGTCTCGAGGTTCTAACAAGCCGTTTCAGTGGACGATCCCGCGGCCATGCTTTCGAGCAGACGCAGAGATCCAGCACCGCGGGCTCGCCACTGAACGCCAGGTCGTTAGGAGTGCCCGGACAAGCAACGGATCTGAGGCAAGAGTAGTGGGCATCGGTTTGCCACCAGCTCCCAGCAGTTCGCGTGGTCTTTAGCGGGAATCCGCTGTCCGAAAGGGAGAGGATCACACGTCCTCTGGTATATTACCAGATCCGCTTTCGCAAGTCCATAACCCGGAGTACCATGAAAACACGATTGTTCGCTCTCGGGCTGCTTCTCTCAAGTGCCGCTGGCTGCCAGCTCACGACCGGTTCCGCGGACGTTCAGTTACTTGTACAAACCGATGGCACCACATTCGTTCGTGATTCCGCCGTAGGCTCTGCCGGGGTGCCGTTTACGGTAGAGAATCGCGGGAGCAGCACGCTCTATCTCGCACGTTGCGGAGATCGTCTGATGACAGCCCTCGATCGCTGGGAGGGCGGCCGTTGGGTTGAGAATGGTGGGGATGCCTGTCAGGCAGCCGTCCCCATGGATCCACGACCTCTTGCGCCAGGGGCCTCACTCTCGAGCGGCCGGAGCATACTGAAGTCGGGTCGCTACCGGCTGCGCCCGGGCATTCACTCAGCTGCGGGTTCGACGAGTGAGTGGACCGTGGTATCGAATGAGTTCACGGTGGAATAGTCACTCTGAACGATTACATGCAGCCGATGTCGGCCGTTTGGCTCCTGGCCCTAACAAGCCGTTTCAGTGGACGAGCCCGCGGCCATGCTTTCTGAGCAGCGGCAGAGCTCCAGCGCCGCGGGCTCGCCACTGAACGCCACGTCGTTAGAAGTGGCCGGTCGCGGACTCATCGTGGTTGATCACGAGTCCGGCACCCAGTAGCTTACGCACATGGACAAGTCCTCGATCTCCCATCTGTTCGATCTCTCTCCCGCCGAGCGGATCCAGCTAGCCCAGGATCTCTGGGATAGCATACCAGAGCAGGATGCCCCTCCCCTTTCTCCAGAGCAGATTGCGGAGTTGGAGAGGCGTTTAGCGGATGCCGAGAACAATCCCGGCAGCGGGGCGACCTGGGCGGAGGTGCGGGAGCGACTTCGCGAGCGGTTCGGTGCGTGAGGCAGGTACGGTTCCGCCCCGAGGCGGAGGCAGAAATTGCTGCCGCGGCAGAGTGGTACGAGTCCCGGAGCAGCACACTGGCAGGGGAGTTCCTCCGCGCCGTCGATGCTGCGATCGCAGCCATCGAACGAAAGCCCTTTCAGCACCCCCAGGTTCACCCGAGACTTCGCCGCGCTCTCCTGCGGCGCTTCCCGTACAGCCTGATCTTCTCGGCGTCTGAGACGGAAATCATCATCGTGGCATGCTCGCACTGGCGTCAGCACCCGAAACGCTGGGCGAACCGGAAGCCGTAGGTGGTTCTAACAAGCCGTTTCAGTGGACGAGCCCGCGGCCATGCTTTCGAGCAGACGCAGAGCTCCAGCACCGCGGGCTCGCCACTGAACGCCAGGTCGTTAGGAGGCTGGTGGGCAAGCCTCTTGCCCGCTCGTCTGCAAGGTAACAGCTTCGAGGCAAGGACGGGGTGTGCACAACTCACGGAGGTCTCGATGCAACGAGAGTTCGACGTCCTGATCGAGCAGGACTCGGAAGGTACCTATGTAGCTTCTGTCCCCGCTTTGCACGGCTGCCATACCCAGGCTGAGTCCCTCGACGAACTGATGGAGCGGATCCGTGAAGCGATTCAGCTCTGTCTCGAGGTCCAGGGCGACGAGGTCGAGCCGCTAACCTTCGTGGGCCTGCAGCGGATCACCATCGCTGCGTGATACCGCGGCTACCGAGGCCAACCGGGACAGCCCTCATTGGCGCGCTCGGCCGTGCCGGTTTCGAAGTCGTCCGGATCCGCGGCAGTCATCACTTTCTCCGCCATCCGGACGGTCGCTCCACCGTGGTTCCGGTACACAGTGGCGAAACGATCGGCCCCGGCCTTCTCACCAGAATCCTTCGCGACGTAGACCTGCAGCGGGAGCAGCTTGTCGAGCTCCTCTGAGTCACGCCGGCAGGAGGTCGCGAGTTCCTAACAAGCCGTTTCAGTGGACGAGCCCGCGGCCATGTTTTCGAGCAGCGGCCGAGTTCCAGCGCCGCGGGCTCGCCACTGAACGCCAGGTCGTTAGAGGGCCGACGCGCAGGGGAGTTCTTGAATCGAAATTCTGGTCGCGAGCGACGCCTTGCTTATGAACCGCAGCCGCACTTCGACGTGATCTTCGAACCGGTGCGGAGGAGGTCATACCTTCTACCACTCGTTGGCGTTGCTGCTGCATTGGTAGTAGTGTTCAGCATCACCCGCCGCCGGTTCTAACAAGCCGTTTCAGTGGACGAGCCCGCGGCCATGTTTTCGGGCAGACGCAGAGCTCCAGCACGCGGGCTCGCCACTGAACGCCACGTCGTTAGAGCTAACCACCGGAGATCCGAGATGAAGAACTCTCTCCAGCGTCGTCGCCTTTCTGTCTTCGGGTTGTTCCTGATGATCTCATGCCATAGCGAAACAGAGCCGCATCCGACTATCGACCGCCTGCCAGGTGCAGAAGAGGAGGTTCAGGTGTCCGCCCTCACGTGGGCGTTCGGCAGCGTAGAAACCAACCTTAACCCGCCCGCAGCGTATTGCGTTGCTCTCGAAAGAGCAGGTGAAGCCGACATGCGCGATCCGCCAGCCACACTCCTTGCTCGCCTCCAGACAGCGGCCGCCCCCGCTCGGCCTGTATCAGAGTGCCGGTTCGGAGGTTTACTAAGCGACGGATCACGCTATGACGATTCGCGAAACGTGGTTATCGATCGCACAACTGACGGTTTCGCACTGTACTTCGGAATCTTCCCGGTTCGCTGGGAGAGTGGCGATGTGGCAATTATTGATCTGGCGTACACGCAGGGTGGACTATGGGGCGCCGGCTACGAGTGTCGAGTTGAGCATCGGCAGGGAGTGTGGCAAGTGATAGATTGCCAAAAAACGTATGAGAGTTAAGGACGTGTAACTGGCAATCTCGGATGCCAACACAGGCGGAAGTGGCGGTTCTAACAAGCCGTTTCAGTGGACGAGCCCGCGGCCATGTTTGCGAGCAGGGGCAGAGTTCCCGCACGCGGGCTCGCCACTGAACGCCAGGTCGTTAGGTGCCCGTATCGGCATCGGAGCTGCCCACGCACCTGCGGGGCCGGTTCAGGCGGGCCGCCGGAATGAGCAGGGAACGTTTCCCCCGGTATCGAGCGCGGGGCGGCCGCAGGTTGTGGCGCCGGCCCCGCGGTGCTCTCATCCAGGTGGCCCTCAGCATCCACGGGGCCGCGGCATCCGAGTCACGGTCACCTAACAATGCATTCAAGTGGATTCGCACCGTCGCCAGTGCAGGGGACATACTGAAGGCGAATCCACTTAACGCTGGTCCGTTAGACCGGAAGATCATTTGAAGATCGCAACCTGGAACGTGGAGCGACCGCGCCCGGGGCAGGGGACACGCTCAACCAGGATCAGAATCGCGACTGCATCGGTCGCCGCTGACGTAATGGTGCTAACCGAGACCCACGTCTCTTTCGCCCCGGCCCCGAGTTCCAGGCTCATTGCTACCTCTGCGCCAGCACCCGATCGAGCTGCCGACGAGTGCTGGACGGCGATCTGGGTGAACGGCGGGTGGGTTGCCGGGGCGGTGCCGGTGCAGGGGGAGCCGGAGCGATCCTGCGCTGCGAGGATCGAACACCCATCGGGGCAACATCTCGTGGTCTTCGCCAGCGTTCTGCCTTGGAGAGGTGACCTTCGGCAGGATCCACTCCGCGGGGGAAATTCATTCTCCGCATCTCTATCGGCGCAACTGGCGGACATCGACGCCATCCGCCGAGAGCACACGAACGATCTATTCTGTCTCCTGGGCGACCTGAATCAGGAACTCGACGGCCGCTGCAGCGTTGGCACTCTACGAGGACGGCACATGCTACAAGCGGCACTCAATGAGCGGGATCTGGTGTGCCTCACGTCTGGAGTTGGCGATCCGCTGCTGCAACGTGGCTGGCCAGCAAGCATAGACCACGTGATTACCTGCAGCTCACTGGCGGCGCAGGCAACCAGCGTTGAAGTTTGGCCTGAGCAGTACCCGCTTCCGAGTGGGTGGCCGGATCACTACGGCGTAGCGGTTCAGTTGAACCTTGAGTAGTGCGGGGGCGGCATTATTCAGGTCTAACAAGCCGTTTCAGTGGACGAGCCCGCGGCCATGCTTTCGAGCAGCGGCAGAGCTCCAGCACCGCGGGCTCGCCACTGAACGCCAGGCCGTTAGACCATCGCCTGAGCTTTTGTGCCTGGACGTCGTCCGAATCCAGTTGATCCGAATCAGAACGCTGCTGATGCCGCTCACCCCAGCTTGAAAGCTTCATGAGTTTCACGCCCCTCCCCGTCGTCGTTCTAATTGTCCTTCTCGGTCTATTTATCTGGTGGGGCATACACAGCTACGGCAGGCTTTGGCGGGAGGCGACCACCCCCTATGAGACGGTCGTCTACAAGCTGGGAGTCAAACAGTGGGGACTGTTCATGTGGATCGCCACGTCTGTGGGTGGGCCGGCTATTCGGTTAATGGAGCATGTACCGAGCTCTAATCTGTTGGGGTTCTTCAGAAGCATGGTTCTCGGCGCGATCATCGGCTTTCCCATCTTCCTATGGGGTGGCTACTGGTGGGGACGCACCATGGCATCGTTTTTTGGATTGCGGCCGGATGCAGGAGAAACCACCTGATTCTGCGGTGAGTGTCGATCGCCGGCCTCCACTGGTCTGTCTCTGCTGACTGATTGTGGACTCGGCGCCGCCGCTCCCAGGTGACCTATACAGCGGGGTCTAACAGGCCGTTTCAGTGGACGAGCCCGCGGCTATGTTTTCGAGCAGACGCAGAGTTCCAGCACCGCGGGCTCGCCACTGAACGCCGGGTCGTTAGGTGACGCTGGAGTAGGATCACCTCTGACCCTATGGTAAGCCTAATGCCAGTTCCCGAGGCATTATCGGCGGCGGCAGTCGCCTTGAGAACAGAGCTAGAGCCTCACTTCGCTGCAGATACGTGCGACGGTCCGTCGTGGGATCCGGGCAATCGTGTGCTCGGGCATAACTGGCCGGTGGCCATCGTGGCTCTCATCGAGCTTTCGCGCCGTACCCACATGGAAACCCGCTTTGTCGCGCGCGAGATGACGGTAGGCTCGTACGGCTTGATTCGTGTGACTTGCCCGGAAGGAGAGTACGACGTTGACCTGACTGCGGATTGCTCAGGCGGAACAGTGCCGGTATCGATCACGCCAGCAGACTATTCTCTTCATCGCGAGCAGGACACCATGATTTTTTCCGCTGACTTATACAACTCAGGTTTCAAGCTGGCGGAGCGGGCCGGGATCGCTCTCGAATGAATCCTGCATCCGGGCCGTCTCCTAACAAGCCGTTTCAGTGGACGAGCCCGCGGCCATCTTTTCGAGCAGACACAGAGATCCAGCACCGCGGGCTCGCCACTGAACGCCAGGTCGTTAGAGGGCCGACGCGCAGGGGAGTTCTTGAATCGAAATTCTGGTCGCGAGCGACGCCTTGCTTATGAACCGCAGCCGCACTTCGACGTGATCTTCGAACCGGTGCGGAGGAGGTCATACCTTCTACCACTCGTTGGCGTTGCTGCTGCATTGGTAGTAGTGTTCAGCATCACCCGCCGCCGGTTCTAACAAGCCGTTTCAGTGGACGAGCCCGCGGCCATGTTTTCGGGCAGACGCAGAGCTCCAGCACGCGGGCTCGCCACTGAACGCCACGTCGTTAGAGGGCCGACGCGCAGGGGAGTTCTTGAATCGAAATTCTGGTCGCGAGCGACGCCTTGCTTATGAACCGCAGCCGCACTTCGACGTGATCTTCGAACCGGTGCGGAGGAGGTCATACCTTCTACCACTCGTTGGCGTTGCTGCTGCATTGGTAGTAGTGTTCAGCATCACCCGCCGCCGGTTCTAACAAGCCGTTTCAGTGGACGAGCCCGCGGCCATGTTTTCGGGCAGACGCAGAGCTCCAGCACGCGGGCTCGCCACTGAACGCCACGTCGTTAGGTCTGTGTGGGGATTCTACAACCCCAATAAGGAGCACACCGTGCTGAACCATTCCAGCAGCTTCTATCGCGTGGTCGGCATCGGAATCGCTATCGTCTTCAGTGCATGTTCTGCGGATCGTGAGCATGGGGGCGTCATGTCGACAGGTCCGGAGTTCCTGGATCAGCCAGATCTCTCCTATCGCTTGTCCGAATCTGAGATTCGGCAGCTACATCCGACGCTGGATGCGGCGATCCTTCAGGAGTTCCTCCAGTGGCTTAGCCCAGAGAGTCGAGCAGAGTTCCTGGAGTTCCCGGTAACTCCCGGAGACCAGAAGGTGTCGCTCGGTCACATCACCATGGACCCGCCGGTGCGTCCCGAAGTTGCTGCCGTACTGGACCGACTAAACGCCGCGATGGATCAGCGGTGACGCTGCGCGTATTCACGAGCATGGGCATCGGAGTGTTATCACCCGCTACTGCCGGTGCTGGCCCTAACAAGCCTATATGGACTCCTCCCCTCTGAGTGCAAGGGCACTGATCTGATCGGGGGCTAGAAGGGCAGCGGATGCAAACGTATATCCGGCCTCTTTAGGTGGAGCGTATGTGCTCCGGGCCATCATGGGTCCTTCGCGCGCACGGGCTGCCAATCGGTTCCGAGCCCTCGGGTGGGGCGGGCTTGTTATCGGCATCTGCCCGGCGGCGGTCCGGCCGCTTCTGGCCATGATCAGATAAATGTCTCGCACTGCTTCAGGTCGGCTGCTCCTCGGGTTCTAGCGGTTGATACAATCCTGCGCCGGGCCTGCTACGCTGCCTGCGGGACGAAGTCACCGTCGTAGGTCCGTTCCCTCGTCCAGAGGGCCCAGATAATCCTTGCCATTTTGTTCGCCAGGGCGACTGAAGCCTTGTTGAGGTGCATCGTGTCTGCTCGCTCGACCGCCCATCGCTGCAGGTAGCTGAGTTCCCGGCCTTTGCTCTGACGCTCTAGGGCGGCGCAGAGAGCGGAGCGGGCGCCGTGGATGAGGAGCGTGCGCAGGTAGGTGTCGCCCTGCTTGCTGATGCGTCCCAGGCGGCGTTTGCTGCCGGTGGAATGCTCCTTCGGGGTGATGCCGAGCCAGCTGGCCAGATGACGTGCGCTCCGGAAGAGGTGGATGTTGCCGATGGAAGCGTACATCGCCGTTGCGGTGAGGACGCCGACACCGGGGACGCGGAGGAGGGAAGCGACGGTCGCGTTCTGTCTGGCGATGGCTTCGAGCTCCTTCTCCACGGCTTCCATGCGCCGCTCCATCTGAAGAACCTCCTCCTGCATCTCCCGGAGAAGGGTACGAAGGCGGCCGGGGAGCGCCTCGCGATGCTCTTCGAGGAGCAGGGGCCGAGCGCGGAGAAAGGTGCCTGACCCTTTGGCGCAGACGACGCCGAACTCGCGAAGGAAGCCGCGCATGGCATTGATCCTGGCGGTCCGGGTGCCCTGCCACTGCTGACGAGCCCGGTGCAGGGCGAGGATGGCCTGCTGATCGCAGCTCTTGATGGCGACGGGATGCACCCGCGGGGACTTCACCGCTTCGAGCAGTCCCTCGGCATCCCGTTCATCCGTCTTGCCGCGCTGCACGTAGGGGGTGACGCTGTGGGCGGGGAGGAGGACGACGTTGAAGCCACGAGCCTGGAGAAAGCGGCCCCAGAAGTGGGCGCTGCCGCACGCCTCCATCAGAACGCGGCAGGGAGCGCGATTCTCCCAGAAGCGAAGGAACTGTGGACGCGAGAGTCGCTTCCGCTCGGAGATGCGGCCGCTCTCGTCGGCAACGACAAGTTGGAAGACGGACTTTGCGAGATCCACGGCGATCGTTACACTGGGCATGGGTGGGCTCCTTTGGTTGGGGTACTCGATTGGCGTCGGTACCGGATAGTTAAATCCAACCTTCTGGAGGAGTCCATCCCATCAGTTTCAGTGGACGAGCCCGCGGCCATATATTCGAGCAGCGGCAGAGTCCCAGCACCGCGGGCTCGCCACTGAACGCCAGGTCGTTAGCCGTCTATGACTCTCGTGGAAACAGCCTTGAAACCGGATGATGCGATGCTAAAGCACGAACTCTCGGCTCGGCCCCGGACTAACCCAACGTTCTGGCGGCGTGGACCGTGGTGTCTCCTGCTGATCGGTCTGCTGGCCTCCTGCGATCCGCTGGGATTCAAAGGGTTCGATTATGAGACGATGAGCTACGCTTTCGTGGAGGGGCGAGTCACTACCCAGGCCGGACAGCCAGTAGCTGGTGCATCCGTATTAGCGTTTATAGCTAAGGTGATGGATGGGACATGCGCAACCGGCGAACTCTCAAATGCACAGGGGTGGACGGATGCTCAAGGCAATTACCGACTCGAACTCAAGGAGTCTGATTTTCGCTCGGTTTTTTGCCTTCGCATCGCGGTGCAGGCTCCGGCGGGAAGCGATCTGCTGATCTCGGTTGTTGAAGCTCCGAACGTGACTCTCCGTGAGGATAAGCGCACCGCCACTACGGTCACCGTGAATGTGGTGCTGGAGAACCGCTAGCTGTTCCCTCGAGATGGAGCTGTTCTACGGAAGTGTTGGCAGCTTCTTAGAACATGGCGAAGGGATCACGTGGGAGCAGATCAACTTCAGCACGACCACTCAATATAGGTGATGCTGTTACCGTCTTGATGTGCTCACTCACCCTTACCGATCGCGGATCCGGCTTGAGCATCTCGGCTTTTCGTCCCATGTTCTAACAAGCCGTTTCAGTGGACGAGCTCGCGGCAATGCTTTCTGAGCAGAGGCAGAGTTCCAGCACCGCGGACTCGCCACTGAACGCCATGTCGTTAGAGGCTCTGTCGAATCGCATCCGCCGGCTGGTCGGCGGCGCTCCCCTTCAAGTAGGGCTGCACCCCGCCGGCAGCGGAGCGTCCTCGCGAGTTCTTGCCTATCCCGGCAACCCTTTACATCATGGCTCTTGCTGACCGGCGCTACTCAGAGTTCGTCCCGCAAAGCAGAAGGAGCATATGCGAGAGCTTGATGAGGATGCCATCGATAATGCGGTGCTTGCACTCATGTATCTTACCCTTCATGACCACGGCCGGGCATGGAAGTCATTCGATTGGGACGCCCTCAACCGGCTGCATGAGAAGGGCATGATCGGCAATCCGGTATCGAAGGCGAAATCGGTGGTTCTCACCGAGGAAGGCGAGGCCAGATCCAAAGCGCTCTTCGAGCAGCTGTTCGTCCGTTGAGCCTCTCATCCGTCTTTGTGGACCCAGCGAGCATTCTGCCATCATGGCGCAGCAACCGAGTCGCCTGCGCTTCCGCTTGTTGGTGGTTAAACCGGTTCTAACAAGCCGTTTCAGTGGACGAGCCCCGAGGTATACTCGAAAGTTGTGGATCTGACTTGAGGGGATGAAAAAGGCGGCGTATCCTTCCGCGTGGTTGAGAACCCATCACGCATACACCCGGTTTGCAGACCGGGGGAAAGGACACGCCACCGATGTTGAAAATAGTGACGGAGGGCGCAGAGGAGCAAGAGGGCGAGTTGGCCCGGAGTCTCGATGAGCTCGCACGTGAAGGAGCGCGGCGGATGCTGGCCGCAGCGCTGGAGGCTGAAGCGGCCGCATACGTGGAGCGGTTTCGAGGAGAGCAGGATCCGGATGGTCGAGCGCTGGTCGTCCGGAACGGCAAGGCTCGACCGCGGCGGGTGACCGTCGGCTCCGGTACGTTGGACGTCACAGCCCCGCGGATCAATGATCGAAGAGTCGACGCGGAGGGGGAGCGAAAGCGCTTCACGAGTGCGATCCTGCCTCCGTACATGAGACGCTCGCCGAAGGTGGCGGAGGTGCTGCCGATTCTGTACCTGCGGGGTCTCTCCACCGGGGACTTCCGCCCGGCGCTCGAGGCGCTGCTCGGGGAGGATGCGGCTGGACTCTCCTCAGCGAACATCACGAGACTGCTTTCGGTGTGGGATGAGGACTACCGGCGCTTCCAAACGAGAGATCTCAGCGATCGGGATTACGTCTACATCTGGGTGGACGGGATTCACTTCAATGTCCGCCTGGAGGAAGATCGGCTCTGCACGCTCGTGATGCTCGGTGCCCGTCCGGACGGCACCAAGGAGATGATCGCCGTCGAGGATGGGTTTCGGGAGTCGAAGGATAGCTGGGCCACGCTGATACGCGACCTGAAGCGGCGCGGCATGGTGGCGCCCGAACTGGCGATCGGCGACGGCGCTCTCGGCTTCTGGGCAGCGCTGCGAGACGTCTGGCCGGAGACTCGCGAGCAACGCGACTGGGTCCACCGGATCGCCAACGTGCTGGACAAGCTGCCGAAGCGCCTCCAGCCGAAGGCCAAGGCAGCGCTGCACGAGATCATGAAGTCCGACTCTCGGGAGGCGGCGCAGACGGAGATCCAGAGCTTCCGCGAGGAGTACGGCGCGAAGTACCCCAAGGCGGTGGAAACGCTGAGCGGCAGTCAGGACAAGCTGCTTACCTTCTTCGACTTTCCGGCCGAGCATTGGGTCCACATCCGCACCAGCAACCCGATCGAGTCGGCTTTCTCGACCGTGCGGCTCAGGCAGCGCATTACCAAGGGCGCGGGTTCGAGGCGAAGGGGACTGACCATGGCCTTCAAGCTTCTGGAGATGGCCCAGCAGCGGTGGCGACGATTGAACGGTTCCGAGCTGCTTCCGTTGGTCAGGGCTGGAGTACCGTTCAGGGACGGAGTTCGAGTGGAGAGAGGGGATCAAACCGCCCCGGAACAACCCGCGGAGGTCGCTGCCTGATCATCCCGATCCACAACATTTGACAATACCTCGAGCCCGCGGCATGCTTTTCAGCAGCGGCAGAGTTCCAGCACCCGGGCTCGCCACTGAACGCCAGGTCGTTAGAGCGATCGCTTTCCACCATTTGCTGATCGTATGCATTTCGCTGCTGCCGTAGAACAGGACGGATTCGCTCTCGTTGAAGGTGTGGTGTCGGAGTCGGTAGTGGACATGCTCCTCCCCGCGCTTGCTGCCGTGGATCAGAGCAGCACGGCGGCCGTCCAGAAGCGAGGCAGCCTCCATGCGATCCGCAATCTTCTGGAAGTGGTCCCCGAGGTTGAGCGCTTGGCCCGCTCGCCCGAAATCCGGGCGTTGGTCGAGCCGATCATCGGGAAGTCTGCCTTCGCTGTGCGCGGAATCCTCTTCGACAAGGTACCGGAGGCCAACTGGAAGGTGGCGTGGCACCAGGATCTCACGATCGCTGTGCGGGAGCATCGCGAGGCTCCGGGCTTTGGACCCTGGTCCGAGAAAGCCGGCATCGTGCACGTGCAACCTCCGGCTTCGGTGCTGGAGCACATGATCACCGTGCGCCTACATCTGGATGCGTGCGGACCGGATAATGGACCGGTGCAGGTGATCCCTGGCTCCCATCGGGTGGGGCGGCTCGCAGTGGAGGAGATCGCCCACTGGAGGCAGGCGGCAGAGCCAGTCCTGTGCACCTCGGATCGGGGTGGGGTGCTGCTCATGCGTCCCCTCATTCTGCATGCATCGTCACCTGCGAGGGTTCCTGGTCACCGCCGGGTGGTGCATATCGAGTTCGCCGCGGCGGACCTGCCGCACGCGCTCGAGTGGCATGGCCGGTGGTAGGCTGCTTCGGAAGCGTGAACCGATCGCTGCAGGCGGGCCAGGCTTTTTTCCGTGCTTGCCAAGCTTCATGGTTCTAACAAGCCGTTTCAGTGGACGAGCCCGCGGGCATGCTTTCGAGGAGCGGCAGAGTCCCCGCGCCGCGGGCTCGCCACTGAACGCCAGGTCGTTAGACCTCGACCTATGTCGCCGTTTCTTCGACGCATGCCTGCATGAAGACCCACGCGCTCCTCAATGAGAGTGGTGAGATCGTTGGCTTCGAGGTCTCCAACCTACTGTTGAGCCGCCGCGGACTCTTTCGCATCATCCGGCGAATCCCAGGCGCTGAAGTGCACGCGGCTCCCGCACCTCTCTTTGGCCGCGGAGCGCGCGAGGATGTGTTCTGCGTCTGGTCCATTGGCAGCCGCCGCTTCATGGCTTGGGAGCCTTGGGGGGACAACTCCCGCTACTGGATCGGACCGGATCCCACCGAGCCATGTGCTGAGCTCGCGATCATGCTGGAGGCATTCCGCAGGGCAGGACCGTTCGGCCTCGAACTCGCAAAGCGTCTGCCATCTTCAAGCGAATCGGGCAGAGCACGGGTCTAACAAGCCTATATGGACTCCTCCCCTTCGAGTGCAAGGGCATCGATCTGATCTTGGCTGGAAGGGCAGCGGATGCAAACGTATATCCGGCCTCTTGAGGTGGAGCGTATGTGCTCCGGGCCATCATGGGTCCTTCGCGCGCACGGGCTGCCAATCGGTTCCGAGCCCTCGGGTGGGGCGGGCTTGTTATCGGCATCTGCCCGGCGGCGGTCCGGCCGCTTCTGGCCATGATCAGATAAATGTCTCGCACTGCTTCAGGTCGGCTGCTCCTCGGGTTCTACGGGTGGTCCAGATCTTTGCCAGGCGTGCTATGCTGCCTGGGGGACGAAGTCACCGTCGAAGGTGCGTTCCCTCGTCCAGAGGGCCCAGAGGATCCTTGCCATTTTGTTCGCCAGTGCGACTGAAGCCTTGTTGAGGTGCATCGTGTCTGCTCGCTCGACCGCCCATCGCTGCAGGTAACTGAGTTCCCGGCCTTTGCTCTGGCGCTCCAGGGCGGCGCAGAGAGCGGAGCGGGCGCCGTGGATGAGGAGGGTGCGCAGGTAGGTGTCGCCCTGCTTGCTGATGCGTCCCAGGCGGCGTTTGCTGCCGGTGGAATGCTCCTTCGGGGTGATGCCGAGCCAGCTGGCCAGATGACGTGCGCTCCGGAAGAGGTGGATGTTGCCGATGGAAGCGTACATCGCCGTTGCGGTGAGGACGCCGACACCGGGGACGCGGAGGAGGGAAGCGACGGTCGCGTTCTGTCTGGCGATGGCTTCGAGCTCCTTCTCCACGGCTTCCATGCGCCGTGCCATCTGAAGAACCTCCTCCTGCATCTCCCGGAGAAGGGTACGAAGGCGGCCGGGGAGCGCCTCGCGATGCTCTTCGAGGAGCAGGGGCAGAGCGCGGAGAAAGGTGCCTGACCCTTTGGCGCAGACGACGCCGAACTCGCGAAGGAAGCCGCGCATGGCATTGATCCTGGCGGTCCGGGTGCCCTGCCACTGCTGACGAGCCCGGTGCAGGGCGAGGATGGCCTGCTGATCGCAGCTCTTGATGGCGACGGGATGCACCCGCGGGGACTTCACCGCTTCGAGCAGACCCTCGGCATCACGTTCATCCGTCTTGCCGCGCTGCACGTAGGGGGTGACGCTGTGGGCGGGGAGGAGGACGACGTCGAAGCCTCGGGACTGGAGAAAGCGGCCCCAGAAGTGGGCGCTGCCGCACGCCTCCATGAGAACCCGGCAGGGGGCGCGGTTCTCCCAGAAGCGAAGGAACTGTGGGCGCGAGAGTCGTTTCCGCTCGGAGATGCGGCCGCTCTCGTCGGCAACGACGAGCTGGAAGACGGACTTTGCGAGATCCACGGCGATCGTTACACTGGACATGGGTGGGCTCCTTTGGTTGGGGTACTCGATTGGCGTCGGTACCGGATAGTTAAATCCAACCTTCTGGAGGAGTCCATCCCATCAGTTTCCGTGAACGAGCCCGCGGCCGTGCTTCCGTGCCTCCGCGGTAAGCAGGTCGATGTCGGTGACTTGCTCCCGCGCAAAAACGTTATGGGCAACTCGACGTTCGTCGACCTGATGGCCCCTCTTCGCGGCGCACCTCGGGACGCAGGTCGTGAGCTCAACCCTCGTCCTTCAATGCCTCCGTCGGCTGAATGCGAAGCGCCCGTCGCGTCGGGACGATGCATGCGAGTGCACAGCACAGGATCGTCGACAGCGCGAAGACCGCCGTGTTGCCGAAAACATCGAGATGCACCTCCGACAGGTCGTCGTTCGCGAGACCGAACCCCAGGATTGCACCAACGCCAATGCCCAGCGCCATCTGAACGAGTGGGCGCTTGAAGACGATAGTCAGGACGTGCAGCGGCCGCGCGCCGAGCGCGACGCGCACGCCGATCTCCCGCGTCCGCCTGGCGACGGCGAAGGCCGTCACCGCATAGACACCGGCGAGCGACAACATCAGCGTCACGAGCGTCAGGCTGACCAGGAGCTCGAACCCGAACGACATTCCTGCGGAATCGGGATCCGCCAGACGGGGCAGCGGTTTCGGATCGATCACGCGTAGCGCGGGATCGGTCGCCTGCGCGAGCTCGCGGAGACGCACCGCAAAACGCTGCGGATCGCCGCGAACGTGAATGGCGACTCGAAGCGGCCCGGTCTCACGCGGCAGCGTCGTCTGATAGATGCGGGCTCGGCCGTAATCGGTCCCGTTGTCGCTTACGCTGAGATCGGGCACGACACCGACGATCTCATACCACGACTCGGCGGTGGGTTCGCGCGTTGATGAGAAGCGAAACCGGCGGCCAATTGGATTACGGCCGCCCAGTACCTGATCGACGAAAGTCTCGTTCACGAGCACGACACGCGTCCGTTGTTCCGCGTCGGCCGTCGTCAACGCCCGGCCGCGGATCACGGGTGCACCGACCACGTCGAAGAATCGCGGATCGACGGACACGAACCCGACGCAGTAGCCACCCGACACAGCGTTCACTGTGCTCAGCGGCCGGACCCGGGTCCATCTTGATCACGTGCCGCCCGCTAGTCATCTGCGGCATTTGATCGGCGTACGTGACGTCCAGCACGCCCGGGTCCTGTCGGAGCCGGTCGGCGAGCGCGCGGTAGCGTGCTTCGAGCCGCGCCGCACGCACCGCCGGCACCGTGTCTCCACTCGCCGCGACGCCGTCAAAGCGATCCATTTCGAGCGTGGCCGTGAGAAATGCTTCGGCCGGGAATCCTGCGGGCGTGTCTCTCGCGAAGTCCCCTCCCAGGCCGAGCAGCGGCCACGGAAGCAGCGTCGTGAGCGCAATCTGCGCGACGATGACCACGGTCCACACGCCGCCGAACTGCAACCCGCCGCCGCCGCTCGACGCGGCTCGGAGCCTGGCACCAGCACCACCCGACGTCACTTTGAGCGCGGGAACGACGCCGGCGATCGCCGCCGCGAACAGCGTCAGCCCAACGGCATACAGAATCGTCGTCGACGAAAGCGAAGTGTCGATCCAAAACGGCAACGGACCCGTTTGCCCTTCGATCATCGTCCAGGTCCGCGCGAGCACGAAGCGCGCAACCATGAGACCAACCACCGCGCCGACGGCGCAGAGCAGGAGCGCCTCGGCAAAGAGTTGCATGATGAGGCGCCCACGGCTGGCGCCGAGTGCGGCGCGAACCAGGAGCTCCCGCTCTCGACTGACGGCGCGGGCGAACAACAACATTGCGACGTTGCCGCACAAAAGCGCGGCCAACAGCACGAGGAACACGTTGATCGACGCCAGCACCAACGCCGCCGCGGCTGGCAAATCACTGACAGCGTCGGGCAGAGAGAGGACTTGCAGGCGCACATTCTTGTGCGTCTCCGGAAACATCGTCGCTGCTCGGGCGCCGATCGCCGCCACCTGGGCGGTCGCTTCCTCGCGTGGATGGCCCGGCGCCAGCCGCCCAAAGACATACCGACAGGCTCGGCGATGCCTCGGGAATCCGCTCGAGATGCAACGGTCGCCAGACGCCGTTCCGCTGTGGAAATCCGTAGCCGCGCGGCATCACGCCGACGATCGTGACAGGCGTGCCGCTGATGCGAATGACGCGGCCGACGGCGTCTGCCGCGCCGTCCAGCTTGTTTTTCCAGAAGTCGTATCCGACCACCACGACCTCTTCTGCGTCGCCCCGTTCATCGGCTTCCAGCAGCGTGCGTCCCATCAACGCCGGAACGCGCGTCAGCGCAAAGGTCGACGCGGTCACGTTGGCGACGGTCTCCGGCTGACCGGGGCCGGCGCCGACGGCGATGCTGCGTTCTTCCACCTCGACGGCGCTAAGATCGGTGATCGTGCTGAGACCGTCGCGCCACAGCTCGTAATCACGGCGCGATGCGGGGACCGACGCATTGTCGGCGACATTCCAGTTCCGCAATGCAACGATCGCGTTGCCGTCCGGAAGCGGAATCGTCGGCCAGAGCGCCTGTCGCGCGATCTCGAACCCGACGGTGCCGACGGCGATCGCGAACGCTACGGCAATCGTTGCGATCACGGTGAGCGCCGGATGCTTGACCAGCATGCGACCGCCGAGCTTGACGTCGAGCCAGGAGACGGGTTTGCTCATGAGTTCTCGATCGTGAGGTGCTTCGACCCACGGAATCCGGACGGCGCCTGCGGCCGGGATCATGATGAATCGGGAGGCAGACCCCGCGCCACAGCCGGATACTGGCACATCTCATTGCCACTGGGTCATTTCCCCGCGCCGTCCAGAGAGGACAGCACGTGCCGGAGTGTCCGGTTACGGGATTGGGCCGTCCCGTCACCGGACACGTCGGCACCCCTGGCTCACGCTACGTCGCGAATCTGCCTACCATCCGGACCGGCTCGCAGGGGATGCGGGGGGACATGCACGCTCCCACGCCGCTGAGAGAGCAGCTGGTCGCACCCTGGCGTTGTATCGCCGGGTCACTGCGAGTAGCGGGGAATACGCCGGTGCCCCATATTCCTACCAGTTCTCATCGCCTCGTTTTTTTTGGTTTCCATCAACAGCCCAGCGTCATGGCAAAACGTTCCTCCGTCGAAGGTGGCGGCCGCCCGGGTGGCTCCGGCCGCTCCAGCGGTCCCAGCCAGGACTCCGGAAAGCGCGGGGTAGGCCGGCCGCCGCCGCCGCCTCCAAAGAGATCTGTCAAGCCCGACTCGGCGCCACCCAAAGGACCCAGGACCTGACAGATCGTCAGTGGACGAGTTCCGCGGCCATGCTTACTTGCATCGGCGGAGGTTTCGGTGTCTGGCGATATCGAGAGGGAGGCTTCGTCGCAGCATCCATCAGCGCGCGGTTGGTCTGCCGACAGCCGCACTTCCAGGGGGGTGAGAACGACACGTCGGCCAGCCGCGGTGGCCGCCGGCAGCTTTGCCGCCTCTGTCGCTGGGCTTCTATCGTTGCATCATCAGGCGCTCGGATCTCCCGATGATCGCCGCTGCTCGTGCAGGACTCTGACAGCGTGGCCGCCGAAGAGCCCGCCGATCGTCGATCTGCCCCACGACGTCCCTTCCCAGAACATTTTCCCGGTATGCGAGGCGTGTGCTCCCCACGATCCTTCTCCTTCTGCTGACATCGATACGAGGCCTGGCACATCTACTTCCTCGGATCTCGTCACGTGCGGGTGATGGTGCGGAGACTGGATATTTACACGGAGGTTCCGGATAGCGACATGGTGCGGCAGCAGGTGCAAGGTTTCGTGTGATCGGTGGTTCCTGCCGTTGCAGCGGCCTGGCAATCGTAGGGTCTCCTCCGGTTGTTCGTGACCACCCACATTCGCCGCAAGTAGCGGACGTCGCCCTCACCATCCATTTCAGAGGGCGACCCCGGGCCATACGTTCGGCGGGGAGCAGGGACCCCGACGGAATGGAGGTGAGACCGTTTTCCGGAATATCGGACGGTTTTAGACCATCCGCTCTTGCTACGGGCTCTCAGATATGCGCGAATCAGATAGCCAGCAGTACGGTTCCCGCTCTTCAGAGGAGGTGCGCAGCGTTCTTCTCCGGGCGACCTTCCGCTTCGTCGCCGCGGCACGAGAAGTCTCCGGTGTACAGCGAATCGCCCTCCTTGGCTCCGTCGCCTCTGGAAAGCTTTTTCCCAAGGATGTCGACCTGCTACGTCGTTCATGCGGTTCATCCAGTTCCGAGCGACGTGGAGAGCATCCTCCTGGATCCGCTGCGTCACTGACAGGAGGTTCAGCTCCAGTGACATCGAACAAGCCGTTCCAGTAAACGATCCGATCCAGTCATGCTCATCCCTGAATCTCGACGGTGAGTACGACCTCGTGTTCAGGCATACAATCGGGCGCCGCTCTGGCCAAGTAGCGGCATCCCCGCCATGGTTCAAGGTTGGTAAGGCCTTCCGTCCCCGAAGCGTCTCCGTGCATGCTTTCTCCGCAGCAGAGTCCCGGCTCCGCGGGCGCGCCGGTGAACGCCAGTCGTCAGGGGGAAGCAACTCGTCACCTACTCCCGAGCAGCAGCATCCTGCTCGGCGACGGCTGGGGAGGGTATGAGGTCGCGTCCCGGTTCAGCAAGCGCTCACGACGACGGTTCCTCCCGCCATCCTCTGCCAGCCGAGCGCCGCCTCTCGAGAGGGCAGCCAGCTCGCACTGGACCGAGTGGCGTCGTAGCACGCGAACGGCGAGATCGCGCCAGTCGAGCGGTTGCCGAGCCAGCCGCTCGTTTCCGTCATCTGGCGGAGCGGCGCTCCCGCGGTAGCCGGCAGGCGAGACGTAAGAACCGCATCGATCCAGTGGAACATGAGATCGAAGTCGACGATCGGGCCGTGACCGAATGCGTCGGTCGAAAGCGACCAGGGCGCCCCGGCGGCGCGGCCGGCTTCGAACACCGGAGTGATGTTCGCGGTCCGGTGCGGCTCATCCAATCGTCCGATGAGAAAGAAGCCGGGAACGGTGGCCGCGTCCGCCGCGGCGCCGGGGTTGTGGCAGCCGCCCTTCATGGTGACGAATCCTATCACCCGGGCGGCGTGAGCGCGGCTGAATCCATAGGCCGTGCATCCACCCTGTGAGTGCCCGACGAGCAGAATGGGGATGCTCGCGAGCTCCGGACGAAGGCTCTGCGCGCCAATCTGGGAGAGTGCCTGAAGAAGCTTTTCGTAGTCTGCAGGATGGTCGAGCAGGGTCGTCGTTCCGACGAGCACCACGCTTCCGCCGAGGAGTTCCAGAGAGCGCCGCTTCACCTCCTCCAGCTCCGGCGAGAGGCACCAGATGCTGCAGCCGGTGCCCGGGGCGCCACTCACCAGGCGGCGCGAATCCAGCGGATTGCCGGTGGCAGGATCTCGCAGGCCGGGCAGGAAGACGATCGCCGCTCTGTACTCGACCTTTCCCGGAGGCAGATACGCGAGAACGGTCTGGTGCGTGAAGAGCGTCTGGTGCGACAGAAGGACATCGTGCGTGTTCGTCCCCGCCTGAAGGTTGACGGTCTCCGACCGCGGATCGAAGCGGGGCGCGGTCGTGACGATGGTTGCGCTGCCGACCGGCAGGTCGTGAAGCTCGAACCGTCCGTTGGCCCCGGTCGTCGTGGCCACATTCCCGATCTTCACCGAGGCTCCTTCGATCACCGGACCCGCGTCGGAGCTGACGACGCCGGAAACACCTGTGGACACAGTGGGACCGCCGGGGTCACTTCCGCCACACGCAGCGAGGAGAACCCATGTCGCCAGTGCAAACGTCGGGATCGAAATCGAGTACCGCATGAGCCCTCCCGGGCGGAGAAAGTGCCGGCCACCAATCGATCCAGCCGCGACTGCGTACGTCCTGCCTTCCGCGGAAGGCGAGGTCGACGTCGTCCAGCGCGCGAGTCTTCGCCAACGTATATTGTCGCTCGCCAACGGACCAGAATGCTGGTGCAGGCCGTGGAAGGATCGGTGGTGGCGACGCCGTTCGCGCCGGCCATCGAGGTGACCTGAACGGCATGGTGGGCCTGGGAGCGGAGTGGTTCCCTTTCTCCCGTGCGAGTCTATCGGGGCATACCGGGTTCAGTGCGGGACGGGGCCTGACGAGCAGCGAAGGACCGGGTGGTAGAGAGCGCGAGTGGGGCGTGGGCGTCGGCACCTTCACCACGAATCTGTCGATGCGTATCTACCTGATGCCCGGTTCAGTGCTGCGGTAGTCGCCTTCCCGCGCGTCCATTGCGGCCAGCTATCGCGAGGAGCGGCCGAGTTCTCCGCGTTGCAGACGCTTTCTTCCTTCAGGTATTTATCCTGTCGCCGCTCGGTATTTCCCCTCCGATGGAGGGACTGATCCCGCGGCGGGGGGCTCACCCGCATCTCGTCATCCTCGCCCATGCCGCGTCCTACCGAGAAGACTCATCCCAATCCAGCCGCGTTCCCGGAGGGGCTGTCCGGTCCTGCGCTGCGGGCCCTGGAATCGGCCGGTATCGCTTCCCTGGAAGCCCTCACACGATGGACCGAGGCCGAGCTCCTCGAGCTGCACGGGATGGGACCGAAGGGGACGCGCATGCTGCGGGAGGCTCTGACCGGCCGAGGGCTCGATTTCCTTTCGTCCTGACGGACGGTCTGCGCCTGCAAACGTACCGCTTCCGAGCAGCGGAAGGGTTCCGCGGGGTCCTGGCGAATGAACTCCCGCTCGTGGTGGGCAGGGAACTCGGCCGCTGACAGCCATCGCGCGCCAGACGCGTGACCGCTGTTTCTCAGGCCATTACTGGCGCTGTTGGCGCTGGGGCTTCGGTCTTGCTCCCGGTGGGGCTCGACAGGCGGCGCAGTATGGAGGCGGTCATGGTGTCGGACGCCCGCGTATACGGCGCATTCGCTCTTTGGAGGCTTGCGTCCGGGGTGCCCGTGCGTGAGGTGACGCGGCCGGGCCGCTCCTGATCGGGTCGCTCGGATCTTCGATAAGGAATGGTTCGTTATGATCTTCGAAGGCCATCCCATCAATACGGCCGCACCCGGAGGCGTCGTCACGGCGTGCATCGAGAACGGAGCGGATCGTCTTCTACTCGACTCTTCCGCTCTGCCGCCCGAGTTCTACGACCTCAGTACCGGAGTGCTCGGAGTCATCGTGCAGCGAGCGATGCAGTACGACATTCTCCTGGCTGCGGTTGTGACTGACCTGGAGACTCGGTCCGATTCTTTTCAGAAGTTCGTACGAGAGGCAAACCTGGGCGGTCGTCTCCATTTCGCGGGGAGTCGCAACGAGGCCACGCTGTGGCTGCAGGATGTAGGCTCCTGATCCGTCGTGTCCGATCAGCATGGGCGCGATCTGCTCCCCGTTCAGCTCTCCTGAACCGTCCACCTTCCGATGGTCGAGAAGAGTACCGTCTACCGCTCCACCGTGGATCTCCGGATGATCGCCGTGAAGGTCGCGGGGCTCGCCATCATCCTGATCCCGGCGTACCTGCTGCTGCGGGTGCTTCTCACCACGGCAGAACTAGCCTCCGGACTGATGCTGCTGATCCTGGTACTGCTGGCGTTCGTGACGGTGCCGGTGCGCTACATCATCACCTCCACGGAGCTGGTGGTCCAGGCGGGCCTGCTGAAGACACGGATCGACGTAAAGGAAATCCTGCGGGTCTATCCCAGCCGCATGATGATGGCAGACCGGGCGCTGTCTCCGAACCAGCTGGCGATCGAGTACCGGGAGGGTCCACACGCCCGTTCCGCCGTGCACATCTCTCCCGCGCAACGTGGCGAATTCCTCCGTGAACTCGCCGCCACCGCGGACCTGGAGGAGCGTGACCAGCAGTGGGTTCGACCGGCGTCCGGGCCTCCGGGAAACCCCCTGAACCGGCGGACGAAGTCCTGATCCGGTGGGCTTCGCGTGATGTCTTCATCCCTCGCGCCGGGTTGCGCGACCGTCGTGGCGCGTGGAATTTCGTGAGGTGCCACCAGGGGTAGTGTTGAATCTGATCGAGCGGGTTTCTTCCGTGTTCATCCGCGATCGGATCGGCGTCAACGAGCCCCGACTGCTGATCTGCCTCTTCGGTCCACCGCTGCTGCACGTGGACCTGAAATTCGTCTCCCTCCCGGATCTGGCGGAGCGGGTGGAGGATCCCCTGGTGCTCTGGGAGCGTGACGGTCGGGTGAGCGCGGCTCTCTCACTCGGCACGGCGGCCTATCCGCAGCCCGACCTTCAGTGGATCGAAGATCGGTTCTGGACGTGGGTGCACTACACCACGGTCAAGATCGGTCGTGGCGAGCTGTTCGAGGCGCTCGACGCGCTGGCGTTCCTGCGAAGCCGGGTTCTGGGACCCCTCGTCCTGCTGGACCGAGGCGTGCAGCCGCAGGGGCTCCGGCGGATCGAGGTCCCGGCGCCCGACTGCGTGGCGGCCATGCGTGGCACCGTCGGGGGTTACGATGCAGGCTCTGTGCGGAGGCGCTCCAGGCGGCTGCTGGCCTGTATCGGCGGCTGCGGTCGCAACTGGCTCCGGCGGAGTTGGCGGTCCAGACGGCGGCGGAAGCCGCGGCGCTGGAGTACCTGGCGGAGGTAATGGCACGTTGTGCCCCGGCAGATCGGTCCTGAACAGTCGGTATCGGTGGAGAGAGGGTGCAACCTTGCCGGCTCCCTACACCGCCTGCGAGGACCCGAGACAGCACGCTTCCGTGACACCCCCGCCGCTGAACCGGGGCGCCGGACCCCGCGACCACACGTGGCGCCGAAGTACCACTTCCTGTGCATGGCCGCGGCGGCTCCGCAGCCCGAATGCGCTCACCCGTCCTGAACCGGTTCTGTCAGATGGCGATCAGTCGAATGGACAACGTCGGCATCGTCGTGGAAAACCTCGACACCACCATCGAGTTCTTCAGAGAACTCGGCCTCGAGCTCGAAGGGCGTGCCCCGGTCGAGGGGGCCTGGGCCGAGGGCGTCACCGGACTTAGCGCAATGCGAGCCGAGATCGCCATGATGCGAACTCCCGATGGTCACAGCCGGCTCGAGCTGTCCCGATTCCTCTCGCCACCTGCAATCGCCGACCATCGCGGTGCCCCGGTGAACGCTCTGGGCTACCTTCGCGTCATGTTCACGGTCGACGACATCGACGATACACTCTCGCGGCTCCGCAGTCACGGGGCGGAGCTCGTCGGCGAGGTGGTCCAGTACGAAGGATCGTATCGCCTCTGCTACATCCGGGGACCGGAGGGAATCCTCATCGGTCTCGCCGAGGAACTCGGGTAGCAGGCCCGGCTGACCAGCATGAGGGCCATCTGCGGCCGCAGGCCCGGGCGGTTCTTCCGGGCGATACGGTTCAGGGCCGATGTTCGCCTCATGCGCTCCGCATCCGGAGGAGCGACTCCATCCCCCCCACCCGTGAGACGGCGATGGCGAGAATCAGGACCTTCCGGAAGAATCCCCGTGCCGTCGGAGTTGCTTGCGCGATCGCGGCTACCGGATCGGGGCTGTTGTACATGGCCACCGCCGGTGCTCCCACGATGTATCTTGCTGTGAACGCCCTTTCACTCGTCATGGGTCTCGCCCTCATCGCGGTGATCTCTCCGACCGCGGTAGCATCGCGAGTTACAGGGGGAGCCATGGTCGGGCTCGGGGCCCTGCTGCTCGCCACCGCGCTGTTCGGTGTCTCGGTCGACGGAGCTTCCCGGTGGGTTCGCGTGGGGGGGCTGTCGCTGCAGATCTGCCTGGTCGTAATGCCGGCAATGCTGGTCGCCTTCGCGCGCAGGCGAACTCTCCTCCCGACGATCGGGGTGATGCTGGCAGCGGTCGCACTCGCTCTTCAGCCGGATCGCGCGATGGCCGGGGTGCTTGCCGCGGCCCTTGTAGCCCTCGCGATTTGCCGACCGGATCGGTGGGTTTTCCTGTCGCTGGCGGCAGCCGTCACCAGCTTCGCCGTGACCCTGATCCGCCCGGACTCCCTGCCGGCGGTGCCGTACGTGGACGGGATCCTCCATACCTCGTTCCAGGTTCATGCTCTGGCGGGGATCGCAGTGCTGTTCGGTTCACTGCTTCTCATCATTCCGGCGTTCGCCGGGCTGTGGGGCGATCCGGAAAATCGTGAGGTTCATGCCGTGTTCGGCACGATATGGCTCGGCATGGTGGCGGCGGCGGCAATCGGCAACTATCCCACGCCCCTCGTGGGCTACGGCGGGAGCGCGATCCTCGGCTATGCGCTGAGCCTCTCGATGTTCCCCGCGAAAGCACGATCTGCTGCCGCATCGGGTGGTCACACAGCCGATGTCGCGCGTGCCGGAGACACCGCACATCCGGACCGGCGCGGTTTTACCGCGATGCCGACATCAGCCGCGGACAGTTGATCGTGTTCGAGATGCGTGCACTATGGTCGAGATGACAGGCTCCTGACCGTTCACGAGGGCCGTCGGTCGGCGCAGGCGTGCAGTCGCCGGGCGCCCCTGACCTGAGCCTCACCCGGAGCATCGGCCCCGGGCCGGATGGACGGCGGAATCTGTACGTCCGTATCCCTGAACGGAGGGTATCGGCATGTCCCTGGAGTATTCCCCGTCGGCCCGCGCACTGCAGGATCGCTTCGATACGCGGAGGCTCGCCGACCGCCTCGCCGAGGTCAAGGTCCATCACGAGTTCACACCGCAGGACCGTCAGTTCATCGAGCGCCTCGACATGTTCTTCCTGGCCACGGTGGACGAGGCGGGACAGCCGACGTGTTCCTACAAAGGAGGAGATCCGGGTTTCGTAAAGGTCACCGGGAGCCGCGATCTCGCCTTCCCCAGCTACGACGGCAACGGCATGTACCTGTCGATGGGCAACGTCGCGGAGACGTGCGCCGTCGGGCTCCTCTTCGTCGACTTCGAGGCACAGCGAAGGATGCGGGTCGACGGCGTCGCCAGCATCCACTTCGACGATCCGCTCCTGGCGCAGTTTGCAGAAGCGCAGTTCGTGGTACGCGTCGAGGCGCGGAGGATCTATCCCAACTGTCCGCGCTACATTCACCGGTACCAGCTCGTGGAACGCTCCAGCTTCGTTCCGCACAGGGCGGCGCCTACGCCGATCCCGGAATGGAAGCGTGCGGACTGGGCGAGCGACGTGTTGCCGGCCGGCGATCCCGCGCGAGCGGCGGACCCCTGAGGGAGAGGTCACGACGCAGCGCTGCACTCCTCGTCACCTACATACCAGGCGACATTCATGGAAAAGCCGACAGAAAGGCCCGGCCGATCGACCCCGGCCACGGTCGGGGAGACCGATCCGGCACCCCGCGAGAACTCTCCTCCGGGGCAGGGAAATGCTGGCGCATCAGACACTGATGGGCCGAGTCATGTGCCGACGCAGGGACTGGATGGGTGGATCACCCACACGGAACTCGCCAGCTCGGATCCCGCGGCAACGAGGAACTGGTGCGCGAGCGTCCTCGGCTGGACCTTCATGCCCAGCTTCCCCACGCCCGCCGGGGATTACCACCTGTTCGCCTATTCGGATCAGGGAGGTGGGGGCATCCGACAGGTGAACCCCGCCGAGACCCCCGGCTCCATCCCGTACGTCCATGTGGCGGATGCGCGAGCGGCGTATGACAGCGCTTTGCGAGCGGGGGCGGAAGAGATGCTCCCTCCGGATTCCGTCATGGAGGGCGTGACCATCGCCATCGTGCGCGCACCCGGCGGAGTGCCGATCGGCTTTTCCGGGCCGTAACGGGAAGATCGCGCGGCGGCAGTGGCGGTCGGGTGGGTCCCCCGGTCGCCGCGGCCGGGGTGCCGCGCCTTCACTCGGAGCGTAGCGCCACCAGCGGGTCGACACGGGTGGCCCGACGCGCCGGAAGAAGACTCGCGAGGGCGGCCACCACTCCGAACGCGAGCGCGACAAGGGCGTAGGTAAGCGGATCGACGGCACTCACGCCGTAGAGCAGACCGGCAAGCACGCGCGTGAGAGCACCGGCCCCCGCCAGCCCCGCCGCCACCCCGATCAGCGCGAGAGCGACGGCTTTCCCTACTACCTGCCGCAGGACCATGGACTGATCCGCGCCGAGCGCCATGCGAATGCCGATCTCCTTCGATCGCTGAGCCACGCTGTAGCTGGTGACTCCGAAGATCCCGATGCTCGCGAGGACGAGAGCGACGCCGGCGAAGATCGTCAGCAGCAGCATGTAGAAGCGGGGGCGGTCCGCGGACGCGGAAACCTCCTGCTCCAGCGCCCGGAAGCGGCCCGCCGCCAGCGCGGGGTCGAGGGCCCGGAGCTCGGCGCGGATCGCCGGGACGAGGGCGAGGGGATCGCCCGCGGCCCGGACCACCACCGTCATGGAGAGGATCGGCAGCTGCGCATGGGGGAGATAGATCTCAGCCACCGGCTCACCCGCCAGGTCGAACTGGCGCACGTCCCCCACTACACCCACCACCTCACCCGACACCTGAACGGAGTCCCGCGTCCACCCCAGCATGATGGTCTGACCGATCGGGTCCTCCCCGGGGAAGAACTCCCGAACGGCGGCTTCGTTGATGAGCGCCACGGGCGGTGCGGTCTGGTGGTCGAACTCGGTGAACGCGCGGCCGCGGAGGATGGAGATCCCCACGGTCTCGAAGTAGTCGGGCGAGGCGACGCGCACCTGCAACGCCTGTCCCTGATCCGGCGGAAGCGGCGGGCGTCCAGCGACCTCGAAGCTGATGTTGACGTTGGAACCGCTCATGGGCGTCGCCAGCACAGAGGCGGCGCTCTCGACACCGGGAAGTGTGCCGACGCGGTCCAGGAGCTGCCGGTAGAATTCCCGGGCCTCCGGATCGCCGGGGTAGTCGGCCTCGGGGAGCGACACCCCGAAGGCGAGCACCCGCTCCGCCCTGAACCCCGGGTCCACCTGCATGAGGCCGGAGAAGCTTCGCATCAGCAGCCCCGCTCCGATCAGCAGCATCACGGCAAGGCCGGTCTGTGCGATGACCAGCCCACCACGCAGCCGGTTGCGGCCACCGAGCCCGCCCCGGCCGTGTTCCGCCAGCAGCTGCCGCAGGTCGGCGCGCGCAACCTGTGCGGCGGGCACCAGCCCGAACAGAACACCGGTGACGACCGTGACGCCGAGCGTGAAGGCGATCACCGTACCGTTCACCGTCACGTCCTCCACGCGCGGCAGCCACGAAGGGCTCAACACGAGGAGGAGCCGTGTGCCGAGGATCGCCAGGAGAAGTCCGGCCGCGCCGCCGAGCAACGCCAGCACGAGACTCTCGGTCAGGAACTGCCGGACGAGACGCGCACTCCCCGCTCCGAGCGCGACGCGAAGACCGGTCTCGCCAGCGCGGGACGCGGCACGCGCCAGCAGCAGGTTGGCCACGTTGGCGCACGCGATCAGCAGGACGAATCCGACCGCACCCAGCAGGATCAGCAGGGGTGTCCGCATCTCGCCGACCTCCACGTCGTGGAGTGGCCGGACGGTGGTGGTCAGCGTCGTGTTCTCCGGGTACGCCGCAACCAGCTGAGCCGTCACCCGCTCCACGTCCAGCGTCGCGGCCTCGGGTGTGACGCCGGGGTGGAGCCGGCCCAGCACGTTCAGCCAGATGGCGCCCCGGCTGAGGAACATCCCCTCGCGTTCCAGCGGGATCCAGATCGCCCTTTCCGTCGGGTACTCGAAGCCCGGTGGGGCGACTCCGACGATGGTATGCACCTCGCCGTCCAGCGTCAGGTTCTGCCCCAGCACCGTCGCCGCGCCGCCGAGTCGCTGCTGCCAGAAGCCGTGCGATACCACCGCCACCCGATGCAGACCGGTCTCCATCTCCTCCGCCACGAATTCGCGGCCCAGCACCGGCGTGCGGCCGAGGACCCGGAAGAACCCGGGCGTCACCGCGGCGATGGGGACCCGTTCCGCGCTCTCGAGCCCGCTCAGGGTCCGCTGCGCGGAGCTGTAGGCCACCAGCTCCTCGAATGCCTCCGCCCCCGCGCGCAGGTCGTCGAAGTTCGCGCCGGAGAAGGTGGATTGCCCCGATGCGCCGCCGAATACCCGCATCAGACGGTGCGGCTCCTGGAAGTCCAGCGGTTTCAGCACGACCCCGTGCAGGACACTGAAGATCGCCGCGTTGGCCCCGATCCCCAGCGCCAGCGTCACCACCGCGATGGTGGCGAACCCGGGGTTCCGGCGGAGTGCGCGGCCCGCGAAGCGGAGGTCCTGGAGCAGCGTAGTCATTGCGGGTATCCTGGAAAGGTGACTCACCCCCGTTGGACGGGGACGTGCTTCTCATCGCGTGATGCGTGTGGAGGCGGGCAAAAACTCCGCCGACCGTGGCACGCCTGGTAAGTGGTTTACGACCAGCGAGTTGCGGTCTCGTGACGCGGTTCGGGGGGCGTTCGAGGTGTGCGGCTGCGGGAATCAGGATCCCATAGCCGGACACGGGCGGACGGGGGGTGGTGCTCTCCGGCTGACCCGCCCCGTCGATTTCGCGGCGTCCCGTGCGTCCATTCAGGGCCAGCCACCGGGGCGCGGGGAAGTGGACGGTGAACGTTCCGATCGGAACGGCAGTCACGGTTTGAGGGGGAGGATCACTATTCACAGCGCGAAGAAAAGGGACATGCGACCACTCCGTTTCTCCATCAACGTCACACTGGACGGGTGCTGCGATCACCGCGGGATCACCCCGGACGACGAGCTGCATCGACACCATGCCGAGAACCTCGCGCGCGCCGACGCCATTCTCTTCGGGCGTGTGACCTATCAGATGATGGAGGAGGCGTGGCGTCCCGATGCCCGCACGGGGGAATGGCCGGACTGGATGGAGCCCTGGATGGTGCCATTCGCTCGCACGATCGACGCGTCGAGGAAGTACGTGGTATCGAGCACGCTGGAACGGGTGGACTGGAACGCGGAACTCGTGCGCGGCGACCTCGCGGACTCCGTTCAGCGGCTCAAGCGGGAGCCGGGCGACGGACTGTTCGTGGGGGGTCTCAGGCTGGCGCTGGCGCTGGCGGAGCTGGGTCTGATCGACGAATACGAGCTCGTGGTGCATCCGCGGATCGCGGGTCGCGGTCCCCGACTGTTCGCGGGACTGTCGAAGCCGCTCGATCTGAAGCTCGTCGCGCGAAAGGAACTCGCCTCGGGTGCGGTCGCGATGCGGTACCAGCCGGCGAAACAGCCCATCTGATTCGATCGCCGCGCCCTCGCGGTCCCGCGGAAATTCAGACGGTCCGCCCGCGCAGGGCGGAGGACGCCACGCGGCAGAGGAGAGGGTTCGAGACGCACCTGCGGTTCATCGAGCCCCGGCGGCAGATTTCCGGTGTATCGACCATGAAGCTCGATAGATCGCGCCTGTGGCCACCACGTACCACCCCGGGGGGAACGAACGTGATGCATTCCACGAACTATACCAACGCCTTCATCCGTGTCGCCGACGACTGTCCCCTCCAGATCGGCGCCGCACCGCCGGAGAGGGCGGCCCCGACCATCGCCCGGATGCAGTACGATCTGATCGCTACCAACCCGTATCGCTACACGTCGGATGAGATCATCTTCGCCACCTACGCAGCCAGGAACCAGATCGGTCCTGCCGACATGGAGGCCCGGCGCGCAGCATTCTTCTCCACGGGGCAGGCGTGTCTTTGCTCGTCCCCCCTGGGCAAACGCTACGGCTGGGGGATCCATCACGACCCGGAGGGCCGCGTTGCGCTGTTCGCGCGGGAATCGGAGGCATACATCCGCCTGAGCGGCGATCCGAACCTGAAGCAGGTGAAGGCGATGAGGAGCGCGCGGTAGAGGCAGATCTGTTCTCAGCACATGCAACTGAACTCACAACGTCGGCCGGAATTGATGGCGCACAGATCTACGCCGTTCGAACTCACGAACTCACGATGAACCGTCAGGAGCAGCCAGGGAATCCGCTTCATGGTGTGACGCTCGAGCGCATGATCGGAGAGCTGGTGGACCACTTCGGCTGGGAGTCGCTCGGACAGCGCATTCGAATCCGGTGCTTCACCCACGATCCGAGCGTGACGTCCAGCCTGCGCTTCCTGCGAAAAACGCCGTGGGCCCGGGAGAAGGTCGAGAGCCTGTACCTGTTCATGCTCCGCGAGCGAGCGCGGGACGCCCGTCGCGGATAGTGCCGCCGCGGAACCGGATTCCATCTCGTGTCCTCCGGTCCGAATCCAGAGGAGCGTGCCCGGGATCAAACCCCGTCTTACGCGGCAGTGGACGGGTAGCATCCAGGCCGGCTCTGACTCCAGGAATCAGGGAAAGCGACACTCCAGAAGATTTCACGTACTTTTTCTGGATGGGCGCGCTATCTTGAAGAGCCGCTGGATCCGGGTGCTGGCGGCAGCGACGTCACGATCCCGACGGGATCCGCGCCTCTCACACCCTTCATCCTGAAGTTCCAGCGCGAGCAGAGTGCTCTCGACGGATGGGATCGCCGGGCGCGAATCGTCTGTCCAGCGGCTCCGGAAGGAGTGGGAGGCAGCCGCACGCACGCAGGCATCCAGTACATGGTGTACCCACGCGAGGGAGATCGCTGCCATGGCAGAGTCCGGTAAGACCTTCTGGCATACGGCGCCCGGAGTGATCACCGCCGTTGCGGCGCTCATCACCGCGCTCGGTGGAGTGCTGGCCATCCTGGTGCAGAACGGCATCGTGGGTCGGTCGGGTGAGACCGGGGGCCAGGTGGTCGCCAGCACACCCGCGGTGGGAGCTGCCAACCATGCGGCTACGGGGGGGACGCCTGATTCGCAGATCGCGGCGGCGTCGACGGTTCCCTGGGCAACTGCCACCGCCACGCTGCTGCGCCGGGACGGAAGCAGCGCGACCGTGAGAGCGCCGACGGTGGGGCTGGCGTGCTCCACGGAATCGCTGGAGTTCAAGAACGGTCAGCGAATCAGCCTGGACCGCGTGCGCAGCATCCGCTTCGATGCCATCTACATGGAGAATGGCAGCGCCGACGGGGTCGTCACGCTGCTGGACGGGCGGACGCTCACCGACCCCATCCACACCTGGAACTGCCCGATCACCGGCGCCAGCGAGCTGGGTCCGCTCGAGATTCAGCTCCGGGAGATCCGGGGAATCGATTTCCACCACTGAAAGCCGGCACACCACGACCGGGGAGGTCGCAATGGCCACGCAGCTCCTCACTCCCGCCGAGTGCTACGAACGGTTTCTCGGACCAGGCATCTTTGGACCGCTGGCGAGGATCCTGGTCGGGTACGTTTCCCCCCGCGCGGGCGAGCGAGTGCTGGACCTGGCCAGCGGGAGCGGGCTGGTGGCGCGGCACGTCGCGCCCATCGTCGATGCCACGGGCAGGGTCGTCGCGGTGGACATCAACCCGGCGATGCTGGCGGTCGCCCGTCAGCAGGTGGCGCCGGAGGGTGCGGTGATCGAGTGGGTGGAGGGGGATGCGGTCACCATCGACCTCGCGGATCAGCGGTTCGACATTGTCATCTGCCAGCAGGGTCTGCAGTTCTTCTCGGATCGGGCGGCGGCCCTCGACCGCGCGCGACGGCTGCTGGCGGCCGGCTCGCGGTCGCGGTCTGGCAGGGGATCGAGCAGCAACCCATGATGGCGGAGTTCACCGGGATCGAGGCCCGGCACCTCGCTCCTCTGGGGGTGAGCTACGACGACCTCATCGCGCCCTTCACTCTCGGCGACGCGGATCAGCTTCGTGAGCTCCTGGAGGGGGCCGGATTCGGTTCGGTAGAGGTCGAGAGCCGCTCCGTGGAGGCGCGCTTCCCATCGCCCGAAACGTTCGCGAGGCGGATGGAGACGGCGTACGGTTCGGTGATCCCCGCCTTCGCCCGGGATCCGGTCGCCTTTGCCGCGTACCTGGATCGCGTGGAGGCCGACTCGCGCGAGCTGGTGCAGCGATACTCCGACGGCGAGTCGGTGAGCTTCTCCATGGCCACTCTTCTGGCGCTCGCCCATGCCGCTTGATCGTCGCGGTCGCTGCCGCCGCACGTGGTGCCGTTGCGTAGCATAGCCGCCACGGCCGAACCCGCGCCGCCTCGTTCCTGGGCCAGCGTCACCGTGGGAGTGACACACGCGAGGGGGAGGGGATCCGCGGGCCCGGGATTCGCTGTGACTGACCGCCTGCTCACGCGCCGGCGCTTTCTCACTGCCTCCGCGGTGGGAGCCACTCCCCTCGCGGCGAACGCCTGCTGGGTGGAGCCCGGCCGCCTGCAGATCACCGACCACGTGATCGGCGATCCCGTCCCGAGCGGTGTGCCCCTGCGCGTGGTACAGCTCTCCGACCTGCACCTTCAGCGGGTCGGCCGGCACGAGGAGCGGATCGCCGCGGCCACTCACCGACTCGAGCCGGACGTCGTGGTGCTGAGCGGCGATGTGATCGACCGATCGGACCGGATGGCGACGCTTCGCTCCTTTCTTCCGCTGCTTCCACGCAACACGTTGACCTTCGCCATTCCAGGCAACTGGGAACACTGGGCCGGGGTGAATCTGCTCGAACTGGAGCGCGTCTACCAGGCGTGCGGCGTGAGACTGCTGGTGAACCAGACGGTGCGGCTGGACCATAACGGCGTGCCGCTGCTGGTGACCGGGATGGACGATTCGACGGGGGGACACCCTGACGCCCGGCATCCGAAGCTCGAACACGGGCTCATCACTCACGGCCGGGTACTTTCGACGGGAACCGCCGGTCGGAAGTCACGCTCCACGAAAGGAAGAGCGATGAGAACCTCTCTGCTGATGATCCTGCTCACCGGCGTTAGCGTTTCGCCGTCGTTCGGCATGGTTCTCACGGCGGCTGGGACACCGCTCCCCTCGCCGGCGCATCGGCAGCTTTCCGCCGCGCCCGACTCCATCCTGCACGACCTGCAGGGGTATGCCTTCCAGGTACGTCACAGCCCTGCCCTCGCGGGGAAGGCGAGGGTGATGGCCGATCGAGTGGCCTCGGTCCTGGACCTGTTCGGTCCGCGCCTCGGGATCCGGCCGGAGGTCACGCTGCTGGTCCTGGCCCCCGAGCACTGGGCCGACCACACCAGCTTCCCCGTCTACGGGATGCCTCACATCCTCGGAGAGGGGACCCTGGTCGTCGCCGGCGAGGACAATTCCTTCTGGCAGGGACTGCTGCCGGAGCCGACTTCGTTGCCGGGGGAGGCGGCGGCGGCACTCCGGCGGGTCTACGACGACGGGACCGGCGGCGTGTCCGCCGCGGCCTTCGTCACATTCCTCGACGATCACGTCCACGGCCACCGACGCCAGTGTGGAGGCCTACATCGCCTCCAGAGCCAGTGAAACCCAGCGCGCGGACTGCGAGCGGCTGATGGCGGTGCTCGAGCGCCTCACCGGTCAGCCACCCAGGATGTGGGGCCCCAGCATCGTCGGGCATGGCTCCTATCGATACACCTATGAGAGTGGCCGCTCCGGGGAGGCGCCGCTGGCGGGGTTCGCCATCCGCGGTCGCGAGCTGGTACTGTACCTGGATTGCGAGGGAGACAGCCAGAAGGAACTGCTCACGGGGGTGGGGAAGCACAGGATGGGAACATCGTGCTTCTATTTCAAACGGCTTGCCGACCTGGACGAGCCGTTGCTGGAGCAGCTGGTCGCCGGTTCGATCGCGGCGGTGAGGCGCCGCTACGGGTAGCAAAGCGGCGACTCACGCATCGGCGTGAGGCAATCCCCTTCACAGTCTGCCGCCGGCGCCCGACATCCCCTGCCCGTAGCGGCTGCGGTCATCCGTCGAGGGTCAGGAGCGGAGTTTCACCCGGACCTTCTGTCGGGCATCTCCGAGACCGGCAGTCGAGCTCCAGATCCGCAGCGTCGCCACTGCCCGTCGGGCGGTCGAGATTCCGATGAATCGGAGACACAATGAAGAAGCTCCGCACTCTCCTGCTGATCGTGGGCCTCGCGGCCGGCTTGGCATCTCCCGCTGCCGTGCGGGCGCAGGTCGTGCCGGCGTCGATGGAGGTGCTGGCCACCGACTCGGCGGCGTGGCAGCGGGTGATCACGGCGGTGGTGGAGATGATGAGCCCGCAGCTCGTCCGGGGCGCCATGGATCCGGCCCCACAGGCGTGGCAGATCACCTTGCCATCGGACGAACCCCAGAGTGGCCTGCTGGGGGCCCAGCTGTGGACGCTCTTCCGGGCGCGTGTGCCCACGGACGCAGACCGGGTGACGCACCGTCTCGAGCTCGGGCCGCTGCACGTGGAAGGGGAGACGGCCCGCGTGCACATGAGATCGGAAGTCGTGCAACGTTGCCCTGGCAGCACCACGAGTACGATCGGTTTCTGCCGCGCTGGGATGCCCGCGAACGTCACTGGATCCGTGTACGGGCCTCGCCGGAGCGGGTGTATGCTTCACTTCGGACGGCGGGCTCATCCGGCGGCTGATGCTACGTGCGATTCGCGACGAGGCGGAGCGACCTTCCGACTGACGGTGGCTTCGCGTCAGTCGCGCCACCTGAAACGCTCAGTCGCAGCTGCAGCCCTTCCACGATGCGGAGGAGAGTCACGGCAGCGCCCTGACGCTGCACCACTCACACCGCGCCGGCCCGATCCGGCGGTCACCGCTCTGTCCCCGGCAGGTCAGGGGGTGCTATTCTGAACAGACACCCACCTTCTTCGAATTACTGCCCGCCATCCCACGATGAAAGTCCACCCCGAATGGCTGACGCAGCGGGTCGAGAACGGCCCGACCGCATCACACCGCAACCTCCCCGCCATGGCCGCCATGCGCATACGGATGGCCTGGCAGAAGCTCAGAACGGAGGCGGGGGAGAACGACGAGCTCTGGGCGTTCGAGAACCCTTCCAACACCTGGAAGAAGCTGGGCAGACATGCGGGGTACGCCCTGGTCCGCAATGGAAAGGTGGTCAGGAGCACCGTGGTGACGAGCAGCCGCTGATCGGGTTGAGGTGAGGTCGTTTCCGATCCGCCCGCACCGCGGTGGCGGACTCCACGAGCCTTCCCCTTGTGTTTCTATGGATCTCCGCATATCTGTTCCTCTGGAGTATCCATGGAGGAGGGCCGCGGTCCGTCTCTGACCGGGTGGTGAACGATGGGGAAGCACGAGCTGGAGCTTCTGCGTGGCACGCTCGACGTGCTGATCCTGAAGACGCTCTCCTGGGGTCCCGCCCATGGGTACGCCGTGGCGAGTTGGATCGAGCAGGTGACGGACGATGCGCTGCGGGTGGAGGAGGGCTCGCTGTACCCGGCACTGCACCGCCTCGAGCGGAGAGGAGCGGTCGAGTCTGAGTGGGGGGTATCGGAGAACAACCGTCGTGCGAAGTTCTACTCGCTCACGGACGCGGGAAGACGGCAGCTGCAGGCGGACACGTCGAACTGGGGGCGCTTTGCGGACGCGGTGGCCAAGGTGCTCACGAGCGACCGGGCGCCTGCGTGGGGAAGGGGCGGATGAAAGATGTGCCGATGTGGCGTCGGTATCGCCGTCTCCTGGGGTTGGACGTGCGGGCGGACGTGGATGACGAGCTGGATTTCCATCTGGAGATGCGCACGCGGGAGTTGATGAACCGCGGAATGCCCTCCGGGGCCGCCCGCGCCGAGGCGCTGCGTCGTTTTGGCGACCCCGAGCGGGTTCGCAGCGAGTGCGAGCAGGTGGGAAGAGAGATGGAGCGCACCCGTCAGCGGCGGGAGCGGTTCGGAGCCCTGCGGCAGGACTTGCACTACGCAGTGCGCGCGCTGCGGCGGCAGCCGGCGTTCGCTCCGATGGCGATGCTGACGCTCGCGCTGGGGATCGGCGCGGCGACGGCGATGTTCAGTGTGGTCAACGGGGTTCTGCTGCGGCCGCTGCCCATCGCGGATCAGGACAGGGTGCTGGTGATGTGGGGCGAGCAGCCCGCTCGCGATTTCCCGCACATGCCGTTTCCGCACTCGATGCTGGAGGAGTACGTCGAATGGAACCGGGCCTTCCAGATGCTGGCGGGGATCGATTACAACGGGGCCTGGCCGCGCGCGATGCGAGACGGCGACGAGACGGTGACGATCGCCGGAACGTGGGTCACCGGCGACTTCTTTCGAGTGATGGGCGTGGTTCCGGAGCACGGCCGTATTCTGCTGCCGGAGGATGACGTGACCGGCGCGCCGCCGGCGATGGTGATCAGTCACAGCTTCTGGGTGCGCCATTTCGGCGGCGATCCGGGCGCCGTCGGGCATGCCTTCCACTGGGACGGCCGCTTGTTCACGGTGGTGGGTGTGATGCCGCGCGGGTTCGAATATCCGCGGGGCGCCGAGTTCTGGACCGCGCTGAAGCCGATCGAGGGGACCGTGATGGAAACACACGTGGACCTGGTGGGACGGCTGCACCCGAACGTCACGGTGGAGCAGGCGCGGGGGGATCTCGCAGCATTCCTGCAGAGCACGGATGCGGAGCGGCCCCCGGTGCTTCAGGACCTGCGGCCGGTGGTCACTCCCTTCCCGGAGCTGATCGTCGGGGAGGTGCGGCCGGCGTTGCTGATCCTCACGGCCGCGGTGCTGCTGGTGCTGCTGATCGCCTGCATCAACGTGGCCAACCTTCTTTTCATCCGTGGCTCCAGCCGCGTTCAGGAGCTGGCGATCCGCAACGCCCTCGGTGCGGACCGTGCCCGCATCACACGACAGCTGCTGACGGAAAGCGGCGTGCTGGTGATCGGTGCGGGTGTGCTCGGCATTCTCTTCGCCTATCTGGCCGTGCGCGGGCTGGTTCTGCTGGCGCCTCCGCAGCTTCCGCGGCTGGAGTCGGTGCGTCTCGATCCCGTCGTCCTGGCGTTCGCGGTTGCCGTGACACTGCTGACGGGACTGCTCGCGGGTCTCGCGCCGGCCGTGTGGAGCGGTGCACGCAATGCGGGTACGGTCCTGCGCAGCGGAGCGCGGGTGGGCGGCGGAAGCGTCGGGGCGCGACGGGTGAGGCAGGCGCTGGTGGCGGGACAGATCGCCCTGGCGCTGCTGGTTCTGGTGAGCGCGGGGTTGCTGCTGCGCAGCCTCGCCAACCTGCAGCGGGTGGAGATGGGCTTCGCGCGGGAGAACCTCATCATCGCGACCATGTCGCTCCAGCCGGACCGAATCGGCTCGCGCGAGGAGCAGGTCGCGATGGTGGACGCCGTGATCGAGCGCCTGAACGCGCTCCCCGGCGTGATGGCGGCGACCGCCGTAACACGGCCACCGTTCTCAGGACCCGGGGGATGGGACGCTCCGTATACCGGAGAGGGGCAGTCGACCGAGTCCCGCGAGGCCAATCCCGTCCTCAACCTGGAGCTGGCGAGCGGAGACTACTTCCGAACGCTGGGGATCCCGTTGCAACGCGGCCGCCCGTTCACCGAGCGGGATCGGGAAGACGCCGCGCCGGTGGTGATCGTCAGCGAAGCGGTGGCGTGGCGCACCTGGCCCGGCGAGGACCCGATCGGCAAGCAGATCAAGCTGGGTTTCCTGGACTCACCGACGTCCTGGCATACGATCGTGGGTGTGGTGGGAGAGACCCGCTACCGCGAACTCGTGACGCCGCGCCCGAGCATCTACTTCCCGATCCGTCAGTTTGGTGGGCCGGTTCCCATGAGCATCGGCCTGCGAACCGGTGCCGATCCGATCTCCGTGGTTCCCGCGGTGCGCGGGGCGCTGCGCGAGATCCACCCCGACCTGCAGCTGGTGGACGCGTTGCCGCTGACGCAGCTTCTCGCCGAGCCCCTTGCACGTCCCCGCTTCAGTGCGGCTCTGCTCGGCGTCTTCGCCGCCTTCTCGCTGTTGCTCGCCGCGGTCGGGATCTATGGGGTAATGGCGGCCCACGTGCGGCAGCGGTGGCACGAGATCGGTGTCCGGATGGCGCTCGGCGCCCGCGCCGCGGACGTTCGCCGTCTCGTCCTGAGCCAGGGACTGCTCCTGGCGCTCGCGGGAGCAACGGTAGGCGGATTGCTGGCACTCGCGGGTACACGGGTACTCTCCGGGGTCCTGTTCGAGGTGAGCCCGACGGACCCGCTGACGTTCGCGACCGTCGCCTCGACGCTGCTCCTGATCGCTCTCGGTGCGTGTTATCTCCCGGCGCGCAGGGCGACAGAGGTGGACCCGATGGCCACGCTGCGGTCCGAGTGAGTGGTGCGTCTCTCCGGGTCCGATCCATCCGAGGGGATGGTACGGGAGTTCTGTTGGACCTGTATGACGATGCCGACGGGGAACTGTAGCGATGGTTCGTGCAGCACCGGCACACGCGTCGGTGACATGGCAGGGAGGACCGGCCCCGGAGTGAATCGTTCCCGCCGGAGCCGCAGAGCGTCACCCGGGGCCGGATGTATCTCGACCGCGCGTTCGGGAGGCGTACGGCAGCGCGAACAGGTACAGCCCGGTGATCAGAAGCAGGCCGAGCGGGATCAGTGGAAGAAGGTAGACCCATTCGGGCGGCTCCTCACCGCCACCCGATGCTATCAGGATCATGACGATCATCACCGCCAGAGTGAACGCGATGGATGCCCAGCGATGGATCTTCCGAATCCATTTGCTCCAGCTCAAACCGACCTCCTCGTGGTAACCGGTCACATGTTCATTCGCGAATCCGTCATACAGATGACGCAACCCGGGAGAGGAATGTGACCGATGATCATGGCTGACCGGCTCGCAGCCGAATTCGAGGAGCACCGGCCGCACCTGGGCGCGGTGGCGCAGCGGCTGCTCGGGTCGGCGACCGACGCCGATGACGCGGTGCAGGAGGGTTGGATCCGGCTCACACGGGTGGACGCCGGCAGTGTTGACGACCTGCGGGCATGGTTGACGACCGTCGTGGCCCGCGTGTGTCTCGACATGCTGCGTGCTCGCCGGGCGCGGCCCGTGGAGTCGCTGGAGGTGCACCTCGCCGACCCCGTCGTGACCCGGGTGGATGCCGACCCGACCGCCGACATGGTGCTCGCAGATTCCGTCGGCTTCGCCCTCGTCGTGGTTCTGGAGGCACTGGAGCCCGCGGAGCGACTGGCGTTCGTGCTTCACGACGTGTTCGGGGTGTCGTTCGATGAGATCGCCACCATCGTCGATCGCTCCCCGGTGGCGGCGCGGAAGCTGGCCAGCCGGGCCCGCCGACGGGTCCGGGGCGGAGCGTGCGGCGCTGCGCCCGATCTGAAGGAGCAGCGGCGCGTGGCGGAAGCCTTCCTGGACGCCGCTCGACAGGGGGATTTCGAGCGGCTGCTCACCCTTCTGGACCCCGACATCGTGCTGCGCGCCGACGGCGGGGCTCTGGCGAAGGCTTCGCGCGTCGTGCGGGGCGCTCCCGCCGTTCTTCAACAGGCGGAGCAGTTCTCGCGTGGGCTCGTCAGCGAGATCGTGCTGGTGAACGGACGTATCGGGTTTCTGGCCCGCCGCGCGGACGGCCGGCCGTTCTCCGTCGTGGAGCTGACGATCGCGAGCGGCAGGATCGCACGCATGGAAATCCTCGCCGACCCGAAACGTGTCGGGCGGCTCGACCTTTCGGCGCTCCAGGGATGATATTCCCGGGACTCGATTCATCAACCAGATCCGGCTGAGACCATGTCGTCGAGGAAGCTTTCGCAGGAGCAGCGGGACGCGCTGCTGGCGGCGCTGAGAACACGATTCGAGAAGAACATGCACCGCCACCGGGGGGTGCAATGGTCCGAGGTGCAGGAGCGACTTGAACGTCACCCCTCAAAGCTCTGGTCGCTCCACGAGATGGAACGCACCGGGGGGGATCCGGATGTGGTCGGGCGCGACGAGGGCTCGGGCGAGTTCATCTTCGTGGACTGCTCCGCCGAGAGCCCGACTGGACGGCGGAGTGTGTGCTTCGATCAGGAGGCGCTCGAAGCGCGCAGGGAGCACAAGCCGGCGGACAGCGCGATGAACATGGCGGCCAGCATGGGAATCGAGATGCTCTCGGAGGAGGAGTACAGGGAGCTCCAGAAGCTCGGCGAATTCGACACCAAAACGAGCAGCTGGGTGCGTACCCCCGCGAAGATTCGAAGGCTGGGGGGTGGACTCTTCTGCGACCGCCGTTTCGATACCGTGTTCCTGTACCACAACGGCGTGCAGTCGTACTATGCGGCGAGAGGGTTCCGCGGGTCACTGCGGGTCTGAGAACGGGTCCAGCGGCGGAGGGGCGGCGCGGGTACTCTGCTGCTCGGATGGGATTCTCACGGAGGGGCCCCGATGAGCGCGCTGGAGCCGATGATCGCCGCCGGCAGTGGCAGAGTCGTCGAGGATCCGGATGGCTGGACGATCCGCACCGCGGATCATAGCATGGCGGCGCACTTCGAGCAGACTCTCGTCGTCAACCGGGGCGAGCCGCTGCTTCTTGCCGCGGCCTGACGCATCCTGGCGGGCGAACGTACCGCTCGGCCCGCATGAGAGCCGCCGCGCGGGCGGCCTTCCCACCCGTACAGCATCCTGGAACAGGACCGATGAGGAGGATCCGCTACCAGGTCGCGTGCAGCCTCGATGGCTTCATCGCCGGACCCGACGACGTCTTCAACTGGATCACGCCGGAACCGACATTCGACTTCGAAGCGCATTTCGCGCAGTTCGATACGCTCGTGATGGGGCGGCGCACCTATGAGATCGTCACGGCGGCAGGTCAGCACTTCGGCGGCAAGGAGGTGATCGTGGCCTCGCGAACTCTCCACCGGAGCGACCATCCGGGGGTCGAGGTCGTCGGCGACGCACTGGAGGAGAGGATCCGGGCGTTGCGGGCTGGAGACGGCGGTGACATCTGGCTCTATGGGGGTGGCGAGATGTTCGCGCAGCTGCTGCAGTGGGATCTCGTCGATTCCGTCGAACCCGCCATCATTCCGATCCTGCTGGGCGGCGGCGTCCCGCTCCTTCCTTCTACAGCGGGTCACCGGCGTCTTTCGCTCCGGAACCATCGGGCGTACCCGGGAGGGATGATTCTCCTCGAGTACTACGTCGAGAGGGAGCATTGACCGCGAGTCGGTCCGCTGGCGGTGAGCCGCGCCGCCAGGCGGCTGCGGCTACGCTGGTCGCACTGCTGCTCACGGTGGCGGCTTCCATCTGGCCGGCAGCCGTGGCGCCGCCGGCGGTGGGCGTGGAGGCGGGAGAGCATCTCTTTTCCGCGGAGCGCGCGCGGCATCATCTGCGGGAGATCACGCGTGAACCTCGCCCCGCAGGCTCACCGGCGCATGCCGCGGCGCGTGAGTACCTGCTCGAGGCACTCGCGGAGCTGGGGCTTGAGATCGGGACCCAGCAGACGACGGCCGTTTCGGACCTCCGGGGCCGGCGAGCGGCTCACGTTGAGAACGTGGTCGCGCGGCTGCCGGGCACCGCGTCCACCGGCGCCGTGCTCCTCGCCTCGCACTACGACTCGGCTCCGCACAGCTTCGGCGCGACGGATGCGGGGCACGGCGTGGTGGCGATCCTCGAGACCGTGCGGGCGCTCAGGGCGGGACCACCGCTGCGGAACGACCTGATCGTTCTCTTCACCGATGCGGAGGAGGTGGGACTTCTCGGCGCATCCGCATTCGTGGCCGAGCACCCACTCGCATCGGAAGCGGCGATCGTTCTGAACGCGGAAGGTCGAGGAAACGAGGGCCCCGTTTTCGTCATCCGCACCTCACCGGAGGGCGGCGAGCTGATCCGGGCGGCCGCGGGGAGCGTGGTCGGAGCAGCGGCAAACTCGCTCACCGCGGCGGTGCTCCAGTACATCCCCAACGACACGGACCTCTCCGTCTTCCTGCGCGCGGGCATTGCGGGGATGGACATGGCCAATGCGCACGGGCTGACCCACTACCATACGCCGCTCGACGATTTCGAGCGCGCGAGTGCCCGTACGCTGCAGCACCACGGCGGATACCTCCTGGGGCTCTCACGCCACTTCGCGGACCGGGATCTCACCGACCTCGCGGCTCCCGACCTGGTGTACTTCACCTTGCCGGTGATCCGGATGGTTCGGTATCCGGCCGGATGGGCGCTTCCGCTGGCACTGCTGGCCGGGGTTTTCGGGAGCGCCGTCGTGGCAGCCGGTGTTCTGCGGCGGCGCCTTCGTGGCAACGGAATGGCGCTGGGCCTGGCGGTCATGGTCGGTACCCTGGTGGTGCTCCCGGCGGCTTCGTTCGGCGCGTGGAGCGCACTTCGCGCGATTCTCCCCGACACCTCGTCGGTCCATGCATTCGGCTACGACCGTCTCTGGTATCTGATCTTCCTGGTGTCGGCGGGGGTCGGGGTCGTGCTGGCGGCGGTCGGGTGGCTGGTGCGGGTCGCGACTGCGGCCGAGCTCCTGGCCGCGCCCCTGGCCACCTGGTTGGCGCTGGCGATCGCGTCGGCCGCCGTTCTGCCGGGCGGGAGCTACGTCTTCCTCTGGCCGGCCCTCGGCGCGGGGTGCACGATGGCGGTGCTGCTCGCACGAGCGCGGGGGGACGGGGTGGGGCACGCCGTGCTGCTCACGCTGTGCGCGCTGCCGATCCTCCTGGTGGTGCCGCAGGTGATCTACATGCTCGAGGTGGTGCTGACGCTCGATGCCGTCGTGGTCCTCACGGTGGTTTTCACGCTGTTGCTCACCCTGCTCGTGCCGCAGCTGGCGCTGGTGCGCACGGGCCTCGGGCGCGCCGCGCCGGCCATCTTCCTCGCCATCGCGGCTGTGGCGCTGCTCGGCGGACTCGCACGATCCGGCTTTGACGCCGAGCGGCCGCGGCCCACGGGTGTGAACTACGTATCGAATCCGATGCGTGGCGAGGCACTCTGGACGTCCACCGACCCGGTGCTCACCACGTGGACCCGTCACTTCCTGGGAGATGCTCCGGAGCGGCGCACCCTGCCGGAGTGGGGGATCGCCTCCGAGCGCTGGGTCGGCCTGGCTCCGATCGTGGCGGTGGTTGCCCCGGACGTGGAGGTGGTCTCGATCGAAGCATCCGGTGAGGATCGCCTGCTTCGTCTTCGCATCCGGCCGGTGGCCGGTGGATGGCAGACTGTGCTCTCGACCGTCGGAGGGGGCGTCGCCCGCGACGTGATGGTGGATGGGCGCACGCTCCCGGTCGCATCAGGTGGACCGATCGTCTCGCTGTACGGCTCACCGGAGCAGGGCTTCGAGGTTACCTTCACCGTTCCCGACGAGGTTGCCGCGATCCGCGTCCGGGGAATCGCGCCCGGGCTGCCGGAGATCCCCGGCGCGCCGCATCCCGCGCCGGCCGCGCAGTTGATGAACGCGGACTTCACCCTGATCGACCGGATCCTCCCCCTCGGAACCGCGGCGGCGGCAACACGCTCCGTGCCGGGTGGCGAATGACGCACCTCACACTCTGGCTCACGGCGCTCGCCGACTGCCTCGCCGGATCCCTGATCCCGGTCCTGAACACGGAGGTGGATCTGATCTCCGTATCGGCGATGAGCCCGCCCTCCTTCATCGGGACCCTGGTGGTCGCAGCGACGCTGGGCCAGATGCTCGGCAAGGTCGCCTGGGCGCCGCAGCTGATCGGGTGCTGGATCGGGTGAGAACGTCGTGGCCCGGCACTGGCTCATTCCTCCCGCACGGGCGCTTCCGCATCGGAGCGTCGCGCGTGTCCTCCTGGCTGCGAAACCGACGGTGAGCGAATCCCTGCCGCTCGAGTGCCCGTGCTGCGGCGAGCCCGTGGAGTTGCTGATCGACACGGGCGGCGCCGACCACCAGGAATACGTGGAGGATTGCCCGGTCTGCTGCCGGCCGTGGGCGGTCGAGGTCAATCGCGATGGCGATGACGAGTGGAGCGCTTCCCTCCATCCGAGCGACGAATAACCCCGGCCCGACGGGTGATCGCGCGGACGGCACGGTCGATGATCGGTACTCGGAATCGACCTTCGAGTGGAGTTCGCGAGGAGTCCACGGTCGATGAGCGGCGCACGCTGCGCAACAGGGTGCGCAGGCAGGCCGCTGCCCTGGGTGCCGATGCCATAGACGCGGTTCGGACGGAGCGGGGGAGCACATGCACCGGCGGGATGCGACGTGCACGGACCGGTGCGTCCAGCGGGAGAAGAAGACGCTTGGCGCGGGTACGACCGGCAGGTACAATGATCGGGTGCGCGACGAGGATCGGGAACGTGCAACCGTCCGATATCCCGGCACCCGTCTCCCTTACCGATGCCCTGCCCGGAATCGACCGGTTCGCCTCGAGGCCGCTGCTGATCGACCTGATTTTCTGGACGGCTGCGGCCGCTGCACTGATGGCAACGTGGCAGCGGCGGGTGCGCCGGCGTGCCCGGAGCGTCGCGCCAGCCAGCCGCGCGCTCGCCGCTGACCGACCGCGATCAGCATCTGACCGCCTGACTCCGCAATATTCCCTCTGCCCCCCGGAGCCCTCCTGAACCCGACTGCCACGCACCAGCCGTCGGTGGAGACCGGCCGACGCTCCAGCCGACTCGCACGTGGGGGCTACATCGCCATCGTTGTCGTCATGATGGCCACGGTGTTGATCGGCTTCTGGCCCTTCTACTCGACGCTCTTCACGCGCGGCGCGGGTGTTCACTGGCTCATCCATCTGCACGCAGTGGTGTTCTCCGCCTGGATGATCCTCCTTCTCACCCAGGTCGTTCTCGTCTTCAGGCGCAGGGTGGCGACGCACCGAAGCCTCGGCAGGGTGGGGATCTTCCACGGCGTTCTGGTGCTGATCATGGGCTGGGCCATCACCATCGTGGCACCCGTTCAGCACGTGAACGCGGGGAGATGGAGCCTGGACGAGGCGGCCGGCTTCCTGATCCTCCCGATCGGGGACATGTTGCTCTTCGGTGGATTCTTTGCCGCAGGGGTCGCCTATCGACGTCGAAAGGAGCTCCACAAGCGGTTGATGATCCTCGCCGCGATCGCTCTGATGTTCGCGCCCGCCGCGCGCATTGCGGGGGACGTGGGGCCGTGGGCAATTCTCCTCGTCTGGCTGCTCCCTCTGGGCATGGCGATCGCCCACGACGCCATCACGCGTCGCGCCGTCGAACGCGTCTACCTGGTGGGTGGGGCGGTGCTTCTAGTCGCCTTTTCACGTGTGGCGCTGATGGAGTCGGATGCGTGGCTCACGGTCGGCAGACAGCTGCTACGCCCGTGGATCCGTTCCGTATGATGGTGCGCCCCACCCCTGCAGCGCTGTCGAAGACCGCTCGAGGCGGGAGTGCGGATCCACGCGCTCTCGCATGCACCGGTTCATGCCAAAACCCTGTGCAGAGATGATTCGTACCCGGGCTGCCCGAGCCGCCGATTGCGATGCCGTGCTGGCGCTCGTGCCGCGGCTGCGCGCATTCGGGCCGGGACCTCTCCGCCCGCCGGAAGCAATGGACGCAGGTGAGATCCGGACGCTGGAGAAGTTCTTCGATTCGCCGCTCCCGGGTACCAGTCTCTGGGTCGCGGAGGACGCGACCGGCCGGGTGATCGGGGCGGCATTCGTCGAGGAGGCCCGGGATTACTTCACCCGGGAGACCCACGGGCACCTGGGGATCGTGATGGTGGATGAAGCGGCCGAGGGTATGGGTGTGGGCCGGGCCCTTCTGGCGTGTGCCGAGCAGTGGTCGACTGGGCGGAACCATCGCTTCCTCACCCTCAACGTATTCCCCGAAAATGAGCGAGCGATCGCCATTTACGAACGAGCCGGGTACCGTCCAGACGCGGTGAAGTACGTGAAGGTGCTGCAGTTCGCAGATCTCCCCGGACCCGACTGACGACGCAGGAACTGCTGTCCGCAGATTTCGCAGATTCAGCAGATCGCGGGCGCGCCTGCTCCGGAGCGATCTGCGGGAAGCTGCGTACTCTGCGGGTCAGGCCGTTGCGGTGTCTGCTCCGCCCGGAAGCACGAGGACGTCCCCCGGTCCTACCAGTGGGTCTTGCGGATCACCGGATCCAGCGGGACGGGCATCCATCGGCGCTGCTGCCGGACGGAAGTGGCTACCCGCCTGTCCGGATTATCGAGGAGTGCCTCGCCCGGGCGGCTCACTCTGCGTAATTTGCGTGATCTCTGGATGGAGCACGTTTGCTGACCGCCGCTTTGCCGCCGTGTTCGTTGCGCGGGAACGGGCAGCGCGAGACATTCCATCCGGGAGGTATCCTCCCATCCACCTCGTCCACTCCGCCGCCGCCACGCCATGAGTGATTCCCTCGTAGCTCGTCCCGGTGCCGTCCTCAGTGCCGACATCGCCGTTCCGGAGCATGACCGGGAGGTTCACTTCTACTCGCGCGTGCTGGGGACGGGTGAAAATCCGCTGTGGCGCGAAGATCTGATGAACAATCTCGGGATCCCGGTGATCGGTCTGGGAGTGAGGACGGAGGAGTATGCCGGGCTCCCGCTGCAGTGGATGCCGCACATCCAGGTTGCCGACGTGGGTGCCAGCGTAGGCCGTGCGCTGGAGCTCCGCGGCCGCGAGCTGATGCACTCGCGGGACGCGCAGGGTAAGAGCGAGTGGGCGGTTCTGAGCGATCCCGCCGGTGCTGCCTTCGGCCTGATTCCCGTCGTTTCGGCCGAGCAGATCCCGGACGCGGCTTCGTCCGGCGGTGCGGCAACGATGGGCCGCATCACCTGGCTCGATCTCACCGTCGCGGATGCGCCCGCGGTCCGGGACTTCTACCGCGAAGTGGTCGGTTGGTCGGTGGATGAGGTGCCGATGAAGGACGGCGGCGACGCGTACGCCGATTTCAACATGCTCGGCGAGGGAGGATCTCCGATGGCGGGAGTCTGCCATGCGCGGGGATCCAATGCTTCACTCCCGCCGGTGTGGATGATCTACCTTCCGGTGGGAGATCTGGACGAGAGCCTGCGGCGGGTCCCGAAGGAGGGAGGGCGGGTGATCAGCGCGGTGCGCGGCTCCGGAGGGGCCCTGGTGTATGCCGCGATTCAGGACCCGGTGGGTGCGTACTTCGCGCTGGTGCAGGGGTGACGGTGCGGGTCGCATCGTCACTCCGGCCGGCCGCCTCGCTCGTGCTCGCGCTGCCGGTGTCGATCGCAGGCGGGTGCCGGCACGGTGCGGAGCTGGTCACGCCGGTGCCGGATCCGGCTGCGGCATCCGATCCCCGAGATCACGGCTTCCGGGTGGAGCCGGGCACCGTCCCCACGCGGATTCCGGTCGTTCTCGTCCTGGTCGGGCGGTCCGATCCGGTGGAGCGCCTGCTCCCCTGGGCGGATCGGGTCCTCACCGATCTGCGAAGCGCGCAGTTCAGGGAAATCGATGGCATGGGTTCGAGCCGTGCCGTCCAGATCTGGCTCCCACCGCAGAGGGGACGGTCGCAGGGGAGCAGTGAGTCGGGGGAGGCAGCGGTCGGGAGCTCGGCCGCCCGGGCGGCGAGCCGCCACTGATCAATCCGGTCCCGGTATCCGTCGAAGGCAGGATCAACGTTTCACCGCGCATCGATCATGTTCCAGCTCCTCGTCGCTCTCCTTCACGGTGGTGCACTGCCGCCACTTGAGCCGCCGCTCAGGTGCTCCGTTGTCGAACTGCGGTATTCGCCATCGCATCGATACACGGTCGCACGCATCGAGCAGTTCGTGGACAGCGCCGACATGATCGTCCGGGCCATCGCGGAGGCGCCGGGGGATGGAGCCGTCGCAGACCGTACCGTCCGCTTCACCATCGTGGAGCGCCTGCGCGGTAACGGTGAGGACGACACCATCCGGATTTCCGGGCGGCTGTCGGATCGGGACGACTTCAACACGCTCTCGGTCCCCTACACCCTGGTGAGAGGCTCCGGCCAGGGTGGCGACTGCCACGCTCGGGAGTACCGCCCCGGCGCGGAGTACCTTCTCATCCTGCAGCGCTCCGGCGACGAGCTCACCCCCTACTGGAAGGCGCTGGCCCCGCTCAACGAGCAGATTCGCGGAGCCGCCGATCCGTGGGTTGTCTGGGTGCGGGAGCGGGTCGGGGCGTTTCCATAACGGCGTGTCCCGCCCCGACCGGGTTCCGCTCGATGGCGTGGAGCTGCGCCGCTACCATGCCGAGAACGCGAGGTACGCAGATGCAGGCTGAGGACGGCGCACCTGTGGAGACGGGGGGGATGGGAATGGACGCCGGGGTGAGCGAGCTGCTCGCAGCCGCGCCACATCCGCATCCGGACGCGATACATGCTCTGAGGACGGCCCTACTCGCCGTGGATCCGACGGTTCGTGAATCGGTGAAGTGGAACTCGCCCAGCTATTCCACGGCAGACCATTTCGCCACCTTCCATCTTCGCGGCGGAAAGCTCCAGGTCGTGATGCACCTCGGCGCGAAGGGCCGGCCCAATGCCGGGCTTCGCACGAAGATCGCGGATCCGGACGGGCTGCTGCAGTGGCGCGGGCCGGACCGGGCGATCGTCACCTTCGCCGATCTCGCGGACGTGGAGGAGAAGAAGGCGGCCTTCGTCGCCATCGTACGGGGATGGCTTACCCACGTGCGTCGAGTGTGAATGATCGCGGCCAAACCTGCTGACCGGAGGCGGCGTGATCTCGAATCATCAGGTAACCGACCCCGCGCCGCACCTTTCCGGCGCCGCATGCGACCCGAACTTCCACGATCAGATGCACACCCGGACGACGCGATTCCCACTGCTGGAGCGGCGGCCCGATGCGGGCGTTCTCCTGCTCCGCATCTTCTTCGGGGTGATCCTCGTCTGGGGTACTCTGGACAACGTGCTGAGCCAGGCGAGAATGCACGAGTTCCGGGATTTCCTGGCCCACAACGGCTTCCCGTACCCGCTCGTCAGCGCCTGGCTTTCGGTGTACGCGCAGTTCATCTGCGGGGTCCTTCTCCTCGTGGGACTCGCCACCCGGGCGGCGGCGCTGGTCATGATCGTCAACTTCATCGTGGCGATCGCGATGGTGCACGTCGGCCTTCCCTTCAGCGCCAACATCGCGCCGCTTTCCATGCTCGCCCTGGCGACCTTCTTCGCACTGATCGGGGGCGGTCGGTACTCGCTGGATGCGCGGATCTTCGGCACGGGGGTGCCTGTGTCACCCGCGCGCTCCGAAGTGGTCACCGATCGCGGCACCGTGGGAGCCCCGCGGGGTGCCGGGCGTGCCGCCGCTTCATCAGACGGTGGCCAGATCAGATGAGGGGGGAGGAGATGAGCGCATGCGCCCGGTCGCGTTCCTCCCGCTCGTGCCGGCAGCAGGTCGCGCGGGCGCTGGCGGTGCTGATGGTGCTCGGCGCGCTGGCGTGCGTCCCGGCGCCGTCCCTGGCGGCGGGTCCAGGGTCGGGAGCGCCTGCCGCGGTATCCATCCCTCCGGGGCCGGGCACACCCGGCATCGGGTCGGACACGGTGGCGCGCTTCGCCTGGCTCGCCGGGTGCTGGAGTGGCACTCTGGCGGGAGGGGCCACCTACGAGGAGATCTGGATGCCACCGCTCGGTGGGAGCCTCGTCGGGATGGCCCGGATGAGCCGGGAGGGACGGACTCTCTCGTTCGAGTTCATGCGCATCGACGATGACGGTGAGAACGCCGTCTTCGCGGCGCAGCCATCCGGACGCGCACCTACCGAGTTCCGCGCGGTGGAGACTGGCTCCGGGAGCGTGGTGTTCGCCAACGAGGGCCACGACTTTCCGCAACGGGTGACGTACCGGCTGGCGACGCCCGACAGCCTCCACGCGGCCATCGATGGGCTGATCGGGGAGCAGCGACGTACGTTCCATTTCCCGCTCGCTCGCAGCCGCTGCCCCGACCCGGGTACGTGATCCCGGCTGCGACGACGATCACCACCAGCATCAGCCGGCCCACTGCCCGCCGGCTCCATCGAGCCAGCGCCCCTTCACCCGATGCATCACGACTCCACGGAAACATGAACAGGATCCTCGATGTAACCGATCGCAGCGTTCGCCGGTTGCAGCTCGCTGCGGTCGGCGGGAGCGCAATGCTCGTAACCGTGGGCTTCATCACCTACATGGCCGGCGACGTGCCCCGCGCGCTGTCCATCGTGGCGCTGCTTGCGGGCGTCGTGGGCCTGGTGGTCGCCGGCTCGATCCGCCAGCGGTGGGAGGTCGTGTATCGCGGGCACCAGATCAGGTTCGAGAACAGTCCCCTTACCGGTGAGCGCCTCTTCCTGGACGGTGGGATGGTGTCGCGCGGCGGGGTGGGGATGAAGATGGAGTTGCGGGCGCCGATTCGGGTCGGCGAGGGGGCCGGGGACGAGATCATGGCGCTGGTCGGCGCGCCGGGCGATCGAGTTCATCGGCTCGGTGATCACCATCGTCACGACCGCGTCCGCAGCCCTACTCTGGCTTCTCGGCCGCTGCGCGATCGGGGGCGGGAGCGCTTCCGGACCGCGTCTCTGCCACTCTCCGCGCGTCACATGCCGCGGCTACCGCGGCATGTGACCTGCCAGACCCCCGCCGGACGGACCGCACGCCGCGCTCCGGCCACTCTCCGGCCCGATTCAGCATGCCGCAACCAGGCGAGTCGCGCACGCGCCACCTGATCCTGATCTCCGTGGACGCGCTGCGCCCGGAGTACTATCTGGACGATCGCTGGCCCGCGCCCACGCTCCGGCAGCTCCGCCGCGAGGGCGCACATGCCAGCGCGGTGAGAAGCATCTTTCCCTCCTCGTCGCACCCCGGCCACACCACGCTGGCGACCGGCGCCTTCCCGGCCCGACACGGCGTCCACTACAACCGCACCTTCGACGAGGAGACCGGCGCGTCCGGCGTGTGGCACTTCGATGCGGGCGCGATCCGCGTCCGCACCCTCTGGGACGCCGTTCGCGAGGCCGGCGGCACCACCGCGGCCATCGGCTGGCCGATGACGGCTGGCGCGGACATTCACTGGTGCATCCCGGACATCTGGCCCGGCGGCGGAGAGGAGCGCGCGCTGGCGGCCAAGCGCGAGGCCTCGCGACCGGAGGGGCTCTGGGAGGAGATCGAGCGGGAAGCCACCGGGCGGCTCCGCCCGGAGACATTCGGCAACAGCGTGATCACCAGCGCGGACCGAATGGGGGACATCGCCTCCTACCTCTTCGAGCGGCACCGCCCGACGCTGCTGATGCTGCGCACGCAGCCGACCACGCAGGTGATGCAGGAGCCCGGCTGGTGGGATCATCCTCGCAAGGTCCGGGCGCTCGCCGCATCGGACCGAGCGGTCGGCCAGATCGTGGAGACGGTGGAGCGGATCGGGCTGCGGGATCGTACCGCCATCATCGTGGCCGGAGATCACGGGATGGCGTCCATCCATACCCAGCTGAGGCCCAATGTCTGGCTTGCGGGGGCGGGCCTGCGGCGGGCTGAACCCGCTCCCGGCTGGTCGGCGAGCTTCCACGCGCAGGCGGGCGCGGCATTTCTGCGGATCCGGAGGGGCCTCTCCGACGCCAACCGGGTGGAGCGGCGGGTGCGGGAGACCCTGAACGGATTGCCCGCCGCGACCCGTCGGGCCTTCCGACTGGTTGAACGCGACGAGCTGCGGCGGCTCGGCGCCGATCCCGATGCGGCGTTCGCCCTCACCGCCACCGATGGCTTCGAATTCGAGGATGGCGCGGATGGCGAGCCCATCAGACCCAATGCGGGGATGACCCACGGTCACCATCCCGACCTTCCGGAGATGAACACCGGTTTCATCGGGGCGGGGGCCGGGTTTCAGCCGGGTGCGGTCGCACCGCTGATCTCGCTGGCCGATGTGGCACCGATCGCGGCCGCGGTGCTTTCAGTCACCTTCGATGCGCCGGATGGCGCCTGCTGGCCGGGTCTCCTGCACCACTGAGGCTCCGCGACAGCGGGATCCTTGCCCGGGAAGCCGTCGATCCGTGGCCCGTGCGAGCACCGCCGCCATTCCCGTCGTGATCGTGGCGTGCGGTTACAGCCGTATCCAGAGGATCCACTTGCTTCGCGCCCCGCCTGCACGCGGGGCTCGGCATCGAGCGTGCGCAATCGCCCGGCCGGATCTGCAGGCATTCTCTCTCATCCCACCGCCTCGACTCATGATCATCGTCCGCAGACGAATTCCGGAGCACCTCACAGGGCTGTTCCGGGGTGGATTCCTCCTCCTGGCCCTGGTCAGCACCGCTCTCCTGGTTCACTGGCTGATCGCGTGGAATTCCGGGACTCCCGACCGCTATGCGTACCAGCACCTTGGCGGGATCAGCATCTCGGCGGCGCTCGTTTGCCTCTGCCTCACGGGTGCTCTCCCCGCGGGGTCGCGGGTGTCCGGACCGCTGACGGGCGCGGTGTGGGCGCTGCTGGCGATGGGTCTGCTGATCGTGACCTCCGGCCGGGGCGCCGGGGGCTGAGCGGGGGTCGGTACCCGTCGGGACGGGGAGTGAGCGGCGCGAGCGGGGCCGGGAGCTCGGCCCGCCGGTGTACAACCAGGGTGTGCGAGACGCCACGGCGTACCTGCAGGAGAAGCTGCACGACATCGAGGGCGAGGTGTACGAGCGTGAGACCCGGTGACCCCGGCGCGGCTTCCGGGCGGCCGGCCCTCATCGGGGAACGGGAGCTGGACGCAGAGTGACTGCGCGTGTTCGGTGTTCCCGCGGGCGATTCCCGACCCATATACATCGGCGACGAACAGACCGCGACCATGCAGGCACGGATCGGGGTGATCATGACTGTCGCGCCCACTCCCGAATCGGTGGCCACTCTGCTCCATCGCCGGTGCATCGGCCTCGGGGGCGACGTGGAGCCGATCGGCCATGGGGATTTCTGCCACGCCTTTCTGGTGAACCGCTCGCACGTGGTGCGGATCGCCCGGCACGCGGAAGCCGCGGAGGCGATCCGTCGGGAAGCCTGCCTGCTGCCACGGATCGCGGCGCACCTCCCGCTGCCGGTTCCCCGGCCGGAGTACTTCCCTGCAACGGGTGCGGAGCCGGCCATCACCATCCACGAGATCGTACCCGGTCCACCGCTGTCGCAGGAGCTCTACTCGGGGATGGCGATGGCTGACCGCGGCCACTGCGCGGGTCAGGTCGGGGAATTTCTCGCGGCTCTGCACGCACTGGACCTGGATGCGGCAGCGACGTGTGCGGTTCCGCGGCTCTCGATGGGGGCGCGCGCAGAACGCCTGCGTGACGCGGCGCGGCAGACGCTGTCGGGACATCTGGATTCCCGGCTGCTCGAGGCTGCGCTGCGATCGCTCTCTACCGCCGAGCGTCAGGGTCGGAAGGGAGAGATCCGACCGGTCCTCCTTCATGGCGATCTCGATCCGGGTCACGTGCTGTACGACCCCGGCCGATCCCGGGTCACGGGAATCATCGACTTCGGCGACGTGCAGATCGGGGATGCCGCCTGGGACTTCGCCTACATCTTCGCGGACTACGGTCTCGACTTTCTGGGCCGGTGCCTCGCCCGGTATCCCGCGGACGACCGGGCATCGCTGCTCCAGCGGATGCAGGTGTACCTGGAGGTGGATGCAATCGGGTGGGCGGTGAGATGCGCCTCCGGTGGCGACGTGGAGTCGTTCCGGCAGGCGATCGAGCATCTCGGCGAGCTGTATGCCGTCGCCGCGTCCCCGCCGTGGCGCGCGCTGCTCTGATCCGGCCGCGATGGCCGCTGTGCCGGGTGCCCGGTTTCACCCCATCGCTGTTCCTCCCGGATGAACATCGAACACACCGTTCGGATCGGGCCCCCGCTCGCGCTCGCCTGCCGGGTCAGCCGCCGACATCGAGTAGAGGACCACTGGTTCCCGATGGTCATCGCCGTGGAGCGGGTGGACCGGACCGTGTGGCGGCAGGCCACCGACGACTGCCTTGTGCCGGGTACGGGTCGGATCTACTCTGAAGGCGGCAGGATCGAAGTGACCTGCCGTCAGCTTCGCCGCTTCACCCCGGTGCGCTGCAGACGTGGCCGCCCGGCGCGCGGCAGCCAGGGACCGCGCAACTCGCCTCCACTCCCCCACAGCCAGCTCGCGGACCATGGAGCCAGAACAGATTCACGATCGGCAGTTCGTCCACCAGGAAGCGGAGACGCGCGGCAGCTTCCTGTTCCCGGATGCTGAGCAGCCGCTGGCCCGCATGACCTACAGCCGCGCCAACGCCACGCTGGTGATCATCGATCACACCGAGGTGGATCCGTCGCTCAAAGGGCAGGGTGTGGGACGCCTTCTGCTGAATGCGGCGGTATCCTGGGCGCGAGAGACCGGTACACGCATCATCGCGCTCTGCCCGTTCGCGGCGGCGCAGTTCGCGAGCGATCCTTCGATCCGCGACGTGCTCGCCTGACCCGTGGCGCCCGGTGAGCGCTCCGAAACGTCCCTGGCCGTCGTGGATGGCTCCTGCCTGCCTGAACACCAGAGCCTGCTTTCATGAGATCGCACCAGCTCCGCGTCGCCGTCGTTCTGATCGTGCTCGCCTGCTCCACCCTCGCCGCGTGCGAGCGCGTGGACGCAGTCCTTGCGTGCGATTCCACAGACCCGCGGGTGCGGGTGGCCGGCCGCGGGGGAGCATGGGAAGCATCCGGTCTCGCCCCGTCTCTTCACGAGGTCTGGCGCGCTGCAGCCGAAGGGGATGGCGCCCGGATCGGGTTCCCCGCGTCTCTGGCGGCGTCGGCCGGAGGGCAACTCGCCCTGGCCGATTTCGAGATGGACCGGGTCCTGGTGTTCCCGGCCGATGGGACGGCTCCCGTCAGCTGGCCCATCGGGCATACGCTCGCCAAGCCGGTCGCGGTCGCCTGGATGGAGGATGGGGGGCTCCGCATCTTCGATCTGGGCGCCTCGGTGGTGCTCGCCACCGACTCCACCGGCGGGCTGCTCGGCCAGATCCCTGTTCCCGGCTCGATGCTCCAGGAGACGATGGTTCAGGGAGGACTCGACTGGGCGGGCGTCCTGCCGGACGGGACAGTGCTCTTTCAACCGTTGCCTCCGTTCCGTGACGACGCCCGGGATCCCGGTCAGAGCGAGTGGAGCATCTGGCGGTTTCCGCCCCACGCGGCGATCCCCGACACTCTCGCCGCTGCCCCGGCGCGGCTCTTCGGGTCCACGATGCGTGCCCGGGTTCCGGTGCCCGCCTGGCCGCGCCTTCGTGGCGCTACGGGCTCGGGCGGCCTGCTCGCCGTGGGAGGTGCGGACGCCGAGTACCGCATCACGCTGATGGATGCGGGGGGCGATACGGTACGCATCGTATGCCGCGATACGCCGCCGCTCCCGCTGTCCGAACGCGAGCGGGGCGACGGGGTGCACGAGGTGGAAGCCGGGCTTCTGCGCGAAGCCCTGCCTCCACACCCGGCTGCGTTCGGCCACTTCTTCCCGGGTGCCGACGGCGCTCTCTGGGTCCAGCGGGACCGTCCCTTCACGCTGGACGACGACGAGCTCACCCCGGTTCACGGCAACGAGGGCGGCACCTTCGACCTCTTCGCTCCGGACGGTGGGTACCTCGGTGAGCTCACTGCGCCGCCCGGCGTTCGTCTCCGCGCCGCCGCGGGAGAACGCGTCTACGGGCTCGAGTCCGGTGGGCTGGGCCGGGTGGAACTGGTGGCGTACCGGCTCGTGGTCGGGCCATCGTGGCCCTAAGACGGGTCCATGGCCGGCACGCCGGCTCAGGCGAACCGGAGCGACAATCCGCAGTACGAGGGCGAACCGAGCCGTGTCCATCTGCTGCGGGAGTATCAGCGGCTCGGGCTCGGCAGCCGCGAGGTCGGCCGGGTGGCGCGGCGATTTATCGCCGCCGGGATCAGCTCCAAGTGGCTCTCCGCCGATCCGCGAAACCCTTCCGCGGGTGCATGGCGCGCGGCGGGAGCGGTGCGGTGCGACGACGATGCGACGACGATGCGACGAGCGGGAACTTCGGGTGGAGCGACATCCGCCTCCTCGCCCGGCTTCCGGAGTGAATTCCAACGAAAACAGAGTGTGAGATGACCCCTGGCGAGGCACTGGCGATGATCCGCTCCGATCGCATCGAGGAGCAGAACGCGGCCTTCTCGGAGATGATGGAGGCGACGCGGGAGCCGGTGACCTGGGCGTACGACGTCTGGTCCGACGTGGTCTGCATGCTGGGACACCGGAGCAATCGCGTCCGCGCGATCGCGGCGCAGCTCCTCTGCAATCTGGCGCGGCACAGCGATCCGCATGCACGCATCATGGACGACCTGGATGCGCTGGTGGCGGTGACACGCGATGAGCGATTCGTCACCGCCCGGCATTGCATGCAATCGCTCTGGAAGGCCGGCGTCGCCGGCGAACGTCAGCGGGCACGGCTCATCCGCCTGCTGAAGGACCGGTTTCGCGAGTGCGAGACGGAGAAGAACGGTACGCTGATCCGCTTCGACATCATCCAGGCGTTCCGCTGCATCTGGGAGGAGAGCGGCGATCCCGCGGTGGCTGCGGCCGCCGCCGCTCTGATCGAGACGGAGAAGGATGCGGGATACCGGAAGAAGTACGCGCGGCTCTGGCCGACCCCGAAGAGCCGGCCGACCTGACCGGTCCCCGGCCTGTGGGCAGACCGGCGAACTGGATCATCATCATGGACCTACCGCGCGAGGGCGATGGGGGGTAGGTTGCCGGGCCCGTCCGCCACGCCGGGCGGCGCCACATGTGAAGATTCCCCGTTCCGAACTCAGGCCCTGGAAAGATGCTCTCGTACCAGTTCTACAACCTGCTCCACATCATCGGGCTGGCGCTGTTGATGGTCGGTCTCGGTGGCCTCGCCTCCTCCGCCGCGGCGACCGCAGGTGACCGCACGAGGGGCGGGCGCCGCCCGATCATGGTTCTCCACGGCCTCGGCCTCTTCCTGATCCTCCTCGGGGGCTTCGGCATGCTGGCGCGCCTCGGAATCATGCACGGCGCGGGCTTTCCCGGCTGGATCTGGGCCAAGCTGATCATCTGGGTCACACTCGGTGGGGCTGCGGCGCTGCCCTACCGCTTCCCCCGGGCCGCCGCACCCATGCTCCTGGTGGTCCCCGCTCTCGCCGGCCTGGCCGCCTACATGGCGATCTACAAGCCGCTGTAGCGGTCGCGCCGCCGGCCGGAGACCGCCTCCGGTGATGCTCGACCGGTGACCGCTCGCATCCCGGAAACCCGCTCCCCAGGAGGAGTTCGATGCCGAAGGTTCGCGTCAGCGGCTTCACAATCTCCACCGACGGCTTCGGCGCCGGGCCGGAACAGAGCCTGGAGAACCCGCTCGGTGTCGGCGGCTCGCGGCTGCATCGCTGGCTCCTCCCGACGGCCACCTTCCAGGGCATGCTCGGCCAGCCCGACGGAACGGCGGGGACGGACGACGAGTTCGCCCGGGCGGGGATGGAGGGCGTCGGCGCCTGGATCATGGGACGCAACATGTTCGGCCCCTTCGCGGCGCCTGGCCCGATGACCGATGGAAGGGGTGGTGGGGTGACGAGCCGCCCTATCGCGTTCCGGTCTTCGTACTCACCCACCATCCTCGGGAGCCGGTGGAGATGAAGGGCGGCACCACCTTTCAATTCGTGACCGAGGGTCTGGACGTTGCTCTGGACCGGGCACGTGAGGCGGCCGGAGGCGCCGATGTCCGCATCGGCGGTGGTGTCGGGGTCATCCGGCAGTATCTACAGGCCGGCTGGATCGACGAGATCCACCTGGCGGTTTCACCCGTTCTCCTGGGCTCAGGTGAGCACCTGCTGGAAGGAATCGATCTGCCGGCACTCGGCTACTCCGTGCGCCGCACGGCTCCGACCGAGCACGCGCTGCACCTCGTCCTGGACCGGGATGCCACTGCAGCCGAACCTGTCGTCTGAACGGCGACACACACCGCGGTCCATCGTTGCGGCCGATCGGCGCCTTCCGGCCGAACCATCGCTGCCCAAACTCCCGCCAGAACACCGCACTCATGGGATCGGACCTCCATTTCGTGGAGCACGTGCGCGACCAGGCCAGCGGCGCCGGCGAGGTGACGTTCCGGAAGATGTTCGGCGAGTTCGCCATCTACCTGGACGGCAAGGTGGTTGCGCTCGTGTGTGACAATCAGCTCTTCGTAAAGCCCACCGAAGGCGGATCCGCGCTGCTCACCGATCCTCCCCGTGGTTCCCCGTATCCGGGCGCGCGCCCGCACCTGATGCTCAACGAACTGCTCGACGATCGGCACCGGCTCGCGGCGGTGCTCCGGGCGACGGCGGACGCGTTGCCGATGCCGGTGCCGCGGAAGAAGCGGTAGCGACGACGGTTCGGGATGTGCGGGGTTCCGGTGCTCGATGAACCGCCGTTGTGGCTCCCATGCCGCCCGTGGGCGGCGTTCCGATCTCTCCTCCCGGTGTACGGCAGATGATTCGAGTGGACGTTGCGACGCACTTCAACGAGGACTCCTTCTCCTACGGGCTGGCGCAGGGCATGGCCGACCGGCTGCGCGCCGCTCTGCGCGGTGTGAATTGCGCGGACCATGAGGGACAAACGACGGTCCGGGTGAGCACCCAGGGAGTGGCCCAGGTGCCCAATGATCTGATCGTCGAGGTAAAGGGTTGCTGTGACGCGGTTTCCGCGCACGTCGCGGAGGTCATCGCCGAGGTCAGGAGCGGCGCATGAGCATTCGGTATCAAACATCGTTGAACCGGAAAGTCAGCGGCGCGTCGCCTGCCGGGTGACCTCAGCCGTCGGGTGATCCGCCCCCTTTTCCACGCATTCCGGAACCTCGGCGCAGCTGCCGGCTCACCGTGCCGGGACCCTGCTACCCTGCGCACGTCCACCATTTCACACCCGGAGGAGCTGCTTGGAGGCCATCTCACCCTCCTGCCCATCGTGTTCCGTTCCGATAGAGGAAGGTTATCTCGTCGATCATGGATACGGAGTCGTGTATCCGGTGGCCTGGGCACCCGGTCGGCCCCGATTGAGCCGCTTTCTCGGGCTTCACCAGAGATCCATCGAGAAGAAGCCCGGTTGGAACCTACCGTTGCCCCGGTTGTGGACTTCTGAGCTCATATGCGCGAGAGGGGAAGTGGCCCGGGTGAGTGATCGCCCGTTTCGCCCCTCGGTCCGGCCTGCCGGGCGTGGCCCGCGGATCCGATGTTTCTGGAGGAGTGCCGGCGGATCGGCGGTGTCCCACCGGCGAAGCGCGCACGCGGCGGGCGCTGGCTGACGTGGGTAGCCGGTTTGGCGCCCCCCACCGCTGTCATCCAGAGCGAGCGTGGGACCCGGATGCCGGCGGGAGGGCACACATCCGGATCCCACGCCCGCGCCAGGTGTTGCGCGGGGTCCGGGTACGCCGCTGCGGGCTCTGGTTGACGTGGGTGAATACACCGTCGGCTGCTCGGCGAGGTCGGTTTCCACGGGACGAGCGTGGCCTTCCCGCATTCCGATCATCCCGTCTCGTCGGAGGTATTCGTCGGGAGCCGGCCGGCCTGATCCTGCAGCGTGCGGCAAGCCGGCGACCCTCCGCCACGTTCTGGTGCGACATTCGCATAACCGCGGGCGACCCGCAGAGTGAACGATCAACGGAGGTGCTCGCTGTGCCCAGGGAGATCCAGGACGGTGACCTGTCCGATCAGGAGCTGCTGGGCAGAATCCACGAGAAGGAGTGAGCCGGCGCGCACACCTCAGGGCTCTCTGACAGCTCCACTGCCGGCCGACGTGCCTGGCCGATGGGCGGTGTCGCCGAGTAGGTTGTCGGTTGCGCATCGGCACGTTTCGGCCGCTTTGTGGCGCCAACGGCCGGGACCATCCCCCTGCCTCACCCGACCACCCGATGACCACCACCTCGCCGGACAGCTGCGCTCTCTGCGGAGGGGCCGCCGAGCACGCCGACCCGCTTGTGGACGACATCTTCTACGAAGGGGTGCGAATGCACCTCCACTGCATCAACTCGGATGCGGGGCGCGAGTGGACACGACGGAAGGCGGAAACCGACCCGGAGTTTGCTCGCCATCTGGAGCTGTCAACCGTGGGCGGACGGCGCGAGTGTGCCGGTTGCGGAGCGCTGGAAAGGACCTCTCCCAAGGCGTACGGAATGGGCGCGGGGACCTGGGAGATGAACTGCACCTCCTGTCACCGGTCCAGGCCGTTGCTTAGCGCGTACGGCTCGCCGGAGCGACGGGATCTGGTGCTTCGGATCCAGCAGCTGGGGCTGGAGTTCCGGAGATCCGCCGCGGTACCCGCCCTGCTGGATCAGATGCAGGCGCTGGCGGATCGACACGATGGCGATCTGGCGCCGGATCCGTGCGAGTGCGGCGGGAGGTATTCGCTCGCGGCGTTCCCCCGGTGCAGCCGCTGCGCGACGCCACTGCTCGAATCTCCCTTCAACATCGCCGTCGGCCCGGTGCCCGAGCCGGATTCCTCGTTTCCTTTCTGAGAACCCTACGGTCCTGGAGGACGTACAATGGACGAATCGCTGAGACGTGCGCTTTCCGAGCTGCTGACGGAAATTCTGGACGGCCCGCCAGCGGAATCCGCCTGGCTTCTTAACCCGGGAGACGCGGGGCTGCTCCGCTCGCTGGAAGCGCTGGATGCCGGGACGGCATCGCGCCCAGCGCCGGCCGGCGGGGCCTCGGTCGCGGCGCACGTGGATCACCTCCGCTATGGCTTCGAGCTGCTGAACCGCTGGAGCGGGGGGAGATCCCGTACCCGGATGCGGACTACGCGGCGAGCTGGCGTCGCGGGACCGTGCGTGAGACGGAATGGCGGGAGCGTCTGGAAGCGCTGGGGGAGGAGGGCGATCGGTGGCGAGAGGCGCTTCAGCGACCGCGCGAGGTCAACCAGATGGAACTCAATGGATTGATCGCGAGCGTGGCGCACCTCGCGTACCACCTCGGCGCAATCCGCCAGATCGCGCCGTCCACGCAGGGGCCGCCGGCCTCCGATTGAAGGAGCACGGCGCGGGGGAGCGCGGGGGGTCTTGCGAGCATGTTCGTGATCCCCTGCGACGTGGAGGGTGACCGGGAGAAGCTGCAGCGCATCGCGGCCGACCACCGCATGACGGTGGCGATGGCCAACCACGGATGCGCCACAGGCGGAAGGCCGCGAACTGAGCGGCGTCACGAAGCAGAGCGGCCGTCAGGGTTCGTCCGCGGTGGGTCCGTACACGCTCGGAACCGGGATGTCGAGCAGCCGCAGGTACACCGTGAGCTGACCCCGGTGGTGCGCGATGTGGCTGAGGCCGAACGAGCGCACCGCGAGCACCCTCGGCGCGGTCATGATCACATGGTCACCCGCCCGCAGGGTGATGGTGCCGATCAGATCTTCCGGATTCGCCCGTTCCATCCGCTCCCGCACGCTCGCCGCACCCGCGTCGAAGATCTCCAGGATTTCCGCCGTGCGGGTGACCGATGGAGGCGCGGCAGCGGCCGCGAAGTCGATCTCATCGCGGGTGGCAACCTGTGCAAGTACGGCGGTGGTCAGGGCGACGTGAAGCGCGAGCTCGCCGATGGGGGTGGATCGCTGATGCGGCTTCCAGCCGAAGTGTTCGTCCGGCACGCGTTCCAGGACGCGGCGGGTCGCCTGAAGCTCCCGCTCCAGGTCGGCGAAGACGAGCGTGCTGAGATCGGTCATGATCGGAAGGGTGAGGGGATTCGAAACCCGAACGCGACGCGTTCCGTATCGGAGGGTACAGGTCGCGGACGGGAAGCGAAAGTGCATCGTGGTGCGCGGCCCGTGAACCGCTTAGCTTGCGTCGAGATGGCTCGCTCCCCACCGCGCGCGATGCCTCGGAGTCGGCCTCCCGCACTCAACCCATCGAACGGTCATGACCGAACCGCGCAGGTACGGCGAGGATGAGATCCGGGAGATCTTCGAGTTGGCCACCCGGCAGCGGGCGGCCGATGCGCCGCGCTCCGCCGAACACCAGGGTCTCACGCTGGAGGAGCTCCAGCAGATCGGCCGCGAGGTAGGAGTGGAGCCGGCCGCCGTGGTTCGCGCGGCCGCCACGCTGGCGCTCCGTCCAGTTCGCTATCCCCGCCGCACCTCCTTCGGGTTTCCCGTTGAGGTGGGACGGGCGGTGCCGCTGCCTCGCCCGCTGACGGACGAGGAGTGGGAGGAACTCGTCTCCAAGCTGCGGAGCACCTTCCGCGCCCGCGGCCGGCTTTCGCACCCCGGCGCCCCGCGCGAGTGGTCCAACGGCAACCTGCACGCGGTGGTGGAGCGCGCCGACAGCGGATACCGGCTGCGGCTCGGCACCCGGAAGGGGGACGCGGCATCGCTGAACGCACTGGGCGTCGCCGGCGTGGTCACGGGCGCCGTCGCCTTCGGCGCCATGTTCCTCTCCGGTGAGCTGGCGAGTTCGGTCTTCGTTCCGTGGATGATCGGCGGCTCCGGCGCTGCGGCGCTGCTCGCCAACGCGGTACGGCTCCCCGGCTGGGCGCAGCGGCGCGAGGAGCAGATGGATCGAGTCGCCGACCACGCCGCCGCCATGGTGCAGCGGCAGCTCGGGGCCGGCGACGCGGTCTGATCCGCTCCCCCGTGGGTCAGTCCATCTCCACCCGCCGCACCTCGCCGATGTCGGGACGGTCACCGGTAATCATCCCTTTCGCCACCTCGAAGAGCACCACCGGTTTCGGCTTCTCCCGCTTCATGTAGACGACGCTGTCGGCATCCACCAGTACCAGCGCCAGACGCGGATCGTCGGGTCCGCCATCCCGCACCTCGTCCTCCTTACCGAACCAGACGCGCCAGTCCGGCTTGTACAGCGACCGGATCAGGTCGCGATCCGTCGAAACCGTTGCGGTGCCGCTGACCGATACCCACTCGTACCGATCCGCGTCGAAGTACCCCAGGTTCACGTGCGGATCGTGCTCGAGTTCGTCGAGCTTGCTGGATTCCACGTCCGTCACGAACCAGAGGTCGGCGATCGGCTCCGGCTTCTGCGTCGCCATCGGGCGCGATACCAGCCGCCCGTCCGACCGCCGGGTGGTGAACATTGCGGTTTCGATGCTGTCCACGAGGGCGTAGAGGTCGTCCAGCTGTTTGGAGCGGGATGGTTCGTGCATGAGGTCTCCAGGGAAGTGAGAAGTGCCTCGCCATAGCCAGGGCAGACCACGTGCCGATCGCCCGCAGGGCAGCCGCGTACGATCCCGATTCGGGGGATCCGGATCCCTGCCTCCCGTGAAGCCATCGGACACATGAACGCCACAATCCTGCTGGGTACGCTGAAGCGAAGTGGCCTCTCCAACACCGAGACGCTCTGCGACTTCCTGGTCTCGCGGATGGAGCGGCAGGGGATCGCCTGCGAAGTCGTGAAGCTGGTGGATCATGAGATCCCGCCGGGCACCTACTCGAACGTGGGGCCGGGGGATGAGTGGCCGCCGATCCTGCAGCGGATTCTCGTCTCCGATATCCTCGTGCTGGCCACGCCTATCTGGTGGGACAATCACTCCTCGCTGATCCAGCGCGTGGTGGAGCGGCTGGACGAGCTGCACGATCGTGTGCTCGAGGGCGAGGAGTCGCCGCTGGACGGGGTGGTCGGGGGGATCGTGATCACCGGCGACTCGGACGGTGCCCAGCACGTGATCGGTCATCTGTGCAACTTCTTCAACGCCCTGGGTGTGCTGGTGCCACCGTTCGGGACCCTCTCCGTGCTATGGGAAATGCAGGCGAAGGGAAAGCGTACCAGCCGCGGGGAGCTCCTGGAGAAGTACCAGAAAGATTACGCGCAGACCGCCGATCGGATGATCGGGAAAATGATGGAGCACGTCCGTCGCTAACGTCGCCGGGAGCCGCGGTTCGGGAGGCGCAGAGGATGCTGGAGCGCGGTCGGTGCAGCGGGCGGTCGGGACCATCCGGATGCTTGCGAGCGAGAGTCCCCGGGGGCATGTTCCGGGTTCGGGGCATCCTCCTGTTCCGCGTCGGAATGGCGCCGGTCATCCGGCACCTGGCCGGTGCCATGCGCCGGGATGCAACGAGCCATCCATCCACCCCGTCCTCCAGCCGAGATGTCGAGGTTACCGCCCGGCGGCGCGAAGCCGGCCACGATCAACGGCCAGCCGCTCTCCTGTCAGATCTGCAGTCACGACGCGTTCGTCGAGCGGCCCGCCCAGCTCAACACCCGCGCCGCGACCTTCTTCGGGTTCGACTGGGCCAATGCGAGCGCCAGGTGCTACATCTGCGCGAGGTGCGGTTACATCCACTGGATCCTGCCGCCCCGCTGAACGTCGGGCGAGCGGGAATGACTTCCGTCGAGAGGTGATGGATGGATCAATGGTTCGAGGATCTGGTCCGCGACCCCGATCCGGGGCCGGATGCGCTCCGCGCCTTCGTCGAACTCGCGACCGGATTTCTTGGGCGGGTTCTCGAGGACGACCGATTCCTGTTCCTCTGGGAAGACGATCCCTCGCTGCGGGATGAGGCGATCGCGACGTTCGAGCAGGACGTGCAGCGGGAGGCGGTGCATCTCGGGCAGGCCATCAGTACGGTTACCGGACCTCGTCTCCGAAGTCACGGGCTGCTCGGCCGGCCGCTTCGCTTCAAGTTGCGAGTGCTGGACGCGATAACGCGCTCCTGGAGCCGCGTTACAGACCCGCTCTCGGCGCGCGCCTGGCTGAAGCGGGTGCTCGACGCCATCGACGTCCTTCTGGACTCTCTGATCGACGCCGCCGGCGGTGCGGGCGGGCTGATGAAGGAGTTCAAGGACTCACTCTCCGCGCTCGCCACGGCGGGCTGAACGGGCTCTGTACCGCGCCCCCGGCCACGTGCCGGTCACACATCACCGGAGCACTGGATGTACGGTCTGATCGGCAGGATGAATGCGGTCCCGGGGCAGCGCGATTCTCTCGCTGAGGTACTGATCGAGGGTACGGATGAGATGCCAGGGTGCCTCAGCTACGTGGTCGCGCGGGATCCAGAGGACGAGAACTCGCTCTGGATCACCGAGGTCTGGGACAGCCGCGAGAGCCATACTGCATCGCTGTCGCTCCCGCAGGTACAGGCAGCGATCACGCGTGGGCGACCGATGATCGCGGGTTTCGGGGAGCGCTTCGAAACCATTCCCATCGGCGGCGCCGGGCTTCGCGACGGTAGACCCGCACACACCTGACGCGGCGGGTTCGCACGGAACTGGGGTGGCGGAATGAACCGGGTGTCTCGCGGCGCAAACGCGCAGGGCGGTGTACACGCCCCTACCGGGTCCCGCTGGCGCCGCCGCTCTCCACTTTGCATGTTCAGGCGTCCACCCGCACAGACGCTCAAGAAGTGAGGTTGCTCGTGACGAAGATCAGGATCCTGCTCGCGGTCCCTCTCCTCCTGGTGGCGGGCTGCGCGCCCGCCGTGCAGGCTCCGGTCGGCGCTCCGCAGCCGGTCGCCCCGATGCCCGCACCGGTGGCCGCGCCACAGATGATGGATCTGGTCGCCGCACCGGCGGCCGACCGGCGGATCCACGAGATCGTCGCCGCCGCGTCGCCCGCCCGGGTGGAGAGCGACATCCGGCGGCTGGAGGCGTTCGGCACGCGGCATACGCTGGCCGATACGCTCTCGGCTACCCGCGGAATCGGAGCGTCGCGCCGGTGGATCTTCGCCGAGTTCCAGCGGATCGCCGCTGCATGCGGTGGGTGCCTCGAGGTGATGTACGTGTCCGACGTCCTTCCGGCCGGGTCCCACCCGCGGATTCCCCAGGAAGTGAACATCGTCAACGTCGTCGCCGTGCAGCGGGGCACCACGGAGCCGGACCGGCGGGTGATCATCCAGGGCCACTACGACTCACGCGTCACGGACGTGCTGGACGCAGTCAGCGACGCACCCGGCGCCAACGACAACGGCTCCGGCACGGCAGCGGTGCTGGAAGCCGCCCGCCTCCTCTCACGCTACACCTTCGACGGAACCATCGTCTACGCGGCTCTCGCGGGGGAGGAGCAGGGGCTGCTGGGGGGAGAGATCCTCGCCGAGCACGCGCTTCGAGAGGGATGGCGCATCGAGGCGGTGCTCAACAACGACATCATCGGCAACTCCCGCGGGATCACGGGACTGGTGGACAACACCACCGCCCGCGTGTTCGCCCCGGGTCTGCGTCCGGACGCCAGCGAGGCCGACCTTCGCCGGGTGATGTCCACCGGTGGGGAGCTGGACGTGCCGTCACGGCAGCTGGGCCGCTACCTGGTGCGAATCGCCGATGAGTACCTCCCGACACTGGAGATGCAGCTGATCTATCGGCTTGATCGCTTCGGCCGCGGCAGCGATCACACGCCCTTCTTCCTGCGCGGCTTCCCGGCCGTCCGCATCAGCGAGACGCACGAGGACTACACCCGCCAGCATCAGGACCTGCGGGTGGAGAACGGAATTCACTACGGCGACGTGGCCGATGCGGTGGATTTTCCCTACGCGACCCGGATTACGGCACTGAACGCCGCCGCACTCGCGTCGCTCGCCTGGGCACCTGCGAGCCCGGGTAACGTGCGGATCGCCGGCGCTGTGCAGCCGCACACCACGCTCCGCTGGGAGGCCGTGCCGTCCCCGAACCTCGCCGGCTACCGGATCTACTGGCGTGAGCCGGCGGCCGCCGAGTGGACCCACTCGCGGTGGGTGGGCAACGTCACCGAGCACACCCTGGAGAACGTGGTGATCGACAACTTCTTCTTCGGTGTCGCCGCAGTGAGCCGATCGGGGCAGGAAAGCCTGGTGGTGTTCCCCGGCGCGGGGCGCTAGCCGTCCTCCACTGTGCGCCTCGTCTTCTTCCACGCACCCTGGTGCGGCGTGTGCCAGGTAAAGGGACCCGTGGCGCGAGAGATCGCGAGGGCTGCGGAACTGCCGCTGGACGAGTGGGACATCGATGAGCCCGAGGGGGAGGCCGAGGCGGAGCGTCGCCGGATCCGGCAGGTGCCGACCCTTGCTCTGGTGATCGGCGAGCGAGTGCCCTTCCGCCTGGTCGGCGCGTTGATCACCCCATCCGTGGTCGAGGGGATGCTGGAGCGATTCCGGGATACGGAGCACTGAAGTGTCGCGACCCAGCCAACGGACGCCTGGGTGCCACTCAGTCCACCGGGAGCTGGAATGACTGTGTCTCGGAAGCGGTTCCTCGGCTGCTCGCGGCCGCGGCGGTCCGGCTCGGCGGGAGGCTTCCGCTCGCAGCCCGCGACGGCTTCCTCGAGATCCGCCGCAACGTGGGCGTGTTCACCGCGCGTGGCGGTACGATCGGATCGCTGATCAACGATTCCGGTACGCTGGTGGTGGACAGTCAGTTCGCCGATACCGCCGGAACGCTTCTGGCAGGTCTCCGCGAACGGGGCGCGCCGGCGTCGTACACATGGGCGATCTGGTGTTCGATTGCGTCCATCCATTCGTGGACCGGGCGAACGACGCCTCCATCCGCAGCTGGATCCGGGTGGTCGAGACGGTGGTGGACCAGCATCCGGGCGACGTCGTGTACGTGTACGGGCACGCGCGGCCCCGGCGCCCGGTCACCGGAACAGCCGACGACGTACTCGTGCAGCGAGACCTCCTGGCAGCCGCTCTGGACGAGGCGCGGCGGGGGATCGCCGCCGGCTCCAGCCGGGAAGAAGTGGTCGCGCGCGATTCGCTTCCGGGCTTTCCCGACCACACACCGCTGGCGGACTGGCTCACGCGGGACCTACTGCTCGGCGCCGCATACGACGAGCTCTTGACCGAGGGCCGAACCGAAACTTCGACAGGGGGAGATGATGGCCGTTTCGATGGCGAAGGCACGTGAAGTCTGCAATAAGGCCGAGATGGAGCTGGTCGAGTCCAGCTTCTCGCCGGCGGTGAAACGCCTCACGCCGGCACGACTCCGTTCCAAGATCGGGCGGGCGCGAAAGATGGCGGACAAATTCAGCGATCTGTCCCGGAGGCAGAACCGCGCCAGCAAGGAAGCGGCGAGCTCACGTGCCAACGCCAACCAGCGAACCGAGATGAAGGCACGCATCTTCTCGGAGACAGTGGAGCGGTTCGAGCGGCGACTGGCGGAGGTTTCCGGCGAGTAGCTGGGGGCGGGGGCGCGGTCTTCCGGCGGCAGGCGGCGGCACCCCTGTACGTCCTGCCGCCACAACCACATGGTCATGGAACCCCTCCTGGATATGTGCCCCTCCGAGTCTCCGCCATTCACTCGACGGGCGACCGGGTGCCGCCGCCGCGTGCTGGAGGAGTCGGTGGAGAGCGGGCGGCCGCCGGCGGAGGTCGCGGGACGGGTCATCAAACGTTTCCGGCTGCCTGCTGGGGATCCACGTGGTGCGCCTACCGTGGCCGAGACCACTCCTCCCGGAACAGAGCACTCCTCGTGAAGCCGCGACTCAGCGTGGTGACCCTCGGCGTCGATGACCTGGAGCGCTCGCTCCGGTTCTATCGCGACGGTCTCGGTCTCTCGACCGACGGCATCGTGGGGAAGGAGTTCGAGCACGGCGCCGTGGTCTTCTTCGAAATGCAGGTTGGGCTTCGCCTCGCCCTCTGGCCGCGCACCAGCATCTCGTACGACACGGGGATCCTCGTCTCTCCCCCGGCGCCCACCGGTCTCACGCTGGGGCACAACGTCTCTTCAACGGATGAGGTGGATGTCGTGATGGAGCGGGCGCGTAGCGCGGGTGCGCGGATCGTGAAGCCGGCTCAGCCGACCTTCTGGGGAGGCTACGCGGGCTACTTCCAGGATCCCGACGGACATCTTTGGGAGGTGGCGTGGAACCCCGCGTTCGTACCTGGCGCGAGATCGCCCTGATGTCGGAAGCCATCCAGCCGGTGGCCCTCTCGATCGGGTCGCGACGCCGCCGGTTCGCATCTCCGGCATCTTCAGCGTCGGGCTGCTGAGGCTGCCGTGGGCTGCAGCCTCGCTGCGATCACACCGTCGCTGAACTCCGCCGCGTCGTCCGACGACTCGCGCAGCGGGGGCCGAGCCGCTTATTTTGCCCTGCAGCGATCCGTAATCCCTCTCGGCCTCACGTCCATGCACCACCCGAACCCCTCGCCCTTCCCGTGACTTTCGGCCTCCTCGCCCTGGCGGCGCTCGCGCTCGCTGCGGCGGGATTCGCGCACGTGCTGGCTCCCGTGGAGCGGCCGCGCGGGGAAAGCACGCTGCTGCGGGGCGAGCACCGTCGGCTCCTCGCCCGCGCCGACGAGGGTGACCGCTTCATCGCCGAGCAGGAGCACCTGCTGCAGGAGATCGGGCGTTTGCAGCAGATGATGCGGGAGGTGGATCCCGAGCTCTACCGCGCGCGCCTCGCGCGTCTGGACGACGCGCGTGATCTGCTGCGCAGACAGATCCGCATGGAGCGCGATCTGATCCACGAATACGAGAAGACGCAGCGCATCCTGGAAGTGGAGATGGAGAGCGTGCGAGTGGTCGGGCGACTGGAGAGCGACGTGATCGAGAGCATCGAACAGCGTCTGATGGAGCTGGACGCGGCCCGTCAGGCGAACCGTGAGATGCGCTACCAGCTGGAGGCCAACGAGGAGGTGGAGCGGATCCTCGGCGGGAGCACCGATCTGTGACGCAGCTGATGGCGCGACGGCACCCGGCCGGGGTGTGGGGTGCTGCCTGCGCCACGATTGACCGGCTGCTGATCCTGATCCTGACTCTCGCTGGTGCCGGGTGCGCCAGCACGGCGGAGCGGGTGCAGCCCGGGGCCGATGCGGCGGCGCTGCACGCGCGCCAGAGTGAGTTCCTCGGTGCGCTGGAGGCGCGGGACGCCGCGCGGGTCAGTGAGTTCTTCACGGACGATGCAGTTCTTCACGTGGCAGGCATGCCGGCGATCCAGGGGCGTCGGGCCATCCGGTCGTTCTACGACAACGTCTTCCGGTTTCTAGCCTCGTCAGAGGCCACTGCTGGCGAGATCCGGCTGTCCGCCGCCGGTGATCTGGCCTACGTCACTGGTGAGTCGCGCAACCGTTTCCAGTCTCCGGGTGGCGCACAGGAGTTTCAGGGGAAGTTCGTGATGGTTTGGGAGCGCAGAGCGGGTGAATGGCAGGTAGCGATGTACGCGCTCAGCAACGACGGCGGCGGGCCGGGCGACTGATCGCACTGCTCCGCCCCGCAAGCTCCCCTACCGAACGGAGCTCGCCTGACGCGGCGACACCTGCTTCGGTGTCGTCGCGTCAGGGCGGGGAGTGTCTCTGCCTCGCGAGGAGGGGAGCTGCCGGGTGGGCTGCAGTTTCGGTGGCGGGAGCGGGGCGGGGGATCGTTATCGAGGCGCAGGGACACTCCGGCTCGTGGGAAAGAACGCTCTGACGGCCGTCTCTATGACAACATTCGTTCCCCCACGGGCGATTGACGGAAACGGTTCGGTGAACGGCAATTCGGACGGCCCCCCCCCTGCGGTCTCTGACACGGACTGTTCGCCGTCGGGAATCGGCCGTCCGGTTGTGGGACCGTGCCTCCCGGTGCCAGGATGGCGTCGTGGGAGCCAGAGCGTGCAGCCGCGAACCGGCGGCCGCACGCCCGTCAGCCAGAACCAGGAGATGCCGTGAAGCGCACCATGCGACCGTTCCTCCCGTTGCTCCTCATCCTGATCCCCATCCTCGTCGTCACCCTGGTGGCTGCGTACGGGGGCCGGTCTTCCATTCCGATCCGGATCGGCGCCACCATGTCGGAGAGCGGCGCGTACGCGACGCAGGGGATCCCCGCGCGGGATGGCTACCGGCTCTGCGTCGCGGATGTGAACCGCGGCGGGGGGCTGTTCGGTCGCCCGGTGGAGCTGGTGATCCACGACGACCGCTCCAGCAGCGAGCGCGCCGCGACGCTGTACGAGCGGTTGATCACAGAGGATCGCGTGGACGCGCTGATGGGGCCGTACGGCTCCACGCTGACGGAGGCGATCGCACCGGTGACCGAGCGGCACCGGCAGGTGCTGATCTCACCCCTCGCCGCGACGACCAGCATCTGGGAGCAGGGGCGGCAGTACCTATTCATGGTACTCCCTCCGGCCGAGCTGTTTCTCGCCGGCCTGATCGAAATGGCGGCTGACCACGGGCTGGAGCGAGTGGCGATCCTGCAGGAGGATGCGCTCTTCCCCCGCGCGGCGGGCGCGGGCGCTCTGGAGCTCGCGCGAGAACGCGGTCTCAGCGTGGTGCTGCACGAAACCTACGCTTCCGGAACGGACGACTTCGGTCCGCTGCTTACCGGCATGCGTGAGCGTGACGTACAGGTTGTGGGCATGGCGGCATCGTCGCTCAACGACTTCGTCGTCTTCGTGCGCCAGATGTCCGAGGCCGGCCTCGAGGGGGCGATGTTCGGGACCACCGGGGCGGTCACCGAGTTCCAGCGCGATCTCGGCCCGCTCGCCGAGAATACCTTTGGCCTCTCCGCCTGGGAGCCGACGGTGCCGAACCCGGGTGCGACGGAGTTCGTAGAGGCGTACCGGGCGGCGTTCGGACGTGAACCCAGCTTTCACGCAGCCGGCGCCTACGGCAGCTGTCAGCTTTTCATGGAGGCGGCGCGACGGGCCGGAGGGCTGGAGCAGGAGGCGCTTCGCCGTGAGCTACTCGCGCTGCGGATGCGGACGGTGTTCGGCGAGTTCGCGGTGGACGGGCGCGGCTATCAGACCGCGAATCGGGGGTTGTTCGTGCAGTGGCGCGACGGCGAGAAGGTGGTGGTGTGGCCCGCAGACGCTGCCGTCGCCGAGCCCCGGATCCCGGTCGCGCGATGACCGCCGATGCCCGCCCGGAGGTATGGCTCCGGGGACCCGTGCCGGGAGTGCCGCCGCTGCTGCAGCCCGTCGCGCACGCGCTGCTGCAGGCCCTCGAGGAGGTGGAGCGGATCACCGCCGGCTTCCCGGAGGAGCTGCTCTGGAGCCGCCCGGCGGAGCTCGCCCCGGTGGGCTTTCACCTCCGGCACCTCACCGGCGTGATCGATCGACTCTTCACCTACGCCCGTGGCGAGTCGCTGACCACGGATCAGCTCACCACGCTCCGCCGCGAGGGTGAGCCGGGCAGCCCCGCCGCATCGCTCATGGATCTGGTGGCGGCGTTCGAGGAGCGCGTTCGCGGCGCCATCGCCGAGATGCGCCAGATGGACGAGAGGACTCTCACCGAAGCGCGGTCGGTGGGGCGGGCTCAGCTGCCATCCACCGTGCTCGGGCTCCTCTTCCACGCCGCCGAGCACACCCACCGGCACGTCGGCCAGCTGCTCGTCACCGCACGCATCCTCACCGCTGCGCAGGGTTGAATGCGCGGGGAAATCCCCGGGAGCATCACCGCCATGTCGAAATGCTGTGGTCCCGATCGACCACCGGGTGAGATCAGCGGTCCCATTTCCGTTTCAGAGGAGAAACGATCATGAAGGCAGCCAATCCGTACCTGTACTTCCCGGGCCATACGCAGGAGGCGTTCGAGCATTACCGCAGTGTCATCGGTGGAGAGTTCCTCGGTCTGCTCCGCTACCGCGATTTCGGAGGCAACGAAATGGGCGTCCCGGAGGACGAGCTGGACCGGATCGCCCACGTGGCGCTGCCGCTCGGAGGCGAGAACATGCTGATGGGAACGGACGCACTGAAGTCGCAGCCGCTCACCAGAGGGAACAACTTCTACATCCACCTTGAGGCCGAGACGCCGGAGGAGGCGGATCGTGTGTTCGAGGGGCTCGCGAGCGGGGGGAGTGTGGAGATGCCGCTGGCTGCGGTGGAGTGGGCGGAGAAGTATGGCACCTGCCGCGACCGATTCGACGTCCAGTGGATGATCAGCTACACCGGGGACGTGAAGTTCACCGTGGAACACGAGCAGTAGGTCGACCCGCGGCCGGAGGCGCCCCGCCTTCGCGCCGCTCCGCGTGAGATGCCGGCAGGAAGGTCAGGGCCTGTTCTTCTGGCCGGCGCGTCGCGGTCGCAGCGCCGGCTCGGTGGCCGCGGTGCTCTCCCCCGCGACCATGCGGCGGGCGCGTACCGGTGCTCCCCGCAGCAGTCGCTCGACAAGCCCGGCTTCGGGAAGGTTCTTCCAGTACATCTTCGGGAGCTCCGCCCGCATCGACCTGGCGTTTACGCGGGCCGGGTTGAAGATGTTCGCGTAGTAGATGCGCCAGAGGTCCGGGATCGGGCTGAAGGCGGAGTAATACACGCGACGGAGCCCGTGCTCCAGGTACAGCGAGGATGCGGCGGTCAGGATCGTCGCGTCGGTCGCCGCGCTGGCCCCGACGATCATCTGCATGCTCTGCCCGGCCGGCGCGAAGCTCGGCGACCGGGCGCGCAGGCGGTTAGACGTGGAAGCGGGCACCAGTTCTGCGGCCACTCACAGTCTCACCTCGAGGTTTCCCATGAAATTCCTCTGCCTCGCGTACGAGGAGGAGCGGAAGCTGAACGAACTGACGCAGGAGGAGTGGCACGCGCTGCGACGGGAAACGCTGGACTACGTGGAGCTTCTGCGGGAGCGGGGGCAGCTCCTCGCGGCGCACCCGCTGCAGAGCGCGACCACGGCGTCGACGCTGCGACTGCGCGAGGGGCAGCTCTCGGTGACCGACGGTCCATTCGCCGAGACCAAGGAGCAGATCGGCGGCTACTTTCTGCTGGAGGTGGTGGACCGGGATGAGGCGCTGAAGCTCGCGTCTCGCTGGCCGTCGGCGCGGATCGGCACCATCGAGGTGCGACCGCTGGAGGAGGAGCTGCGGATGGAGCGCCGCTACCACTGAAACCCGGCGGGTCGAACCGTACATCGTCTGATCACCCCCCGCCGGACTTTCCGATGCCAGCTTCAGGAACTGCGTGGCTCCACCTGGCGGCGGCGATCGTGTGCGAGGTTGCCGCCACCTCAGCGCTTCGCGCGAGTGAGGGTTTTACCCGCCCCGGTCCCACGATCTTCGTGATCGTGGGTTACATGATCGCCTTCTACTTCCTCTCGCTGACGCTGCGTACCATGCCGGTGGGGGTGGCCTACGCGATCTGGTCCGGCGTGGGTATATCGCTGATCGCGATCGTCGGATGGGTGGTTCTGGGACAGCGGCTCGACCCTGCGGCCGTTCTGGGCATCGCGCTGATCGTCGCGGGTGTGGTGGTGATGAACGTCTTTTCACGCAATGTCGCTCACTGAGGCGCTCCGCGCCGCATCCGGATGTCGCCCGTGACGCGGCGCGCTCGCGGAACCGGCGAGCGGCGCATCTCCCCGGCGAACGCTCTGCCATGCGCGCGATCGGTAGCGCCGCTGTAGCGAACGGTCGTACGCCGGCGCGGCACGTCGGCTGCGGCCGCCACGGACGAGCCCTCTTGCGCCGGCGAGCGGTGGCGCACGATGCTGGGAGCCGGGAACCGAGAACACTGCCGATGTCGGGGCTGGAGGTGGACCGGGTGTTCTGCGCCCTCGGCACCACCCTCCGGAAGGCGGGCTCGCGCGATCGATTTCGACAGGTGGATCTGGGGTACCCGCTGGAACTCGCGCGACTCGCGCCGCCGGCTACGAGAGAGAGTTCCCGGCGCCCTGACCATCCCCACGCCACGTTTCCGGTACGGATGAACCAGACCGACCCCGATCTCCGCTTCCCGATCGGCCCCTTTCGCGATGCCGATGGCTCGGTTCCGGGAGTGATCGGAGAATGGATCGAGCAGATCGCCCGGCTCCCGGGCGACCTCCGCAGCGCGGTTCGCGGCCTCGACGCGGAGCAGTGGAGCACACCCTACCGCCCGGGCGGCTGGACGCTGCGCCAGGTCGTCCACCATCTCCCCGACTCGCACATCAACGGGTACGTTCGCTTCAGGCTCGCGCTGACGGAGGTGGAGCCGACCATCCTTCCGTACGCCGAAGCGAAGTGGGCGGAGCTTCCGGACGTCCGCGATGTGGAGCCGTCGGTCTCGCGGGACCTGCTCGACGCGCTGCACGTCCGCTGGACGGGCCTGCTCCGCTCCCTCACTCCGGAGCAGTTCGGCCGGCGGCTGATCCACCCGGAGCACGAGCACCCCATCGAGCTGCGGCGATACACCGGGATGTACGCCTGGCACGGCCGCCATCACCTCGCCCACATCACCTCGTTGATCGATCGCATGGGTTGGTCCTTATGATGCGGCCACACAACGGAATCGAGTCCATGACGCTCAGCGCGATCCTGCTGGCCGCCGGCGCCGCCGTCCTTCTCGCGGGGTGTGGAGACAGGCCGGGCGAGCGCGGGGCCGGCGATCCGGCCTCCGCCCCGGCCGCGAACGGCACCGTCTCCAGCGACACGGTAATGGCGGCACGATGGGACTGCGCGAACCCACCTGACGGCTATTATCTCGAATACCCGGCCGGCTGGCGGACCAACCGGGCTGATATCCTCCCGCTCTGCTCCGTCTTCCACCCTGACGAGTTCGAGATCCCACGGGAATCCGAGATGCCGGCGGAGTTCGCGGTGACGATCGGCTTCGAGGAGATTGCCTTCGCGTCGCTGACGGGTGAGATGTTCGGGCGGCGGGAGATCTCCCGGCGTAACGTGCGCGTGGACGGCCGGGAGGGGGTGGCGATCCTGAGCGAGAGTACGGGTGAGGGGCTGTACGATGCGGGGATGCGCGCCTACCAGTATTTCGTTGACCTGGGCACCACCACCATGGTGGCCACCACCTACGACGTCGGTGAGCCCTACTTCGAAAGACGACGGCAGATCCTCGATGCGATGATGGCCAGTTTCGACTTCCGGGAGCCGGTGCGGTGACCCACGACACTCAGCAGTACACCACCATCGTGGAGTGGACGGGAAACCCGGGGGCCGGAACCCGTGGCTACTCCGGCTATTCGCGCGCTCATCGCATCTCCGTTCCGGGTAAGCCGCCGATCGAGGCCTCATCCGACCCCGCGTTTCGTGGCGATCCCGCCCGCTACAACCCCGAAGAGCTGCTGGTCGCATCGCTTTCCGGATGCCACATGCTCTGGTTCCTGCACCTCTGCGCCGAAGCGGAAGTGACTGTGGTGGATTACAGAGATTCGGCCGTCGGGACGTTGCGCATGGCTGGTGATGGCGGGGGTGACTTCGAGGAGGTGCTGCTCCGCCCCCGCGTGACGGTCGGCAGCAGCGTGGAACCGGAGTTCCTGCTACGCCTACACGAGCGCGCGCACGGGCTCTGCTTCATCGCGCGCTCCGTAAGATTCCCCGTACGTTGCGAGCCCGTCCCGCCTTTCGGGATCTGACGGGAGGACACGGCAGATGGGGAACCTGAAAGACGCACCGGCTGGCCGGCCGGCCGCTGCTGCTGCGCCGCATGATGCTCCGCGGGGGGATAGTCGGCACCGTCGGAACCCTGTTCGCCCTCGCCGTGGTGTCGATCGACGCTCGCCTCGTTCGACAAGGTTGGGACAGGTTGCCGTCACCCTTCCTCAATTTGCGACGAGGTCAAGATGCCATCACAGCTGAAGATCGCCCCCTGCCTCTGGTACGCCGCCGCCGCCGAGGAGGCCGCCGAGTTCTACGTCCACATCTTCCCGAACTCACGGATCGGGACCGTCACGCACTACAGCGAAGAGGGGCAGGAGATCCACGCTCAGCCGCCGGGATCGGTGATGACCGTCGACTTCGAGCTGGACGGGCAGCCGTTCACCGCGCTCAACGGTGGGCCGCACTTCCAGTTCAGCGAAGCCATCTCGTTCCAGGTGATCTGTGCCACGCAGGAGGAGGTGGATCACTTCTGGGACCGGCTGGGTGACGGTGGCGATCCTGCCGCGCGGCAGTGCGGCTGGCTCAAGGATCGCTTCGGGGTCTCCTGGCAGGTGGTGCCTCAGGGGATGGACGAGTTCCTCAGCCAGCCCGGTTCCCCGGGTGCCCGGCGGGCCATGGCGGCCATGCTGAAGATGAAGAAGCTGGACATCGACAAGCTTCGGCGCGCCTTCCGAGGCGAGGACGAGCACGCCGGTTCCTGATGCCGGCGGGGCACGATCGCCGCACCCGCTCACGACTTTCAGAGGATCCCGATGACGAACGGTCCGCCGCTCCCCGCCGCTGGTGAGCTCGAGGAGGCGCTGCAGCGCTACACCCGCGTGATCGAGGCGCAGGGCGTCGAACGCCTCCCGGAACTGGATCGATGGTACCGGGAGGAGCTACCCGACGCCATCGGTGGGCGGGAGCCGTGGCACCTCAACCACGCCGAGATGGTGCGCCTCACCGAGTGGAAGATGGCCCGCGGCGTCTGGCGGGCTCCCAACCTGGTGCTGGTGCGTGGAAACGAGGCGGGCGAGGTGAGTGCAACGAGTGAGCAGGCGTTCTCCTCGATCCCGCACCCGACGAAGCCGATCTCGACCCTTGCGCGGCTCCGCGGCGTGGGTCCCGCGACTGCATCCGCGGCGGTCGCGGCGGTGGCGGGCGGCAGCTACCCCTTCTTCGACGAGATCGTGGCGGAACGGATCCCCGGGCTCGGCCCGGTGGCCTGGACGCTGGGGTACTACGCTCGGTACGCCGAAGCGCTCCGCGAGATGTCGACGGAGCTCGGCGGGGGGTGGACGCCGGCGGCGCTGGAGCGGGCGATCTGGGCACTCGCGGGCGGGAAGGCCGGGGCGACCGGGGGTTCGTGAGGCACTGAGATGTCGGCCGGATCAACGGCGGCCGAGCAGGCGCGTGAGCGTCCGATCCAGCGCGCTGGCGAACTGTTGCCGCTCGGCATTGCCGTAGGGGCGGGCGCCGCCGGTCTCGACACCGGCTCCGCGCAGCCCTTCCATGAAGTTGCGGACCGCGAGCCGCTCCCCCACGTTCTCGGAGGTGAGTGACTCGCCGCGCGGGTCGATCACGTACACGTCGCGCTCGATCAGCAGCGACGACAGCGGCAGGTCGGCGGTGATCGCGAGGTCGCCCGGCTCCGCGTGCTCCACGATGTAGTCGTCGGCCACGTCGGGGCCGCCCGGCACCGCGATGGCCGAAAGGAAGGGATTGCCCGGTGGCAGCTGCAGTCTGCGGTTGGCCACCAGCACCGTCTCGACCTCGAGGCGCCGCGCCGCGCGGAAGACGATTTCCTTCATCTCCCGGGGAGCCGCGTCGGCGTCGATCCAGATCTTCATCGTCTCACCTCTGTTGGGTCATCCGGGAGGAGCGGCGCGGGCACCGACCGGGTGAACCCGCTTCGGCGCGCCGGCGGACAGCGGAGAGAGACCCTTCGACTTCGCTCAGGGTGACATGGGACGCCCGGCGGTGCCCCGCCCGCCGCTCCCGCTTCCCGTTCGAACCGCGCGGTGCTTCTCTCCGCCGATGGTCGCGCATCCGTGCTACGATCCGGAAAGCCGCCGCATCTGCCGCAAAGGTAGGCGCCGGACGCGGCCGCGGCCAATCGTCTGCCAGCCGGCGTGCACCACCATCTACCGGATCGCCTCCATGCTGAACCGCCTGGCCGCCATCGCGGCGTAGATGCTCACCGCGTGCGCGTCGGCGGATCCGGCGCGGGTGACGCAATCGCCCAATCCCTACGAGGTGCGGCTCCCCTCCAAATACGAGGCGCGTTCCGGGGAGCGCTTCCCGTTGATTCTCTTTCTGCACGGGAGCGGCGGCCTGACCGCCGCGGACCACCTGATCCCGCACTGGGCCGAGGCGGCGAGATCCCGATCTGAACGTTCAGCGAACGGGCGATCGGTGTGAAGCGTCATCGGCACCGCGAGGGCGGCGGGAGGCTCACCTGGAATGCTGCAGGACCAGGCGTATAGATCCGGCCCGAGGTGCGCGGCACGCCAGGCGTTGTAGGGGTATACACCTGACTCACCCAGGCACCGGATATAGTGTCAGGGGGCCGAACGTTCGGAATGACAGGGGGCCGAACGTGGCGAGCGTGTGCTTTGAGCCTGGTCGACCGACCACAGGATCCGGGGACCGGTTGAGTCAGGTGCATACCCCTGTTTCCCGATCATCGTGCGGACCTCGGACCTCGGACCTGCGGAGCCGTCGCGTCACCGCGGCGGGCGGCGCCCACGGGTCAAGGGCCCGGCGCCAGTTCCTCCTCGCTGATCAGGAACTCGACGGCGCCGCTGCCGATCTCGTAGAAGGCACCGATCACCTGCATGCGCCCCTCGTCCACAGCCCGGCTCACCGACGGGTTTTCCGCCGCGCGAGATACCTGGAGACGCACGTTGTGCAGTACCGCCTCGCGCATCCGGGCCCTGTCGTCGCGGATCGCCGGCATCCCCTGCAGGGCGGGACGGATGGATGCCAGCAGATTCCGCACATGTTCCGGCTCGTCGGCCACTGCCTCGTCGGGGAGCAGCGCCGCCTTCACAGCACCGCAGCCCTCGTGGCCCATCACCACCAGGAGCTGACATTTCAGGTGCTCCACGGCGTACTCGATGCTCCCCAGCGTCGCCGACTCGATGACGTTGCCAGCGACCCGCACGATGAACAGGTCGCCGAGGCCCTGGTCGAACACCACCTCCACCGGGACCCGCGAGTCGGAGCAGGCGAGAACCACCGCGAACGGCGTCTGGGACATGATCTGCGCCCGCCGCTCGTTGGCGCTCGCCTCCGGCCGTCGCGCGGAGCCGCTGAAGAAGCGCTCATTGCCGGCCCGCAGCGCCTCGATCGCCTCCTCCGGCGAACAGATCTCGGGGTCGCGCAGCGCGGCGATGTCCTCCATCGAGGCGCCCTTCCGGATCGCGTCGAGAAGGAGCCGCTTTACCTCGGGGGAGAGTTCGTCGATCTTTGCCATCACTCCTCGCATCTGGAATTGTTCGAGAGCGGCGGGGAGGGGGCAAGTTGCATTCCCGACAGAGGAGCGGTTCTTCACCCGTTCACACGTCTAAGGGAGCTGAATTGGAGATGAGAGTTCCACCGCTCGTCTGGGTCATCGCGGCCGCCGCGCTGATGTGGGTGATCGCGCGCGTCCTCCCCTCACCTGCGGTACCGGGCGGGCGGCCGCTCGCCGCGCTCCTGATCCTGGTCGGGGGAGGAGTGGCCCTCGCGGGTGTCGTCGAGTTTCGCCTGGCGCGGACGACCGTGAACCCGATGAAGCCCGAGCGCGCGAGCGATCTGGTGTGCGGCGGTATCTTCCGCTTCACCCGGAACCCGATGTATCTGGGGTTTGCCGTGATGCTCGTTGGTTGGGGAGCCGGTCTGGGCAGCGCGACCGCACTGCTGGGCGTGCCACTGTTCGCGCTCGCGGTCGACCGGTTCCAGATCGTGCGCGAAGAGATCGTTCTGGAACGGCTGTTCGGTGAGCGGTATCTTGCCTATCGGGCCCGCGTCCGCCGCTGGATCTGAGCCCTCTTCCCTCCGACCATCGCTCTCGAATGGAGGACATGAAGCAGCCCCGGGATCCCCGCGTCGATCAGTACATCGAGCAGTCGGAGCCGTTCGCCCGCCCGATCCTGTTGCGCCTCCGCTCTCTGGTGCACACGGCGGTGCCGGACGTCGAGGAGACCCTCAAGTGGGGCTTCCCTCACTTCATGCACCGCGGGATGCTATGCAGTATGGCGTCATTCAAATGGCACTGCGCCTTCGGGTTCTGGAAAGAGAGCATGCTCCTGCAGGGAGAGGCGCCGTCTTCACGGGAGGCGATGGGTCAGTTCGGGCGGATCGAGTCGCTGGACGATCTGCCCCCCGACGAGGTGCTGCTCGAGTATCTCCGGCGTGCCGCGCAGCTGAACGAGGCGGGCATCTCCGCTCCCCGCGGAACGTCCGCCGAGCCGAGGGTGGAGCCCGCGATGCATCCCGAGTTCGCGGCGGCTCTGGACCTCAACCCGGCCGCACGGGCGGTGTTCGATGGCTTCAGCCCGAGCGCCCGTCGTGAATACCTGGAGTGGATCGCCGAAGCCCGCCGCGACGCCACACGGCAGCGGCGCGTCGAGACCGCCCTCGGCTGGATCGCCGAGGGGAAACAGCGCAACTGGAAGTATATGAAGAGGTGAATGCGCGCGCGCGGACGGCCGGGCGTGGAGCGGCGGCGGCGGGCGCTGTCGCGGGGGGTGAATGCGCGCGCGCGGACGGCCGCCCTGCACGCCGGCTCCCGCATCCTCGCTCACCACCGCGGGCAGATCGTACTCACGCTGAAACCGGCCGGATCAGGCTGGACCGGAAGGTCGCCTTCGGCATCCGGGAATGGGGTGTGCGTTGAGGAGGCGGGACGGGTGCAGGCAATCGATCACCGATCGCAACGGACGCGGGCCATGGCGACGAAGCTTGAAAAGCCCCTGAAGCGGGAGCTCGATGTGGACGGTGAGCCGTACACTCTGACCATCTCACCCGAAGGACTGAAGCTCGTCCAGAAGGGTCGGCGCAAGGGTCACGAGTTGAGCTGGGGGGAACTGGTGACCGGGCAGACCGCACTCGCGGTGGCCCTGAACGCCTCGCTGGAGCAGGCCCGATGATGGCGCGGTGCGGGTTCCCGCGGCTGTCGGTCGCCAGGCTGGCGCCGCTGTTGGCGGTCGCGCTGGCCGCGGGCGTCGGCGCGTGCGGGGATGGAGATGGCCCACCGCCCGTCGCCGTGGCCCAGACGGGTGAGCTGCAGATGGGGACGCCCGAGCGGCCGCTGCTCACGCCGGACGGGTGGGGGGAGATGCGCATCGGCATGTCCCTGGATGAACTCACGCGCGTGGCGGGGCCGGATGCGAATCCGCACCTGGTGGGCGGGCCGGAGCCGGAGTTCTGCGACGAGTTCCGGCCGGAGCGCGCTCCCGCGGGGATGATCGTGATGATCGAGCGCGGAGAGCTGACGCGGATCTCGCTGGGCGCGGGTTCCGAGGTCCGAACCGAGGGAGGGATTGGCGTGGGCGCTTCGGCCGGAAGCGTCCGCGAGGCGTACGGCGATCTCGCCGTCGCTTCGCCGCACAAGTACATTTACGCCCCCGCCGAGTACCTGAAGGTGATCGGCCAGGCGAGCGGGGGGCAGGAGCCCCGCGGCATCGTCTACGAGGTGGGGAACGACGGCCGCGTGTCGCGGATCCACGCCGGCGGCCCGAGTATCGAGTATGTGGAGGGGTGTCTCTGAGGGCGTCTGAGGATCACCCTCGCCGTGATTCCGGATGACTGGGGCAGCGGTCGGTTTGGTGGTTGGCGAGGGGCCGGCTCGCAGCGCGGACGGGGCGGCCGGTCGTCGCCAGTGACCGTCCCCCTGCAATCTCGCGACGCGCTACATGGAGGTGGGCATGTCTCGCGCATTCGTGAAGGAGGACTCCGGCGACCACGTGCCGCCGGGTCAGTTCGGTCTACCCGCGGAAGACGATCCCGGCTTCGACGCTGCTGCCGCGCGCGCATTGCTGGAGGCGGCACGCGACGCGCGCACTCCGAGTGCCGAAGCCGCGACCGGATATCTCTGGGGTGAGCCGCGCCTCCACCGCCACGTCCGGCGCCTGCTGGAGGAGGCGGAGTCACTGCCGGAGGATGAGCAGGACCGAAGGTACATCCGGCTGGCACGCCGCTTCCTCGGGGAGTGAGCCGCGGCAGCCCTCGCCGCGGTCCCGCGGGTCGCGCGCCCGCAATTCCATCTTCGCAGAAAGCGAGCATGTCCACCACCGCTGTGTTCCTCCCCGGCGCCGGCGCAGGTCCGTGGATCTGGGAACGAACCATTCAGCATCTCGGCTCGGCCTCGTTGACCCCCGACATTCCCGGGCGGGTCGCCGGTGCCACGCCGGCAGGTTGCGCGGAGGCGGTGGTCCGGCAGATCGATGACTCCGGCGCCGGTGACGTACTCCTGGTACTGCATTCGCTCGCCGGGGTGCTCGCCGCCGACCTGGCCGAGCGTCTCGGCGAGCGGCTGAAGGCGACCGTGCTCGTCTCTGGGGTGGTACCGGAAGCGGGCGCCACCTTCGCCCGGACGATGGGCTTCCCCGCGCGGCTGATCCTGCCGCTGCTCTTTCGCTTCAACCGCGAGGGGCTGAAGCCCTCCGCCGCGATGATCCGCTCCGAGCTGTGCAACGACCTCGACGAGGCGGACGCGGAGATGGTGATCGCCCGGTACGAGGCGGAGATGCCCGGGCTGTATCTGACTCCGGTACGGTCGGGAGCCACACTGCCGGAGCCGGTGTACGTCCATCTGACCGCCGACCGAAGCGTGACTCCGGCCCTCCAGGAGCGCATCGCCACCCGCACGCGCGCGCGCGTTCACCGGGTGGACGCCGGTCACCTGGTGATGCTGTCGCGGCCGCAGGAGCTCGCAGCGCTGATCCGCCAGGAGGTGTCGCGCGCCGAAGCTTCGGCGCCCGCAGGCTGAACGGTTCGATCGGCCGGACCGCTCCAGGCAGTCTCCAGACCGGAAATTTCAACTCGAACTGAACCATTCGGATGATCTCTGCCTCCGTGCGCTACGTCGCACCTCTGCTCCTGCTCGCCCTGCCGGCGCTCGCGCCGGCCCAGGAGAGCATCGATGAAGCAGCCAATGCGAGGATTCGCGACGAGGGGTTCAACCGCTCGCGCGTGCTCGAGACCGCCACCCTGCTCGCCGACCTTCACGGCCCGCGGCTGGCCGGATCGCCCGGATACCACCGGGCCGCCAACTGGACGCTGGAGCGGATGACGGAGTTCGGTATCCAGAACACGCGGCTGGAGCCGTGGGGTCGCCGAGGCGTCGGCTGGGCAATCGAGCGGTTCTCCGCCGAGATGACCGTACCCTGGTACCTGAACCTGACCTCGATCCCGAAGGCCTGGTCCACTTCAACGCCGGGAACGGTCAGCGGTACTCCGGTACTGGTGCACATCCGCAACGGTACGGACATGAACCGCTACCGTGGTCAGCTTCGTGGCCGCATCGTGATGAACGGAGCGATCCTTCCCATCGCCGATCGGTGGAGCCCGCCGGCCAGCCGGTGGACCGAAGCGCAGCTCGACTCCCTCGCCCGCCTCACCGATCCGGGTCAGCCCGCCACCTACTGGAGCGACGTGGACGGGTGGTTCGAGGCGCTGGAGGCCCGCGAGACCATCGAGCGCTTCTTCCGCGAAGAGGGAGTCGCACTGGTGATCGAGGGGAGCAGCAACCCCGTGGCACTCCGTGCGGCCGGTCACGTCTCCTACAGCACCGACCCGACCGACAGGGTGCCGGCGCTGATCCTCGGCCGCTCCGAGTTCAACCAGATCGCGCGCAGTGTGGAAGGCGGCCACCCGGTGGAGCTCCGAGTTGCCATCGAAACCCGTTTTCCGCAGTCGGATTCGCTCGGCTACAATGTGATCGGGGAGATTCCGGGAACCGACAGACGCCTGCGCGAGCAGGTGGTGATGCTCGGCGGTCACTTCGACAGCTGGCACGTGGGCACCGGCGCGACCGACAACGCGTCGGGCGTCGCGGTGGCGATCGAGGCACTCCGGATCCTCCGGGCTACCGGCCTGCAGCCGCGACGCACCATCCGGGTAGCGTTCTGGGACGGGGAGGAGCAGGAGGATTATCACGGCTCCACCGGCTACGTGCGCCGTCACTTCGGCGATCCGCGCACCATGCGGCTGCTGCCGGGGCACCGGACGCTCGCCGCGTACTTCAACACGGACAGCGGGACGGGGCGGATCCGAGGGATCTTCACGCAGGGGAATCGCGAGGTGGTGCCGATCTTCCAGGCGCTGCTCGCCCCCTTCGCGGATCTCGACGCCGCCACGGTGTCGATCGCCAACGTGGGAAGCACGGACCACATCCCATTCAATGCGGTGGGGCTGCCGGGATTCAACATGATCCACGACCGGATCGACTATCACAGCCGCACGCACCACACGGCGCTGGATACGCCGGACTACCTGATCGAAGAGGAACTGAAGCAGGCGGCGGTCGTGCTCGCTTCCCTGATCTACCACGTGGCGAACCGCGACCAGCCGCTCCCGCGTGCGCCCCTCCCGACGCCGCGCCCGTAGTGCCGATGGTGGCGGTGACGGCTGGATGAGCCGCGGACCTGCTTCGTTCCGCCCTGCGCCCCTCTGCCCGCAGCGAGCGCGGAGCGGACCGGGGGTACCGGCGCCCGATCAACCGGCCAGCATGGAGGCCAGCTCGTCTCCCAGGTGGGTGCGCAGGTGCTCCTGGAAGTGCTGTCCACGCACGTAGCCTCCGTCGGCGGCAAAGAACTCCGCCATCAGTGGAGCCCAGTCGGATCCGTGCGGCATGATCACACCGAAGGTCTCGGAAGCATCGTCGCCGGCCGCATGCCGCCGGAGTGGCTGCCCCGCCTGCCGCGCGCGCCAGAAGTTGTACACGTCGATGTAGCCGAAGTACGGCCCGTCGGAGGCGAGCAGCGACACCAGCTCGTCGTTGGAGGCGACCGGCCGCGTGCGCATCTCGGGTAGCCAGCGGCGGCCGATCTCCATGAGCCGCGCCTCGTGCAGCGTTCCGGGATACGGAAGGGCCGTGAGGGCGGCGAAGTGCTCGGGGATCCGTTCCATCGACGGCAGCTCCGTCACCCGCTCGTGGGTCACCAGCACGGCCACGTTGTTCAGGTAGGGCGGAGAGAAGGAGAGCTCCGAGCGGCGCGGCTCGGTGATGGTCACGTTCCCGATGCCGAACACGCCACCGATCGAGCCGCGTACGTAGCCATAGAAGTCGGCCCAGAGCGGCTCCTCCAGCCATGTCACGGAGGTGGCGATGCCGTGCCGTTCGGTCACGTAGCGGGCGAAGTCGCGGAGCAGCTCCACGGTGACGCCGGTCAGCCGCCCGTCGGCGCCGGTGTAGGCGAAGCCGGAAGATGGCACGTGGAAGAAGACAAGGTCGGCACGGCCACTCTCCCGCGCCTCCCGCAGGGTGGTGCCCTGCGCCGGGCCGGTGGCATGCTGCACCGGGTTCTCGCTCACGGAGGGGTCTCCCGTCGCGGCGGGTGAATCGGGCACGGCAGGGGCACACGCCACGAGCAGGGCGGCCGTCGCGATGAGCGCGAGGCCGGTTCTGGCGGGGATCAGCCGCCGATGCGGAGTGCTATTCAGCGCTGCAGGGCTCATCATCCTATCTCCGTTCAGGGGGGTATGGGTTCCCGCAACGTGGTCCGCGGATCGGCAGGGGGCAAGCGATCACGGTCCGGAACCATCTGCCACTTCGGCCGACGAGGCACCGCGGAGGCGAGCGATGGACGTGATCGTGACCGGAGTGAGCCGCAGTGCGCGCCACACCTTCTCCAGGCCGCCGGCCGAGCGGATCCGGCTGATCACGGGCCTCGGAGTGGAAGGCGACGCACACATGGGCGTGACGGTGAGGCACCGCTCCCGTCGACGGTGGGGCCCCGCGGGTCCCGATCTCCGGCAGGTGCACCCGCTCCATGCCGAGCTCCAGCGGGCGGCTCCCCCGCCTTCGTGCCCACTGCCACCCGAAACCGGCCGGGGCACGATCCGGCGCCCACGGACGAGGTGTGGAGCCGTACCCTGGATGGCTTCCTCGCTGACCGCGAGGCACATCTTCGTCTACGGCACGCTGCTTTCGTCATTCGCCGGAGGCGACAATCCGACGATGCAGGGGCGTGCGAGGATGGTGGATTCGGGATCGATCCCGGGCCTTCTGGTCGACAACGGTGAGTATCCGGCGGCGGTTCCTGACGCGGAGAGCCCCGGCCGAATCCGGGGGGAGGTGCACGTGGTCTCGGTGGCGGGCGCGCCGGAGCTGCTGGAGGTTCTCGACCGCTACGAAGGGTACTTCCCGCAGCGGCCGGCCGCCTCTCTCTTCGTGCGTGAGCGGGTAACCGTCAGCTGCGACGGCGGCGAGCAGGTGAGCGCCCGGACGTACCGCTACAACCGCTCCGTCAACCGCCTGCCGATGATCCCGGACGGAGACTACCCTGCCTACCGGAACCGCATGCGTACGAACAGGCGATTCGAATGCCCGATCCACTGATGTTCCGGGCTCTCGGCCGACGGACCGCTTCGCGCCAACGAGCCGGAGCAGCGCGTCTGAGCGCGCGGGGGGGGAGGGCCGTCACCAGAATGATGAGTCGCGCGTTGATGCGGGAGAGAAATCGATCCCTCAACCGAGCGACTCCGGATGAGATCATCGATCCGAACCCTTGCGACCGCACTGCCGCTTCTCCTCACCTCGTGTGCGATCATGGACAGCATGGAGCCGACGCTCTGCGCGGCCGTGGTGAGTCGTGGATATCAGCCATGGGTGCGGTCCGACGTGCATGCCGAGTCCGGCCCCTTTGGTGTCGTGACAGCGCGGCTGCAGGCCGAGCTGGTGCGCCAGCCGTTCTGATTTGGGATGGGAGGCCGCGCGCCGGTTTCGTCGGCGCGTCGGCCCCGGCCCTGGCGGCCGCAACCGCGCGATGAACGCCTCCGCGCCGCCACACTGCCCTCTCTGCGGAGATCGCTCCCTTCCTCACGAACAGGTCGGCCGTCGCCGATTCTTCCATTCGCCCACATGCGACCTCGTCTTCCTGGATCCGGACTTCCGGCTCCCGGAACAGGATGAGGTCGCGCACTACGGCACCCATCGCAACGATCCCGACGACTCCGGGTATCGCCGCTTCCTCTCGCGCCTCGCCGATCCGCTGCTGGCGCGGCTGCGACCGGGCGCGGAGGGGCTGGATTTCGGATGCGGCCCGGGTCCCGCCCTCCCGGTGATGCTGGAGGAGGCGGGATTCGAGATGCGGGTGTACGACCCGTTCTTCGCGCCCGACGAGGAAGCACTGCGTCGCTGCTACGACTTCATCACCGCCACGGAGGTGGTGGAGCACCTGTTCGAACCGGCTCGGGTGCTGGAGCGGCTCACCGGCATGCTGCGGCCGGGCGGCTGGCTCGCTATCATGACGGAGCCTCCGCCGGTGGATCGCTCGCTCACCACCTGGCGATACGCGCGTGACCCCACCCACGTCTGCTTCCATTCCCCGGCCACCTTCCGCTGGATCGCGGAGCGCTGGGGGTACCGGCTGGAGCAGCCGGAGCATGGGGTGGCGCTGCTTCTCCGGCCCGGTGCTCCGGAATGACGCGGACGGGGTGAAGGCAGGTGCAGCAGGTCGATTCGGGCTGTCCGCCAACGCGTTCACGGCACACTCAATTCACATGGATCGGCAGACGACGATGATACGTCGGGGATTTCCGCTCCTTCTTGCGCTGGCCAGCGTTTCCTCGTGTGCTCCCCGGGCGGATTCCGCCGGACCGGCCATGGCGGACCCGATGCCGCCGGCGGGGGTTCAGGCGACCTCCGCCGCCTTCGCACCCGAGCGTCTGGCGCGGATCGATTCGGTCTACGAGGAGCGAGTGCGCAATGCCGAAATGGCCGGTGCGGTGGTTCTCGTGACCCGGCACGGCGTCCCGGTCTACCGTCGGGCATTCGGCTGGGCGGACCGCGAGGCGGGCCGGCCGATGACGGACTCCTCCATCTTCCGCATCGCATCGCAGACCAAGGCGATCACCAGCGTCGCGGTGCTGATGCTGCTCGAGGAAGGAATGCTGGGCCTCGACGATCCGGTCAGCCGCTTTCTGCCCACCTTCTCCGGTGCCACCGTCGTGACCGACTCCGCCGGGGAGAGGCGGCGGGTGCCCGTGCGTCGGGCGATCACGATCCGGGATCTTCTCACGCACACGGCCGGCATCTCCTACGGCACCGGCGCACTCGTTTCCGAGGACTACATCGCTGCCGGTCTCGGACCCGCCGCCGGCTTCGGCTGGTATACGGCCGACCGTGACGAGCCGATCTGCCAGACCATGGACCGGCTGGGAACCCTCCCCTTCGTGGCTCACCCGGGCGAGCGGTACGTCTACGGATATGCCACCGACGTCCTCGGCTGCGTGGTGGAGCGTGCGTCGGGAGTTTCACTGGACCGATTCTTCACGGAGCGCATCACCGGTCCTCTGGGCATGCGGGACACCCGCTTCTTCCTGGCTCCGGAAGGCGCTGCCCGCCTCACGGCAGTTTACACCCGCGGCTCCGCTCCCGGCGGCGAACTTCGGCGGGCGCCGGACGGCGCGCGTGGGCAGGGGCACTACGTGGAAGGCCCCCGGCGCAGCTTCTCGGGCGGCGCGGGTCTCGTCTCCACGGCGGCCGACTACGAGCGTTTCCTGCGGATGATCCTGCAGGGTGGTGAGATGGATGGCGTGCGGATCCTCTCACCAGCCGCGGTGCGCCTGCTCACCACCAATCAGGTAGGGTCGCTGTACCCGTCGGAGGGGGAGGGGTACTCGCTGGCTTTCCGCACCACGGATGAACCCGGGCAAGCCGGTCGGCCGGCCCCGGTGGGGAGCTTCGGGTGGGGTGGGGCGTACGGCAGCGAGTACATGGTGGATCCGGTGGAGGGGCTGATCCTCATCTTCCTGGTACAGGAGGTGCCGAACACCTCGCGCCATGCGGACCCGCTGGCGCCTCTGGTATATGATGCGCTGGTGGAGAGCGTCCGCTGACAGGTGCCTGGTTCGCGCGCGCCGGGCTGTCGAACGGCGGGGCAGGTGCGGGTGTATGGAAGCTCGCGAGGTTGGCCGCAGATGGCGGTCGCCCGGCAACATCACCCACGGGAGAACGATGATTCGCAGATTCGCCATGATGGCGATGTTGAGCGCGGCGTTCGCCGTCGGGCCTGCCGCGGCGGATACGCTTCCCGCCGCCCGCTCGATGGACACGAGCGAGGTGGTTGTGCTGGTGCACGGGATGGGGCGCAGCCCCGTTTCGATGGCTCCACTGGCGTGGACGCTGCGGCGTGCGGGATACGAGGTGATCAACTGGGGCTACTCCAGCACCTGCTGCGAGATCGGTGAGCTCGGGGCGCGGCTGGAGCGGGATCTCCTCGATCGAGCGGCGGAGGGTCCGGTGCGTCTTCACTTCGTCGGCCACAGTCTCGGCAACATCCTGGTCCGATGGGTGCTCGCGCACGATGAGCAGGGTGCACTGGAGGTTGGCCGGATCGTAATGCTCGCCCCGCCGAACCAGGGCTCCAGGGTCGCAGATCGATACGCCCGCCCGCTCGGGTGGCTGTTGAAGCCGCTCCCCGAGCTCCGCACCGCGGCGATCACCGGTTCCACCGAGCTGCACCTCGCGGATCGACACGAGGTCGGCGTGATCGCCGGTCTCTACGACCGCAAGGTCGCCGTTCCGGAAACCCGCATCGACGGCATGGACGCACACCTGGTCCTTCCCGCGACTCACCCGTTTCTGATGCTGCGGCGTGACGTGCACCGCCTGGTTCTCAGCTTCATCCAGACCGGTGCCTTCGCGCCGGCGCCCGCCACGCCAGAACCCACATCGCCATGAGCAGCCGCAGCCGCTGGATCCCCGTCGCCGCGCTCCTACTGCTCGCCGCCTGCGCGGCTCCGGGCGCGCCGGGCGCGTCCGGCGTTCCTGACGGGTGGTCCGCCGACGAGGCGGCGATCCAGAGGGCGCTGCAGGGGAGCGCCGATGCGTGGAACGCCGCCGACCTGCGCGGTCACCTCGGCATCTATGTGGACAGCGTCACCTTCATGACGCGCAACGGCCCGCGCCCGGGTGTCGCCCCGATCGAGCAGGCCTTCTCCCAGACCTACTGGCGCGACGGCAGACCGATCCAGAATCTCCGATTCGAGCAGGCGGTCGTGCGTCCTCTGGCTTCGGGCGCCGCGCTGCAGACCGGCCGGTTCGTCCTGAGCGGCGGTGGCGAGCCGGAGCAGTCCGGCTGGTTCACCCTGGTGTGGGTGCGGACCCCGGCGGGGTGGCGGGTGGTGCACGACCACTCGAGCTGACCCGGGCACCCGACAGCAGCGCAGGTCCGGCCGCCATTTGTTTTACCCCTGCCGAGACGGGCACCGGCGCTGTAGCCGATCCCCGGAGCACGAGCGGGCGCCCGACACACCCTCCCATCGGGAGATGTCGGGCGCCCGCTTCTGTCGGGCAATCGACGCGAGTCGACTCCCTCCTGAGCGTGGTCAGCTCACTGTCACCTGGATTCGCGTGACCCGGCCGGGCTCCACCCGGCTCCTCACCCGCGCGCTCCCCGCCGCCGCCGGGTTCACGATCACCTCGTACTGCCCCGGTTCCAGTGCTTCGAAGCGGAATTCCCCCGACTCGCCGGTCAACGCCGCGATGTCCGGATGGGGCGGACCGTCGCCCAGCATCACCGCGGCATCCGCGACGGGGCGTCCGGACAGGTCGCTCACCAGACCCGTCAGCGTTCCGAGCATCCGGTTCATCGCGGGTATCGCCCCGTCGGCGTCACGTTCCCTGCGCCTTCCACGCCTTGATGTTGTTGAACACCGGGGTGACGATCCGGGTCGCGGAGTTGCCGAGCTGCGAGCCGTTGGTGTGGATCCCCACCACGTGCCGCTGACCGTTCAGGAAGCGCCAGACCGGTGCGCCGCTCTGACCACCGGCCGTGTCGATGTTGTAGATGATGGTCCGCGGCGTTACCAGGGTCGCCCGGCGCGCATGGAACCACTGCGTGCCGCTCGGCTTGTCGCCCGGGTATCCGGACAGGTTCAGCGTCAGCCCCATCAGCGACACGAGGCTCAGCGAGGCATAGCCGAAGTAGCCGAGCTGGTTGCCGTACGGCCTGGATGCCGGGAGGATGATGGCGCCGTAGTCGAAGTCGCGGTTGCTCCCCTGCGTCCAGCCCGTCACACTCCGGAAGCTGGTGGCCACCGCCGAGCCGAACGGGCGGGCGGCCCCGTTGCAGCCCGGAATCACCTCGATGCTCTTCACCCATCCGCCCTGGCCGTGCATGAACACGCAGTGGCCGGCAGTGATTACGGTCCGCGGACCGACCAGCCATCCCGTCCCGATCCAGCTGGTGTTGTTCGCGGCGGTGATGCGGAGCGCGCAGATCCACCGCCAGGGTACCACGGTGGTGTTGTTGATCCGGACGCGATCGTCCGCTCCGATCACGACCTCGGCGATCCGCTGCACCACCGCCGGCTGCTGCTGCGCCAGACGCGCCACCGCGCCGTCACCATCGGTGAACTCTGCGTACCAGGCATCCAGCAACGGGACCTCGCCGTCCGGACTGGTCGTTTCCGTCACCGTCCGCTCCAGGATCCGCTCGTCGTAGCCTGAAACCTCCTCCATCTCGCCGGGAGTGGTCGTGGCCCCGATCGCGTCGGCGCCCTCTTCCAGCCGATCGCCGTCCCCGCCGCCACCGCCCGCCTCACCGCTTTCGCTGGACACTGCGTCGTGGGCGCGGTCCTCGTCCACGATTCCCACCACGCGCGGAATCGACACCGTGGTGATTGGCTGAGTTCGGACGGTTGTGGCGGTGGCGGTCACCAGACCTTCCTCGACCTGATCGAGGTCGGCCGCCGCGCCGGTTTCGTTCGCCGTCTGGCTGCGACTGGGGGTCTTTGTGGAATCGGCCATGATGCGCTCCTGTGGAGGGAATTCCGATCAATCGGGTCGAGCGCCCGGTGCAGGGAAGATGCTGGGGAGAGGATGCGCGGGCGGGGCGCTCTCCGCGACACGCATCAGCGCCGGCGCGCATTTCACATGCCCCTGTTCATCCGTTCTCCGTTTATCCCCCAAGCGGCCCGGTTGCAGGAAGTTGGCGGATTCGGAGCGGTGCGCCGGGCGCGGCAGCGCTCGGGTGGTGGGACAGGGATGCCCCGCACTCCGTGGCGCCGAAGTCCCGGTGGGCGTGCGGCGCGGAGCAGCTGGCCGGGAACCGCCCACTGGGCGTTCAGGACGCGGCGTTCAGAACGCGAGCGACCTCGCGCCGCCTGTTTGCGGTGGCTATCTTGTTCGCTGCCGCACGTCCGTCCGACCCCTGCGACCCTCCCGGGTCCGGAGCTCCCATCCAGAATCGAGGATCTCGCCATGCGCTACCGGACCATTTTCTTCGTCCTACTGTTCGCCTCTCTCCCCGCTGCCGCCGAATCGCGCGCGCAGACGCCCGCGCCGATGCCGTCGCCCGAGCAGTTGGAGCAGATGATGCAGACCGCGCGGACGATGATGAACCCCGCCGCCCAGCTGCTTGCGCACCGGGGGGAGGTGGGCCTGAGCGCGGAGCAGGTCTCGAGCATCGAGCCGATCGCGGCGCGCACCGACAGCGTGGTGGAGCGGGTGCTCGCCTGGCAGCGCGACATGCCGAACCGCTCGGTAGCGCAACGTGCGCTGGCAGATCCTGCGATCGAGCTGGACGAGGCGGCGATCCGCGCGGAAGCGCGCGAGGCCGCAGACGTGCAGGCGGGGCTCACGATCGCCATGCTCCGTGCGATGCGTGATCTGCAGGGCATTCTGACGGAGCCGCAGATGGAAGCCTGGATGCAGATCCAGGTGAATGCGAGCATGCGGATGATGCAGGGAATGATCCCGGGGTCCTGACGCGACGCCGGCCACCTCGAACCTCGCACGCGGGTGAGATCCTCCGGCCCATCTCAACTTCCTGGTTCTGGACGCAGCGAGCGCTCACCTGATCCAGGAGCTTCTGATGGAGAGCGGGGTCTTTACACACACGACATCGGAGATCCGCCCCGTCCTGAGCATGGATTGAAGCGATGAGAATCGTGAGTTTCTGGGGAAGGGGATCCGGGTTGCGCCGGCCGTCGGAGTGGTCGACGTGACCGCACACGTCCTCGCCACCATCGGCTACGAGGCTGCCACACCGGCCACCTTTCTGGACGCGCTGCGGGGAGCCGGCGTGGAGGTGCTGGTGGATGTCCGCGCCGCCGCGCGCTCCCGCCGCGTGGGGTTCGCCAAGACGCGTCTGCGGGCCGGCGTGGAGGAACATGGGATCGGCTATCTGCACCTACCGGGTCTGGGCACGCCGGCGGAGGGGCGGAGCGCCGCGCGATCGGGCGACCACGCGGCGATGCGGGAGGTCTTCGCCGAGCACCTGCAGTCGCCACTCGCGCAGCAGCAGCTGGAGTCTCTGGTGGATCTGATCCGGTCCGGCCGCCGTGTGGCGATCATGTGCCTGGAAGACGATCCCTCCCACTGCCATCGGAGCCTGGTCGCGGACGCGGTGGAGGATCGGCTCGGGGTGCGGGTGGATCACCTCCGCCCGCGGCGGGAGGACTGATCGCGGCGGCGGGCACGGGAAACCCGGAGGGATTCGCCCCCGTCGTGACCCAGCACCGCCGAGTGGCCAGGCTCCGTCGTGTGGAGTCGCAGCGGCGCCTCGATGCTGCCTCGGATCTGGAGCCGAACCGCCGCGTCTCCGGCCCGGACGCAGGTCACGTCCACGGGGCAGCGCGAGTCGGATTCGACCGCGACCAGGCGGATGCGAAGGCCCCGGCCCGGGAGATGAGCCTCGCCTCCGGCTTCCAGCCGGACCGTGTCGGCCGCTGCGGCACCGATCGAGGGAGACATCGAACCGTCGCCCTCGCCAGCGGGAGAGCAGGCGGCGATCAGCATGACGAGCAGGGAAGCGGCAACGGGGAGTGCGCGGCGTGCAGACGGCCCCCCACGCACGGGATCCGATGAGATCGGTCGGTAACCGGTTCGGGTGATGGATCTCGGCATGGAAGTTTGCGGGTCGGTGAAATACGAAGTCCACAGATGCGCCGAACGGAATCTCCGACCTCCCGGCCCATCCGTCCATCCCAAGTTCCGCGGCTGCTCATGAAGCGATCGGCTCCACTTCTTCTCGCCGCGGGCATGGACGCGGGATCATCGGAGCGCCCATCGGGGAGATCGGTGCTCTGCCGTATGCCAGCGGCCCCTCGGTGATCACCGCGGTTGCGGAGAGCTTCGGAGCCGGCGCGGCCGGTGTGAACCGGGTCGCGAGCCGGCGGCCGCGAGATCAGCGAGCGGACGCATGAGGCGCCTCCCGCTGGACGCCCGCATGAGCACCCTCACCCGGCGCGCGTTGGTAGGCACGCTGACCCTGTATGGTATCGCCTGCCTGACGGCGCCCGAACGGTTCCGCATCCCGGACGCCCTGAACCTGGCCGTTCACGAGACCGGACATCTGGTATTTCTCCCCCTCGGCGAGTTCATGCACTTCCTGGGGGGGACGCTCTTCCAGCTGATCTTTCCATTGCTCTTCGTGGCGCACTTCTTTCGCCGCGGCGATCCTTTCGCCGCGTACGTGCTCTGCTGGTGGTTCGCGCAGAGCCTGTGGAACGTCTCGGTCTATGTGGCGGATGCCCGTGCGCAGCTGCTGCCGCTGGTGGGTGGTGGCGAGCACGACTGGGAGTACATCCTCGGCACCCTCGGGCTGCTCCACCTGGACCAGCGGATCTCGCGCACCTTCCACTTTGCCGGGGTACTGGTCTTCGCCTGGGCCATGGTGATGGCCTGGTTCGAGGCGGCGGCCGTCCGGGCGCCGCGAAAGAGCGGAGATGCAGGAATGTCGCGCGCCATGCGGACGGCCGACCCGGGGTGGCACCCCGTCGCCGTACAGCTTTCCACCCCTGCACCCGCGCGCGAAGCCGCCCCGGTGAGTCCGGCACCGACGGCCGGCTCCGAAGGCTGAGCCGACCACTCTCTGGTCCTCCATACGATCCCCCGAGTGAAGCTCGCACATGGAAGACATTCGCATTCTCATCCTCGGAAACTCGGGCTCCGGAAAAACCACTCTCGCGCGCGAACTGGCGCAGCAGCACCAGCTGCCCGTTCTCGATCTCGACGCGCTCGCCTGGTCCGCGCCCGGAGTCCGGCGTCCCCTCGCGGAGACGGCGGCTGAGATGGATGCCTTCCTGACCGAAAACCCGCGGTGGGTAGCGGAAGGGTGCTACGGCGATCTCCTGGAGATGCTCGCCCCGTACGCCCGGGAAATGATCTTCCTGAACCCCGGTGTGGACGTGTGTGTACGAAACTGTCGGACACGTCCCTGGGAACCGGACAAGTACCCCAGCAGAGAGGAGCAGGACCGCATGCTCGATTATCTGATCTCATGGGTTCGCGAGTACGAGACGCGGAACGACGAGTTCTCACTGGCGCGCCACCGCGCCATCTTCCACTCCTTTGCCGGGCAACGGCGTGAGATCACGAACCCGGGCGGCGAGGCTTCGGGGGCGACCGGTCCGCTGAACCGGCTCGGGATGGCGCTGGTCCCCTTTCTGCTGGCGCTGTCTGCGGCCTGCGCCACCGCTCCGGATCAGGCGGTGGTGGATTCGCAGTGGCAGAGGGAAGTCGGCTGGATCATGCAGGACGAATCGCTGGGCGGAGTGATCCAGATGCCGGATACGGTTCGCCTGAACACCCCGGTGGTGGCGACCGTCGTGACCCGCGGCAGCTCCAGCTGCACCCGTGCGGATGGGGCTGAGGTCGCTGGTGGGGGGGCGATGCTGCGGGTGACCCCCTACGACCGGGTCGCCCCCGCGGGCACCCCGTGCACGCGGGATCTGGCGGCGTTCCCCCGCCAGGTGGAGCTCCGCTTCACGGCGGCCGGTTCTGCGGAGGTGGTGGTGGTCGGTCGCGGCTCCCTACCCGACCCGACCCCGGTGCAGGTGACGCGCCGGGTGACCGTGATTCCGTGACGGTGACCGCCGCCGGCCGCGTATCGGCGCCTTCGTGCTCCGCAAACAGAGTGGTACATTCGTCGTCGAGGAGCTTCCGATCTACCTTCCCTGAGCCGTCCGGCGCGGCATCCGGGGCGGACCTCCGTATTCCCCCGGGCGTTCGAACCGGCAGGCGGGGTGCGGGGGACCGGCGCTGCGGCCGGTGACTGCGCCCGTGCCCCATCACCTGAAACCCGGATCCATCGTGCATTACCTCCTCTTCTACGACACGGCACCGGATTATCTGGAACGCCGCACCGTGTTCCGTGCCGAACATTTGAAGCTGGCGCGTGACGCGCATGCACGTGGTGAGCTGGTGCTGGCGGGAGCACTCGCGGAGCCGGTCGATGGGGCGATCCTCCTCTTCCGCGGCAACTCACCGGATGCCGCGGAGCGATTCGCCGCCGCAGATCCCTACGTGCGGAACGGACTCGTGCGGTCGTGGCGGGTTCGGGAGTGGACCACCGTCGTCGGCAGCGACCCCGCGGTGTCGCTCCCCGACTGAGGTGACCCGACGGGCATTCCCGTGGCCATCTTCGACGGGGAACGCACCCTGCTCTTCAGGCACCCTTCGCCGCCCGATGCGTTCGTGCCGCTCCCGGGGCGAAATGGCGTCTTCATGCATGAGGGACGCTTCGAGGCGGTGGTGGCGAACAGCAGTGCGGAGATCGGAGGGGTGCCGACCGCGACGCTGATGCCGGCCGGCCGCGCAGCGACCGCCCGCCAGCACGCAGCGATCCTGCTCCACGAGGCTTTTCACGTGTACCAGCGGCACGCGCACCCCGCCTGGACCGCGAACGAGGCGGAGCTCTTCACCTACCCGGTCGAAGATGCGGGTGCTCTCGCGCTTCGTCGGGTGGAGTGGCGGTCTCTGCACCGCGCGCTCGTCACACCGGGCGAGCGCGGTCACTGCCACGCGGCGGCGGCCGTGCAGGCGCGTGCGGAACGATTCGCCCGCGTGCCACCCGGAGCGGTCGCCTACGAGCGTGGGCTGGAACTGTTCGAGGGTCTGGCGGAGCACGTGCAGCACCTGGTGCTTGACACGCCGGATGATCGCGTTCTCGATTCCTCCAGGGAGCTTCCGGCGGAGGCGGTGCGTACCCGCGCCTACCGCAGCGGGGCCGCCCTGGCGCGGCTGCTCCACCGGGCGGATCCATCGTGGCGCGAGACCCTGGCCAGCGAGGATTCCATCAGTCTGGACGCGCTCCTTTCCCGGACACTGAACTCCCGGGGTGCCGTCGGTGATGGCTGCCGCGCCCCGGCCGAAGAGCGCGCCGCCCTCCTCGCCGCCGCTGAGGCGGAGATCGAGTCGATGCAGCGCGAGCGGACGGCTGCGCGCGACGAGTTCGTGCAGCGAAGCGGTCCCCGGATCGTGATGATCGCCTCCGATCCTCTCTTCCCACAGGGCTTCGATCCCCTCAACGTTCGTCGAGTGGCTCCCGCCGAGCTGCTGCACTCGAGGTATGTCCGGCTGGGAAATGCCGCCGGCTTCATCGAGGTGATCGGCCGTGCGTCGCTCACAGTGGCCGCAGGGGATCATCCACTCTTCCAGGGGGTGTCCCGGGTGGAGATCACGGGGCTTGCCGAAGCGCCGGCCGTGACGGTTCAGGGCGGTCGTGTCCTCCTCCGGGCTCCCGGGGTGACCGCGGATTTCCGGGGCGCCGGTATCGGGCATTCGGGTGACACGCTCACGGTCACCCTCGCATCCGGGGAAGGTGCCTGAGGTGCCGTCCCGGTACGCCCGGCATATCGCCCCGCCGCCGCAGTGGAGCGAATCGTGGTCGACATCACCCACGGGCTCCTCGTCGAACTCGCGTACCTGTGGATGATCGAGCGGTTCTCACTGCGCGGAGGACGAATCGACGAGGTTCCCGTTCGGAGGCAGAGGAGCGCCCTCTCCACCGTGCGATTTTCCTTGTCCGCCCGCGCCACGCCGACATATTGGAGGAGCGACACGTCGGCGCTACTTGACAATCGCCGCCGCGCCGCGGGCTCCCTGCGGCGGCTCCCCGATCAGCCGCCCACCGCGCACGGTGGCGCCGATCACGAGCGCCGCCGCGATCAGCACCAGGTTCTTCACGATGTACTGCCCCTCCAGGGTGAGCCCGAAGGGAAACATCGTGAACACCCGCTCCGGAAGTAGAACGATGGGCGAGAGCGTGCCCGGCATCTGCAGAAAGAGCAGCAGGATCGTCAGCCGCAGCGCCCGCCGTGTCAGGAACCCCATACCGATCGCGATCTCCCACACACCCAGGAACGGAACGAACAGGGACCCGGGAAGCCACGGGACCGTCGCGCGGACCAGATCCTCAGCCGGGCTCATTCCCGGGAAGAGCTTGAGTGCACCGAACCAGACGAACACCACTCCCAGTGCGATGCGGAGCACCACCAGACCGTGCTCCGCCATCCAGCGGGTGATTCGCGCGTCCACTCCATCGAACTCCGTCGTCGCCAGCACGTTCATTGTTTCCTCCGTTGATTGGGCCGGACGATCAGGGCTAAAGATATCGCGCCCGACCCGGTCGATGGATCGGGGCTTTCCCCATCTCCGTGGGGAAATTCCTTACCCGATGAGCCGTTCGCGAGCGGCCAATCCACGAGGCGCTGTCGAAACAGGGCGCTGCCGTTCGTCACAGGTGTGAGAGATCACGAACACTGTCGCCTGAAGTCCGCGCATCCAACGCCACACCGGAGCCACGACCATGCAGACACGAACGGCAGACTCACCCCGCCCGCGCCTCGAGCGCCGCACGGCACCACCCGCGCCCGCGGGACGTGCACGGATCGTCACGCTGGTGCTCAGCCGCCTCGTTGCCGTCTTTCTCCTCTTTGACGGCGCGGCGCGGCTGGCGCTCTTCGCCCCCTACGTCGAGGGACTGACGGAAATGGGCTACCCGGCATGGCTCGGCCCCTCGATCGGCGGACTGCTGGTCGTCGCGACCATACTCTACCTGATCCCTGCCACCGCCGTTCTCGGAGCCCTGCTCGTCACCGGCTACCTCGGCGGCGCCGCGGCGTCTCACGTCCGACTGGAGGATCCCTGGTTCTTCTTCCCCGTGGTGCTCGCCGCCCTCCTCTGGGCCCACCTCTGGGTGGTTGAGCCACGAGTACGGGGGTTGATTCCCATCGTGAGGCGGGCGGAAGAATTGTGAATTGTGAATTGTGAGTCGTGGGTACTCACTGCTTTCCGATTGATCCGAGGGCGGGAGTGGCGTTGGGAGGTCGACGAACAGCCGGCAGGTAAGTCCCGTGGATCAGGATCCTGCGGGAGGGGGATCCGCAGATTTCGCAGAGTGTGGGCGCGCCTGCTCCGCAGCAATCTGCGGGAATCTGCGTAAGTGGGTATCCACTTCACTCCAGTGACTACAAGATGTTGTGATCGACGACGTTCCGGCCGCCGATCAGCGACTTGTAAGGTGCGGGAGGGGTCAACACTGCTTGTTCCATGAGTCGGAAGAAAAGCAGCCCTCTCGAGCGAGATGTCCGTCGATTGAAGCGGAAGGTGAACTCATCCAGGTAGTAGCCGATATGCTGCGACTGGACTCCGCCTTGGTGGGTTCCCATGAGCCACCGCTTCAAGAGCGACGCGACCCGATGGACATGCGGAAGCAGTTCGTGAGCCGGCCGACCCGCGCCCCGGATCTTTACCACCTCGTGCTGGAAGTTCAGGCGCTGAAGTCCCTTGTATGCGAACCACCCATCGGTTCTGACAACGGCTCCTGCCGCAACGTGGTTTGTCACGAACGGGAGCAGGGTTTCCGAAGAGCAGTCCGCTATCGTTTCGATTCGGATGCGCCCGGTAGCCCGGCCGCGCCGCTCTGCGGCAATGGCGATGATGGTCTTGTCGGACGGCGCGCGCCCATGAACATCCTGTTCGGGAGCACCGATATAGCTCTCGTCCACTTCGACCGGTCCGATCAACAGGTCGCGTCCGGGACGGACCATCGCCCGACGTAACTTGTGGAGCCAGACCCAGGCGGTCTGATAGCTACCGAGGCCGAGAACGCGCTGCAGTCCCAGCGCACTCGCGCCATACTTCTGACTGGTGACGAACCAGACCGTAAGGAACCAGAGCCGGAGTGGTTTCCGCGTGCCCTCGAAAAGAGTTCCAGCCGTGACGGAGGTCTGAGCTTGACAATGTGAACAATTAAGAAGCCCGCGAGCAGTCTCCCATGGCGATCCTGCCTCGCCGCACCGCGGGCATCGGAACCCGTCGCGCCAACGTAGCCGCAGCAGATACTCGCGACATGCGTGTTCGGTATCGAACCAGCGATCAAACTCTTGGAAGGTGCGGGGATAATCCACACCAGCAACCGGCGGCGGGGGCATCTGCATGCCCGACACTACCCGTGGTAGCAACTGGAGTCAAGTGGATACCCACTTCTGCGTAATCTGCGGACAGGGGTATGCACCTGACTCAACCGATCCCCAGATCTTGTGGTCGGGTCGAGCCTGTTCGGGCACAGGTTCGAGGCCCGGTCATTCCGAGCGCAGTCGAGAGCCTGCCCTGAGCGCAGCCGAAGGGAATCCCTCTCCGTTTCAGGCCGCGGCGACGCCGGTGAAGATCCCGCGCTACCCCCAGATTGCTTCACCGGGCCGGCGCCCCAGGGGGATCCCTCGACTACGCTCGGGATGACCGAGTCGCCCTGCTTACAGGCGCACAGGTTGCACGCTGATCAGTGAGTCCTCGAGACCCCTGACACTCCATCGAGTGCCTGGTTGAGTCAGGTGCATACCCCTGTCTGCGGATCAGGCAGTTGCCGTGTTCGGGAGCTTCGACTGAGGCTGCTACTGCCGGGTGCCCGACATCACGCGCATCCGCGAGGCGATCGGCTGGTCACCCACGCGCACCCTGGAGGAGTCGATCCGCTGGATCGCCAAGGGGCTCGCGCTGGCGAGATCCGCCTGACGGCTTGCATCGGGCGGGGGGTACCGGCATCGTTGGGATGACCGGGGCCTCGCGCACCCGGGGGCACCCGGCTGTGGCAGCGGGCACGCTTCGGACCCGGCCTTCATTCGGCTCCGGCGCCTCACCCTCTTCCGGCGGCCCCGGAGTCCTCCGCGGCACCTACCACCCAGCGACATCGAGCCATGCAGCCGGATCCGAATCCGTTCGCCGTTCTTTCGTTGATCGTCGCTCCGGCGATCCTGACCAATGCCTCCTCGGTGCTCATCATGAGCACCAGCAACCGTTTGGCGCGGGCGGTGGATCGTGCTCGCGAGCTTTCCAAACAGCTGGAAGCCGTCGGGTCGGCCGACGGTGGTGAGACCGAGCGCCGGCTGCGAGAACTCTCCGCCGCGGAGGCGCGCGCCCTCCTGCTGCTGCGGGCGCTCCGCCGGTACTACACGGCCCTTGGCGGCTTCGCCTCTGCGACGCTGCTCTCGCTCGTGGGGGCCGCGCTGGTCTCCCTCGGCATGACACTCGCAGTGCCCGTTCTGGAGGTCACGGCGGTCGCCGCGGGCGTGGTGGCGGTGGGCGCGCTCGTCAGCGGCTCGGTGGTTCTCGTGCGGGAAACCCGGCTCGCCGTGCAGGTGCTGCAGCAGCGAGCGGAGGGGATCCGCGCGCGATTGAACCGGCCCCCGCCCTGATCCACCCGCCCGGACTCACCTGCGACCCACGCGGCACCTCGGCCCGGCGTCGCGGGCACCCAACTGCCGAGCTCGTCCGGGGAACCACCTCCGACCCCGCTCGATCCACCGGAACATGATCATGGCCCATTCAAACCTCCGCTCAGCACTCGTCGGCGCCGCGATTCTGCTGCTCGCTCTCCCGTTCACCGCGCAGACGCAACAGCCGTCCGGTGCCGCCCCCGGGATCTGGATCTCCGGCCCGGACGGTCGACTGCGCAATGTCGAACCCGTGCGCACCCCGCTGGCGATCGCTACCGCGCCGCCCAGAAGCGCATCGCGATCGTCCGGAGTTCGCGTCGTTTTCGAGGTGGAGCATCACGCGCGCAGCGCCAGTGGCGCCGTGGCCGGGAGCGAGATGGCGATCACCCGGATCGCCAGCGCGCTCACTGCCTTCGGGGTCCTTCCGACCGACATCTCGTCGGAGCCGGCCTTCGTCATTCCTCGACGCGAGCGTCGTCTGCTGGCCGGGTCGTGGGAGCAGCCGCGAATCACCCGCTACGAGGCCGGTCACCTGGTGACCGTCACGATCCGGAATCCGGCTCGCGTCGGTCTGCTGATCGATCGTGCGGTCGGCGCGGGTGCAACCCGGGTCATTGCGATGGAGATGGAGAGGTAGCCGGGGCCGCGGCTGATCGCCAGCAGCACCGGCAGGCCAGCGCAGCAGCTGGCGGAGATGGGAAAATTCAACGAAGAACTGGCGAACGCCGGAGTGCTGGAGACGGGCGAGGGCCTGCATCCAAGCTCGCGCGGGGCGCGCGTCCGCTTTTCCGGCGACGACCGCATCGTCACCGATGGCCCCTTCGCCGAGACCCGGGAGCTGATCGCCGGTTTCTGGATCCTCCGGGTCGCGTCCATGGGGGAGGCCATCGGGTGGGTCCGGCGGATACCTGATTCGATGCCCGGTCACGACGCCGAGATCGAGATCCGTCAGATTTTCTCAGCGGAAGATTTTGGTGAGGAGTCCACACCGGAGCTTCGGGAAAGGGAAGTGCAGCTGCGTGCGCGGCTGGCGACCTGACCGCTGAGCGGAGCGGAGAAAACGAAAGGGGTGCGGAGCGATGGCTCCGCACCCCCTCCGGTGCATCCGGCGATGATGCTGTCGCTCAGCGGGGATCGATCTCCGTGATGTACAGCACCGCGTTGGTCATCTCGCTGCCGTACGTCCCGACCCAGATGTTGTACAGCCCCGACGGCGCGTTCGGGATCACCACGATCGGGTTCAGATTGCCGAAGCCGTCATCGTCACAGCGCCAGCTCGCGTTCGGTGTGTTGACGAGAAGCGTGATGTCGTTGGGGCCCTCTGCATAGATGTAAAGCGTCCGTGAGCCGTTCCCCTCGTAGGTGAGGTTCAGGTCGGGGCGGTCGGAAACCTTGCCGTACGTGCAGGAGCCATTGCCCACGTTCACCGACCGCGAGCCACCGGCCGTCAGCTTCACCACGTGCGGATCCGGCATGAAGCCACCAGGAAGCGTCACCCGGCCGTAATACGGCTCCATGGAGATACTCTGCGCGGTGAGATGTTCCGGGGCGAGGGCGGCAACGGCCATGAGGGCCACGCCTAAGGCGAGGACGAGACGTTTCATCATTTCACCGACTGATGGTGGTGCGGCGGGATGTCGCAGGGAGCGACGTGGGAGGAAAAGAAGTTAGCAACGACCTCATCGCACGGCAAGAGAACCGCTACGGAAGCTGCGGGCGCCTGAAATAGCGAAGGCACGCCATCTCTCCCCCGGTCCAGGGGGCCGGGAAGCCCTCGCTCAGGTCCCGAGGTACCAGCTGGCGATGGAGAAGTAGATCAGCACGCCGGATATGTCGGCCAGTGAGGTGATCAGCGGAGCACTCGCCGTCGCCGGATCCCGCCCCAACCGGGTGAGTACGAAGGGGAGAAGCATGCCGATCATGCTCCCCCACACCACGATGATGGTCATCGTGAGCGCGACCACGACCATTACTTCCGGCGCTCGCGCGAGACTCACCAGCGCAACACCGATCGCCATGGTCAGGCCCAGGAGGAGAGCGACGCCGAACTCCCTGACCAGCAGCCGCACCCAGTCGCCGGATCTGACGTCACCGGTCGCCAGTGCTCGCACCATCAGCGTAGCGCTCTGCGAGCCGGCGTTGCCGCCGCTGTCGATCAGCAGCGGGAGGAAGAAAACCAGTGCGATCGACGCCGCGATGGTGTCCTCGAAAGCGGCGATGCCGGCGCCCGAGAATACGTTCATGAAGACCAGCACCATCAGCCATCCGACGCGGCGCTGGTAGAGGAATCCCACGGTCGCATCCCGGAGGCTGGTGCGGATCGGACCCACGGAGCCGTGCTTGTGGAAGTCCTCCGTCGCCTCCTCCTCCTGCACGTCGAGTACGTCGTCCACGGTCACGATGCCGAGCATCACGCCGTCGGAGTCCACCACGGGGAGCACGAACTGGTCGTACCGTCGAATCAGCGCAACCGCCTCCTCGCGGTCGGCGAAGGCGGACACCATCACCACGCGTTCATCCATCAATTCCGTCACGGCGGCCTCCGGCTCGGCCAGGATGAAGCGCCTGAGCTCGATGTCGTCCAGCAGCCGCCACCGCTGGTCCACGACGAACACGCGGTTGATCGTCTCGCTGTCCTGCCCATGCGCGCGAATGTGCGCCAGCGCCTCCGCGACGCTCCACTCCGGGTGCACGGCGACGTACTCCGGGGTCATCAGGCGACCGACACTGTCTTCCGGGTACCCGAGGAGCCAGCGGGCCTCCTTCAGGTCCTCGCGGTCCAGAAGGTTGAGCATCCGCTGCGTCGCCTGGCCGGGCAGCTCCTCCAGCAGGTGTGTGCGGTCGTCGGGCGGCAGATCGGTGAGTAGCCGGCGCGTCTCCTCGTCGCTCAGATCGCGCAGCAGCCAGTTCTGCTGTTCGAACTCGAGATGAGAGAAGACGTCGGCCGCCAGATCGCGGTGCAGGGCGCGGAAGAGAAGGACCCGGTCGTCCTTGCGCAGACGCAGTAGCAGGTCGGCCACCTCCGGCGGCGGCCAGTCCAACAGTGCATCGCGCAGATCGGCCCACTGCCGCTTCTCGATCAGATCCAGGATTCCGGGTCTGAGCAGCTCGTTGAGCATCGAATCGTGCTCGCTGGTTGGGAGAGTCACAGCGAGGGCTGACCGATGTCGGTGGGTCGCCGAAGGGCCCTCACCTCTCGATTGCTGCCTTCAGCGAGAAGCCGATCATCGCCCTCACCACCACGGAAAGCAGCCGGTACAGCCCGAGGTTCCGGTACAGCCGCTCTGAAGATTCCCTGCACGACGCCGAGCAGGATCGCTTCCCAGGCCGGCACGCTCACCTGAATCACGGGTTGTGCCAACCGGAACGGGCGGCGCCGGTGCAAGAGGCGAACCGCCCGCGAATGGGTGAGGTGCAGCCGGATATGCTTCCCGGCCGCCGGCGGGGCGATGCACTTTGCCCATCCGTCCGAGACGGTCTTCGCCCGCAGGAGGTTGTCAGGTGAAGCTGAAGCCCGGTCGCAGCGGCTTCGCCCACTTCTTCGAGCACATGATGTTCCGGGGAACGGGTCCAGCAGGAGGCTCAGTGATGAGGACGCGAGGGATCCAGGTCGCCGCCGGGCTGGCGCTCGGGGTGCTCGCCGGCTGCGCTCCAGCACTGGGTGCGGAGCGGCTCGGCCCACGACCCGCCGCAAAGGAGGCGCTCGCCGGTCTCACCGCGTCGCTGATGGCGGGCGGCTCCACTCGCAACCACACCTACGAGCAGGTCCTCTCCCGGGGGCTCCGATCCGCGCTCGCCGCCCTTCCTCTCTGGTCGCCCTGTCCTGACTAATCGCGCTCCCAGAAGGGAGGCGGCTCGATCCCGAGGGAGCGCAGGTACACGTACGCCTGCCCGCGGTGGTGGATCTCATTGTCGATCACGTACAGCAGCAGGTCGTACGTGGTACCGGTGTACTGGCCGAACGCGGTGATCGTCTCGGCGAAGCGCTCCGCAGGGATCCGCGGCCAGAGCTCGTCCATCGCTTCCGTGCTCCGGTCCCAGTGCTCCAGCAGACGCTCGCGGGGCATGCTCTCCCGCGCCACGTACTCCCACTCGCCAGTCACCACGCCGCGTACCATCGGCTCCGCCATCGCCAGTAGCTCCAGCGCCATCACCCCGAACGGACGCATGGAGCCCACGGAAAAGGTGAAGAGCTTGTCCTCCGGAAAGACGGTGATCACCCGCCGCGTCAGCCGCCGGTGCCCCTGCCAGTGGGCGAGAAGCGCGGACGCTGGAATGGCGCCGTGTGTCTGATCCAGTCGCTGCTGCTCCATGCTCATCTGAGACTCCTTTGAGAGGCCGCTGCTTTCGGAGTTTGTTCGGTGACCCGCTTCCCTACGATAGGGGGCGGTGGCGCCCGGGGCAAGGGTTTCGGCCGCGGCACCACCCGTTGGGCGGAATCGCCGCCGGGCCGCCGCGGAACCCGGCGGTTGGCCCCCGGCTGTGTGTGGGTGTACCTTGCCCGGGTGGGAGCGGAGGCCCCCCGCGGGCGGCGCGCCGCGGTGAGCGCGCCCGAGATGAAAGGATACGCATGTCCAGCATCAGAATCCGGCCGGCCACCCGGGCGGACAAGCAGGTATTTCTGCGCCTGATCGACGCGCACGCCGATTTCGAGAAGATGCCGCGCCCCGACGCCGCGGCGAGGGAGCGGCTGCTGCAGGATGGCTTCGGGGATCACCGACGCTACTCGGCATTTCTCGCCTCCCTGGGGGAGCGAGACGTGGGGTACGCGATCACCTACGAGGCGTACTCCTCCTTTCTCGGAAGACCGACCCTTTACCTGGAGGACATTTTCGTCTATGACGACGTGAGGGGCAGCGGCTTCGGGGGTGCGATGTTCCAGTACCTGGTGGAGGAGGCGCTGGATCGGGGGTGCGCACGCATGGAATGGATGGTGATCGACTGGAACGAGAACGCGATCGGGTTCTACGAGCGGCGCGGCGCGGAGCAGCTCAGCGAATGGCACTCCTATCGGCTGGAGGAGGACGGGATGCGGACGCTGGTTGAGTGTGGAGGGCGAAGCGGAGCTGCCGGGCATGCAGATTCCCGCAACCAGGAGGGTGGATGAACGAGCGAATGGTGGTGGTGCGGACCTACTCCAACGAGTTCGAGGCGGAGGTGGCGCGACTGCACCTCAATGCGGCGGGGATCCCGTCACGGATCGTGACCGACGGACTCGGCGGTGTGCACCCGCATCTCCAGTTCGCTCGCGGGGTGCGCCTCACCGTGCCCGAGTCGCTGAAGGGGGATGCCGAGGCGGCGCTGGATGAGGGTGAGGCCGGGTGGGAGGGGGAGCCGGAGGACGAGCCGTCGGTCTGACCGGATCGGCCTGTGCGACGGGCGTTCTTGCGCACGGCTGTAGCAGGGGGTAGGTTGCCCCCGCTGCTGCCATCTGTTTGCCCACGGAACCGGGACGATATCGAGGGCGGACGAAGCGGCAGATCAGCTCGTTTGCGGCCCGGATCCGGGTCCGCACTCTCATCCGGCCGGTACCCCAGGCCGATCTACGCCGCCCGGCTCGACCCGTTCCGACCCATCGTGCGTCGGACCCACACCCCCAGGTTCGGTCTTCTCATGCTACGACGCTCCTCCACGCTGACCCTGCTCGTTCTGGCCGGGTGCGCCACCGCCAATCCGACCACCGATCGCTCCACCCACCTCTTCAGCGAGGCCCCCGCCCCGCGAAGCACCTGCCGGGTCCACTTCTCCCCGAGTCCGCTGCCGGGTGTGGCGGTCCTCTCCGATTCGGCGGCGCTGGCGACGGCTGTCGCCGATTTCGCCCAGCGTTTCCCGGTGCGGGACGGCCGCATGCGCGCCCTCTTCTCGCTCGGATACGACGCGGAGGGCCGGGTGCAGCGCCTGAGGATGTTGGAATGGTACCTTCCGCAGGGGCAGGACGCGGCTTTCACGGAGATGGTGCGCCGCCATCTTACACCGCCGGCGGGGTCCCCGGCGAGCGTTCGTCTCCACTTCCAGCCGGGTGAGGAGTCGCTGGTGGCGGTCGGGTATTCCGAGCAGTGTCCGCCGGAGTCGAGGACCAGTTTCCGCCTGTTCGTGCCGGCCGGCATGGAGCTGTCCAGGCAGCAGAACCTGCGGGTGCGGCTGCGGGTGACGGAGCAGGGTCAGGTGCAGAACCTGACGCTGCTGAGCGGCACCGGAGACGACCGGATCGATCGCTGGGTGGTCCAGGCACTGGAACGTTATCAGTTCAACCCGGGGCTGATCGACGGGCAGCCGGTGGCGATGGACCACGAGGAGACCGTCCGCGTCGTTTCCCGCTGATCCGCCTGACGGAGCGCGGCACCGGACCTGTCCCGCCCCGCCCGGGTGGCGCGTTATAGAGGGTGATCCTCGTCCTCGTTTGTTCATCGGCCGGCCCGCCCGCCTCAATCCGAACCCGCAGTTGAAATCGATGACGCTCTTCGCAAGAAGAACTACGGTTCGGAACGGGGGGCTCACCGGGTTCACGCTCATCCTGCTGACCTTCGGTGCCACCCCGGCGGAGGCGCAGGTATCGCCGCAGGGGCGCGCCTCCAACGTGGCGGTGAATGGGGCACTTGGAGCCGCGACCGCCGCCGTTCGACAGGCGATCTGTGGCTGCTTCACCTGGCGGGGGGTGGCCCAGGGAGCGGCGGGCGGGGCGATGATGAGTGTGGGGAAGCAGATCGCCGGTAGCGAATTCGCCGGGAGCGGGCTGGTCGGCCGGCAGATCAATGCGCTGGGAGTATCCGGGATCGTGTCCGCGGGGCTCGAACACCCGCTGATCCTTCTTCCGCTGGGGCCTCTGACGCTGGAGGTTCGGCCCGGCACGGGTGAGCCGACGCGCGCCCGCGTGGACGTTACGGATCTCGCCGTGCTGACCCTCGCCCTTCTGGACAGCGAGACGTCGGTGCACTGGCCCTCCACCATTGCGGCGGGAGCTCCGGTGCTGCTGCATTCGCGCGAGTGGCTCGCCCACGGTCACGAGGCTCATGGTTTCGCGCTTCTCGGCACCGTCTTCATCCAGTCGCGGTTTCCACCCGCGGTGCGGCGCGAGCTGGTGGCCCACGAGGCGATTCACGTGCTGCAGTGGGACGCATTTCGGCAGCTCGCCGCGCACCCCACGGAGCGGATGCTGGTGCGCAGCATCCCCCGCGCCCGTGCGGCCGGCACCTTCCTTGACCCGGGGCTGATCGCGCCGGCGTCCATGCTCGTGCTCGGCGTGCTCATCCCGTACCATGCCCAGCCCTGGGAACGCGAGGCGTACCTGCTCGCCAACGGGTACTCCATGAGCGGACACCGCGACCGCGCCTCTGCGCGGTAGCGGGGGATCCGTCAAAGGCAAGCGACACTCTGGTGTCGCCGGCCACCCGCTCGTATCGTTGCTCTCAGATCCCTTGCCCGGCGGCCGGGCCCCATCCCGTCACCCACTTCCGGAGGCGACCGATGTCAGCCGACCATCCCGAAGGTGTGCCACGAGGCGATGTTCTCGTTCTGATCGGAACGATGAAGGGTGCCTTTCTGGCGTGGTCAGACGAGAGCCGGGCGGAGTGGCGGCTGGAAGGCCCGCATTTCCGGGGCGAGGCGGTGTACGCGCTGCTGCACGACGGCCGCAACGGACGGCCTCGCACCTTCGCTTCCGCCGGGAGCGCTCACTGGGGAAGCTCGCTGCGGACCAGTGACGATTTCGGGCTCACCTGGAGCGACCCGGAGCTTCACCCGGTGCGTTTCCCGGAGGATTCCGGCCGTGCCCTCGCGCAGGTATGGCAGATCGCTCCCGGCAGGGATTCGGAACCGGACACGCTGTACTGCGGCGTGGAGCCGTCGGCGCTCTTCCTGTCCCGCGACCACGGGGAGAGCTGGGCACCCGTCGAGGGGCTGCTGCATCACGAGCATCAGCCGCTCTGGGAGCCGGGCGGCGGGGGACTCTGCCTGCACACCATCCTGACCGATCCGCAGAACGAGGAGCGAATGCTGATCGCGATGTCCACCGGCGGCGTGTATCGAACGGATGACGGCGGCCGCAGCTGGCAGGCACGGAACGCCGGCGTCCGGGCCGAGTTCATGCCTGACAGGTTCCCGGAATTCGGGCAGTGCGTGCACAAGGTGGTGCACCATCCCGCCCGGCCGGAGCGCCTCTTCCTCCAGAACCACTGGGGGCTCTACCGCAGCGACGACTGGGGCGACAACTGGCACGATGTGGCGAACGGCGTCCCGTCGGACTTCGGTTTCGCGATGCAGATGCACCCGCACGAACCCAACACCGTGTACATCGTGCCCCTCGAGTCGGATCAGTTCCGCTGTACTCCGGAGGCGAAGATGCGGGTGTACCGAACCCGGGATGCGGGCGAGCACTGGGAGCCGCTGGTGGATGGGCTGCCGCAGGAGGACGCCTACGAGACGGTGCTCCGAGATGGAATGGCCGCCGACTCGCTGCACCCGGCCGGCATCTACTTTGGCACCCGCAGCGGCAAGGTCTTCGGCTCTCGCGACGAGGGTGACTCCTGGTACTCGATCGCCGACGGGCTTCCGCCGGTGGTCTGCGTGCGAGCCGCGGTCACACGCCAGGCCGGTACGGGAGCGGCCGCCGCAACCGTCGCCGCCGCATGATCACGGTCGAGGTCCCTCGGGCGCTGGTCGTCCGGCTGGACGAGGACCCGGTGATCGGGATTGCCGGACGGTGCGAAACGGTGCGCGACGTCCTCCTCGAGCTGGCCCGCCTCTCGCCCGGTGTGGTGGATCGCGTGCTGGACGAGCAGGGGATGGTTCGGCGGCACGTGAACGTCTTCGTGGATGGCGCCGACATCCGCCACGAGGGTGGGCTGGACACCCCGGTGACCGTCGCCAGTCGCATCCACCTCCTCGCTTCGGTGAGCGGCGGCTGACCATCGCACCGGAACCCTGCGCATCCACCCATGACATCCACCGCCTTCCGTTCCGTCCTGCTTGTGGCGCTTCTGACCACCGCGTGCGTCACGCGACCTCCCGTCGACCCGGTCGGTGAACCGTACGTTCGCGGCCCCGTGGAATCCATCACTCATCGCGCCACGGCGTCGGGTCTGCTCGTGAGAGCCGGGCCAGGGTCACCCGAACCGTGCGGAATCTCGGCGACCACGGACGAACGGACCGGATACTTCCGCCGCGCCGCGGACGGAGGGCTGCGGCCGCTCACCCTCGGCGAGCTCCAGATCGGCGATACGGTGGAAGTCTATGTGACCGGTCCTGTGGCCGAATCGTGTCCGGTCCAGGGTTTCGCATCCACCGTGGTGCTGACGTCACGCCCGGGATCCAACTAGAGGAGCGCGCGAAATGGGTGTGTTCGAGATGGTGGTGGCGCTGGTGTTCATCGCCACCCTCGGCAAGACGCTCGGGGAATACTTCAGGAGCTCGCGCCGCGGGTTGCCGCCCGCCGAGCAGAGCCGGATCCAGGCACTGGAAGCGGAACTCCGCTCCACCGAGGAGCGGCTGGCGCTCACAGAGGACCGGGTGTGCGACCTCTCGGAAAAGCTCGTCTTCGTGGAGAAGCTGCTCGCTACGCCGGACGAGAAGGGACGGTTGCGGCCACCGGCATAAGACGCTGGGCTGCGCAGGCGGTGCCCCCCCCGCTCATCCGGCGAGTCTCCGGGGGAGGTCCGTCGGGGATGTCGGGAGCACGGGAGCACGGTCATTGCAACGCCTGCCGGCATTCACCCCGCTCCTGGAGGACCGATGCCAGTGCTTCTCTTCCTTCTGCTGCTTGCCGGCGCACCGGTGGCGTCTCAGACGCCGCCACGGAATGCTGCGGGAGCGTCCGGGGCGCCCGTCGCCGCGACCGCTTCGGCGCCTGAAGACGTCGCCCCGGCATCCACCGGAGCCATGTTGCGGCTCGAGCGGGCTGAAGCCGCGCGGGCCAGCGACGCCGGCACCGCCGCGCAACCGACCGTGCAGGGCTTTCTCTATCACGTATTCCTCACCGCCGTCACCGCGCTGGTGACCGCCCTCATCTGGAGAGCGGTTTTCTAGACATTTGATCGGCTGGTTGGCAGAGCCCTCCACATCCGCCGAAGGGGCCGTGTCGACGATGAAGAACACCGCCCGCCTCCGGGGCGCGCTGATGGTCACCTGCATGCTCGCCGCATGTGCGGCTGCACCGGACGCGGCCGACGTGCCCGCGTCGCCGGCGCCCGCACCGCCGCGTGTGCCGCCGACGGTGCCCACGTCACCCGCTGCGCCTCCCCCGGCGCCATGGTCCGCCGCTCCGATTCCCGCTGACCGTCTGCCGCGCCACTTTCTGGAGCAGTGGGTGAGGGCGGAGAACCGCGCGATCTGCGCTCCCATCGCTCCGGCGGATGTGGGCGCGGGTGAGGGCGCCACGGCTCGTGCGGCGACCTTTTCCGGCGGCTGGGCCGTCGCATACGACCGGCCCGGGTTGCGAAGTGCCTTCGGCGTGGCAGGCACCGGCAGCTCCGCCGCCGCCGGGCCGGGTGAATACAGCTGGCCGTATGAGCGCGTCTGGGCGGATGGAAGCCGTGCAGGATACGGCCCCGAGGGCGGCACCGGTCCCAACGAGCTCGCATACCTCCGCATCCAGGGCCAGGGGTGCATGTACAACGTCTGGTCGCGGCTGGGTCGCGATCACCTGGCGTACCTGCTGGAGCAGCTCCGCTTCGTAACTGTCACGGCGCCCTGACAACGGCGTCGGCACTCCGGTTCAGCCGGGGCGAGAATCACCTCGAATGGAGAGTGTCTTCAGATGGCGGAATCCAGCGGTCGACGGGTCAGCGACAGGGCAGTGCGGGAAGCCACGGGTCGAGGGTGGGAGGAGTGGTTCGCGATTCTGGATGCGGACGGTGCGCTCGGCCGGAAGCATGGTGAGATCGTGAAGCTCCTCGCCAGGCACCCTGAGCTCACCGACTGGTGGCGGCAGAGCGTCACGGTGGAGTTCGAAAAGGCCCGCGGCATGCGGGAAGCGCATCAGGCGCCGGGCGGTTTCCAGGTGGGCGCGAGCAGGACCGTCGGGGTCGCGGCGGACGTTCTGTTCCGCGCCTGGGCCGACGATGTGCAGCGGGCACGGTGGCTCCCGGAACCGATCACCATCCGTCGCTCCACCGCTCCACGCTCGTTGAGGATCACCTGGGCCGATGACACTCACGTCAGCGTTCAGCTCACCGCCCGGGGTGATCGGCGCAGCCAGGTGAGTCTGGAGCACACCAGGCTGGCCGATGCCGATGCCGCCGCCCGGATGAAGGCGTTCTGGACAGCCGCCCTCGGCCGCCTCCGGGACCTGCTCGAGGCGGAAGGGGGCGCATGACCGACATTCTCCGCCTGTTCGAGCATCTCGCCTGGGCCGACTCCCGCGTTCTGGAGCGCCTGCGATCGGGCGCCGCGACACCGGCGGCAGTGGATCTCTACGCCCACCTTCTCGCGGCGGAGCGCGTCTGGCTCGCGCGGTTGCGGGGCGAGGATTCGTCGGTTCTTGAGATCTGGCCCGATCTCTCCCTGGAGCAGTGCGCGACGCTCGCGGATCACCTGCGTGCCGAACTGGCGGCCCTCCTCGCGACACTGACGCCGGAGTCGATGCCGGGGATGATCCTCTACCGGAACAGTGCCGGGCGTGCGTTCGAGACGGCGGTGGGCGACGTCCTGATCCATCTCGCGCTCCATGGCGCCTACCACCGGGGCCAGATCGCCACGCGGCTTCGGCAGGCGGGCGTGGAGCCGATCAACACCGACTACATCACCTTCGTGCGGGAAGCGCCACCCATCCCCACCCCGGAGGCCAGACCATGACACAGCGGCCCATGCTCGATACCCACAAAATCCCGCGATCTCCCGCGCCGCACTGGCCGCCGCTGCCGCTCGACGGCTGGGCAGATACCTTCGCCACCCTGCACATGTGGACGCAGGTGGTGGGGAAGGTGCGGTTGGCCCGCGCCCCTGCGCAGAACCACTCCTGGCATGTGACGCTGTATCTCACCGCTCGGGGCCTCTCCACAGGGCCCATCCCGGATGGTGCGCGTACCTTCGAGGTCCTCTTCGACTTCATCGCCCACGAGTTTCGGGTGGCCGTGAGCGACGGGACCTCCGCCTCCGTGGCGCTCGAGCCGATCTCCGTCGCCGAGTTCCACCGTCGCGTGATGGCCGCGCTCACCGGCCTCGGGATCCACGTCCACATCTGGACGCAACCGCAGGAGGTGGAGCCGGCCGTGCGTTTCGAGGAGGATCAGGAGCACGCCTCCTATGATGCCGACGCGGCCTGGCGCCACTGGATGATCCTCGTACAGACCGAGCGCGTGCTGCAGTCCTTCCGTTCGACCTTCATCGGCAAGGCGAGCCCGATCCACTGGTTCTGGGGCGGCTTCGACCTCGCCCACACCCGCTTCACCGGCCGCACCGCCCCCCGTCACCCCGGCGGGGTTCCCAACATGGCGAACCGGATCGCGGTGGAGGCGTACTCGCACGAGGTCTACAGCGTCGGCTTCTGGCCGGGTGGGCCTGCCGTGCCGGAGCCGGCGTTCTACGCCTACGCCTACCCGGAGCCGGAGGGTTTTGCGGACGCGAGGGTGCTCCCCGAAGGGGCGTATTACAGCACCGATCTGCGTGAGTTCATCCTGCCCTATGAGGTGGTTCGCACGGCGCCGGACCCTGACGCTGCGCTGCTCGCCTTCGCCCACAGCACCTACGAAGCCGCCGCCAGGCTGGGCGGATGGCCGAGTGAAGCGCTGGAGCGCCAACCGGAGCCGCCCACGGCCTGACCGGTGGTGCCGTCGGCGGGCGGGCCTGGATCCCGGTGCCCCGTGACCGCTTCCGGAGCACACCGACCGCGACGCCATCCGATTGCGAGCGCACTCGGGCGATGCGGGACGCCCACGAGGTCACCGTCCCGGCGGGTTGTTTGAGGAGCCGAGGGCGAGTTCAGCGTGCTCCGTCCCCATCGACGCGTGACCGCAAGCGCCGATCGCCACGCCGCCGGAGTTCCCTGAAGGATCCCCAGGCTGACCGAACACCCCGCGGGGCGGGAGCCCGGCGACTCTCGCTGGACGATGTGCAGCTCGCCGAAACGGGGACGACACCCGACCTGCTGGAACTCAACGACGCGCTTGACCGGCTCGCGGCGCTCGCCCCCCGGCTGGCTCGTCTCGTGGAGTACCGCTTCTTCGGCGGACTGACCAAAGGGGCCGCGGACTACGCCACCGTCGATGCACGCCGACAGCTGTTTGCCTACTACACCGGCCGGAATATGCCCGGGAGGGCGGCAGCCTACCGGGAGTGAGTCCGTGCTGACTCTCCGCGGTAGCGCGCGAGCCACTGCGCGCTCCAGGTGCCGAAGCTCCCCTCTCGCAGAGCGGCGCGAGCATCGTCCATCAAAGAGATCAGGAAGCTCACGTTGTGCAGCGCCAGAAGTCGCTTGCCCAGCATCTCGCCGGCCGCGAACAGGTGGCGCAGGTAGGCCCGATCGTAGTGTGAGCAGCAGGGACAGCCGCACCCTTCGACCACGGGTCGTCGATCGGTGCGGTTGCTGCTCTTCAGGATCTGCATCTTGCCATCCGGCGTGAAGGCCGTGCCGTCGCGCCCCACGCGCGTGGGAGCGACGCAATCGAACAGATCGATTCCACGTCGCACGCACTCCACCAGGTCGTCGGGGTAACCGACGCCCATCAGGTAGCGCGGCAGGGTGCGGGGGATCAGCGGCTCGCACGTTTCGATGGTCGCGTGCATGGCCGGCTTCGACTCGCCCACCGAAAGGCCGCCGATGGCGATGCCCTTCCATTCGCCCGCGTCCAGGATGCCGCGCACCGAATCCCGCCGTAGATCGGCGTAGACCCCGCCCTGCACGATCGGGAAGAGCGTCTGCGGTGGTGCGGCCAGTTCCGCCACCGGGTCATGGGGTGCCAGCGGTGGTGCTCCCTCGGGCACGGCGAGATCCGGAAGCGGCGCCCTCCCCTCCCGTGCGAGTCGGTCGAACTCCACCCGGCAGCGGTGAAGCCAGCGCAGGCTGCGCTCCATCGCCGCCCGCGCGGCGCCCGGATCCGAGCCGGCGGCGAGCAGCTCGTCCAGCTGCATGATCACGTCGGCACCCAGATTCCGCTCGATGCGCATCACCGCTTCGGGCGTGTACGCGTGCAGCGAGCCGTCGATGTGGCTGCGGAATTCCACTCCCTCCTCCGTCACGGACCGGAGCCGCGCGAGCGAGAAGACCTGGAAGCCACCCGAGTCCGTCAGCATCGGACCCCGCCAGCGCGAAAAGGCGTGCAGCCCTCCCAGCGCACGAATCATGGTGTCGCCGGGACGAAGGTAGAGGTGGTAGGCGTTGGACAGCATCATCCGCGCGCCGGCGGCCTCCATCTCGTCCATGGAGAGCCCCCGGATCGTGCCGTGAGTGGCGACCGGCATGAAAGCGGGCGTTTCCACGGTTCCATGCGGTGCCTCGAACCACCCGAGACGCGCCGGCCCGTGGTCGTGCGAGGTGCGAAAGCTGAATTCTGGCATGCGGAGTGCCGACTCACTGATGTTCGAATATGTTTGATCCGGGCCGCCAAGCTACGCCGTGGCCGGCCCGGGACGCCACCCGACTCCATCGCCACGCCTCACGGGAGAGCTGATGAAGCCGCCCTCGCTGCCACAGGGATACAGCACCGTCTCACCCTACCTGATCGTCGCCGGAGCCGCGGAAACACTCCGCTTCGCCCGGGATGTGTTCGGAGCCGAGCTTCTCCGTTCCTTCCCGGCGGAGGGCGGAGGGGTGATGCACGCCGAGGTGCGCATCGGAGACTCGGTGCTCATGATCGCCGACGGCAACGAGGGATGGCCGCCCATCGGCGCACATGTGCACGTGTACGTGACGGACGTGGATGAGACCTATCGCCGCGCCCTTGCGGCCGGGGCGGAGAGTGTGCAGGAACCGGTTCGCAGGGACGACGAGGACCGGCGTGGGGGGATTCGCGATTCGGGAGGGACCACGTGGTGGATCGCGACCAGGGAGGGCTGAGCTCGCCTGCGCCGGCGCGACTGAGGCGGTCGTGAGCAGCCGGACCCTTTCCGTGGCCACGCTGGTGCTCCTCGGCGTGCACCTCGTCGTGGCTCTCCTGGTCTGGCCGAGCCTTCCTCAGCAGGTGCCGGTGCACCTGGACCTGCAGGGTCGTCCCACACGATGGGCGGAGGCCTCTCTGCTGGTGTGGCTCGCGCCCTGGCTCTTCAGTGCCCTCACACTGCTCATCCTGGTTGGAAGCGTGCTGGTGGCACGGCGCAGACCATCGCTCTGGAACGTTCCGAACCGGCCGTCGTTTCTCGCTCTCCCGGCCCACCTTCGGGCGCTCGTCGAGGCGCGGCTCCATCGGCTCATCTGCTGGATCGCACTTCTCTGCGCTCTGTGCTTCGCCGGGGTTCACGCCGGCATCTACCGTGCAGCGCGGGTGGCGGAGGGCGGTGGCGCCGTTCACCTTGCCATTCTGCTCCCCGTTCTCGCCATCATCGTTCTGTCCTTCCGTGAGTCGCGTGCGATCGCCCGCCAGATCCGCACCCTGGCGGCGCGTGCTGCTTCCGAACGCTGAGCCGGGCTGTCCCCTCCGTGCCTGTGCACCCGGCACTTCCTTCCGCATGCGCCGGCGTTGCGCGCGGTGATGCTCTCCGGCCATGGCCAGTCATTAAGTCTCACCATCCGTCGAGCGGCCGATGGAGGCGGCACGCGTTCCATGAGTGGGGGCGGCTGCCGGATCTGGATTGGTAATGACGAAGCCGCCGGCACCCATGGGGGCCGGCGGCTGGCATTTCGGGGCTGCTCCGACGACGCTTCGGCCTGAAGGAAGTCGTCGACCGGCGGTACGTTACGCGGCGCGCCCCGTCGGCTGACCGATCACGCGGCGGGTCGCCGGCGACAGCGGCTCCACACGGTTCGCGTGGCGGATGTATGCATCCACGTCGCTGTTGCCTGCCGGCAGCGTACCGGTGGGGGTCAGGAGCAGCTTCAGGAAGCCGGCGTAGGCGTCGTGGTTCATCGGTGCGCGAACGTTTCGGTTTCGTGTCTTCATCGTCGTTTCCGGTATCTGTCGATCCTGTATGATGAGGCGTACGCCCGTCCGGCGATTCGCCGACTGATCTCGTTGTCTCGCACCGCTAGATGGCAACGGTCGTGCCGTGAATGAACCGTAGCTCGTGCAGGGCCTGAAAAACCTGTCGCCATCAGGGTTTATCCCGCTGGCCGCGGCTCGCGAGCGGCTTTCGGTCTCCGGGTGCTGTCCCGTGGCGGGGTCAGTGCGATGTCCCTGTGGCGCCACAGTCCCGGTCAGGAATGCTTCCCATTGCTTCCTACGAAGTGAAAGATACATTGGTTTCAGATCACCCAGTCAGAGCTGTGGTCCGCACGCCACTCCCTTCAGCAGGGTTCCGAGCTTGAATCCAACAGAAAACCCGGCGACCGCGGACGCGATCCTCGCCCACGCGCGCCTCTTCGACATGCCGCAGCAGGCAGTGATCGGAACCACCGAGCAGGGGACCATTGTCTACTGGAGTGGCGGGGCCACGGCTCTCTACGGCTGGAGCGAGGACGAGGTTCTCGGTCTGAACGTCGTGGACGTAACGCCCGCGGATCAGAGCCGGGAAGATGCCGAGGCGATCATGGCGCGACTCGCCAGCGGCTCGAGTTGGTCGGGCCGCTTCCGGGTGCGGCACCGCGACGGCACCGTCATCGACGTCGACGTGCAGGATCTTCCGGTTCGCGACAGACGGGGGGCGCTGGTGGGGATCGTCGGCGTGTCATCCCCGGCGGGGGGGCAATCCTCATGAGCGGCTACCCGAAACCATGATGAGCGACCCATCTCCGGGCGCGATACCCCTTCCCGCCTACCGCGTCCACACGGCGGTCGGACCGGTGCGACGGCTGACCGAGCGTTTCCCGACGGAGCGAGGAACCACCTGACCTCCGATGGGGGCCGGGAGGAGCCGCTCTGCTCTCAAATGTTTGGTTGACCCACGCGTTATTTTCAGCAAGCTTACCAGCATGCCTGCGAGCGCAGGTACCTCTCGGGGTCCCACTTCCCCACGCTGGAGGCGGCATGTACATCCTCGTCCACCACACCATCTACGATCCCGAGCGTTTCTGGGGCCGCGCGCAGGAGGGGCTCGCCGCCATTCCTGCCGGGCTGCAGCTTCACCAGACGCTCTCCGCGAGCGATGGTACGCTCGCGACCTGCCTGTGGGAGGCGCCGTCGATTCACCAGGTCAGCGCCTTCCTGGAGCCGTTGCTCGCCGGGACGGCGACGAACGAGTACCGGCGCGCGGAGCAGCGGGAAGGGGTCTCGGTTCCGGCCCGTTACGCCCTTTTGCTGCCGCCCACGGCCTGATCCGGATCGGGGCGGCTCAGGCCTCGCCCGGCCCGTGTCTCTCCGCCGCCTCACCACCCTCGTCGTGCGGCAGGTCGCCGGGTGCGGCACTGGCGAGTCGGCGCAGGTCGATCTCCGTGGAAGGCGTGGTGTCGGCGTGGAGGACCCGTTCCATGTACTCCAGCGCACGCCGATTGTCCTCGGCCGTCCGGGAAGCGAGACAATCCTCCGGTACGTGAACGATGAAGTCGCGGAGGTACGCCTCGCTGGCGGTGAAGAGCACGCAGATATCGCCGCTGATCCCGGTCAGGATGAGACGGCGTGAGCCGAGGTGCTCCAGAAGCGTCTCCAGGGCGGTGGCGTAAAAGGCGGAGTGCTTCGGCTTGAGAACGAAGTAGTCTTCCTCCTCGGGGTGGAGGCGCTCTGCCAGGGGGCGGCCGCGGGTGGATCCGGAGAGGCAGTGATCCACCACGTCCCGGAAGTCGGAACGCCAGCGACCGAAGTTGTCGTTGGCGTAGATCACCGGCACGCCCGACGCGCGCGCGCGTCGCTTGAGAGTCGCGATGCGGTCCGCCACCCGGGTCGCGGCTTCCAGCATCTGCTCGCCCCCCTCGAACTCCAGGTCGTTGATCATGTCGATGATCAGCAGAGCGACGCTGGAGGAATCGGGTGCGTTTCCGTGTAGATCGGCGTTTCGTGCGGGCATTCCTGCTCGTGCCGCCTGGGTTCCGGAGAGTGGGTGGAAGCGCTCCGCGGTGCTCCCGCGCGGGGCATTGACGCCACCGCTCGGCCGCACCGTTGCGGCCCGCTTCTTCATGGATCAGGTTTCACTCACCGTCTCTGGCGATTGGAGGATTCGTGCCGTACCCGTCGCCGCTCCCAGGAATCTCCCCGAGCTCCCCCGTTCCATGCGCCCCAGAGCGATCGTCATCTCGCTTCTTCTCCTGGTCACCGCACTGCTCGCCGGACCGCCCGCACTGGCTGCTCAGTCACCGGGGCTGGATGCTCACACGGAGTCTCTGGCCGCCGCCGTGGACGCACGGGTCATCCACTGGCGGCGCGACATCCATGAGCATCCGGAGCTCGGAAACCGCGAGTTCCGCACGGCGGAACTGGTCGCCACCCATCTCCGTTCACTGGGGATCGAGGTGACCACCGGAGTCGCGCATACGGGCGTGGTCGGCGTCCTTCGCGGAGGCCGGCCGGGCCCGGTGGTGGCGCTGCGAGCGGACATGGATGCGCTGCCGATCACGGAGCGGGTGGACCTGCCGTTCGCATCGAGGGCCCGGACGATGTACAACGGGGAGGAGGTGGGTGTGATGCACGCGTGCGGTCACGACACCCATGTGGCCATCCTGATGGGTGTCGCCGAAGTGATGGCGGGCATACGCGACCGGATCCCCGGCACCGTGAAGTTCATCTTCCAGCCGGCAGAAGAGGGGCCGCCGGTGGGGGAGGAGGGAGGGGCGGAGCTGATGGTGCGGGAGGGGGTGCTGGAGAACCCCGCGGTGGACGCCGCCTTCGCTCTGCACATCAACTCACAGGGAGAGGTCGGCCACATCTACTACAATCCCGGCGGCACATACGCCAGCGCCGACGACTTCCGTCTGGTCGTCAGCGGCCGCCAGACGCACGGCGGCTACCCGTGGAACGGCGTGGACCCCATCGTCGCGTCGGCGCAGATCATCACCGCGCTGCAGTCCATCGTCAGCCGGCAGATGAACCTCCTGGCGAACCCGTCGGTCATCACCGTGGGGAAGATCGAAGGGGGCGTGCGGTCCAACATCATCCCGGGGCAGGTGGAGATGCTGGGCACGGTGCGCGCACTCGACCCGGAGGATCGGCGGCAGGTGCACGAGAGGCTTCGTCGGGTGGTCGGCGGCGTCGCCGAGGGCATGGGTGTCACGGTGGAGCTGCAGCTCCCCTACACGACGGCGTATCCCGTCACGTACAACGACCCCGCGCTCACGGAGGAGATGTTACCGGTGTTGCGCGCGATCGCAGGCGAGGACCGCGTGCACCTGCGTCGGCCGGTCACCGGGGCGGAGGATTTCTCCTTCATCGCCGAGCGGGTGCCGGGCTTCTACATCAATCTGGGCGGCAGACCCGCCGACGTCGCCGAGGAAGATGCGGCGCCGCACCACACTCCGGAGTTCTACGTCGACGACAGCGGGCTGGGGGTGGGGGTCCGGGCGATGACGGCGATGGCGCTGCACTATCTGAACAGCAGGACTCCGGGGGAACCCCGCTGACCCGTCAACCACCGACGTCGCTTCGGGGGCGGAAATGTCAGTCGGCGGCCGCCTGATCGTCGGTGTCTCCCCTGCGCCTTCTGCGGCGCGGGCGGGGTCCCCCTGTCTCGCCCGCAGCGGCCTCGGATGCGGGCTCCACGCCGCCCTCTTCGATCCTGAAGGAGCGCTTTACGCCCACGATGAAGAGGAAGAGACTCGCGGCCCCGAGGGCCAGTTTGACCTTTGACACGGTTTCGATCGCTTCGGGTGGAGGGGTCTGCAGCTGCATCGGTGCGGAAAAACGTGGGTGTGCTCCGGGAAGGGGAACCGCGCCCGCTGCGCGTGAACCGCCCGCGACGCGCGTAAAGATAACGGCTCCGGCCGTTTGCGCTACCCGTCGTGCCTGATGTTTACAGCGACCGGGCACTTACGGATGGCGCGGGGTACCAGATGCGAGGCGGAGTTGCCGGGAAGTGCGGAGGTCCGAACCGGAGTCGCAGCGTACCTTCTCAGGCAGAAGTGAATGTGAAGCGCCGGTGCGCGGCGGATCGGCGAACAACTCAGGAGATGGAGAAGCGGGATGATGATCACCTCAGCGCTGGTGCTCGCGCTGGTCGGGGGCGCCGCGCCGCTGCCGGCCGCGCCGGCGGACTGCCTGCCGGTACGCTGCACCTGCATGTCGCCGCCCTCCCCGCAGATCGCGCTGACGAGCGCGGACGCGGTCTTCCTCGGAAGCGTCACCGACATCCGTGAGACCAGGCTGGTGCTGGACGGGATGGAGACCGAGATCCCTGCGCGAGAGGTCACCTTTCGGCTGCACGCGGCGTGGAAGGGCGTGGGGTCCGCCGACCGGACCGCCCGAATCGTGACCGGGCATGGTGATGGGGACTGCGGCTTCTCCTTCCGGGTGGGCACCGCATACCTGGTGTACGCGCAGCGGGGCGAGGACGGCGGCTTCAGCACCAGCATCTGCTCGCGAACCGCCGCGGCGAGCGCCGCTCGGCCGGACTTCGACGCGCTCGGCCAACCTCCGCTGGTAAGGCACCAGTGAACAGCGAGCCCCTCCCACCGATCGTGGCGGAGGGGCTTTTTCTGCCCGGCTGGATGCGTTCGCGGGGACCGGTGGCCCGGCGCCGGATCAGCGCTCGGGTGCCAGCATCATCGTGATCTGGCGCCCTTCAACACGTGCGTTGCGGCTCTCCACATTCGACAGGTCGTCCAGCGCTTCGGCCACCTGGTCGAGAAGCTCCTGCCCGGCCTCCGGCCGGCGAAGTTCCGGGCCGCGGTAGCGAACGGTGACCTTCACCTTGCTCCCCTTCTCCAGGAACCGGCGAGCATGCCGCAGCTTGAAGGCGAGGTCGTGCTCGTCGGTTCCCGGACGCAGCTTGACCTCCTTCACGTCCACCGTGTGTTGTCGGCGCCGCGACTCCCTGGCCCGCTTCTGCTCCTCGTAGCGGTGTTTTCCCCAGTCCATGATGCGGCAGACGGGCGGCTTCGCCTGAGGGGAGACCTCCACCAGGTCCAGTCCCTGCTCACGCGCGTTGTCTCGCGCGACCTCGATGGGCACCACACCGAGCTGCTCTCCATCCGTGCCGATCAGCCGCACCGGGCTGATCCTGATCTGATCGTTGATTCGTGTACGTGAAGCGGCGATGATGTCCTCCTGGAACGAATGATGAGTGTGACGCGGCACCCGGGCCGCACCCGGTACTAAACCGGACTGCAAGGATGGCTCCCCTGCCCCCGTCGGTGAACAGATGCATGCTCGGCTGAGCGCCGCGACACGTGCGCTGCTGGATGCGACCATCGGCCTCCGCGCGCAGCGGTTCGCCGGAGCCGTCGTACGCCAGGTGGCATTCCCCCCCGGACATGATCCGCGGGCGCCGGCGCGGGATGCGGAAGTCGCGGCCGCCCTCGTCCGCTTCCTGCATGAGGCCGAAGGGATCCAGACCGGGGAGCGGCCGACCGGCCCGGCTCCATCCGCCGAACTCCTCTCCGCCATCTTCCAGAACGTGGACCTGCTCTATGCGGACGGGTACGCGGCCGCCGACCGAGTCTCCCTCCACCTCATGAGCCTGGCCTGGCGGGAGCAGGATGTAGACGCGGCTGCGGCCTCTGAACAGCGGGAGGGACGGTGAAGGTAGACGATGTGCTGGAGTGCTGCCTGTACGCACCGGATGTGGAGGCGGCGGGCGACTTCTATGCCCGGGTTCTGGGGATGGAGTGCTTCGCCTCTGCGGAGGATCGGCATCGTTTCTTCCGCTGTGGCGGTCGCGTCTTTCTGCTCTTCAACGCGGAGCGCACGCGCCAGAGCGAAGACGTGCCACCGCACGGCGCGACCGGCCCCGGGCACGTGGCCTTTTCCGTGGACGAGGCCGAGATTCCGGCCTGGCGCGAGCACCTGGCGCGGAGCGGGGTGGAGATCGAGAAGGAGGTGGAGTGGCCAGGGGGCGCCCGCTCCCTGTACGTCCGGGACCCCGCCGGAAACTGTGTGGAACTCGCCCCGGCGCGGATCTGGAACCCCGCGCGCTGAGCGGCGGGCATGGCCCCTGCAGCGTGAGCGGGGTTCCAGGAGTACCTGCGGGATCAGCCGATACAAGGGAGAGATTCGATGCCGACGCGGAATGCGAGCGCGACGTGGGAGGGTGGGCTGCAGAGTGGGACGGGAAGCTTCGAGGGGGAGAGCGGGGCGGTGGGGGGGGCATACTCCTTCGGGAGCCGATTCGGGGACGCGGGGGGGACCAACCCGGAAGAACTGCTGGCGGCCGCCGAGGCAGCGTGCTTCAGCATGGCGCTCTCCGGAGGGATCGAGAAGGCCGGGCACACCCCGCAGCAGGTGCGCACCGAGGCCGCGTGTACGGTGGAGAAGTCCGCCGAGGGCTTCACCATCACCACCATCCTCCTGAAGACCCGCGCGCGCGTGCCGGGAATGGACGAGGGCGAGTTCCGTGAGGTCGCGGAGAAGACCAAGCAGGGGTGCCCCGTCTCCCGCGCTCTCGCGGGCGTCGACATCCAGCTGGACGCTGCGCTGGAGAACTAGCGAGGCGGCAGGACACCGATTCCTCGGAGGCTGATGGGGATTCCGATCGTGGACCGGGCCCGCGCTCTCTTCGGGGGGGGCGGGGACGACGAAGCGGGCGAGCGGGGGCAGCCGCAGCCCCGCGAAACGCGTGAGGGGGTCATGCGCCGGCTGGCCGAAGGGGATGCTCGAGATCTGTCGGGGCTCGACCTTTCCGGGGTGAACCTGGCGGAACTCGACCTGCGAGGCTCCGACCTTCAGCGAAGCAACCTTTCCGGCGCGGACCTTTCACGGGCGGATCTCAATGGCGCGTCGCTCCGGGAGGCGAACCTGTGCGGTGCCAGCTTCGTGAACGCCACGCTCCGGGGAGCCAACCTCCACGACGCGAACTGCCTCCGCAGCGGGGCGGGAGATGCTCCCGTGCGGCTGACCGGCGCCGACCTCACCGAGGCGAACCTGCTCGGTTGCAACCTGGCGCGCGCCGACCTGCGGGACGCGGTGCTGGACCGCGCGATCCTGCGGGAGGCAAACCTCAATGCCGCCGACCTCGACCGTGCCTCGCTCCGCGGCGCGGTACTGGACGGCACCAATCTGCGGCGTGCCAAGCTCTCCGGCGCCCGTCTCGACGGGGCGGATCTCAGCACAGCCGACCTCTCTGGCGCCTCCGCACCCGGCGCCCGGCTGCCCGCCGCGGTGCTCCGCCGTGCCAACCTGCGCGGGGCAGATCTCTCGGGCGCGGACCTGTCGAGGGCCGATCTGAGCGAGGCCGCCCTCAATGGCACCGACCTTTCCCGCGCCACTCTCGCCGGCGCCGCCTTCACCAACGCCGATCTGGACGACGTGCGGCTGGAAGGGGTGAACCTGTCGGAGACCGACCTCGGCGTCGCACGAAACCTGCCGCGGCCGACGGTGGAGTAGGGAAGGGAGTTCTGACGGTCGCGGGAGCAACCACGGCGGAGCGACCGAACAGATCCGGTCGCTCCGCCGCGACGTATCCCGCCGCGGTGGCTCACATGCGCGGGTGGCGCTCCCGGTCCGGCGTATCGCCGTCGCGGCCGCCGGGCTGGAAACGAGGAGAGGGCGGTGTGCCGATGCACACCGCCCTCTCTGCCGTGATCACGCCGGGGAGCGACTTAGAACTGACTCCCGCGACGCTCGCGCTTCCGATCCTTGTGCTTGCGGCGCTCGGCGGCCTTCGCCTTCGCCTTGCGGGCCTCGCTCGGCTTCTCGTAGAAGCGCTTGCGACGCATGTCCTTGAAGAGGCCCGAGCGAATCATGCGACGGCGAAACTGCTTCAGCGCCCAATCCAGACGATCGTTTTCACCGATCTGAATCTCAACCACAAGAACTCTCCCGAAGGTAAGGGAAGCGGACGAAAAGAGACCCGTAGCCGGAGCGCAACCCGGGGCGGGTGGCGCGGTGGCAACGAGCGAGTGCGGCACGGCAATCAGCAAAATACGATCTGCTGCCGCCGCTGTCAATGAATTTGTGGCGGCAGATCGGGCTCCTCCTCACCGGCCGCAGCGACGGCCCCCTCGCGCCGGTCCCAGGCCTGGCGTTTCTCCGTCGGCTCCACCCAGCCGATCCGTGCGGCCACCACGATCACTGCCAGGAGGGGCGTTGCGATGAAGAGGCCGAGGATGCCGAATCCCACCGCCAGCATGAGCTGCCAGATGAGGAGCGCGGCCGGTGGGATGTTGACGGCGCGCCGTTCCACGAGAGGGACGGTGAGCGCGCTCTGGATCTGCTGAAGTACGAAGTAGAAGCCGGCGACGTACAGCGCCGTCATGGGCGAGATGGAGAAGGCGGCGATCACCGCGGGGGCGGCGGCGATGGTGGGCCCGAAGTTGGGGATGAATTCGAGCAGAGCCGCCAGAGCCGCGAGCGCCAGCGCGCCGGGGATCTCGAAGTAGAGGAGACCGAACCAGGTGAAGAGACCCACGAAGAACATGGTGATCACCTTGCCGAGCACCCAGTTGCGGAGGCTCTTCCCCGCCTGGTCGTAGATGCGCTCCGCGCGCTCGCGGCTGGGCGGTGGCACCAGGCGGAGCACCAGTTCGCGGTACACCTCCGGCTGCATGGCCAGGAAGATCGCGAGGATGATGATGGCGAAGGCGCCGAAGAGCGTGGTGATCAGGTTGAAGGCCAGCGGGACGAAGCGGCCGACGAACTCCCCGAACTGCTGGTTGATCTGTTGTGTGATCTGCCCGTCGCCGATCGCCCCGGTGCGCTCCTCCAGCCAGTCTCGCACCGCGTCCAGCGCCGCCGGAAGCTGGCCGGCGAGCTGCGAGACCTGGTCGATGATCTGCGGGATCAGGGCGAAGGCGAGCCCGGCGAGCCCGCCGAGGAAGATGACGACCGTCAGCGCGAAGGCGAGACGGAAGGGGATCCAGCGGGAAAGGAACTTGGCCGGAGCATGGAGCACCATCGCGAGGAGCACCGCGATGAGGCCGACGAAGACCGCGGTGTAGACCTTCCAGAAGAAGGTCCACAGGAACACGAAGAGGGTGAGGAGGCCGAGAACGCGCAGCACGTCGGCGCTACGCCAGGTGATCCGTCGTACGCTGCTCTCCGGCATCTCCGCCCCGGGTGGAGAGAATCTCGAATGCGTGGCGGGCCACCGGCTCCCGCTGGCGGCCTCGCCCGTGATTTACTTCGGGACCCGCTCCGCGGCCAGAGGTCAGCCGGCGTTCTTGCGTCCGCCGGCGCTTCTGCCGCCGCCGCTCGCGTTCTTCGTGGCGCTCTTGCGTCCGGATCTGGCGGCCGGCGTCGCCACCTCGTCGTCGGCGAGGATCTCCTGGAGGCCCTTGCCGGCGGTGAACTGGATGATGGTCCGCTCCGGAATGTCGATCAACTCGCCCGTCTGCGGGTTCCGACCCCTGCGCGCCGCGCGCTTCTTGGTGCGAAAGCGGCCGAAGCCCGGGAGTGAGACATTGCCGGATGCGCGGATCGCCTCCGCCAGTGTACCGCTCGCGGTATCGAAGATCGCCTCCACGGCCCGCGCCGCGGATTCCCTGCTCATTTCCGCCTTGCGCGCGACCTTGTCGATGAATTCGGACTTTCGCATGTGAGCTCCAGACGGTGAAGGATGTAGACTCCTGATGCCGGCTACTTGCAATCTCGGTTCCACAGGTTCTTCAATGTTGCTGCAGCCGGTGCCGGGCACCAGTATCTCCTCGCGTCAGTGGGCCCCCGTCTTCCGCTCCGGGTGAAGGAGACCGGCGATCTCGGGGGCGGGGAGAAGGGCCGGGTATGATCCTGGCTGTGACTCCCAGGCGTCGAACTCCTCGGCGTACCTGCACCCCCACCGGGAGCCGGTCTGGCTGAGCCGCCGTTCCAGCCACTCGGGATCGCCGAACCCGACGCCCTGCAGGTAGAGCCCCGCCACCTCGTGGATCTGTGCGACGTACGGCTCCACGTCGATGGCCACCGCCGGGAGCGCCGAGTGGATGTCTCGCAGGGTGAACACGGGGGCGGTGAGGCGGTGGGGCTCCAGCGGCGCCACCACCTTTGCGATGCGGGCGAGCGTGAGCGCCTCCCGGAAGATGCGTCCGCACGCCTGGTGATCCGGGTGCCTCATCCCCCGCGTCCAGCCATCCCCCCAGGTGAGGAGCCCCGTCGGGCGAATATCGCAGATCAGCCGGGCGACGTCCTGAGCGGCGTCGCGGGTAGCCTCCAGCCGCGTGTCGGGGAACTCCAGGAATCGAGTCTCCGCCCCCAGGATCTCCCCGGCCCTGCGACCCTGCTCCACGCGGCGGCGCGCGACCTCCTCCGGTGGGAGAGGGCCGAACGCCTCCGTCATCTCTCCGCGCGTGAGCCAGACGATCACCACCCGGCTTCCGCGTTGGCGTTGCGCCAGGATGGTTCCCGCGGCTCCCACCTCATCGTCCGGATGCGCCAGCCCCACCAGCAGCGTTTCTTCCGCCAAGCTCACTCTCCCGTTCGGTCGATCCGAGTATCGTCGCGCGGCGAGGGTCCGTGCGAGTCCGGCTCTCCTCGCCTTGCATCGATCTCGTTGCGGCCGGTGGTGTGACCGGAGGCGGTGTCCTGATGCTCCAGTGCCGGATCGTTGCGATCGTCGCTGGACCCGGTGACCGACGCTCTGTGTTCGTATGCCTTCTCACGATCGTTCATCTGATCCACTCCTGTCCAGGGTGAGCCGCCAGACCGTGCAAGGGATATTCCCCCTGTGCGCTTCGGGACCCTGCCCCGCGGTCTGCGTCCGGCAGGCCACAACAGGAGGCCCGCCGACATGCCGACACAGAAGCTGCTCGTGAACTCGATGGGAGTCACGGACGAGGAGGCGATCACCACGACCCTCTCGGCGCTGGACGGTACGCTGTTCGCCGTCGCGAGTCATTCGGACGCCTGCGTGGAGGTGGAGTGAGCGCTTCGGGGAGATCCGCTGAAGGAAGCGGTTGTCTTTCCGGCGAGAGCACCTATCTTCCCTTCCTGCACCCGGCGAGGCACTGCCCGCCGACTTACCCCCAGAGAACCGAAGCGGTCCCATGCACTCGAGCTCCGCGGCTCCCGTATCCGCGCGTGCCCGTACGCGCACAGGCATTCGTCGCTGGTCGCTGCTCGCGGCTTTGCTGCTGCTCTTCTCCGGCTGTTCGCGCGCGGCGGTCCCGCCGGGGCCGGTGCCGGTCGCGCAGCCCGAACCGGAGGAACTCGGTGAGCTGCCGCAGCTCGTGGAGCGTGAGGTGAGCGCACCCGTGCGCGACATTCTCGGAAGCGTCGCGTACGACCTTCCCGTGGAGGCGAACAGCTGGGTGGAAGCGGAGCTCGACTTCCTGGTGGAGCAGCGTCGGGCGGTGATCGCCCGGTGGCTGGAGCGCGGCGATCCGTACGAGGCGTACATCAAACAGATCCTGGCGGAGGAGCGGGTTCCGACCGATCTGTACTACATCGCGATGGTCGAGAGCGGCTTCATCCCGACGGCGAGGAGCCGGGCCGGGGCGGTGGGGCTGTGGCAGTTCATGCCGGCCACGGGGCGCGGCATGGGTCTGCGGGTGGACTCGGTGGTGGACGAGCGGATGGATCCCGTGCGTGCCACCCGTGCGGCGGCGCGCCACCTGCGGCAGCTGCACCGCATCTACAGCGACTGGGCCCTCGCGGCCGCTGCCTACAACGCCGGGAGCGGACGAATCTCGCGCGGCATGCAGGCGTTCGGCGCCGCGAACTTCTGGGACCTGGCGCAGCGCGGCGACCTGGCGGCGGAGACCAGGCACTATGTGCCGCGCCTCTACGCGGTAACGGTGATCGGCCGCGACAGGGAGCGCTTCGGGTTCGGGCCGGCTCCTGCCCCGCGTGTCTTCGTCTACGACAGCATGCTGGTGGAGTATTCCACTCCGCTGCGGGAGCTGGCGTCCCTCGGCTCTCCTACCGTGGAGGATCTCTCGAGGCACAACCCGCACCTGGTTCGCGGCGCGACACCGTCGGGCCCGTACTGGGTCTGGCTTCCGCCCGAGACCGGCGTGGAGATGCAGCGCGCCTGGCTCGCGTCCGACTTCCGCCGTCAGCAGGGGATGGGGACCTACGTGGTGCGCTCGGGAGATTCGCTCGGGCGGCTGGCGCAGACCTCCGGGGTGCGCAGCGCCCGCATCCGGGAGCTGAACCCGTCGGTGAATTTCGATCGGCTGCAGATCGGGCAGCAGCTGCGACTTCCCTACGCCGCCGCGCAGCAGCTGGCGGAGCGCTCCAACAGCCCGCCGGCGGTGGCGGCCGCATCCGCCCCGCGACCGGCGCAGGCACCGGCGTCCGCCGCCCCGGCCGTCGCCGTGCCCGCTTCGGGGGCGGGCGCGGTGACACGGCCGGCGATGGGTTCCGGCGTTTCGCACACCGTTCGCGACGGCGAGACGCTCTGGGGAATCGCCCGCCACCACGGCGTCTCCGTGGCGACCCTCCAGGAGGCCAACGGCCTCGCGGGTGCCACGATCCGACCGGGGCAGTCGCTGCAGATCCCGGCGGAATCTCAGGGCGCGGCATCGTCGTCGGCGAGCGTCGCCGAGGTGGTCGAGCATACGGTGGAGAACGGCGACTCACTCTGGAGTATCGCCCGCCGCTACGGCAGTACGGTGGACGCGATCGCGGCCGCCAACTCGCTCGGCGACCGTCCCATCCGGCCCGGGCAGCGGCTCAGCGTGCCGGTGGGTAACTGAGCCACGCGAATGAATGAAAAAGGCGGGCGGCCAACAGGCCACCCGCCAGTCCTCCACCGCCGATCCGGACGGGTGCGCCGGTTACCCGGCGACGTTCTCCACCTCGTCCTCGGCGATGCCGACGATCTGGCCGTCCGGAAACTCCACGAGATAGCCGTCGCGACCGCTCTCGTTGCTTTCCGCGCCCCAGTGGCCGATGACCTCGCCGACGAGGCCCGCATAGGGCCGGCTCTGATCGTATCTGGGTTGAACCACCCTGACCTTGTGCATCGGAACCTCCGCGCGGTGCTGTTGCGAGAGTACGAGCGGCCATCCGGCTGCCGCTCAGATGTCGTTCTGCTCCTTGGCAACCCGGGCCGCGGCGCGGCGGGCGGCGGCATCCGAAGCGGCTTCCTGGGCCCGCGCCTGGTCCTGCTCCGCGGCGCCTTCCACCTGGTCGAGCTGCGCCTCGCGCTTCAACTTGCGGTCGCCGAGCAGGTCCGCGACGCCTTCCTTGATCTTACCGCCCAGATGGGTGGCCTTTCCACTTGTATCGTCAGCCATTTCATGCCTCCGGTTTCGAGTTCCTGCTGGGAGGTCGGGAAAGGGCAAGACACGTGCCCGAGGCAGCTTTCACGCTGCGGGGCCCGCCGCTTGCACTTTCGCGGTTGGAACGGCTCGTCGGCGACCGAGGAACTCCCGGGCCGCCGCCGCGTACCGAGGGGTTACGCGAGGCCGGGCAGGCGGGCCGGAATCCTTACCCCGTACCCGCCGGCCCGACCTGGAATGCAATCAACCCGAAGAACCATATGACGGATCGGCAGGAGACCGAGCAGCAGCCCGAGCGTGCCGGAGACCGGCGCGGGCCGGACCGCCGCGGCAACGACAGGCGACGGGATGATAGGCGTACGCCTCCACCCGCCTGGCGCAGGCCCTGGGCGTTCGTGAGCTACGGCGTGGTCGGCGCGCTGGCGCTCGTTCTCCTCCTCGGGCGCGGCGGCGGCTCGGCCCCCGAGCCGGACCCCGGTGAGGTCATCACTGCCCCGGCCACCCACGATGTGGATCGATCGCTCCCGCCCGCGGCCGGAGCTCCGCCGATAGAGGCGCGTTCCACGTCCGAATTCGAGCGGATCCTCGCCGAAGGCGAAGCGTCACAGGGGCTCAGGGTGACCACCCGCCTCTTCTGCGGCTCGATGACCCCGGTCGCGCTGCGTTCGGTGCCGAAGGTGCCGAGCTCCGTTGCAGAGATGGCGGATGCCACCGGCCGCGTCCCCGCAGCCGAGTGCAAGTGGGGTTCCGCCACCGCCGCCCCCGACTTCCTCCTGCTGGTCCCCGCTTCTCTCGCAGACCGCTTCGCCGCGGCGCCTGAAGTGGAGCAGGGCTTCGTGCGCCGCCGTCAGGTTGACGCGGAGATCGAGTGGGTCGGCCGGTCGGATGCGCTGGCCCTGAGGACGGCGGGAATCCTGCGGGAAATGAGGTGAGAAGGAAAATGCTCAATGTTGAATGTTGAATGTTGAATGTTGAATGTTCAATGCGTTTCGCGCGGTTCGCCTCCTGCTTCTCTGCAAATCCCCCGCGAGACGCACATCCGCAGATCACGCACATTTCGCAGATCGGCTCGATGAAATCCGCGTAATCTGGTAATCCGCGGATCCCCTCCCGCCGGATGCTTCCTCTCCCTGTCGAACCGCGGACGACTCCAGTCTTTCCAGCCCCGATCCGTCTCAATGACGCCGGCAGCTACCGCTGTGCCGCACAGAGGCCGGAGATTGAACATTCAAAGTTCAGAATTTCCCCTCCTACGCTCCCCCCGCTGCCGATCGCGCCAGCGTCAGCCTCCGCGCGATTTCCTTCTCGCCCAGGGTTCGGATGGCGAAGGTGGCGGCTTCGTGGCTGTTGAAGGTGATGTTGGTCCGCAGCGGCTCCGCGTCCGTCTCGCTGGCGCGGCGGAAGGCGAGTGCCGCGCCCTCCCGCCCGTGCGCCACGACGGCATCGGTGGCGAGAACGTCCCAGGTGACGCCTTCCGAGTCAGTGAACTGTCGCATGATCTCTCACGTGTGATGCGGTTGCGCCGGACGGGATGTGTGCGCCCGGCTGTCGCTACTGCTGTTCTTCCGTCGCCTCGTCCTCCCCGGCGAACTGCGGGCTGATCTCCCGCCAGAGCTCCTCCACCAGACCTCGCAGCTGCCGAACCTGCTCCTCCTCCGGCTGATGCGCCAGATGGTAGCGCGCCGCACTCAGGGCACGGTAGGCACGCCAGAGAGCGGCTGAGGCCGGCGTCCGCTCATGGGGGCGTCGCTTTTCCGCCTGGAGGTTCGCGACGAACCACTCGGTGAGCTCCTCGTCCATCTGCATCACCTCCGCGCCTTCCGCCTCGTCGGCCGCGAACTTCCTGAGCTTGCCGAGGAAGCTCTTGGGCAGGCCGGCCACGAGGTAGGCGGTGATGTCGGAACGCTGAAGCATCTCGCTGCTCATAGTGCCACCGGGGTGTGAGGGTCAGCCGCGGAGGGCCTTCAGAAGGGTTTCCCCGAGCGCCTGCACCTGCCAGCGGCGCACGTCGGGGATCGCGAGGAGCTCATCGATGCTCTTCGGGTTGCGCCGGGAGATCTCGTCGAGCAGCGCGCGCGAGATGAGGAAGCCCGGATCGAGGTCGAGCTCCCCGGCCACGCGGCCGCGAGCGTCGCGCAGTCGCTCGGCGCGGACCTCCACTTCAGGGTCGCGGTCCCACCGGCGCGCCGGCGGGAAGCGGGGCAGCGCGTCGTCCGGCACCTCGAGTCCCCGCTGGATCGCCGCGAAGATGTCCCGTCCACGCCGATCCGCCAGCCCCTGCGAGAGCCCCTCGACCTGCGGCAATTGCCGCGCGTTCTCCGGCGGCCGCTGGCTGAGCGCGATCAGCGTCTGGTTGGAGAGGATGCGGAAGGTGGCCTGGTCCCGCTCACGCGCCACCTCCTCGCGCCAGGCATGGAGCTCCCGCAGGATGGCCAGGCCGCGTGGGGAGAGGTCACGCGCGCCCTTGGTCTTCAGGAACGCCTCCTTCTCGTCGCTTTCCACGAAGCGAGTGTCCTCGCGGCGCAGGAACTCCTCCTCCGCCCATTCCAGACGGCCCAGCTCCTGAAGCCGCGTGCGAAGCGCATCCCGCAGCTGCGGGAGGTAGGCGGTGTCGGTTGCCGCATACTCCTTCATCCCCTCCGTGAGCGGCCGCTCGGCCCAGTCCGCCCGCTGATACGCCTTGGGCAGCTTGACACCGAGAAAGCTCTCGACGATGGCGCCCAGCCCGAGCTGGCGCTCGCCCGTGAAGGCCGCGGCGATCTGGGTGTCGAAGAGGCCGCGCACGCGCATGGAGGCGTCCCGGTCCAGGATGCGAAGATCGAAGTCCGCATCGTGGAAGATCTTCTCCACGTCTGGATCGCTCATCACGCGACCGAGCCCGGAGAGGTCGGTCACCTCGAAGGGATCGATGAGGAAGTGCTCGTCGCGGGTGGAGACCTGTACGAGGCTGAGTCGATCCAGGTACCGGTGGTAGCCGGCCGCCTCCGTATCGACGCCGAGAAGGATCTCGCCCTCGATCCGCTCCAGCATGGCGCGAAGACCTTCAGCGGTGTCGATGTACTCGTAGATCATTCGTCTCAGCGTGAAGGGCCGCCTGCGCAGCCGAACCGAACCTGCGGCCGGGCGCCGCAGTGCGGTGCCGGTCAGCCGCGGAAGATGCCCGTTGCCCGCGCTCGCTCGCAAGAGCGGAACCGCGATATGCGGCGGGGCGATGGGATTGCCGGTCCCGCGCTGGCCCATCTATCTTGCTGCGCGATCCGCCCGGCTTCCCTGAATGCCACCGTCGGGCACCCCGGCGCCCCCGACGGGGCGCGCCCGGGGCTCCCGGTACCCCGCTCGGGACCCAGAGATTCTCCACCGCGAGATGTCCACACGTTCGTCGGGCGATGTTCTCCTTCGGGGGGGCATCGTTCACCCACTTGGCGGCGGCGTGCCTGCCGGAGCCATACTCGTGCGCGATGGCCGGGTGCTGGCGCTCGGCGAGGGAGATCGGCTGGAGGCGCTCGCCCGCCGCGACCTGCGCGTGGTGGAGCTCGACGGTCGCGTGGTCACGCCGGGTTTCACGGACTCCCACGTCCACATGACCGCCTGGGCGCTGGGGCGCCGCCGCATCGACCTGAGCGGGGTCGCGTCGATCGATGCCGCGATCGAGCGCGTCGCGCGCTTCCTCCACGCGGGCACGGGGTGGATCCTCGGGCAGGGGTGGAACCGTCACCTCTGGGACCGCGCGCCGACGCGTCGCGACCTCGACGCCCTTGCCCCCGCCGTGCCCGTGCTGCTGGAAAGCCAGGATATCCACTCCGCGTGGCTGAACAGCGAGGCGCTGCGGCGGTGCGGCATCGATCGCCACACACCGGACCCGCCGGGTGGCGCCATCGAGAGGGATCCGGACGGCGAGCCGACGGGGCTGCTACTGGAAGCGGCGCGGGTGCTCGCCCTCAAGCACGTGCCGCAGCCCGGCAGCGAGGAGGTGCAGGAGGCGCTGCGTGAGGCGCAGGCGGAGGCGCACCGATTCGGCCTCACCGGCGTACACTCGGTGGAGCCAGGGGGCCTCACCGATTTCGAGACCCTCCGCGCCGCCGGCGGGCTCCGGTTGCGCGTTCTGCAACACATCGCGATGGATCAGCTGGACGGCGCCATCGCCGTCGGGTTGCGCAGCGGCTTCGGCGGTGACTGGATCCGGATCGGGGGCGTGAAGATGTTCCTGGACGGTGCGCTCGGCTCCCGCACCGCCTGGATGCGGAAGCCGTACGTGGGCGAGAGCGGAACCGGGATCCGGACGCTGGAGCCGGCCGAGTTCCGCGACACGGCGCGCCGTGCCGCCGCCGCCGGAATCGCCTCCACCGTGCACGCCATCGGCGACGCGGCCGTGGACCTGGCGCTCACGGTACTCGGCGAGGAAGTGCCTGCTCCCGCCGCCCTCCCGCACCGCATCGAGCACCTCCAGCTCTGCCCGCCGGAGTGGTGGGAGCGTGCGGCGCGTTCCGGGATCGTGGCCTCCATGCAGTCCACCCATCTGCTCACCGACGTTCCTGCCGCGGAGCGGAGCTGGGGGCACGAGCGCTCGCGCGGCGCGTACGCCTTCGCCCCACTGCTTCGGGCGGGGATGACGCTGGCACTCGGTTCCGACGTTCCGGTGGAGAGCTGTGACCCGCGACCCGGCCTTTTCGCCGCCGTCTGCCGGGAGACGTGGACCGGCCCGTGGGAGGGTGGCGAGTGGTACCCCGAACACGCGCTGACCCGTGCGGAAGCGATCTCCGCCTACACCGAGGGGCCGGCGCTCGCGGCGCGTCAGCAGCACCGGCGCGGCCGCCTTCTCGCCGGCTACGACGCCGACCTGGTCGCGTGGGACCGCGACCCCTTCGCCATTCCGGCCGCGGAGATCCGTTCCATGCGATGCACGCTCACCATGGTGGACGGCGAGATCGTGTTCGAGGAGTGAGCCGACCACTGGTAGCGATTCCGGCACACGACTCGCCGTGGGCCCGCTGTCGCTTGCCCATCGCCCCGTCCCGGGGTCACATTGACCGGTTGGGCGCGCCACGTGCGCGCATCGGCCATGCGCCAGATCCGGAGCCAGCTCCGATTCCCGATACAGCATCGATGAACACTTCCGACATACGCAGGACCAAGATCGTCTGCACCATCGGCCCCGCCTCCTGGTCGCGGGAGCGGGTGCACTCGCTGATCATCGGCGGGATGGACGTGGCGCGCATCAACTTCTCGCACGGGGAGCTGGAGCGGCACGCCGAGACCATCCGCATCGTCCGCGAGGAGGCGGAGAAGCTGGGCCGGCCGGTCGGCGATCCTGGGCGACCTGCAGGGCCCCAAGATCCGCGTGGGCGTGCTGCCTCCGGAGCCGGTGGAGCTCAAGCACCGGCGATCAGGTGACCTTCGCACCGGAGGGCGAGCATCGCCCTGGCGAGCTGCCCACCACCTACGCGATCGCTGGCGGCGGACCTCGAGGAGGGCGACGTGGTGCTGCTCGCCGACGGGCTGATGGAGCTGATCGTGGAGGACGTGAGCCCGCCACGCGTGCGGATGCGGGTGATCCACGGCGGCACGCTCACCTCCAACAAGGGGATCAACCTTCCCGGGGATCCGCATGAGCGTCCCCTCGCTCACCGAGAAGGACCTGCGCGACCTGGAGTTCGCGCTGCAGCAGGAGGTGGACTACATCGCGCTCTCCTTCGTGCGCGAGCCGAGCCGACGTGCTGGACCTCGCACGGCGAATCCCCCCGGGCGGGCCGCCGATCGTCGTGAAGATGGAGAAGGGGCTCGCGCTCGACAATCTGGAGGAGATCCTGGAGGTCGTCGTCCGCGGCGATGGTGGCGCGCGGCGACCTGGGTGTGGAGCTCCCGTTCGAGCAGGTGCCGCTCGCGCAGAAGCGGATGATCCAGCTGGCGAACCTCACCAGCCGCCCGGTGATCACCGCCACGCAGATGCTGGAGTCGATGATCGAGAATCCGCGACCGACGCGCGCCGAGGCGTCCGACGTCGCCAACGCCATCATCGACGGGACGGACGCGGTGATGCTCTCCGCCGAGACGGCGACGGGGAAGTTCCCGGTGGAGGCGCGTGAAGTCGATGGTGCGCATCGCCGACGGAGATCGAGGCGTCCACGGTGATGGAGGGCGGTCCGCACTACGACATCCCGCTGCAGCCGACGCGCGGTGGGCGGGTGATGCCCACGGAGTCGGCGATCGCCGCGGCGATCGTCGAGGCGGTGCGGCGGCTCGCGTCGCCGCTGATCTTCACCTTCACGCGCAGCGGCTTCACCGCCCGCGTGGTCTCCTCCTTCCGCCCGCCGGTGCCGATCCTGGCGCTGACCGATTCGGTCGCGCACCTACAACCAGCTCGCGCTCGTCTGGGGGGTGATTCCGGTGCTCCTGCCGGAGAGGTCTCGGCTTCGACGAGATGCTGGACGCACGGCCGTGAAACGGCGCTGCGGCTCGGGCTGGCGGAGCGGGGCCAGCGGGTGGTGGTCACCGCCGGACTCCCCATGCACGTGTCCGGCACCACCAACACCATGCGGGTGGAGGAGATATGACGGCTGCCGCTGCGACGCGGCGGTGACTGCCGCCGCGGGGACCGGAACGCTCCGGCTGCGTTTCCTCGGCACCGGCACCTCCTTCGGGGTGCCGGTGATCGGGTGCGAGTGCGAGGTCTGCACCTCGGCCGATGAGCGTGATCGCCGGACCCGCCACGCGGTGGTGCTCGAGCGACGGCGAACGGCGCCTCCTGGTGGATACGCCTCCCGAGCTCCGTCTCCAGCTGGTGCGCGAGCGGATCCCCGACGTGGACGCCATCTGGTACACCCACTATCACGCCGACCACACCCACGGCGTGGACGACCTCCGCGTCTTCTCCGTGCGCCGCCGGGCGCCGCTCGAGGTGTTCGGCTGAGCGCGGCTGCATCGAGACGCTGGCGCGCAAGTTCGACTACATCTTCGATCCGCTGCTGAAGCCGATCGAGGGGACCACCAAGCCGGAAGCCCAGCTGCGTGAGCTCACCGCCTACGAGCCGGTGAGCGTCGCCGGCTTCGACATGCTCCCGCTCCCGGTGCCGCACGGTCACGTGGAGGTGTACGGCTTCCGGGTCGGCGACCTCGGCTATATAACGGACGCCAAGCGCCTCCCGCCGCGCACGCTGGAGGCGCTACGCGGCGTGCGCGTGCTGGTGCTCAATGCCCTCTGGTACGGCCGGCCCCATCCCACGCACTTCAACGTGGAGGAGGCGGTGGAGGTGGCGCTCGAGATCGGGGCGCAGCGGACGTACCTCACCCACCTGAGCCACCGGGTCGGACACCGGGAACTGCTGGAGCGACTCCCCGCGGGCATCGAACCGGCGTATGACGGACTTGTAGACCATTCTCTGAGGAACTCCAGCGTCCCTTGCGCCGATCGTTTTCGGCCTGTGTTTTGCAAATCATACGCGAAGGCAGAGTTGTTGTTGCTCCCTCCTTCTCGTCTGCATTTCACCGGCGCCTCAGGTTGCGAGCCGGTTCCTCCCCAAGTAACCTGTGAAATGTAACTGTAGGCAGAACCGCGAATCGGATGACAGGGATGCCGCTCAAACTCGACTTCAACAACATGCTCAGCGACCGCCTCACTGGCGGCCGCGGGATCTCTCCGGAGCGCGTGACGGAGCTCGACCGCCCGCTTCCGCGAGGTGCACGCCGACACCGCGCGCCGACGCGCTTCCGGGGAGCTCGGCTTCTTCGAGCTCCCGCACGCCGACGACCTGGTGGAGGAGATCGACCGCTTCGCGACCGGGGTGGGGCAGGCGTTCGAGAACGTGGTGGTGCTGGGGATCGGCGGCTCCGCGCTGGGCACCATCGCCCTGCGCACCGCGCTGCTGGATCCCTACTGGAACGAACTCGACGGCGAGGGCCGCGAGCACTTCCCCCGGTTGTACGTGGTGGACAATCCCGACCCGGCAACCTTCTCCGCGCTGCTGAACCGGCTGGACCTGCGCCGCACCCTGTTCAACGTGGTCTCCAAGTCGGGCGGCACGGCGGAGACGATGAGCCAGTTCCTGATCGTCCGGGAGCGGCTGGAGGCGGAGATGGGGGACGGTTACCGCCGCCACATCCTCTTCACCACGGATCCGGAGAAGGGCGTTCTGCGCAGGCTGGCGCGCGACGAGGGGATTGCGGCGCTCCCGATCCCGCCGAACGTCGGCGGGCGGTTCAGCGTCCTCTCCGCCGTGGGGCTGCTCCCGGCGGCGCTGGTGGGGATCGACATCGAGGCATGCTCGCCGGCGCCAGCGAGATGGAGGAGCGCTGCGCCACGGACGAGCTGGAGCGGAACCCCGCCGGGATGTTCGCCGTGCTGCAGTTCCTGGCCGACACGGAGGCGAAGGCCCCGATCCACGTGATGATGCCGTACTCGGACCGACTGCGCGACGTGGCCGACTGGTTCCGGCAGCTCTGGGCCGAAAGTCTCGGCAAGGCCGCACACACGCGGCGGTGAGGAGGTGTTCCTCGGGCCCACGCCGGTGAAGTCGCTGGGCGCCACCGACCAGCACTCGCAGGTGCAGCTGTACATGGAGGGTCCGTTCGACAAGACGATCACCTTCCTGATCGAGGCCGATCGCGGGGAGGACATCACCATCCCGGAGATGTACGGCGAGGTGGCGGAGCTGGGTTACCTGGGCGGGCACACGCTCGGGGAGCTGCTGCGGGTGGAGATGCTGGCCACGGAGGCGGCGCTGGCCGCAGCGCGGGCGGATGAACATGACCATCGAGATCCCGCGGGTGGATGCGCGGTCGCTCGGCGAACTGTTCATGCTGCTGCAGATCGCCACCGTCTACGCCGGCGGCCTCTACGGCGTGGACCCGCTGGACCAGCCCGGCGTGGAACTCGGCAAGCAGCTGACCTACGGCATCATGGGGCGCGGCGGCTTCGACGCGCAGCGGCAGGAGTGGGAATCCCGCGAAGCCAAGCGCGACGATCGCGTGATCGGGTAGGAACCGCGCGTTTTTGAGCGGGGTACCAGAGCATGCGAACCAGAGCGAACTTCTCGAAACCGGAGCAGTCTGAATGCAGAAGCTGAAGGTCTTCGGATTGATGACCGTGCTCACCCTGCTGCTCGTGGGGCTGGGCGGGTACATCGGAGGGAATGCCGGCGCGACCCTGTTCTTCGTGATCTCGCTGGCGATGAACTTCGGCATGTACTGGTTCAGCGACAAGATCGTGCTGAAGCAGTACAAGGCGCACATCATCCAGCCGGGCGAGGAGGGTGGCCGCTTCGATCCGCTGTACGAGATGGTGGATCGCCTGCGCCGCAACGCGAACATGCCGATGCCGGTGGTCGCGATCTCCGAGCAGATGCAGCCGAACGCCTTCGCGACGGGCCGGAATCACACGAAGGCCGTGGTCTGCGTCACGCGGGGGATGTGGGAAATGGTGACGCGCGGTCAGATGACGGTGGACGAGCTGGAGGGGGTGATGGCGCACGAGCTGGCTCACATCCGTCACTATCACATGCTGGTGGGCACCATCGCCGCGAGCATGGCGGGCGCGGTGATGCTCATCGGCCGGATCCTGCAGTTCGGCGCCATCTTCGGCGGGGGCAACCGGGATGGACAGGGCGGCAACCCGCTGGCGCTGATCGCGCTGGCGATCCTCGCTCCGCTGGCGGCCATGGTGGTTCAGATGGCCATTTCGCGCCGCAACGAGTTCGAGGCCGACGAGGGGGGCGCGCGCATCTCGGGCAAGCCGCTGGCACTGGCGAGTGCGCTGCGGAAGATCGAGCAGATCGCAACGCGCAGCCCGATGGAGGTGAGCCCGTCCGCCGCGCACATGGCGATCATCAACCCACTGGCCGGATCGGGCGGGATGAGCGGACTCTTCCGGACGCACCCGCAGACCGCCGACCGCGTTGCGCGGCTGGAGGAGCTGGCGGCCCGCGGAGACCTGGAGCGGCTGACCCGCTGATCACCCTGCCGGAGGACCCGTACGCCGGGAGGACGCTGGTCGTCCTCAACCCGGCTGCGGGACAGAACGACCCCGCGCGAGTGCGCCGCCAGATCGGCGGCGCACTCGCCGTTCGTGGCGCCTCCTTCGACATGGTGGAGACGCGCGGCTCCGGGGATGCCGAGCGCCTGGCCCGCGAGGCGGTCCGTCTCGGCTATCGCGCGGTGGTCGCGGCGGGCGGCGACGGCACCATCGCGGAGGTGATCACCGGCCTCGCCGGCTCAGAGGTCCCGCTCGCGATCCTTCCCCTCGGCACGGCCAACCAGGTGGCGGCCAACCTCGGCGTGCCCCCCGACATCGAGCGGGCCGCCGAGGTCGCGGTCAGCGGCGTCCCGTCACCGGTGGACATCGGACAGCTGGGCGACGGCCGCTACTTCGCACTGATGGCCGGCGCCGGCTGGGACGCGGAAGTGATGAGCTTCGCCACCCGCGAGCTCAAGGACCGCTGGGGGTTCGGCGCCTATCTGTTCGCCGGTCTCCGCCGCGCCGTGACTCCCCACACCCCCACCACCTTCACGATCACCGCCGACGGCAACTCCTTCGAGGTGCGCGCCGCGACCGTGATCATCGCCAACGTGGGACAGCTCGTCTACGACCTCCTCCCGATGGACCTCCGTATCGGACCCGGCGTCTCTTTCGAGGACGGTCTGCTGGACGTCTGCATCTTCGCGCCCCGCTCGCTGCCCGACGTCGCGGCGGTGTTGTGGCGCGTCGCCAGCCGCCGCTACGTGGGCGACGACCGCCTGATCTACCTGCAGGCGCGCGAGATCCGCATCGAGTGCGACCCGCCCGCCATCACCCAGGTGGACGGCGACCTCGCGGGATCCACCCCGCTGGTCGCCCGGGCGGTCCCCGGGGGCGTCAGAGTGCTTCTCCCCCCCCGGCCCGGCGCCGGTGTCGCCCTTCCGGTACGGTGATGGTCGAGTTCACCCGCCGATCAAGGAGCCGGGCCGTCACCGTTGAACGACCATCCGCGGAACGCGGATTTCGCAGTTTGGCTCGATGAAATCCGTGAAATCCGTGTAATCTGCGGATCCCCCTCCCGCCGGATCTTTCCTCTCACTGACGGAACGCGGACGACTCCACCGTGTGTTCACGGCTTCAACTGAGGCTGCTGCTGGACCGAGGTGGACATCCACTTTGCGCTTTTTCTGTTCCCCTTGGCCGGCGCCTCGTTTGGAGACCTCGGCCGCCGGCGGCACCACATCCCGTTTTTCACCAATCTTGCACACCCTCTCCCCCGGTGTTAACTCAACCGTGGCGTTTCCGCTGCTGCGGGGGGTCGCCGGCGGGGTAGGGATATCCACATCGATTCACCAGGAGTGGAGATGCTGCAGACCCGGATGCAGGGAGTACACGCAGGTCCACAGGCACCGGACTGGGAATCGGCGCTCCGGTGCCGAACGATCCCGGAGCTGCTGCAGCTGCGGAGCGCATCCGACCGCCCCCTTCACTACCTGGATGGGCAGGGGAAGACCACGACGCTGAGCTGGGGAGCAGTGGCGGAGCAATCGCTGCACTACGGCGTGCGCCTGCGCCAGAAGGGGGTGCAGCCCGGCGACCGGGTGGTGATCATGCTTCCCACCTGTCCCGAGTACATCTACACCTTCTTCGGGATCATCGCGGCCGGGGCCATCCCGGTCCCGGTATACCCGCCGTTCAACCTGCGCCAGTTGAAGCAGTTCCTGCAGACACTGGTGGGGGTGTTCAACGACAGCGGCGCCTCCACGATCGTGTTCTGGAAGGAGGTCAGGCCGATCCTGGGGCAGGCGCTCGCACAGGCGCCCGGGGTGCGGAACGCAATCCAGCTGGATGAACTGGAGGGGAGCAGCAACGGGCGGGTGCCTGAGCCGCTGACCGCCGACCCGGCGAGCACGGCGATGATCCAGTATACGTCCGGGAGTACGGAAGCGCCCAAGGGAGTGGAGCTGACGCACCTGAACCTGCTCCACAACGTGCACCACATCGAGCGTGCGCTGCACCTGGACCCGCTGACCGACCGCGCGGTCTCCTGGCTCCCGCTCTACCACGACATGGGTCTGATCGGCACCCTGCTGGGGGCCTTCTACTCCGACGTGGAGCTGGTGCTGATGGCGCCGCAGACCTTTCTGATGCGTCCGCGCCTCTGGCTGCAGGCCATCTCCGAACACCGCGCCACCATCACCGTGGCGCCCAACTTCGCGTACAACATCTGCGCGACACGTGTTTCGGAGAAGGCGGCGGAGGGCCTCGACCTCAGCTCCCTGCGTGTGGCGATGTGCGGCGCGGAACCGATCCGGATGGAGACGTATTCGGCCTTCCTCGAGCGCTTCCGCCCGCACGGCCTCCGGGACGACGTGTTCCTCCCGGTCTACGGGCTCGCCGAGAGCACGGTGGCCGCGACCTTTCCGGACATCCACACGGAGCCGCGGGTGATCTGGCTGGACCGCGAGATCCTGGAGATGGAGGGCCGCGCACACCTTCTCCCCACGGGAAAGGGGATGGCCGTGGCGTCGTTCGGGCTGGGACGGCCGCTGGCCGAGTCCGCGCTGCGGGTGGTGGAGCCGGAAACCGGGGAGACGCTGGAGCCGGGGGCCGTGGGCGAGATCCTGCTCCGGGGGCCGTCGGTGATGAAGGGCTACTTCCGCAATCCGGCACTCACCGAGAAGACGGTCGCCGAGGGGTGGCTGCGGACGGGCGACCTGGGCTTCGTGCTGGACGACCACCTGTACGTGACCGGCCGGAAGAAGGACCTGATCATCCGCTTCGGGCGCAACTACTACCCGCAGGACATCGAGGCGGTGGTGGAGGGCGTGGAGGGGGTCCGGAAGGGGTGCGTGATCGCCTTCGGTGCGTACGACCAGCGGAAGCAGACGGAGGAGGTGTGCGTGCTGGTGGAGACGCGGGTCACGGAGGAGGGCCAGCTGGAGGCGCTGCGCGGCTCCATCCGCCGCGCCCTGGACGATGCCATCGGGCTGGCACCCGACCGCATCGAACTGCTCCCGCCGTACACCCTGCTGAAGACCTCCAGCGGCAAGCTGCGCCGGAAGCCGACACAACAGCAGTTCCTCGCCGGCGAACTGCGCCCGCGTACCGACAGCGCCATCGACCGGGCGAAGATGTTCGCTGCGTCACAGGTGCACTGGGCCAAGCGGAAGCTGGACGGAATCCGGGGCCCGCGTGACGGCTGAGGCCACGGCGCCGCGCGCCACCTCCGCGACCTTTCTGGACTTCGACGGTACGCTCGCCCGGACGGACCTGGTCCAGGCGTACGCCTACTTCGCGCGACACGCCGGGAGCCGCCGTGCGGTTGCGGGCAGGCATGCCTCGCTGATCGCGCAGATCCCGGTGATGTTGGGGCTGGACACCTTCAGCCGGCCCGCCTTCTCCGAGCGGCTCTTCGCCCACTACAGAGGGCTCAGCCGCGATCGGCTGGAGACCTTCGCGCCGCGGCTCCACCGTGAGGTCGTCGCGCCGCGGATCTTCCCCGGAGTGAAGGCGTTCCTGGAGGCGTGCCGCGGGCGCGGGCCGATCGTGCTCGTGACCGGAGCGCCGGACCTCACCGTCCGGTACTTCGCCGAGGAGAACGGCATCGACCATGTGATCGCGAACCGCCTGGAGTTCCGGGACGGCGTCGCGACCGGCCGGGTTCTCCCCCCACCGTCTTCGGCTCCAACAAGGCGCGGCTGATGCGGGAGTGGGCGCGCGCCCGGCGGGTGGACCTGGAGCGCTCCTCCGCCTACGCGGACAGCATCAGCGACGCGAGCATGCTGGACACCGTCGGCAGGGGCGGCGTGATCAATCCAGGCCCGAAGCTGGCGCGGATGGCGCGCGACTTCGGTTGGCAGATTCTCAACTTCTGAACTCCGGCGCCACCCAGATGTCGCACCTGGTCACCTCATCGTCGTACCTCCCGAGCGCCGCCCGCTCCGTCTGCTACGTGGAGCGCCGCTCGGAGAAGCGGATCATCTGGCACGGCGACGGCTGGCTGCACGAGCGCCTGCCGGTGGGCACCCGCGTCATCTACCCGCCCGCGCCGATGCCCGGCCTCCCGGATCCCGACCGGGCGATCCGGCACGCGCTGAACCACCCGGAGGACGGCGAGCCGCTGCACGCGATGCTCCGGTCGGGGATGAAGGTGACGATCGCGGTGGACGACATCTCCGTTCCGCTCCCGATCATGACTCGCCCCGACGTGCGCGAGCGGGTACTGACGCAGGTGATCGAGATGCTCACCGACTACGGTGTGGACGACGTCCACATCATCGTCGCGACCTGCTTCCACCGCCGCATGACGCCGTCCGAGATGAAGCGGATGGTGGGGGCCCGCATCTTCAACGCCTTCTACCCGGATCGCTACTACAACCACGATGGGGAGGACCCGGCGGGGATGGTGCTGCTCGGGCACAACCGGCACGGCGAGGCGGTCACGATCAACCGGCGCGCGGCAGAGAGCGACCTGCTGATCTACGTGAACCTGAACCTCGTCCCGATGGATGGCGGTCACAAATCCGTCGGTGTGGGGCTGTGCGACTACCGTACGCTGAAGGCGCACCACACGCCTCAGGCGATCCTGAAGAGCCACTCGTACATGGACCCGGACAACTCGGAGCTCCACCACTCGTGCAACCGCATCGGGAAGGTGATCGACGAGACACTGAAGGTGTTCCACATCGAGACCGCCGTGAACAACCGGATGTACGGCGACACGCTCTCCTTCCTGGGGAAGAACGAGGACCACTTCACCGATCTGGACCGCGCCAAGTTCGCGGCCACGCAGAGGGCGATGAGCCGGCTTCCTGCGCGGGCGCGGCGTGAGCTCCTGATGCGGGTGCCGGCGCCGTACGAACTGATCGCGGTGCATGCGGGCACCACGGAGCCGACGCACCGGAAGATCCTGGAGAAGTCGTTCCGCCAGTACGCGGTTCCGGTGCAGGGGCAGGCCGACATGCTGATCCTGGGGATCCCGTTCGTCTCGCCGTACAACGTGAACTCCATCATGAACCCGCTCCTGGTTCAGGTGATGGCGCTCGGCTACCTGTTCAACCTGTACCGCGGACAGCCGCTGGTGAAGAAGGGCGGGACGATCATCATCTCGCACCCGCTGACCGACCAGTTCCACGAGAAGCATCATCCCTCGTACATCGAGTTCTTCCACCGTCTCCTGCCGGAGACGCGCGACTCCTTCGAGCTGCAGGAGCGATACGAGGAGGAGTTCGCCACCGATCCCGGCTACATCTCCATGTATCGCACGGGCAATGCGTACCACGGGGTGCATCCGTTCTACATGTGGTACTGGGGGGAGAATGGGCGGCAGCACGTGGGACGGGTGATCGTGGCCGGCGCGCAGCAGCCGTACGTGGCGGAGCGGATGGGGTGGGAGTGGGCCTCGACCATGACCGAGGCGATCGACATGGCGCGCGACGTCCCGGATCCGCAGATCACCATGCTGCACGTGCCGCCCATCGCACTGGTGGACGTCACCCCATGACGCCGCAGGGCTCCGCCTCCACGCTGGCGGCCGCCTACCGGGGGCGCCGGGTGCTGCTCGTGGGCGGCACCGGGTTCCTCGGTTCGGTGACCGTATCTCTCCTGCTTCAGCAGCTGCCGGAGCTGGAGCGGCTGTACCTCGTGCTGCGCCGCCGCCCGGGGCTCACGGCGGAGCGGCGCTTCCACGAGCGCATCCTCCCGGGCGTCCCGTTCGAGCCGTTGCGCCAGCGGTTCGGTGTGGACGGCTTCGCCGCGCTGCTGGAGGAAAAGGTGCGGGTGCTGGAGGGAGACCTCTCGGATCCGATGCTGGGAATCGGGGAGGAGGAGCTGGCGCGGCTCGACGGAGAGCTGGACCTGGTGATCAACTGCTCCGGCCTCGTGGACTTCCACGCCCCGCTGGAGCGTGCGTTCCGCGTGAACGTGCTGGGAACTCGCCACCTGATCGAGCTGTGCGAGCGGACCGGCGCCGCACTGGTGCACACTTCCACCGCCTTCGTGGCCGGCCGCACGCGCGGGCGTGTCGCCGAACAGGTGGAGGTCGGCTACTTCCCGCGTCGTGCGGAGTCGCCGTACGTGCGGTTCGAGGTGGAGCGGGAGATCGCGGATCTTCAGGAGGAGCTGGAGGCCATCCAGACCGGGGCACGAAGTCAGCGGGCGCAGGCAACCTATACCGAGCAGGCGATCACGCGGTACCGGGAGATCAACGATGGCTTCCCCTCGCGTGCCCAGCTCGACAACGCCATCCGCCGCGCTGCCCGGGACCACCTCTCGGCGGAGGGTGTGGAGGCCGGTCGCCGGCGGGCGGAGTTCTGGGGGTGGCCCAACGTCTACACCTACTCCAAGGCGATCGGGGAGCAGCTGATCGCCTCGTCGGGCGTGCGTGGCGCCATCGTGCGGCCGACGGTGATCGAGAGCGCACTCGCCTACCCGGTGGCCGGTTGGAACCAGAACGCGACCACCTCCGCGCCTCTCGTGATGCTGGCGCTGGCCGGGTTTGCGCTGCTGCCGGGGACCGCCGACCACGTGATCGACATGATCCCCGTGGACCAGGTCGCCTGGGCGATCCTCGCGGTGGGTGCCGCCTGCGCTGCCGGGAGCAACCAGCGCGTCTACCAGGTGGGCACCAGCGACAGCAACCCGCTGGACATGCGCCGCCTCACCGACCTGGTGGGGCTCTACACCCACTCCCGTGCGCTGGATGAGGGTGACGACGGGTCGCTGACACGGCTCTGGAAGGGGAACCGCGAGCTGCGCCTGGTGGGTGAGGAGGAGTTCCGAAAGCGCGCCCGTCTGATCGAGTCGTTCTCGCGGCGGGTGCTGCGCGACAGCGCCCGGCTGAGGGACCGCGCCCGTCATCGGCGGCTGCGGGAGATGCTTTCGCGCCTTGCCGACCGGGCCGAATCGTTCGGCTCGGAGATGGAGAAGGCGGTGGCGCTGTGGGACGTCTTCCTTCCGTTCAGCCACGACCTGGACTACCGCTTCGACACGGGCAACATCCGCTCGCTGGCGGAGGCACTCGGCAGCGGGGAGGATCCGGTTCGCTTCGCTCCGGCCGAGATCGACTGGCGCCGGTACTGGCTCGAGATCCACATCCCCGGACTGCGCCGATGGGTGCTGTCGGAAACGGCGCAGACGCGGGCGCTGCGGACCGTGTCGGCGGCGATTCCCTTCAGCGACCGGGTGGAGTCGCTGGCTGCGCGCGATGGGTATCGGCGGGCACTGGGTTATGGCGTCGGAGAGCGTCCGATCTCCCTCACCTACGGTGAGCTCTGGTCGGCGGCCGGGTCGCTGGGAGGAGCGCTGCGCGCGAGGGAACTGCCACAGGGGGCGAGCGTGGGCGTCGTTGCGGGTGCGGGCGAGCCGTGGCCGATCGCGCTGCTGGCGGCTCTCCGCGAGGGGCTCCCGGTGACGGTCGTACCGGCGGACGCGTGGAACGACCCGGCGGCCGATCTCGCAGGGAGTGGTATGGCGCTCTGCATCCGCATGAGGCGACGGGACCATGCGGAGGTGCGCGCCACCCGCCGCGGTGAGGCGACCGCGATCGACGTTCTGGGCACGGTGGGATCGATGCCAAATGCTCAGGGAGTATCCACCTCCGCTCGCAGCCGGAGCGTCGGCTTCATGAGCCGGGGCGAGGAGGGGTGGGAGGTTCGGCGCCGGCTCGAGGGGAACGCGCTGTCGCGGGAGCTCGCCGAACTCGGCGCGACACTGGCGCTGGACGAAGATGCACGGGCCGTTCTCCCGGTTCCGGGCTCCACGGAGGAGGAGAGCGCCCCCCTCGCCCTGATCACCCTCGCGCTGCTGTACCACGGCGTGCGCTGCGAGGTGGTCGCCGCGCCGGAGGTGGCGGACGTCGCGCGGGAAATCGCTTCCACCGTGGTGGTGCTCTCCCGGGAATGCCGCGGGGTGCTCACGTCGGCGGAGGGCCTGGCGAGCGTCGGTACCGTGCGCCGGGTCGTCTCGCTCTGCCCCGCCACCGCGGATGAAGTGCTCGCGCCACTGAATCGTGGCGGCTCACGTGTGGTCCGGCTGGACTGGGATCACCCCAGCGGAACGGCCGCCGCACACCTGCTCCCGGCCGGCGACGACAGCGCCTCGACGGCGGTGAGCCGGCGCGCCGGGAGCGAGGAACTGGTGCGGATCGGCGCCGTGACGAATCCACGCCCGCACCTGTTCGGGGGCGTGCCGGTTCTCTCGAGCCGGCTCCTGCGGAATGGGCGCTCCGGGGGGCGCGTGCTGGTGGTGCCCGACCTGGAAGGAGTGACCGATCTCCAGGAGCTGCGGGAGCGGCTGTTCCGCGAGGTCGGCCGCTACAATTCCGCGGTGGAGCTCTCCGGCCGCGTATCGGCCGTGGGGATCTCCCTGATTCCGCGGGAAGTACTGGCCGAGGAGGCGGAGAGTCATCCGGGAGTGGTCTGGCTCTCCACCCGCCGTCGTGACGCGATCGAGGAAGATCCCGACGAGCTGCTTCGACAAGGGCTGGTGCTCTTCGGCGCCCTGTACGACGCCAATGAACTCGAGTTCTTCGTCCGTCAGCTTCTGGCGGAGCCGCTCACAATGGAACGGCTCCGCATCTGGGAGGGGATCCTGCTCCGTGGCGCCCGGGAGGGTGGAATGGCGGCCCAGGTGTTCCTGCAGAGCTTCGAGCTGGAAGGGCAGCGCCGGCGCCATCCTGCGACGCGCGTCGCACGCCGTGCGGGTGCGGTCGTGCGCCACGTGCGCGACTGGTCCCGCGCCGAAGACCCGGAGGGCAGGCTCCTTCCCGAGCCGGTCAGCGCGATGGTTCGGGCGGGGATCGGCGGCGCGCTGTCCGCCCTCTTCCGGTACGGCCTCAGGACCAGCGTCTACGGGGCAGCGTACGTGCCGGCGGGTGAGAACTTCCTGGTGGTCGCGAACCATTCGAGCCACCTGGACGCCGGGTTGGTGCAACACGCGATCGGACCCTGGCGGCACCGGCTTCATACGCTCGCCGCGAAAGACTACTTCTTCTCGACGCCCGGGCGCCGGTTCATCGCGCACCACTTCACGCGCCTGATCCCCACGGATCGCCAGCGGGTGAGCTCGGACTGGCTGCGGCGCGCGCGGGACCTGCTCGCCACCGGCGAATGCGTGTTGATCTTCCCCGAAGGTACGCGGGCCGAGGGGAGCGAAGTGCGCGCGTTCAAGGCCTCTGTCGGTACGTTGGTGCGGGCGGCCGGAGTGCCGGTGCTCCCCATCTACGTCGAGGGTTCGGACCGGGTGCTCCCCAAGGGGAAGGCGATTCCGCGGGGGCGGGAGGTCGCGGTCCACGTGGGTCCGCCGTTGAGCGCCGGTTTCCTTGCCGCGGCGACGGAAGGAATCCCCGGGCTCAAGCAGGACCGCGCGATCGCCGCGCTGCTGCAGCGCGCGGTCGCTTCGGTGCCCCGGCGGGACTTCTGGTGGCTGCGTGGCGAGCTTCCCCCGGCGGATCCGCTGCTGCTCCACGGCTCAGCCCCGGAAGGGGTGGAGGAGGAGTTCGCCGGATGAGCGCGCTCGTCGTCACCGGGGCAACCGGCTTCCTGGGTTCGGCGCTGCTGGACCGGCTCGAGAGCGAGGGGCCCCTTTCCGGTGTGATCGCACTCACCCGACGCTCGGTGCCCGAGCTCGAGGCGCGCGGAGTGGAAACGCGCGCCGGTTCGCTGCTGGACGAGGCCTGGCTGCGGGAGGCGATCCCCGACGGCGCGAAGGTGATCCACCTGGCGGGCCGCGTCGGGTTCGATGGCGAGGACCCTCGCGAGATGTTCGATCTCCACGTGGAAGGGACGCGCGTGCTCGCGCGGGCGGCGCTCCACCGCGGCGTGCGGCGGTTCGTGGTGGTGACCTCCTCCGGCGCCTCGGCGATCTCCCGTCAGCCGCGGATGCACACCGAGAGCGATCGATACCCGGTGGAGCTGGTCGCGCGCTGGCCCTACTACCAGAGCAAGATGATGCAGGAGCGGCTGGTGACGGATCTCTGCCGCCGCGAAGGGCTTCCCGGCGTGGTGATCGCCCCCAGCCTGCTGCTGGGGCCGGGTGACCACAACCTCAGCTCCACCGGCCTGGTGGCCGACTTTCTCGAGCGACGGCTCACCTTCGTGCCCTCCGGCGGGATCAGCATCGTCGATGTGCGCGACGTCGCCGACGCGCTGGTGGCGGCGCTGGACCACGGAGCAGCGGGTGAGCGTTTCCTGCTTGGCTCGCTGAACTGCAGTTTCGCTTCCTTTTTCCGGATCCTGGAGAGCTGCTCCGGCGTCACCGCGCCGGTGCTACCCGCTCCGCGACAGACCGCCGTCCTCGGCGCGCGGCTGCTGGGCCGGTTCGCGTCGCCCGCCCGCGCGCACGCCATCACGCCGGCCAAGGCCGATATGGCGTCGCACTTCTGGTACGTGGATTCCGGGAAGGCCGCACGCGTGCTGGACTTTGAGCCACGTCGCCCTGAAGAGACCATCCGCGACACCGTGCGCTACCTCAGAAGCGCCCATCCCGCCCTCACCATCGCGAACTGATCACATGCAGAGCACCACGACGGATGAACGTGTGCGCCAGGTCCTCACCTCCATGCTGGGGCAGCCGGCCGCTCCGCTGACTCCCGAGACCGATCTCGTGCAGGACCTCGGCATCAGCTCCGTGGATTTTCTGGGCCTCGTGGCCGCACTCGAGGACGAGTTCGAGATCGTCTTCCCCGCCGATGGCAGCCTGATCAGCAACGTGCGCACGATCGGTGAGCTGGTCGCGCTGGTGGATGAGTTCCGGGAGGAGTGAGGGCGGGCCGCGCCAGTTGCAGATGCGAAGCGGGGGTGGCCGACCATGGCCACCCCCGCTTCCGATCTGCGCGTGTGTTCCGGTGGCTCAGAGACCGAGCGCCCGCGCCACGTTGATGCGGCCCTTACCGGAGTAGGGATCCACACCCTTCGGACCGACATCGTCCGCGCTGCTCTGGATCGCGGAGCGGATGCGGCCGGGGTTGCGGCCGTAATCCTCCACGAGCAGCGCGGCGAGACCCGCCACGTGCGGTGACGCCATGCTGGTGCCACTGATCCCGATCACGTACACACCGGTCTGACAGACGGGAACCTGGAGGCTCTGCTGGGTGCAGGCCGCGGTGACGGATCCACCCGTCGCGCCGCCCGGGGCGGCCACATTGATGGCCGAGCGACCGAAGTTGGTGTATGCCGCAGGGTTGTCCACGTTCAGCCAAGGCCCCACGGTTCCGCCGCTGGTCGGCCCGGTCGCCGCCACGCACAGCGTCGCCGCGACGTCGCAGTAGGTGGCGAGAAGGGTCGGATAGTGAATCGGTCCCTGGTTCGTCTGCCAGATGTTCCGGTCAAGATCGGAGGCGTTGTTCCCTGCCGCGACCACCACGGTCACGCCGGTGCGGTTCGCGTAGTTGAAGGTGCGGTTCAGGAAGCCGACGTACCCCTCGCTCCCCTGCTTCAGGATGGCGCCGCCGAGGCTCATGTTGATCACGTCCGCGCCGTTGTCGGCTGCCCAGAGGATCCCCGGAATCACGGAGGTGGCCGGGCACGACCCGTTGACGTTGCAGACCTTCACCGCCATCAGCGTCACCTGCGACGTCACGCCGGCCGCGGCGAGCGCGTTGCTGCTGACGGTGGCGGCCACATGGGTGCCGTGGTAGTGGATGTCCGTCCAGCGCGGCATCCCCGGGAAGTAGAAGTCGATGTACGGATCGTCGAACGTCACGAACGAGGTGGAACGATCATGGTCGATCAGGCCTGCCACGTCGGGATGCGTGGGGCTGATCCCCGTGTCGAGGATCGCGACCCGAACCGCCGATGACCCGGTGCGGCCCGCGGCCCACGCCTGGTCCGCTCCGATGGCCCGCAGGTGCCACTGCCGCGGGAAGAAGGTGGCAGCCGCCGGGTTCGCCTGGCTGGCGATCTCCGCCGACTCCGCCGTGCCGACCGCAACCGGATGCTCGAGTGGGATCATCACGTCGGCCGCGACTGACTTCGCGACGCCGTCGCTCACCAGCCCGAGCGCGCCGTCCCGGCTGAAGCCCTCCACCACCGCGACACCCGTCGCCGCGTGCGCGAACACCACCGTGCCGCCGAGCGCCTGAACCCGGTTCTGGAAGCGGCTCATCTGCCCGGAAACGTCCACCAGGTAGCGACCGGTCTCCGACTCGGCCATCGCCGCCGACTGGCTCGAGAGCATGACGTCTCCCGCGGACAGCGCGGAGGTCGGAACCGGCTGGTCTGCGCAGGCGGCCAGGCCGACGGCACCGGCCAGGAACAACGAGGCGAGCTTACCTTGCTTCATCATGTGTCTCCTTCGACACAGGGGTGAACCGGCATGCGCCGGCGAACTTCTTCGGTAACCGGGCGGTCTCCGAACCCTCAGGAGATCCCTGGCTTTGCGGACCGGCCTCGCGACCGGGGTGCCCTTTTCGGAAGCAGAACGCGGTCACCGCGGGAGCGGGACCGCTCGGGAACTGCATCTGTGATCAGGGGGAGCGCCACTGGAACGAGCGGACGCATACATCTGAACGGACGTACGATCCGGACAGGGCACGCGGCGTGCCGAAGATGGGTCGGATTCCCAAGTGAAGTGAGCACAGGAGGTTGAGAGGGTTCGCCCGGGTGAGGCGGGGGTCTACTGAATGCCTCGCGGCGGTGCAGGCGATGCATTCTGGTGCACCACGCTGATGCACGGGTGAGCGCGGCGCCAGCCAGGCGCACGTCGGGGCGGACGCGGGACGCGCGTGGTCGGGCGGCTTGAATCCGCCGCTCACTTGCGGTATTGTTTCGGGATGTCTACGAACCAGCAGCAGCAGCGGCAGGACCCGGAGCGCGGCGAGTACCTGGTGGTCCGGGGAGCGCGCGAGCACAACCTGCAGAACATCGACGTCCGGATTCCGCGAGACCGGCTGACGGTGATCACCGGCCTGAGCGGGAGCGGCAAGTCGTCGCTCGCATTCGACACCATCTATGCGGAGGGGCAGCGGCGCTACGTGGAGTCGCTCTCCGCGTACGCGAGGCAGTTCCTCGGGTTGATGGAGAAGCCGGATGTGGACGCGATCGAGGGGCTCTCGCCGGCGATCTCGATCGAGCAGAAGACCGCGGGGCGGAACCCGCGATCCACGGTGGGAACGGTCACGGAGGTGTACGACTACCTGCGGCTCCTCTGGGCGCGCGTGGGTACTCCGCACTGTCCGGAGTGCGGAAAGCCGGTTCAGCGGCAGAGCGCGACGCAGATCGTGGACAAGATCCTCACCTGGGAGGAAGGCACCCGCATCGAGGTGCTGGCGCCGCTGGTGCGCGGTCGGAAGGGCGAGTTCCGGGAGCTGTTCGAGGAGATGCGCCGCAAGGGCTTCGTGCGCGCCAAGGTGGACGGCGAGCTGATCGACCTGCAGGACCCGCCCGCGGCTGGCGCGGCGGCAGAACCACGACATCTCGGTGGTGGTGGATCGTCTCGTGGTCCGAGCCGAAGACCGGCAGCGGATCGCGGACTCCGTGGAGACCGCGCTGCGCAGCGGCCGAGGGGGTGGTCGCGGTGGACGTCCACGGGGAGGAGAAGGCTGGAGGAGCACCTCTTCTCCGAGCACTACGCCTGCGTCGACCTGCGCGGTGAACATTCCCGAGCTGGAGCCGCGGCAGTTCTCCTTCAACTCCCCGTACGGCGCGTGCACGCGGGTGCGGCGGGCTGGGGATCCGCAAGGAGCCGAACCCGGAGCTGGTGATCGGCGACCACTCGGTCTCCATCCTGGAGGGGGTGGTGCTGCCCTGGGGCGTCCCGCGCGGCCACCTGCGCACGACCATCCTGGAGGGGCTCGCGGTCGCGCTCGACTTCGACCTGAACACCCCCTGGGGGGAGCTCCCGCGAGGTGGTCCGCCAGGTGCTGCTGTACGGCAGCGAGGCCGGCGGGAAGCCGGTGCCGAGGAAGCTGAAGTGGGCGGGGATCATCCGCGACGTGGAGCAGCGCTACCGTGACACCACGCAGCGACTCGGTACGGCAGCAGCTCGAGGAGTACATGTCCACGCTGCCGTGCACCGTGTGCGGCGGCTCGCGGCTGCGGCCGGAGAGTCTCGCGGTGACCGTGCGCGGCCGCTCGCTCGGTGACGATCGTGGACATGCCGGTGGACGGGGCGCTCGAGTTCTTCCAGGAGTCGGCCGCCGACACCGCACTTCCGGCGCGACATCGCCGGGCCGATCCTCAAGGAGGTCACGCGAGCGGCTGCAGCTTCCTGATCAACGTCGGGCCTGGAGTATCTGACGCTGGGCCGCTCGGCGGAGACGCTGTCGGGCGGCGAGGCGCAGCGGATCCGGCTGGCGACCCAGATCGGCTCGCGGCTGGTGGGCGTGCTGTACATCCTGGACGAGCCGTCCATCGGGCTGCACCAGCGCGACAACCAGCGGCTGCTGGGCACGCTGGAGCAGCTGCGCGACCTCGGCAACACCGTCCTGGTGGTGGAGCACGACGAGGAGACGATCCGCGCCGCGGATCACATCGCTGGATCTCGGCCCCCGCGCGGGGCGGCACGGCGGCGAGGTGGTCGCCGAGGGGAAGGTGGAGGATGTGCTCGCGGCACGCGGACTCGCTCACCGGCGCCTATCTGCGCGGCGACCGGGCGATCGAGATCCCCGCCGAGCGGCGGGCGCCGCAGCCCGGCCACGAGCTGGTGATCGAGCGGCGCGCGCGAGCACAACCTGCGCAACGTCACCGTCGAGCATCCCGCTCGGCACGCTTCGTCGCCGTCACCGGCGTCTCCGGCTCGGGGAAGTCGCACGCTGATCAACGACATCCTCTGGAAGTCGCTGGCCGCGCCGCTTCTACCGGGCGAAGATGGTCCCCGGCGTGCACGATGCGGATCACGCGGGCTGGATCGGATCGACAAGGTGGTGGACATCGACCAGTCGCCGATCGGGCGGACGCCGCGGTCGAATCCCGCGACGTACACCGGTCTCTTCACCATCATCCGCGAGCTCTTCGCGGAGCTGCCGGAGAGCAAGATGCGCGGGTACTCGCCCGGGCGCTTCTCCTTCAACGTGAAGGGCGGGCGTTGCGAGGCGTGCCAGGGCGACGGGCTGGTGAAGATCGAGATGCACTTCCTTCCGGACGTCTACGTGCCGTGCGAGGTGTGCAAGGGGAAGCGATACAACCGCGAGACGCTCGAGGTCTTCTACAAGGGCCACTCCATCGCTGACGTGCTGGATCTCACGGTGGACGAGGCGCTGGAGCTGTTCGAGGCCGTGCCGCGCCTCCGCCGGCACCTGCAGACGCTCTCGGACGTGGGTCTCGGCTACATCCACCTCGGGTCAGTCGGCGACCACGCTCTCCGGCGGCGAGGCGCAGCGGGTCAAGCTGGCGACGGAGCTGTCCCGGCAGGCCACCGGGCAGACACTCTACATCCTCGACGAGCCGACCACCGGGCTGCACTTCGAGGACGTGCGGATGCTGCTGGACGTGCTGCACCGGCTGGTGGACGAAGGGGAACACGGTGCTGGTGATCGAGCACAACCTGGACGTGATCAAGACCGCCGACTGGGTCATCGACCTGGGGCCGGAGGGCGGCAATGGTGGCGGCGAGATCGTGGCCGCGGGACCTCCGGAGGGGGTGGCCGGGAACCCCCGCTCACACACCGGGAAGTTCCTCGCCGAGTTGTTCGGGTCCGGGCGAGTGGCAAGGGCGGGGTAGGTCAGGAGTCGGGATGCAGGACGCAGGATTCGGGATTCGGGATTCGGGATTCGGGATTCGGGATTCGGGATTCGGGATTCGGGATTCGGGATTCGGGATTCGGGATTCGGGATTCGGGGGGGGGGCAGGGCGGAGGCCGGGGCCGTCGACGGGTCGTCTTCTTGCACTGTGTGGCACACGGTCTGCGGGTCTGCATCTTCCACCTTCTCGCCGTCATCCGATGGTAGGTCTCTTCGACATCCTGGGCCCCGTGATGGTGGGGCCATCCTCGTCGCACACTGCCGGTGCGTGCCGGCTGGGTCTGATGGCGCGTGCGATCCTCGGGCGTACCCCGGAGCGAGGCGCGGATCCAGCTGCACGGCTCCTTCGCGGCGACGGGCGAGGGGCACGGTACGCACCGGGCGATCGTCGGGGGGCTGATCGGCCTCCACCCGGACGACCTGCGGCTGCGCAAGGCGTACGAGGAGGCGGAGGGCTGCCGGGCTGAAGTGGCGGTTCGAGACCATGGACCTGGGCGAGGACGCGCACCCCAACACCGCGATCTTCGAGCGTGCGCGCGGGCGAGGCCGCACCACGGTGCGTGGCGCATCGCGTGGGCGGCGGGCGGGTGGAGGTGACCGAGATGGACGGATTCCCCGTGTCCTGGGCGGGGACTACCACACCCTGGTGCTGCTGGCGCACGACGAGCCCGGCACCATCGCGACGGTCGCCGGTCTATTCGCCGGGACGGGGTGAACCTCGCCACCATGCGCGTGGATCGGACGGGACGTCACCAGGACGCGCTGATGACCATCGAGGCGGACGAGCCGATCAGCGATGCGGCGCTGGAGGGGATCCGCCGCTACGCCTGGCTGCGCTGGGCACGCCGCATCGACAAGCTCTGAACGCACCATGCACAGAAGCATCGAGAGCCTGATCGGCGACGCCACGCAGAGCGGAAGGTCGCTTCCCGCGGCGGTGATCGATCCGGAGGTGGCGGAGAGCGGTCGGTCCGGAGGAGCAGATCCGCGAGCGCATCCGGCACACCCTGCGCGTGATGCGCGCGGCGATCGACGAGGGGCTGAAGGGCGAGGTCCGTTCGCCATCGGGCCTCACGGGCGGCCGGTCGCGGCGCTCTGGGAGGATGGTCCGCGCCTGCTGGGACCGCGTGTGACGGCGACGCTGGCGCGCGCGATCTCCACGCTGGAGGTGAACGCCGCGATGGGGCTGATCGTCGCCGCGCCCACCGCCGGCGCCGCCGGGGTGCTGCCGGCGATCCTGATCAGCGCCGGCGAGTTCCTGGAGGTGGAGGACGAGGAGCGGCTGGTGGATGCGATGCTGGTCGCCGGCGGGGTGGGCGGGGTGATCGCCCAGCGGGCGTCGCTCGCCGGTGCGGAGGGCGGATGCCAGGCCGAGACCGGTACCGCCGCGGCGATGGGCGCCGCCGCGGTGACCTGGCTCCGCGGCGGCACGCACGAGCAGGTCTCCACCTCCGTCGCGCTCTCGCCTCCAGGGGATGCTGGGGCTGATCTGCGACCCGATCGGCGGGCTCGTCGAGATCCCCTGCATCTACCGCAACGCCTCCGCGGCGATGCAGGCGATCGCCGCGGCCGAGATGGCGCTCGCGGGCCTCGACTTCCCGGTCACCGCCGACGAGGTGATCGACGTCATGGGCGAGGTGGGCCGCAAGATGCCCGTCGCTTACCGTGAGACTGCGATGGGCGGCCTGGCCGCCACGCCTTCCGCGCGCCGCCTGGTGCAGTTGCGGCCTTCCAGCAAGCCGAGCGGTATCTCGCAGTAGGGCCGGTGGGGCCGCCCGGGCATCCGGATCCCACGCCCGCGCGGGTGCGGAGCCGGCCGCCGGCACCTCGTTGCGGGCTCTGGATGACGCGGGGGTGAGCCGTGTCATCCGAGAGGGTGGCACGCGGCCCGCCCCACCTCTTCGTCCCGCTTTCGAAACTTTCCCTTGCCAGGCACCGTAGGGAGCACCGTGATTGGAGGGTCGTTTTTCCGCAGGTGGCGTGAGGAGCGACGATTCGAGCCGCTTCCGACCCTCCCATTCCCTGGAGAAGCCGCATGGTTACACGAGAGGATATCGAGAGCTTCCTTCTCCGCCTGGAGCAGGACTCGGAAGAGGTGGAGCCCGGAATGTGGTTGGTGCAGGGTGGGGAGCACGACGTGCGTCTGGTGATTCATCACACGCCGCCGCTCCTCATCCTTCGCATGAAGGTGATGGAGCTTCCCGGGGATGGCACCGACTGCACCGACCTGTACCGCCGGCTCCTGGAGCTCAACGCGGTGGACGTCGTGCATGGCGCCTACGGCATCGAGGAGAACGACGTGATCCTCAGCGACACGCTCGAGCTGGAGAACCTCGACTTCAACGACTTTCAGGCTTCAGTGGACTCGATGCAGGTGGCGCTGGCCTCGCATCTCGATTCGCTCTCCGCCTTCCGCGCCTGCTGAGCACCCCAGGATCCCTGCAATCATGAGCATTTTTGCGAAGTTCTCGACGCTGCTGCGTTCCAACATCAACGATCTGATCGCCCGGGCCGAGAACCCGGAGAAGATGCTGAATCAGATCATCCTGGACATGCGGGAGCAGCTGACGCGTGCGAAGCAGGAGGTCGCCGTAGCGATCGCCGACGAGCGGAAGCTGAAGGCGCAGGCGGAGGAGGAGGCGAAGCAGGCGCAGGAGTGGGAGCGCCGCGCGATGCTGGCGGTGCGGGAGGACCGCGACGACCTCGCCAAGCAGGCGCTGCTGCGGCAGCAGGAGTACGGCGAGCGCGCCCACTCACTCTACGAGACCTGGCAGCGCCAGGCAGAGGAGACGGAGCGGCTGAAGGATTCGCTGCGCCAGCTGAACGCGAAGATCGAGGAGGCCCGGCGCAAGAAGAACCTGCTGGTGGCGAAGCAGAAGCGTGCGGAGGCGCAGAAGCGGATCCACGAGACCATGGCCGGGCTGTCGGACCGCTCCGCCTTCGAGGCATTCGACCGGATGGCGGATAGGATCGAGGAGAACGAGCGTCGCGCGCTCGCTTCGGCGGAGGTCAGCGAGGTGCTGGGGCGCGACGGCCTGGAGCAGGAGTTCGCACAGCTGGAATCCGGGGACACCGCCGACGTCCGGCTTATCGAGCTCAAGCGCCAGATGGGGATGCTCCCGCCGGCGTCGGAGCCCACCGGCGGCGATCGACTCGGCAGCGGGACGGGCGCAGGCGCCAGGCAGCTCAATGCCGGTTCGGAGGAGGAGCAGGTGCGCGACGCGGAGCTGCTGGAGGAGTTCGAAGAACTGGAGCGCGGCGAAGCGGGTAAGTGATCGCGGCCCCCCGGGAGCGGCGTTCGGTGGGCCGAGCGCCTTTCCTGCCGCGGCATGAGGCGCTACGTTGATCGCCGGGCGGCCCCATCGGGTCGCCCGGACCTTTTTGCATCCAGCATCCTCTCCCACTCGATGAAGACGCTCGCTACTCACAGGTACCTGGTTCTCGCCGAAGCGCACTTCGGCCCGCAGACGTCCAAGACCGCGAACAGCGCGGTACGGTACCTTCCGGAAAGGGTTCTGGCGGTGATCGACTCACTGAACGCGCAGCGTACGGTAGGCGACGTGCTCGGCTACGGTGGGGAGATCCCGATCATCTCGACACTGGAGGAGGGGCTCTCGCTGGAGCCCAGCGCGCTTCTGGTGGGGATCGCACCCACCGGTGGACAGCTGCCGGAAAGCTGGCGACCGACGCTGGAGGCAGCGATCGATGCCGGGCTCGACGTGGTCAGCGGCCTGCACTTCTCGCTCTCCGACGATCCGGCTCTCTCCGTCCGTGCCGACGAGCGGGGTGTGAAGCTCTGGGACCTTCGGCGTGAGCCCAGCAACCTGCCCGTTTCCAGCGGGCGCGCGCGGATGGTCGACGCCTTCTCCGTGCTCACGGTGGGGACCGACTGCAACATCGGGAAGATGACGGCGGCGCTGCAGATCCGGGATTCACTGGTGAAACTGGGCACCAGTGTAGGTTTCGCCGCCACCGGGCAGACCGGCATCCTGATCGAGGGTTGGGGGATCGCAGTGGACGCGGTGAAGGCCGATTTCATCGGCGGCGCGGCGGAGCAGCTGGTGCTGCAGGCGGCCGAGGGGAACGACGTGGTGCTGGTGGAGGGGCAGGGATCGCTGGTGCACCCCGGCTATTCGGGCGTCACGCTCGGACTGCTGCACGGCTCCATGCCGGACGCCATGATCCTCTGCCACCAGCCGTCGAGGAAGAACGTGTACGGCGGTGGCGGCGCCTGCGCCTGGGTCTCGCTCCCGAGCCTCAGTGAGGCGGTCCGCATCAACGAGGCGGCCATCGCTCCGCTCCGCTCGTCTCGCGTGATCGCCATCTCGTTGAATACCTACGATCTCACCGACGAGGAGGCGCGGGCGGCCATCGCGGCGGCCGAGTCCGAAACCGGTCTCCCGGCCACCGACCCGGTACGCTACGACCCGGAGCCGCTCGCACGAGCCATCATCGAGGCGCGAGAGCAGAAGGTGGGACGTGTGGGCGCGATGGCGGGCGCGGCAGAGTAGGGGGCGCTTCCCGGGCTGAATCTACCGGTGCGGCCAGTAGGACTGGTCCCCGCACTGGGCCGTTCCGGCAAGCCAGTTAACTGGCTTGCCGTTCGCGATCTGGCGCCCCCGCCAGTTAACTGGACACCGGGCGGGCCGCCGCCGCCCCGCCAGTTTACTGATGACCGCCGCGGACGTCTGCTCCGCAGCGAGCTACCAGCTGATCGTCCCCTGTTTGCTGGTGTCCACCTCCTCTGCCTCGCCCGTTCTGAAGAGGAACTTCTCCATGTTCTCCATCAGGAAGGTCTTGGCGTCGGCGTCGCGGACGTTCAGCCCGTAGTGGTTGATCAGCATGGTCTGGTACTTCAGCCACTCAGCCCAGCAGACCTGACAGATCTCGGCATGCACCCGCTTGCCGAGATCGTTGTTCAGCGGAGCGTAGGGGAGCGGCGCCCTCGATTCGCCGCAGCGTATGCACTTTATATCCGACATGAGAACTCCTGGTGCTCGTTTGATCTGCCGTCCTGCGGGATGCGGTGCAACCCGCGTTCCGGAATCGCTGCGGCAGGGGCCGCGAATATACCGGTCACTGGCGGGCCGGTGCAACCGAACGGGTGGGAGCGGCTGGTGAGCGGGAACGCGGCAGGTCGCCTCCCCGTGCGCCTGAGTGACGATGGGCGGACGGCCACCTGGAACCCGGCCCTCACCCGGGCAGCGACCGTCCTTCTGCACGTGATCGGCGCGGACGGTGATCGCTCGACGCGCCCGACCATGAACAGCGGTCGGGCGCGCGTCCGGAACGGTGAACGGATCGAAAGAGTCAGCGAGGCCGATCAGGGGAGCGGCTCGCTCCCGCCAGCCAGCTGACGGTACACTGCGGCCGAGGCTGCCGAACCGATCGACTGCGCGGCGCCTCGGTCGCGGAAGCCGCGCGTGAGGAACACCATCACGTAGGGGGCCCTGTCCTCCGGCAGGACCACCGCGGCGTCGTGGTTGATCCCCGTGATCCAGCCCGTCTTGTTCCCCACGCGGACGCCCTGCGGGAGCCCCGCCGGGATGGTTTCCTGGAATTCCTGCCCCTCCAGGATACGCAGCATCTCGCGCCCGGCGTCCGGGCTCGCCCCCCGCCCGTCCACGATGGCCTCGAAGACCCGCATCATCCCGTAGGCGGTGGTGGTGTTGTTCATCCCGGCCCGGAAGGCGGGGCCGTCCTCCACCCCACGGAGCACTGTGACGCCCGTCGCGCCAATCTCCGAGAGTGTGGCGGCGATGCGCTCGGGTGCGGCCAGCGCGATCAGGATGTTGGTCGCGAGGTTGCTCGAGCGCACGATCATCCGCTCCATCAGGTCCACCATCGGCATCTCTCGGCCCACGCTCTCGTAGATGGACCGGTCGCTGTCGTCGGCGGGGGTGAGTGTGTAGCGGCTACCGTCCGCGATGCTGACGAACTCGTCCATGACCCTCACCGGCTGACGGAGCTGCAGCTCGCCGGCATCCACCCGCCTCATCAACTCGAGCATCACGGGCACCTTCATGGTGCTCGCCGCGTGCATCACCACGTGCGCATCGATCAGGAGCGAGTCGCCCGTCGCGAGGTCGCGCACGGCGATGGAGATCTCGAGGGTGTCGTCCGCCGGAAGCAGCGCCCGGATCTCCCGCTCGAGGGCGCCCAGGGAGGGGCTGATACCCTGGACGGGCACTGGTGGACCGACCTCGCCTCCGGGCACGGGTGCCGCGACGCATGCGGGAAGCCAGCTGAGCAGGAGCCCGACAACGATTCTGTTCGGCATGGAGCGGCGGGTCGAGGGGAGCGGCCGGACAACGGGTGCAGTGCGGAGCTTATATGCTGTGGCGTGTGTGGGAAAGAGCATCCGTCATGGGCGGCTGGTCACCACCTCCTCTCCGGCGATCCACGCCTGTCATCCACGCCCTTCATCCACGCCCGTCATCCACCCCTGTCATCCTGAACGAGCAGCCCGGTACCGGCCGCATGCACGCCGCCGGCGCGAGTGAAGGATCCGGATGCCGGGCCACCCTCGGCATTCGGATCCCCACGGGTCGCAAAGGCACGGTGTCGGTGCCGGTTTCCGTGCCGCGCCCCCGGGATGACCGGGGGCGAGAGTCCCGGTCCCTCGCCCGGCACGAGTTGTGACGGCCGAAGCCGTCCTCTATCTTGTGGTCCCCTTCGCTTGCCATGGCCGGCTGGACCGGCTCCGGACCTGTTGCCCCCACACGCGGATCTGCTGATGACTGAAGGATTCCTGCCGGACATGGGCCGACGTGCCACCCGAGCAGATGCCCTGAAGCGCGCGATTTCCGATCACCTCACCTATACCCTGGCGCTGGATCTCGCCGCCGCGAGCGAGCGGGATCTCTACATGAGCACCGCCTGGAGTCTCCGCGACCGGCTGGCCGAACGCTGGGCGGACACGCAGCGGCGGTACGCGAGCAACAACGTGAAGCGCGTCTACTACCTGTCGCTCGAGTTCCTGATGGGTCGCTCGCTCGGCAACGCCGTGCTGAACCTGGGGCTGGAGAACGCCACCGACGAGGCGCTCGAGTCGTTCGGCCAGGAGGCAGAGCGGCTGGAGGAGATGGAGCCCGACGCCGCCCTCGGAAATGGGGGCCTCGGACGGCTGGCGGCCTGCTACCTGGACTCCATGGCAACACTCGGGCTGCCGGGGTACGGCTACGGCATCCGCTACGAGCACGGGATCTTCCGGCAGAAGCTGGTGGACGGCCGGCAGGCCGAGATGCCGGACAACTGGCTGCACGATGAGAATCCGTGGGAGATCGCGCGGTCCGGAGCGCACCTACACGGTTCGTTTCTACGGCCGGGTGGAAGCCGAGCGACGACCCGGATGAGCGGGTGCACTTCCGCTGGACGGACACTCAGGACGTGCTGGCCATGGCGTACGACATGCCGATCCCGGGATACCGGAACCGGACGGTCAATACGCTGCGTCTCTGGGCCGCCAAGGCCACCGAGGAGTTCGACCTGGAGGACTTCATCCGCGGCGACTACGTGGCCGCGGTGGAAGCCAAGACCCGCACAGAGACCATCTCCAAGGTGCTGTATCCGCCGGACGACACCGGCTCCGGCAAGGAGCTGCGCCTCAAGCAGCAGTACTTCTTCGTTTCGGCCACGCTGCAGGACATCATCCGTCGCTACCGCCGGGAGCGAAGCAGCTTCGCGGACCTGCCGGAGAAGGTGCAGATCCAGCTGAACGACACGCACCCCGCCGTCGCGATCCCCGAACTGCTGCGCCTGCTGATGGACGAGGAGGGACTCGAGTGGAACGAGGCCTGGGCGCTCACCCGGAAGACCTTCGCCTACACCAATCATACGGTGCTGCCGGAGGCGCTCGAGGCGTGGGACGCCGAGCTCTTCCGGGCCCTCCTCCCGCGCCACTACGAGCTGGTGCAGGAGATCGACCGGCGGCTGCGCGCACGGGTTACGGAAGCGTTCCCCAACGAGGCGGATCGCGTGGAGAGGATGGCGATCCTCTCCGGCGGGCAGGTGCGGATGGCGCTCCCTGGCGATCGCCGGAAGCCACACGGTGAACGGTGTGGCCGAGCTGCACGGCCGCATCATCCGTGAAAGCGTATTCCGTGACTTCGTGGAGCTCTGGCCGGATCGGTTCACCTTTGTGACCAACGGCGTAACGCAGCGCCGCTGGCTGCTCAGGGCGAACCCGTCGCTGTCGGAGCTGATCACCAGCCGGATCGGTGATGGCTGGGTGGTGGATCTGGAGGAGCTGCAGCAGATCGAGAGTCACGCGGAGGACGCCGCCTTCCGCGAGTGGTGGCGGGCGTCCAAGGCAGACAACAAGGTCCGCCTCGCCCGTACGGTGGCCGAACTCACCGGCGTGCGCCTCGATACGGCCGGCATCTTCGACGTGCAGGTCAAGCGCATGCACGAGTACAAGCGGCAGTTGCTCAACGCGCTGCGCTGCGCGGACCTGTACCTGCGCCTGCGCGACGAGCCGGAGCTGGATGTCGTGCCGCGCGCTGTACTGTTCGGCGGGAAGGCGGCGCCAACTTACTGGACGGCGAAGCTGATCATCAAGCTGATCACCAGCATCGCAGATCGTGCCAACTCCGACCCGCGCGTTTCTCCGAAGCTGCAGATGGCCTTCATCCCGGATTACCGCGTGTCGCTCGCGGAGCGGATCTTTCCTGGAAGCGATCTCTCGGAGCAGATCTCCACCGCCGGATTCGAGGCGTCGGGCACGGGAAACATGAAGTTCGCCCTGAACGGCGCACTCACCATCGGCACCCTGGACGGGGCCAACGTGGAGATCGCCGAGCGGGTGGGCGACGACAACATCTTCATCTTCGGCCTCACGGCCGACGAGGTCGCCCGGCACAAGGAGGAGGGATACTTCCCCCGTGCCTTCTACGAGAGCGATGCCCGGATCCGTCGTGTTCTCGACTTCGTTCTCTCGGAGGAGCTATCCCCGGGGGAGCCGAACCTCTTCCGGCCGCTGGTGGAGGAATTGCTCCACCACGACCGCTACCTCCTGCTGGCCGATTTCGGCGCCTACCTGGACGCGCAGGAAAAGGTGGATGCCGCCTACCGCGACAGGGAAGGGTGGACCCGGATGGCGATCAGAAACGTGGCGCGGTGCGGGTTCTTTTCCAGCGATCGCTCCGTTCGGGAGTACGCGGAGCGGATCTGGCGGGTGCCGTAAACGGTCGGGAACTCCCGGTCTCGTGCCTCGTTGCGGAGATGCGCGAGGTGCGGGAGCCCTCGCCCACTCCGCCGGTGTCCCATCGCCAGCCACTCACGCGTTGTAAATGTAGAGCAGGGGTATACACCTGACTCAACCAGGCACCGGATGTAGTGTCAGGGGTTCTGAAGACCCGCAGATTCGCGTGTAACCTGTGCGTCTGCGAGCATGGGCGACCGGGTCATCCCGAGCGCAGGCTCTCGACTTCGCTCGGAATGACAGGGGGCCAATCGCTCGGAATGACAGGGGGCCGAACGTTCGGAATGACAGGGGGCCGAACGTTCGGAATGACAGGGGGCCGAACGTGGCGAGCGTGAGCTTTGAGCCTGGTCGGCCGACCACAGGATCCGGGGATCGGTTGAGTCCGGTGCATACCCCTGATGTAGAGGTGCCGGAGCGGTACACCGGCGTTCGCCGCCGCAGCAGCTTCTGAGTGTCTGGTTATGCAGGTCGATCCATATCGCGCCCGGTCGATCCATATCGCGCCCGGTCGGTCCCGTGAACGGGTGGCGTTTACGCCTGCCCCAGCAGATTGATTGTATCCCAAACCGTGCGCAAAACGTTGACCCTCGCAGGGTTTCGACCTAGGTTGTGCCCGGATGCTCGCTCGGCCGGTGTTTCCGATGGCACCGATTCTCTCTCCCCTACAGAGAGCCGAAAGGAGGTCTCAGCGCATACAGATCACGTCGGCCAGCAACTGGCAAGTTTCAGCGAATCGGGACAGCCCTGCTGAGTGGTGCGTGAGAGCGGCACCCACCCGCCGTCCCATCGACGTTCCCTTTCCAACGAGGACCAGATGAGCCGTTTTCGAACCAGGACCGTACTGCTGCTCGCGGCAGTGTGGCTCGCGCTCGGCGTGGAGTCGGCCGTGGCGCAGGGTACCGGAACCGTGCGTGGCACGGTGCGCGAGGCCGGCACCGACCGGCCGCTCAGCGGAGTGCAGGTATCGGTTGTCGGCACCAGCCGCGGCGCGTTGACGAACGCGCAGGGAGGGTACCTGATCACCGGAGTGCCGGCAGGTGCGCAGCGGGTACGGGCGCAGATGATCGGCTTCGGGGCGGTGGAGCAGGCGGTGACGGTGAGTGCCGATGCGACCGCGACCAGCGACTTCAGCCTCGGACAATCTGCGATCGCGCTCGATGAGCTGGTGGTGACGGGTACGCCTGGCGCGACGCAGCGTCGCGCGCTCGGAAACGCGGTGTCCACCATCAACGCTGCGGAGGTCTCCGAGCGGGTGGTGAACGTGGACGTCACCGAGCTGCTTCGCGCGAAGACCCCGGGGCTCACGATCATGGGCGGGTCGGGCGCCGCGGGCACCGGCAACAACATCCGCATCCGCGGAGCGAGTTCGCTGCTGGGTGGCAACGAGCCGATCTTCTACGTGGATGGCGTGCGGATGAGCACGGCGCGGATGGGCAACTTCCTCACCAGCTGCTGCAGCACGGACAACCAGCAGAATGCCAACCTGCTGAGCATGCTGAACCCGGACGATATCGAGTCGATCGAGGTGATCAAGGGCCCTGCGGCGGCGACGCTGTACGGCGCAGAGGCGGCGGGCGGGGTGATCCAGATCATCACCAAGCGCGGCCAGGCCGGGCAGCAGGGCCTGCAGTGGAATGCGCGGCTGGGCACGGGCCAGAGCGAGTGGGGCGCGACACGGTACGAGAACTTCCTGGTCTGCACGCCGGCGCGCATCGCGAACACGGCGGCCTATCCGGGGTGCACCGGTCAGCAGCCGAATGCGATCATCAGTTCGCGGCCGCTGGACGACCCGGACGCGCTGCGCACCGGCGCGATGCGGCAGTACGCGCTCTCCGTGCGTGGGGGTGGTGAGGGCTACTCCTTCTACGTCTCGGGCGACGCTGACGAGGAGGAGGGGATCTTCTTCAACAACTTCTCGAACCGCCGCTCAGGCCGAGCGAACTTCGCCTTCTTCCCTACCGAGCTTCTCGACTTTTCGGTGAGCCTCGGCTACAACCGCTCGCACGTGCGGCTTCCGCTCCAGGGTGAGGCCGCTCAGAGCATCATGTTCAGCGCGGCGCTCTCCGAGCCTGGCCGGTTGTACCCGGGCACCGGGGGGCTCGGCTGGTGGATCATGACGCCGGATCTCTCCAACCGCTTCGACAACCAGACGCGCGCGGAGCAGACCATCTTCGGGATCACCACCAACTACCGGCCCTTCACCTGGTTCTCCAACCGGCTGACGGTGGGTCTGGACAACAACACCCGGACCGCCGAGCTCTTCTACCCGCCCAACGATCCGATGCTGTACGGGCCGATCGAGGGGCAGATCAACCGCCGCATGCCCACCACGCACATCTACACTGCGGATTACGCGGGCACCATCACCAACGAGCTGACGGACGCACTGGTCTCGAGCACCTCGTTCGGAATGCAGCTGAACGTGACGCAGAACGAGACCATCAGCGCCGAGGGGCGTGGGCTCGGCTCCGACGTGACCCGAACGGTTGCGGCGGCCGCGGTCACCTCCGGGTCGCAGGCTTTCTCCGAGTCGCGGACGCTCGGCTTCTTCGTGCAGGAGCAGCTGGCCTGGCAGAACCGCCTCTTCCTCACTGGCGCCGTCCGGATGGACAACAGCTCAGTCTTCGGTGCGGACATCCAGCGGATCTTCTATCCCAAGCTGCAGGCCTCGTGGGTGATCTCCGAGGAGCCATTCATGGCGGGCCGCCTGCCGCAGCTCGAGAACCTCCGGCTGCGCGCGGCCTGGGGACAGGCAGGGCAGGCGCCGAGCGCGTACGCGGCGCAGCGGACCTACTCCTCCTCGGTGGTGACGCTCGCCAACGGGCAGACGGTGCCGGCGCTCGCAGCGGGTGCCTTCGGCAACCCGGGTCTGGAGCCGGAGCGGGGCGACGAGCTCGAGCTCGGCTTCGACGTATCGGCGCTGAACGAACGCCTCGGGCTCGAGGTGACCTGGTACAACCAGCGAATGCGCAACGGGCTCCTCAACGTGGCGATCCCGCCGTCGAGCGGTTTCTCCGGGAGCATCCTGCAGAACCTGCTGGAGACGCAGAATCGTGGCTGGGAGGTGATGCTCACCGCCGTGCCGGTGGAGCTTCCCGCTGTGAGCTGGTCGAGCACGCTGAACTTCTCGACCAACAACAACAAGCTGATCAGCTTCGGCGACGGGCGTGACCCCACGCGCTTCGGCCTCTACAACCCGGTGCAGCAGCATCGCCCGGGCTTCCCGCTGGGCGGCTACTGGGGTCGTGAGATCCTGCGTGACGCGGAGGGCTATCCGCTGATCGGTGCGAACAACCGTCCCCAGTTCGGGGACTCCATCTTCTACGGGTCGTCCACGCCGACGCGTCAGCTCGGCTTCTCCAACACGATCACGCTGCTGCGCAACGTCCAGCTGTACGCGCTCCTGGACTATGGGGGGGGTCACCACCTGCTCAACGTGCCCGACTGGCGCCGTGCCTTCCTCGGCCTCTCGTGGGACGTGATCAACCCCGATGCCGACCCGCGCGAAGTGGCGCTGATGCGCGCCGGCTTCGGTGGCGCCGGTGTGAACAACGTGCCCGAGGCTTGGATCCAGCCGGCGGACTTCATCAAGCTGCGTGACGTCTCGCTGAGCTACCTGATCCCGTCACGCTTCACGGCGCCGCTCGGCGCGGAACAGACGCGGCTGATGATCGCCGGGCACAACATGGCAACGCTGTGGACGCGGTACGGTGGCCTCGACCCGGAGGTCAACCTCCATGGCGACGCGACGTTCCTGCGGACCGATGGGTTCACGGTGCCGCAGACGCGCCGGATCTCCGCTTCGCTGAACGTCTCCTTCTAATGGGCGATCCTGGAATGATGACCAATACACGAAACGCCTTCGCGTCCCGGTGGCGCACCACGCTGACGGCGTTCGCCTCTGTGGCGGTGCTGGGCGGCTGCGATCTGCTGACGGTGACCAATCCGGGGGCGATCACCGAGGAGGATCTCGACGATCCTGCGCGGATCCCCCTGATCGTGCACGGTGTGATGGGCGAGTTTCAGCGGGCGTACGGCTGGTACACGCTGTATTCGGCGAGCTTTTCCGGTGAGACCACCGATACCCATACCTTCGCCGAGAACCGTGACGTGCAGCTGCGAGAGGTGACCTCGTTCACCGGCCTGCTGGGCACGAGCTACGTTCGGCTGCAGCGCACGCGTGCCGCGGGTGACGAGGCTGCATCCCGCATCCGGGCGCTCCTCGGGGCCGAAGCCGAGTCTCACCTCGGTCTCGCCCGATCTCTGGCATACTCGGGCTACTCGCTCGTCCTGCTCGCGGAGTCGCACTGTTCGGCCCCGATCGACGTCAGCGCGGCACATACGCCCGAGGTTCTCTTCGGGATGGCGATCGAGCGGTTCGAGGACGCGATCAACGTCGCGACCAACGCGCGCAACACCAGCCCTGTCGCGGCCGATTCGATCCTGAACCTGGCCCGGCTTGGCGCGGCGCGTGCGGCCCTCAATCGCGGGGAGGATGCGCGTGCGGTCGGGTTCGCCGACCAGGTGCCGGCGAACTTCGAATTCTGGGTCGCCTTCTCCGACAATTCCACGCCTGAGCACAACCAGTTCTGGAACGCGACGCGAGCCTCGGCCAGCAACGCACACCTGCAGCCGGGGCCCGGCTTCGTGGAGCTGGACGACCCGCGCATTCCCATGTCTCCGGAACTCCGGCAGCTGCAGAGCCCGGCCGGTTACGTGGACCTGCGGGGTCATGTCCCCTTCCGACCCTACAACTACGAAGGTTGGGGCTCGGTGGAGATGATAGAACAGGACACCGACATCCGCTTTGCCTCGGGTCTCGAGGCGCGGTACATCGTGGCCGAGGCGCAGGGCTCGACGACGGAGACGCTCACCTTCGTCAACCAGCGGCGGGCGGTGGGCGGCCAGCCGGCGGTCGACCTTGCGGGGGATGCGCTCATGGCGGAGCTGCGTGATCAGCGCCGCCGCGACCTGTACCTCACCGGCCACCGGATGGGAGACCTCCGCCGCTACATCACGGACGGTACGGGGAACTTCTTCCCCACCGGCCAGTGGACCTTCGGTGGCGCCAGACAGTACGGCACGCAGACCTGCTGGCCGATCCCGAACTCGGAACTGAGCAGCAACCCGAATCTGTAGGCCGAAATAGATTCGATCTTCGACCTCCGGACATCGAACATCGAGCCTGCAGGACTACGGTACGAGGATGCCCCGGCAGTGGTGACACTGCCGGGGTTTTTTCGTCCGGTGCGGCGGCGGCCGTTCCTCCTCCCTCATCCTGAACGAGAGGAGCGACTGAACGATCCAGCCCGGCATCGGCTGCCGCGCGAGACCCTTCGGTTCGCACAGGGTACGGGTGCGTTGTCGTGGACGGCTTCCCGTACTCGCCCCGTCACCCCCATCGCCAGGCTCCGGGGACGGGGGTTTACGGAACCGCCTCCGTGCCCCGGGCAGGGGCGGGCTCGGATAGATAGGCAGCGGTGAGTACGGAGATCAGGAGTACGGCGAGGGCGGCGGCGAGGGTCACCCCGCCGAAGCCGAGATCTGCATACACGACACCGGCCAGCGCGGCGCCGATCCCCGCGCCGAGCTGACCCACTGCCATCATCAGGCTCATCAGCGACCCGCGCTCCTCCTCGGGGACGATCTCGCTGAGGAAGGCCTGGAACGGACTGGCCCGCGCGGCCACCAGCGCCATGATCAGGAAGAAGAGCAGGTAGAAGCCGGTGAGCCCCGTCTCGAGTAGGGTGGTCGCTCCCATCAGGAGAGCGACTCCCGCGCTCGCCCCAACGATCAGCGGCTTCCGCCCGATCCGATCCGAGAGGGAGCCGGCGATCGGCCCGGCGAGCGCGGTCGCGATCCCGCCGGCGAAGAAGAGGAGCGCCACCTGGTTCGCCGAGGCACCGCGATCCGACTCGAGCCAGCTGGGGAGATAGAGGATGTAGAGGGAGGTTCCGAGGAACATCAGCAGGAACACCGCGGCGGCCACACCCGTGTTACGCCGCCGCAGGATCGCCACGTACCGCAGCACCACGCCTCCGAATCCGAGCCGGCTCGTCAGCCGCCGCACCTGCGGCTGCGGCACCAGCCGCCAGATCAGCAGGAAGGCAAGGCCCATGGTGACCGCGAATGCGAGAAACGGTGCCTGGAAACCCAGGCGGTCGGCGAGCACCGCTCCAAGCGGCACCGCCACGATCTGTCCCGCGGCGAACCCGCTCATCACCCACCCGTTGGCCCAGCCGCGACGCTCGCGCGGGAAGTAGTCCCCGACGAATGCCACGGCAGCACCGGTCAGTGCGCCACCGCCGGCGCCGGCGAGAATCCGCACCGCCAGCAGGGTGGGGAAGTCGTCCGCCACCGCGTGCAGGGCGAGCGCCACGGTCATCACCCCGGTGCCGAGAAGCAGGACGAGCCGTCGCCCGAGCCGGTCCGACACCGGCCCCATGACGAGAGCCACGGCGCTCACCGCCACTGCATAGCCGGTCACCAGCGGCGCCAGCCGACCGGCAGCGATTCCGAGCTGTTCCGCGATGCGAGGGAGGATCGGGGAGATGATCAGCAGCTGGCTGCTGACGGAGAACACCATCAGCCAGAGCGGGAGGATGATCAGCGCTGCGGGTGGTCTCGGTTCCGGCACGGCTCGGACGGCGGGTGAGTCACTGCTGTGAGCCGCGGTAGGGTGCAACGGACGTACCGGGCGGACGGATCCGGTTACGGGAGGCGTGACCCCCGGTTACCCTGAGCCGAGAGATGGGTCCCGCTGCACGGTCGGCACCGGGAGGGTCCTTCGGTCGCTCCGCTCCCTCAGGATGCCGGGGCGGGCGCGGAGCGGGCTGTCGGCGGGAACGAGTCGGGTCGCCCCGGACGAGAGCCCTCAGATCACCTGCGCCAGCGGCCCGATCTGCAGCGCCACCCCGTCGCAGCGCGGCGGCTGGGAGACGCCGAAGGTGATGCAGCGTGCGATGTCGTCCGGCTCCAGCATCTTCATTGCCCGCTTCTCCCTCGCCTCCTCTTCCGGAGACAGGTCGACCAGGTCGGTGTCCACCCGACCGGGCTCGATCAGGCTCATGCGGATGCCGCGCGGGTTGACCGTCTTCCGCAGCGACTCGGAGAATCCTGGATTGCAGACTTGGTCGCCACGTACACACCGTTCTCCTCCTCGCGCAGATCGGCGGACGAGCGAGCGGTCCACTTCCTCGACAAGCGTCTCGATCTGATCCGGTTCCGCCGTCCGGATGGCGCGTACCGGCCGGCGCGCCCCCGGCACCCCGGTCACACCTTCCAGTGAATGCCGGCCCTGTGGAAGCCCCACATGATCCCGGTCCAGAGCAGTACGAAGGTGAGGGCGAACGCGAGCGAGGCGTTCTGGGGGGCGAGCCAGGAGGCGAAGAGCGGCTCGTATGCGAGCGCCTTCAGCGACGGCCCCTCCCACCAGCGGATGCCGATGATGCGCGCGAAGAGCGACGAGAGGAAGAAGGCGGCGATGGCGTTCACGCCGAAGAGGAGGAACGGGAAGCCCCAGCGGCGATGCCGGGCGATGTCCAGCGACCAGTAACAGAGCCCGAGACAGAGCAGGGCGGCTCCGGCGGTGAACACGACGTAGGAGCTGGTCCAGAGCGGCTTGTTGATCGGAAAGACGAGTCCCCAGAGCTGCCCCGCCACCACGGCGGCCGCCCCGGCGAGGAGCAGGCCGCGGAGCTTCTCGCGCTGCGAGCGCCCCGAGCGGAGCCACTCCCCGGTGAAGTAGCCGAGCAGCACGGTAGCCACCGCCGGAAGCGTGCTGAGCAGCCCCTCCGGATCCCAGGTTCTCGACTGCGACCAGAGATGTGACGTACCGAATACCGCGCGGTCGATGAAGGCGCCGAGATCGCGCCCGGGCTCAAGGACGCCAGCCCCGCTGCCGGGGACGGGGATCAGGGTCATCGCGGCCCAGTAGCCGACGAGAATGGCGCCCGTCACGGCCGCACGTGCGCGACGCGAGGTGAACAGCACGATCGCGGAGGCGATCAGGAAGGCGAGACCGATGCGCTGCAGTACGCCCGGCAGTCGCAGCGTTTCGGGGTTCAGCCGCCACCAGGGAAAGGAGTGCAGCACCAGCCCGAGACCGATCAGCTTCGCCGACCGGATCGCCGCCTTCCGCATCACTTCCCCGCGAGCCGCACCCTGTTCCACGGCGCGACCGAAGGAGAAGGTCATCGAAACACCGACGATGAACAGGAAGAAGGGGAAGATCAGGTCCGTGGGTGTCCAGCCGTGCCACTCCGCATGCAGCAGCGGTGGGTAGACGGCGCTCCAGGAGCCCGGGTTGTTGACCAGGAGCATGGCGGCAATGGTAATGCCGCGGAAGACATCCAGTGAGACCAGGCGACCGCCGGCGATGCCGCCCGATACCGGGTGCGCGGCCGCTGCGGGTGCCAACGCCGTGGCGGAGGTGCGGGTGAGTAGGGTGCGGTCTGTCATGATCGTGGTGGGTGGGGGTGTGACCATGATCATAGGTGGGGCGCCGTCGGTGGAACAGGGCGGCTGGCCGTGCGGCGAACTGTCCCCGGCCCGTGCCATGGGTTAGATTCCGGAGATACATCCCACCGTTTCCTTCAGGATCCCGTATCCATGCCCATCATCGTTCTCCCATTGCTCCTCGCACTGGTCGCGTCGAGCGCAGGAAGTTCGGACCCCACCGTTCCGAGGACTCTCACACCCGGTACGCTGCCGGGTGAGGTGACCGACTCCGTCAGCTTCATCCGGGTGAACCAGGTCGGGTATCTGCCGGAGGGGCCCAAGACCGCCGTGGTCTGCTCGCTGGAGCCGCGGAGCTTCCACACCTTCGCGGTGGTGGACGAGCGTGGGAGCACGGTCACCCGGGGTGCCGCGGCGCAGGGCGGAGCGTTCGGCCCCTGCGCTTCCACCCACCGTCTCGACTTCGGCTCCTTCCGGCTGCCCGGGCGGTACCGCGTGGTCCTCGGCGATCTCAGTTCACCTACCTTCCGCATCTCCGAGGGTGTCTATGCCGGCGGGGCCGACACACTGCTCCATTACATGCGGCAGCAGCGCTCCGGCTACAACCCGCTCTTCCGCGACTCGGTGCATCACCGCACCGACGGAATCCTCGTGGACCATCCGCGCGCGGGCGAGTTCATCCCGGTGACCGGCGGTTGGCACGACGCAGCCGACTATCTCCAGTACGTGACCACATCGGCCAATGCCACCTTCGTGATGCTGATGGCGTACCGCGATCATCCGGGTGCCATCGCCGACCGCTTCGACGCGCGCGGCGATCCGGGCGCGAACGGGATCGCGGACGTGCTGGACGAGGCCCGGCACGGCCTGGAGTGGCTCGTCAGCATGTTCCCGGAGCCCGAGCTGATGCTCAACCAGCTGGGTGACGACCGCGATCACATGTACTTCGACCTTCCCACTACGGACTCGTCCGATTACGGGTGGGGGAAAGGCGGCTACCGGCCGGTGTACCCGTGCACGGGGCGGCCGCAGGGACTCCTCGAGCACCGCAACCGGGCCAACGGTTATGCATCCACCGCCGGGAAGTACGCCTCGGCGATGGCGCTCGGGGCACAGCTGCTGGGCCGCGGCGACCCGGAGTTCGCGGCGGTGCTCACGGAGAAGGCACGGCAGGCGTACGAGCTGGGGCGGCGGTACCCGGTGGTGGCGCACGAGATGGGCGTCGAGACGCAGCTGGGAGGGCTGCTCGACGGGCCGGTCTATCGCACCATCTTCGAGAACCTGCAGCACGTGCGGCTGATCAACCCGGATCGGTACGCACGGTTCAACACCGGATTCATCGTGTTTCACGACGATTTCGGTGACTACTCCACAAACGAACCGATCATGGACGGAACAGCCAACCTCACGTACCTGCTCGCCGCGCTGGCGAGGGAGAACTCCGTTCGGGCTCCGCAGGGAGTCACCGCCCGGGGGGACGGCCGATGAGAGCCCCCTGGACCGGGCTTGCTCTCGGCGTACTGCTCGCGGCGGTCGGCTGCGCACCGGCGATGAGAGTGGTGGAGGTGGTGCCGGGGACGCCGCTTACGACCCGTGCGCAGTGGGGCGGAGGTCCCGCCACGGCCGAGATGCGGCCGCACGAGATCCACTCCGTCACGATCCATCACACCGCGGGGCGCATCAACACGGAGCGGACGCTCGCGCAGAAGATGCGCAATCTGCAGGACTTCTCCCAGTGTGCCTGCGCGCTCGGTGACGGCCGGATCAAGGCGGCGTGGGCGGACATCCCCTACCACTTCTTCGTGGATCACGAGGGTGTGGTGGCCGAGGGTCGTGACGTGCGCTTCGCTGGCGACACCAACACCGCCTACGACCCGGCGGGCCATCTGCTGATCGTTCTGGAAGGCAACTTCGAGGAGGAGCAGCCCACGCCGGCCCAGATGGAGACGCTCCGGCGGCTGGTGAACGGGTTCCGGGCGCGCTACGACGTGCCTGCGGAACGGATCGACGGGCACAGGGACCACGCCCCCACGCTCTGCCCGGGTGAGCACCTGTACCGGCTGCTGCCGGAGCTGCGGCGCGGGTAGAGAAGGGCGCGATCGGTACCGAAGCACTGGATCCCCGACAGGAGCCGCCCACCGCGTTCGGCCCACCGCCCTGTCATCCCGCGCGAGCGAAGCGAGTGCCGGGATCCGGATGATGCGGAGGGCCGCGGCATCCGGATCCCCACGCCCGCGCCGGTGGTGTGCCGGGTCCCCCCTCCCGTCGCGGGCTCGGGATGACGGTAGGGTATGACGCCGGGATCGGGATGACCGTAGGGTGTGAACCGGGCTCGGGATGACGGTAAACCACGTCGGCATCGGCGGACCCCACCGACAGGTCGAACCTCAGTACATCAGGTATCGCTCGCGCATGGTGCGGAAGCGCGCCTCGTCCGCCTCCCAGGTCGCCAGGAACTGCGGGAGCGTACCGGCCTCGATGGCGAGGCGGGCGGCGTCCGTGCCGGCGAGGCGGTCCATCGTCCCGCTCCACTCGAAGTGGTCGGGATGGTGGCGGTGTATGGCATCGATCAGGAGCAGAGTGGTGCGGACTGGCTGATAGCGGTCGCGGTCCGTCAGATGGTAGCGAATCCCCGGGACCGTCTGGCCCGGATACTTCCGGCCGGTGGTCTCCACCTGCAGCGTGACCGCCTCGAAGCGGATCCCCGGCAACCCCATGGCGTTCATCTCCTGCACCACCGCCACCGCGTCCAGCCAGGGGGCGCCGGTCTGCTCGAAAGGCTGGTCGGTGCCGCGTTCAAGGAGGTTCGTGCCCTCCAGGAACACCGTCCCGGGGTAGTGGATCGCGGCCTCGAGGCGCCTCAGATTGGGTGAAGGATTGACCCACGAGATGCCGGTATCGTCGAGCCACATCTCCCGGCTCCAGCCCTCCACCGGGATGACGGTGAGGTCGGCATCAATGCCGAACTCGGCATTGAACAGACGTGCGAGCTCACCGGCCGTGAGGCCGTGTCGGGTGGGGATCGGGTACATCCCGACGAAGGTGGCGTACTCGGGATCCAGCAGGTTGCCCTCCACCGCGAGGCCGCCGATCGGGTTGGGGCGATCCAGCACGTAGAAGGGGATTCCCTTCTCGCGCGCCGCCTCCATGCCGAGCGCCATCGTGTACACGTAGGTGTACTGCCGCGCACCCACGTCCTGGATGTCGAAGAGCAGCGCGTCGATCCCTTCCAGCATCTCCGGCGTGGGCTTTCGCGTGTCGCCGTAAAGGGAGTGGATCGGCAGGCCCGTTGCTTCGTCCACCGTGGAGTCGATGCGCTCGCCGTCGGCCGCGACGCCGCGGATCCCGTGTTCCGGCGAGAAGAGGGCGACCAGCTCCACCGCCGGGGATCCGGCGAGAACGTCGATGGTGCTGTTACCGTCGCGGGTCAGCCCGGTGTGGTTGGTGATCAGCCCCACACGCAGACCGGCCAGCGTCGTGGGTGGCGAAGTCGCGACCACGTCCACGCCGGGGCGGACCAGCGGTGCGGTGCGCGCGCCGGGTACGGGTGCGCAGGCGGCCTGCAGCGAGGTCGCCACGAGGAGCACGAGGGGAATCTTCCTCAACATTGCACCGAAGCAGGAGTTCAGAGGGCGATGCGGCACGCACCGGAAGCCTTCCGGCCGCATGCTGGGGAGGCGGTAGGCCCGGGCGGCGGAGATCTCGGGACAGCATAACGGTGCAGAGGGCCGCCGCGAAAGCGCAGGGCCCGCCTCCACCGTCCGTCCGGCGGCGTGATGCGGGCATCCCCACTCCTCCATCGCCGCAACCTCTCCCGGGTCCACCGGGGCGGATCGGCCACGGAACCCCTTCCGGGCCCTCCACGGTGCTGGTGGAAGGAACGTCCCGCCCCTACATTTGCTGAATCCACCCGACGCGGTTCACCGGCACCACCCGACATCCCCGATGAAGCAAATTCCCGCCGCCCTGCTGCGCCTGAGCGCCGTGCTGCTGCTGGGTTCCTGTATTCCGGCCTCCAGCGGGTCGCCCGGCCCCGTGACGGCCGGGGCGGGAGGGTCGCGCGAGCCGTCGCGGCCGGGCCAGGTGGTGCTGCTCGGGGATGAGATCGGCGGTGGGGCAGCGGTGACGCCGTCGGTGGTCCCCGCTTCACTGCCTCCGCTGGAGCGCGAGTTCCGCGGCGTCTGGGTGGCGAGCGTCTCCAACATCGACTGGCCTTCCCGCCGCGGGCTCCCGGTCGCGCAGCAGAAGGCGGAGCTGATCGCCATCCTGGACCGCGCGCGCCAGCTCGGGCTGAACGCTGTGATCCTGCAGGTGCGTCCCGCGGGCGACGCGCTGTACGCATCGCCTCTGGAGCCCTGGTCGGAGTACCTGACCGGCACGATGGGGCACGCGCCATCTCCATTCTACGATCCACTCGCCTTCGCGGTGGAGGAGGCGCACCGCCGAGGGCTCGAGCTGCACGCCTGGTTCAATCCGTACCGGGCGAAACACCCGTCCGCGCGCTCGGCCGCCTCCGGGGACCACATCAGCCGCACGCGGCCGGAGCTCGTACGACAGTACGGTACCCATCTCTGGATGGATCCGGGTGAACAGGCAGTGCAGGATCATACGGTTGCCGTGATCCTGGACGTGGTTCGGCGCTACGACATCGATGGCGTCCACCTCGACGACTACTTCTATCCGTACCGCGAGCGTGATCGCTCCGGCCGGATGATCGACTTCCCCGACGACCGGAGCTGGAACCGCTACCGCAACTCGGGCGGAACGCTCTCCCGGAACGACTGGCGCCGCGACAACGTGGACCGCCTGGTGGAGCGGCTCTACACCGAGATCAAGCGGGAAAAGCGATGGGTCCGGTTCGGGGTGAGCCCCTTCGGCATCTGGCGCCCCGGTCATCCGGCACAGGTGCGTGGGCTCGACGCCTATACCGAGCTGTACGCCGACGCCCGCAAGTGGCTCGTGAACGGGTGGGTCGATTACTTCGCGCCTCAGCTCTACTGGCCGGTGGCGCAGCAGGCGCAGAGCTATCCGGTCCTGCTGGACTGGTGGGTGGCGCAGAACCACCACGGCCGCCATCTCTGGCCGGGTAACTTCACCAGTCGCGTGGGCCCCGACCGAGCGCGGCACTGGCCGGCGTCCGAGCTCCTGGAGCAGATCCAGCTGACGCGTCACCGCGCCGGCGCGACCGGCAACGTCCACTTCAGCATGCGCACCCTGATGGGCGACCCGGACGGCCTCTCGGCTCAGCTCGCGCAGATGTACCGCGAGCCGGCGGTCGTCCCCGCCTCACCCTGGTTGGGAGCCGCGCCTCCCACCGCGCCCCGCGTGGGGGTGCGGAGCAATGGTTCGGGAGTCGTCCTGGAGATCACACATGACGGCGCCGCGCCCTGGCTGATTGCGGTGCGAACCCGCCACGGTTCGGCATGGACCACCGAAGTGGTGCCGGGGCACACGCGCTCGCTGGCCCTCGTCCGGCGTCCGGACGAGGTGGTGGTGACCGCCTTCGATCGGCTCGGCGCCGAGAGCACTTTCTCACCTGCCCGCCAGCTCGATTGACTCGCCGGCCGTGCCGGTGGGTGGCATCCGCCGTGCCCGGGACGAAAGCATCGTTCGAATGGTCTCTCGGAAGGCTCCGGTACCATGGTTTCTGGCCCCTCCAGAGCGATGCGCCCGGCGCGCCACGGGCTGTGTTGACAAGCTGCGGCCGCTGCCCGTAAGTTGGCACCTACAACTCGGCACGTCGGCTTCCATGTGGGCTCTCTCCGCCCCGACCGTGCGTTTGCCGGGATCTCTTCCCAAGATCTCCTTCCGACTTGATACCTGGCTCCATCGCGTTGCTGACGATTCTGGCGACGCCGCCGTATCCAAACCCGGATTCAATGTTTCTGAGTTCCCCCTCCCCTGTGAGCAGCGCAGAGGGCGGCACACCGGGTCTTTTCGCGGGCAGTTCGAGGAGTGCACGCACGGCTTCTCTGCTGCGGGCAGTTGCCTCATGGGAGTGTGTCCGCGCTCCCTCTCTTTTCCATTCTCGAGGAGGAACGTGATGGGCTATCGCAATCGTGCGAGAACCATGCTGAGCATGGTCGGCGCGGCGATTCTGCTTGCAGCCGTCGCTGCGCCGGTAGCGGCGCAGTCGCTGGGCACAGTCCGCGGCCGGGTCGTGGAAGCGGGATCGCAGCGCCCCCTTACGGGGGTGCAGGTGTCGGTGCAGGGAACGGCACGGGGAACGCTCACCAATGCCGCGGGTGACTTCCTGCTGGTGGGGGTTCCGACCGGGAGCCGGGTGATCCGCGCGCAGAGCATCGGGTACGCGCCGATGCAGCAGACGGTGACCGTGGTGGCGGACGAGGCGGCTCGCCTGGATTTCACGCTCCAGCAGGCGGCGGTGGCGCTGGACGAGGTGGTGGTCACCGCGCTCGGTGAGACCACGCTTCAGCGTGCGCTCGGCACCTCGCAGCAGCAGATTTCGGGTACCGAGATCGCCGCGGCGCAGCGCGACAACTTCCTCAACGCGCTGCAGGGCCGCATCGCGGGTGTCGACGTCGGCTCCACGTCGGGCGTGCCGGGAGCATCTTCCCAGATCACCATCCGCGGGATCAGCTCCATCAGCAGCAGCAATCAGCCCCTCTTCATCATCGACGGGCTGCCGATGGACAACAAGACCCTGCACACGGGCGTGCTCGGCCCCTCGGCGACCGGAGCGACCAGCTTCGATAACCGGGGTGTGGACTTCACCAACCGCGCCGCGGACATCAACCCCGAGGACATCGAGACGATCACCGTGCTGAAGGGCCCGGAGGCTTCGGTGCTCTACGGGATCGACGCCGCCAACGGCGCCATCGTGATCACCACCAAGCGCGGCCAGCCCGGCTCCGGTGGGTTCGAGTACAGCAACAGCTTCCGGGTGGAGAGCACGCGCGCCATTCCGGAGATCCAGCAGACCTACGGGATCAGCTCGACGGGCAGCCAGTCGTTCCTCTACTGGGGCGAACCGTACGAGGCGGGGACGCAGTTCTTCAACAACGTGGAGGGGTTCTTCCAGACGGCGCTGACGCAGCGGCACAACCTGAGCTTCAGCGGCGCCGCGCAGGACAACAGCGTCAACTACCGGATCACCGGCGGTCTGATCCGTCAGAACGGTGTGGTGCCGAACTCCTTCTACGACCGGTACAACCTCACAGGTGCCGGGCAGGCGCGCGTCGCGCCCTGGCTCACCGTGGACCTGACGTCGCAGTACAGCTACACGGAGAACCGTCAGCCGTTCAAGGGCGCGGGCGGTCCGCTGCTCGGCCTGCTCGTCTGGCCGCAGAACGATGATGCGAGCAACTGGCTCACGCCGGAAGGGCTGCGTCGCCGGACTACGACGCTGGCCGCATCGTCGGAGATCGATAACCCGTACTTCAGCACCTCGCGCAACAACAACGAGACGACCAACAACCGGTTGATCTCGAACCTTGGCTTCCGGTTCACGCCGTTCACCTGGGGCAACCTGCGGTTGAACCTGGGTACGGACAGCTACACGAACCACCTGCAGATCGTCCGCCACCCGGAGAGCGCCTGGGGAGCGTCGAACAACGGCGTGATCGACGTCGCCAACGACAACACGCGCAACCTGAGCGCGCAGACGCTGCTGACCATCAACAGCATCCCGGTGACCCGCGGGTTTGCCATCAGCGGCCTGATCGGCAACCAGGTCCGTGACGATCGTTCCCAGGTGGATGCCCTCTGGGGTCGTGACTTCCTGGAGCCGAACTTCGTCTCGGTCAACAACGCAGCGACCCGCTCCAGCCGTACGACCATCGCGCAGCGCCGCCTGGTGGGTCTCTTCGGCCGCGCGACGCTGCAGTACAACGACTACCTGTTCGTGAACCTCGAGGGCCGGAACGACTGGACCTCGACCATTCCGACGGACAACAACTCGTTCTTCTACCCGGGCGTCTCCACCAGCTTCGTCTTCTCGGACGCGATCCCGCAGATCGGGAACGTCATGACGGGCAAGCTGCGGGCGGCCTACGCGCAGACGGGACGTGACGCGCGGCCGTACGCTTACCGGCCGTCGCTGCAGTACAAGAACACTTCGTACGGCGGGTACGGCTACGACTTCTGGGGCCCGAACCTGAACCTGCGCCCGGAGTTCGCGCACTCGTACGAGTTCGGCACGGAGCTCGGCTTCCTGGACAACCGCCTCGGCATCGACGCCACGGTGTACCGCAAGGAGACCGAAGACCAGATCGTCAACGACATCCGAGGCAGCTACGCCACGGGCTTCATCCTGTTCAACCTGAACGGAGCGAGCACTCGCAACGAGGGTCTCGAAGTCACGCTTCGTGGCACCCCCGTGCTGGCCCCGAACTTCTCGTGGGACTTCATCGCGAACTTCGATCGCTCACGCGGCCGGGTTCTTCATCTCCCGCACGAGCTTCCGGAGTCGTACAACTCGGATACGTGGCTCTACGGCAACGTCCGCAACGGCACGGCGGCGGGGCTCTCCACACGGTCGATCACGGGGATGTTCTACCTCCGGAACGACAATGGAGACCTGCTGATCAGCCCGACCAGCGGCCTGCCGATCCGTTCCTCGACCTTCATCGACGCCGGCTACGATCGTCAGCCGGACTGGACGATGGGGCTGACCAACACGCTCAACTACGGACGCGCCTCGCTGAGCTTCCTCTGGGACTTCCGCAGGGGCGGGGACATTCTCAACGCGACGCAGCACTACCTCACCGCGCGCGGGCTGACCCACCGGACGCTGGATCGTGAGCAGCCGCGCGTGATCCAGGGCGTGCTTCGCGATGGCCTGGAGAACACGGACAATCCGACGCGGAACAACATCGTCGTGATTCCGGCGATCGACAACGGCTATTACCTGTCGATGAGCGAAGAGCTCTTCATCGAGCGCGACATCAACTGGGCGCGGCTTCGTGACGTGACGCTGAACGTCCGGCTTCCGGAGCGCCGCTTCGGGAGGACGAGTGTGTTCGTCACCGGCACCGACCTCCTGCTGTTCACGAACTACTCCGGTCTGGACCCGGTCGTTAACGGCAACACCGCCGCGGTCGGTGGCTCGGGATCCGTTGGCGTGGACTTCGGCAACTTCCCGATGCCTCGCGGCATCAACCTCGGGATCAGGACGAGCTTCTAACGATGAGAAAACAACTTAAGGTAGCACTGCTCGCCTGCTCCATCGGGGTGGTGGGAGGGTGTGACGACTTCCTGGACGTCAACACCAATCCCAACGCACCCCAGACGGTGGCGGCGAACCTGTACCTCCCTTCGCTGCTCCACTGGTTCGTCAGCACGGAGCACTGGGATGGGCGGTACACGGCTGCGTACACCCAGCAGCTGACCCATCAGGATTACACCGTCTGGGACCGCATGGGATACGCGGCGGCGAGCGATGTCGCCGGGGAGCACTGGCGCACAGTCTACTGGGTGCACGGCCAGAACCTGATCGACATGATGGACATCGCCAGGGCCGAGCAGCGGTGGGACGTGCTCGGTGTCGGGTACATCCTGAAGGCGTGGGGCTGGCAGGTCGGCGGCGGGCTGCACGGGGAGATGATCGTCAGCGAGGCATTCAACCAGACGACGTTCAGCTTCAACTACGACTCGGAGGAGTTCGTCTACCAGGAGTCGATGCGGATGCTCGACAGCGCCATGGTGCACCTCGCCCGCACGGATGGGGCGGTGAGTGCGACCTACATGGCGCGTGGCGACCGGATCTACAGTGGAGACCGGACGAAGTGGCTGCGTCTCGCCCACGGCATGCGGGCTCAGATCCTCAACCGCTACTCGAACAAGGCGTCCTACGATCCCGCGGCGGTGATCGCCGCGGTGGACCAGTCGTTCGGCAGCAGTGCTGACGACGCGCTGCTGATGTACCCCAATACTGAGCAGGCGGACCGGAACTTCATTGCGCGCGGCAACTTCAACAACTACCGACAGACTCAGTTCGTGGTCGGACTGATGGACGGGACGGTGTTCGGAACCACGGATCCCCGGCTGACTCGGATGTTGTCTCCGGCTCCGGACGGTGAGTATCGGGGCATGAATCCGAACTTCAATCTGGCCAGTAACTTCCCGGTGCTGAACCAGCGGCCCAACAACCCGCACGGCTACGCCGGGAGCGTAGGTCCAGGTCTGACGGGCCTGTACCTGTTCGACGACGCCGCGCGCATGCCGGCCATGACGTACGCCCAGCTGCAGTTCATCAAGGCCGAGGCGGCGTACCACATGGGGAACCGATCGCTCGCTCTCAGTGCGTATCGCGAAGGCATCTCGGCACACATCGACTTCGTGAACACGAACGTTCGCGACAACGATCGGAACACGTATCCGTTCTGGCCTACACCGATCTCGGCTGCGCAGAAGGCGGCTTTCCTCGCCGATCCGCAGATCGTTCCGACGAACCCGGCGGATCTGACGCTGACGCACATCATGTCGCAGAAGTACATTGCGCAGTGGGCGTGGGCTTTCAACGAGCAGTGGATGGACATGAAGCGGTACCACTACACTGACGTGGATCCTGCAAGTGGGGAGCAGGTTTACCCGGGCTTCACTCCGCCGACGAACCTGCACCCGGACAATCAGGGCAAGCTGGTTTACCGGCTCCGTCCGCGCTACAACTCGGAGTACGTGTGGAACCAGCCGGGTCTGGACGCGATCGGTGCGCTCGAGCCCGACTGGCACACGAAGCCGCTCTGGATCCTCCAACCGTAACCACGATGATGAATCTGTTTCGCGCATTTGTATTGACGCTCTGTGTGGGTGCCCTGGCCGCGTGTGAGAAGAACGCGGTACAGGACATCACCGGGCCCATGCCGTCCGCTCGCGTGAAGTTCTTCAACTTCAGCGTGGGCGCGCCGGCGGTGAACTTCTTCGCCAACGATGTGAAGCTGACGGCCGTCCAGTCCACCACAGGGGTGGAGTCTACGGCCGGAGTGGGATACGGCGGCGTGGCCGCGGGCGATCTGTACACCGCCATCACGCCGGGTCAGTACACTCTGTCGGGGAGAATCTCGGCGGCGGTGGACAAGGACCTCCCGATCTCCACGGCTGCCGCGTCCATCGCGGACGGCAAGCACTACTCGTTCTACCAGAGTGGTATCTACAACACGGCGACCAAGTCGGCCGACGGGTTCCTGGTGGAAGACAACTTCCCGGCGACGATCGATTGGACCGTATCGCTGGTGCGGCTGGTTCACGCTATCTCCAACGCGGGACCGATGTCGCTCTACGCGGTGAATACGGAAACCGGTGTGGAAACGCCGATCGGAGGGCAGGTGGCATACCGTTCGGCCGGGGCCTTCACGGCACTCACGCCGGGACTGTACGATCTGGCAGCGCGCTACCCGGGCTCGACCACCCCGGTGATCGTGCGCGCCAACGTGGGCTTCGCTCCGGGGAGGGTGTACACCATCGGCGCCCGGGGTGACATCACGATTACGTCGACCACAGCGGCGACGCGTCCCTTCCTCGACCTGACGGCCAACAGGCAGGGGTAGAGGTAGTAGCCGGCAGGTGAGGTGGAGCGGCGCTCCGGAGCAGCGCTCCGGGGCGCCGTTTCGTACGCGCGGGATGGGTGGTGGTGTGCGCAGGCGAGGGTACGGTCGCGGGAGATCGCTTCTCGCGGCCGCGATCGTACAACCGGCGGAGTAGAAAGGCTCGCATTGATCCCCCGCGGCGGCTTCACTAGGTTACCCGCTCCTCGACCCACATTTCACGATCGATGGCATTGTCATCAGAACCGGTTCTCAGGCAGCGCCGACGCGCGTCCGGCATCGCAGCACTCTCGCTCCTGCTGTCCGTGAGCGGTTGCGCGCCTTCCGCGGCGCCCCCGGCGGCGCCCTCGACCTCCGCGGACGGTGCTCGCCTCGCAGCGACGCTCGATGCCGAGGGCCAACGCTGGGTGGAGAGCACCCTCGCACGGCTGACGCTCCGCGAGAAGGTGGGGCAGCTGGTAATGCCGTGGGTGAGCGGCGAGTTCACCGCGCACGACTCGCCGGAGTTCGACCGGCTACGCGAGTGGGTGGAGCAGGACGGGGTGGGCGGGCTGATCCTCTCCATGGGGATGCCGCACAGCTATGCCGCGAAGATCAACGAGCTTCAGCGTCGTGCGCCTCTTCCGCTGCTGATCACCTCCGACATGGAGAACGGCACGGGCATGCGGATGGGCGGGATCTATTCGCTCCCGCACCTCCTGCCGCAGGGGGGCGGTACGGTGTTTCCGCCCGTGATGGCGTTCGGGGCCGCGGGGTCCGACTCGCTGGCCTACGAGCTCGGACGGGTGATGGGGGTGGAGGCGCGCGCGGTGGGTGTGCACATGACGTTCGGACCGGTGCTGGACGTCAACTCCAACCCGGCGAATCCGATCATCAACACCCGCTCCTTCGGAGAGTCTCCCGAGCTGGTGTCGCGGATGGCGGCGGCCTACATCCGCGGTGCCCGGGCGGCCGGCCTGATGACGACCGGGAAGCACTTCCCGGGGCACGGGGACACCTACGAGGACTCGCACGTGGCGCTGCCGACCATTGCCGCGGATCGGGCGCGACTCGACGAGGTGGAGCTGCGGCCCTTCCGCAGCGCGATCGGCGACGGGGTCGACGCGGTCATGACGGCGCACATCGCCGTGGTGGGCGTCGAGGGGCCGGATGCCCGCCCCGCCACTCTCTCCCCCTACTTCATGACCGGCGTGCTCCGGGACGAGATGGGGTTCGAGGGTCTGCTCTTCACCGACGCGATGACGATGGCGGGCATCTCCCAGCGGTACGGCGCCACCGAGCCGCTGGTGATGGCGCTCGAGGCCGGTGCCGACGTGCTGCTGATGCCGCGCGACGTCCGCACGGCGATCGAGACGGTGATGGGGGCGCTGGAGTCGGGGCGGCTTGAGGAGGCGAGGATCGATGCCTCGGTCCGCCGCCTTCTCGCAGCGAAGTGGCGCGCGGGACTTGCCGGAAATCGGCTGGTGGAGCTGGAAGGGGTCAGCGAGCGGGTGGGGACTCGCGCCCACGCGGAGCTGGCGAGGACGGTGGCGGAGCGATCGCTCACGCTGGCTCGTGACCAGCGCAACCTGGTGCCGCTGGCGCCGGGTGCACGCCGCGTGCTTTCCATCACCTATGCCCGCCCCTCCGACCTGACCGCGGGACGTGCCTTCGACGCGGCGCTTCGCAGTGAGGGCGTTCGGGTTACCTCCGTTCGGGTGGACCAGCGGTCGACGGCAGCCGAGATCGATGAGATCCGGGAGCTGGTGGCCGCCGCCGATGTGGTGCTGACCTCCGCCTACGTCGCGCCGGTGATCGACGGGGAGAGCACCGTCCGCACCGGTGGCGGCTTCGCCGCGTTCGTCGAGGAGATGGCCGGGGCGGGCGTACCGCTGATCGCGGTATCGTTCGGCAGCCCCTATCTGCTCGCGGCGATGCCGTCCGTGCCGGCATATCTGCTCGCCTGGGGTGGGGCGGAAGTCAGCCAGCGTGCCGCGGCGCGGGCGCTGATCGGGCACATCCCGATCACCGGAAGGCTCCCGGTCTCCGTCCCGCCCTACCTGGAGGGCGGGGCCGGGCTGCAGCGGGCGGCCACGGTTGGAGGCCGGGAGTGAGGCAGGCCCGTCCGCTGACGCGAATCCTGGTGATCGCGGTGGCGCTGCTGAGCGGGTGTGGGGCGCCGCCACCTCCGCCCGTGCTGGCGCCTGAGCCGGAGCCACGGCCAGCCGCGCCCCCCGCGGCACTCGTCCCCGCTACCCCGGCCGAGGTGGGATTCGCCCCCCGGCTTGAGGCCCGGATCGACTCCATCATCGACGCGGCCCGGGCTGAGCAGGCGGCGTCTGCCTTCGCGGTGGGTGTGGGCCGCCACGGCCATCTGGTGCACATGCGCGGATACGGTCGTACCCACATCGGGGTGGACTCGTACCCGGTGGAGGAGCGAACCCTGTTCGACCTGGCCTCGCTCACCAAGGTGGTCGCCACCACCACTGCGGCGATGATCATGGAGGATGAGGGACTCCTGGAGCTGGACAGGCCGGTCGCCTTCTATCTCCCGGAGCTCACCGATTCCGCCAAGGCGGGGATCACCGTGCGGATGCTGCTGGTGCACACGGGCGGCCTGGAAGCTGGCGCGCCGCTGCACGTGCAGCAGCGCTGCACGCCCGACGGCTGCACCGGCCCTCACCGGGGCCGTGACCAGTACCTGGAGGCCATCAACCGCCGGCCGATCCGTCAGGAGCCGGGCACGGCCACCGTCTACAGCGACTGGGACATGATCCTCCTCCAGCTGGTGCTGGAGCGGGTCAGTGGCCAACCCCTGGACATCTTCCTGGCGCAGCGCGTGTTCGGACCGCTGGGGATGCGCGATACCCACTTCTCCCCCGTGCCGGTCCACCGCAGCCGGGTCGCCGCCGCCTCGGTGGATGCGCTGCGCGGTCTGATCCACGGAGACGTGCACGACGGCAATGCCTGGGCGATGGGCGGCGTGTCGGGTCACGCGGGACTCTTCTCCACCGTGGCGGACCTGTCGATCTTCGCGCAGATGCTGCTGAACGGCGGTGTGTACGATGGCGTGCGGCTGATCCGGCAGGAGACGGTGGCGAGATGGACCGCCCCGCAGGGCCGCGGCTCCTCCCGTGCCATGGGCTGGGACACTCCGTCCGGCCGCTCCAGCGCCGGCCGCTTCTTCAGCACGCGCAGCTTCGGCCACACCGGCTGGACCGGGACCTCACTCTGGATCGACCCCGAGCGCTCCCTGTTCGTGATCCTCCTCACCAACCGTGTCAACATCCCCGGCGACAACCAGCGCCACGTCCCCCTGCGGCGGGCCGTAGCCGACGCCGTCATGGAGGCGGTTCTGGATGCGCCGCTGGTGGACTGGGAGGGGAGGAGGGGGAGGTGAATTTTGAATTTTGAATTTTGGATTGTGAGTTCGAATCGTGGGTTGTGGGTGGGGTTGTGAGAGGGGCCGGCGCGGCTCTGCAATCATTCCCGATTCACCATTGATCCGCTTCCTTCCTCTTTTTCCTGGGTCCGATGCTGCTCTCGTTTTCAGACTGGCTCGTCATCGCAGCGTACTTCGTTCTGGCAGGGGGGATCGGGCTGGCGCTGGCGCGTAAGGGGGGGCGGTCGCTGAGCGACTTCTTCGTATCCGGGCGGTCGCTGCCCTGGTGGCTGGCGGGTACGTCGATGGTGGCGACCACTTTCGCGGCGGACACACCGCTGGCGGTGACCGGGATGGTGGCGGAGCACGGGATCGCGGGCAACTGGCTCTGGTGGAACATGGTGATGAGCGGGATCCTCACCGTGTTCTTCTATGCGCGGCTCTGGCGGCGTGCGGAGGTGCTGACGGACGCGGAGTTCGCCGAGATCCGATACGCGGACAGGCCGGCGACCTTTCTCCGCGGGTTTCGCGCGATCTACCTCGCCCTTCCCATCAACCTGATCATCATCGGGTGGGTGAACCTGGCGATGGTGAAGATCCTGTCGGTGACGGTCGGTCTGGACCCGTGGGTATCCCTCTTCATCCTCTTCATCGTGACGGCCTCGTACTCCACACTCTCGGGACTGTGGGGTGTGGTGGTGACCGATTTCGTGCAGTTCGGGATTGCGATGCTGGGATCCATCGTGCTCGCTTTTTACGCGGTGGATGCCGTGGGTGGGATGGACGGGCTGCGGGCGGGGCTGGACGAGCGCTTCGGCTCCGCCGACGTCGCGCTCTCGTTCTTCCCCCAGGTGGGTGCCGCCTGGATGCCCGCGCTCACCTTCTTCGTCTTCCTGGGCGTGCAGTGGTGGGCCGCATGGTACCCCGGCGCGGAGCCGGGCGGTGGCGGGTATGTCGCGCAGCGCATCTTTTCCGCGCGCACCGAGCGGGAAGGGATGCTGGCGACCCTCTGGTTCAACGTGGCGATGTACGCATTGCGCCCCTGGCCGTGGATCCTGGTGGCGCTGGCGTCACTGATCCTGTACCCCGGTCTCGAGGACCCGGCGACCGGGTACGTGCTCACCGTCGTGGACCTGCTCCCGTCGCCGATGAAGGGGCTGTTGATCGCCTCGTTCATGGCGGCGTACATGTCCACCATTTCCACGCAGTTGAACTGGGGCGCGTCCTACCTGGTGAACGACATCTACCTCCGCTTCATGAACCCCGAGGCGGGGGAGCGGCGCAGGGTAGCTGTTTCGCGGGTGGCGACGCTGGTGCTGTTCGGGCTTTCCGCGCTGGTGACGGCGAACCTCTCCAGCATCGAGGGCGCCTGGCGGCTCCTGCTGGCGCTCGGGGCGGGAACCGGACTGGTCTACATCCTCCGCTGGTACTGGTGGCGGATCAACGCCTGGTCGGAGATCAGCGCGATGGTGGCGTCGCTGGTGATCTCCACGGCGCTGCAGTGGCTGGGAGGCTTCGATTCCAATGATCCCAACGACTTCGCCTGGCTGATGCTGCTGACGGTGGGGCTTTCTACTGCGGTCTGGCTCCTCGTCACCTATCTTACGGCACCGGTGCCGGAGGAGAAGCTGATCGCGTTCTACCATCGCGTACGGCCGGGCGGTCCCGGCTGGCGGCGTGTGGCGATCGCGGCCGGTTATGGCCCGGAGAAGATGGACGGTGGCGCGCTGAACTGGACCAACTGGGTCGCCGGCGTGGTGGCGGTCTATGCCTGCCTGTTCGGCAGCGGCCGCATCATCTTCGGCGACGTGCTCGAGGGGATGCTTCTCCTCGGCCTCGCACTTGCGGCGTTCTTCTGGATCTCCAGGACACTGCGCCGCACCGACGCGGCCGGGCGTGGCCCGACCGTTCCCGAACCCGTACTCCAGCACTCCCGGGTGAGTTGAAAATGGCTACACGTGAGAGGATTCCCGTCGTCATCGTCGAGGATTACGACGAGATCGCGCGGCAGATCGCCGCCCGCATCGCCGAGATGATCCGTGAGCGGAACGCGGAGGGCCGCGCCGCCGTGCTCGGCCTCGCCACCGGCAGCACCCCCATCGGCATCTACCGTGAGCTGATCCGGATGCACCGCGAGGAGGGGCTCGACTTCTCCAACGTCGTGACGTTCAATCTGGACGAGTACTACCCGATGGCGCCGGACAGCATCCACAGCTACCACCGGTACATGTGGGAGAACCTGTTCGACCACATCAACATGCGGAACGGAGAACGTGCACATGCCGCGCGGCGACGTGGCGCGCGACGAGGTGGAGGCCGCACGCGCGCGAGTACGAGGAGGCGATCGCGGCGGCGGGCGGGATCGACTTCCAGATCCTGGGGATCGGGAAGACGGGGCACATCGGCTTCAACGAGCCGGGCTCCGGCGTGGAATCGCGCACGCGGCTGGTGGCGCTCGACACCATCACGCGGCGCGACGCGGCCGCGGACTTCTTCGGTGAGGACAACGTTCCCACCGAGGCGATCACGATGGGCGTCGCCAGCATCATGGACGCGCGCGAGATCGCGCTGATCGCGACCGGCGAGCACAAGGCGCTGATCGTGCGCCGGGCGGTGGAGGGCGAGATCGACCCGGACGTCGCCGCCACCTACCTGCAGAAGCATCCGAACGCCACCGTCTACGTGGATGCCGCGGCCGCCGCGGAGCTGACGCGCATCAAGACGCCGTGGGTGGTCGGCGAGGTGAGCTGGAACCGGGAGCTCGAGATCGCAGGCGGTGATCTGGCTCAGCCAGGCGACCGGCAAGTCGATCCTGAAGCTGGACGCCAGCGACTACCGCGAGCATCACCTGAGCTCGCTGCTGGCGCGCTACGGCAAGGCGGGCCCGCTGAACGGCGAGGTCTTCAACGCGCTGATCTCCAAGATCCGCGGCAAGAGCAGGCTGCCGATGCGGGAAGCGCATCATCGTCTTCTCGCCGCACCCGGACGACGACGTGATCTCGATGGGCGGCATCCTGAACAAGCTGCACCAGAACGGCAACGACATCCTGGTCGCGTACCAGACGTCGGGGAACATCGCGGTGTTCGACCACGAGGTGCGCCGCTACCTCGACTTCCTGCGCCGCTTCGCGCGCGACTTCGAGATCGATTCCGAGCAGGGCGAAGGCGCTGATCGAGGAGATGGAGGGCTTCCTGGAGCAGAAGGAGGCCGGGCAGGTGGACATCCCGCCGGTGCAGCAGCTCAAGCAGTCGATCCGCGAGGCGGAGGCGGTCTCCGGGATCGAGACGTTCGGGATGCGGCGCGATCAGGCGCGCTTCCTCAACCTGCCCTTCTACCAGACGGGGAAGGTGCGGAAGGACCCGATCGGCCCGCGCGACGTGAAGATCACGCTGGATCTGCTCGAGGAGCACCGGCCCGAGTACATCTTCGTGGCGGGCGACCTCTCGGACCCGCACGGCACGCACCGGATGTGCCTGGAGGCGGTGCACCGTGCGCTGGAGCACTACTCCGGCGAGACACCCGGAGATCTGGTACTACCGCGGCGCCTGGCAGGAGTGGTCGGTGGCGGAAGCGGACGTGCTGGTGCCGATGTCCGAGGAGGAGCTGCGGCACAAGATCCTGGCGATCTTCAAGCACCAGAGCCAGAAGGACCGGGCGCCATTCCCCGGCGCAGGACGACCGCGAGTTCTGGCAGCGGGTGGAGGAGCGGAACACCGGCACCGCCGGCATCGTGGACCGCCTGGGCCTGCCGGAGTACTTCGCGATGGAGGCGTACGTGGTGCGCAAGAAATGGAAAGCCCCTGAAGACGGAGATCCTCTCCACGGCTGAGCTGGCCGCCCCGCCCCGCCGCCGCCGGGTTACGGACCACCCCGGCGTGGTGGTGGAGAACCTGGCCAACTAGATGGGATTCACGACGCTGGACATGACGGTGCTCGCCCTCTACATGCTGGGCGTCACCTGCTGGGGAGTCTGGTTGGGACGAGGGCAGAGCGGCGCCAAGGACTACTTCCTCGGCGGCCGCGACCTTCCGTGGTGGGCGGTTCTCTTCTCCGTGGTCGCCACGGAAACCAGTACGCTCACCTTCCTCAGCATTCCCGGACTGGCCTACGCGACAAACCTGAACTTCCTCCAGATCACGGTCGGATACCTGATCGGCCGGATCGTGGTGGCGTTCGTACTTCTCCCGGCATACTATCGTGGCGAACTCACCACGGCATACGCGCTGCTGGAGAGCCGATTCGGACTGCCCACCCGCCGGTTCGCCTCCGGTATCTTCATGTTCACCCGCGCGCTGGCGGACGGAGTCCGTCTGTTCGCCACGGCGATCCCGCTGGCGCTGATCACCGGGTGGAGCTACCCCGTGTCGATCCTGGTGATGGGCGCGGCCACGCTGCTCTACACCTACTTCGGCGGGATCCGTGCGGTGGTCTGGATGGACGGGCTGCAGATGTTCATCTACATGGGCGGTGCGGTCGGTGCGCTCTGGGTGCTGCTGAACGGGCTCCCGGGCGGGTGGGACGGACTTCTCTCGGCGGCGGGTCAGGCAGGGAAGCTGGATGTGCTGCGGCTCGACTTCGACTGGAGTGCCCCGTACACGCTGTGGGCCGGTCTGATCGGAGGCGCCTTCCTCTCAATGGCGTCGCACGGCGCGGACCAGCTGATCGTGCAGCGGCTGCTCACCTGCCGGAACCTCCGCGCGAGCCAGATGGCGCTGATCGGCTCCGGCTTCGTGGTCATCGCGCAGTTCGCTCTCTTCCTGATCATCGGTCTGGGGCTCTGGAGCTTCTATGAGGCGCGGGAGTTCGCCCGTACGGACGAGATCTTCGCCACCTTCATCATCGAGCAGCTTCCCTCGGGCCTGACGGGGCTCGTGATCGCGGCGATTTTCGCCGCGGCGATGTCGTCGCTCTCCTCGTCCGTGAACTCGCTGGCATCGGCATCCACCTACGACTTCTACGCGCCACTCCGCGGTAGCAGAGAGGCAGACCTGTTCCGCGCCGGGCGGGTGTTCACGCTGATGTGGGGGGCGGTGCTGGTGGGTGGGGCGCTGCTCTTCCGCTCCAGGGAAACGCCCGTGGTGGAGCTCGGGCTGGCGATCGCCTCCTTCACGTATGGAGGTCTGCTCGGTGGTTTCTTTCTCGGTATCCTGAACCGGCGCGCGAATCAGCGTGATGCGATCGTCGCCATGGGGGTGGGGATGCTGGTGATGAGCCTGATCGTGTTCGGCCGCTGGTATGCTCCGCTCTTCTCGGCGGTGGGGCTGGGCGGCTTCGGCGAGACGCTGGCCGGGCTCGGGATCGCCTTCCCCTGGCACGTGGTGATCGGTACCGCGGTCACGTTCACGGTGGGAAGCCTGCTCTCGCTGACCCATCCGGCACCTCCTCCGCCGTCCGGCACGACCGTGGCGCCGGCGCGGTCCGGCGCGGAGGTGTAGATCCATGGTTTATCTGGTGGGGATCGACGGAGGGGGCACGCGGACCACGCTGGCCCTCGCGGATGCTTCCGGTCGGGAGATCCTGCGCCGCACGGGCCCGGCGGGGCTGGTGGACCCGCGTCGTCCGACCGCCACCGCGGAGATGCTCTCCGCGCTGGTGCGCGAGGCGCTCGCCGCGGCGGAGCTGGACGGGCCGGCACACTCGCTGTGCGCCGGGTTGGCGGGCGTGGGCAACGCCGCGGAGCGGGAGATGGTGGAGAGCGCCCTCCGGCGCGAGGGGGTGGCGCGTCACGTCTGTATCCGGTCCGACGGCGAGACGGCGCTGCACGGGGCGTTCGGAGGGGAGGCCGGGATCCTTCTGGTGGCCGGCACCGGATCCATCGCGTACGGCCGGTCGGAGGACGGGCGGGTGGAGCGGTGCGGGGGGTGGGGGATGGTGACGGGTGACGAGGGGAGCGGGTACGCCCTCGGGCGAGCGGCACTGGCAGCGGCTCTGCGCGATGTGGATGGCCGGGGGAAGCCGACGCGTCTGCGCCCGGTGCTGCTCGCCGCAATCGGGCTGTCGCTGCCGGACGCGGTGCCACCGTGGGCAGGGCGCGCGGAGAAGTTCGAGATCGCCGCGCTGGCCGTTCACGTGCTCCGGCTGGCGGAGGAGGGCGACGAGGTGGCGATGGAGCTCGCCCGTTCCTCTGCTGCGGCGCTGGCGGAGCACGCGGCCGCTCTGCTGAAGCGGCTCGGGCCCTGGTCGCGTCCCGTGCCGGTGGTGTTCCACGGCGGGGTCGCGCGGGACCCGCTGTTCGGGGAGTACCTGCGCGTGGCCCTCGACTCGCTGGACGCCGGCCTGGAAACCAGGGAGGGCCTCGCGGATGCGGTCGCGGGTGCGGTTCAGTTCGCCCGCGAGCTGGCGGAGCGCGGTGAGGGTGCCTTCGCCGGAGGATTCGTCTGATGCGTGCCACCTGTTCGCTGCTGCTCTCGGCACTGCTCTTCGGGGGGTGCGCCAGCGGTCCGGCAGCGAGCCTGCCCGCCGCATCCATCCCCGGCCCCCGGGCCGAGTTCGCGGACGTCGGCCTGCAGGCGCGACTGGATTCCATCGCCGCCCCCTTCAGGGGAGTGGCCGGGATCCATGTGCTCAACCTGCGGACGGGCGCCGCGGCGCAGGTGAATGCCGATCAGATCTTCCCCACGGCGAGCATGATCAAGGTCCCGCTGCTCGTCAGCCTGTTCGATCGGGTGGAGCGCGGGGATTTCCAGCTGGAACAGGAGATGGTCTTCCGTGACTCGCTGAAGTACGCCGACCACGACCTGACCGGCAAGTTCCGGGACGGCGAGCGGATCCCGCTGGACCAGCTCGCCTTTCTCATGGTCGCGCTCAGCGACAACACCGCCAGCCTCTGGATCCAGGCGCTGGTCGGCGGCGGAGTGGAGGTGAACCGCTGGCTCGCCGAGCACGGCTTTCAGCACACCCGAGTGAACTCTCGCACCGCGGGGCGACGCCCCGACTGGGAGGTGTACGGCTGGGGACAGACGACTCCGCGTGAGATGTCGCGGCTGATGACGATGATCAGGCAGGGCGAGGCGGTGAGCCCGGCGGCTGCGGAGCGGATGTACCGGCTGCTCAGCCGCACCTTCTGGGACCGGACCGCGCTGGCATCCATCCCACCGTCCGTTCTGGTCGCCAGCAAGCAGGGATTCGTCTCGCGCTCGCGCTCCGAAACACTCGTGGTCAACGCGCCTTCGGGGGATTACGTCCTCACCGTGATCACGCGCGAGCAGGAGGATACCAGATCGGGTGAGGACAACGAGGGTTTCCGGTTGATCCGGGACGTCTCGGCGGCGGTCTACGACTGGTTCGAGCACGGGGGGCAGACACCGCGACCGACGAGTTGAAGCGGCCGGCGCCGGAGCGGCGTCGCGAACCGTACCGGTTTTCATGCGCAGTGACATACGTGCCGCACCAGCCGTTTCCCGGCAGGTGCGGTTTTCGCATCCATGCGTCGTCACTGTGTCGGGAAAGCGGAGGTGGAGGGTACAGCATTGAGCACCGAAGCGGTATCGGAGCGGTTGATCCTGCTGGAGGCCGAGGACCGGTTGCGGCGCGCGGTGGAGGCGGTGCTCCGGGAGGACGGCTTCCGAGTGCAGTCGGTCGCGCACCTCGATGGCGCAGCGGCGGTCGCGGGGTCCGAGCCGGTGGATCTGGTGATTGCCGACTGTCCGGCGGGATGCTCCAGCGAGGCCTGGCTGCGGGATGTACGCGCGGTGATCCCGGCCGCACCCGTGATCGTCGTGGCGGACGAGGTGTCGGTGGAACGGGCGCTCTCGCTCACGCGCGCCGGGGCGGCCGATTGCCTGGCGAAGCCGTTCACCACCGAGGGCCTTCTGCGCTCCGTTCGGCGCGTGCTGGAGCACTCCCGGCCGATGCGGGAGAGGGCACAGCGCACCCGGACCATCGGTGACCACCTGGGTGGACTGGTCGGTGCGAGCCGTCCAATGCTCCGGCTCTTCGATCGTATCGGCCGGGTCGCCTCATCCATGGCACCCGTGCTGATCCGTGGGGAAACGGGGTCCGGGAAGGAACTGGTCGCGCAGGCGGTGCACCGCGCCAGTGGCCGAGCCTCCTTCGTGCCGGTGAACTGCGGTGCGATCCCGGATCACCTCATGGAGTCGGAGCTGTTCGGGCATGTGAAAGGCGCCTTCACCGGTGCCGATCGTGATCGCCGCGGACTGTTCCAGGCCGCCGACGGTGGAACCCTCTTCCTCGATGAGATCGGAGAGCTCCCGCTCGCCCTCCAGCCCAAGCTACTGCGCGTCATGGAGCACGGGGAGGTGCGGCCGGTCGGCGCCACGGAAGCGAGTCACGTGCAGGTCCGCATTCTCGCTGCGACGCACCGCGACCTCGAGAGTTCCGTGGCGGAAGGCATCTTTCGCGAGGACCTCTTCTGGCGAATCAACGTCCTCTCCCTGGACGTACCGGCACTCCGCGACCGGCCCACCGACATCCCGCTCCTCGTAGAACACATCTGCAGTCAGGTGCAGGGACGCGCCGGCAGCGCCGAGCGATGCCTGAGCCCCGCCGCCCTCGCCACCCTGATCGAGTTCCCCTGGCCCGGCAACGTCCGGCAGCTCCGCAGTGTTATCGAGCGCGCGCTCACCTTCGCCGACTCGGAAGAGGTGGGGCTCGAAGACCTTCCCGGCGAGCTCCGCCGCGCCGCACAGAGCACCGACCGCGCGCGCGGTGCCGCAGAGAGACAGCTCACCCTGGAGGAGCTGGAAAAGGAGTACATTCTCGAGGTACTCCGCCGCACCGGTGGCAACAAGTCCCGGGCGGCGGAATGGCTGGGACTGCCTCGACGTACGCTGTACCGCCGTCTGGAGGAGTACGGGCGTTCCGCGGTGTAGCGTACTGACACACCTGACGCATTTCGGCACGCCTCCAGATCTCCCACCCCGGGCACCTCATCCGCCGAACGATGTGCCACGGCGGCACGGCTTCCGCAGCGACCCTGCTGCGCAGAATCGACCGTCTCGCAAGGAATTCCGAGTGAGCGTCACGGTGGCGCGCGGCGTGCCAGAGGAGCATGCTCCCGATCGGTGAGCGACGCTCATCAAGGCGGCAAGTTTCCACCGTCGGACTGCGTTGCCGAGCGACAAGGTCCGAGCTCCGCGCCATCCATGTCGCGCAGCAGTCCGGAGCGCCCCCCACGGCCGACTCCCGCGGCCGTCCATCAACCCACCTCGCCCCTGCACGCGATCCCACCAGGCACCCATCGGGCGCCGGCCCCCACCGAGAGGGCCGGCGCCCTGCCGCTGGCGGGTCACTCGCGCGTAAGGCGCTCGCTGTGGACGGTGCGGATGCCGTGACCACCGAAATCCACTTCCACGCGTTCACCCTGCACGTCCAGAACCATCCCGCGTCCGAAGGTGTCGTGCACCACGTCCTCACCTACGGCGAGGTCCTCGTCGTCGGCCGCCAGCGCCGGTACCACCCCATCCCCACTGACCGGGTGCGATTGATCCGCGACTTCCAGGAAGGTGGACGCATCTCCCTGATCGTTGTCGCAGTGGCCACAGCGAAAGTCGGCGGGCGGTGACTCGCCGAAGTACTCACGCACCATGCGCGTCCGGCACTGGGCGGTTCGGCAGTAGCGGATCATTGCCTCGAGCTTGACGCGATCCAGTTCCCGCCGCTCCTCGTAGTCGCGCAGCTCGCGGCTGAGGTCGGTGCGGGTCACGTCGTCGGCGAGGCGCTCCCACACGCCGCCACGGTGCTCGCGCACCATGCCGCGTCGCTTGAGCAGCGTGAGAACGATGCGCGCCTTCCGGCGGGGTACGTCGGCGGCGTCGGCGATCTCCACCAGTGGGCGACGCTCGCCACTTTCCAGCGCATTGACCACCCGCCCCACGTGGGCGGCCTCCATCAGGTCGGGGTACTTTCCACCGAGGAAGTAGCCCTGGATGGCCCGGTCCTCCTCACGGTACAGGATGGTGCAGCGCGCCGGGAGGCCATCGCGACCGGCGCGGCCCGCCTCCTGATAGTAGGATTCGATCGAACCCGGGAAGTGGAAGTGCAGGACGAAGCGGATGTCCGCCTTGTCGATCCCCAGGCCGAAGGCGTTGGTGGCGATCACGGCCTTCACGTCGCCTGCGGCCCACGCGTCCTGCGCCTCCTCCCGCTGCCGTGAGCTTCGCTTGCCGTGGTAGAGGGCGATCGGCCACTCTCCGGCGAGCATCTCGTACAGCCGCTCGGCCTCCCTGACCGTCGCCGTGTAGATGATCCCGCTTCCCTCCGTCTCGCGGAGATAGCGCAGCAGCGCGGCGTCCTTGCGCTCGTCGTTGACGGTGGGGATCACCTCCAGGCGCAGATTCTCCCGCACCAGTTCGCCGATGATCCGGAAGGGATCGCGCATACCCAGCTGTTCCACCACATCGTCCTGCACGGAGGGCGGCGCCGTGGCGGTCAGCGCGAGCACCGGCGGCCGCCCCAGCCGCTCCGCGATGGCGCCGAGCATCATGTAGTCCGGACGGAAGTCGTGCCCCCACTGTGACACGCAGTGCGCCTCGTCCACCACGAACAGGGAGATCTGCCGTGCCAGGAGGATCTCGAAGAAGTCTCGGTCGCGGAACCGCTCCGGCGTCAGGTAGAGGATCTCCCCCGCGCCCTGGCCGACCGCCTCCTCGGTGCGCGTCTGCTGGCGTGCCGTGAGGGACGAGTTGATGGTGTGGGCATCGACCCCCAGCATTTCCAGCTTGTCCGTCTGATCCTTCATCAGAGCGATCAGCGGCGATACCACCACCGTCAGCCCCGGAAGCAGCAGGGCAGGAAGCTGGTAGATCAGCGACTTGCCGCTGCCGGTGGGCATGATGACCAGGGCGTCGCGCCCCGCCAGCACGGCGTCGATCGCCTCGCGCTGACCGGTGCGGAAGCTGCTCAAACCGAAACGCGTCTGCAGGGTGGAGACGACGGGATCGGTCGTCTCCGCCCGGGCTGCTGTGTTCAAGGTATGGAGTCTGGGTTCAGGTGCTCGGGACGGTGCGGTCTTCGCTCAGCCAGGGCGCAAGCTCCGGACCACGCTCGGGGGATCCGCAGATTACGCGGATTACGCAGATTACGCGGGTTTCCATCGCGCCGATCCGCGAAATCCGCGTGAATGGGTGTCCACTTCTTTCCAGTTGCTTCTGCGGACAGGGGTATGCACCTGTCTGCGGATGGACGTTCAACGGTGACGGCCCGACTCCGTGATCGGCGGCGGGCACCCGCTCCGGATGCGGGCCCGCGGCTTGCGAGCGTTTCAGAGCCTGATCCTCATACGCGACTCACGTCATGACCTTTCCACCCCTGACGGGTACGCCCTTCACCGAGGAGATGATCGCGAGCAACGGCATCCGGCTGCACACGGTGCAGGCGGGGCCGGAGGACGGTCCGCTCGTGCTGCTTCTGCACGGCTTCCCGGAGTTCTGGTACGGGTGGAGGCACCAGATCGGGCCGCTCGCGGCGGCCGGCTTCCGGGTGTGGATCCCGGACCTGCGTGGCTATGGCGGAAGCTCGCGCCCGCGGGCGATCCGCGAATACGCCGTGGATCGGCTGGTGGACGACGTGCTCGGTCTGATCGATGCCGCCGGTCGCCCACGGGCGCATGTGGTGGGTCACGACTGGGGGGCGATGCTCGCGTGGCGTCTCGCCGCCCGACACCCGGATCGCGTGGAGCGTCTGGGTATCCTGAACTGCCCCCATCCCCGTGTGATGGCGCGCAACGTCACGAGGAGTCCGGCCCAGACGGCACGGAGCTGGTACGGCTTCTTCTTCCAGATCCCGTTCGCGCCGGAGCGGGTGCTGAGCGCACGGTCGCACTGGATGCTACGCCACGCACTGCGCCGCACCAGCCGGCGCGGCACCTTCTCGGATGCAGACCTGCAGCGCTACCGGGAGGCGTGGTCGCAACCGGGCGCAGTGCGCGCGATGGTGAACTGGTATCGGGGAGTGCGATACGGCGCGGCGCGAGGTGGCGGAGGAAGGATCCGCGTGCCGACGCTCATCCTCTGGGGAACGCGCGATCGCTTCCTCTCGGAGCGAATGGCGGAGCAGAGTCTGGAGCTCTGTGACGGCGGGCGGCTGCTGCGGCTGGAGTCCGCGACGCACTGGCTGCAGCACGAGGAGCCGGAGCGGGTGAGCGAGGCACTTCTCGGCTTCCTGGGGAGTGGAGAATAGATCCGTGGGAAAAGGCAGACGTGTCCTGTCGGGAGGACGATGGATCCGGAGCGACGGGGTCGGGGCGTTGCGCGGCAACGACTTGCGAGGATGCTGCCAGAGGAAGGTGACGCGGCACCTCCCTTGCATTAAGTTGCCCGCGAAGCGAGGTTCAGTTCGATCCACATAGAAGCTAGGGATACCTGAATGATGAGAATTACCAGGTCGTTCACTGCGGTTGCCGCGCTGGTCGCCGTGACCGGTACCGGTCTTACGGGTTGCGCACAGCTCACGCAGACAGAGCGAGGCGCGGTGATCGGCGCCACCGGCGGCGCCGCCGTCGGTGCCGTGATCGGTCGTCAGATCGGCTCCACCACGCGCGGGGCCATCATCGGCGCGGCGGTCGGCGGCGCGGCGGGCGCGATCATCGGGCGCCAGATGGATCGTCAGGCCGAGGAACTCTCGACCCAGATCCCGGGCGCGACCGTGCAGCGGGTGGGCGAGGGGATCGCCGTGACCTTCGAGTCGGGCCTTCTCTACCCGTACGACTCGGCCGAGCTCCTCCCGGCCGGACGTGAGAATCTGCGCAACCTGGCGAACAGCCTCGCGCAGTACCCGGAGACCGAGGTGCTGATCGTCGGGCACACGGACCTGCGGGGCAGCGCGCAGTACAACCAGGGGTTGTCCGAGCGCCGGGCCGCCGCTGCCGCGAACGTGCTCGCCTCCTTCGGCGTGCCGCGCGCGCGCATCCAGACGGCGGGCCGCGGCCTCACCGAGCCGGTGACCATGGGCACCACCGAGGCGGACCACCAGCTCAACCGCCGGGTCGAGGTGGCGATCTTCGCCAGCCAGGCGTACCGCGATCGAATCCTGCGCGACAACCCGGGCGAGTAATCGGTTCCGCTCAACGGCCGCTGGATGACCGAAGCCCCCTCCGGATCCTGGATCCGGAGGGGGCTTCGGTTGGTTCCGTCTCCGGTGGAGAGCGCGAACGGTTCAACCCGTCGCCGCGGAGGCAACGGCCTCGAGCATCAGCCGCGCCGCCAGGCGGGCCGTGCGGCCATCGGGATCGAAGGGCGGCGAGAGCTCCATCAGATCCACGCCGACCAGCGACGGGTGAGCGGCAAAGGCGGCCACCAGGTCGATCATCTCGCGGGTGGTGAGGCCTCCGGTTCCCGGAGCGCTGACGCCCGGCGCCACCGAAACGTCCGCGGCGTCGATGTCGATGCTCAGGTAGAGGGCGTCGGCGCCCGGCATGACGTGCCCCAGCACTTCCGCGGCCACGGCGCGGGCGCCGTCTCTCGCCACCGCCTCGATCGACACCAGGCGAACTCCCTGCTCGCGGGCCCACTGCAGGTGATGGCGCGAGTTCGCGAACCGCCTGAGACCCACCATCGCCGTACGTGATCCGTCGAGGAGGGGACACTCCAGCGCACGCCGGAACGGAGTTCCGCTGGTGAGCAGCGACTCGTCCTCGTACTCGCGCACGTCCAGGTGAGCGTCGATGGAGATCAGCGCCAGACGCTTTTCCGGGCGCGCGGTGGAGAGCCCCCGGATGATGGAGCCCGTGCAGCCATGATCACCGCCGATGAAGATCGGCATGCCGCCCGACGCGAAGGCGCGACGGCCGGCCTCCTCGATGCGCGCATGGGCCTCCCCGCCGTTCATCGTGGGGATCTGCAGGTCACCGAGATCCGCGATCTCCGGCAGCTCCCGCTCCCCGTCGAACGCCCCGAATCCCGCGAGCGCCTCACGAAGCGCGCGTGGCCCGAACCGAGCGCCCGGGCGTGACGGGATCCCCCCATCGTACGGCAGGCCCACCAGGAACGGCCCCGTCTCCGGAATCGCGTCCGCGCCGCGCAGGAGCCCGGTCGCACGCGGGTCTCGGGGGTCCGGCGCGGGGCGGGCGCCGCCGAGCGGGTGCTGCGATGAACTGTTCGACACGGCATCCATCGGTTCACGTGAGGTGCGCGCGCTTGCCACCAATCCGCGCCGCCGGGTAAGTTGCCCGGTTCCTGACCGTTGCGGACATGTTGCGGTCCGCCGCCGCGCCTGTCAAAAACCCGTCGCCGCCGGTCCCGTCCGGGCGCCGCGCGGCGGCTGCTCATGGCTCAGCCGATGAAACGAATCCTCACCGGGATCCAGCCGTCCGGTGCGTTCCACCTGGGGAACTACTTCGGGGCGATGCGCCCCCTGATCGAGATGCAGGAGCGCGGGCAGGTGTTCGCGCTGCTGGTGGACCTGCACGCGCTCACTTCAGTGCGGGACCCCGAGGTGCTCCGGGAGAACACCCGCCGCGCGGCCGTGGACTTCCTGGCGTGCGGCCTCGATCCGGCACGCAGCGTCTTCTTCCGGCAGTCGGACGTGCCGGAACATTCCGAGCTGATGTGGATCCTGAGCGCCGTGACCCCGATGGGTCTGCTGGAGCGCTGCCACGCCTACAAGGACAAGGTGGCGCGCGGGCTCTCGGCCAGCCACGCGCTGTTCGCCTATCCCGTCCTGATGGCCGCCGACATCCTGCTCTACGACGCCGACATCGTCCCGGTGGGCAGGGACCAGAAGCAGCACCTGGAGGTCGCGCGCGACATCGCCGTGAAGATGAACGAGGCGTATGGAGAGGTGGTCAAGCTGCCGCACCCGGAGATCGCCGAGGAGGTCGCAACCGTTCCCGGCGTGGACGGCCAGAAGATGAGCAAGAGCTACGGCAACACCATCGAGCTCTTCATGGACGAGAAGCCGCTGCGCAAGCGGGTGATGGGTATCGTCACCGACTCCACACCGCTGGAGGACCCCAAGGATCCGGAGAACTCGTCCATCCTCGCGCTCTACCGCCTGGTCGCCGAACCGGCGCGGGTGGAGGAGATGCGGGCGCGGTTCCTCGCCGGGGGCGTCGGCTACGGCGACTTCAAGAAGGAGCTGTTCGCGGCCATCTGGGACCACTTCGCGCCTGCGCGGGAGCGCCGCGAACTGTTCCTGCGCGACCCGGGGCACGTGGAGGAGATCCTCCGTGATGGAGCGGAGCGGGCGCGTGCCATCGCCGGCGAGACGATGGCGCGGGTACAGCGGGCGGTGGGTCTGAGATAGAGGGCTGTTGTCCCGAGCGAGCGTGGGACCCGGATGCCGGCGGGGCCGTGCACACATCCGGATCCCACGCCCGCGCCGGGTGCGGCGTACGGGGTGGCCGGCCTCCACCACGCGCCGGTATGGGTTGTGCTCAGTGGAGTGCGTTCCAAGCGAAGGTAAACCGGACGCACCTGGAGGGCCGATGCGGCAGGAGCGAGACGAGCAGAGCGTGGGGGAGGGGACGCGCGCGGGGGAGAGCCGCGATGAGGCGGCCGCCGCCGAAGGCGTTCTCACCCTGGTCTGTCTGAAGTGCGGCAAGGAGTATTTCTTCAGTGACTCCGCGCCGCCCGCCGGAATGTCGTGTGAGAAGTGCGGAAGCAGCGTCTTCCGGGACTTCTTCACGAGTGAGGGGGACGAGGTGAGCGAGGACTTCCACGACTCCACGGAACGGGACCTGGACAGCGACGACCCGGAGGGCGATACACTCCCGGGTGACCTGATCGACCTCAACCGCGGCGGGTGATCGCCGGATCGGGGCCTTCCAGAATGCGACCACCGCTCTTCATCGGTTCGGGTGTAGCCCTCGTCACGCCGTTCGGTGCAGAGGGTGTGGACGAGGGCATGCTCCGGGCGCTGGTCCGCTTCCAGTTGCGGGAGGGGACGGAGGCGCTGGTCGTGAACGGGAGCACCGGAGAGGCCGCCACCATGACGCCACGGGAGCAGCGGCGGGTGGTGGAGATCGCGGTCGACGAGTGCGGCGCCGAGAGGCCCGTGATCGCGGGGGTCGGGGGGAGCGACACCGCGGCCGTCGTGAAGCTCGCCATCGCGGCTCGCGAGGCGGGCGCGGCCGGGGTCCTGCTCGCGCCGCCGCCCTACAACAGGCCCGCACAGCGCGGGATCGTCGCGCACTTCCGCGCCGTGCTCGACGCCGCGGACCTCCCGATGGTCGTTTACAACGTGCCGGGCCGCACCGCGTGCAACATCCTGCCGGCGACGGTGGAGGAGATCGCGAGCGACGCCCGGGTGGTGGGGGTGAAGGAAGCGAGCGGCGACATCGCCCAGATCGGGGAACTGTGCCGCCGTCTCGCGGGGGAGCTGGCCATCTACAGCGGCAACGACGATCACATCGTCCCGGTGCTCTCCCTGGGGGGCCAGGGGGTGATCTCCGTGCTGGCCAACGTCGCGCCCGCGGATACCTCGCGGATGGTGCGACACTTTCTCGAAGGCGACACCCGGGCCGCCGCCGATCTCCAGCTGCGATATCTCCCGCTGATCGCAGCGCTCTTCCGTGAACCCAACCCGGTGCCGGTGAAGGCTGCGGTCAGCGAGCTCGGCTTCAGCGTCGGTGCGGTACGGCTCCCGCTCCTGCCCGCGGCGGAGGAGACGGTGAAGGAGCTTCGCTCCTGCATGCGCGTGCTCGGCCTCGCCCGCGCGGCGGAGGGGTGATGGCGGAGGGCGTATCCCTGGTCGTGAGCGGCGCGGGAGGGCGGATGGGCCGCGCCATCGCGGCGCTCGCCGGTGACAGTGCCGACCTGCGGCTGATCGGCGGGATCGCACGGGAGGAGGGGGAGCTCCCAGGCGGTGTGCCGCTGGTGACGCTGGAGCGTGCGGGTCCGCTGCTGGAGAGGGCCCAGGTGGTGATCGACGTTTCCGCGCCGGCATTGCTGACCACGCTGCTCGAGCGCTTCGGTCAGACGCTGGGCACCCGGGGGCTGGTGGTCGGCACGACCGGGCTCGGCCCGCACGAGGAGCACCTGCTGGCGGCCCGGGCGCAGGCCGGACCGGTGCTCACCGCGGCCAACTTCGGTGTCGGGGTCAACGTACTGCTCGGGCTGGTGCGTCGCGCCGCGGCCGCGCTCCCGGAGTTCGACGTGGAGATCGTCGAGGCGCACCATCGTCGCAAGGAGGACGCTCCCAGCGGAACCGCTCTCGCGCTCGGTGCCGCGGTGGCAGCGGGGCGAGACATCGACCTCCAGGACGTGCGGCGCGACGGTCGATCCGGGCGGCCGGGCCGCCGCCCAGCGCGGGAGATCGGCTTCCATGCCGTACGCGGGGGCGAGGTGGTCGGCGAGCACCAGGTGCTCTTCCTGGGTGACCTGGAGCGGGTGGAGATCGTCCATCGCGCGACGGACAGGTCCCTCTTCGCCGCCGGCGCCATCCGTGCCGCCGGCTGGATCGCTGGCCAACCGGCGGGACGCTACGACATGCTCGACGTACTCGGCCTGCACTGAGCCTTCGACCCGGACCGCATCGTGGACCTCTCCAACCCAGCAATGCTCCTCGAGGCCGCCTGGCCCGACCTGGTGCACCTGGAGCTCCTGGGTCGGCTCCTGCTGGCCGCCTTCCTCGGTGGGCTGGTTGGGCTCGAGCGGGAGGTCAGCGGCAAGCCGGCAGGACTCCGCACGAATCTGCTCATCTGTGTGGGCGCCGCACTGCTGATGGAGCTTTCCATCGGGGTGGCGGCGCTGGCCAACCTGGACAACGTGGCGCTGGGCTCTCCCTTCCGGGCCGATCCCGCGCGCATCGCAGCCCAGATCGTTTCGGGGATCGGATTCCTCGGCGCCGGTACGATCCTGCAGTCCCGTGGCAACGTGGTGGGGCTGACCACCGCGGCGACGATCTGGGTGGTCGCCGCAATCGGCATGGCGGTGGGTGCGCAGGCGTACGTGGTGGCGGTGGGTGCAACGATGCTGGTCGTCCTCTCCCTGATGCTGCTCGGCCGGCTGGAGACGGTCCTCGTGCGGCGCCGTCGCCGCCAGCGCTATCTGGTCACCATCGCTCCCGACCCGGAGCTGCTGCGCCAGGTGGAGAACGACTTCCGCGATGCCGGTCTGCGCGTGGAAACGGAATCGGTCGAGAAGGGGGAAACGCAGTTCGACGTCTCGTTTGACGTGACGGGTCCTGCGGACAGACACTCCCAGGTCCTGCGGCGAGCGCTCGAACGGGACGGTGTCCGTCGGATGACGCGGGTACTCTGAACGACATGCGTCGCCTTCTCCTGAACCTCCGCGAATCGCGGCCCGTCTGGGACATCCCGGAGTGGGCGCTGGATGAGATCCGCCGCGAGATTCCGCCCGGCTGGGAGCTGGTGGAGATCGAGGCCGCGGCCGATGGCCGCGGTGATGGCGGTGAGCCCGCTCGCGAGGTGCTGGAAGCCATCGCGGATGCCGAGATCTACATGGGCTACGGGTTTTCCCCCGCGCTGTTCCAGGCGGCGCATCGGGGTGGCAGTTCCCCCCTCCGCTGGGTACACTCCGGCGCGGCCGGAGTGGGCGGGTCGCTGCACGAGGGGATGCGCGCCTCGTCCATCATCCTCACCAACTCCGCCGGCGTGCACGCCGTGCCCATGGCGGAGACGTTGCTGGCGATGCTGCTCTTTTTTGCCCGCGGCCTCGACGTGGCCGTGGACGCCCAGCGGCGGAGCGTCTGGAACAAGGAGCCGTTCGAGGCCCTGGACACCCCGGTCCGGGAACTGGGCGATGCCACGCTGGGGATCCTGGGCTTCGGGGGGATCGGCCGCGAGCTCGCCCGCCGCGCCACCGCGCTCGGCATGCGGGTGCTCGCGCAGAAGCGCCGCCCGGCCGAGGCGCCACCCGGCGTGGAGCTGCTCTTCGGAGACCGCGGGCTGGAACAGCTGCTGGAGGAGAGCGACTTCGTGGCGATCACCCTGCCGGAAACCGAAGCCACACGCGGGATGATGGACGCGGATACCCTCCGTCGGATGCGACGCGGCGCCGTGCTCCTCAACGTGGGGCGCGGCCGAATCGTGGACGAGGAGGCGCTGGTCTCCGCGCTCGCCGACGGACACCTGCGCGGCGCCGGGCTGGACGTGTTCGCCCGTGAGCCGCTGCCCCACGACTCCCCGCTCTGGGAGATGCGGAACGTCGTCATCCTCCCGCACGTATCAGCTACCTCACGTCGCTTCTGGCGGCGACAGACCGATCTGATCGTACAGAACCTCCGCCGCTATCGCCGCGGGGAACCCCTCCGCAACGTCGTGGACAAGCGAGCCGGCTATTGACCCTGGCATACCTCCTGCTCGCCGTCGCCCAGATCCTCGGGTTGATCCTGATCCCCTTCGGGCTCCCCGGCACCTGGCTCCAGGTCGCCGCTCTGATCGGGTTCGGCTGGTACACCGGATTCGCCACCGTCGGATGGGTGGCGATCGTGGTCGTGCTTCTCCTTGCGCTGTTCGCGGAGATCGGCGAGCTTCTGCTCGCGGGTCGCTATGCGAAGATCTACGGGGGAGGCCCTCACGCGGCCTGGGGCGCCATCCTCGGCGGCACGGTGGGTGCGATCGTCGGGGTACCCATTCCGCTGCTGGGCTCCATTTTCGGAGCGATGGCCGGTGCCTTCGTCGGTGCCGTTCTCCTCGAGCTGATTGGCGGCAGTGCCATCCGCTCGGCTACCCGTGCCGGTTGGGGCGCGCTGATCGGCAGACTGGTGGCGACGGCGATGAAGGGCGGCGTCGGCGTTGCGATCGCGGTATTCACCCTGGCCACGGCCTTCAGGTAGGCCGCTCCCGGACAAGGATTTCAAGACATGATCGAGGACGCAACCGCTGTGGAAGAGGGCAAGTACGTCTACTGCATCATCAAGAGCCCGAAGTCCCGGGAATTCGGGCAGATCGGGATCGGTGACGGGACCCACGTCGTCTACACGGTGCACTTTCAGGAGCTCGCCGCGGTGGTGAGCGACACCCCGATCCGCATCTACGATCCCACGCGGGAGAACGTGCTCGCGCACGAGTTCGTGAACGAGACGGTGATGCGCGAGTACACGGTGATCCCGATGAGCTTCGGCACCCTCTTCCGCACGGAGGAGGACATCGTCGAGCTGCTGAAGTCCACCTACCAGGCCTTCGACGACGTCCTCGAGAAGATGAAGGACAAGATCGAGTTCGGCCTGAAGGTGCTCTGGGACCGCGAGAAGGTGATCGCCTCCATCGAGGAGGAGAACGACGAGATCCGCCGCCTCAAGGACGAGATCAACCGCAACGCGCAGAGCTCCACCTACTTCGCGCGCATGCAGCTGGGCCGGCTGGTGGAGTCGGCTCTGGAGGATGCGGGGAACAGCTACGTCCGCGACATCCACGAGGCGCTCAAGCCGGCGGCGGTCGCCTCGCGCTCCAACAAGCCGATCGGCGACCGGATGATCCTCAACGCCGCCTTCCTGGTGGATCGCGACCGGGAAAAGGCGTTCGACGAGGCCGTGAAGTCGATCTCGCTGAAGTACGAGGACCTGCTCACCTTCAAGTACACGGGCCCCTGGCCGCCGTACAACTTCGTCAACATCAAGCTCAAGCTGGAGAAGGCGACCGGCTGATCGATGGGTCTGCTCAAGCACCTCCTGTTCTGGCCCGTGACCGGGCCGCAGTTCCTGATCGAGTTTTCGCTCGGGAAGGTGAACGATACGGTGCGGGAGCAGCTCACCGACGACCAGGGCATCAAGGAGGAGCTGATGGCCCTGCAGATGGAGCTGGAGCTCGGTGAGATCGACGACGACGAGTACGTGGCGCGCGAGCAGGCGCTGATGCAGCGCCTCCGCGAAGTGCGCCAGTGGCGCGAGGAGTATGGCATGGGGACCTCCGGTGGCCCCGTTCAGGTGCGGCAGTCCCCCGCTCCCGACGGGGACCCCTCCGTCGCCGAGCACGCGATCGCTCCGCCCGACACCGGCCCCGTCGATGATCCTGTCGACGCCCCACGCCGCGGCGGCATCGCCTCGGCCGAGGGCGCGAGCGTGGAGGTCAGCTTCGACTGGGAGGACGAACCGTGAACGGGAATCTCGGATTTCGAGTTGCGAACTGCGAGCCGCCCTCCGCATTCGTAATCCGTAGTCCGTAATTCATAATCCGTCATCCGTATTCGCTGTCGATGCTTTCCCTCGCGCCGTGGCTGTTCGTCGGCGGCAAGGGCGGTGTGGGGAAGACGACCACCGCGGCGGCGCTGGCCGTGGAGATGGCGGAGGCGGGCGAGCGGGTGCTGGTCATCTCGGTGGACCCGGCGCATTCCCTCGGAGACGCGCTGGGGATGAAGCTGGGGCCGGAGCCGGTGGTGGTGCCGATTGCGGGTGGAGGGCGGCTGGAGGCGATGGAGGTGGATGCGGAGCACGAGTGGCAGCGGTTCCTCGGCTCGCGCCGTGCCGCGCTGCTCCGCCTGGTGGAGCGCGGCACCTACCTGGACGAGGGCGACGTGGCGGGCTTCGTGGACCTCGCGCTCCCCGGCATGGATGAGCTGGCGGCGCTACTGCGGTTGCTGGAACTCACCTCCCGTCAGGTGGGACGGCTGGTGATCGATACCGCGCCTACCGGTCACACGCTCCGCCTGCTGGAGCTACCCGAACTCGCGCGCGAGTGGCTGGGGGCACTGGAAGCGATGGAGGAGAAGCACCAGGCCGTGGCGGGCGCGCTGACCGGGCTGGTGCCTCGGGACGACGTGACGCGCCTGCTGGAGGAGCTGGACCGTGACCTCGCCTCGCTCCACGCGCTTCTGCGGGACCCGGTGCGTACGCGATTCCTGCTCGTCTCCACGGCAGAGCCGGTGGTGCTGGCGGAGACCCGCCGGTTGCAGGACGAGCTGGAGCGGCTCGGCATCTCCCTGGCGGGTGTGGTGGTGAACCGGGCGGAACGGGTGCCGGATGGCGTGGGCGGCGGGAACATGGTGTTCGTGCCGCCGCTGGAGGAGCCGCCCGTGGGTGTGCGCGGCCTGAGCCGCTACGCAAAGGCGCTGCGTGACACAGCGCCGGTGCCCGCCGATGTCGTTTCGAGCACCGCGCCGATGCGCCTCTCCGACCCCTTCGTTCCGCCGCCCGGCCGCACCCTCCACCTGGTGGGCGGCAAGGGTGGGGTGGGGAAGACCACCGCGGCGTGCGCACTCGCCGTATCGCTTGCCGCGGAGGGAGGGCGGAGCGTCCTGCTCCTCGGCGCGGACCCCGCGGGGTCACTCGGGGATGTGCTCGGCTTCGCCGTGGACGATCAACCGCGCGAGGTGCCCGGCGTTCCCGCGCTCGAGGTGCGCGAGCTGGATGCCGCCGCCACCTGGGAGGCGTTCCGCACGGAATTTCGCGCGGAGTCCCGACGCCTCTTCGAGGGACTTCTCGGCGGAGTTTCGGCCAGTGCGGACCGTCGCGTGGTGGAGCGGCTGATCGACCTTGCCCCCCGGGGCTCGACGAGTTGATGGCGCTGCTGGAAGTGGTGGACCTGCTTGAGGAGGGTCGCCACGGGGCGCTGGTAATCGACACCGCTCCGACCGGTCACCTGCTGCGCCTGCTGGAGATGCCGGAACTCGCGCTGCGGTGGACGCATGCGCTGATGCGGCTGCTCCTGAAATACCGCGAGGTCGTCGGGCTGGGTGAGATGGGGGAGCGTGTGCTCCGCCTCTCCCGGTCGCTGCGGCAGCTCGGCGAGCTGCTCACCGATCCGGAGCGCACCTGGTTCCTCGCCGTCGCGCTGCCTGAAGCGTTGAGCGTTCCGGGAGACGGATCGCCTCCTGCGGCGACTGATCGCGATGCGCATGCCGGTGGGTGGGCTTCTGGTCAATCGTGCCTTTCCGGTGGGCGCGGAAGCCGCTGCCGGGGAGTGGCTGCGCGACCTGATCTACGTCTCGCGCGGCGCGCCTCTGTTCGTTGCGCCCGCCCTGCAGGGAGGTCCGGCCGGTCCGCAGTCGCTGCGGAGCTTCATCAGCGGGTGGCGCGCGCTGGAACCGGACGTGCCCGTGGATTCCTGATTCCCGATCATCGAGTGATGGATACGCTGGTCTATCTCTACGCGGTCGTCCCCGCCGACTCCGGGCAGCCGGACGGCCTCGCCGGACTGGAGGATTCGCCCGTTCACCTGTTTCGCGTGGGCGACGTGTCGGCGGTGATCAGCGAGGTGCCCGCGGAGCAGTATTCCGATGACCGCCTCAACGAGCAGCTCAGCGACCTCTCCTGGGTCGGCGCGCGGGGCGTGGCCCACGAGCGGGTACTGGACTGGTTCATGGAGCGCGGGCCCGTGGTACCGCTGAGCCTCTTTTCGCTGCATCGTTCACGCGACCGGCTGACCGAGCGTTTCGAGCCGGAGTCCGGACGACTCGGCGCACTCCTGGAGCGTCTCAGGGGGCGGCGCGAGTGGGGGATCAAGCTCTGGCGACGGGACGAGGAGCTGCGCAGGCACATCGACACGCTCTCTCCCACCCTGCGCACCCACGCCGCCGAGCTGCAGCAGGCCAGCCCCGGCAAGCGCTTCCTGCTGGAGAAGCGGATGGAGACCGTGCGCGCGGAGGAGCTGCGCACCGTGGCCCGGCGGGTCGCTCACCAGAGCTATGCGATGCTGCAGGAGGCCGCCGAACGCGCCACCACGGTCGCCATCCCGCCCGCGAGCGCGGATTCCGGTCGCGCCCTCGTCCTTCACGCAGCCTTTCTGGTGACCGACGATGGCTTCGCCGGCTTCCAGGAACGGGTCGGCCGCATCGCACACGAGTTCGGCGGTGTCGGCTTCGAGGTCGAGTTTACCGGGCCGTGGCCCCCCTATCACTTCGTGGAGCAGGATGCCGGCTGACCGCGATCTCGACCGGATCTTCGACGTCTCGCTCGCTCCCGACGACCTCGCCTTCTGGGAGGAAGACGAGAGCGACCGGGAGTCGCTGGTGGACCTGATCAACCGGGTGCTGGACCGCGGGGTGGTGATCACCGGCGACGTCACCATCTCGGTGGCCGGCGTGGACCTGGTCTACCTCGGGCTCAGCGCCGTGCTCACCTCCGTGCAGACGGCGCGCTCGCGGAAGGACAGCAGCCCGGGCCCCGGCAGGGGCGAGCCCGGCGGCGGCTGAGGTGCTGCACGGGTACTGCATCCGTCGGGCCGACGATCCGTCACCGGAGGCGGGGCTGCGTGGTGTCGCCGGTGGAGACGTGCTGCGCCTGGAGGAGGCGGGCCTCGCCCTCTGGTATTCGGAGCTGGCGGAGCGGCCCGAACCGACGGTGGGGCATCTGCGCGAGCACGATGCGGTGACACGGAGCGCCCTTCGCACCGCGACACCGCTCCCGCTCCGGTTCGGCACCCGATTCACCCACGAGGCCGAGGCGCGCCGCTCCCTCGCGGCGCGCACCGGGGACTTCATCACGACGCTGGACCGGCTGGCGAACCGTGTGGAGATGGGAATCCGCGTATCGGTGCGGGAGGGTTCCGATGGCGGTGTGAACGGGGCGGACCGGGGAAGGGAGCACACAGGGGGCATGCCGGAGACCGGTTCCGAGGGACGGGATCACCCCCCCGTGCGCACGGGGCGCGAGTACCTGGAAGCGCGTCGGAGAGAGCTCGACACCGCCGCGGCTCGGCACGCCGGGGCGGAGGCGATCCTCGACCGCGTGGACGGCGCGCTCGCCGACCTGGACCTCCCGGTGCACCGGGAAATGCTGCCGCGGGAAGGAGTTGTGGGACTCGTGGCACATCTGGTGCACAGAGGGCAGGTCGGTCTCTACCGTCAACGTGTGCTGCGGCTGCGGGAGGAGCTTCCGGAGCTGGAGCTGGTGCTCACGGGGCCCTGGGCGCCCTACTCCTTCGTCTGAGAGGATGACACAGCCACCGAGCGACCCCCGGAGCGACGCGTTGATCGCCGAACTCACCGAGCTGGCCGACCGGCTCCCGCAGCAGATCGACATCGATCCGGAAGCGGTCGCCCGCGATCTCTCCCGTCTGGTGCTGACCATCGTGGAGCTCCTCCGTCGCGTCGTCGAGCATCAGGCGATCCGCCGGATGGAGGACCCCGAACTCAGCGAGGAACAGATCGAGAAGATGGGTCTCGCGCTCTGGCAGCTGGAGGAGAAGATGGGTGAGATCAAGGAGGTGTTCGGGCTTGCGGGCGAGGAGCTCAACATCGATCTTGGACCGCTCGGCAAGGTTCTCTGACTCTTTCCTGCGAACGATCCTTGGCAGACATAGTCCCGTATTCCCCGACCCGGTCGCAGGGGCTGGTCGACGTGCTCGACCGCATCCTGGACAAGGGGCTCGTGATCGCCGGCGACATCAAGGTGAACCTGGCGAACGTGGAGCTCCTCACCATCCAGGTGCGGCTTCTCGTCTGCTCCATCGACAAGGCGGAGCAGATCGGGCTGGACTGGTGGAAGTTCGACTCCGCCCTCTCGGGCAACGCGGAGCGCACACGTCTCGACACGGAGAACCGTACCCTGCGCGAGCGGGTGGATCTGCTGGAGCGGCGCCTCGCGCAGCTGGGGGAGCCGGAGAAGGGCGCGGACTGAGGCCGACGATGCCGCGGCGGGGGAGCCGGTCCGCTCACGCCGCGGAATCGTAATCACACCACGAAATCGGAGAAAGCACGCAATGGCCGTTGAAAGAGCACCCGGTGGTTCCAGCCTGATCGACGTTCTCGATCGAGTGCTGGACAAGGGGATCGTGATCGACGCCTACGTCCGAGTTTCCCTGGTCGGGATCGACCTGGTGACGGTGGAGGCCCGCGTGGTGGTGGCCTCGATCGACACCTACCTGAAGTACTCGGAGGCGGTGGGGATCACCTCGACCGGCCGCCAGCGCGAGCTCGCACCGCCCTCGCCAACCCAGGCGGAGATGGATCGAATGATGGCCGAGAATGCGGAGCTCAGGCGGAAGCTGGAATCGCTGAGCTGATTCCGTGCATGCGCCCGCACGACGTACGGGAGAGGAAAGCGCGCTCGCCCGCATATGCCGGGCGAGAGATCTCCCGGAGGCCCTGTCGATCCTCTTCGACGCACTCCTGACCACCGCAGAGGTGGGGCAGGCGATCGTGCTGCTCGACGACCGGCAGATGTTGCGGGGGGTGCTGGGGATGGGGTGGGACGAGGCGGTGGTGGGCGCGACCGCCATCCCGCTGGAGAACGTCGAGGACCCGCTGGTCGCCGCGTATCGCAGCGGGCGCCCCGCGGCGGTACGCTATGAGCTGGGCGGGGAGCCGACCTTCGGTGGACGGTTCCTCGCCCTTCCCATTCCGGGCGCGGGGGCGGGCGAGCCGGAGTGCTTCGGCCTCCTGCTGATCGGCCCCGATCACCGCGAGCCGGAGGAGCTCGGCGGTGTGCTGGAGGAGCTGCCGGCCATCGGCGCGGTTCTCGCCCGCATCTCCGGGCTGGAGACGCTGCGCTCCGGCCAGCGACAGAGCGAGCAGCAGCGGGAGTTGCTCACCTCGCTGGTGAACGCGCTGCCGGACCCGGTGCTGATCACCGACGTCCAGAACAACATCCTCCTCGAGAACCGCCGTGCCGAGACGCTCTTCTCGGCGCGTGAGGACGACAGTGAGGGGCGCCGGCGCGCGGTTGACATCAACAATCTCCTCTTCTCCTCCTTCCTGACCCGCTCGACCATCGGCGGGGTGGCGGAAGGGAATTCGCGCGAGCTCAACCTGGTGGACCCCACCGAAGGGAACGACCTTCTCTTCGAGGTGCTCTCCACCGCGCTGCCGCTCTCCCTCGTGGGCGAGAAGACCATGGTTTCGGTGCTCCGCGACGTGACCGACCTGAAGCGGGCCACCACCGAGCTGGAGGCGCAGTTCAAGCGGCTGCGTGCGACCGAGCAGAAGTCGCGACGCGAGCGTGACCGCCTGAACCTGATCCTGGAGAACGTCGGCGACCCGATCCTGGTCACCGACGATCAGTCCAACATCATTCTGATGAACCGCGAGGCCGAGCGGCTCTTCGAGGTGCCTTCGGCTGCGGATCTGAAGTCGCGGCGGCGCCTCTCGGTGAGGGCGAACGACACCAAGTTCTCGTCCTTCATCTCCGATTTCACGCTGAGCCCGGACGCGACACGGGTCGCGGAGTTCCAGCTCACCGAGCCCGATACCGGCCGCTCCTTCCCGGCGGAGGTCGTCTCGGGCAAGGTGATGAACGACCGCGCGGAGATGTCCGCGATCGTATCGATTCTCCACGACCAGACCAAGGTGGTGGAGAACAAGCGGCTCGCAGGCGAGCTCACCAAGCTGAACGAGAATCTCGAGGAGCGGATCGACGCGGCCACCGAGGAGCTCGAGGAGCGGAACCGCCAGCTGGAGTGGCAGAGCCGTGAGCTGGAGCGCGCCTACCGGTTGAAGTCACAGTTCCTGGCCAGCATGAGCCACGAACTGCGGACCCCGATCAACGCGCTGCTCGGCTACACTTCGTTGATGCGAGACCAGATCTACGGGGAGCTCAACAAGCGGCAGGAGGAGGCGCTGAGCCGGATGTACACGGCGAGCCAGCACCTGCTCGAGCTGGTCAACGACATCCTGGATCTCGCGAAGATCGAGGCCGGCAAGATGCCGGTGCACGTGGAGCCCGTGAACGTCGTGCAGCTGCTGCGTGAGCTGTCGCACACGCTGGAGCCGATGGTGCGACGCAAGGAGATCGAGTTCCATCTCCGGATCGAGGAGGAGCTCCCCGTCCTCGAGACCGATCAGACGAAGGTGAAGCAGATCGTGCTGAACCTGCTCTCCAACGCGGTGAAGTTCACCCACAAGGGGAACATCACCGTGCACGCGCGCCCGGCGACGGATGCGGAGGGAGGAGCGGACGGCATCATGATCGAGGTCGCCGATACCGGCATCGGGATCCGCGAGGAGGACATCGCCAAGATCTTCGAGGATTTCCGCCAGGTGGACCAGAGCTCCACGCGCGAGTATGGTGGCACCGGTCTGGGCCTCTCCATCACCAAGAAGCTGCTCCACCTGCTCGGGGGAACGGTGCGGGTGAGCTCGGCGCCGGGAAAGGGCTCCACCTTCACCGTCTTCCTCCCGCGCCGCAGCGAGGAGATCGTGCTCGACGAGGAGATCGCCCGAACGGCAATGGAGGCGAACCGGGCGGTTCTGGAGGATTGATGGAGGAGAGCCGAGACTGGTTGCAGGTTTCCGGTCACTGGTTGTTGGTTGTTCGTCGCTCGTTGTCCGTCGGTGCGCACCGAACGATCCGGAAGGGCCAGTAACCAGTATCCAGTAACCAGTATCCAGTAACCGATTTTGCTGCCGTCAGGGAGCACACCGAGAGATACCAACCAGATGAACCACCGCTGTGTAGTGATCGTCGGCTCCCAGTGGGGAGATGAGGGGAAGGGGAAGATCGTGGACGTGCTCGCCGAGCGGGTGGACGTGGTCGCGCGGTATCAGGGCGGTGCGAACGCGGGGCACACGGTGCACGTGGGCGAGGAGGAGTTCGTCCTGCACCAGATCCCCTCGGGGATCCTGCATCCGGAACGGCGGTGCCTGCTGGGCAACGGCGTGGTTTTCGATCCCTTCCAGTTCTTCGAGGAGCTGGATGCGCTGACGGCGCGCGGGATCGACGCGGAGGGCAGGGTGGGGATCAGCGCGCGGGCCCATCTCCTCCTTCCGTACCACAAGATCCTGGATCGCGCCGCCGAAGTGGGCAGGGGCGAGAAGAAGATCGGCACCACCGGACGCGGGATCGGGCCGGCGTACGAGGACAAGGTGGCGCGGCAGGGGATGCGGGTCGCCGATCTGCGCGACGCAGTGCGCGCCGAGGGGATGCTGCGCGCGGCGGCGGAGCGCGTGAACCGGCGGCTGCAGACCACCGCCTCCGAGGAGCGGGTGGATGCCGACCGGCTGGTTTCGCAGGTGCTGGCGATCCGCGAGCGGCTGATGTCGCTGGCGGTGGATACCGGCCGCGTGATCCACGATGCCATACAGGCGGGGCAGCGTGTACTGCTGGAGGGAGCACAGGGCGCACTTCTCGACGTGGACCACGGGACGTATCCTTACGTCACCTCATCCAATACCACCGCCGGTGGCGCCGCGCTCGGCGTGGGAATCGGGCCCACGGCGGTGGATGCGGTGGTGGGCGTGGTGAAGGCGTACACCACCCGCGTGGGCGAGGGGCCGCTCCCCACCGAGTTCCCGTCGCCCATGCAGGAGCGGGTGCGCGACCTCGGCGGCGAGTACGGCGCGACGACCGGGCGGCCGCGCCGGTGCGGCTGGTTCGACGCAGTGGTGGTGCGTTATGCCGCCCGCGTGAACGGCCTCACCGGACTCGCCGTCACCAAGCTGGACGTGCTGGATACGCTGGACGAGATCAGGATCGCGACCGGCTATCGCGCGGGTGGTGAGGTGCTCGACGATTTCCCGGCCGATCTCGGGCTGCTGGACGAGGCGGAGCCCGTGTACGAAACGCTCCCCGGCTGGCAGAGCTCCACGGCCGAGGCGCGCACCTGGGACGATCTCCCCGAGCGGGCAAGAGATTACCTGCATCGGCTCGAGGAGCTCACCGGCGCGCCGATATGGTACGTGTCGGTGGGGACGCGGCGGGATCAGATCATCCGGGTGGAGGGGCGAGGGGCCTAGGAGGAATGCGATGATTCGACGTTCGATATTCGAACCTCGAATATCGAACCTCGAATATCTTCACCGAGCGGGGGGACAGGTGTCGACGGAAGGCGCGGAAAGCGCGCTGCGGCATGTGAAGCCGAGCGTGCGCGGGTTGGGAGCGTACACGCTCGAGCGGCTGGAGCCACGCATCAAGCTGAACCAGAACGAGAGCCCCTACGACGTTCCGCCGGAGTTGAAGCGGAGCATCCAGGAGCGGCTGGCGGGGCGCGCCGTGGAACCGCTACCCGCCCTTCGTCGCGTCCGACTTCATCGCGGCGGTGGCGATCGGCCACCGGGGTGAAGACCGATGGCATCCTGGTCGCCAACGGGTCCAACGAGCTTATCCAGGCGGTGATGGCGGTGGTGGTCGGCCCGGGCGTCTCGGTGGTGATTCCGGAGCCGACGTTCACGCTGTACCGGTTGATGACGGAGGTGGGCGGTGGCAGCGTGGTCGCCGTGCCGCTCACGGAGGGTCTCCGTTTCGACGTGGACGCCATCGTCGGCGCTGCCCGGGAGAGCACGGCGGCGATCGTGGTCCTCTGCTCTCCCAACAACCCCACCGGAACCGCGCTGAGCCGTGAGGAGATCGAGCGGATCCACGACGAGACCGACGCGCTGATCCTGCTCGATCAGGCGTACATCGAGTTCGGGGGGTACGACGCGATTCCGCTGCTCGAGGGACGGCCGCGGCTGGTGGTGCTGCGCACCTTCAGCAAGGCGATGGCGCTGGCGGGTCTGCGCGCCGGGTACCTGCTCGGGCACCCCGCGCTGGTGGCCGAGGTGAACAAGGCGAAGCTGCCCTACAACGTGAACTTCTTCACCGAGTCCGCGGCCGCCGAGGTGCTTCGCCGGCGCGAGCTGCTGCAGCCGCAGATCGCCTCGATCGCGGGAGGAGCGCGACCGCCTGCTGGAAGGGCTCGGGGCGATGGCCGGGCTGCGGACCTTCCCGTCTGCGGCGAACTTCGTGCTCTTCCGCGTGGAGCGGCCGGGAGTGGACCACCGTGTCGTGTTCCGACCGCCTGCTCGACGAGCATGGGATCCTGATTCGCGACGTATCGAAGTACCCCATGCTGGAGCGATGCCTCCGCGTGAACGCCGGGACGTCCGGCGGAGACCGATGCATTCCTCGCCGCGCTTGCGACCATTCTGGAGGAGAGCCGATGAGCCGCACCGCCCGCCGTGAGCGACGGACGCGCGAAACCGAGATCGTGCTCGGAGCTGCAGCTGGACGGCAGCGGCCGGAGCGAGATCCGCACGGGCATCGGGTTCTTCGACCACATGCTGGATGCCCTCGCCCGCCACGGCGACTTCGATCTGACCGTCGCCTGCGAGGGCGATCTCCACATCGACGCTCACCACACGGTCGAGGACGTCGGGATCGTGCTGGGCGGCGCCTTCGCCGAGGCACTCGGGGAAAAGCGCGGGGATCATCCGCTTCGCCGACGCCACGGTGCCGCTCGACGAGGCGCTGGTCCGCGCCGTCGTGGACATCTCGGGCCGCCCTTTCATCCACTTCGCGGATCGATGTACCCGCGGACCAGCCGCGCATCGGCGACTTCGACGCCGCGCTCTCCGCGGAGTTCTGGCGCGCCTTCGCCACGGAGGCGCGGATCACGCTGCACCTGGACGCGATCCGCGGCGACAACGCGCACCATCTGGTGGAGGCGACTTTCAAGGCCGCCGCGCGCGCGCTTCGATGCTGGCCACCCGGGTGGATCCGCGCCGGGAGGGGACGGTGCCGTCCACCAAGGGATCACTCTGATCGGGATGCGTGTGAGCGTGTACGCCGGGGAGGCGCGATGAAGCGCGTGGTGGTGCTCGACTACGGCGCGGGGAACCTGCGCTCGGTGGTGAAGGCCTTCGAGCACGACCGGCGCGTCCGTGTCACTGACCAGCGACCCGGCCGTTGCGCGCGCGGCGGATCGCCTGGTGCTCCCGGGACAGGGCCACTTCGGGCAGTGCATCACCCGCCTGGAGGAGTCCGGCCTCGCCGATGCCGTCCGGCAGGTAGTCGACGCCGGGCGCCCCTTCCTCGGCATCTGCGTCGGGATGCAGCTCCTCTACGAGGGGAGCGAGGAGGCGCCGGAGGTGCCCGGACTCGGGCTCCTGCCCGGGACAATCCGACGCATCCCCACCGATCTGCATCTCCCGCACGTCGGGTGGAACGCCGTGGAGTTCACCGAGTCGCGGCGCCGCCGATCCCGTGCTGAGCGGCGTCGCCTCGGCCCGCGCCCGTCTACTTCTACCACGTGCACTCCTACGCACTGCTCGGCGAGCGACCGCCCGGAGACCCTCGGCCGCTGCACCTACGGCTCGCCCTTCGCCACCATCGTGGGCCGCGACAACGTCCGGGGTATCCAGTTCCACCCCGAGAAGAGCCAGGAAGCGGGCCTGCGCGATCCTCGGAAACTTCGCCGCGCTGTAGGACCGGCCGCTCATCCCCGAATCCTGAATCCTTCCCGTGCACTTCTACCTCGCCCACGGCCTCGGCAACGACTACCTCGCGCTGGAATTCTCCGCGTTTCCGGGGAATCTCTCTCCCGCGGCCATCCGGCTACTGTGCGACCGGCACCGCGGGGTGGGGAGTGACGGGGTGCTCGCGCGCGTGCCGTCGGAGCGGGCCGAGTTCGGAGTACGAATCTTCAACCCGGACGGGACGGAGGCGGAGAAGAGCGGCAACGGCCTGCGCATCTTCGGCGCGTACCTTCTCGACCGCGGCGAGGTTGAGGTCGGCCGCACCTTCTCTGTCGAGACGCGCGGCGGACTGGTGGAGATGACGGTGGTCTCGCGGGATGCCACCGGACTGATGGTGGAGGTGGAGATGGGGATCGCCACCTTCCGTACGCAGGACGTCGGGCTCGCCGGCCCGGACCGGGAGGGAGCGGGCGAGTGGCTGGAGCTGGAGGCGGGGGAGCGAGTGACCATCAATACGGTGTCGCTCGGCAATCCGCACTGCGTGATCCTGGTGGACGAGCTCGATCCGGAGGCGATGCGGCGGCTGGGTCCACTGATCAGCGCGCACCCGCATTTCGCGCACGGCACCAACGTTCAGTTCGCGCTCGCCACGGGTCCGGTGACGGTGGAGGCGCTGGTGTGGGAGCGGGGGGCGGGCGAAACTCTGGCGTCCGGCTCCAGTGCCTGCGCGATCGCCGCTGTCGCCACGAGGCGCGGCCTGGTCGCGGGCAGCCCGATCGAGGTGATCATGCCCGGCGGCACGCTGGAGGTGACCGTGCGGGACGACTGGGCGGTTCACCTCCGTGGTCCGGTGGAAGCGATCTGCCGCGGTGAACTGACGGCGGACCACCTGGCGCGGCTGAAGGAGCTCGGATGACGCTCGCCAGGCGCATCATCCCCTGTCTGGACGTGATGAACGGGCGGGTGGTGAAGGGGATCCAGTTCGTGGGGCTGCGCGATGCGGGAGACCCGGTGGAGCAGGCGATCCGCTATGATCGTGAGCGCGCCGACGAGCTGGTCTTCCTGGACATCACCGCGTCGCACGAGGGCCGCGCCTCCATGCTCGACGTGATCCGCCGCACCGCGGAGTCCATCTTCATTCCGTTCACCGTCGGAGGCGGGGTGGGCGGTGTGGACGATTTCAACGCCATCCTCGGTGCGGGCGCGGACAAGGTGGGGGTGAACACCGCCGCGCTGCGCGAGCCGGAGCTGATCTCACGCGCGGCAGAGCGCTTCGGCACGCAGTGCGTGGTGGTGGCGATCGACGCGCGTGCCATCCGGGATGAGGGTCGCTGGGAGGTCTACACGCATGGCGGCCGCCGACCGACCGGGCTCGATGCCGTGGCGTGGGCCACGGAGGTGGAGCGCCTGGGAGCCGGCGAGATCCTGCTGACCTCGATGGATACGGATGGGACCCGTGCAGGGTACGATCTCGAGTTGATTCGCGCGGTCAGCGAGGCGGTGGAGATCCCGGTGATCGCCTCAGGTGGCGCGGGGACGCTGGCTCACCTGGGCGAGGCGCTGGACTCCGGAGCGCACGCGGTGCTCGCCGCGTCGATCTTTCACTTCGGCGAGACGACCATCGGGGAGGCACGCGAGTACCTCAGGGGGCAGGGGCATGCCGTACGCGGGTGAAGGAGATGGCGCCTGCGCGGCATCGGCGAAGCGGTGCGTCCGGGAGGTTGATCCGCAGATTACATTTCGCGGATCGGCTCGATGAAACCCGCGAAATCTACGAAATCTACGGACAGCAGTTCCCCGGCGCAGGGCGGCGACTCGGGAGCGGCGGCCTGAATCAACTCCTGACGCGTGCCAGCATCACGAGGCCCGCGGCGAGGAAAAGAGCGTTCGGCATCCAGGTGGCGACGATGGGGTCCAGCGCGCCGCTGGTCCCGACCGCGGTGCCGACCTTGAAGAGCATCAGGTAGACCATGGTGACGGCCAGCGAGATGCCGATCCCGTACGCCGCACCGCCTCGCTTGGAGCTGGTGGAGAGCGGGGCGCCGAACAGCACGATCACCAGGATCGCCATCGGCAGGGCGATGCGCGTGGATCGCTCCACCCGCAGCTCCCGCCCGTTCCCGCCCGAGCGTTCCATCGTCTCGATGGACCGCGCCATCTCCGCGTAGCGCATCTCCTCCGGGTTCTTCGGGTCGGCGAGCAGATCGGAAGGCGTCTCGCGCAGGCCGTTGAGACGCATGCTGGCGAAGGTGAACGAGTGCTCGGATCCGGCGCCGTCCAGAAGCCGCATCCTGCCGTTCTCCATCCTCCAGCCGTCGCCGTCCTTGTACCGTGCGACCTGCGCGATCGCATGGACCCCGAGGCGATCCTGCCGCGGCTCGCGTTCCACCACCACGTTGGTGAGCTCACCCGTGTGCAGATCGAGACGCCGGCTCGCGAGCACCCGCCCGTCCGACGTCTGATAGACGAAGTTGGTGCGCATGGTGCTCGACAGCGAAGCGCGCTCGCCGAGGGCCTCCGCACGCATCCGGTTGGAGACGGGAATCAGCTCACCGAGCCCCACCGCGACCACGCTCAGCAGCGCCGAGAGGAGCAGGATCGGACGGAGCATGCGGTGGAAGCTCACCCCGCCCGCCTTGGCCGCCGCGATCTCCTGGTGTCGCGTCATGTTGCCGATCGTGAACACGGTCGCGATCAGCGCCGCGATCGGCATGGACCAGAAGATGAACTGCGGGAGCGAGTAGAGGTACGAGACCGCCACCTGCCCCAACGGGATGCCGCGAGCCAGGTAGCGGTCCAGACGATCCGTGACGTCGGTCACCACGAACAGGAGTGGCAACCCGATCACCAGCATCACGAAGGTGGTGGTGAACTGCCGGAAGATGTAGCGGTCGAGCAGCTTCATCGACCCACCTCCGCCGCTCGACTCGCCGGCCGGCGCCGGCGCCGGAACCGCAGCCAGGCCGGCAGATCACCCCATCCGGCACCACGCCGAGCTGGACTGTTCCCGGCCGATCGCCATCAGTCCCAGCACACCGGCCACCCCGAAAACCCCGTTCATCAGCCAGGCAGACGCCGTCGGGTGCACGTATCCCTCGTCCGCGAGCGTTTCCCCGCCGATCAGCCCCACGTAGTAGATCGCGAACACGGTCAGGCTGATGGCGATCACCATCCCGACGCCGCCACGCGGGAAGCCGCAGCGCCAGCGGTACCCCGATGAGGACGAAGATCAGCGTGGCCGCCGCGATGGAGTACTTCTTCTGGATCTCGAAGTGGTACTCGCGGATCTGGTACTCGAGGCGCGCGTTCGCATGCGGGTCTCACGGTCGGACGTGATGCCGGAGCTGGGCGGCATCTCGGCGGCCTGCATGGTGCGGACGAGGGCGAGCTCCGCGCGGAGGCTGTCGACCCGCGCCTGCATCATCCCCACCGTCATGTCCCGGTCCGTTCGGTAGGCGGATTCGGTGCTCCGCTCCAGCTGCTGCGCCACTTCGGGCATGCGCAGGATCTGCCGCTCGAACTCCATGGTCTGGAAGGCCGACGGGTCACCGAACTCGGCCTCGCTGATGTGCCCGTGGTACAGCGTCAGCACCAGGTCGGTACGCGACTGGTCGAACGCCATGAAGCCGGAGTCGGCGTAGATGGTCCGGTTGATCTCGTGGTTGCTGATGTCGTAGATGGTCACATCGCCGAGCCGGCTGGCCGAGGCGTCCACCTCGCTCGCCTGCAGGTAGTAATGCGAGAGGCCGTTGGCCGCCTGGATCGGGTTGATGGTCTGCTCGCGGATGGCGAGCAGGGGGCTCGTCTGCGCCACGTCCACCATCAGCATACGCCAGCGGTAGTTGGACTCCGGCAGCACCCGATCGTTGAACCAGACCATGGTGCCGGCGATGATGCCGGCCACCAGGAGCACCGGCGCCACCACCCGACGGAGATCCACGCCGCTCGCCTTGAGCGCCATGATCTCGTTCTCGCTGGCCATGGTGGAGAAGGTGTACAGCACGGCGACGAGCACCGACATGGGCAGCGTCAGCGCGATGTTGGCGGGGAGCGAGAGCACGAAGAACTCGCCCACGATGCGACATCGGGAGCCCCTTACCCGCGAGGTTCGCCATCTCCTTGGCGATCGTGTTGATCAGGATCACTCCCGTCAACGCGAAGAATGCGAAGAGCATGGGCCCCAGATGGGCGCGCAGCAGGTACCGCGTGAGGACGGACACGGGCGAAATGGAAGAGGGTCGAGGTCGTCGGGTCGGGCACCGGTCGGCCGGTCCCGCGAGCTGCTGGTCCGCGCCAGCCGGCTTCCATGGCGATTCAGCACCTCCGGAGACCGGCCGTGACCGGGGCGGCAAACGCGGGGTTTGCGTGATCGGGCGCGGAACGGCACCTTCCGGGCAAGGGGCGGCGCGCACGCGCGCGGCTCCGGCAGACGGCGTGATACACCGTTCGCGCGCGGAGGTTGCCCGCGCGGATCCACCGTTTGGGAACCGGGAAATCGGAATGATGGTAGCGATGGTGACGTCTGACTGGAACAGGGGAGGGGGGCGCCCGTGGGCGAACGGCCGGCGGTGGGGAGCTTCTGCCGTGCTGGCGATGCTGCTCCTCGGTGGCGCGTGCGCGGGGGAGGAGACGAGCGCGTTCCCCGCCGACCTGGTGGAGGATGCCGCCATCGAGCGACCGCGCTTTTCCGGCGACGATGCCTTCGCACTGATCGAGCGACAGGTGGCGTTCGGGCCGCGGGTGCCGGGAACCCCGGGTCACGCGGCGCAGCTGCAGTGGATGCTGGACTGGCTCGGCGAACGGGCGGACACGGTGGTCACAGCAGCCCTTCGTACATACCACCTCGGCCGGCGAGTCGTTGCGTCTCACCAACGTCTTCGCCCGCTTCCGACCGGAGCAGCGGCGGCGACTCCTCCTGCTCGCGCACTGGGATACACGGCCGATTTCGGACGGCGCGCGCGACCCGGCCGAGCGATCGCTGCCGGTGCCCGGAGCCAACGACGGCGGCTCCGGGACGGCGGTGCTCCTCCAGCTCGCGGAGATGCTGCGAGGCGATCCGCCCCCCATCGGGGTGGACATCCTGCTGGTGGACGGGGAGGACTTCGGGCCTGAACTGGAGGACATGCTCCTCGGCGATCCCGCTGGTTCGCCGCCAATCTGCCTCCCGGGTACGCGCCGATGTACGGGATCCTGCTGGACATGGTCGGGGACCACGAACCCAGCTTCCCGATCGAGGGTTACTCGGCGGATCTGGCACCGCGAGTGGCGCGGCGGGTGTGGGGGGTCGCTGCCGCCCTGGGATACGAGAGCGTGTTCCCGCAACACGTCGGGACGCCACGTCATGGACGACCACGTGCCGCTGAACCGCGCCGGGATCCGAGACCGTGAACATCATCGACTTCGAGTACGGGCCCGGGAACCGGTACTGGCACACTCCGCGGGACGTGCCGGAGAACACCAGCGCCGCCACGCTCGGGATCGTCGGGGAGGTGGTGGCGGAGCTGGTCTACCGCGGCGGGTGAGGCGAATGCTGGAGGTGACGCCGCAGGAGCGGCTCGCTCTCGGCGTCACCGCGCTGCTGCTGGCGGCGGGGACGGGGGCACGGGTCCTCGCGGATCGTGCCCCGGGTGGCGACCGGCTGGCGGCAGAGGCGGGGCTGGCGGGAGCGGCGCCGATGGAGGCGGCGCTCGCACGGGCGGAGGACGACCGGATCCGCACCCGGCCGCTCCGGGAAGGGGAGCGGATCGACCCGAACACCGCGAGCGCGTTGGAACTGCAGCGCCTGCCGCGTGTGGGACCGGCGCTCGCCGGGAGGATCGTCGCTCACCGTGAAGCCAGCGGCGACTTCCGCACCCTGGCCGACCTGGACGCGGTGCCCGGAGTGGGGCCGGCGATGCTCGCCGGGCTGGCGCCGCTGGTCACGCTCCCCCCGGCGCCGCCTCCGGTCGCAGTCGCGCAGAGCGACGCGCGGGCGGGCGCCGGTGGTGCAGCCGCGGCCGTTCAAGGCTCATCAGCAGGAGGTCAGGCGGGAGGCGAGCCGATCGCCGTGAACCGCGCCAGCGCCGCCGAACTCGAGCAGCTCCCCGGCATCGGCCCGGCGATCGCGGGTCGCATCGTGGAATTTCGCGCCCGCAACGGCCCGTTCCGCACGCCGGCGGACCTCGAGAAGGTGCCGGGAATCGGGCCCGGACTGCGGGAACGCCTGGAGCCGCGCATCCGGCTCGACCCTTGACACCGCCACCGGTTTCGGTAATTTCCAGCTTCACCTTCCTGCCCGGAACACCCCCGCTATGGCCGTAGTCGCCAACGCCACCCGGATCGGCGAAGTTCTCGTTCGTGACGGTCTCATCTCTCGCGAACAGCTCGACAAGGCTCTCCAGGACGCTCGTGCCGGTGGTCACCGGCTCGGGTATTCGCTGGTGAAGCTCGGCTTCATCCCGGAGCCGGACCTCGCGCTCGCGCTCGCCAGACAGCACCGCGTTCCCGCGGTGGACCTGGAGCGCGTGAAGCTGGATCCGAAGCTGATCAAGCTGATCCCGCCCGACCTGGCCATGAAGCACCTCATCCTCCCGCTGCGACGGGTGGGGCGCACGCTCACGGTCGCCATGTCGGATCCCGGCGACATGGGAGTGCTCGATGACCTGAAGTTCATCACCCGCTACGACATCGAGCCGGTGATCACCGGCGAGTTCACGCTCCGCAAGCTGGTGGAGCGCGAATACGACTCGGCCGACGAGCGGATCAACGACCTCCTCAAGCAGTTCGACGAGGACAGCGACATCGAGGTCGTGGAGGACGAGGAGGAAGAGTTCAGCGTCGGTGCGCTGCAGGCGCAGGTCGAGGAAGCGCCGGTGGTGAAGCTGATCAACGGCATCCTCAACGACGCCGTCACCCGTGGTGCATCCGACATCCACTTCGAGTGCTACGAGAAGGACATCCGCGTCCGCTACCGGGTGGACGGCGTGCTCGCGGAGATCATGCGGCCGCCCATCAAGATGAAGGCAGCGCTGATCTCACGCTTCAAGATCCTCTCGGACCTGAACATCGCCGAGCGACGCCTTCCGCAGGATGGCCGCATCAAACTGCGCATCGGCAAGCGGGTGATCGACTTTCGTGTCTCCACGCTGCCCACGCTGTTCGGCGAGAAGATCGTGCTCCGGATCCTCGACAAGGGGAACCTGACCCTCGATCTCGAGAAGTTCGGCATGGAGGCGAAGGCGGAGAAGAACTTCATGCACGCGATCATGAACCCGTACGGGATGGTGCTGGTCACCGGACCCACGGGTTCCGGCAAGACGACGACGCTGTACAGCGCCCTCTCCAGAGTCAACACCAACGAGGTGAACATCATGACCGCGGAGGATCCCGTCGAGTACAACCTCCACGGGATCAACCAGGTGCAGGTCCGCACCGAGATCGGGATGACCTTCGCCGCCGCACTGAAGGCCTTCCTGCGGCAGGACCCGAACATCATCATGGTGGGTGAGATTCGAGACATCGAGACCGGCAGCATCGCGATCAAGGCAGCGCTCACCGGCCACCTGGTGCTCTCGACGCTGCACACCAACGATGCCCCGTCCACGATCACCCGTATGATCGACATGGGGATCGAGCCGTTCAACGTGGCCTCGGCGGTCAACCTGATCACGGCACAGCGACTCGTGCGCCGCATCTGCTCGGGGTGCAAGGAGCAGGTGAAGTATTCCGACGAATACCTGATCGCCGCCGGCATCGATCCGGAGCAGGCCAGCAGCACCGTCTTCCATCGCGGCGCCGGATGCGACGCCTGCGGCGGGAGCGGTTACCGCGGTCGACAGGGCCTGTACGAGGTCATGGCGATGTCACCCGCGCTGCGGAGGATGATCCTGCAGGGCGCCTCCACCGCCGAACTCCAGGAGCAGGCCATAGCGGAGGGGATGCTCACGCTGCGCATGGACGGCATGGAGAAGATCAAGCAGGGGATCACCACCCTGGAAGAGGTGGTCAAGGAGACGGCGGGAGGCTGAACCCGGCCCGGCGGGGGTGATCCCTGTCACCCCCGTCCCCTCCGCAGGTGTGCTTCACACCGGCGCGAGCACTCCCCCTCCGCTCCGACAATCTCGGGTCAAACGGCCCGGGCGACCTACCGCGTTCTGTCTGGCGAGGATCCGCCGCGGTTGACTCCGTTGCGTGGAAGCCGCCCACGACGAGATGGTGGGGAACCGCCCGATCCGTCGTTTCGGGGTTCCACCCACCACCCTCCAGACGAGGAAAGCCCCAATGGGTTTCCCCACTGTCGCCCCGGCCCCGTGTGCCCCCGCATCCTTCCGGAGGAACTGGGGTTTCCGCATCGTCCTTCTCGTTATGAGCGCCCTGCCGCCCGCGGCGTGTGCCGACGACGATGCTCCCGCGGAGGGGGTGCTGCTGGTGGGCCAGGTCCTCGGGCGCGAGGGAGGCGAAGCCGCGCGTCGTGGGGCGGAGCTCGGCGCCGCCGAAGCGGAGCGCGCGGCGACTCTGCTGGGTCGCGGCTTCGTGCTCCGGACGGTGACCGCGGGCAACGCTCGTGAAGCGGAACGCGCCGCTCGCCGCTTTTTCCGGCAGGGAGCGTTCGCGATCATCGGCGGCTCGGAAGAGGAGATCTGCCGCACGCTCAGCGATCTCGCCGAGCGGGAGCAGCGACTGTACCTGAACACGGGGTGCCGCGCGGAGGGGCTGAGGGACGCGCCCGGGTACACCTTCCACGTGGAGGCGACCGACGGGATGTACGGCGAAGCCACGGGGGCGAGGCGGATCACGGCCCCGAATCTACCGGTGGTCGCGTCATCCGCACTCTGGCACCCGGGCCTCGCCCGGTACGGGGCGTCCCAGCTGAACGACCGCTTCGTGCGGAGCTTCGGTGAGCAGCCGGGTGGGCAGGACTGGGCCAACTGGATGGCGGTGAAGATCCTGTGGGAATCGGCCCTGCGCATGGGCGGAGGGGATCCCGCGGCGATCGTCGAGTACCTGCGTGAGGAGGCCGAGTTCGATGGACACAAGGGTGAGGCGCTCCGCTTCGACCCGGATTCCCATCAGCTGACCCAGCCGCTCTACCTGATCACCGCCACCGGCGAACTGGCGGCGGAGTTTCGCGGCGACGAGGACGACGAGCTGGAGCTGCCCGCGGAAAACGCCCCGCTGGCCCCCGGCAGCTACACCCTCGTCAGCTCCGAGAACTCGAACACCATCACCGCGATCGACATCTCCAGCGGCCGGGTGGTCTCGACCATTCGGATGCCGGCGCGCCCGCGGGGCATCCAGGTGAGCCCGGACGGCCGCCTGGCCTACGTCGCCCTCAGCGACTACGACCCATTCGTCGAGGGGGACGGCGACGGGATCGCAGTGGTGGACCTGTCGCGGGGGCGGCTGATCAGGACCTTCCCCGCCGGCTCCGATCCCGAAGCGTTCGCGGTCAGTCCGGACGGGCGGATGCTCTACGCCTCCAACGAGGACGCCGGGACCGCGACCGTGCTGGACCTGACCACCGGTCGGGTGCTCGCAACGCTGGTGGTGGGGGTGGAGCCGGAGGGAGTGGCGATCAGTCCGGACGGTCGCTGGGTCTACGTCACCGCGGAGACCAGCAACACGGTCAGCGTCATCGATACCCGGACCAACAGCATCGCGGCCAGCTTCATGGTGGAGGTACGGCCACGGGCCGCCGCATTCTCACCGGATGGCCACCGCGCGTACGTGACCAACGAGATCAGCGGGAGTCTCTCCGTGGTGGACGTCTCCCGCCATGAGGTGATCGCCACGGTGGACCTCGACGGGGGGACGGCGAAGCCGGTGGGAGTCGTCGTATCGCCGGACAGTCGGCGGGTTTGGGTGGCGAACGGCCACTCCAACACTGTCTCCGTGATCGATGCCGCGACGCTCCGGGAGACCGCACTGGTTCAGGTCGGGCGCCGCCCCTGGGGAATCGGGATCACCCCGGACGGTTCTCGCGTCTACACCGCGAATGGTCTCTCCAACGACGTTTCGGTCATCGATACCGCCACTCTGGAGGTGTTGGAAACGATCCGTGCCGGCCGCCGCCCCTGGGGGATCGCGATCACACCGCGCTGAGGCGGCCCGGATCAGGCCGGCGCACTCCGCTGGCGCATCGGGTCGGCTGGCCCCATCGAGCGGAGCCATGAGGCGAAGAGGAGGAGCGCGACCGCGGTGTAGACCATACCGAAGGGGATCCACATGATCAGCCCGCCGAGCTGCTGATCCTCCAGCCCGGAGAACCCCCAGAGGGGGGCGCGATCCTCGTAGATCGGGTACCAGGGTGAGGGAGAGAAGGTCAGCAGCGCTCCCAGCGCACTCCCGTACAGCGCGGTGGTGAAGAGATACATCACCCCGAGCCCCTGCCCCAGCCGTCGGAAGCGCACCGGATGGAGGAGTGCCCACCAGAAGAGGAGGGCGGTTCCGAAGAAGCTGAGGTGCTGCAGAGCGTGGACGGGCGCGCTGGTCAGGGTTGCCTGATACAACGCCGGTGCGTGCCAGACGAGAACCGCGGCTGCGTGCAGCGTCCAGGCCGCGAGCGGGTGCGAGACCGCACCCCAGGCCGATCGCACCACCGGCCGGCGAACCACTCCACCCACGCGTCGCCGCCAGCGGGGCGGCAGTGCCCAGAGCCACGCGAGAAGGGGGAGGCCGAGTACGAGAAGGGGCGCCGCGACCACGATCAGGAGCTCGTGCTGGAGCATGTGCGCGGCGAACAGCGAGCCACCCAGCGCATCGAGCGGAGAGATCAGCGCCACGAACAGCGCCAGCAGCCCACCGCAGTATGAGAAGTATCGCCAGTCGGCGATGACCCGCCCCCGCCCGGTCCGCGCACGCAGCGATGCCGTCCCCCAAGCGTATGCGCATGCGGCCAATCCGATCGCCAGCAGGATCCACGGGTCTGGGTTCCAGGCACTCCAGATCTCGCCCGGCGCCACCGGCTCCGTGTGCGCCGCGGCGCGCGTGGCGCAGGCCAGTAGAGCGAGCCCCGCAAGCAGGATTCGGCAGTGCAGGCGCATCTACTTCAGGGTGTACAGATACGCGGCGATGTCGCGCGCGTCCGATTCGGTCACCCCCACGTCCGGCATCGCGGTACGCGGGTCCACCGCGGTGGGATGGCGGATCCAGAGGACCATGTTCTCCGGATTGTTGGCGAGGAGCCCCGCCACGAACATCCGGCTCGCCATTCCGGAGAGGGGGGGGCCGACCCTTGTGTTCGCCCCGCGCACCCCGGGGATCGTGTGGCAGGCGCCGCAGCCATAGTCGCGAATCTTCTCACGGCCGCGCTGGGGATCGCCTCCGGTGATCAGTGCCGCCTGAGAACGGTCGGGTGCGCGAGGGTACTCACCGCACCCCGCGAGCAGAGCGGCCACGCCCAGGCCGAGTAACGCCATGCGTGCACCCTGGACGCGGTGCGGACGGTGCGTGGTGACGAGGCCGACGGGCGCCGGTGAACGCTTCATGTCAGATCCCCATGCAGGGGTGGAGAAACAGCTTGCCCAGCCACTGAGCCAGGATGGTGAGGCCGAACAGGGCGCTGCCGAGGAGACCCAGCGCCACCATGAAGCGGCTGCGGGTGAGCTCGCCACCGCCCTCGCCCGACCATCTCTCCCCAAGGCGCCTGTGCAGCCTCCACCCCACCACCCCTCCGGCCAGCGCGACCCCGAATGTCGCCGCGGAAACCAGGTGGAGGGCAGCGACGGTACCCGAGCTGCAGGCGACCATCACCAGGCTGTAGTCCACCATCAGCCCGACCACCCAGGCCAGCGGGCCGGCGAGGAGCACGAACCAGAGGGTGCGAAGGCCTCGAGGTTCGTTCAGATGCCGGATCTCGGCGCGCGCGCCCTGCATCGCCATCTCCTTCCCTCAGAGAAATCGCGGGCTCCAGTAGATGATCAGGTAGAGCGGAAGCCAGACCAGGGAAAGGAAGTTCTGGTACAGGGCCGCCTCACCGGCGTCGGCGAAGTGCTTCTTCTGCGCGTGTCCCACGAAAAAGAGCATACCCAGCATGGCCGTCTCCATCAGGTCGACTGCGATCAGCGTGCCGTGCAGCACCACGATCGCCCATACGATGGACCCGTAGGCATTGGTGTCGTGGGAGATGTTCAGCGCGTCAAGTTCCATCCACCGGAGAATCAGGACGGGCACCGTCATCGCCGCGGTGATCAGCAGCCCCGCTGTCACGCGTCCGCGGTCGAACCGTCTGGCGGCGTCGTGCACCACCTTCATCGGGACGATGAGCAGCAGGAGAAGCACCACGTTGATGCTCGAGAGCAGCACGTCCGGAGCGGGGTGCGGCGCGGGTGGCCAGTCGGGCGAGTGGCGCCTGAGGTAGAAGTAGGCGACGGCCAGCAGCAGGAGCGAGAACCCCTCGATCAGCATGAACCCGAGCGTTCCCCACCAGAGCAGGCTCCTGGAGCCGAACGTCACGCTCGGCAGGTGCGCCACGTCGAGCGCGGCTCGTTCCGGTCTCATGCCGGCTCCTCCGGGAAGCTCCGCTCACCGGGCGGCTTCTGCCTCGGCCAGGCCCAGCCGATCAGAGCCGGGAGCAGGAGAACGGGCCCCACGACGAACGCCCACGGCGTGTAAATCGCGCCGATGAAGGTGACCCCGACGGGGACGGTGGCGATCAACGGCCAGAGTGTCGGCGCCGGGAGGGTGTGCAGCGACTGCGGCTTCGCATCCAGCATGGAGGTGACCAGGACCTCCCGACGGTCTGCATGCATGCCCGTCACCACCGGCTGGTCGGGTGTGCCGGTCCAGAGCGGATACAGCCCCTGCACGACGGGGATGTGCGCGAAGTTGTAGGAAGGCGGCGGTGAGGGTGTCGCCCACTCCAGTGTGTGGGAGCGCCACGGGTCCGGCCCGGCGACGGTACCGTTTCGGAAGCTCCATACCACGTTCGCGATGAAGACCAGAACGCTCGCCGCGATCATCACCGCGCCGAAGGTCGCCAGCAGGTTCAGCGGTCCCCACCCCGTCTCCGGCGAATACGTGTAGATCCGGCGCGTCATCCCCATCAACCCCAGGAAGTGCATCGGGAAAAAGGTGACGTTCACACCCAGGAAGAAGAGCCAGAAGTTCACCCTGCCCGCCCTCTCCGAGAGCGTCCGCCCGGCGAACTTCGGGAACCAGTAGTAGAAGGCCGCGAAGAGCGGGAAGACGAAGGCGCCGATCTGCACGTAGTGGAGGTGGGCGACGACGAAATAGGTGTCGTGCGCCTGCTGGTCGAACGGCACCGAGGCGAGCATGACTCCGGTGATCCCGCCGAACACGAAGAGCACCAGGAAGCCGATCACGAAGAGCAGCGGGGTATCGAACCGGGGTCGCCCGGCCCAGAGCGTGGCGATCCAGCAGAACACCTGAACGCCGCTCGGGATGGCGATCATCATGCTCGCCGCCGTGAAGAAGCTCTGGCCGAGCTGCGGCAGCCCCGTGTTGAACATGTGATGGACCCAGAGCCCGAAGCTCAGGAACCCCGTCGCGACGATGGAGAGGACCAGCGCGGTGTGCCCGAAGATCTTCCGCCGCGCGAACACCGGGATGATCTCCGAGACGAAGCCCGTCGCGGGGATGAACATGATGTACACTTCGGGATGCCCGAAGAACCAGAAGAGGTGCTGCCAGAGCAGGGCATCGCCGCCCTCGGCGGGGTTGAAGAAGTGCGTGCCGACCAGCCGGTCGAACGTGAGCATCAGGCTTCCCAGCGCCACCGACGGCATCGCGAACAGCACCACGAAGGCGGTGACCAGGATGGACCAGACGTACAGCGGCATCCGGTTCAGCGTCATCCCCGGTGCCCGCTGTTTCAGGATCGTCGCGATCAGCACCACCGCGGCGATCAGCCCCGCGATCTCCGTGAAGGTCACCGTCTGTGCCCAGACGTCCACCCGTTTGCCGGGGGAGTATTCCGGCCCGGCGAGCGGCACGTAGCTGAACCAGCCGCTGTCCGGCCCGGTGTTCAGGATGAAGCCGCTGTAGAGGAGCAGCCCGCCGATCAGGTAGACCCAGAAGCCGAAGGCGTTCAGCCGCGGGTATGCGACGTTGCGCGTTCCCACCATCAGCGGGATCAGGTAGAGCGCCATGGCCAGCACGGACGGCACACCGAACAGGAACATCATGGTGGTGCCGTGCATGCTGAAGTACTGGTTGTACTGGTCCGGGTCCAGCAACCCGTTCTCCGGCCTCGCCAGCTGGATGCGCATCATCAGCGCTTCCAGCCCGCCGAGTATGAAGAAGATGAAGGTGGCCGCGACGTAGCGTCTCCCGATGGACTTGTGGTCCAGGGTGGTCAACCACCCGATCAGGCCGGGCTGGTCGTGCCAGGCTCGCTCGAGCTTCGCGCGCTCCGCGGGGTCCAGCAGTCCGCGGGGGACCGGGTCGCCCTCGCGGGTCGGGGCGCTCTGCTCGCCGGGTCGTTCAGCGGGTGTCACATGCCCTCACCTTCACTTGAGGCTCTCCAGGTAGCTCAACAGGGCATTGAGCTCGGCGGCTTCCAGCTGCGTCGGCGGCATGTGAACGCCGGGCTTGATCCCCTGCGGATCCGATACCCACCCGCCCAGATTCCCCCGGTTGTTCGGAAGGACTCCCCCCCAGTGTACGGCGGCTCGCGAGATGGGTGAGATCGGGCCCGAAACGACTTCCCGCGGGCGTCCCCCGCACGGTATGGCAGAGCACGCAGCCGCGGGTGAGGAAGATGTCCTGCCCCCTCTGCTGCAGCGTATCCGTGGGCTCCGGGGCGGGGAGCAGTTCCCGCTCGTACCAGGCGGCGAACTGGTCGTGGTCCATCGCGATCACCAGGAACTCCATGCGTGCGTGCTGCAGCCCGCAGAACTCCGCGCACCGTCCGCGGAACACTCCTGCCCTGTCTGCCTGCAGGTAGGTGGTGTTCCGGTAGCCGGGGATCAGATCGATCTTGCCGTGCAGGTTCGGCGGCCAGAAGGAGTGGATCACGTCGCGCGACTCGCCGATCACCCGAACCTTCCGGCCCACAGGGATGCGAATCTCGTTGGCGGTGGTCACCGTCCGGTGTGGCTGGGGATCCTCGTAGATCACCTGCCACCACCACTGATGGCCGACCACGCGGATGGTGAGTGATGACTCGTCGCCGAACGTCCCGATCGCGCGACCGGTGTGGAGGCTGAAGACCAGCACGAACAGCAGGATCGCCACCGTCGCCCCCACCGCGCCGATCACCCAGCGGGTCATCTTCCGCTCCGCCGCCGGACCCGCCGCATTCACCTCGCGCCGGCTCCCGCGCCGGAGAGCGTGGAAGAGGAAACCGATCACCACGAGGTAGACGGCAGATCCGAGGGCGATCATCAACCAGCCGAGGTCGCTGATTCGCTGCGCCTGCGGGCCCGCGGGGTTGAACGCGAAGAGATTCCCCTCGCAGCCGACGAACGCCCCCGTCGCGAGCAGGATCGTCAGGGCACGACAGAGCCGCCACGGGCGGGGCCTGAATCGCACTCCTGAGCCGGCGGACGAATCCATCATGGAGACAGGGGCGCCACGCGTGCGGGCGCGGCGCGTTCCGGCCGGGTCTGCTGCATGTTGTCGGTGCGCGCGACCCGGGTGTCACTTGGGGTGAGGCCGCTCAACGACCGAACGTAGGCCACGAGCTGCCACGTCTGCGCATTGGCGATGCGGCCGCGGTAGGCGGGCATCCCGTTGGGGCGACCCTTCACGATGGTCTCGAAGATGTTTTCCGGCTCGCTCCCGTAGATCCAGTGGTCGTCAACCAGCGGCGGGCCGATCCCCCCGCCGCCTCCCGGCGCATGGCAACCGGCGCAGTTGAACTGGACGTAGAGCATGTGCCCCTGAGAGACCGCCCAGCGGTTCTCCTGATAGGCCCCGGCGAACTCCTGCACGAGCGGAGGTCCGGCGACCAGATCCACATTCTGAACCGAGGGGAACGCGGCCGCACCCGGCGGCAGTTCGCGCTGGCTTCTGCGCTCCCGCTCGCACCCCGGCGAAGCGAGGCCGATGGCGAGCACGAGCAGGAGCAGCGCGGCGGCCCGGCGGCCGGCGATGACAGGCGGTCTCATGATCCTCCTCTCGCGCGGGTGGAGCCGGCTCTTGGTACGCCGTACTCGTTCAGGATCGCCTCCACCTCCGCCCGCCGCGCGTCGAGGATCCTCTCGATCTCCTCCTTGAACGTCACATCCTCCCGCCGCACCCCCATCGAGATGTCGAAGACCATCGGCAGGAAGGGGAGATCGATCTGGGGCGAGACCGGCACCACCTCCAGCGGAACGGGCGAGCGGCGCGCGAAGAAGCCGGCCAGCGGTCCCCACGCCACCGCCACGTCCACCTCACCGCTCGCCACCGCCTCGATCAGGCGGGCGGGCGGGTTCTCCTCCGTGTAGTCGCCGTAGATCCGGAAACCGGCGACGTTGTCGATGATGCCGCGGCTGGAGAGGGCGTGCGCGGGTGGCGTGTTCGCGTAGTCGTCGCCGATCAGGTGCACTCCCACCCGGACCCGTTTCAGCACCGGGTCGTCGAAGCTTCGGACCTCGAAGTCCGCGTCACTGCGGTAGACGAAGACGTAGGTGGAGCGGTAGTAGGGTCGCGTCGCCAGCACCATCTCCATGCTGCTGGGAACACCCGCGATCAGGTCGCAATCGCCCGCGCGCAGTGTGTTGCGGATGAAGCCGCGGCGCTGCGCCCACCAGGTGTACTTCAGTTCGGCGCCCATCTCATCGGCGATCAGCCTCGCGATCCGGTTCTCGAAGCCCTCCTCCCGATCGTTGCTGAAGGGGAGGTTGTTCGGATCGGAGCAGACCCGCAGCTCGCGGCACCGCGGCCGCTCGCGATTCGGCGCAGCCGGGGAGCCCGAGCGCCAGAAGGAGTGCCAGAGCGGAGCGTTTCATGGCAGTGAGAAGACGTAGAGCGTGCCGCCGCGTCTCCGTGTACTGCGGGAGATCGCTCATGGCGCCGACGAAACCCAGCGCCGCGGTGGAGTCGCCGGGGTGCGAGGTTGCCCGCCACCACTGCTCCGGGCCAGCCGCCCACGCCGGAGTAGATCGCGACGTACTGCCGGCCATCCGGCCCCCGGTAGGTGATCGGTTGGCCGATGATTCCCGAGCCGGTCTTGAACTCCCAGAGCAGCTCGCCCGTGAGCGCGTGCACCGCCTTGAACCACCCCTCCATGTTGCCGTAGAAGACCACGTCGCCCGCGGTGACCAGCGCGCCGCTCCAGACGGGGAACCGCTCGCGGATCTTCCAGACCGCCCGCCGCCCCACGAGGTCCCAGGCGGTGAACTCGCCGCGATGCCCGCCGGGGCCGGCGCGCATCACCACGTTGGCGCCCACGTACGGAGTGCCCGCGATGTAGTTCGCCTCCACGCCTCGAAGTCCATGCACAGATTGTTGTGCGGCATGTAGAGCAGGCCCGTGCGCGGCGAGAAGGCGGACGGCTGCCAGTCCTTGCCGCCCGGCGCGGCAGGGCAGATGTCGCGCGTCACCACGCCCACCTTCGGCGCCTTCTCGGGGTTGGGGATGTACCGCCCCGTCTGCAGGTCCACGCCCAGGGAGGCGGTGATGTGGACGAAGGGATCGGCGGAGAGGACCTGGCCGGTGGCGCGGTCCATCACGTAGACGTAGCCGTTCCGCTCCGGCCGCACGAGCACCGCCGCATCTGCCCCTCGATGGGCAGGTCCAGCAGGAGGTTCTCGTTCACGCCGTCGTAGTCGTGCTCGTCGTGCGGGATCCACTGGTAGAACCAGCGCGCCTGACCGGTGTCGACGTCGCGCGCGAAGATCCCGGCGGTCCACTTGTTGTCGCCCGGGCGCTGCTCGGGGTTCCACGGGCCCGGGTTGCCCGTGCCGTAGTAGATGAGGTTGAGATCCGGGTCGTAGCAGATCCACCCCCACACGGTGCCGCCGCCGACCCGCCACGCATCCGGCGGCCAGGTGGTGACGCCGAGGTTCTCGCCCCGGTCCTGCTCGTAGAAGGGCTGGAAGTCGGGGCCGATCAGCACCTCCTCGTCGGGCCCGGTGCTGTAGGCGCGCCAGGCGATCGCGCCGGTCGCCACGTCCAGCGCGGTGAGCCAGCCGCGCACGCCCATCTCCCCGCCGCTGTTGCCCACCAGCACCTTGTCCCTTCACCACGAGCGGGGCCATGGTCATCGACTCGCCGCGGTTGATGTCGCCGAGCAGGGTGCGCCACACCTCCTCGCCGGTCTCCGCGTCCAGCGCGACCGTCTGGTTGTCGAGGGTGTTGAAGAAGATGCGGCCGTCGGAGTACGCCGCCCCGCGGTTCACCACGTCGCAGCAGGCGACACCCTGCGGCGGCGCGCTGCACCGGCGGCTCGTACTTCCACCGGAGCGGTGCCCCCGGTCGTGACAGGTCCAGCGCGAAGACGTGGTTCGGGAAGGGGGTGGCGAGATACATCGTGCTCCCCACCACCAGCGGCGCGCCCTCGTGACCGCGCAGCACCCCGTGGAGAAGGTCCAGGCCAGCGCGCAGCTGCGACGACGTTCTCCGTGGTGATCTCGCTGAGCCCGCTGAAGCGCGTGCTCTGGTGGTTCTTGGCCGCCATCGTGCCACTGCCCGTCCTCCGCGTCGCCCGCCTGCGGGGCGGCGCCGGTCGGCCGGCCGAGCACTTCGGTCCCGAGCTGCTCCACCGGCGTCTGCCGGTCGTCGCCGCGGTCGCATCCGGCCAGCAGGAGCAGGGCGAGCAGCCCCGGAGCCAGGGCGGCAACCGCCCGGCGAACCGCCGGTCCGCGGGCCTGGCGGTTCCGATCGATGGTCCTATCAGCGGGCTCGAGCATCAGGATCGCTTCCAGAGGTGAACGGCGCACGGGTGGCTCACCGGCGCGTGAAACTGACGGGGATGGTGTCCCGCTCCCACACGATGGCACCGACGATCGATTTCATGTCCAGCACTCGCCCCTCGTATCTCACCCGATCTCCGATCTCCGCCGGGACCAACGGCCACGGAACTCGCCGACCACCGGCCGGTGATGTCGCCCTCGGCGTGCTGACGCGCATCGCGCGGTGACTTGCAGCCGCTCACGACCATCAGGACCGCGACCACCAGGGTGAGATGCCGCCCCCACCTAAGCGGTGTCCGAAACCCACTCTCTGCGTCCCGCGCGGCACCAGACTCAGGCGATCCCATCACACGGGCTCAGCACGAGGATCGGAATCCACTGCCCGATGATCAGGAGCCCGAAGAACGGCCCCATGATCATCCCCGAAAGCCCCATGAAGCGGCTGCGCGCGTGGACGCCCTCGATCTCCGTCTCCATGGTGCGGCCCGCGCTGCGCCAGCTCTCCAGCCCTGTCCAGCCGCCGCTCAGCGCCAGCAGCAGCGCCGTGAGCGAGGAGATGTGGATCAGGATCGGCAGCCCGTGCCAGCAGGCGTACGGCACCAGCACATAGAATACGACGAGCTGGAGCTTCCACGCCGCGGCGCCGATCAGCACCGCGTACCAGAGCTTCCAGGTGCTCACCGGCTCGTGCAGCTCCTGATGGGAGATCGTGTGCATCGCGTTTCGTCACCCTTCAGAAGGTCGGAATGCGTGGAACGACGTAGATCGTGATGTAGAGGGGGATCCATATCACCACCACGAAGTGCCAGTAGAGCCCGTTCACCTTCACCCCCTGACAGCGCTCCTGCGTCCAGTAACCCCTGTACGCCAGCGTCAGCACGACCACCGTCTTCATGAGCACGGAGACCACGTGCGAGGAGTGGAAGACGATCATCGTCCAGACGACGGAGCCATATGCGTGGCTGTCCCAGAAGTAGCCCACGTCCGCGTATTCCACCACCTTCAGCACCACGAAGGCGAGTCCGAGAACGAAGGAGCCGATCAGTCCGATCCTGAGCCCGCGCTGGTCGCCCTTTTCGCTGATCGAGTGGTCCGCGTACCCGATCGCGAGGCTGCTCCCGATGAGAACCAGGGTGTTGATGGTCGGGAGCAGGAACTGAGGGAGCTCCTCGCCGGCCGGTGGCCAGAAAGGGGAGTGGAACTTCAGGTAGAAGTAGCTCACGATGAGCATCCCGAAGACCACCACCTCGATGATCACCAGGCCCAGCATCCCCCACCAGAGACTCCCCCGAGGCCCGTGGACCAGGGCCGGATAATCCGATACGTCGAGCGCGAGTCGCTGTGTCATCCGCCCGCCTCCTCCATGGCCTCTTCCATCTCCCTCTCCTGCCGCGCGAGCCGGTGCTCCGGTCCCCCGGGCTCCTCCGTACGCGGCGCCATGTCGTTGGGCCACGCCCAGATGGTGATCATCACGAAGGTGAGCAGCGAGCCGATCGGCACCCAGTGCTGCTGCGCGAACATGAGACCGATGAAGGGGACGGCGGTCGCGAGCGCCGTGAGGAACGGAACGATGCTGGGGCCGGGGAGCACCTCGCGGTGGTCCGGTCGTGCGTCCAGCAGCGTGGTGGAGAGGCACTCGCGCTGGTGATCGCGGAGCCCCATCACGATGGGCTGGCGGTCCCAGTCCGGATCCCAGAGCGGCGAACGGCTGGAGACCGTGGGCGGGTAGCGGAAGTTGTACGGCGGTGGCGGTGAGCTCACGCTCCACTCCAGCGTCTCCGCGCCCCACGGGTTCGGACCCGCCGGCACGCCGCCCCGGAGCGAGCGCGCCGCGTTGATCAGGAAGACCAGCGCGCCGGCGGCCGTCAGGTAGGCGCCCGCGGTGGAGAGCATGTTCAACTCTCCCCACCCCATTCCTTCCAGGTAGGTGTAGACGCGACGCGGCATCCCCATGAAGCCGAGGTGGTGCTGCGGCCAGAAGGCGAGGTGCACGCCGAGGAACATCAGCCAGAAGTTCACCTTCCCCAGCCGCTCGGAGAGCATCCGCCCGGTCACCTTCGGCCACCAGAAATAGATGCCCGCGAAGAGCGGGAACACCACGCCACCAAGCAGTACGTAGTGGAAGTGTGCCACCACGAAGAAGGTGTCGTGCACCTGGAGGTCGAAGGGTACGGAGCCCAGCTGCACCCCCGTGATCCCGCCGATCAGGAAGATGACGAAGAAGCCGATGACGAAGTGCATCGCCACGTTGAATCGCGGCCTCCCCCCCAGATGGTGGCGGTCCAGCAGAAGAACTGGACCGCGGTGGGGATGGCGACCAGCATGCTGGCCGCCGTGAAGAGGGTGAAGCCGAGCTTCGGCAGATCGGTCGCGTACATGTGGTGCACCCAGAGCCCGAAGCTGAGCACACCCGTGGCGATCAGCGAGAGCACCACCAGCGTGTAGCCGTAGACCGGTCTCCGGGCGCTCGCGGCGATCACCGTCGAAACCACCCCGAGCCCCGGGATGAACATGATGTAGACCTCGGGGTGCCCGAAGTACCAGAAGAGGTGCTGCCAGAGCAGGGGGTCACCCTGCCCACCGGGGTTGAAGAAGTGCGCCCCCACCACCCGGTCCATCGTCAGGAAGATGGTGGTGGTCATCAGCGTGGGCATGGCGAACACGATCATGAACGCCATCACCAGGATCGACCAGACGAAGAGCGGCATCCGGTTCAGCGACATCCCCGGTGCCCGCATCTTGAAGATGGTGATGATCAGCCCCAGCGCCCCGATCAGCGCCGCCACCTCCAGGAAGAGCACCACCGCGTTCCACACGTCGATGGACAGCGACAGCTCGTACTCTCTGCGCGTCATGGGCGGGTAGTTGAACCATCCGCTGTTCGGTGCCACCCGCGCGATGAAGGCCCCATAGAGCATCACGGCGCAGATCAGGTAGACCCAGTAGCCGTAGGCGTTCAGGCGCGGCAGCGCCATCTCTCTTGCGCCGATCATCAGCGGCACCAGGTAGATCCCGATCCCGATCATGATCGGCACGGCGAACAGGAACATCATCGTGACGCCATGCATCGTGAACACCTGGCGGTACAGCTCCGGACCCAGGAAGTCGTTCTCCGGCACGGCCAGCTGCGTACGCACCGCCAGCGCCTCCAGCCCGCCCAGGAGGAAGAGCGAGAGGCCGGTGGCGATGTAGCGGCGCCCGATCCGCCTGTGGTTCACCTGGGTGAACCAGCCGAAGAACCCCCGCGGCGCCGCCCACGAGCGCACCAGGAGCGCCTCGTCTCCGGCGAGATGGCTGCGAACGGGATCGATGGTCGCCAAATGATTACCGCAGGCTGTGGAGGTAGCTGAGAAGAGAGCGGAGCTCGTCCCCATCGAGTGCGACGGCCGGCATGAAGTTGCCCGGTTTGATCCCCTGCGGGTCCGCGATCCAGCCGCCCAGGTGGCCGCGGGTGTTCGGGATGGTGGCGGCGGCGATGGTCCGCCTCTGGCCGAAGTGGCTGAGATCCGGGCCCGTGGTGCCCCGGGCGCTGGTGCCGCGCACCGTGTGACAGACGGCGCACCCCCGGCTCATGAACACCAGTTCGCCGACGGCGGCGGCGGAGTCGGCCGGTGTACCGTGCGGGCGAAGCTGCTGATCCCACCAGGCGGCGAATTCCGCCTCGCGGCGGGCGATCACGAGCATGGCCATCTTCGCGTGCTGAACGCCGCAGAACTCCGCGCACTGCCCCCGGTAGGTGCCCGGCTCATCCGCCTGCACCACCAGGTCGTTGATGCGGCCCGGGATCAGGTCCGTCTTGCCATGGAGGTTCGGCACCCAGAAGGAGTGGATCACGTCCCGAGACTGGAGCACCAGCTTCACCGGCCGGCCCACCGGGATGTGCATCTCGTTGGCGGTGATGAACTCCCGGTGTCGGTTGGTCGGGTCGCTGTACCGGATCTCCCACCAGAACTGGTGCCCGATCACATGGATGGTGAGCGGATCGTCTCCGGGCATGCGCCCGAAGCGGGCGATGTGGCGGTCCGTGTAGGCGCTGAAGACCAGCAGCGCCAGGAGGATCACGGTGGGCAGCACGAATCCGCCCCAGAGCACCAGGTTCCTGCCATGTTTCGGCGGCAGCTCGCTGGGCTCGCCGCGCCGCTGCCGGCGGCGCGCGCGATGGAAGGCGTAGCCGAAGATGACGAAGAAGGCGATGAAGACGACGACCGCGAGGCCGAAGCTGACCCAGAAGAAGTCGGCGATGCGCGCCGCCTGCGGGCCCTTCGGAGCGAGCACGTCCTGCGAGGCCTGCCCGACGCAACTCGTGAGAAGAAGGAGCGCGAGCGCCGGATGAGCGCGGCGCCCTCGCCCTGAGGGCGAAGCCTGCTGAACCGGGGGAGGATGGAGGCCGCTCCCCCCGCGCCGGGTCCCGGCTGCTCGATCCACGCGTCTACCGGAGGGTGTAGAGATAGGCGGCCATGTGGCGGGCATGCTCACCCGACACTCCCAGGTTCGGCATCGCGGTGCCCGGCTTCAGCACCTGCGGGTTGAGGATCCAGAGCACCAGGTCGTCCGGCTCGTTGCGCACCCGCCCGCCGATGTAACGGCGGTCCGCAAACCCGCCCAGCGGCGGGCCCACGCGGGCGTCGGCGCCACGCACGCCGGGGATGGTGTGGCAGCTGTGGCAGCCGTAGTCGCGCATCAGCGACGGCGCTTCGCTCGCCCGGCCGCCGGCCACCGTCCGGTGCTCGCCGGGCTCGTAGGGATCCCACCGGGAGCATCCCCCGAACATCAGACCGGCCGCGACCGCGCCGGCCAGGAACGACGGTGCCCTCCTCATCTCACACCTGCCCGGAAGTATCCGCCGCGCGGCTCCAGCTGCTGCACGTAGGCGACGATCTTCCAGAGCTCCTGCTCGGGGAGGTGGCCGCGATAGGCCGGCATCCCGTCCGGGCGCCCGTCCAGGATCGACTGCGCGATGTCGATCCCGCGCCCGCCGTAACGCCACTGGTCGTCCCAGAGCGGCGGCCCGATGGATCCGCCACCCTCCGCATGGCAGCCGAGACAGTTCATCCAGCGGTAGAGCCGATTCCCCTCCTGGATCGCCTTCAGGTTCCCCTCGTACGGGTTGTCGATCGGGAGGGTCTGTGTACGGACCACCGGCGTGGCCTGCTCCGGCGGACCCGCGCGGAGCCGCGGCGCGATGTCGCGCCACTCGTCGCCCAGCGTAACGTGCTCGGCGTCGCCGAAGCGATGTCGCTCGCAGCCGGGCGCCGGAAGCAGGGCGAGAACAAGTGCCGCCACAGCGAGGAGCCGCCGCCGCAGTCGCGTCACGGGAGCGCGAACACGTAGAGGTGCCCGCCGCGACCGGTGTACTGCGGCAGATCGTACATCGCGTTCACGAACCCCCTGGCGGCCGTCTGGTCGCGGGGGTCCAGCGGCACCGACACCACCGAGCCCGCCCACCCGCCCGGCCCGTCCAGCACCGCGATGTACTGCCGGCCGTCCGGGCCACGAAAGGTCATCGGAGGGGCGATGATCCCCGTGCGCGTCTGGTACCGCCAGAGCAGTTCACCCGTGCGGGCATCGACGGCCTTGAGCCATCGATCCATCGTTCCGTAGAAGACCAGGTCGCCCGCGGTGGCCAGAGGGCCGCTCCAGGTCACGAACTTCTCCCGGATCACCCACCGCTTCCGCCGGTTCACCGGATCCCACCCGATCACCTCGCCGCGGTGCTCGCCAGGCCCCGGGTACATCTTCACGCTCGCGCCCAGGTACGGCGTGCCGGCGATGAAGTTCGCCTCCATCGCCTCCACGTCCATGCAGAGGTTGTTGGCGGGGATGTAGAGCAGCCCGGTGCGCGGGGAGAAGGCGGTGGGCTCCCTGTTCTTGGCTCCGGGAACCGCCGGGCAGATCCCGTGTCGGGTGAGGCCGTACGTCGGCTTCAGTGAGAGGTCCATGATCGGCAGGCCCGAGCGCGTGTCCACCCCCCGTACCACCGTGCTGTGCATGTACGGATCGGCGTGCAGTACTTCGCCCGTCGCGCGGTCCATCACGTACACGAAGCCGTTACGCTCGGCACGTACGAGCACCCGCCTCATCCGGCCGGCCACCGGCATGTCCAGCAGCGTACTCTCGTTCACACCGTCCCAGGTGAACACGTTGCCGGGATCCCACTGGTAGGCCCAGATCGCCTCGCCCGTATCCGGTCGGCGGGCGAAGAGAGTGGCCGCCCACCTGTTGTCGCCGGGCCGCTGGTCCGGGTTCCAGGGCGCCGCGTTGGCCGTGCCGTAATACAGCAGGTCCAGCTCGGGGTCGTAGTTCAGCCAGCCCGACACCGTGCCGCCACCGATCTTCCAGTGCTCCGCCGGCCAGGTGGTGACGCCCAGGTCCCGACCCCGGTCCCTCGCATAGAAGGGTCGGAAACCGGGACCGATCAGCACGTCGCTGTCGGGGCCGGTGCTCCATGCGGTCCAGAGCACCTCGCCCGTCGCCACGCTCAGCGCCTTCAACCATCCGCGCACCCCGAACTCGCCACCCGAGTTGCCAAGGAAGACCCTGTCCCGCACCACCAGCGGGGCCATGGTCATCGTCTCCCCGATCTGGATGTCGCCCAGACGCGTCCGCCAGACCTGCTGCCCCGTCGTGCCATCCACCGCCACGGCATGGTTGTCCAGGGTGGCGTAGATCAGCATCCCATCCGCGTACACGGCCCCCCGGTTCACCACGTCGCAGCAGGCCACGCCCCGGGAGGCCCGCTCGGGCTCGGGGTCGTAGACCCAGCTCACGGAGGGGCCCGGCCGCGTCAGATCGAAGGCATACAGCTGGTTGGGGAAGGAGGTCACCACGTACATCATGTCGTCGACGACGATGGGCGTCGCTTCCTGCCCACCGACCAGCTGGAAGTCGTACATCCACTCCAGCCGCAGATCACGGACGGTGCGGGTGTCGATCTGGTCCAGCCCGCTGTAGCGGGTGCCCGCATGGTCGCGCAGCGGCATCAGCCACTGGCCGTCCTCCGGGAAGGTCGCCGCGGCGGCGACGCGGGCGAGCGTCCGCTCCAGCGGACTCTCCACGCCGGGGATCAGCGGGGAAACCTCGTGCGAGAGGAGATCGCCCGGAAACCGCTGGTCATCCACGGGCACGCGCGTCTCACAGGCCGATGCGACCGCGACGAGCGCCACCAGGCAGGAGCCGACCAGAAGAGCGCCGTGCGGACGAAAAATATCGAAAAGCACCGCTGAGGACCGGCTCATGACGGAGGCGCCGGGGGACGGTCTGCCACGGTCGTGGCGGCTACGGAAAGATGCGGATCAACATCTGCAAGGCAGAGGCCAGAAACATCTTTTTGCTTCGGCGGCTCGCCTGCTCCGACGGCGGGTTGCGGAGGTCCGCGCCGCCGTTGCTCGACGCGGATCTCCATAAGCATCAGATGCTTACGTCTCGCCGCGTCGCCGGCTCCGGTGGCGGGGAAAGCCCTCGCCAGCACTGGCCTGTCAACCGGCGTTGCGATCGGGGGAACCTCACCCGGAGCGGCTGAGGCGAGCGGGCATGGCTCTCGCGGTCCATCCGGCGAACGCTGCCCGATGTACGTCCACCACCCGCCATCGAGCTTCCATGCGTGTCCATTTTTCTAAATTCACAGGCGCGGCCGCACTGCTCTTCGTACACGGTTGCGCACCGGCAGAGGGAGGAGAGACCGCGCGGCTCGTCCAGGTGGTGGAGGGATTCGACCAGCCGGAATCGGTGCAGTACGATCCCGCGCAGGACGTCTTCTTCGTCACCAGCATGGCGGGGTATGGATCCGAGAAGAACGGGATGGGCTACATCGCGCGCTTCCCGGCGGACCGGCCGGAACACTGGGAGGTGTTCGTCAGGAGCGGAGTGGGCGGCGCGCTGCTGCATTCGCCCAAGGGGATGACGCTGCAGGGCGACACACTCTGGGTGGCGGACATCGACGTGCTGCGGGGCTTCCACCGGCGCACCGGTGCGCCCCTGGCGGAGGTGGATTTCGCCCCCTACGGCGCCCTCCTCCTCAACGCCGTCACGGTGGGCCCGGACGGGACGGTCTACATCACCGACACCGGCATCATCATGAGTGACAGCGGCGTGCTCTACGAGGGTGGCGACCGCATCTTCGCGCGGGGGATGGACGGAGCCGTCTCCGTGGTGGCGGAGGGGCCGGAACTCGGCCACCCGAACGGCATCACCTGGGACCCGGCCGGGCGCCTGCTGGTCGTCTCCTTCCACCCGTTCGAGAGCGAGATCTACTCGATCGTCCCGGGCCGGCCGGAGCGCGAGGTGCTGGGCCGCGGGCCCGGGCGCTTCGACGGCGTGCAGCTGCTCCCCGATGGACGCATCGTGGTGTCCGCCTGGAGTGACTCGAGCCTGTACCTGCTCGGCGATGGCCGGATGGAGCGGGTGGTGCGCGACCTCTGGCAGCCCGCGGATCTCGGCGTGGACACCCGCAGGAACCGGGTCGCCGTCCCTCTCGTCCTTCCCGGGCGCGTGGAGATCTGGGAGCTGCCTGCCTGGTAGCTGCCGGCCGGGCGACCCCCTCTCTGGACCCTCGCAGTACCTCCTCTCCCGCCGGGCACACTTCTTGGTCTTATCCACCGCCAAACCGCGTGTTTACGGCACTTTCGCCGGCTTTCGGGCCGGCGGCCCAGTGCATTATGCAACGCGCTGTGCGGAATGCGGTGCCGCCTGGGGCCGCAGTGTGTATGATCCCGAACCACGACGAGGTATCTCATGGACGCAGCGCGTCCCCTGATCGCTACAGAGACCGCCGCTCCCGTGGCGGCACCGCTGAACCTCCGCTCGCTGCTGGATGAGATGATCCGGCGCGGCGCGTCCGACCTTCACGTCACTGCCGGTGAGCGCCCGAAGCTGCGCATCGACGGCTCCATCGTGAACAGCCAGGTGGAGTCGGTGCTCGGCGCCAAGGACACCCTCGCGCTCACCTACTCGATCCTGACCGAGTCGCAGAAGAAGCGCTTCGAGAACGAGGACGAGCTGGACTTCTCGTTCGGGATCCAGAACATGTCGCGCTTCCGCGCCAACGCGTACAAGCAGCGCGGCTGCGTGGCGCTGGCGATCCGCCAGGTGCCGTTCCAGATCAAGACGCTGGAGCAGCTGCAGGTGCCGGGCGTGCTCGGCAAGCTGTCCGAGCGCCCGCGTGGCCTGGTGCTGGTAACCGGCCCCACTGGATCGGGCAAGAGCACCACGCTCGCCGCCATGCTCGACAAGATCAACCGCGAGCGCCGCGGTCACATCCTCACCATCGAGGACCCCATCGAGTTCGTGCACCGCCACCAGGGGTGCATGGTGAACCAGCGCGAGGTGGGCGCGGACACCAAGAGCTTCGCGCAGGCGCTGAAGTACGCGCTGCGCCAGGACCCGGACGTGATCCTGGTCGGCGAGATGCGCGACCTGGAGACCATCCATGCCGCTCTGACCATCGCCGAGACCGGCCACCTCTGCCTCGCCACGCTGCACACCAACTCGGCGGCGGAGAGCATCAACCGGATCATCGACGTCTTCCCGTCGCACCAGCAGTCGCAGGTGCGCGCGCAGCTCGCCTTCGTGCTGGAGGGCGTGGTCACCCAGACGCTGCTGCCCAAGGCGCGCGGCAACGGGCGCGTGGTCGCCACCGAGGTGATGGTGTGCACCCCGGCCATCCGCGCCTGCATCCGCGACGACAAGATCCACCAGATCTACTCCATCATGCAGGCCGGCAAGAAGCACGGCATGCAGACGATGAACGACTCGCTGTACCAGGTCTACATGCAGCGCGAGGTCACGCTCGAGGACTGCCTGAAAGCCACCTCGGACCCGCAGGAGTTCCTGAAGATGGTCGGCGAGCCGATGCCGGGGTAGGTGGGGAGCGGCGGAGCAGGGGCGGACGACGGTGGAAAGCAGTCCGTCACGAGGCAGGGCCGGCAGACGGGGTCAGTTTCTGGTTCCTGTGACCTGCGGGGGCGACCGATGACCAGGCCAGTTGTCGGTAACCAGGAACTGGCGAAGGAACATGCCGCCTGCTCCACGCACCCGAACCAGTAACTGGCATTCGCAAACGAAGACTTCACCAGCGCAACCGAACCAATGCCCACCTATCTCTACAGCGCTCGCACCGTCACCGGCGAACTCCAGTCGGGGGAGCTCGATCTTCCGACCAAGGACGAGGTGATCGGGTACCTGCGCAAGCAGCGGCTCGTGCCGGTGAACGTGCGGAGCAAGCCGAAGGACATCTCCATCAGCTTCGGCACGGGGATCAAGACGCGCGAGGTGGTGATCTTCACCCGCCAGTTCGCGACCATGATCAACTCCGGTCTGCCGCTGGTGCAGAGCCTCACGATCCTCGCGGAGCAGACCGAGAACGCGAAGTTCAAGGTCATCATCTCGCAGGTGCTCAACGACATCCAGGCCGGCCAGACGCTGGCCGACGCGATGCGGCAGCACCCCAAGGTGTTCACCGACCTCTACGTGAACATGGTCGCGGCCGGCGAGGCGGGCGGTATCCTGGATACCATCCTCCTGCGCCTCGCCACCTTCCTGGAGAAGAACGACGCTCTGGTCCGGAAGATCAAGGGCGCGATGACCTACCCGGCGGTGATGCTGATGGTGGTGCTCGGCGCCACCACGATCCTGCTCTGGAAGGTGGTGCCGGTGTTCGCCACGATCTTCACCGACGCGGGGATGGCGCTCCCCATGCCCACCATGGTGGTGCTCTCGATCAGTGAGTTCCTCCAGTCGTACATCCACTTCCTCTTCATGGGGATGATCGCGCTGGTGTTCGCGATCAAGAAGTACTACGGAACCACCGGCGGGCAGCTGCGGATCGACCGGATCCTGCTCCGCATGCCGGTGCTGGGGCCGCTGATCCGCAAGTCGGCGGTGTCGCGCTTCACCCGCACGCTGGGTACGCTGATCTCCTCCGGCGTCTCGATCCTGGAGGGGCTGGAGATCACCGCGCGCACGGCGGGCAACCGCGTGGTGCACGACGCGGTGATGAACTCCCGCGCCTCCATCGCCGGCGGCGCCACCATCTCCGATCCGCTCAAGGCCTCGGGCGTCTTCCCGCCCATGGTGGTGCAGATGATCAACGTCGGCGAGCAGACCGGCGGCCTGGACGACATGCTCTCCAAGATCGCCGACTTCTACGACGACGAGGTGGACGCGGCGGTGAGCGCGCTGACCTCCGTGCTGGAGCCGATCATGATCGTGGTCATGGGCGTGGTGATCGGCGGCATGGTGGTGGCGATGTACCTGCCGATGTTCGACCTGATCCAGACGGTGGGGTGATCCTGCGGGGTACTTGATTCGTGCCACCCGGGGTATCTGATTCGTGCCGTGACGGTATCCGGTTCGGGTGACTTGAGAGCGCAAGCCCCTGCATGGCAGGGGCTTGCGCGATTCGTTAGGTGGGCGGTTCTTGCAGAATTGAGCTTTTGCGTTCGCAGATTGTTTTCGATGAAATCCGCGTAACTGGGTATCCACTTCCGTCCAGCATCAGCCCCGTCGATCACGGAGTTGGGCCAGCACCGTTGAACGTCCATCCGCAGATTACGCAGATTTCGCAGATCGGCTCGATGAAATCCGCGCAGTCCGCGTAATCTGCGGACAGGGGTATGCACCTGACTCAACCAGGCACCGGAGGTAGTGTCAGGGGTTCTGAAGACCCGCTGATTCGCGTGTAACCTGTGCGTCTCTGGGTCATCCTGAGCGCAGTCGAGGGATCCTCCGGGGCGCCGGCCAGGTCAAAGCGATCTGCGGGCAGCGCGAGGTCAGCCCCAAACCGTCTCAACGACGCTGGCCGGAAGCGCCTACTCAACACACGGCCTTCTTCATCTGCCGAACAGTTAGATGAGGACGAGCAGACTGTAGACTCACCCCGCCAAGCGTGGGCAGATTGTGGCCGGCGAAAGTGCTAAACTATTGATTCGCGGACTCCCGAAGACGTATATTGAGCCAGCTCCTGCAGCACCCGGCTTCCGATTCCCACCCCGTTCCTGAACAATCATGCGCGCGTTCCCGATCGCGGTGATCCGGTGCCGGTCCCTGCACCTTGCCGCCGTCGCGCTCCTCCTCATCCTGTCGGCACCTGCGGCGCATTCACAGACCGATGTGATCCGGGGCCGCGTGACGACCACGCAGGGCGAGCCGCTGTTCGGAGTGCGCGTGCTCGCCACCTCGATGCCGGGCAACCTCACCCGCGAAACGCGCACGAACAATCAGGGCAGTTTCCAGATCGTCTTCCCCGGTGGAGACGGCGACTACCTGCTGAGCTACACGCTGTTCGGCTACACGCCGCGTCAGCTGCAGCTGCGGCGGGTCAGCGATGAGAACCTGCTGATCGCCGACGCCCGCCTCTCCGTGATACAGATCGACACGCTGAACGTGACGGCGCAGCGAGCCCAGCGGGTGCCGCGGAACGAGCGCGGAGGGAGCGTGGGTGGCTCGGACCAGATGATCAACCCGATGGCGCTCCCGCTGGAGCAGCAGGGGAACCTCGCGGAGCTGGCGGCCTCCGTCCCCGGCGTGCTGCTGGTGCCGGGCCTCGAGGGCGAGCCCGACGGCTTCTCGATGTACGGCCTCGATGGGGATCAGAACAGTGTTACGCTGAACGGGCTTCCCGCCGGGGCGGGGGTACTGCCTCGCGACGCGGCGGTCGGCGCGTCGCTCTCCGGCTCTCCGTTCGACGTGTCACGGGGTGGCTTCAGTGGCGGCAATCTGAACCTGGCGCCCCGGCGCGGATCCAACTTCCAGAGCCGCGGCGTGAGCCTGATGAGCACCACGCCGCAGCTGCAGTGGACCGACCGGGCGGCGCGGGCGCTGGGCGCCGAGCATACGAGTTCTCTCGTTCGGCGGGATGGCGTCGGGACCGATCCGGCTGAACCACTCGTTCTACAACGTCTCGTACCAGCTCAGCCGGCAGTTGAACCCGAGTCCCTCGCTGCTGACGACGAGTGATCTGGGGCTTCGCACCGCCGGCATCGCGGCGGATTCGGTCGCGCGGCTGCGGGCGATTCTGCAGCAGGGCGGGGTGCCGGTGTTCGCCGGCCCCTCCGGGGGCGACCGGATCGGCGACACCGGCGCGATCTTCGGCAGCGTGGACATCGCGCCGCCCACCTCCGCGAGCGGGCAGTCGTTCGGGCTGACCTTCCAGGGGAACTGGCGGCGGCAGACCTCCGTGGGTGGTTCCGCGACGCAGCTCGCCTCGGCCGCCGGCGAGCGGACCAGTCTGACCGGGGGGATCCAGGCGCGGCACAGCGGCTACTTCGGACGTGTGCTGAGCGAGAGTGGAGCCGGTGTGAGCCGCTCGAGCAGTGAGGGGCGGCCGTACCTGGAGCTGCCGGGCGGGCGGGTGCGCGTCAGCAGCGCCTTCGCCGATGGGGGCGGCAGCGTGCAGAGCCTCGGCTTCGGCGGCGCCTCGTGGCTGAGCTCCAGCTCGAACTCGCTGCAGACGACGCTGCAGAACTCGCTCGCCTGGTTCGACAACGCGAACCGTCACCGCGTCAGGCTCAGCACCGAGCTGCGGCTCGCGACCGACGAGCAGACGCAGGGCTCCAACCTGTACGGCACCTTCCACTTCGACTCGCTGGAGGACCTGGAGGCCGGAATGCCGTCGTCGTTCAGCCGCACGCTGACGCGGCGCGAGCGATCTGCCGCGCTGGCCTCCGGCGCGGTCGGGCTCGGCGATCGGTACCGGCACAGCGACCGGCTGTCACTGGAGTATGGTGTTCGCGTGGATGGCGCCCACTACACGACGGCGCCCGTGTACAATTCGCGCATCGAAGAGCTCTTCGACAGACGCAACGACGTGTTGCCTTCCGTCCTGGAGCTGAGCCCGCGGCTCGGCTTCACCTGGGCGGTCGGACGGGCCCCGGAGGTCGCGGCTTTTCCGGGTGCCGCCCAGCGGCCTCGGGCACTGGTGCAGGGGGGGATCGGCGTCTTCGTCAACTCCCTGAGCCCCGGCGAGATCGGCGGGGCGCTCGACAACACCGGGCTACCCGGCGGCGTGCAGCAGATCTCGTGCGTGGGGCCGAGGGCGCCGGCACCCGAGTGGGACCGGTATGCGCTCGACCTGTCCACCGTGCCCGACCGCTGCGCCGACGGCACCGCCGGCTCCGTCTTCGCCAGCTCCGCACCGAGCGCCACGCTGTATGCGGCGGACTTCGCGCCGCAGCGCTCGGTGCGCTCGGAGCTCTCCTGGAGCGGAAGCGTGTTCGACGGGCGCCTTTCCCTGAACGCGCGTGGCACCTACTCGTTGAACCAGAACCAGCGTCGCGCGGTCGACCTGAACCTCGACAGCCGCGCCCATTTCACGCTGGCGGACGACGGGCGTGCCGTCTACGTCGATCCCGCCGCCATCGTCGAGCGTACGGGCGCGGTCGCCTCACGCGCGAGCCGCGTCTCGCAGGATTTCGCGCGCGTGACCGAGCTGCGCTCCGACCTGGAGTCGCGCAGCGGGCAGCTCAGCGTGAGCCTCTCGCCGATCCAGCGGGTGCAGCGAAGCTTCGGCTGGAGTGCGTCGTACACCTACGTACATGTACGCGAGCAGATCGGGGGATTCGCCAGCACGGCGAATGATCCGTTCGCCGTGGAGTGGGCACGCTCGGCGCAGGGGCCGCACCAGGTCGGCTATTCGCTCCGATACAACCTCTTCGAAGCGCTGCACCTGAGCTGGACGGGGCGCATCCAGTCTGGCCGCTCCTTCACGCCGATGATCGCGGGTGACGTCAACGGCGACGGTCACTTCAACGACCGGGCCTTCGTGCCGTCGCCGGACGCGACGGGCGACCCGGCGCTGGCGGCGGGGATGCGGCAGCTGCTGGACGGCGCGGACGCCGCGACGCGCGCCTGTCTGCAGCGTCAGCTCGGTGGGATCGCCGGGCAGAACAGCTGTCGCGGGCCATGGAGTTCGACCGCCTCGCTGAACGCCGCCCTCGGGCGTGCGAAGATGCGGCTGCCGCCGCGTGCCGCCGTCTCATTCTCGCTCTCCAACCCGCTGGGCGCCGCCGACCTGCTGCTCCATGGCTCTCAGGGTCTGCGTGGGTGGGGGCAGTCGCCGATGCAGGACAACCAGCTGCTGTACGTGCGCGGCTTCGACGCCGCCACGCGGCAGTACCGCTACGAGGTGAACGAGCGATTCGGGCAGTCGCGGCCGCAGTTCGTCGCCTTCCGTCAGCCGGTGACGCTGAGCATCTCCGCGCGCTACGACATCGGGCCGCTGCGGGAGCGCCAGTCGCTGGTCCAGCAGCTGCGAAGCGGACGAACGCAGCCGGGCGCGCGGGTGCCGGAGCCGGTGCTCCGCATGTTCGGTTCTTCCGCGATCCCGAACCCGCTCTCCTCGATCCTGCGCAATCAGGACTCGCTGCGGCTGAGCGTTCCCGCGGCGGACAGCATCGCCTCGATGAACCGTCGCTACGTCTACCAGGTGGACTCGCTCTGGGTGCCGGCCGCGCGGGAACTGGCTGACCTCCCCGACCGCTTCACGGAGCGCGCGGCGTACACGCGCTACCTTCGGGCACGGCGGGCACACATCGCCCTGCTGATGGAGATCGGCCCCGCGGTACGCGAGCTCCTGACGGAGGAGCAGCGACGCAAGCTGTCATGGAGCGTTCTGAGCCACCTGGATCCCCACTTCCTCTCCTTCATCCGGGACGGCGCCGCGATGTACGTGGCCGGCGGCGGCGGGATGCCTGTGCCCCTATCCTTCGGCTCCGCCGGTGAGCCGGCCACGATGATCATCCGATGAGGATCTCACACGCCGTACTCGCGCTGGTGCTGCTCGCCGCGCCCGCCGCTGCTCAGAACGCTCCGTTACCGGCTGTCGAGGGAGCCGGGGCAGCGCCCGCCCGGGTCGGGCCGCCGGTGCAGCGCATCGAATCGGCTACGGCCGTATCGACCGAACCGCTCGGCATGCAGATCTCCATTCGCGAGCTGCCTGACGGCAGGGTGCTCGTCAACGATATCATGCGCCGCAGGCTCCTGATGATGGACAGCTCCATGGCCGTGATCGGCGTGGTGCTCGACTCGATGACGCACGTCGCGAACGCCTACGGCACACAGGCGGGCGCACTCCTTCCGCACGCCGCCGACTCGACGCTTTTCGTCGACCGCGCATCGCTGGCGATGGTCGTCATCGACCCTGATGGCCGTCCGGTGCGGACGCGCGCCGTCTGGCGCGTGGAGGACCTCGGCTTCTTCGCCTCGCCGAACCCCTCTTCCGGCCGCCCCGGCGTCGATGCCCGCGGCCGCATCGTCTACCACGTCGTGGAGCAGCAGGGCCCAATGCCGGGGCCCCGGGACGTAGCAGCCGCGCGCGGGCAGGTCGTTCACGGGCCCGACTCGGCCTTCGTCGTCGCGGTGGACGTCGCGACCCGCCAGCGAGACACGATCGCGACCGTGCGCCTGCCGAAGACGGCATGGATGCGGGCGCAGGCGCCCCAGGGATTCATTTTCAGCTATCCCGTCATCAACCCGCTGCCACAGACGGACGAGTGGGCCATGCTCGCAGACGGCTCGCTGGCGATCGTGAGGGGCGGCGATTACAGCGTCGAGTACCTGAGCCCCGACGGCCGCCGCTCCGCGCCGGTGCGCATCCCGTTCGAATGGCAGCGAATCGCCGATGAGGAGAAGGACCGGATGGTGGACTCCGTTCGCACCACCGCGGAGCGCAGCGCGATGCAGCAGTTCGTCACGACGACCATCATCTGGGCCAACACGGTGAAGCGGCCCTATCCCCCCGCCTTCATCGTGCCCGAGTGGTACACGCCGCAGCCCGGACTCGGCCGCGACTGGGTGCTGCCTGAGGGCCTGCGCCTGCCGGAGGAGTACATCTACGGTTGCGCCGAGGGCGAGCAGCCGACTCCGTCGGAGTCCGGCCGGCCGTCGTGCATGGCGATGCCCCAGTTCTTCATGGGCTTCGGCGGGGCGATGCCGCAGCCGACGCTGCGCGAGGTCAAGGTGATCCCCGCCAGCGACCTTCCCGACTACCGTCCCGCCTTTCCGCCCGGCGCAGTGCGCGCGGACGGCGACGGCAACCTCTGGATCCAGAGCAACCCGCCCCGGCCCATGCCGGGCGGACCGGTCTACGACATCGTCGATCGCCTGGGCCAGCTCGTCAACCGGCTGCAACTCCCGCCGGGGTACACGCTCGTCGGGTTCGGCCGCGGTCGGGTCGTGTACCTGATGATGCGCGACGCGGGCGGGGTGCGGCTGGCGCGGGTGAGGTTGCGATCATCCTCGATGCCCGGCGGCTGACAGAAGCAGCAGGGCCAGCGCGGGATCGCCGCTTCCGTGGCCGGCGGGTACTCGGCTGAGAACCGCCCTACACGGGAGCAACTGAAGAGGGCGAACAGCTTCGGACCTGAGGGACGCACCCCTTCATACAGGTCCGTGCCGACGTGATACGGACCGCCCGAGCGCCATCGCACGCGACCTCCGTCCGGTGCATGCGCGGCGACCTGACCGTTCTTCCCGCACGTCCAAGAGTTCCACCCGCTCATCTCAGGACCGGCCCCTCCGCCTTCCCTCCCGAAGAACAACATCTTCCGCAGAGCAGGAGCTATTGACCATGTGGTCAACGGGTGCTACGTTGACCATGTGGTCAATCGTGTGTCGGGACCGCGTTGGGCCTGCGACGCCCTGCAAATGATCCGGGGGCTGCAGGTGGTTTCACCTGAGCGGAAGAAAAACATGTCGGTGAAAGTTGTCAGCTGCAGCGCTCTTCTCGCGCTGTTTCTTGCCGGGACGGCGGTCGCACAGGTTCGCGGTGCTCCTGTTCGCGGGACGGTGGAACTCGGGGCATTTGGTCAGTGGACCTGGTTCGATTCCAATGCGGGTCGGCTGAATGCCGTTCCGGAGGACGGGTTGGGGTATGGTGGAAGGCTGGGCTATTTCCTCTCCGACCGTTTCCAGATCGAGGGGGACGGTTGGTACTCCCCGCAGTCGCGCTCCGAGAGCGAAGCATTCTGCTGCACGGGTGCACAGCCCACCGAGGTGAACGCCTCGGGTTTCGCTGCGCGGTTGAACTACAATCACCCCCTCGGCGCGATGCCGGGAGGAGCGACGCAGTTGATCATCGGCGGCGGGGTGACGCGGACCAGCTACAGCTTCAGCGGTGGAACCACGGCCGAGGACGACGACAGCAGCTTCGGCGCGAGCGGGCTGGCCGGCCTGCGGATCGGCTTTCTGAACAACCTGGCGCTGCGGATCGATGGCGTGGTCGACCACATGCCGAATCACGAGCCGAACGCGAACACCAACATTCATGCGCGCGCCGGGTTGAGCCTGCTGCTTGGTGGCGCCCGGCCGCTTCCGGTGACGCCGCCGGCACCCGCACCTGCTCCGCGCCCGACGCCCGCGCCGGCGCCGACTCCAGTGGAGCGGTCGATCAGCGTCTGTGTGGTCGAAGGCACTCGCCTGGCTCAGGTGGAGGCCATCTTCAGCCCGTCACGGGGCGATACGGTGGTCGTGCGCGACGGGCAGCGCCGCCCGTTCTCGAGCATCTACCCCGGGACCGCACCCGCCTACGCGGCCAACGCGCCGTGGTACATCGGGAGTGAGAACGCTGACGCTCGCGGGTCGGCAGTACGTGCGCTTCGGGCTGCCGCGCATGGTCGGGGTCGAGGAGGTCACTCGGGTCGGTGAATACAACAGCGTGGGTCTGTTCGCCGAAACGGGTTCCACTGCGCCGCATGCGGTGCTTTACGTGCCGATCCGGCCGGGCTGCGAGTTCCAGCCCTATCAGCAGAGAGAAACCATACGGGTGCGCGGCTGATCGCGACAGGGTCCGGGCCCTCCGGGGCCCGTGAAGCACAAGCTCTGCGATTCGCGCGCAATCGTGCGCAGTCGATTCACCTGCGTAAGTCATGGAACACGATGAAACGATACATCCATAGCCGGATCGCCCGAGCGCGGACACTGCCCGGCGACCTCGCACGCGGCGTAGCGGCGCTGGCGCTGACGGCACTGCTCGCCAGTGCCTGCGGCGACTCGACGGGGCCGCAGGGGCTCACCACGCTGACCGTCAACCCACCGACGCAGACGGTACAGGTCACACAGACGGCGCAGCTGACCGCGGAGGGGACGCGCACCGGTCAACCGGTGACGAACCTGAAGGGTGGGACCTGGAGCGTTTCGGGCGGCGGCACGATCAGCGATACCGGCGTGTTCACCGCCGGCAACACGCCCGGCACGAGCACGATCACCCTGACGTGTGGCGGCCTCACGAGCACCGCCACGGTGGTCGTGACCGCCGGACCGCTGGCGACGATCACCGTCACGCCGAACCCCGTGTCGATGCAGACGGGTGCGACGCAGCAGTTCACCGCGGTGGGCCGGGATGCGGGCGGCAATGTGGTCCCGATCACGCCGATCTGGTCGGTCGCCGCGGGCGGGGGAACCATCAACGCAGCAACGGGCCTCTTCACGGCGGGAAACACGCCCGGCTCCTATGCCGGTACCGTGGTGGCGACATCCGGAGCGATCTCCGGTAACGCCACGGTCAACGTGACAGCCGCTGTGGGAGCTCTCGCGACGATCACCGTAACGCCGAACCCCGTGTCGATGCAGACGAGTGCGACGCAGCAGTTCACCGCGGTGGGCCGGGATGCCGGCGGCAACGTCGTTCCCATCACCCCCGTATGGTCCGTGACCAGTGGCGGAGGCACCATCAGCTCCGGTTCGGGCCTGTTCACGGCCGGCAACACGACCGGGATCTTCAACAACACCGTGCGGGCGACCTCGGGAACCATCTTCGGAACGGCCACGGTGACCGTCACCTCCACGACACCGCCGCCGACACTGCCGACCTCAACCTTCGCGATCCTCGCCAACATGGCCGTCGGATGCACGGATGGCAGCATCGCCGGAGACGTGGGCACCTTCCAGGGTCCGCCTACCGGTTCCATCACCCTGACCAACTGCCCGATCACGAACGGCACCCCGCAGGTGGGGACCACCGCCTCGATCCAGGCATACAACTCCTTCCTCACCTCCTACACCAACCTCACCAGCACGGCGTGTGACGTGGTTCTCACCGGCACGCTGGCCGGAGTCACCCTCGCCCCCGGTGTCTACTGCTTCGATGCGGCCGCCGCGCTGACGGGCACACTGACCCTCAACGGTCCGTCCACCGGTTCCTGGCTGTTCAAGATCGGCACGGGCGGAGTGGGCGCCCTGACCGGCACCAACTTCAACGTGGTGATGGCCGGGTCCGCGCAGCCGTGCAACGTCACCTGGTGGGTGCGAAACGGCGCGACGATGACCGATTCCTCCATGCGCGGCAAGATCCTGGCGGGCGCCGGGGTCACGCTGACCCGCGGGACGCTCATCGGCAACGGCTGGAGTCAGGCCGATGCCACCATCACCGGCACCGCAGTCACGGGGTGCTGAGGTAGGATTCGGAAACGGTCGGGGGTGACCGGTCGGTCGCAGAAGCCAGTGGCCGTTCTGCGGCCGAGCACCACCATCCGATCCGGGCGCACCATGTACACTCGACCCCCACCCGTTCAGCCGGGTGGGGGTCAGTCCATTCCCCTCCATCCCGGAAGCCCGATGGCCCCCGCGCGACCCGCCTCAGACGAGCTGCCCGAACGTTCCCCGGACGGCGGCGAGATATTCGCCGGTGTCGAAGTGCGCGGGATCGTTCATCGCCTGGATCGCGCACCCGTGTATCCAGCTGACCCCCATCGCGGCCAGCCCGTCCGCGGTCACACCGGCAAAGGTCGCGGGCTCCGCCTCGATGAACTCCGCCATGATCGTCCGGAACGCGGTGCGGTAGCGTTCCAGTTCCGACGAGACCCGCACCCGGATCTCCTCATCCCGCGCGCCCAGGGCCCAGTACTCGTAGAACAGACGAGTGTGCTGCGGCTCCCGGGCCAGCCGCGACATCTCCTGCTCGAGCAGTGCGTGCAGTCGATCCCGCGCCCGCGGCAGGCGGGCGATCCCCTCCGGCACGTCCAGCACCGACGTGGTCGCGATCAGCCAGTCGAGCAGATCGAGCACCAGTTGATCCTTGCGTCCGAAATAGAAGAGCACCAGCGCATGGCTCAGACCCGCCTCGGCCGCCACCGCCCGCACCGTCACACCGCCGATCCCCTGACTGGCCGCCACCTCGAATGCCGCCCCCAGGATCTGCTCACGCCGCACTTCCTCCCCCACCACCTTCTTCGCCATGCCTCGCCTCCGGTTCGCGTGTCGTTGCTCCACACCGCCGTTCCTGGAAGGTCGTCGCCACGTTCTCATTGACCAGATGGTCAATGTACGGTATCTTTCATTTACCACCTGGTCAAGCAGCTCGTAAAACATGGCCCCGGCAGTGGAGTCGCGCCAGGGTGCGGAGCCGCGGCCCGGGGGATCTTCGAGGGGAGCGACGAATGTCGGAGAGCGACCGTGGAATCGGGCTCCAGAGCGAGCCCCGGAGCGCGGCGGGCCCCTTCGCGGCGTCCTCCTCCCTCCTCATGCAGGATCCCACCGCTCCTCCGCCGATCGCCCCCGAGCCGACGCCCGCTGGAACGCCCGCCCGGGTCGACGTGACCCTGCGGAGCGGCGCTCTCGTCCTGGCGCTGACCGGAACCTGGCAGCTGGAACGCCCCTTTCCGCGCTTCGACGGTGTGGTGGAGGAGCGGCCCGAGGGTGAAGCGGTTCGGGCGATCGAATTCGAGGTCACGGGGCTGGGTGACTGGGACAGCAGCCTGCTCACCTTCCTGCTGCAGGCCATGAATCACTGCGAGTCAGCACGATCTGGAGTTCAGGGATTCCGGACTGCCAGCGGGAATCGCGCGGCTCCTCCAGCTCGCGCGCGCCGTACCGGAGCGGCACGTCGGTGCCGGGGAGGCGAAGCTCTCCCTTCTGGCACGGATCGGCGACCAGAGCCTGGGTGCATGGGACGCCACGCTCGCGTTCGTGGGCTTCACCGGGGAAGTGACGCTGGGTCTCGGCCGGCTGGCGAGCCGCCGGGCGCGACTGCGCTGGCGGGACTTCTGGGTCGTGGTGCAGTCCAACAGCTCGGGCGCGCTGCCGCATCGTCACGCTGATCAGCTTCCTGGTCGGGCTGATCATCGCCTTCCTCGGCGCGGTGGTGCTGAGCGCTTCGGGGCCGGCTACTACGTCTCGTACCTGGTCGGTTACGGGATGCTGCGGGAGATGGGGGCGCTGATGACGGGGATCATCATGGCCGGCCGCACCGGTGCCGCGTTCGCCGCCGAACTGGGGAGCATGAAGATCACCGAGGAGATCGACGCCTACGAGACGCTCGGGATCTCGCCGGTGGACCACCTCGTGCTGCCGCGCGTGCTGGGGCTGTTCGTGATGATGCCGCTGCTCACGATCTACGCGATGTTCGTCGGGATCGTCGGCGGGATGCTGGTGGCGGTCACCATGCTGGACCTGAGCGTCACGCAGTTCATCGGGGGGCTGCTGACGCCGGTGACGATCTCCGATGGGCTGCTGGGCGTCTTCAAGGGCCGGTCTTCGGACTGATCATCGGACTCGCGGGGTGCATGCGGGGGATGCAGACCGGAAGCGACGCCGGCGCGGTGGGCCGGGCGGCCACCTCCGCCGTGGTGACCGGCATCACCCTGATCATCGTCGCCAACGCCGTGATCGACTGGCTGGCCGCACTGCTCGGAGTCTAGGACGTCGAACATGACGCAGCACGTCCGCCATCGAGGTGCGGGACCTGACGATGTCGTACGGCGGGCGCATCGTCATGCAGGACCTGGACTTCCAGTCCGGCGCGGCGAGGTCTTCGTGATCATGGGCGGCAGCGGCAGTGGCAAGAGCACGCTGCTCAAGCACCTCATCGGACTCAAGAGGCCCGCAGCAGGGGACGATCCTCTTCGAGGGCGAGGACTTCGACATCGCCGACGAGGCGCACGCGGAAGGGGATGCTGCGGCGCATGGGCGTGCTCTATCAGAACGGCGCGCTGTGGAGCGGGCTCACGCTGGCCGAGAACGTGGCGCTGCCGCTCGAGGAGTACACCGAGCTGGACGCCGGAGCGATCGCCGAGGTCGTGTCGCTGAAGCTCGCGCTGGTCGGGCTGCGCGGCTTCGAGGAGTTCTACCCGTCGGAGATCAGCGGCGGCATGCGCAAGCGCGCCGCGCTCGCCCGCGCCGATCGCGCTCGATCCGGAGGTGCTCTTCTTCGACGAGCCGTCCTCCGGGCTGGACCCGATCAGCGCGAGCCGGCTGGACGACCTCATCCTCCAGCTGCGGGACAGCTTCGGCACCACCATCGTCGTGGTGAGCCACGACCTGGACAGCATCTTCAAGATCGCCGACCGGGCGGTCTTCCTGGACATCGAGCAGAAGACCATGACGGCGCTCGGCGAACCCCGCCGAGCTGCGCGACAATCCGCCGCAGCGCCGAGGTGCACCGAGTTCCTCACCCGCAGCAGCGAAGTCGACCGGATCCCGGTCCGTGACCGTACCCGCAAGAGGACGTCTGTCGCATGAGCATACGCGCCAACCCGACGGCCATCGGACTGTTCCTGATCGGCGCCACAGTGCTGGCGGTCGATCGGCGTCGCCACGCTGGCATCCGCCTCGTGGTTCGAGCAAGCAGTCCACCTTCATCAGCTTCTTCGGCGAGTCGGTGAACGGGCTGCGAGGTCGGCGCGCCGGTGAAGTTCCAGGGCGTGCCGGTCGGGCCGGGTGACCGACCTGCTGATCCAGATCGAATCGCGGCGACAGGACCTTCCAGGTGCCCGTCCAGTACGACATCGACCTGACCCGTCTGACGTCGCAGGCCGGCGCCTTCGTCGACCTGGACGACGAGGTCGTGCTGCGGCAGCAGATCGCGGACGGGCTGCGTGCCCAGCTGCAGATGGAGAGCATCGTCACCGGTCAGCTGTACATCGAGCTGGCATACCGGCCGGACGCGGCGCCTGCCGAGCTGGAGTCGCGGCCCACGGCATTCCCCGAGATCCCGACGAGCCCCTCTCTGCTGGCCGCGTTCGGCACGCAGGCGGGGAGCGTGGTGGGCGAGGTGATGTCGATCCTCTTCCGGGTGAACGAGATGCTGGAAGCGGTGAACATGGAGGAACTGAACCGCTCCGTGGTGGCCTCCGCAGGCGCCGTCGAACGCCTCGCGGACTCGCCGGAGATCCGGGCGGCGGTGGCGGGCGTGCCGGCGATGACCGTGCAGTTCAGCCGCACGATGGCGGAGATGGAACGGCTGACCGAGCGGATCGGCGGTACCATCGATCCTCTGCAATCGCAGGTGGCGGGCACCAACGCGGAGCTGGTGCTGACGCTCCAGTCGATGCGGCAGGTGATCGAGGAGTCGCGCGGGATGTTCGCGCCCGACTCGGGGATCGGTTACCAGATGGAAGGCACGATGGCGAGCCTGGAAGGTGCGGCGGAAGCGCTCCGCGCTCTGGCGCTGTCGCTCGAAAGGAACCCGGACATGCTCCTGCGCGGCAAGAAACCGGAGGGAAACTGAGATGAACCACTCCACTCGAGCAGCACGCCTGATCGGGCTGGTGTCCGTGGCGGCCCTGGCGGGTTGTTTCAGCCTCGGGCGAACCGAGACGCCTCCCACGCACTACGTGCTCGGCACCGAACGTGTGCAGGAGAGCTCCCAGGCGCCGGCCGATCTCGCCGGTCTCACCGTGGGGGTGCGGCGGCTACGCCTCGCCTCGTATCTGGAAGCGCCCTTCCTGGTGGTCCGCCAGGGGGCCAACCGGGTCACCCACTCCGAGTTCCACCGGTGGGGCGAGCCCCTCAGTGGCGGCATCAACAGGGTGGTCGCCGGTCACCTGGCCGCGCGCTCGATCTTCCGCGCGGTCGATGTCGCACCATGGCCGGCACGGGAGCAGTACGACTACCTGGTGCAGCTCAACGTGGACCGCTTCGAGGGTCTGGCGCCCGACGACCCGGCCGGCACGGGGGGCGAGGTCCACATGCTGGTGACGTGGGAGATTCTCCGGCAGCGCGATGGGCTGGTGATCGCCCGCGGCACGACGGACCACCGCGTGAGCGGCTGGAGGGTGGGGGATTATGGAGGCCTCGTGCGCTCGCTGGACGAGGGGCTTAACGTGCTCACGCGGGATCTGGCGAACACCCTTTCGAGCCTCGGCGCCCCGCTGGCGGAGCGTCGCTGACGCTCGCACCGCAGGTCCGCCGAGCGGCGGCTCTGATCCCATCCCCTGCCGGAGAACGCGCATGGACATTCTGACGTGGCTGATCGTGGGGCTGGTCGCCGGAGTTCTCGCTTCCTTCGTGATGGGAGGGATCGGCTACGGCATCGTAGGCGACATCATCGTAGGCATCCTTGGGGCGTTCGTGGGGGGCTGGCTCTTCGCGCGGGCGGGGTGGAACACACCGCTCGGAGGGATGGCAGGGGTGATCTTCGTCGCCCTCATCGGCGCCATCCTCCTGCTCTTCATCCTCAGCGTACTGCGTCGCGGTTCGCTTCGCCGCCTCTGACCATCCCCGCGGATTGGCCGAGCGGGATCGTACCCGGACGGCCGGGATCACCGGGCTCGCGCGGGACGAGGGCGGTGGAGCCTGGTTGCCGTCATCCAGAGCCCGCCGTGTGAGCCGGGACCACGGTACCGCGCCGGCCGCGGGCGTGGGATCCGGATGCGGGGTCCGCCCGCGGCATCCGGGTCCCGGTGCGCGCTTTGCTCGCGCGGGATGACGGCGGTGGGTGCGCGAATGCCATCCGGCCGGCGCAGGGTGCATCGGTGGCGGCACATTACCGTCAGCCGGATCCGCAGACGGCCCTCTCGACGTTCGCTCCGCGCACAGCAGAGAATGGCCCCTTGCGACCGCCGCCGCGGTGCCAGATCTTTGCCGCGGTTCCGCCCGTTCCCCCACCCGCCAGGTTCACCCGCTTCAGAGTCCAGATGAGAGGATCAGACCTCCGCGCCGCGCGTGAGCGGCTGAACACGTCGCGTCAGCGGATCGCCGACCTTGCCAATCAGCCATCTCGAGCCCGTCGTGAGGACGCGGATTTCCATCTCCTGATGAATACCTGAACGATGCACGCCACATCCCGAACGTCTCTGTCGGGCAGGATTGTCGTGGTCACGGCTCTCACTTCGCTCACCCTGCTCGTGCTGGGCTCGTGCACGGGCGATGCCGTCGGTCCGCCGGCGAGCCAGCGGAACCTCTCGCTCCAGCTCACCGCCTCCACGCCCGTTCCGTCGGCGCGCATCGACGCGAACGGCGCATACATGACGTGCGACCTGGAGGTGTTCGCGTCCGCGACGGGCGAACAGGGAGCGATCGCCCCCTGGAGCGGAGCAACGTTCCGATTCGCCTTCGGTGCAGATCGCTCGACGTTCACCGATTCCGTTCGCGTGGGCGCGGAGCAGGTTCGCGCCGCCTGGGGAACGGATGGGCCCGCCGCCGGGCAGGCGGCCACCTCCCGGTGGACTGCCGTGGGTGGTCTTCCCTTCACGATTCAGCTGGAATTTCGATATCTCACCAGCATCACCGCCAATCCGACCCCCACAATCGTGGAGGTGGACTGCGGTCCGCGCGGACCGGCGGAGCCGACCAGTGGACCCGGTGTCTCGGAGATCCAGTTGTCTCCGGCGGTTCTGGAGATAGGTGATCCCGTCGAGGTCACGTACTCGGCGACCGCCGAAGCGGGGCTGTGGGTGACAGGCGTCGAGTATTCGGGTGCCATGCAGCGCGTGGAGCACCGGCTGGGCTCGTTCGCCACCTCCACGAGCCAGAGCGTGGAGATGACGACGGGGTTCGGTATGTCGCTGGACACCCTCGTCGTGCGGGTGTTCGCCGTTGACGTTCTCGGCCGTGTTTACAGATCGGCCCCGGGTCGAGTGCCGGTGACCGATACGCGGCCTCCGAGCATTGCCAGTGTTCACTTTCAGGGGGATATGTCCGGTATCGGCGCGGGAGCTCTCGCGAGTGCCGATACGCTGCGGCTCACCGTGAACGCCGGGGACAATCACCGGCTGGACCGTCTGGTGTATCGGTTCGAGGGGGCCGTGACCTTCCAGGATTCAGTGCCCTTTCAGCCCCAGATCGGGCAGAGCTACTCGATCCCGATGCGCGACGAGTGGATCGGCGGGTCCACCCTGACGGTCACCGCGGTGGACGCCGCCGGAAACCGGACGGTCTGGCGATCGGAACCGGGAGCCCTGCAGGTCTACCCGCAGGTTCAGCGGCCCATCCGGACGGCCGAACTGAGTGCCCGCCACACGGACGTGGTCTTCGATCGGGGAGGCGATCGACTGCTCCTCGCGCTGCCTGCAGCCGGACGGATCGAGCAGGTGGCCGTCTCCGGGCTCGAAGCCGTTACCGCGATCGCCTTTCCGGGAGGGCAGCCTTCCAGCATGGACATGACGCCCGAGGGCGATCGGATGGTGGTCGCCCTTCACGGCGATACCGCTGTCGCGATCGTGGATGCGGCCACCCATGCCGTCCTTCGCACCGTCGCCTTCCAGCCGGGGGAATCCTTTGCTCCGTGGCTTGTCCGAGCGACAACGGCGGGACGCGCGATCGTGCTGGGGCGCCGGGCGCACACGGTTCGTCTGGTCGAGCTCGATCTGGTATCCGGCGCGCAGCGGGTCATCCTGGACTCGCAGCACGTCATCGGTGACGAAGGGAGTGCGGTACGATCGACGGACGGAACGATCGTGAGCTTCTACCTGATCGACGGGTGCGGCGTGATCACCTACAGCGTCCACTCCGACCGGGTGAGCGCCTGTCGCGTCGTGGAGCCGCGGGGCCTGCTCACCGCGTCGGGAGATGCTTCACGGTACGGCAAGGGTGGCTCGCTGTACGATGGCGATCTGGTTCGGATCCGGGATTTCGGTTTCCAGAACTGGTCGAGCGGAGTCTCGTATGATGGCCGCGAGTATCTGGTGCGGACGCACCGGGGTATTCTTCGTTATCGGATCGACGAAGATCGGTTGGTGGAGCGAATTGCGGCGTCCACCTCGTTCGGAGCGGGGCGGATCTTCACCTCGCGGAGTGGGCGGGTGCTGCTTGAAGTGACAGGCGCTTCAAGCAACAACACCACGCGCATTCTCTCGACCGGCCTGAACTGATGAACGCGTTGCTGCACGCAGCCATCTTGGCCGGTTCCGGATGCCGGTGCATCGCAACACCGCGGTCTGATCGAGCGCACGATGCGCGGCCGTCATGTGCGTTCCCGGGTGAAAACGATTCAGATGATCAGGATGTCGGACTCGTTCGCCGCCCGATCGACCCGAGCGCGCCCCGGCCCCAGACGCAGAGGGACAGCGTGTACGACGACCCCGAGCTCGGGCGCGCCGACCCGGTCTCCGAAGAGGACGAGCGCCCTGGAGGCGTTGAACTGCCGTGACATCCACACCATCCCGTCGACAGTGGGGAAAGCCTGGTGGATGGCCCGCGCCCAGGACACCGTTCGGACGTAGTCGCCGGGCTCCGTGTCGGTCAGGTTGGTCGCCCGAATCTGTAGCCGCCGCAGGCCGTGGCCGAGCAGGCCCACGAGCGTGAGCTCCCTGGTGGCGCGCAGGGTGACGATCGAGGCATCGTCCAGCCGGCTCCGGAGGACAGTGCGAGCGGCGCCGGCGACCGGGACGTCGTGGAAGATCGTTTCAGAGATCGCGCCGTCGTCGTGGTCGGACCCGTAGAGTACGGGGACCACCGCTCCCGCAGCGTCCTCGAAGAAATGGAAGCGGCCGTGGACCCCCGGGTCCGGGAATCCGGAGTTGAACGACGTTGGCCCATGAGCCGGGTTGAATACGCGGATGATCGGATCCGAGGCGCCCCACGCCACGTAGTGGGGCACGACCGTGGAGAAATCGGGCGGATCGGGGACGGGAGAATCGGTGGCCATTCAGATCGAGAGCTGCGCCATCGTCCTGCGCGCGGCTTCCACCACCGCGTCCGGCCGCGTGCGGAGAAGGTCCACCGGCCGCTGGCTTCGCAGCCAGCCCGAGTTGCTCACGAACCAGAGCGCGATCGTCCACGGCTCCTCTTCCTCCATCGCAGCGAGAATCCGGGCGATCACCGGTAGCGGCTTCCCGTCCTCCCCCAGCTGGAAGGCGGGGTACCGATCGGCTCGCGCGACGTTCAGGGCGAAGATCCTCCCCGCGGCTTTCCACCCATGCGCCAGCGCCGCGGAATTGCTCGCACGCGAGGCGTTGAGCTCCGCGATCTCCTGGCTCGTCAGCGTGGGAAACTCCTTCAGAAACCGGTTTCTCGCCTCCGCCAGCCGCTGGAGCTGCACGACGCGCGACTCCTCGAGAACGCTGGTCCCGACCTCCTCCATCAGCACCTCGAGGACCATCTCGCTCTGCCGCAGGTCGCGCGCGACGCCCCGGGCGAACTCCTCGATCGCGGCGACCGCGCTCTGCGATCCGGAGATGAAGAGTGCGGCATCCGAATCACGCAACTCGGGATCCGCGGACTCCAGCCGCTCCCGTACCGAGCCGCTCAGGGAATTCACCCGCAGTTCCGATCCTTCCATGACCCGTTGTCCCGCATTGATGGTGATGATACCGAGGGAATGAGATCATTGGAATCATGCATCCATCATGCCTTCAGGTCAAGCCCGCCGCGCCCGCTTCGCTCTCTCCGGCGATGTTGCGGGGCTCGCGCAGGGTGGATCACCCGTCCCGAACGGTCCGTCCATGCGCACAGGCGGCGGAACGGGCTGACACGGGCCCCGCCGGATTCGGTTGTCATCGGCTGGATCGCTGCGCCCGGATCGGTACCGTCCTTGCACGAACAGGTAGCTGAAAGCACCCTGCCACCGCCTCTCTGGAGGTCGTATGTCCTCGCCGTCCCGAACGAACCCGCCGCTGCAGCTGACACCCATCTTCAGCCGCCGCATCACGCTGGCCGTGCTGGCAGTGCTCGCGTTCTCGCCCGGGCTCCTGCAGGCACAGGAAGCGGGCGCCCCGGCGCATGTCACCGTGCGGGGACAGGTGGTCGACCGCGCCGGAGGACAGGCCATCCCGGGTGCCATGGTCCACATTCCCGGCCTGAGGCACGGCACCCTCACCGGCGAGGATGGCCACTTCACCCTGCATCGTGTGCCGGTGGGCGAGCGGGAGGTGGTGGTTCAGCGGATCGGCTACGTGGAGCGCACGGTGACGTGGAACGTCGGATCCGGAATGGGCGACCAGCGGGTGCAGATGGAGGTGGATCCGGTGGTGATGGAGGGTTTCACGGTCACCATCGATCGCCTGCAGCGTCGCCGCAACGCCTTCGCGTACTCGACACGGGTGATCGATGAGCGGCAGGTCAGGTTCTCGTCCGCGCCCAACATGCTGGAGCTGGTACGTCTGCACGGCGCGGCCACGCTGGTGCCGTGCGGCGGCGGCTCGTTCAGCTGGTGCGTACGCTCGCGCGGCAGCGTCGTCCGGACGGCGGTGATCATCGACGAGGCGCCGTCCTTCCCCGAGATGCTGGAAGTGATGCAGCCGTACGAGGTGCACTCCGTGGAGCTGGTGCGGGGCGGGCGGGTGATCCGCGTGTACACGCACCAGTTCATCGAGCGGCTCGCGCGCAACCCGCGGATTCTCGGCTCCTTCCTGCCGCTCTGAAGTCGGGCGGAGGAGTCTGCTCCTGCTTGCGGGCGGTGGGCTGAAGAGCCGCACTTCGTGCGTGAGATCGGCAGGTGCCGTGCTGCGGGAGCCCCGCTGGAGGCGGGGCTCCCGTCGTGGTTTTGCGGGTACGTGGTGCCTCGCCCGGCCAGATCCCAGGGCGTCACACCTTGAGTTCCGGGTGAAGAAGAGGCATTGTTCAGCGTCCCCCTCGATTCGGTACCCGATCCCGAACTCATGACCAACGCAGCTCTCCGCGACTCCGCGGCCGTCGACGTGCGCCTGCTGGAGCGACTCACCGCGAGCGTCGAGACCGTGCTCCGGGGAAAGCCCGAGGTGGTCCGGCTCAGCGTGGCCACGCTTCTGGCGGGCGGTCACCTGCTGCTGGAGGACGTTCCGGGCGTGGGCAAGACCACCCTGGCGCGCGGTCTCGCGGCGGCGCTCGGGCTGGATTTCCGGCGTGTTCAGTTCACCAGCGATCTGCTGCCTTCCGACGTGCTCGGCGCGCCAGTGTACAATCCGGAGAGCCGCGAGTTCGAGACGCGTCGCGGGCCCATCTTCACGCACGTGGTGCTGGCCGACGAGATCAACCGCGCGCCGCCCCGCACGCAGAGCGGCCTGCTGGAGGCGATGCAGGAGGGGCGCGTCACCATCGATCAGCGAACGCACGACCTGCCGCGACCCTTCCTGGTGATCGCCACGCAGAACCCGCTGGAGCAGCACGGAACGTATCCGCTGCCGGAGAGTCAGCTCGACCGGTTCATGATGCGGCTCTCGATCGGATACCCGGCACAGGACGAGGAGCGGGGACTGCTGCTCGGCGGGGGCGGTGTGGATGCGGTGGAGGAGCTCTCGCCGGTGCTCGACCGTGACCAGCTGCTCGCGTTGCAGGACCGCGTCGGTGAGGTGCGGGTGGAGCCGGCGCTCGCCGACTACCTGCTCGCGCTCGTCGCCGCGACCCGGCGGGACGTCAGGCTGCGAAACGGCGTCAGCACCCGGGGTGCGCTCACGCTCTTCCGCGCGGCGCGCGCGTACGCGCTGGTGAACGGCCGCGCCTTCATGGTCCCGGACGACGTGCGGCGGCTGGTGGTGCCCTGCCTCGCGCACCGGCTGGCCACGGCGGGGAGCGCCTCTTCCGCGGAGGGGGCCACCGCGATCCTGGAGGAGATCGCGGACGGGGTGCCGGTACCGGTCTGAGCGTGTCCGGTCGAAGCTTCTTCCGGCCGCCGAGGCGGCTGCGCATCCTCCGCTCCGGGTGGGCGGTGATCGCGGGCTCGCTGACGCTCGGGCTGGCGGCGATGGCCACGGGCAACAACCTGCTCTACCTGATCCTGGGTGCGATGCTCGGCCTGATCGCGCTGAGCGGCTGGCTCTCGGAGGTGTCGCTGCGCGGGGTCGAGGTGACGCGGCGGGTGCCGCGCGGGGTCACCGCCGGCGAGCCGGTGCACCTCGGGTACCAGGTGGAGAACCGGAAGCGGTGGCTCGCCAGCTTCTCACTGGAGATCGGTGAGCGGCACGACGCCGCCAGCGGCTTCATCCCCACCGTCGCCGCCGGTGGTGCGGCCACGGCGCGGGTGGAGCGGGTGTGGAGCAGGCGCGGGGTGCACCCGCTGGAGGTGGTGACGCTCGCCACCTCCTTTCCGTTCGGCCTCTTCCGCAAGGAGCGGGACGTGGAGATGGCCGGAGAGGTCGTGGTCTGGCCGCGGACGGCCCGCCCGGTGCGGCGCCCGCTGCCGGCGGGGAACCGGCACACCGCGAGCGGGGAGGTAGCCGCGGGGGCGTCCGGCGCCCGCGGCGAGTTTCGGGCGTTGCGGGGATACCTGCCGGGCGACGACCCGCGCGACGTGCACTGGCGCTCCACGGCGCGCACCGGCGAGCCGGTGATCCGCGAATACGCCCGTGAGCGTTCGCAGACGCTCTGGATCTGCCTGGACCTGAGCGAAGAACGGGCACCCGAGTCGTCGGGTCCCGCCGCTGTGCTCTCACCGGGTGAGGTGGCGATTGAGACCGCGGCGGCGCTGGCCGCGGATGCGGCGCTGGAGGGCCGCGTGTTCGCGCTCGCCACGGTGGACCGGCGCGTGGAGCCCGGCAGTGGAGATCGCCAGCTGGAGCGCGTGCTCGACGCGCTGGCCCGGGCGCGGCTGAGGCCCCGTGCGGGTGCGGCGCGTCCCCCCGTTTCTCCCTCCGAGTGTGTTCTGGTCACCCCCGTTGCCGGCTCGACGGCCGGGGAGTGGGGCGACACCTTCGTGGCCGGAGGCGCGTGAGACTCGCGCGTCTGCATCGCCGGCTCACCGGCGCGATGTCGCTGGCGGCCCTCGCCGCCCTGACCGCCGGCTCGGGAACGACCCCGTGGATGGTGGGTGTGGCCCTGGTGATCGGGCTCGCCCTCGCCTGGCCGCCCGTCGACCGCTTCGCGGCACTGGTGGAGCGCGGCACCAAGCTGGTTGCCGTCGCCCTCTTCGGCTGGATCCTCTATCTCGGTCTCATCGCCGGCGGAGACGTCCTGGAGCCGGGGATCGCGCTGCTGATCGTGCTGCTGGCCGGAGAGGTGCTGCGCCCGCTCGACGTGAGCAACGATTTCCGGCTCTACTCGCTCTCGTTCGGGCTGGTGATCGCGGCGACCGCCTACTATCCGGGGGTGGCGTTCGGACTCGCCTTCACGGCCTACATCGTCCTCGCCACGCTCGCGCTGATGGTGGGGCACCTGCGGCGGCAGGCGGAAACCTACCGGATCGCCGATCTGCGCGTGGGCCGCTCCTTCCTGGCTGTGACGGCGCTGCTGTCGGTAGTGACCCTGCTGGCCAGCCTGGTGATCTTCGTCACCTTCCCCCGCCTCCCTCGCACCTGGTCGGGGCAGGGGAGGGCGCAGGCGGGAGCGATCGCCGGCTTCTCGAACGTGGTGTCGATCGGTGAACATGGCGGGCGGCTCCGGCCCAACCCCGAGGTGATGTTCCGCGTGGAGTTCCAGGGGCCACCGCGCGACGATCCGTCCGGGACGTACTGGCGCGGTCTCTCCTTCGACCACTTCGATGGCACCCGCTGGACGCGCAACCGGCAGCGTGAGGATCGGGATGAGATGCTCCCCCCCTTCATCTACGGAATGCGGTGGGGACAGCCCGTCACGGAGTACCGTGTGTTCGGCGGGCCGCCTGGCGTGCGGGTGCTCTTCGGGCAGCACCCGATCGTGGGGCTGCGCCCGCAGTCGGCGATCGAGCCGCGTCTGCAGAGGAACGGCGACATCGGGTACGTCGGGTGGGACGCACCGGTGTACACCGTGCGATCCGGTCCCGTGCTGCCGCCGGAGACGCTTCTCCGGGGGAGCGTCGATGGACCGGCGCCCCACGGAACGCTGTACCTGCAGCTCCCGCCACTTCCCCCGAGGGTGGCGCAGCTCGCCGATTCGCTCACCCGTACCCATGAAACGCGCATCGACCAGGTGCGCGCCGTGGAGCGGTTCCTCCGCGAGGAGTTCCGCTACTCGCTGGACCTGCCTTCGTCCTCGCGAACGGCCACCCTCGACCACTTCCTCTTCCAGCGGCGAGCCGGCCACTGCGAATACTTCTCCACGGCGATGGTCGTGCTCCTGCGCTCCGCCGGGATCCCGTCGCGCAACGTCAACGGCTTCCTCGGCGGCGAGTGGAACGAGCGGGCGGGGTATCTGGCGGTCACCGGCAACAACGCGCACTCCTGGGTGGAGGTCTTCTTCCCGGAGCTCGGATGGGTGCCGTTCGATGGCACCCCGGTCGCCGACCGGGACGAGACGCTCGCGAGAGAGGGCGCCTCCACGGTGTGGCCCGTCCTGTTCTGGCTGGACGGCCTGCAGTTCCGGTGGTACCGCTGGGTGATGGCGTACGACCTGGAGAGTCAGATCCGCATCGCCCGCTCGCTGGGTGACCGCTTCACCCCCGGGCCGCGTACGGGCGGGCCGAGCGAGATCCCGTGGAGCACCCTGATGCCCTGGTTCCTCGGCATCGCCACCATCGCTGGCGTGGTGGCACTGGGTCGTGGGCGGCGGCGTCCGCGCCACGCCGCAGAGACGCGGCGCTACCTGGCGCTGCGGCGGCGATACGCGGCGGCCGGCTACCCCGTGCGGCCGTCCGATCCGCCACTGCGGTTCGTCGAAGACCTCCGTGCGAGCGGTGCTCCCGGGGTCGATGACGCCGAGTGGATCGTCTCGCGATATCTGCGCGCCCGCTTCGACGACGATGACATGGACGCGGCGGAGAACCTGGAGGCGGCGGCCCGGCTGAAGGCAGTGCGCCGCGCCATCTCAGGGTCACGGGCTCCCGCCGGCGGCGGTGATCGGAAGCGGGTCTCCGCCGGGGGGTCGGGAGCGGAACCGCCAGGCTAGTTCGCGGGTTGGTCGCCGCCCGGTCGGTTCATCCGCCGCTGGTTCAGGAGCACACCGAGCCCCAGCGCCGCCAGCTTGTTTTCCAGCCACTCGCGGCACTGCTCCACCGGGCTCACCCGCAGGTCCACCGCCATTCCGGCGGGATGAACGGAAAGCCTGTGCGCATTGGGCGGCTGGTCCTCTGTGGCCCGAACGGCGCTGGTGACCACCAGCCGCTGGCCGCACGCCTGGCGGTACAGCGCCGCGGTCCGCTCCACGAAGAGCCGGCCCGACCCGAGGACGTACGGCAGATCCACAAAGTCCGCCACCTCGTAGTTGTCGTCGCCGGTGAGCTCCACGAGGTGCCCCTGTGCGAGGGCTTCGCGGATCTGTTCGCCGGTCTGGTTCGTTCGATTCGAACCGCTCGAACCACGCAACTCCCGTGCGGCCGGCTCATCGTGTGCCGCGCGCGGGCGGTGCCCCGCGGCCGCGAAGCGCGGACGCCGGCGGGAGGGGCCGGCTGGCTGTCGCACCGGGTCGCCTTGCCACGAGTGCGAGTGGTCGCCGCTCCCAGCGGGAGCCGGAGGGCGGGGAATACCGGAGATATCTCAGGGGACTTTTCATCAGGCTGCCGGGTGAAAGTGCTGCGGTTCGGCCCGGGGCGTTGCTCACGTGGGTGCCGGGCGGCGACTTCGCGATCTCACCTCATTGGATGCTCCGACGCAGGCCACGGTTTACCGCAGCGATGGGCTCTCCGCCCCTGGCCTCGTTTCTGCTGCTCCCACAGGAGCCGGTGGCGGTCCCGCTGCCAGGCCAACCCGTGAACTTCGAGGATTCCGATGAAAAGGCTCAGACCCTCGCCGATTTCGGCAGGCGTCGTAATCGTGTTGCTCGCCCTCGCCGGGTGCGATGCGGTGGAGAGTGCCCGCGGCCGGCTCACACGCACGGATACGCTCACTCTTGCAGCGCGCGGCACCGGCCTGATGCTCGGCCTGCAGACTCCCTCCATGCTGAGGACCGGCGAGGAAGGGATCATCCGTCTGACCGTGGCCAATCGCTCGGACACCAGCGCGACGAACATTCGGGTGGAGCTGGTGGCGCCCGGTTGGGTGGAGCCGCTCCCGCCGCGGCAGGGTGACCGGGCCGTCACCATGGCCGCCCTCGCGGAAGGGGGCACCCGCTTCACCTACGCATCGGACGACGCGCCGCTCGAACCGGGTCAGACGTTCAGCGTCGAGCAGCGGATCCGCGTGCCCGCCGCCGGCATCGGCGAGGCGGGCAGCTCGCCATGGACGCGCACCGTGCGGGCGCGGCTGCTCGGCGCCGATGGTGAAGCTCTCGCTGAGGTGGAGGGGGAGATCGCGCTGGATGGGGTGCAGGGTGGGGAGGCCGGGGCGCCGGGTCAGGCGGCGGCCGGGCGCGACCAGATCGGGCCGGTGCGGCTGGGGATGACGGCGGCAGCCGCGCGCAGCGCCGGCACGGGTGCGCGTGACACCACCTGGTCGCAGGAAGGGATGGCGCAGCGTGGCGTGGTGGTGCCGGTCTCCGGCGGTGGCCGGGTGCTGGCGGTGCTCGACGGCGATTCGGTGACGCGCATCGAGGTTCGCGAGCGCTCCCCGCGCACCCGTGAGGGCCTCGGCGTCGGCTCCACGCTCGGCGAACTCCGCGGTGCCTGGGGCCCTGCGTGCGCCGGCGCCGGCGAGGGCATCATCGCCGTCTGGTTCCAGCAGGCACCCGGCATCAGCTTCGCGCTGGACACGCCCTTCGGTGAGGATGCCGCGGCGCTCACGCGTGACCCGGCCCGAATCCCGGATGGCGCGCGCGTCACACGCTGGTGGCTGCGCCGCGGCGCCAGCGGCTGCTGAGGCGGTGGGCTGCACCGGGGCTCGTCTTCCGCCGTGGACAGCGAGCGTGGGTGAGGACATCCAACCGGAGAGGGGGTCCGCGTGACTCGGATCGAGACCATCGGCGCCGGGGAAGCTGCGGTGGAGGAACTGAGCGGGATCGGCATTCCGCTCATCGGGCCGGAGGCGGTTGGATTTGAGGAGTCGCGACGAGTCTTCTACCGTGGGATCGACAGGCGGCCGCGGGCGATCGTGAGGCCGCGGAGCGCAGGGGAGGTGGCGAGCGTCGTACGGGTGGCGAGGGACACGGGTGTACTGATGGCGGTGCGGTCCGGCGGCCACAGCCTGTCGGGCTATGGCGTGTGCGACGGAGGCATCGTTCTGGACCTCGCGGCGCTACGCGATCTGAAGATCGACGAATCCGGTGAAAGCGCCTGGGCGGGTGCGGGGATGACGGCCGGCGAATTTGCGAGCGTCACCGCGCGGCGGGGGCTCACCACCGGCTTCGGAGATGCCCCCACCGTGGGTGTCGGTGGCATCACCCTGGGTGGCGGGCTCGGCTACCTGCACCGGCGGCACGGTCTCACCATCGACAACCTGCTGGGGGCGGAGATCGTCACCGGGGACGGCGAGGTGCGAATGGTGGATGGTGGGAGTGAGCCGGAGCTCTACTGGGCCATCCGCGGGGGCGGCGGCAACTTTGGCGTGGTGACACGCTTCCACTTCCGACTGGTTCCGGTGGACGGTGTCACCGGCGGGATGATGATGATCCCGGTGAACGCGGACCTACTCGCCGAGATCGTGGCTGCGATGCTGGAGGCGCCGGACGAACTCTGCGGGATGCTGAACGTGATGATCGCCCCCGCCATGCCGATGATTCCCGCGGAACTTCAGGGAAGGCCGATGGTGATGGCGATGCTGGTGCACTGCGGCTCGGATGCGGCCGGTGCGGCAGCGCTGGAGCGCATCCGTGGGGTGACACCCGCCGCGGTGGACGCGGTGCAGAGTATGCCGTACGCCGATCTCTTCGCGGGCGGTGAGGGCGGGCCGCCGCCACCGGTCGCCATGGCGGTGAGCTCCACCTTCTCCGACCGCTTCGACGGTTCGCATGCGGCGCTCGTCCTCGATCGGCTGGCGGCCTCCAGTGCGCAGATGAGCGTGGTGCAGATTCGACCGCTCGGCGGGGCGGTGGCGCGGGTGCCGGAGGACGCCACAGCCTTCGCCCACCGGGGGCGGCCGCTCTGTGTCACCGTGGGAGCAATGTACGAGCAGCCGGACCGGCGGGAGGAGCACGACCTCTGGGCCTCGTCTCTGACGGACGAGGTGCGCGCGGGTGAGCCGGGTGCCTACGTCGGGTTCATGGGCACCGACGGCGCACGACGCCTCCACGAGGTCTACCCCGGCCCCACGCTGGATCGGCTCCGGCGGGTGAAGACGCGCTTCGACCCCGGCAATCTCTTCCGGATGAACCTCAACATCACGCCGTCGGCCTGACGCAGTGGGTGCGCGGACGGCCTTTGCTTCGGGCGTGAACGAGAGCTCCGGATTCACTCCATCACCGCCAGCGCCCTGTTCCGGAGCTGGTGACCATACCGCCGCCGATAGGACACCTTCCGCTCGATCATCGCGATCACCAACTCGCCGAAATTCACGCCCTCGAGTTTGCCAGCCGCGTTCAGACCACCCGAGCTGATCGAGTTGATCTCCACCAGCCTGTCGCCGACGATATCGAGACCCACGTCGAAGATGCCGTCGGCGACGAGGCGTGGTCGTACCGCTTCGGCGATCTCGAGCATGCGCGGCGTGATCTCCGCACGGTGCGGCCGACCGCCGAGCGACATGTTGCTGCGGAAGTCGCCGCTCTCGTTGACGCGCTTCACGGCCGCGTAGCGTCCCTCGTGGACCAGCGGCTTGCCGTTGAAGAGGAAGAGCCGCGTGTCGCCCTCCGACGCCGCGGGGAGGAACTCCTGCGCGATGATGTAGCTGGAGCGGCCCAGTGAGTCCACGATCTGCCGGAGGTTGGCGGCATCCTCGTTCACCAGGTACACGTCCTTGCCGCCGTACCCGCGCACCGGCTTGACGACGATCTTTCCCTTCTGCTCCTCGTGGAAGCGGAGGATCTCGTCGTAGCTGCGGGTGATCACCGTCCGCGGCCGGACCTCACGCGGAAAGTGCTCCAGGTAGATCTTGTTGACCGCGTAGGCGAGGGTGAAGGGATGGCTGAGAACCAGCGTTCCCTCCAGCACCGCGGCCTGACCGAACACCAGCCCCGAGTCGGGTTCCCAGGGGCGGCGCTCCGGATCCTCGCCGGGGTTGTAGCGGAGGTAGAGCACGTCGAGCTCGGCCGCGGCGACCGGCCGGCGCTCCGTCTCGTCACTCTTCAGGCGCTCCAGCCACTCCTTCTGCTCCGTGCCTTCCGGGTGCGGCGCCAGCGAGGCCATCGCCCGCACGCCCCCCTCGGAGTCGTAGGTCAGTTCACCCGCACCCATCATGTAGACGGTGTGGCCGAGGCCGGCCGCCGCGTGCGCCATCACCGTCGTGGCAGCGCTGGGGTGCTCGGTGGCCACTTCGTTTACCAGGAAACCGATCTTCATCCATCCTCGCCGGAGATCATCCGCGTAAGGGGAAGGCCGTCACGCACGGCCTGCAGGCGCCGGAGCGCCCTGTCGTCATCCAGGATCCGGGGGCGGAGCGGCGGCTCGCGCAGTACTCCGCGTGCGCGCAGCTCCTCCATGGCGGGGATGTGTTTCTGCGCCATCTTCCCCAGGTACAGCGGTTCCAGCTCGCCGCCCTCGCGCAGGTGCTCCACCAGCCGTGCGAGACCACGCAGGTAGATGAAGTCGCGCGTGTGACCGCCACACGCGTGCACGCGGGCGGCGACGTGCCACGCGCCGGAGGGTGAGTAGCCGAGTTCCCGTGTCAGCAGGCGGAATGTCTCCACGAAGGTCGCGCCCTGCTCCACGGCATGGGCCGCGAGCACCCGCGCCGCGAGCAGCCGCATGCGCAGCGGGGTCAGCCCGCCGCACAGGAATTCGGAGAGCACGGCGAGCCCTTCCTGCAGCTCGTCGTAGCCGGCGAGCCCCAGCGAGAGCAGATCGAGCGGCTGAGTGCTCCCGTTCACGTAGGTGAGCACGTGGGTGCCCACCTCGTGGTGCAGCAGCGGCTCCACCCGCTCCAGATCGAGCTCCAGCGAGGCGCCGATCAGCAGGTTCCCGGCGGACACCATCAACCCCACCAGGTCACGCCGGATCTGAATCTCCCGGTCCAGCTCCGGGTGCTGCTTCCGGTAGCGCGCGAATTCCGCCTCGGCCGCGGCCCGAAACCCCTCGGCGTCCACCGTTCCGCCGGGTGGGTGCGCGGGGAGCCGGACGGTGGCGAGCAGATCACGGGCGAGCTCCAGCAGCTCCGCGTCCACGCAGCCGTACAGGCGCTGGCTGCCGAGCCTGAACCCCCGAGTGTTTCGCTCTCGCAGCATGGTGAGCTGCGTGTCGAGCTCCTGCCGTTTGTCGTCGAACAGCTCGGCGAACACCGGGTCGTCCACCGTTTCCACCGGGACGCAGAACAGCTGGCGCTTCACCAGATCCGGATCGAGCGGGAGCAGGCGGTAGTGGAACACCGGCGGGTTCTCGAAGCCCGAGGTGCGGAATCGCTCCCACGCCTCCTCCAGGTTCACCGGCGAGGTGAGCAGCAGGAGGTCGAAGGAGCGCTCGATGGCGAGCAGGTCCCGGTCCACATCCCACACTCGTGAGGGGAGCGAGCGAGTGCCGAGCGCGAGGTGGTTGTCCACGCGCGATGAGGTCTGCACCCGGACGAACTCGTAGATCGCCCGCCGCAGTGCCGTGCTCAGCTCTCGCTGGAAGCGACGCAGGAAGCCGGGGAAGACGGTTCCGGAGTCCGGGTCCCGGTACACGGGAGGGAGTTCCAGTCCCAGCAGGAGCACCTCGCCCTGCCAGCTCTCCTCGATGGTGAGCAGCGGCGCGAGGTCGGGCGGCGAGCGCTGGTCGCCCGTGACCACCTCGATCTCGAGGCCGGGAAGGAGCGCGGCGGCGGGGCGCAGCGCGTCGGTCAGCCGGTCCACCGCCTCGGGTGCGGGGCCGTCGGGTGCGTGGATGCGGAATGCGGTGGCGTTGGGCTCGCGGGCGGACCAGATCTCCAGAACCAGGAAGGCGCCGTACGCCTCCGAGCCGGCGCGCGCGAGCGCGCTCACCAGCTCGGACACCTCGGCGTCGTCCTCCCCGTCCACGAGAAGGTAGGAGGCCTCGGCGCTCACCAGGCGCGCGGTGCCGTCGTCACCGCGCCCATCCGGCGCCCGGTGAACGAGCAGAAAGGGAAGGCCGCGATCGATGCTCAGCATCCCGTTCCGGGCGAGCGGCCGGCGCACGGCTTCCTGCGCCGTGATGCGCTCCACCACCTCCCCGATCTCCGCCGCAACCAGCGGTTCCGTTCGCATCACGCCTCCATCGGCCGGAGTGTGGATGAACCGGCGCGGGTTTGCAGGTACCGGGCCGCGTTCACCGGCGACCGGTCGCGCAACCCGATTCAGTACCGGGGAAGAACCGAGGGGGTCACCTGATCTTGTGCCTTCCACCACTGCGTCAACACATTCCGGCGATGTGCGATGTGCGATGTGCGATGTGCGATGTGCGACGTGCGACGTGCGACGTGCGACGTGCGATGTGCGACGCCCGCGGGCCCCACCCGAATCGTACCGAGTCATTCCATACCTGAAGAGAGGGCTGATCGCCCTCGCCGCTCTCCTGATTCTGCTGCTGCTTGTGTCGGCGGCGCGGACGGCTGCCTTTCGGCCGGCTCCGGAGGCGGAGCCGGCGGCGCCTCCGGAGGCGCTGCTGGACGGCTACGCCGAGCGGCTCGCTGCGGCGATCCGGATCCCCACCGTCTCCGACCCCGATCCGGAGCGGGTGGATTCCGGCGCATTCCAGTCGTTCCACCGTCATCTGGAAGAGCATTTCCCCGCCGTCCATCAGCGGCTGCGGCGCGAGGTCGTCGGCCTCTCCCTGCTGTTCACCTGGGAAGGGTGCGATCCCGCGCTGGAGCCGATCCTCCTGATGGGCCATCTGGACGTGGTGCCGGTGGAGCCCGGGACCGAGCGGAACTGGACGCATCCCCCCTTCTCGGGGTCCATCGATGGTCGTTTCCTATGGGGTCAGGGCGCTATCGACGACAAGCCCTCGGTGCACCGCGATCGGGGAGCTCGCAACGGTCATCCACCGGCTGGAGCGCGAGCCGATGCCGGCCCGCCTCGATGGCGCCTCCCGCCGGCTCCTTGAGAACATCGGCCCCGAGCTCCCGCTGGCGCTCCGGCCTGATCCGCTTCCAGCGGTCAGGGAGCGGGATCGGTCGATCGCGTGGATGTACCGGTGCTGGCGGCGACATCGGAGGATCTGCGAGTCGTTGATGAACGCGCCCGCATCTCCGGCCGGTCGCTGCGAGGAGCGATGCGACCGAACCGTTGCGCGAGCAGGCGGCGGCGTTCTATATGAGGAACGCGGGTGCCCCGGAGTGTCCGGCGGGGTCGACGGTTCACCAGCTGCAGGAGCGACCATGCGGTTGCGATCGATGGGAGTGGGGGTGGCGCTCGTGGGCGCGCTGACGGCGTGCGGTCGTGCGGACAGCGCCACGCCCGCGGTCGGCGGGAGTGGTGCGGCGGAAGCGGGTGGTGAGGACCCGCCGCTGCGGAGCGAGCTGCTGGTGGACGGCGCGTGGCTGCAGGAGCGTCTGAGCTCGGCCGGCCTGGTGGTGCTGCACGTCGGGAGCGACGAGAGCGAATTCCATCGCTCGCACATCCCCGGTGCTCGCTTCATCCCGATCAGCGCGCTGAACCGGGAGCGCGACGGCGTGCCGAACATGCTCCCCGACCGTGACGAGCTCGCGAGGGTGTTTGGCGCGGCAGGGGTGGAGACGGGTTCGCACGTGGTGGTGTACGGCGCGCCGCTGCAGGCCGCGCGTGCCTTCGTGGCGCTGGAGCACATCGGGCATCCCCGCGTCTCGCTGCTGGACGGCGGCGCCGGCTCGCTGGCGAGCGCGGGAGATCGGACGCAGACCGCCGGCGGAGCGCTCGACGCGGGCGCCGACGGGGGAGTGATCGTGGACGCCCGCTGGGTGGCGGACCGGCTGGACGACCCGGTGGTGGCGCTGATCGACGCGCGGCCGAGGCGCCAGTTCACGGGGGAGGAAGCCGGCGATCGAGTGCCCCGTCCCGGTCACATTCCGGGTGCGCGCAACCTCTTCTGGGAGGACCTGATCGTCTCCACCTCCGAGCCGCGGCTGCGGAGCGTGGATGATCTGCGGGCGATGTTCCGTGAGCGTGGCGCGGCCGCGGACCGGGAGGTGGTCACCTACTGCCGCACCGGAATGCAGGCGAGCTTCGCCTACTTCGTGGCGCGGTACCTGGGTTACGAGGCCCGCATGTACGACGGCTCGTTCGTGGACTGGAGCCCGCGTGCCGAGCTGCCGGTGCAGCGGGGCGACGGAGCGGCGGGCGAGTGATCTCACCGCCCGCGCGGGCCGGCGGGTGGCGGTCACGCTCTGCCGTCGCGGCGATCGGCTCGGCGCTATCCCTGGAGCTCCGCGGGAGCGGCGTCAGCTATACCACGATCCTTCCCGGCTACGTGGAGAGCGAGATCGGCCGGGTGGACAGCACGGGCGTCTTCCGCCCGGAGCAGCGCGACCGGATGCCGGCGGCGCTGAAATGGCCGGCGGAGCGGGCCGCCCGGGTGATCCCGGTAGCGGCGAGGGATTTCGCCCGCCCGGCTTCGAACGATCCCGGCGGCGGTGATGATGGAGCGGGCGGCAGCCTGCTACGAGAGATGGGCCGGAGGCGGTCCGTACGCCATTTCTCCCCCGACCCGGTTCCTCGCGAACTGATCGAGTCGCGATCCGCACTGCCTGGCAGACGTTCTTCGACCTGATTCACCCCGCCCCGGAGCGCCCACGTGAGCGAATCCACACCGCTGCTGATCTACGGTGCCAACGGCTACACGGGCCGCCTGATCGTCGCGGAGGCGGTGCGTCGCGGGCTGCGCCCGATCGTCGCCGGGCGTGACGCCGGAGCGGTCATGGAAGTCGCCCGTGCGTGGTCGCTGGAGCAGCGTGTCGCCTCGCTGGACGACGCCGGTGCCCTCGACGCGGCGCTGACCGGAGTCCGGGCGGTGCTGCACTGCGCCGGCCCCTTCGCCGCGACGGCGTGGCCCATGGCGGATGCCTGCATCCGTGGCGGCGTGCACTACCTGGACATCACGGGGGAGATCGCGGTGTTCGAGGCGCTCGCGCTGCGGGGCGCCGAGGCGCGGGCGCGGGGCGTCACCCTGCTCCCGGGCGTGGGCTTCGACGTGGTGCCGAGCGACTGTCTCGCGGCGCACGTGGCGGCGCGGCTGCCGGGCGCGACACGGCTGGTGCTCGCGATCCGCGGCTCCGGCGGCGTGTCGCGCGGCACGGCACGCACCGCCGTGGAGAACGCCGGCAGTGGCGGCGCCATCCGTCGCGGCGGGAAGATCGTTTCCGTGCCGGCCGCGTGGCGGGCACGCGTCTTCGCCATGGGCGACGGCGTCCGGGCCCACGCCGTCACCATCCCGTGGGGTGACGTGGCCACGGCATGGCACTCCACCGGCATCCCGGACATCGAGGTGTACATGGCGATGCCGAGGCGTGCCGCACGGCTTCTGCGGCTCTCCCGGAGTGCCGGCTGGCTGCTGCGGCGCCGCGTCGTACGGTCTCTCCTGCGGCGGGCTGTGGACGCGCGGGGAGATGGGCCGTCGGAGCGCGAGCGGGCCACGGGTGAGAGCCGCTTCCGCGCGGAGGTGACGGACGCGGCCGGTCGATCGGCGTCGTCGCTGCTGATCGCACCGGAAGGGTACACGCTCACCGCCGGCACCGCGGTCGCGGCCGCGCGCCGCGCGCTGGACGGCGGCGTTCCGGTCGGCTACCAGACCCCCTCCACCGCCTTCGGCCCGGACTTCGTCATGGAGCAGGAAGGTGTGCGGAGGATCGACCTCGACGCGCAGCAGCGGCAGCCGACTTGAAGTTCGCGCGCGCGCCGCTACATTCGGAGCAGGACCGCGACCCGCCGGATCACCCTCCCACCACCACCCGCAGGAATCACCATGGCGATGGACCGCGGCGAGATCGATGCGCAGCTGAGGGAGATCGGGGAGGGTGAGCGCTGGTGGGAGCGGCGCGAGTTCCGCGATCTTCCGCACATCCTGCACGCAGGCGAGCGCATCCGGGGGCTGGTGGATGGAAGGCTTCTCGGGCCGAGACGACCGCGTCTGCGCCCGCTCGGCACATGGCTGCTGGTCGCCACGGACCAGCGGCTGATCTGCCTGCGACAGGAGCGGTTCGCGCGGCGGCAGGTGGAGGTCGCCGCCGGACAGATCACGCGGCTGGTGCAGCGGGCGCGGCTGCGCGGCTACCAGATCACGATGGAGACGCCGCAGCGACGCCTGCGGGTGCGCATCGCGCGCGAGGACGCCTTCCGCTTCGCCGGGGCCCTGGCCCCGCTCCTTCCCGATCGCGGAGTCATCGCCCCGTCACCCGAGCTGGAGCCGCTCGCCTGGCTACCGGGCGTCGGCACGGTGGCCACCCTCCCCCTGCTGGGCGGCATCGTCACGCGCATGGCGATGCTTTCGCCGCCCGATTACGCCACGCTCGACCAGGTGAACCGGCTGGAGGAGGTGGTCGAGTCGCTCCGCGGCGAGGTGGAGCGGCTGCAGCTGCAGGTCGGCTTCCTGGAGGATCTGCTCCAGAAGCGCGCGGAGGGGTCCTTCCTGCCCACCGCGTCGCACGCGGATCTGCACTGATCCGCCGTTCCCGGCAGCACGACCTCAGCTGCGCACGTGGTACTCCACCGCGTGTGCTTCCGTACGGTCGGGCACGTCCCAGTGGTTCATCATCGCGCGGATCACCGAACCGGGTACCGGCCGCTCCCGTTCGTCGTTCTGCCGGTCCAGCACGTCCGCTGTGACCTCCACATACACGATGCGGGCGCGATAGGTACGAGTCGCAGAGCGCCAGAATCGGCTCACGGCGCCTGCGGCTCAGGTTGGTCGCGTTCCAGATCAGCGATCGAGGCGCCCCGCGGTCTCCCATGATGCGCTTCGCCCGGTCCCGCGTCGCCTGCACCACGGGCCCCTGGTTCTCCGTGGGGCCGATCCCCATCTCCTCCCGCATCTCGTCGAGCCCCACCAGCTCGTAGCCGGCCGGCGCCGCGCCAGCGATCCAGGTGCTCTTCCCGCTCCCCGGCAGACCGGCGAGGATCACGACCTCCCCGCGGGTGTCGTCGTGCGCATGGTAGAACGGGTTGCGTCCCGGACGCCGGAAGAAGTGGAAGCGTGAGTGCGGGGACGGGAAGGGGAAGGGACGGTCCAGGCAGCCGAGCTCGCCGGCGACATCCCGGAAGTGGGCGACGGCAGCGAGCTCGCGTTCGTGACCGGCCACGATCGCGATCGCCTCGGCCAGCAGCGCGACGCGATCGCATCGTGTGACGATGCTGATCTCCAGCACGCGCCGGCGAAGGAGGTCCGGCGCCAGCGTCGAGCCGGGGAGGTGCTGAAACCGGATCAGCGCGCAGGCCGCCTCCCGGATGCCGAAGGGCGCGCCCGCCTCGTGCAGCAGCCGGCGGGCGGCGCGGGCGCCCAGCATGGAGGGACCTGGCCCCCGCAGGCGACCCTCCTCGTCGCGGCGCGCCAGCGGCTCACCGATGTCGTGCAGCTCCGCGGCGGTCTGCAACGCCTCGCGGTCGAGCCGCTCCAGCGACCCGAACCCCTCCAGGCCGCGCAGGACCTCGCACACACTCTCGCCCGCTTCCGTCATCGACCCGCCTCCCCTCGTGTTTCCCGCCGGATCACGGTGCTGCGCCGTGCCGCCGGCCGCCGGCAGCCAGGGGTCGCGGCACTTTCCGCCCGCTCGGGCCTACCAGCATGGTTCGCGCGCGCCCGGATGGGCGCGCCTGGCCACAACCGCAGCTCCGGATCGTGATGTCGTCCGCACCCCGTTCGAACCCCTCGTCGTTCCCCGGACCGGAGGACGCCCTGCAGGAGAGGATCCGCGCGGCGCTCGAGGTGCTGGAAGAGATCGCCGCCGACCGGGCACTGCTCGCCACCTGCTCCGACGAGGACCGCCTGCGCCTGATGCGTGCCGCCGGGCAGGTGTCGCGCCCCGACGCCCTGGAGCGCCGCCGCCTGGTGCAGGCCACCCGACGCGAGCGGCGGGCCGCGAAGGTCGAGCGAGCCGAACGGGTGCTGGAAGAGACCGGGATCCGGCGCCTGCGCTCGGAGCCGGTCTTCCGCACCCCCAATCTCTTCGCTCCCGTCGATTTCGAACAGCGGGACGTGACGGACCGGGCCCCGGCGCATGCCCCCTTCCGCGAAGCGCTGGAGCCGCAGAACTGCTACGTCTGCAAGCAGGATTACGGGACGATCCACCACTTCTACGACCAGCTCTGCCCTGCGTGCGCGGAGCTGAACTTCCGCAAGCGAACCGAGAGCGCGGACCTCAGCGGCCGCGTCGCCCTGCTCACCGGCGGGCGGGTGAAGATCGGGTACCAGGCGGGGATCAAGCTGCTCCGGGCCGGCGCCGAGCTCATCGTCACCACCCGCTTCCCCCGTGACTCGGCCGCCCGCTACGCCGAGGAGCCCGACTTCGAGCAGTGGAAGGATCGCCTCACCATCTACGGGCTCGACCTGCGGCACACGCCCAGCGTGGAGGCCTTCTGCCAGGAACTGATCGCCACCGGCGACCGGCTCGATTTCATCGTCAACAACGCCTGTCAGACGGTGCGCCGGCCGCCCGACTTCTACCGTCACATGATGGCCGGCGAGGCGGAGGCGCTCCAGCGGCTGCCGGATCACGTCCGGGCGCTCCTCGGCGAGTTCGGCGACCCCGGCACCCGCCAGCTGGGCAGCGGAAGCCCGGCGCGCCGGCCCGCGTGGCTCGGTGAGGCGGTGGGGATGACCCACGCCGCACAACTCTCCCAGCTCCCGCTGCTCCCCGAAGAGCTGCAGGATCGGGCGGCGCTCTTCCCCGTCGGGCTGCTCGACCAGGATCTCCAGCAGGTGGACCTGCGGGAACGGAACTCCTGGCGTCTCTTCCTGGACGAGGTCCCGTCCGTGGAGCTGCTGGAGGTGCACCTCGTCAACGCCATCGCGCCCTTCATCATCAACGCGCGGCTCAAGGAGCTGATGCAGCGCACGCCGGAGCGCGACAGGCACATCGTCAATGTTTCCGCCGTGGAGGGGCAGTTCTACCGCCGGTTCAAGACAGCGCGGCACCCCCACACCAACATGGCCAAGGCCGCGCTCAACATGATGACGCGCACCTCCGCGGTGGATTACCAGCGCGCGGGGATCCACATGAACAGCGTCGACACCGGCTGGGTCACCGACGAGGATCCCGCGGAGCATGCGCGGCGAAAGGTGGTCGAGCACCGGTTCTCGCCGCCGCTCGACATCGTGGACGGCGCCGCCCGGATCGTGGATCCCATCATCTCCGGGTTCAATACCGGCGAGCACGTCTGGGGTCAGTTCCTCAAGGACTACGGCCCGGTGGACTGGTAGCCGCCGGGCGAGGTGACCGGCGCCGGCGCGTTGTCCCGGCGCCGCCCCGGGCTCTCCGCGCGCGGGATACTACATCCGTTTTCCGCCGTGCGGTGTTATCTTCGAGAGAACGGCGGCTGAATGGAAGCTCGCCGTTGCGCCCACCCGCGACATCTGCCGCATGCCCGATCCAGATCCCCTGTCCACCTCGCCGGAGCCGCGCGAATCCCGGTCCGACGCCGACGCGCGGATCACGCGGCTGGAGCAGCGCGTCGTGGAGCTGGAAGCGCTGCTCCGCGACGCAAGGCCGCGCGAACGCCGCCGCCGCCGCACTCGCGTCACGAACGAACGGCGAACGCAGCGGTGGGAGTACCGCAGCGAGCAGTGGCTCGGCCGGGTGGGACTGGGTCTCTTCTTTCTCGGGCTGATCTACCTCTTCCAGTACTCCGTGGAGCAGGGGTGGATCACCCCGACGGTTCGGGTCGCGTTCGGGCTGAGCATCGGCGCGGCGATGCTGTATGCGGGAATGCGCCTGGGCGAGACCCGACGCAGCTTCGGGCAGATTCTCCTGGCCGGTTCGCTGGCGGTGTTCTACGCCAGCGGGTGGGCCGCCTTCCAGCTGTACGCGCTGGTCGGGCATGGGGTGGCGCTCGGATACATGACGGGCGTGATGGTGCTCGCGCTGGCGCTCTCGCTGCACCGGAACCAGCCGGCGCTGGCGAGTCTGGGCGCCGCGGGTGGGTTCCTGACGCCACTGCTGCTGCAGCGCGGCCCGGTTCCGGTCACCGAGCTGGCGGTGTACACCATCCTGGTGGTCGGGTGGTCGGGGTGGGTCTACGGAGTGCATGGCTGGCGGGCACTGCTCTGGACCTACTCGGGAGGTGCGCTGGCCGCTCTTGCGCTGGCCACGGAGTCCGCGGCCGGCGGCGAGCGGATGGTGGTGCAGCTGGCGCTGGTGATCGCGTGGGTGCTGGCCGGAGCCTTCCCGTTCGCACGCGGCATGCTGGTGCGGGCAGGGGAGGGACGTCCGCTGTGGGGGCTGATCCCGTTCACGCTCCAGCTGCGCGCACTGGGCGTCGGTGTCACAACGGCGGCGGTCCTCCTGTCGGGGCGCCTCTGGGGATTCGGCGACCCGACCACGGGGGGCATCTTCCTGGCCTGCGCCATGGGATACGGGCTTTTCGCATGGGCCGGAACCCGGCGTCCCGACGTCTACGCGCGCGCGGCGGCTCCGGTGGCGGGAGCGCTCTGCGCCACCGGTACGTATCTGCTGGTGTCGGGTGCCCCGGCGCTGGTGGCGATCCTCTCGATCCAGGCCGCACTCTGCGTGTATCTGGGTCGGGGGGAGCGGTATGCCGGTATCGAGTGGGTCGGGCATACCCTCTTCGGCCTGCTCGCGCTGGACCTCGGCCGGGATCTGCTGAGCTCCGAGTGGCGCTTCCTGGACCCCCTTGCGATGGCTCAGGCGCTCCAGCTCGCGCTGCTCCTCGCGGCATCCTTTTACCTCCGGCGGGCGGACCACGCCTGGATCTACCGGATCGGCGCGCACCTGCTGGTGCTCGCCTGGCTGGGGAAGGAGCTGAGCCCGGTCTCGGCGGGGCGCGCCACCGTAACTGTGGCGTGGGGGGCCTACGGAGCGATCCTTCTCGCGGCCGCGCTGCAGCTGCGCGACCGGCGGGGCGCGGCGACGCTGGCGCTGCAGGCGGTGGCGTTCTCCGCCCTCACGCTCGCCGTGGGCAAGCTCGTGGCCCTGGACCTGGTCCGGGTCGCGCTGCTCTGGCGGATCGTCCTCTTCATGGGGTTCGGTGCGGTGCTGCTCGGCCTCAGCTCCATGTTCCGGGCGGCCCCCCCGGCGGTGCCCGAGGCGGAGAGGGGCTGAAGCGCCGCTCCGCGGGCAACGCCATCGAGGCGCGGTCAGGCCGGTACGATGGGGGCCGTGCGCGCCGGAGGTGCGCCCTCCCAGCCCGCGCCTCGAAGGTATGCCTCGAAGGTGGTCATGCCGGGGTACTCCGCCCGACGAGCCGCGACATCCGCATCGTAGCCGACCTCCTCGAACCAGCGGAACATGTCGTGGAACTCGTCGCCGGCCATCGCCCGGTAGCGATCCCACGGTACCTGCTGATAGCCGACCGGGCGGCCCAGAACGCTGCTGAACGTGGCCGCGATACCGGCTACCGATCCCTCGTCACCCGCGAGATCCACCTCCCGGCCGGTCCACGTCCGCGGGTCGTCGAACGCCATCGCCGCGAACGCCCCCACATCGTCCGCCGTGACCTGCTGGAAGTTGACGTGCGGGCTGAGCGGCAGCGCCAGCTCGCCGTTCAGGATGTGCGGCCGCAGGAACTCACCCTCCCAGTTCTCCATGAACCAGACGGGCCGGAGGATGGTCGACGGCAGATCCGCAGCGCGCAGGTGCTCCTCGATGAGCCATTTGCTCTCGAAGTGCGAGAGCCCGGTGCTGCGCTGCGCGCTGGCAACGGATGTGTACACCAGGTGCTCCACTCCGCACGCCTGCGCCGTATCGATCAGGCGAATCCCCTGGTCGATCTCCCGCTGATACCCGGTTTCCCAGAAGTTCTGCACCGAAAAGCAGCCATAGGCGCCGCGCAGTGCCGCTTCCAGCGAGGCGCGTGCGTCCAGGTCACCACGCACCACTTCCGCTCCGGCTGCACGCAGCGCCGTGGCGGCCACGCTCATCGGATTGCGGGTGAGTGCCCGGACACGGAATCCCCGCTCCAGCAGGTGCCGCGCCGCGGCACCGCCCTGCCGGCCCGTCGCCCCGGTCACCAGAATGATCCGGTCGTGATTCAGATCTCCCATCCCGCACCTCCGGTGAAGTGTCGAAGATGATGCCTGTCGCACGATGGATCCCGCGCCCCGCCCGCGCAATGAAGGTGTGAGCGGGAGGTGGGGAGCAACGGTGCGGGCGCGCCCGGCCCGGCCGAGCGCACCGGATCGGGCCACGGTCGCGGGCGGCGACATCGGTCTGGCGTTTCGCCCTCCCACGCTTCATTGTTGAGGAATCGATCCGGAGCCGTCCCGCATCTCTCTCCCGCGAGAACCCCCCATGAGTGCCAGCACATCTGCGTTCCGCCCCCTTCCCATCGCCGTTCTGGTCATACTGCTCTCCCTGACCCTCGCCGAGTCCGCGACCGCACAGATCGGTCGACTCCGCGAGGCGGCCGGTCGGGTGGCGGCCGGAATCGGCGTGGATCAGCTGATCGGCAGCAACAACCAGCCCATCACCACCAGTCTGGAACACGCCCGCTGGGCCGTCGATTCGCTCGACACCTTCCGGCCGGACAACATCTCCAACTATCGGGCCCGGGGTGGCGTGATCCACGGCCTGCCCGTGGATTCCATCGCCGACGCTCCGCTCCGTTCCATGGAGGAGCTTCGAAGGACGGAAAGCGGTGGCTTCGTCCTGCAGCCGGGCTTCTGGGAGATGCACTCGCAGAGCTACTGCCTCAAGGCAGGCACGCACGGACCGGGCGGCGGCGACGGGTACCTGTACGCACCACCGAGCGGACCCGCCGAGGACGCGGTGGTCTCGATTCTCCGCAACTCCGTGAACCGCCCGGAGATCCAGCAGCGGCAGATCCAGACGCTGCTCTGGGCGATCATCGCGCGCGCCAGGTTCGAGGATCTCTCCAGGGAGCACAAAGCCGTCGCATCGCAGCTGCTGACGCCGAGGCAGATCGCCTCGCTGAACCGCAGCGCGCTCGACCTGATCCCGGATGCCCAGATGGCCTCGCTCATGGGACGAGTACCGGGGCCGGTGCGTCAGATCGTCGAGGCGGAGGCGCAGCTTCGCACCATGCTCGCGAACCCGGCCTCCTCGTTCGCCGAGATGGAGGCGGTCGCGGTGCTCGCCGGCGCGGCCGGTCTGGGGCCGGGGAGCCGGCAGGTGCCGGAAGGTCGCTGGTCGCGACACCCCGACGGCTACTACGTCCGCTACCTGCCGCGGGGCTACTCCTATACCATCACCCAGCTCTGGGTGCCGACGGGGAGTGAGGCGGTGGGTCGCGAGTTCGATCCCGCCATGCACGTCGCGGTGCCGGGTAACACGGCCCGCCAGCGGTTGATCCAGTCGGGCCGCGTTCACGCGCGGGCGTCGGGCGACTGAATGGGCGGTTCGATGGAGCTCCGGTGCAACGCCCGGTGCCGGCGCGTTACGGACACATGACGAGGTGAGATGAAACGATTGGCAGGCATGGCCCCGGCGCGCATCGCCTCCGTGCTGGCGCTCGTCGCCGCCGTGGCCATCCCCTGGTATGGATGGGTCGCGGCCGGGGCGGCGGTCTTCCTCGTTCTGCTCGGCGCCGTTCTGGCCCCGCGAGTGGAGATGCCGCACCGTGGTCGGTTGCGCCTCCTTGCCGGGGCCATTCAGCGCCGGTTCCTGCGGTCTCCGTGGCGGCCGAAGCGACCGTGATGCAACGTTCCCTCGAGACCCACTCGTCCCCGGTGTCAGGCGGGCCGGGCGATACGGGTCACGCGATCCTGCTGCTGCGGCTGGAGGGTCTGGTGGTTCTGCTCCTGGCCACCTGGCTCTATTCCCTGCACGGAGCGGGCTGGCTCATCTTCGTCGTGCTCTTCTTCGTTCCGGATCTTTCCATGCTCGGCTACCTCCGGGATCCGCGTCTCGGGGCGATGACCTACAACGTCGCACACACCTACGCGGTTCCGCTCCTGCTGATCGGGGCCGCGGTGCTCGCCGGCCACCCGGCTCTTCTCGCCGCCGGTCTCATCTGGGTCGCGCACATCGGTCTGGATCGGATGCTCGGCTACGGACTCAAGCTGCCGACCGCCTTCCACGACACGCACCTCGGTCGCATCGGCGCGGCGCGGGATCGCGCGGCCTGAAGCCGGCCCGGGCCGAAACGATCGTCGCCCCGTAGGGCGCCGCCCGTCACCACCATCCTCGCCGGCACCTCGCTGGCCGAGCGCCTGCGTGAGCGCCACCTGTCGGAACGGCTCGTGGTGGCAGGCACCAGCGCGGGCGCGGCCGCGATGAGTGGCACGATGATCAGCGGAGGCGAAGCCGGCACGGTGCGGCGATCAGACGTGGAGCTCTCCCCGGGGATGGGCTTCTGGCCGGAGACGACCGTGGACACCCACTTCGACCGCTCCGGGCGGGTACATCGGTTGATGGCGGTGTTCGGCCAGAACCCGGAGGTGCTCGGTGTCGGGATCGATGAGGACACGGCCGTCGAGGTCACGCCCGGCCGTCGCTTCACCGTGCTGGGGAAGCGCTCCGTCATGGTGTTCGACGGTCGTGTGACGCACACCAACGCGTCTCGCGTGGAGCCCGATGAGCCCATGGCGCTGGTCGGCTCCACCGTGCACGTGCTTTCCGCCGGCTACGGCTTCGATCTGGCGGAGAAGCGAGTGATCCTGCCGGATGGTGGTTTCGCCCCTCAGCACTGACGGGCCCGGCGGACCTGCTGCCCCGGGCCGGCGAGGGTGCGGGAGTTCGCGGGCTCATGGGCCCTGAGACGCTGCCGCACGACATCCTTGTGCAGCCACTCGCCACCCGTTAATGCTGCTGATCGGCCCCGGGCGGTTTCCTTTCCGTTTCCGGCGGGCGCCGTCTCCCGGCGCGTACGAACTCCCCCCACGCTGGAGCACCACCATGCCCAGGTTCCTCATCGAACGCGAAATCCCCGGCGCAGGCAGCCTTTCAGCCGAGCAGCTGCGGGGCATCGCCCAGACATCGTGCGGAGTACTCGAGCGCCTGGGACCGCAGATCCAGTGGGTGCAGAGCTATGTGACCGGCGACAGGATCACCTGCATCTACATCGCGCCCAATGCCGAAGTCGTTCGCGAACATGCCCGACTGGGCGGCTTCCCCGCCAATCGCGTCGAGGAGATCCGCAGCATCATCGATCCCACCACCTCGGAACCCATCCCGGTTCCGCTCTGAAGTCCGGGTTGCCGAAATGCCGCCCCGCCGCCCATCCGGGTGGTGGGGCGGCAGTGCGACTGCGGATACCTCGGCCACACGCCACCGTCGCGGGATCGTACACCGGTCCGGCGGGCGAGATGCTGGGCACTGGCTCGTCGGGTCGCCGCGTCTGCGGCTCGCTGCCCCGCCGACCCCCGCTGCTCGATCGCCCGCGAACGGCGCGACGGAGCCACTGAGAATACTGGACAGCGGCGCCGCAAAGTCGTACGATAGGCGATGGGTGGAGATGCGGCCGTATCCGTCCCGCCGCCGGCTTCCGCCCGTTCATCACAACTGACGTTTCTTCCTTTCTGACCGGAGGCACCATGCTGCGACTCCGCTGGAAGCGGCCCGGCATCGCCGGGCTGCTGCTCTCGCTCGCGCTCCCCGCCGCCGCGCAGGACGCCGCGCGACCGGGGGACATCCCCTTCGAGAGTTACCGCCTCGACAACGGCCTCCACGTGATCCTGGCACCCGACCCGGCGAGTACCGCGGTGGCGGTGAACCTCTGGTACGACGTGGGGAGTCGCCACGAGCGGCGCGGACGCTCCGGGTTCGGTCACCTGTTCGAGCACCTGATGTTCCAGGGATCGGAGAACGTGGAGCGCGGGCAGCACATGCAGTTGGTGGAGCGCGCCGGGGGCGGCCTCAACGCCTCCATCACCGAGGACCGAACCAACTACTTCCAGACCCTGCCGCCGGACCGCTACAACCTCGGGCTCTGGCTGGAGTCTGACCGCATGCGTTCGCTCCGCATCACCGAGGAGAACATGCGTCGTGAGGTGGAGGTGGTGAAGGAGGAGCGGCGGCTGCGGGTGGACAACCAGCCGTACGGCACCTCCCAGCTCCAGGCCCTCTACTATGCGCCGTACGACGCGAACAGCTGCTTCGCCTACGGCCATTCGGTGATCGGCTCCATGGAGGATCTGGATGCCGCGGAGCTCGGCGACGTCCAGGATTTCTTCGACCTCTACTACGCGCCGAACAACGCCACGCTCACGGTGGTCGGCGCGTTCGACCCGGCGGAGGCGCGCGGGTTGATCCAGAGCTACTTCGGGCCGATCCCCCGGGCGGAGGACCCGCCGGCGGTGGATTGCCGCGAGCCGTTCAGCGGGCTTCCGAGCCGGGAGACGGTTCGTGACGCGAATGCCCGCCTGCCGGCGTTCTGGGCGTCGTACGGCGGAGTGAGCGCGGGGCACGAGGACAGCTATGCGCTGAGCATGCTCGCCGGGATCATCGGGCAGGGGGAGAGCTCGCGGCTCCACCAGCGGCTGGTTCAGCGGGAGCAGGCGGCGGTGGGGACCGGGATGTTCGGCGTGTTCCGTCGCGGCCCGGGGCTGCTGGTGGTACAGGCCGTCGCGAACCAGGGGGTGAGCACCGACCGGTTGGGGCAGCTGGTGGACGAGGAGCTGGAGCGCATCCGCCGTGAAGGGGTGACGGCGGAAGAGCTGGAGAAGGCGAAGAACCGTTATCGTGCCACCGCGGTGATGGGTCGCCAGAGCGTGATGGGCCGCGCGGAGGCGCTGCAGTGGCACAACCACTTCCTCGGCGACCCGGGTGCCATCCGCACGGAGATGGATCGATACATGGCGGTCACGCAGGACGACATCCGGCGGGTGGCCGAACGATACCTGGTTCCGGGTAACCGGGCGGTGATCATCACCGAGCCGGCCACCGCAGCCGCACCGGAGGAGTGAGCGCAATGAACAGATCCAGCGTGGTTCAGGTCCTGGTGGTGGTGGGTGCGCTCGGCATGGCGACGGCGTGCGCGCCGGCTGCCGCGCCGGTGGGAGCGCCGGGCACGGCGGCGCAGCGGCAGGTCGCCCCGCCCCCGCTCGCGGAGCGTCCGCTTCAGTTCCCGGCGTTCCAGGAGATGCGGCTTCCCAATGGGATGTCGATGATCGTGGTGGAGCAGCGCGGCCAACCGGTGGCCAGCGTCAATCTCTACGTGCGCGCCGGCGCGGCAGCGGACCCGGCGCGGCAGGCGGGGCGCGCCGGGATGGTGGGCGACCTGCTCACCCAGGGGACGCAGACGCGCAGCGCGCAGCAGATCGCCGAGTCCATCGAAGGCGTCGGCGGACGCATCTCGGCATCCGCGGGTGGCGACTGGGTATCGGTGGGCACCACCGTGCTCTCGGACCATCTCCCGCTCGCCTTCGACCTGGTGAGTGATGTCGCTCTCCGGCCCACCTTTCCGCAGCAGGAGTTCGAGAACATCCGCCGGCGCACCCTTTCGGGGCTCCAGGCACAGATGGGTCAGGCGGGGGCGCTCGCGCAGCGGCGCTTCCTCGCAGAGGTCTACGGCGAGCATCCCTACGGCGTCTCGCCGGTGCCCGGCACGGTGGAGTCGCTGACGCGGGACGACCTCGTCGCCTTCCACCGGGAGCACTTCGCCCCCGGCAACGCGCTGCTCGTGGTGTCCGGTGACGTTCGCACCGCGGACGTCGAGCAGCTCGCCCGCCGGCACTTCGGCGAGTGGCAGGGAACGGGGGCCGCGGCGCGCAGCTTTCCGACGCTCCCCGCCAGGGAGCAGGCGCAGATCTACCTGGTGCACCGTCCCGGCTCCGTGCAGTCCAACATCTGGGTGGGACACGCGGGGGTCGAACCGGGACACAGCGACTTCTTCCCTCTCCAGGTCCTCAACAAGATTCTCGGTCAGGGCTCCGACGCGCGCCTCTTCCAGATCCTCCGGGAGGAGAAGGGGTGGACGTACGGGGCGTACTCCCGCTTCACGCGGCCGCTGGACGTCGGGTACTTCGCGGCCACGGCGGAGGTGCGGACGGAGGTCACCGACAGCGCCGTCGCGGAGATCATGCACCAGCTCCGCCGTCTGCGCGACGAGCCCGTCCCCGCGGAAGAGTTCGATGCGGCCGTGAGCTTCCTCGCCGGCTCCTTCCCGCTGCGGATCGAGACACCGTCTCAGGTGGCGGCCCAGGTGGCGCAGGCGCGCCTGCTGGGGCTGCCCGTGGAGGATGTGACGGAGTTCCGCGAGCGCATCCTCGCCGTCACTCCCGCGGACGTTCAACGAGTCGCGCGTGAGCACGTGCGGCCCGGCCAGGCGGCGATCGTCGTCGTCGGCGACGCCAACCGCATCATGGAGGGGCTGCGACACATCGCGCCGATCGTGCTGTACGACGTGGAAGGCCAGCGCATCGAGCCCGACGCGCTGCAGGTGCGTGCATCCGCGGAGCGCTTCGATGCGTCCCGCCTGCTTCCCATGACTCTGTCGTACCAGATGATCGTGCAGGGGAACCCGATGGGGACCGGAAGCTACCGGCTTTCGCGCGACGGCGGGGACTGGGTGGTCGGCACTTCGGTCGATTCGCCGATCATGCGCCAGGAGGGTGAGACCCGCTTTTCCGCCACTGACTTCGCGCCTCGATATTCGCGCATGGAGATGCAGCAGGGGCCGGCGCAGATGTCGGTGAACCTGACCGTCGCGGATGGCCGCATCGGCGGGCGGCTGGAGATGCCGGCGCAGTTGGGTGGTGCCCGCGACGTGGACGTCGAGATGGTCGAGGGGATGCTCCTCCCCGGCATGGACCAGTTCGTCCTCGCCGCCGCGGATCTCCGGGAGGGCCGCACGGTCACGCTGCCGATCTACGACGGCACCACCGGCGCGGTCACCAACGCCGCGTTCCGCGTCACGGGAATCGAGAGCGTGTCGGTGCCGGCCGGCACCTTTCCCGCCCTGCGCGTGGAGGCCACCGGCGCGCAGCCGATGACGCTGTATCTGCGGCAGCAGGCGCCACACGTGCTGCTGCGCCAGGACTTCGCCGGCGCCCCCGTCTCGCTGGTGCTGCAGTCGATCGAAACGCAGTAGCCGCCGCACTGGCTACCAGCACGGAAGCGGGGCGGCCGTCTGGCCGCCCCTCTTCTGTTCCCGCCAGAAACGTCCCGGTCCCGGGCCAGGGGCTCAGTCGGCAGCGTACTGGCAGCTGCTGTTCGGATTGAACGGTGAGTAGATTCCATCCGGATTGTTCATCCAGACCCAGGCGTGCAGCTGGTAGTGCGGGAACGGGGGCCCCCCCGAACCCTCGGGACGATGATCATCGAACGGACGGCTTCCCAGCAGGGGCGGCCCGTCGTTGAACGGATCCCACTGTGCCGCGACCACCATGAACTCGGCGGCCACGAGCCGGTATCTTCCGTTCTTCTGCGGCTCGTAGACCAGGATCTCCGGCTGCGACGGGTCCACGATTCCATCCAGCAGCAGGGTCTCGTTGATGAGGTGATACCCCATTCCAGGAACGCAGCCGCCCGTCGGCAGGTAGCCAGCGTCCCGCGCGACCTCCACCTGCTGGTAACGCGCCGTCGCCTGCCGGATCATGGCGTTGATGCGATTCTGTGCCGCGGAGTGATCGGCGGCATGCGAAAGCGCCGGTCCGTGGACGTGCAGAGTCTCCGTGGGAGGCGTGACCGGCTCGGCGCCGCACGCGACCAGAAGAAGAGTGGAGACGATCAGGGTGGGTCGATACAGTGGCATCAGAGGCACTCCGGAGTGGAGGTGGGGGGATTGCGAGCACCCCGCCTGGCGACGGGTCCCACGCAGCATAACCAACCGAGGCGACCCATCCAAGCAAACTCTTGATCCTGGCAGCCGGGCGGAAGCGGCTCGCGCGGCTTGTCGCACCATCCGGGGCGGTTCATCTTGATGAGCCCTGCTACCGCTTTCACGAACTCACCGACCTCAGCGACTCATGCCGATCCGGTATCTGCCCGTGGCACTCGTCTCCGCGCATCTTCTGCTCACCGCCTGTACGCCCGCCGCTCCACCACCCGACGGCGGGGACGCCGCGGATGCGCCTCGAAGCGCATGGCACGAACAGGGGCTCCGCGATTACGCATTCGATTTCGAACGCCAGTGCTTCTGCGTGCGCGAGGCCCTGCAGCCGGTGCGGATCGAAGTGCGCGGCGGGGAGATCGTAGAGGTGCGATCCCGTGAATCCGGTGAGGTGGTGCCGCCGTCGCCGGCGATCCCCTGGTACACGGTGGACGAGCTGCTCCGGCAGGCGGAGGTCGCGCGGGAGGACGGGCAGGAGGTCCGCGTGGATTACCACGCCGATGGCCATCCAGCGCAGATCGAGATCGGCAGTCTGGCGGCCGACGCCGGTGTGATCTACAACATCTCCAACCTCGCCGCGCTGCGCTGAGAGGCGCGCGTTGTCGCAGGAAGGAGCCCCCCCCGCCCCCGGTCACCCCGCTCCCCGCGGTCACCCCGCCCGCCCCCCGGTCACCCCGCCCGCCCCCCGGTCACCCTGAGCGAAGTCGAAGGGTCCCGCTCCGCGGATGGCCCGGGCACTGCAACCAGCGCACCCCCCCCGGCGCCGGCGCACGCCCGGGCGGCGCAGCGGGATCCTTCACTCGCGCGGGCCTCAGCGCACTTCCACCCGTCCGCGCCGCTCGTTCAGGATGACGACCGTTCCGGCCCCGCCGGCCCCGGCGCCCGCCCCCGCCGGTCACCCCGCCCGCCCCCCGGCCCCGCCCGCCGCCGCCCGCCCCCCGGTCACCCCGCCCGTCGCCTGGTCACCCTGAGCGAAGTCGAAGGGTCCCGCTCCGCGGATGGCCCGGGCACTGCAACCAGCGCACCCCCCCCGGCGCCGGCGCACGCCCGGGCGGCGCAGCGGGATCCTTCACTCGCGCGGGCCTCAGCGCACTTCCACCCGTCCCCGCCGCTCGTTCAGGATGACGACCGTTCCGGCCCCGCCGGCCCCGGCGGCCCCGCCGCCCGCCGCCGGCCGCCCCCCGCCGCCCGCCCCCCGGTCACCCCGCCCGTCGCCTGGTCACCCTGAGCGAAGTCGAAGGGTCCCGCTCCGCGGATGGCCCGGGCACTGCAACCAGCGCACCCCCCCCGGCGCCGGCGCACGCCCGGGCGGCGCAGCGGGATCCTTCACTCGCGCGGGCCTCATCGCACTTCCACCCGTCCGCGCCGCTCGTTCAGGATGACGACCGTTCCGGCCCCGCCGGCCCCGGCGCCCGCCCCCGCCGGTCACCCCGCCCGCCCCCCGGTCACCCCGCCCGTCGGCTGGTCACCCCGCCCGTCGCCTGGTCACCCTGCCCGTCGCCTGGTCACCCTGAGCGAAGTCGAAGGGTCCCGCTCCGCGGATGGCCCGGGCACTGCAACCAGCGCACCCCCCCCGGGCGCCGGCGCACGCCCGGGCGGCGCAGCGGGATCCTTCACTCGCGCGGGCCTCAGCGCACTTCCACCCGTCCGCGCCGCTCGTTCAGGATGACGACCGTTCCGGCCCCGCCGGCCCCGCCGGCCCCGGCGGCCCCGCCGCCCGCCGCCGGCCGCCCCCCGCCGCCCGCCCCCCGGTCACCCCGCCCGTCGCCTGGTCACCCTGAGCGAAGTCGAAGGGTCCCACTCCGCGGATGACGCGGGCACTGCAACCAGCGCACCCCCCCCCGGCGCCGGCGCACGCCCGGGCGGCGCAGCGGGATCCTTCACTCGCGCGGGCCTCATCGCACTTCCACCCGTCCGCGCCGCTCGTTCAGGATGACGACCGTTCCGGCCCCGCCGGCCCCGGCGGCCCCGCCGCCCGCCGGCCCCGCCGCCCGCCGGCCCCGCCCGCCGCCCGCCCCCCGGTCACCCCGCCCGTCGCCTGGTCACCCTGAGCGAAGTCGAAGGGTCCCGCTCCGCGGATGGCCCGGGCACTCCAACCAGCGCACCCCCCCCGGCGCCGCCGCTCGCACGGGCGGCGCAGCGGGATCCTTCACTCGCGCGGGCCTCAGCGCGCTGCCCCCCGTCCGCGCCGCTCGTTCAGGATGGCGGCGTCCGGGCCCCCCCGTCGGCCCCGCCATCCCCGCGCACCACCCCGATCTCGATCGGTTCCCCCGCTGCCGTCGCGTCCGAGGGAGGGGGCCCCGGGGGTGGAAGAGTGGCCGCCACCTCGTCGCCCACCGCCCCGGCTCCCTCTGCAACCCGCTCGGCGAAGGGCTCCGAGCTGTCCGCCGGCGCATACTCGTCGGCGAACATTTCCCACATCACCAGGAAGAGCGCGGCGATCACCGGACCGGCCACGAACCCGGCCAGTCCGAATGCTGCCAACCCGCCGAGCGTGGCGAGCAGCACGAGGTAGTCCGGCATCTGCGCCTGCCGCCCGATCAGCAGCGGCCTGAGCAGGTTGTCCACCAGCCCGACGACCAGCGTCCCTCCGATCACGAGAAAGAGTCCGACACCCCACGAGCCGGTGGCGAAGGCGATGATCGCCGCCGGCCCCCACACCAGACCCGCGCCCACGGCGGGAAGCAGCGACAGGATCCCCATCACCACCCCCCAGAAGATCGCCGTCTGAATTCCGGCCACCGCGAACATGATCCCGCCCAGCGCTCCCTGGACGGCGGCGACGATCAGCGTCCCCTGCACGGTCGCACGCGCCACGTCCGCGAACTTGCTGAACAGCCGCGCCTCCCGCTCATCTCCCATCGGGATCGCACGGATCAGCCCGGCGCGGATCCGCTCCCCGTCGCGAAAGAAGAAGAAGAGGAAGTACAGCATCAGGGCGAAGAGGATCACCATGGTCAGCGCATTCTGCCCGAGCGCCAGCGCCTGCCCCGCCGCGAACTGCGTCGCCCCGACCGCCGCCGCCTCCGCACTCGCACGGACTCGCTCGAAGTCCACACCGTAGCGCTGAAAGAGTGCGGCAAGAGCGGGGAGGGAGCGCTCCACGAATGCGATCGGCCCGTCCAGGACGATATCGCCCGAAGCGATCCGCTGGTACAGCTGAAGCGCCTGCTGTGCGACGGCGGCGGCCAGCAGCCCGAACGGCACCACCACCACGAACACCACCATCAGGGTGGACAGCCCCGCCGCCGCCGCTCTGCGTCCCCCCAGGACGGCCCGCAGGCGCAGGTAGGCCGGCCAGAAGATGACCGCGAACACCGCAGCCCAGAAGACCGGAACGAGAAAGCCACGCACCACCCAGAAGAAGAGCGCGGTGGTGAGGATCAGGAGCGTGCCGAATACGCGTGCTTCGAGGCTGCGAATGTGCATGGGGTCAGGATTCAGGATTCAGGATTCAGGATTCAGGATTCAGGATTCAGGATTCAGGATTCAGGATTCAGGATTCAGGATTCAGGATTCAGGATTCAGGGGGCGGGGGAGATCGTCTCACGGCGTGCGCCCAGATCGAGCCCCCTTCCCGGGCCGTCATCAGTAGTCCGTAACCAGTAACCAGCACCAGCCACCTCACCCCCCCAGCAGCAACCGCACCGTATCCCGCGCGATGATCAGCTCCTCATCCGTGGGGATCACCCAGGCGGCGAGGCGCGAGTCGGGGGTGGTGATGGGGCCTTCGAAGCCGCCGACGGCCGCGAAGTTGGCGCCGCCATCGAGCTCCAGGCCGAACCAGTCCAGCCCCTCGCAGATCTTCTGCCGCACCTCCGCGGAGTTCTCGCCGATGCCGCCGGTGAAGACCACGGCGCGTGCGCCACCCAGCGCCGCCAGGAAGGCGCCGATGTACTTGCGTGCCCGGTAGCAGAAGACCTCGATGGCGAGGCGTGCGCGGCGGTCGCCGTGCTCCAGCGCCTCCTCCACCAGGTCGCGCATGTCGTGCGTCAGCCCGGAGATCCCGAGGAGGCCCGACTGCTTGTTCAGCATCGTCATCGCCTCGCCCAGCGTGAGCCCTTCCTTGGCGGCGATGAAGTCGAGGATGGCCGGATCCACGTCGCCGGAGCGGGTGCCCATCACCATCCCCTCCAGCGGGGTGAACCCCATGCTGGTGTCCACCGATTCACCGGCCCGGATCGCAGCCGCGGAGCACCCGTTCCCGAGGTGAACGGTGACGATGGTGGTCTCCTCGCGCGTGCAGCCGGCGAGCGTGCGATACCGGTAGGCGAGAAAGCGATGGGAGAGGCCGTGGAAGCCGTAGCGGCGCACCTTGTGCCGTCGGTACAGCGAGTACGGGATCGCGTACAGATAGGCGTGTTCCGGAATCGTGTGGTGGAACGCGGTATCGAAGACCGCCGCCTGCGGCACCCCCTCGCCGAGCACCGCCCCCACCGCCCGGATCCCCTTCAAGTTGTGCGGGTTGTGAAGCGGCGCCAGGTCGATCATGTCCTCGATGCCCCGCAGCACCTCCTCGTCCACCAGGACGGAGCTGCGGAACCGCTCGCCGCCGTGCACCACCCGATGGCCCACCGCGGCGATCTCGGATAGACTGGAGATGACGGCCTCACCCTCGGGTGGCTCCGTGAGCATCGCCAGCGCCAGGTGAAGAGCCTGCCGGTGGTCGCGCACCGGGGCGGTGGAGCGGTATGTTTCCCGACCCGGCACGGAGAAGGAGACCAGCGCCTGTCCCCCGATCCGTTCGATGATCCCGCGGGCGAGCGTGCGGTCGGTGGCCTGCTCGATGCGCTGCAGGTCCGTGTCGATCAGGCGGAACTTCAGAGATGACGAGCCGGCGTTGACGACGAGAACGTTCATTGGCGCGGCGTGCTGGTTCTGAGATCCGGGGCCGGTCGGCCGGGCCGGGGGTGAAGCGATGCGAACAGGACGAAACGTTGCCTGCGTCGAGCTCCGGCGCCAGGGAGTGCGGGCGCGAGGAGCCGCCGTGGTCGCGCTTGCGCTGCTGTGCGCCGGAGCCGCCTGCGCTCAGCCGCTACAGGATACCACACCTCGGGGGGAGGACGACAGGATGAGCGAGGGGCGCGTGGTACTGATCACCGGATCCACCAGCGGGCTTGGACGGGAGCTGGCGCTGGAGCTCGCCGCGTCCGGGATGCACGTGATCGTGCATGGCCGCAGCGCGGAGCGGGGGGCCGAGGTGGTGGACGAGATCCGCGGCCGCGGCGGCTCCGCCAGCTTCCACGCGGCGGATCTCGCCTCGCTGGAGCAGGTGCGGGAGCTCGGGGCCACCGTGCTCCGCGACTACCCGCAACTCCATCTGCTGATCAACAATGCTGGGATCTGGCAGAGGGACGCGCGGCAGCGCGAGCTCAGCGAGGACGGCCACGAGCTCTCCTTCGCGGTGAACTACCTCAGCCACTTTCTGCTCACCCGCATGCTGCTGCCGCGCCTGATCGAGAGCGCGCCGGCCCGCATCATCAACGTCTCCTCCGGGGCGCAGACGCCGATCCGTTTCGACGACGTGATGCTGGAACGTGACTTCTCCGGGAGCCGCGCCTACGCGCAGAGCAAGCTCGCGCAGATCCTCTTCACGGCCGACCTCGCGGAGGAGCTGGCCGGGACCGGCGTGAGCGCGACCAGCCTGCACCCGGCCACACTCATGGACACACCGATGGTGGAGGGTGCCGGTGTGGCCGCGCGCTCCAGCGTGCGTGACGGGGTGGAGGCAGTGATGCGGCTCGTGCACGCCCCCGACCTCGGCGGGCACATCTACTTCGAGGGCACGAGACCCGCGCGCGCCGCCGCGCAGGGGTACGATCCACGGGCGCGGCAACGCCTCCGCCGGTTGAGCGAGCAGCTCGTCGGCCTCCCACTTTCGCGGTAGCCCGAGAACGTCCCCGATCGCGGGGGTCGTCTCATCCCCAGGAAACCTCTCAGCTCAACCCGGATGATTCCCTCCAGACCGGTGGATCGGCGTACCGCCCTCCGCTACGGCGCCTCCGCCCTCGCGCTCGGAGCGGCGTACGCATGCGCGCCGCGGTCGCTGTTGCCGCCGACCGCGGCCCCGCCCCTGACTTCTATGCTCCCCGCGCCGCGCGTGGAGCGGGAGCGGGTGATCCGCACCGTGGCTGGGCTGCGGCCCTACCGTGCGTCCGGGTACCGCGTCGAAGTGGAAGCGTTGGGAGATACCCTGCTGATCCACAACTACGGACACGGTGGAGCGGGTGTCACCCTTTCCTGGGGGAGCGCGCAGCAGGCGGTGGAGCTCGCGCTGCGGCAACCGCACCGGGAGGCGGCGGTGATCGGGTGCGGCGCGGTGGGTCTGGCGACCGCCCGCCTCCTGCAGGACCACGGGTTTCGCACCGTGATCCACGCCCGCGACCTCCCGCCCAACACCACCTCCAACGTCGCCGGCGCGCTCTGGGCGCCGTACGGGGTCGCCTCGTGGGGTCAGCGGCAGAGCGCATTCGCCACCGGCCCGCTCGCCCGCGCCGCGCGCTTCTCGCACCGCTACTTCCAGTCGTTGGTCGGCGAGGAGTACGCCGTTCGCTGGCTCCCGCTCTTCCTCCTGAACCAGAACCCCGACGCCGGCATCCCCTGGCCGATGCAGCTGACACCCGAGCTGTACAACGCCCGGCGTCTGGAGCCGGGTGAGCACCCGTTCGCATTTCCCGGTGCCTGGCGGATGAACACCATGATGATCGAGCCGGATCCCTACCTCCGCGCGGTGATGCGCGACTTCCAGCTTCGGGGGGGGCGCATCTCCGTGCGCTCCTTCAGCGCGACACACGAGCTGCAGGCGCTGGACGAGCGGGTGGTGTTCAACTGCACGGGGCTGGGCGCGCGCGATCTGGTCGGCGACGAGGAACTTGTGCCGGTGCGCGGGCAGCTCGCCTTCCTCCTCCCGCAGCCGGAGGTGGAATACATGTACATCGCGGGTGGATCGTACATGTTCCCCCGGCGGGACGGCATTCTGCTGGGGGGCACGAGCGAGGAGGGGGAGTGGTCCACGGCGCCCGAGCCCGAGAAGATCGAGGAGATCATCCGGGGCAACCGCGAGGTGGCGCGGGGGATGGTCCGGGGGTAGTTCCTACGGGTCACCGCGGGGCGGCAGCCCACACGGCAGCGCGGGCTGTCGTTGCCCGCTCAACCCCGCGGCCCCCCGGTACCGGGACGCTGCTGTCCACCCCCTGCCTCGGGAACCGCCCGCCGCAGGCGATTCCGGCGGTCCTTGCGCTGGTCCCGCCTTTCCGCCCGGGCCGTGGAGTGGTCCAGAGGTCCGAGGCAGCGCTCCACCTCCTCCAGCACCCTGAACGGTGCCAGCGGCTTCTCCAGGTAGCCGCAGAAGCCCGACTCTTCCAGCCGCTCCGGATCCAGGTGGTGAGCCGTGATCGCGATCACCGGGATCTCGCTGGTGCGCGCGTCCGTCTGCAGCCGCAGGATGGTCTCCCAGCCGTTCATCACGGGCATGGTGAGGTCCATCAGGATCAGGTCCGGGATGTTGCGCCGCGCCATCTCGAGACCCACGGCGCCGTTCGGCGCCTGAAGGAGGTTGACCCCCACGAACTCGAGGTAGGTGGAGAAGATCTTCCGCTCTTCCTCGTTGTCCTCTATGACCAGGATGGTCCAGCTCATCGCACGTTGTTCCTTCCACAGGTGATCCGCGCCGCCCGCAGTGGATCGCATCTCCCATGCAATTTGCAAGCCGTTGCAAGGGACTGTTTTGCGGGCCATGCGGGCGGCGGCCGTCCATCTCCCACCGAAAGCACGCACCATCTTCCGTCCCGCGCATCCGCCAGCGGTGAGCTGCCTCCCCGTCCCGCATCTCGGTGTGACCACCCCCCGTCATTAAGCGTCGCGTAAGCGGGGTCCTCCATCGTGCCCGCCGTTGGACGGTGTGCGACCAGTGTGCGCCGCCGCGTGGGACGCATGAAGGTGCAACCTGAACGGAGAGGCGGAACGATGCTGATTTTCATGGAGCGACGGCTGGAGCGGGCGCTGCGGGTCGCCGCGGCCGCGCTGATTCTGCTCCCCGCGGGCGGGTGCCGCGTCCGGGGTGGGGGCCGCCCCGTGAGGGTCCCCGCTCCCCGGAAGCGAGAGGGCCGGAGCTGCATGCTCCGGCCCTCGCCTGGTCGACCGTTTCACTGAACGCCGTGGAACCCGGATACGCACGGAAGGAAGGAAGGCACAACGGGTTCGCCCGTCAGCGAGTGAGCCCCAGGTCGCTGAGGATGTTGCGCATGTAGTCGATCGCGACGTACACCGCCCCGTCCCCCTCCCGTACGAAGAGCCACCCCGCCTGTACACCCAGGTTGTCCAGGATCTCGGCGCGTGCCACCGGGCCGAGGGCGCGCGGCACCAGCAGCGCCTGCGCGGCCAGCCCGGAGGCGGTGATCAGTGCGCTGTCGTTGCGGCGGATCACGCCCAGCTGCGCCGACGCACGCCACCGCTCTTCCTCCCCTCTCCCCACCCCCGCGGTGGCCAGTGTGTGCAGGTACCAGCGCGGCGCCTGCTCGATGCGCCGTCCGGTCTCCGTCACCTCGATGCGCGTGGGCGTGAGCGCGGGCTGGAAGAGGAACCCGGCGCCGAGCGCGTTGCCGCCGCGGAACCGGGAGATCTGCCCCACCGCGAGAAGCCGCGTGGGGGTGACCGGCTCCACCTCCACCGCCACCGGCACCTGCGCCGCGAGAGTGTGGGCTGTTCCGTCGGCGAGGGTGAGCAGCAGCGCGACAGCCAGCAGGAGACCCGGGCCGAGCTGCACGCGTGATCGCCGCTCAGCCCCTTTCGATCGCACGGATCCGTGAAGCGATCGCGGGGTCGTCGCAGAGCATGCTGTGAGCATTGCAGGGAGACGGGTAGGTGATGACGAACTGCTCGAAGTGCCCCCCGAGCCAGGAGATGGTGCGGTCGTGCGGAACCAGCGTATCGCCGAGCTGGTTGGTGACGCTCGCGGCGCCCAGCGGCATGTTCGCGCGAAGCTCCACGGCCGTGGGACGGTTGCGGCCGAGGAGCACCGCGACCCGTACGTCGCCGCGCATGTGCGAGAAGGGGTCGCGAAGCTGCGCCTGCACCTCCACCGCGCGCTCCAGAAGGTCGGGAACCACCCCATCGGTGCCGTCCCACGCCGCGGTCGTGGTGATCTGGCGATCGGCGGGAACCGGTGCCCCGTCCTCGCCCACCAGCGCAGGCCACGCGGGCATCATCTGGTACAGCGCGGGCCAGCTCCTCATGATGCGCCGGAAGCTGGGCGCGCTCGCCTCACCCATCTGGTCGCCCGAGATCAGCGCCACGGCGGCGTTCACCGTCCCCGCCATCGGCGCCCCCACCAGCGTGACGCTCCGCACCAGCTGCCCGAACGCTTCCGGGTCCCCCAGCATCTTGCTGGCGAGCACGATCAGCAGCGCGCCCTGTGAGTGACCCGCGACGTTCCAGCGCCCGTCCCGCGGGCGCCGCTCGGTCAGGAACCGGAGCAGCTCCGCGGCGCTGTGGCGCAGATCGGCGCGCCAGTCGTAGAGGAAGACGTTGGTCGTGCCCGGGATCTGGTTGTACGCCACTCGCAGCAGGTGCCCCGGCCGGATCGAGACTCCCGCCTTCCGCGAGGTGCGCGCGGGCGGGATCTGCCCCGGCACGTGCTCCATGCTGAGCAGCTCCTCCAGATCCCGCGCGGGCAGACCCATCAGGTACCCCTTCGTGAGCACACCGAGGCGCATCTTCACCGGGTAACCGAGGTCCCGCCCCTGGTTGTCCATCAGGGTGATGCCTCCGGTGCCGGGCACGAGCAGGTCGCTGTCAGCCATGGTGGGGGAGGGGAGAGCGGGCGAGGAGAGGTGGCGGGCCGGCAGCAATGTTCCGTCCGCACCGGTGGGAAGTCAACGTTGTCGATCCGCATCGCAGCGATCAGCCGCCCACCCGACCCTTCGGTCGCGTGGTGGCGGCGTCCCCCGCCCGAACGCCGATCAGCCGCCGAAAAGCGCCTCCACCGGCGGTGGCGGCCGCCACTCGCTCACGAGCTCGTCGATCACGCGCGGCCAGTCCCCGCGTCGCACGAAGGACGGGCGATGATACCCACGCAGCGCCGCCTTGGAGGCCAGCGAGAGCGTCATGTCGATGCGCAGGATCGCCTCCGCCACCAGCCCGCTGCGGCGGTCGTGGTGCCGGATGATGTACGTCCAGATCGACTCGCGCGCCACGTACAGCTCCTGGAAGAGGAAGGAGTCCGGGAGCCCCCGCTCCAGCCGATCCTCTCCGTGGCTTGCGGCGGAATGAAGCAGTGCCCGGCAGAGATCCAGGTCGTGCGGCGCCTCCAGCGCGAGCAGGCAGCAGAGCCGGATCATCTCCCCCAGCCGCCCGGTCTGATAATCACGCGGCAGGTGGATCCAGGGCTCCTGCTCCGTCACGATCGCGAAGTGACCGAGCACTTCGGGGATGTGCCCGGTGATACTCTCCGAGACTCCGTGGATGGTGTCCATATGGTTCCCTCCGCAGTTCGAGCGGGAGCGACCTGGACCCACGGCACCCATGCAAGATCGCGTCCGAAACAGCATGGAGTCAGGCGTTCCCCGGCACTCCCGGAGAAGGCTTCCCGGCATCCGGATCCCACGGGCGCGCCGGGTTCGGGGCGTGGGCCGGTTGCGGCGTCGCGCCCTCTGGATGACGGGGGTGCGGGCCGGGCGGGTGTGGGGTGCCCGCGGCGCGGCCGCATCTCTCCGGTGTCATCCCCGCACCGGCGGTGACCGGTCCCGGACCGCCTGGATCCTGCGGCGCTGAAACTCGCGGCACGACATGCGCGTACGGAGGGTCGAGAGCTGGAAGCCCTCGACCCTTCGTACATGAGAGCCATGTTCATCATACGCTGGCTGTTCCGATCCGCACTGCTCGCCCTCGCGACGCGATCGCTCGGGCGACTTCTCCCTGCGCTGTTCCGCGTGGTCCGGGGCGTGATGCGCTAGCCGTTGCGGCGAGATCCACCGCCCCCTTCCGCAGGAGGAGGCACGCCGACGTCGGGGGTGCCTCTTCTCGTTCAGTGCGGCCGTGGTACGTTCGCGCCGGGATCGAGGAACCGGCGCACGGTCTCGATGAACTGGTCCACGTCCAGCGGTTTGGTCAGGTAGGCGTTGGCGCCGCTGCGCATCAGCCGCTCCACGCTTCCATGCATCGCGTCGGCGCTGATCACCACCACGGGGATGTCGCGTGTCGCGGAGTTGCTGCGCAGGCGCCGGAGCACCTCCGCGCCGGGGATGTCGGGGAGGTGAAGGTCGAGCAGGATCAGGTCGGGCCGGTGCTCGCACGCCAGCTCGATCCCCAGCTGCCCCTGCAGCGCGGGGAGGAGGGTGATCTCCGGCTCCATGTCGAGGATCGTCTCCACCAGGGTGAGGTTGGCCAGGTTGTCCTCGATGTAGAGGATGGTGGCGTGGGGGAGGGCATCCGTGGCCGGAGCCGACGCGGACCGCCGCCGCTCACCGTTCTCCAGCCGCTCCAGCGGGCTGGTCTCCTGCAGCAGCTCCACCCAGAAGGTGCTCCCCACGCCGACCTCGCTCTCCACCGTGAGCGTGCCACCCATCGCTTCCACCAGCCGCCGGGAGAGCGCCAGGCCCAGACCCGTACCCTCCTCGCCGCTGCGCTCCGCACCCAGCCGCTCGAACGGCTCGAAGATGCGGGACAGGTTCTCGGCCGGGATCCCCGGGCCGGTGTCCCGCACGCCGATCCTCAGCTTCGGCCGCTCCGGCGTGCCGCTCTTCTCCCAGACGATGCCGGCCGAGCCGTTGGGGCGGTTGTACTTCACCGCGTTGGAGAGGAGGTTCAGAAGCACCTGCGTGAGACGCTGCCGGTCGGCCCGCACGTACACGTCCGGATCGCCATCCCCCTCCTCGATGGTACATCCCCGCTGAAGACCCAGCGGCCGGATCAGGCTCAGCGCTTCCGGGATCACCGTGCTCGCCCGCACCGGCTCCAGCGACAGCTGCTGCCGGTTCGCCTCGATGCGCGCGATGTCCAGCACCTCGTTGATCAGGTTCAGCAGGTGGCGCCCGCCCCTGAGGATGTGCTCCACGCTCCGCCGCTCGTCCGGCTCCAGCTCCCTGCGCTCCAGCAGCTGCGCGAAGCCCAGGATGCTGTTCATCGGCGTCCGCAGCTCGTGGCTCATGCGGGACAGGAACTCGCTCTTGGCGCGGTTGGCGGACTCGGCCTCCACTTTCGCGCGCCGCAGCTCGTCCTCGAACTTCTTCCGCTCCGTGATGTCGCGCGAGTTGATGATGATCGAGCGGATCCCGCCATCGATCATCTGCGCCGTTCCGACCGCTTCCAGCAGGCGCCAGGAGCCGTCCAGGTGACGGAAGCGGAACTCCACCCGCTGCGGCACACCGATCTCCACCATCAGCCTCCGGAACGCCTCCATCGTCGGGGCCACGTCCTCCGGATGGACGTAATCGAACGCGTTCCGGCCGATCATCTCCTCCACCCGGTGGCCGAGAAGCCGCTCCATGGAGGGGCTCTCGTAGAGGATGGTGCCGTCCGGCGCGAGATCGCTGATGATGTCCGAGGCGTTCTCGAGCACCGCGCGGAAACGCTGCTCGCTCTCGCGCAGCGCCGCCTCCGCGGCCTTCCGCTCGGTCACGTCGCGCGCGTTGATGATCACTCCACCCTCGGGGGAGTCGCCGAGCAGCGTGCGGCCGAGCACCTCCACGGTACGCCACGATCCGTTGCGGTGGAGATAGCGGAACTCCAGCGAGTGGACGCTCCCGGGCCGTCGGAACATCTCCGCGAGCACCTCCCGGCACGCGTCGTGGTCGTCCGGGTGGATGCGCTCGAAGGCGCTCGCCCCCACCAGCTCCTCCGGCCGGTAGCCGAGCACCCGCTCGATGCTCGGGCTGTGGTAGGTGCTGATCCCGTTCCGGTCCAGGATCGATGCAACGTCCGAGGAGTTCTCGGTGATGCGTCGGAAGTGCTCCTCGCTCCTCTGCAGCGCCTCCTCCGCTTCCCGCTGCTCGGTGATGTCGCCGACGACGGTGATCACCTCCTCGTCGCCGAACGGGATCAGGCGCGCCTCGAAGGCGTGCACCCCGTCCGCGAGCGGCACGGCGTACGAGAGTCGCGCCGGCTCGCCGCTGCGCCGCATCTCCCGCATCGCCTCCTCCACCAGTCGCGCCGTACCGGGCGGGAGCACCTCGGCCAGCCGGCGGCCGACGAAGTCCTCCGGCGGCGCCAGCGGACCGGCGCTGGAGCCGGCGCGGTAGTCGAGGAGCGTCCCGTCGGCCGCCAGCCGGAAGTAGAGATCGGGGAGCGCCTGGAAGATGGCCTCCAGCTCCGAACTCTTGTGCAGCAGCTCCGTCTCCGCGCGTTCGCGTTCGATGATCTGCGCTTCCAGCACCCGGTTGGTCTGCGCCAGGTCGCGGGTGCGCTCCCCGACCAGTCGTTCCAGCTCGTCGAACGAACGGCGGAGGTCCTCCTCGGACTCGCGGAGCGCCGCCTCGGCCCGCCGCCGCTCGGCCGCCTCCAGCGCCAGAGAGACCATGTCCGCGATGGACGCGGCAAAGTCCTGCTCCTCCACCAGCCAGCTGCGGCGCGCCCCCACGTGCTCGTGGCAGACGACGCCCACCATCCGCCCGTCACGCCAGATCGGCACGTCCAGCATGGAGGCGATTCCGAGCGGGACCAGGTAGCTCTCCGCGAACTCGTGCGTTGCGTGGTCGGCAACCGCGTTCTCCGCGGCGATCACCCGCCGCTGGTGCAGCGCGGCGAAGTAGTCCGGCAGCACGTCGGCCCGCAGCGCCGCGATCTCGCCCGGTGCCGCGCCATCGCCGGCGTGCAGGGTGCGGCAGACCAGCTCGGAGCCGTCCTCGTTGAAGAGCCAGACGCTGACCCGCCGCACGGTGAGCGTTTCCGCGTCCACGCGCACGATGTTGGCGAGCGCGGTATCCAGATCGTCGGCGCGGAAGCGTGCGAGCTCGGCGAGTGCGGCCTGGAAGCGTGCCGCCCGCTCCGCACGGGCCTCGAGGATCCGCTCGGTCTGCTGCCGCTCCGTGACGTCCACGGCCACCCCGATCACGCCGATCACCCCGCCCGCGGCATCGCGCTGAACGGAGTAGCGGGCGTCGAAGGTGAGGTTCCCGATGGTGCGCAGGGTGTTGAACTCCTCGCCGGCGAGCGCCCGCCGGTTGTCCTCCATCACTTCGGGGAGATCGGCGTAAACCTCGAACACCGATCGGCCCACCACCTCTCCGGGCTGCAGCCCGAGCAGGCGGAGCGCGCCACCGTCGCTGAAGGTGAACCGTCCCCCGGCGTCCAGCGCCCAGAGGACCATGGAAGCGCTGTTGATCACCGAACGCAGCCGGTCGTCGCTGTCCCGCAGCGCGCGGGCCATGGTCTGCTCCGGCGGGCGAGGTGCCCCGGACTGGATGTTGGACGGGCTCAAGGCCGACCTCCGCGCGGGGGCGCGATGGGATGGTTGGATACCGGCTGCCGCCCGGACGCCGCACAGGGGTGCGGCCGCCCGGCGATCTTCCGGCATGGATTCGAGGGTGGTACCCGGTTGGACGGCGCCGCGGATTGCCCGGGGTGGGGACCCGGCAGGTGGCGCGGCTCGCCCGGGCAATGATAATCGCGGAACGGCGGTGGCGCCATGCGGTTCTGTGGCCGGGTCGTCCTGCGTCCGACGGCCTCTCCACCCGTTCGCCAGCGGTGTGACGACGATCCCGGGGAACCTCCCCTCACCGAAGCCGCGACTCGCCCCACTGCCGGGCCGCTGCCGCAGGCCGTATATTCAATCCGTTCACCCTGATGGCCGTACCCTGTTATCCCGGAGCTTCACGATGCCATTCGGAGGCCTCAGCATCGGCGAGATGATCCTGATCTTCGCCGTTCTACTTCTCCTCTTCGGTCCCAAGCGCCTGCCGGAGCTGGCCGCGGGGATGGGCAAGGGGATCCGCGATTTCAAGCGCTCGCTGAACGGTCTGGACGAGCGGCCCCCGGCGGTGCCCCCGACCAGCTACCCGGCGGCAGTGGCGGGGATTCCGGCGCCGGCGCCGGCGCAGTCGAGCGTACCCGGTACGCCGGAGCCGGTTGCGGAGCCGGTGGACCCACCGGTGCAGCAGCAGCTCTGACGAGGCGTCCGGGCGGGGGTGTCAGAAGATTCAGGGCGCGGGACGACATCGGAGCGCTGTGACCGCGGAGCGGGCACCACACGCCCGGCCGGCCACCCGCACCGTCGTCATCCGGTCCACGCACCGGCCAGCCACCCGCACCGCCGTCATCCAGAGGGCGCGACGCCGCGACCGGCCCACGCGTCGAACCCGGCGCGCCCGTGGGATCCGGATGCCGGGAGACGCGCCGAAGCAGTCCGCGGCATCCGGATCCCCACGCCGGCGGCAGGCTCGGGACGACATCGGACACATGCGGCCGCGCAGCAGGCCCCGGTCGTGCTCGGAGTACTGACGGACGGCTGATCCTCTCGCTGGCCTCAGCCGCCGCGTTGCCCACGCCCGCGAAGCTCCATCCGGAAGCTCGCCTCGATCGTAGTCGCAGTCGCCTCCGAGACCACCAGCGTCCCGCTGACCGGCTCCCAGCGGAGCCGGGCGTCGAGCGCACCCGGCGCAGTGATCACCGCGCCGATGGTGCGCGGCTGATCGCCTCCCGCGTCGATGGTGTACTCGCCCGGCTCCAGCACTCCGTCGGCCGGAGCGCGGAGCTTCACGAAGTCGATCCGGACCGGCTCCTCGTCATCCCGGTGCAGGGAACAGTAGATCACCAGTACGTGCCGCGTCTCCGGATCCTCGGGGTCCACCGCGAGCGATACGACGCGAACGCCGCCCTCCGGCCCGTCGAACGGCTCGTCGCCGAACCGCGCCGCGCAGCTCCTGTCGGCGAAGATCTCCCCCTCCACCGTAGCGGTCTGCCCACAGGCGGCGAGAAGCACGGCAAGCAGCAGTGTGGGTGCGCGGGTGTTCGGCTTCATGGAAGGGATTCGGGTGGGCGGCTGACGGGCGGCCCGCGGCGGCACGGGATCCCCCGGGGTGACGACGGGAAGGTACCAACGTCCGGAGCGCGCCGCGAGGCCAGTGGGCCGCCCGACGCCCACCCCGCCGCCCCACGCCCCACCCGGCCGCCCCACGCCCCACCCCGCCGCCCGACGCCCCACCCGGCCGCCCCACGCCCCACCCGGCCGCCCCCCAGCTGTCACCCTGAGCGAAGTCGAAGGGTCCCGCTCCGAAGACTGCCCTGGTCGCCGAACCCGATACACACGGTCGGCGCCGGCGCCCGCCCACGCGTCGGAGCGGGATCCCGTTCGCTTCGCTCACTCCTTTCGCCGACGCCCTCCTCCCCGCATGATGTAGCGCCGGAGGTGGCGGACGAGCACATCACCGCCCGCCGCCCCCGGCGCCCCACGCACCCGCCGGTCCCGGCCCCCGAACCCGCACCCGCACCCGTCGCCGATGCCGATTTCCAAGGAGCGTGCGCGAGAGATCGTGCAGCGCCGTGTGGGCGAGCAGGATCCGCACGCGCTGAAACAGCAGCTGACCCCGTTCACCACGGAGGATCGGCCGCTGCCGCCGCGCGTGCCGGCCCGCGGCGATCACGGGCGCTCGGGGCTGCGGCGCCGGCTGGAGTTCCTCCGCGCCCGCGGTCTCGACCTCCCCGAGCTCACCGGCGAGGCGCCACACCCCGATCCGGACTCGCTGCGCGGCCAGATCGAGCACTTCATCGGCATGGCACGCGTCCCGGTCGGCCTCATCGGCCCGCTGCGCATCGCGGGGCTCAACGTGCGCGACGACGTGTACGTGCCGCTCGCCACCTCCGAGGGCGCGCTGGTGGCCAGTTACGACCGCGGCGCGCGGCTGATCTCCCAGGCGGGCGGAGTCACCTGCCTGCTCACCCAGGAACAGGTGCAGCGCGCCCCCGCCTTCGTCTTCGAGACCATCGCCGACGCCGCGCACTTCGCCGTATGGGCGGTGGACCAGGTGGACACCTTCCGTGAGGTCGCCGCCCGCGAAACCGCGCACGGCCGCCTGCTCGACATGATGACGCACGTGGAGGCGAACCACGTCTACCTGATCTTCGGCTACCACACCGGCGACGCGGCCGGGCAGAACATGGTCACCTTCTGCACCGCCGCCGTCTGCCGCGACATCATCGAGCGCACTCCGGTCCAGCCGACCTACTGGTTCCTGGAGAGCAACATGTCCGGGGACAAGAAGGCGACGGCGATGAGCTTCCTGCAGGGGCGCGGGCGCAACGTGACCGCGGAGGTGCGCCTGCCGCGCGCGCTGGTGCAGCGGGGGCTGCGCACCACCCCCGAGCGGATGGCCGACTACTGGCGCATCTCCTTCGTCGCCGGTGTCCAGACCGGCTCCATCGGCGTTTCGGGGCACATCGCCAACGGCATCGCCGCGCTCTTTCTCGCCTGCGGCCAGGACGTGGCGTGCGTCAGCGAGGCGAGCGTGGGGATCACGCGGATGGAGCTGCGCGACGGGGACCTGGTCTGCGCGCTCACCCTCCCCAACCTGATCGTCGGCACGGTGGGCGGCGGAACGCGGCTCGGGACCGCCGCCGAGTGCCTGCGCATCATGGGGTGCGAGGGGAGCGGAAAGGCGGGACGCTTCGCGGAGATCTGCGCCGCGGTGGCGCTGGCGGGGGAGATCTCGATCGTGGGCGCCCTCTGCGCCGGCGAGTTCGACCGCGCGCACCGCCACCTCGGACGGCGCGGTCCGTGAGCGCGGTCGCCACGCCGCCGCGGCCACAGGGGCTCGCCAGCCGTCTCTGGATCTACCAGCGCGAGCGCTTCCCGCTGGTGGCGTACGCGCCGATGGTGATCGTCTTCACCGCGTCGGCGGCGTACTACTCGCGCTTCGCGCGCGGCGCCGAAGGGTTCATCCCCTGGCCCGTCTTCCTGGTCGGCGCCTTCACCGCGCTGACTTTCTTCGCCTGGCTCCGCATCCTCGACGAGCACAAGGACGCCGAGGTGGACCGCCGCTACCGGCCGGAGCTCCCGGTGCCCCGCGGGCTTGTCACGCGCGCGGAGCTCCGGCGGGTGGGTGGCGTCGCGCTCGCCGCCGCGCTCCTCCTCAACGTGCTGGTCGCGCCGCAGCTGCTCGGAGCGGTCGCGCTGATCGTCGCGTACGCGGCGCTGATGACGCGCGAGTTCTTCGTCGCGGAGTGGCTGCGCTCGCATCCGGTGGCGTACCTGCTCAGCCACATGATGATCCTCCCGCTGATCGACTTCTACACCACCGGCCTCGACTGGCTCGCCGCCGGGATCGCCCCGCCCGCGGCGCTCGGGCTCTTCCTGGCGCTCACCTTCCTCAACGGGATCGTGGTGGAGGTGGGCCGCAAGATCCGCGTGCCGGAGGCGGAGCGGGAGGGGGTGGACACCTACACGGCGGTCTGGGGGCTCGGGGTCGCGCCGGTGGTCTGGGTGATGGTGCTGCTCGGCACCGCCGTGGTCGCCGGGGCGGCGCTGCTGGCGGTGGGCGCCTCGGGCGCGGAGCTCGGGATCCTGGCGCTGCTCGCACTAGCGGCCATCATGCCCGCCGTGCGCTTTCTCCGCGCCCCGTCCGCGTCGCTCTCCCGCCAGATCGAGGCGGCCAGCGCGCTCTGGACCATCGCCATGTACCTGATGCTGGGCGTCGGACGCGCGGCGGCGGGCGTGCTGGGGTGGGGATGAGCGGCGGTTGGCTGATCCACCTTTGGCCGGGGGATCCCGTGCCGGACGCCGCACGGGTCGGCGGCAAGGCGCACAACCTCGCGCGGCTCGCCGCCACCGGCGCCTCGGTGCCGCCCTGGGTGGTGATCTCCGCAGACGCGTTCCGCGACCTCGTGGTGGCGGCGGCGCCGCTCCCGGACGGGGCGGAGGCGATGGCGGGGTGGCGCGAGCACGTCCGGACGGGGCTGCCACTTCCGGCGGAGTTCCTGGAGCGGTTGCGGGAGATGATCCGCACGGCGGGCCTCGGAGATCGGTTGCTCGCCGTGCGCTCCTCCGCGGTGAGGGAGGACGCCGCCGGCGCCTCCTTCGCCGGCCAGTTCGACACGGTGCTCGGCGTCACCTCGGACGGCGTGGAGGAGGCGGTCCGCAGGGTGTGGGCGAGCGCGGCCAACGAGCACGCGGTCGGCTACGGTGGCGCGGTCGGGGAGATGGCGGTGGTGATCCAGGCGATGGTGGACGCGGAGGTCTCCGGGGTGGCGTTCGGCGCCGATCCGGTGAGCGGGAGCCGCGACCACGCGGTGGTCGGCGCGGTGTTCGGCCTCGGCGAGGGGCTGGTGAGCGGCGAACTGGACGCCGACACCTACCGGGTGGATTTCTCCGGCGCTTCACCGCGCGTGGAAACCACCGCAGGCGCGCAGGCGGCGGAGATCCGTCTGCGACCGGACGGTGGGACGAGCAGGCGCGCGCTTGAGACCGGCGCCGCGGTGGCCACCCTCAGCGACAGTGAGGCGATCGCCATCGCCACGGCGGTGCGCGCCATCGGCGAGCACCTCGGCGGGCCGCAGGACGTGGAGTGGGCGCTGGAGCGCGGCTCCCGCACCCTCCGGATCCTCCAGGCGCGGCCCATCACCACCCTTCAGCCCGCCGCGGCCGGGGAGCGCCGCGTCTGGGACAACAGCAACATCGTCGAGAGCTACTCCGGCATCACCTCCCCGCTCACCTTCAGCTTCGCGCTGGGGGTCTACGAGGAGGTGTACCGGCAGTTCTGCGCGGTAGTCGGAGTGCCCCCGGCGCTGGTGGACCGGCACCGCCACGTCTTCGCCAACATGCTCGGGCTGGTCCGCGGGCGCGTCTTCTACAACCTGCTGAACTGGTACCGCACCCTCGCGCTCCTCCCCGGCTACACGGTGAACCGCGCCTTCATGGAGCGGATGATGGGCGTCCGCCAGAAACTGGACGACCCGCCGACGCTGGATGCCACCAGCGGCCGCGTGGGCGACGCGGCGCGACTGGTCCGGATGGGGGGGCGGCTGGTGCGGCAGAGCCGCGGCCTGCGGACGGCGGTCCCCGCCTTCCACGCCCGGGTGGACGCGGCGCTGGCGCCGCTCGCCGGCGAGGATCTGCGCGGCCGCTCGCCGGACGAGCTGCTGGCGCTGTACCGGGCGCTGGAGGATGAGCTCCTGCGCCACTGGGAAACGCCGCTGGTGAACGACTTCTTCGCCATGATCTGGTTCGGCGTGCTCGGCCGGCTGGTGGAGAAGTGGATGCCGGACGCCCCGCCCACGCTGATCAACGACCTGCTGACCCACGAGGGTGGGATCGTCTCCACCGAGCCCGCGCGGCTTGTGATGGAGCTCGCCCGCATCGCCTCGGGAACGCCCGCGGTGCTCGCGCACCTGGAGGCGGAGCCCGACGACCGCGCGGTGGCCGCCGCCATCGCCGCGGATCCCGACTGCGCCGCCTTCGGGCGCCGTGTGGACGCCTACCTCGCCCGCTTCGGCGACCGCTGCATGAACGAGCTGAAGCTGGAAACGATCACCCTCGCCGAGGATCCCGGCTTCCTCTTCCAGACCATCCGCAGTTACATCGCGGGTGGTGTGACGGGAGCCGATCCGGCGCACGAGGGGGCGGCACGCCGCGCGGCGGAAGCGCAGGTGCGTGCGGCGCTCGGCGGCGTCCGGCGCCGCACCTTCCTGCTGGCGCTGGCGAACACCCGCGCACGTGTCCGCGACCGCGAGAACCTGCGCTTCGAGCGCACCCGCGTGTTCGGCGTGGTTCGCCGCATCTTCGTGGCGCTCGGACACCATCTGCACGCGGCCGGGCTGCTCGACGAACCGCGCGACATCTTCTTCCTGCGCGTGGAGGAGATCTTCGGGCACCTGCAGGGCACCGGCGCCGGCGCGGACCTGGGCGCGCTGGTGCGGATCCGCCGCGCGGAGTGGGAGCGCTACGAGGAGATGCCCGCGCCGCCGGATCGCTTCGAGTCCATCGGCCCGGTGAGCCACGAGCGGTGGATCGTGCCGCCCGCTCCCGCGGGCGCATCGGGCGCCGACGGCGACCTCCGCGGGATCGGCTGCTGCCCGGGCGTGGTGCGCGCCCCCGTCCGCCTGGTGCGCGACCCGCGCGGTGCGGGCGACCTCTCGGGGCGCATCCTGGTCGCCGAGCGCACCGACCCCGGCTGGACGCTCCTCTTCCCGGCCGCCCGGGGACTCCTGGTGGAGCGCGGAAGTCTGCTCTCCCACTCCGCCATCGTCGCGCGCGAGGTCGGTCTCCCCTGCGTGGTCTCGGTGCCGGGGCTGATGAGCACGCTGACGGACGGCGAGGTGGTGGAGATGGATGGCACCACGGGCTCCATCCGGCGCATCCATGACTGAGACCGCATCCGCGCGCGACCGGGTCGCCTGGGACCGGATCCGCTACGCCAGCGTCTGGGAGGACGCGGACGTGGTCTGCGAGGCGCTGGCGCCGGTCGCCGCGGGCGGGCGCCTCCTCTCCATCGCCTCCGCCGGCGACAACGCGCTCGCCATGCTGACGCTGGACCCGGCGGAGGTGGTCGCCGTGGACCTGAACCCGGTGCAGCTCGCCTGCGTGGAATTGCGCGTGGCCGCCTTCCGCGCGCTGGATGACGCGGCGCTGCTCGCCTTTCTCGGGGTGGAGCCGGACGCACGGCGCCTGGAGACCTTCGGCCGCCTCCGCGGAGCACTCTCCCCGGCCACCGCGGCCTTCTGGGAGGCACAACCGAACCTGGTGGAGCGGGGGATCATCCACGCGGGAAAGTTCGAGCGCTACCTGCGTGGCTTCCGTCGCTGGGCGCTCCCGCTGGTGCACGGCCGCCGCACCATGCTCGCGCTGCGCGAGCGTCGTGACCCGGAAGCCCGCCGCGCCTTCTACCGCGACCGCTGGGACACCGCCCGCTGGCGCCTCCTCTTCCGCATCTTCTTCAGCCGCGCGGTGATGGGGCGGATGGGACGCGACCCCGCGCTGTTCGCGCACGTGGAGGGGAGCGTCGGCGAGCGGATCCTCGCCCGCACGCGCCACGCATTGTCGGAGCTCCCCACCGACACCAATCCGTACCTCGCCTACATCATGACGGGCAACTACCCGCCGGAGGCGCGGCCGCGCTACCTGCGCGCGGAAAACATCCCGCGGATCCGCGAGCGGCTCGACCGGCTCACCTGGCTGCGCGGCGGGGTGGAGAGCGCGCCCGGGCGCTTCGATGGGTTCAACCTGTCGGACATCTTCGAGTACATGTCCGGACCGGAGCACGAGCGGGTGTACGGCGCATTGCTGGACCGCTCCAACCCGGGCGCGCGCCTGGTCTACTGGAACCTCCTGGCGCCCCGCTCCCGCCCCGCCCGCTTCGAATCCCGCACGCGCCCGCTCGCCGATCTGGCGGCCGCACTGCACGCGGGTGACCGCGCCTGGTTCTACACCGCGCTGCACGTGGACGAGGTGATCGGTTGACCTTCCTCACCGGGGAACTGCTCCGCGCCGCCGGCGTCGGCGCACTCTTCCTCCTGGTCTTCGCCGCAGCCGAGGCATGGCGCCACTGGGGCGAGCCGCGCCCGGAGTGGACGCGCAAGCTGGTGCACGTCTGCGGCGGGCTGGTCTCGCTCGCCCTCCCCTGGCTGGTTCGCTCCCACTGGACGGTGCTCGGCCTCGGCGCCACCCTCGCCGCGATCCTCCTGCTCACCCGCCGGCTGGGCGTGCTCCGCAGCGTGCACGGGGTGGAGCGGCGCTCGGAGGGCGGGGTGTACTTCCCGATCGCCGTCTACGCCATCTTCCTGCTCGCCGCCGAACAGCCGGCCTTCTACCTGATCTCCGTGCTGACGCTGGTGGTCTCCGACGCGCTCGCGGCGCTGGTGGGGACCAGCTACGGACGCATGCGCTTCCGCGTGGAGCGCGACCGGCGCAGCGTGGAGGGCTCGGTGGTCTTCTTCCTCGCCACGTTTATGGCAGTCCACCTCCCGCTCTTGCTGCTCACCGATGTGGACCGCCTGCTGAGCGTGCTGGTCGCCATCCAGATCGCGCTGCTGGTCACCTTCCTCGAGGTGATCTCGCTGGAGGGCAACGACAACCTGATCGTGCCGATCGGCACCTACCTGCTCCTGCTGAAGATGACGCCGCAGGCGCCGGAGACCATCCTCTGGCAGCTGGTGGCGCAGCTGGCGATCCTCGGCGCGCTGTTCGCCCTGGCCTGGCGCTCGCGGCTGCTCACCGCCTCCGGGACTATCGCGGCTTCCCTCTTCTTCTACGGCGCCTGGTCGCTCGGCGGGCCGGTCTGGGTTGTTGCGCCCGCGGCGGCGCTGCTGGGGCTGGGGATCGTGCTCCGCTTCGCTCGCGCGATCGACCACAGCCCCAGCTCGCGCTACCAGGTGCTGGCGGTGTTCTACACCGGCGCGGTGCCGGCGGCGATCTTCATCGCCAGCAATGTGCTCACCACCGTGGTGCAGCACCCGGTCTGGGGGCGCGGGGATCCGCTGTATCCGCTGTACCTGGGAGCGCTGGCGGGGCATCTGGCGATCTTCACTCTTGTGTTCTGGAAGGGGACGCCGTGGGTGGAGCGGGCGTCGGTCGCGCAGCTCGGCGGGTCAGTGGCGTTCGGAGCGGCGATGCTGATCCCGCATGGGTTGTGGGTGCACTCGGGCATGGGATCCACGCAGATGCTGATGGTGGCTGCGATCCCGGTCCTAGCGATCTTCGCTTACATTTCAGCAATTACGCTGTTCCGCGTTCCACGCCATCGTCCCTGGGACTGGCGGCTGCAGCTGTTTGCAGTGGCTGCCAGCGTGTTCGTGCTGTTCGTGGCGGTCGCGAGTTACGTACGTTAGCGGCGGCTGGGAGGTATATAGACGAAGCCGGCTCGATTCGGCGGGTATTCGGGTTCTCGCCAGCTCAGAAGCCACTCGTCAGAAGGCTCTGCCGAATCGGCAAATCGTGAAGGAGGACCAGCTACCCCGCAGCGCTTCTTGCCGGAAGGCATTATCCGCAGTTATGGTAACAGGAGCTTGCACCCATTGAGAGGCCGGATTTGCACGGACCGGAATGATCGTAATGGCGTCGGCGCGGCACCGGGTCGGAGTGGTTTTTGGTTAAGGCTCATCAGCTGAATACTACCTTGATCGGCTGTGACAATCTGTTTCGGTGGACGCCGCCCGCAGTAAGTCCGAGAACTTTCGCTCGGCGGTGTTTGATGTGATTCTCAAAATTGCAAACCTAAGGACATGCTCCACACCCAGCGCCGGAAGTGTGACGCATCGATGAATGCATCCGAACTACGCAGTGTACTGCTCGCTCTACCAGAGGATGAATGGCAGCCATCCATTCTCGGACAGCAGCGCTTCTTTCTCCGCCTGGCGGGTGTGGAAAACGAGGTCGACCTTGACCGGCTGTCAAGGGCCTCCACGCGGGTAAGGCGGCGCAGCCCTGATGGTGTTGGCGATGTGTTCTTTCGAGGAGGCGTCCTGCTCTATTTGGTAGAAGGTAGCCGGGACCGCAGCATTGTCCTTGACGAATACGGAAGAATGCTCCGAACGGCCGAGCCGAACTCTGAAGGGATCGAGATCGGGGCCATGGGAGGCGATCGAGAGGTTGTAGAGCAGCAACTCAATGACTTCGCTGCAGCGCTAGAGGCGGCTGTCAGAACGGCTCTCGATGGACGTCGAGCGCGCCATTTGAAATTTCATTGGGAAGATGTCGCGCCGTCCACCACGCGGCTGGACCGGGTGACGAAGATCAACGAAGAGGAAGAGGGCCCCGCCTTCGAGAAGGCCGAACTAATCGACGAGCACGTTCGCGCAGCCGGGGTGCTGGCTGACCGGGGTGCTCGCGAGTTGATGCTGCTCATTGCTGAGGCGGTGTTTGTGCGCCAGAAGGAAATTCTTGAGCGAAGGGGGAAAAAACAGGAGGAGATCCGCGAGGTGCTTCAACAATTACAAGCCACAGATCTAATTTCTACCGAATCGCTGCTGGAATGCAGGAGACATGGAACGCGCTTGAGTCGATTCCCCAATGCTGCCGATCTTGAGGATCCAAAGATTGGCAGCCTTCTCTGCGCCTCATGTGGCGCTCACTTCCGAGATGAAAACGTTAGTGAGGGTTACTCGCTGTCTCCTTTGGGACGACATTTGATCAAAAAGAGTCACTGGATGACTGTTTGGCTGACAAATTTGCTTGTCCGGCTCGGCATTCCAGAAGAGAACGTAGTCTGGAACCTATCGGAAGTCGGTGAGGAGGTCGATATAATTGCGGAGTTTCTCGGCCAACTGTGGATATTTGAGTTGAAGGACCGGGAGTTCGGTGCAGGTGACGCTCACCCCTTTAACTATCGGCAAGTGCGATATGGTGCGGATAGGGCGATCATAGTAACTGCGGACAAGGTCTCAAGGGACGCTAAGCGGATTTTCGAGGAGCTTGGGCGAGAGGATCCGCTCGGCCGACGTCCCAAGATTGTATACATCGAAGGCTTGGAAAACGCGGATGCAACGCTTCGCCAGGAGATCTCCAGTGGTGCTGTAGCATATGCCCGGCAGCGACTTTCCGTCTTGAGCGAAAACGCCGGTATCGATTTTGGAGTGGTATTACAGGCTAAGTTCGGGGCGGTGAAAGCATAGTGTTGACGCGGGAGAGCATAGCCTGGAATGCCTCGAGTTGCTTCAATGGCTTACCATTGGCTTAACATTGGCTTAACATTGGCTTAACATTGGCTTTCCGGGGAGATTCGGGCCTACTACGAGCATCCTCGGCTTTAGGTCGTCACGTTCACCCATGAAGCTGGGTGGCTACGGGGAGAACGCTTGCCGCCGCAGCCGCGGTCCTCAATATTGCCCGTTCCGACGGAACTTCCTCTAATACGAGGGCACTGAAGCCGTGGGCAATCGCCTAGTCCGGTGGTTTACCTTCACGGTAGGTTTTGCGCTCCTGCCGCTGGCTACCTCGTCGCTTCTGCGCTACCTGCGCGGCGTCTCTACTCTGCAAGCGCTTCAGAGCTCACCTGAACTCCTCTTCTTCTCGCTGATGGTATGTGCAACCGCTCTCGGTGATCTTACGGAGAGTACTGTCGCAATTGGGCGGGATCTTGTGCTCCGAGTGTTATCATCTGCGCTGCTGCTGGGCGCAGCCGTATCCGCAATTCTATACGGCAGCCATCTTCATGAGCAGATCGCCGGAGCCCAATGTCAAGCATTCCAGGCTCGGCTCCTCACCGTTGCAGCGTTGATGGCGGTTCTCTTCCTGACTCTTGGCACTGTAGTGCAGATCCTTTTGGCACGGATCGAGGAGAAGCCGTGAGACCTGACCTGATTGTCCTATGGACGGGTACTTTAGCACTCACGTACTGCGTTGTTGCCATTACTGTTGGAGTATGGGCGCTCAAGACCCATCGTGAGCGTAGATATCGGGAGCGAAGAGCGACCTTTGATAGTCAGTTCAGGCGTGTATCAGAACGGCTTCGGAAAGATCCTAGGAGGGCTGAATGATTGTGAGAGACTTCATATATGTCGATGGTGACCGCCTTTATTCATTGTACTCACAGGTGTTCGAGGGAGTGGCGGAACGAATCATCCAGTCGTATATCGATGAATTGACCTCAACAGACACCCAGAAGGCATCACCGTTGGGAGGTGCGTCGGCTGCAACCCAGGTTGCGGAAGCATCGCGACGAACCGAGAACCGTCTCCTGTACGACCATATGTACAGCCAACTTGAGGCCAAACTCACTTCGGCGATTACGGAGCCTACCGGTCTCTCCCAAGATAACTATGTTGATGAACTGTCCCGCACTTTTATGATCAAAGTAAGAGGTGCAGCTGAAATCGAAGACTACGAACGCTTGCAAGCATTTATCGCCAACTTCAATGCTCTCGGTCAGGCAATCGCGTACGCGGGAATGATGTCCAGTGGTGCATTGGACGATGTAAAATCCGTTGACTTGGCTGTTGGTAGTATCAAAGATCCCAATCAGCGTGCGCGTGCGAAGCACAAGGCAAAGCACCTTAATGTGAAAGCACTGGCAGGAGCCATGGGTCTGCAGCAGGACGAGCAACTTCTTAGTAACCTCAAGCTCTTCGGCGAGATGTTCAACCGGGAAGGCTTCGAGGTGACTATCACCCCGGAGCATGATGCCGAAGGGATCGTGTTCCGTGGAGTTCTTGATAAGCGTTGGCTTCGGACTCGTCCTGAGTTCCTCCGCTCACTGTACGGCATCAACCCAGTTGCCAATTGGACCATGATTGGACAGATCACACACCTTCCAGGAGTGATGCCAAGACAACCTCAGGGCGAGCAACCACCCGCAGGGTCAGGCTCAGACAGCGAGAACCCATCAATGCGTGATCCCTTCCGAGCCATGTTCGGATCCAGCGGTGCTTTCGAGAAGATGTTCCTTGAGAGTCATCAACGCACCGAAGTCGTTATTGCCCCCCTTGCGGTATACCGAGAGTATTCTCTAGAAACCGACCGCAAATCAGTCGGTGCAACGAGCGCGTAACAAGCAGTCTGGGAAGGTCTGAAACAACAGGGTCTGAAAGCCGCGGGGCGTCGGCGTACCGTCGGAGCCTGTCAAGCCGGTTGAGACGGTCAGTGGACGCTATTACTGAGCATTCATCCCTGTCTTCGGCTGGTTGATCCAGGCAGCCGTGGGCAGTTCGGGAGGACGGGGCGCTCCCCGGACAAAGCGCTCGGGCCGCTCTGCGTAGGCGGTGGCCAGCACCCGTGCTCTCTGATCCTGGATCGCCGGTGCCCGGCCGAAATGCACCGCGGCCGGGGTCATGAGCCCGATCCCGGAGTGGCGATGCTCCTGGTTGTACCAGTCGAAGAAGCCACGGCAGAACTGACGCGCATCCAGAAGCGAGCCGAAGCGATCAGGAAATCCCGGCCGATACTTCAGGGTCTTGAAGTGCGCCTCCGAGTACGGGTTGTCCGTCGAGGTGTACGGCCGCGAGTGCGTCTTCGTGACGCCGAGATCGGCCAGCAGAAAGGCGACCGGCTTCGATCTCATCGAACTTCCCCGGTCGGCATGGATCGTGAGCTGGTCGCGCCCGATCCCCTGCTGCACGATGGCCTGAGTGATCATCTGCTCGGCCACGGCTGCCGACTCGCGGTGCTGCACGGTCCAGCCCACCACGTAGCGGCTGAACACGTCGAGGATCACGTAGAGGTAGAAGTAGGTCCATTTCTGCGGGCCGAGGAGCTTGCTGATATCCCAGCTCCAGAGCTCGTTGGGCCTCTCCGCGAGGAGCTCGGGCTTGGCGTAGGCCGGATGCGTGAGTTGATCGCGCCGTTCACGCACCTCACCCCGCTCGGCCAGCAGACGGTACATTGTACGTTCCGAGCAGAGGTAGCGACCCTCGTCGAGCAGCGTCGCCCAGACCTGGGCTGGCGACGCATCGACGAAGCGCTCGGAGTGGAGCTCCTCCAGCACTGCTTCGCGCTCTCCGGCCGTGAGCGTGCGCTCCGGCGGCGTGCGCACCCTCGCGGGACGGGGCGCCGGGGGACGCCGACGGCGGTAGATCGTCGCCGGCGCCGCTCCCAGAGCTCGACAGGCCGGACGTGTTCCCATCAGGGGCGTGAGCTCTGCCACGGCTTCCTCGATCATCTCTCGGTGCTCTCGTCCGGCTTTGCGCCCCTGGGCCCGAGCAACTCGCCCAGAAGCGCGGAGACGTTTCCCTGCACTTGGATCACCATCTGTGCTCGGGTCAACTCCGCTTCCGCCCGCTCGATGCGCCGTCGAAGCTCTGCGTTCTCCCGCTCGAGCGGGTGGGGAGCACGCCGTCCCCGCGGACGCGAGAGCGCATCGAGGGCTCCCTCGTCCCGCTGCTTGCGCCAGGCGGAGAGATGCGACGTGTAGAGCCCCTCACGCCGCAGCAGACCACCGATCTCCCCGTGGGCGCAGGCCTCCGCCTCCTGGATGATCCGCAACTTGTACTCGGCCGTGAAGCGACGCCTTGAGGGCCGCTCGACCAATTCCGGATCGGGTCCGGTTCGCCGCGCACGGCGGGGGGCCGCTCCGCTCTGCTCGCCTACGGCTCGCTCCGCTCCGCGGCCCCCCGCCGTCCCCTTCGAGTTCATCATCAACATCCTTCCGTCCGATCTCGCCCTCGGGATACATTCATTCCTACATGATAACCGTCTCACTCAACCTTGGCAGAGAGGGGTTTCCAGAACTGAATGTTCGGCCAGTTCCGCGTTGGCGGGCAGAATCGCCCTCGTTTTCTCCGGTTACCGACACCCCTAGCCCGGCTCCCGGAGACACTACACCCCACGGGGGAGCAGCATTCGCCTCGCCATGTACAGGTTCGCCAGGGCGAAGGCGGCATATGCCCGCGCAATGTTCTTCGCGAGGCCGCGATAGCGCACGTTGCCGAAGTCCCAGAGCCGCTTCACACGTGGAAGGCGTGCTCGCACATGGTGCGGAGCTCGAGCCCTTCTGGTTCAGTCGCTTCCTGTAGTCGTTCAGCGGTTTTGATCTGGGCCCGCGACGGTTGGCCCAGTACCGCACACCAGCTGCCCGGAATGATTGACGGTCCTCTCGCGCCAGCCGGCTCCGTCGCCCTAGAGCTCTCACTTGTCCCCGTGCACCAGGTCCGCGAGCTGGACGGTGTCCGACATGACGGCATCGGTGGTGAGGACACTGTGCACCAAGCCCTGCGTGTCGGTGCCCACGTGCACCTTCATCCCGAGGAACCAGACAATGCCATTCTTCGTCTGCCGCGTTTCGGGGTCACGGGTGCCGCCCTGGTTCTTGGTCGGACTCGGCACCGAGATCATGGTCGCGTCCACCATCGTGCACCATCTTGCCCTGCTTACGGAGCACGCCCGTCTCCTTCAGCAGCAATCCGATCTCGGCGAAGATTGCGCGGGTTGGGTCATGCCTCCGAGCAGGTGACGGAAGTTGAGGATGGGGGTCTCGTCGGAACGCGGTCCTCACCCGGCTCGACGCCGACGAAGCGCCGCATGGACGCGCTATCGTAGATCGCGTTTTCCGCCGTCGGGTCGGAAAGACCGAACCAGTTCTGGAGAAAGTAGATCCGGAGCAGCTTCTCCAGCCCGAGCGGTGGACGTCCCCGGCCAAGCTTCGGGTAGTGCGGCTCCATCAGGGAGATCAGGCGCTTTCAGGGGATCACCGCGTCCATCTCGGCAAGGAAGCGCTCGCGGCGGGTCTGCTTTCCCTCGTTGGTCCAGGCGATGCAGGCGAAGGAGCGCTGATCAGCCATCGGAATTCGCTCTGCGGAGGGAGTGCGGTGTGGACGGAGAAATCTACCGGATCAGCGGCTCTAATTCGGTGCTGTTAGACGACTCTTTCAGACCTCCCCTGGCTTCAGCGTTGGGCAAGTTCCACCAACAACGAATTTCTTGACGATGTCGCCATACTTGCTTCATGCTGAGAGAAAGGAAGGAGTTCGTGGTTGACTCGGTTTCCATTGCCGCCGTCGCGGGCGCCTTTGGTGGAGTCGCAGGGAAGGTGGCTGAGAAGACTTGGGACAGTGCAGAAAAATGGCTTTCTGCGCGTTTTGGTTCACATGCTCCTGCCGTCCGAGTCAAAGCAGGGGCAAACGCCGCCCAGTTTGTCCAGCTGCTCGCTGAGCGGGTACGCGTACTTGAAGAAGCCAGCGAACTTAGCGCCGCAACGGTCGAGTGCGCTGTGCAGCATCCACAGTTTTCCGCAATGTTGCACGACGCGCTTCTCAATGCAGCTCAAACCGACGACTCTTCGAAGCACGGCCTCCTCGCCGACATCGTCGCAGTGAGGCTCGCCGCTGACGCTGAATCGACCGTGGCGCTCGCCTCGCCATTGGCGGTAACCGCTGTGTCCCGCGCAACGCCGCGGCAGTTGCATCTGCTCGGCTTGATTTGCGTGGTGGGCGAGATTCGGCCAAAACGCCTCGGATCCGAGGTGCATTTCAGGCAGTGGCTCACGGCGGTGCTTAAACCGTTCCAGCATTTCCAATTCTATAAGATTGACGCTCTCCATTTAGCGGCACTTGCCGCCACCACATTCGATCCGACGTCACAACGCAGCTTATCAGCGATCCTCAACTTCAAGGGCGTACTTCTTCTAATCAACTTGGTGACTTTTGAGACGGTTCCTGGCTTCCTTGAATTGCAGGGGAATTGGGACGAAGGGCTTGCCGGAGTGCAGCTCACTTCGGTCGGATCGATCATCGGTGGATTAGTCTTCAATCAGCTGAGTGGCGCCCGCCTTCAAATGCCGAAATGGCCGTGAGAAATCTGGATGTTGTTTAACTTTTGCTCAGCCGCTCTCGCTCACGTAGCATCGCAGTTGACGAACTCGCAGCATGAGTCCGAGCAGCGGCAGGCACTCAGCAGCGGGTTCGCTACTGAACGCTCGCCGTTACGCCGCTGCACAAGCATCCGGCAGCCGTAGGTGATCTCTCCCACGGCTACCGTCTGTTTCAGCGCTGGTGCCTCAGGCGGTGGCGAGCCGCCGCACCACCTCCAGCGCGCCCTTCCGGTACACGGTGAGGCACACCAGATCGTCGTTCGAATCGCGGACCTCCCACCAGCGGCTCTTCGTCTGCTTGATGATGGTGTAGGCGGGCCTTTCGGCGGCCGCGGGTGTGGGATCCTTCGGCTGCGGGGGCATGGTGGATCCAATACTCTTGACCAGGGCCGTCCAGCAGGGCAGCTTTGGAGAGCGGACGGCCTTTGGGTCGTTCCGTGACGAGGCTGGTCGTACTTCTTTGCGGGAGGGCGGCCAGCCTTGTTCTTTTCCCTGCCGGTGAATAGTATAATTCACCAGCAGGTGTCTGTCAACTCATTTATTCACCATGCTGGCGAGGGTGCTGTGGATTACAAGGAGGCCACCGACCGTTTGCTGGAACGTATCACATCGGCGGATTTAGCGAGTGAACTCGGCGTCTCCCAGAACGCCATCGCGCGCGCACGCCTCGACCCGTCAACCCGTGATTTTCGCCCCCCGCCATCCGGCTGGCGGGCAGCAGTCTCCCGGCTTGCTGGCGAACGCGCGTCGCGGTTGCTCAGACTTAAAGAAGCGTTAGATGCGGACCACGAATCGTGTAACGCTCAGCGGTAGGCGTGCTTCGATTTCCGTTTCGGACCCGGGACCGGGGCCAAGGTGCCCGGAACCAGAGAAAACGAGTGGGATCCCGGCTCCGCGGGGCCGTGTCGCCCGTAGTTCGGCCTTAAACCGGTATGGCGGCGCCTTCGCGGCTTTCACATCCTGTTGTTCGGACCTTCCTTAGTGGAATCTGGATCTTCATCCCGCTCTTCCCGCCAGTCACGGAACTGAAGCGGCCGGACGATTCCAGATGTGGCCTCTATTTGGGACCGTGGAGTTATGAATTCTACTTTCGCAGTTCTTCTCGAAACGTTAGAGCCATCATTCCGGCGGCTGATGCAGATGCACGCTGTTCGGTACGGGAACTGGCAGACGAAGGCCCCTGCCTCGGGGATCTATCTTTTTTCTGAGGGTGGCAGTCACCTCTACGTCGGCCGCAGCCGTAACATTAGGCGGAGGCTGGGTCGGCACTGCCTACCGGGGGCGACACATCGGATGGCCGCATTCGCCTTTCGCCTGGCCCGAGAGCAGACTGGCCGAGTCCTCCCTACCTACAAGAGTGAGGGTGGAAGAGCAGCTCTGATGCAGGATCCGGTGTTCTCTGCAGCTTTCGACGCAGCCAAGGAGCGAATTCGAGGTATGGATATCCGCTTTGTCGGGGAAGCCGATCCGCTTCGGCAGAACCTGCTCGAGGTGTACTGCGCCGTCGCCCTCGGCACGCCGTTCAACGAGTTCGAAACCCACTGAGCTTCGGCCTCGATCGCGTGCGTGAATTCATGCCGAACAATGGCTTGCAGCGACCGGCCGCCGGGTACCGTTGCGTTTTTAGCCGCGGTGCGACCGCCGGCTGATGGAAGCTTCGTCATTAGGCGCTAACTGAATCACGGTAATCTCCCCATGTCCGAAACCGATGCGGCGCACGATGTGCCGGAGCTTCCGGACATCATCATCAATGACGTCATCGAAGCACAAGACCGGCTGATCTGTGATGATTCACCATTCAACCGCCGGGCTTTCGTTCGTACGGCGTTTGCTGCTATTGAAGGTGTCGTGCACATCATCCGGCGTGACATGCTTACATTATCGCAGCGGCATCCGCAGACCTTTTCACGCGCAGAGATGGCGATTTTGTCTGAGGAAACCTACCACGTTGATGGTCGTGGGCGACCAAAGGTGCGTGCGCAGTTCATGACGCTTACCGAAACAATACGATTCCTCGCCGCCGTTGCTCAACGTCACCCGGGAATGCGGTACGCCGTCGATCTCAATCATGTCGCCTGGGAAAACCTCCAGACTAGCCTTAAACTACGTCATCGCTTAACTCATCCGAAAACTGAAGCAGATCTAGAGGTCTCGTTAGATGACGTTCAAGCCACTATGTCCGGTTTCCTATGGGTACTGGCGTTGGCTCTCCGGCTCACCGAGAAAGCACGAAACGCGAGTTCACTCGATTTCCAGGCCATGGTCGAGTTACTTCGTGGTGATGGGTCGGTGGATTAGACTCGAATGCGTTTGCGTCTGCTCCCACGGACGATTCGCCATACAACGTCTTTCAGTCCGAAGGTTTCTGACTCCTCACTGTTTCAACTGGGTTGAAGGTCAGGGAGATTGCCGTGCATGAGGTAGTCATGGCGGTGAGGTTGCGAGTTGAGCGGTAGCCGCGTGCTTGCGCTTTGGTGGCCTGAACGAGGGAGGGGAGCGCCTCCAGGAGCCTGTTGGAGATGCGGGTCCCGAACCAGCGTAGGAGCACTCCGGACAGGTGAAGCGGCCACCCCTGCGGAAGTCGAGGTAGAGGTCGAGACGCTTGATCTCCGCGTCGAACTCGGCCCGTGTCACGTACAACGGAGCTTCGAGTCCGAGCGCCATCTGAAAGAGATCCACGTCCCGCATGTCGGCATCGCCCCGCCTCCCCCGAGATGGACCTGGGCACCAGGGAAGAAGCGGTCGCCGAGGTCAAGCGACTCACCCGTCGCCTCCGTCCAATCTGCTCGGCTCGGCGGACCGGTCGCGACTCTCCCAGCGGAGCTACCCACGTAGGACAGCGAAGAGCCTGTTTACGTAATAGTCGTAGCGATCACCCGCGATCGAAATTACCAAGCTCGCTGCGTAGGCTGCCGTCTTGGAGCCCAGCGAGCCGTCGACGAAGCCCTTGAGCCCGCAGATCCTCAGCCACTCGTCGCCGCGGCTCCCGTTGCGCGCGGTGAGCGTTTCGCGCAGGCGCTCCCAGCTGGCCAGCGGCACCGCCGCGTAGATGCGCGTGCGCGGTGGGCCCGCTCGAAGGCAGCCAGGTCCGACCAGCTTCCCACGTTGTGCACCGAGGTGACGCCCTGCTCGGCCACGTAGCGCAAGGCGGTCTCGAGGGCCCGGTCCTGTATCTCCTGGCACGCCGCAGGCTGGGCCCGCCGCACCAGTGACATCGCGTTGTCCCTCAGCACGCCGGCCGGCTCTCCTCCCGCGTCGCGCACGATCTCGCCGCCGGCACCTTGGGCGTGGCACCGGTCACGCCCGCCGCGGCCAGCGCGGCCGAATTGGCCAGCGCCATGTGGCCGTCGAGCCGGTTGGCGAAGACCGGGGTGAGCGGGCGTCACCGAGTCGATCCCACTCGCGGCGCGGCAATTCGCCGCCTCAGTTCTGGTGGTCCCATTCGCCGCCAGAGATCCAGGTGCAGGCGGGCACCGTACGCGCGAACGCCGCGATGCGGGCGATGAACTCCTCCGGCGTCGCCGCGTCTCGCAACTGCACCGAGGCCAGGCGGAAGCCGCCATCGATGAAGTGCACGTGTGTATCGATGAAGCCGGGGACCACGAGGCCGTCGCCCGCTTCGATCACGCGTGTGCTGGATCGAGGTGGGCGGAGAGAATTACCCGCCGCCCCTGCTCAACTGGATTCCGTCTGCGGACCGGGACGTCGGCGCGCATTCCAAGCTGCGTAAGCCGCCCGCCTCACCCGCCGGCGACCACCATGTTCAGGACCATGTTCTGCACCACCGCGCCGATGCCAGCGGCACCACCCCGGCCCGTCTCGGATACGCCGTCGAGAACGACGCCGGTCTCCACGTCGAACCTGCGCATGGTCACGCGGAATTCGCCGTCGGCGGTCCACTGCACCGCACCGGCGAGAATCGTCCTGGCGCCGTCGAAGGAGCCTTCCGCCACGCACGTGGTCTCGATGAGGCGCTGGATCGCGTCCAGCGACTGCAGGATCCGGCCGTCGGCGCTCAGCCGCACACCGAACTTCACCAGGCCGCTCTGCTGGCCGTCCGCGCCTGACGTGATCTGGATGTGATCGGCGCCGACCGCCTGGTGCAGCGCGCCGGTCACGGTCGTGGCGGACATGGACGTGCCGGATGTGCTCCGGAGCGCTGCGAAATGCACCGCCGGTTGCACGGCGGCGCTCGTCTCGGCGCTGTTCAGTGCGCGGTTCATCGCGGCCGCCTGCTGACGGAGCTGCGCCCGCGCGCCCGCCTCGTCGCACACGCCGCCGCGATTGAGGTTCCAGGTCAGCGTCACGCGCGAGCCGTCTTCCGGCATGCGCGCCTGGATCTGCCCCCGGAGGAGGTCCGGTCGTTCCGGATCGATGCTGCCCGCGATCGCCGGCCCGAAGGCCGCCGGATCCGGGGCCTCGTAACCCGGCACACGGTATTCGGCCGGTAGCTCGAACGGCACGCCCGGGAGCCATGACGGCATCGTCTCGTAGGGTGCCGTGAACTCCGGCGGGGTGCTGGTACGGCAGCGCCCGGTCATGGTGCCCTCGAGCATGTCCGTATCGCCGGTGCCACCGCTGTAGATGCGGTACTCGGACTCGGTGAACGGATCGAGTTCGAACATGAACCAGGGGTAGCTGGCGGTGCCCCGCGCCTCGCGCCGGTAAACGCAGTCCTCACTGGTCTCACGGATTCGCTCGGTCAGCGTCCAGTCCGCGTCGAGGCCGGCGGTCATGCGTGACGCGGGTTGGCTGACGCGGAAGTTCTCCCAGCGCTCCTCCCGCCAGACGGTGACGCGCCTGCCGCCCTCCTGCCGGTTCAGCAGCATCGTGCGGGTGATCACGCCGGGCCACACGGTGCCAGGCTCCAGTTCGTCTTGCGCCGTGCTCGGGTCGTCTCCATCCGCAACGCTGCCGTCGGCTCCGCTGCACGCGGCCAGCATCATCATCATGAGAGCCAGCAGCGCGGTGCGCAGCGCGGGTGCGGAGGCAGTCATTGCGGGTACCTGAAGTGGAGGGATCCGTCGCCGCGTACGTCGACCGATCGCCGGCGGCGCTGCGCGAGGGCCGCGGTCGCGGCGTCGCGGAGTGAAACGGCGGGAAAGTCTACAGCGGCCGCTGACCCGGCGGAAGAGCAGTGGTGAAACTGCAGATGGTGTCGGCTGTCGGACGCATCACGTCGCCTTCGCCATCCCCATGCTCCCTCCGCCGGGCTCGCGTGTACGAGTGCCGGCCCGATCCGGTGGGCACTCCGTACGCGGTAGAGTTACTGTGTGACCTGCAAGCTCTCGCACCGGATGGCCGCCGAGACGTCAGCCCCATCCTCGGTGGTGCCGTTCACCTCGATCACCGCGCCCTGACCGTCGCGCCGGGCTGTCGCGGTGCCGGAACCCTCTGCCACCTCCGAGCCGAAGCTCATCGTGCCGGAATCCCCGAAATGGGCCATGAAGCCCATCTGCGAGGAAGTTCCTCCCGTCACCGGCACCCCCTCCAGCGTCATCAGAACCTGAGTGATCCCCTCATTGCCCGGCCGGTTCGCGGTCACCATCCAGGTGCCGGGCTGCGCAATGCAGGACATGGCGCCCGTCATCTGGTGCGTGCCGGCAAAGTCACCCTCGCTGATTCTGAGCTCCAGCGGGGCGGAGGAGGCTCCGCGCATCGCCGGCGCCGGCGCCGCGGCCTGCTCGGCTACGCCGGAAGGGGGTGCTTCGCCTGCCATGCCGTCGTTGCCGTCATCACCGCCGCACGCGGTGAGGGCGAACAGCAGGGAGAGGGAGCCCGGCCCCAGGAAACGGCGGACCGAATGGATGGCAGGGAGCGCACGAAGTACGGTGGGGCAGGTAGGAGTCATGCTTCCTCGGAATTGGGGGTGGGCTGCCGGGAGTTCCGGTCCTGGATCCGGTGGCGACTCACTTGCGGCTCTCGTTCGGAGAGTTCGACGGGTAAGTAGCTACCTCTCGTTATGCTGGGTGGAGCGCCGGCTCTCGCCAGCGGCGACAAGGTATAGCGGAGGTTCTCACCCAGCAACGGCTCACCTGCTCGGGGGTGGGGGCGTGCAACCTGGCAGAGAGCTGCCGCGGTGCTGAAGCTCTGCCGCTGCTCCCAAAAGCACCGGCCGCAGGCTAGTCCAGTGAAACGGCCTGATGGATTCGACGCGATTTCGATGGCCCGGCGCTGGGGCCCGATCCACAGCGGCTGACTGAGCCCGCCCGTTCGATCGCGTAACACAGCGCGATCGAGATGAGTACAGCGACCATCGGACCGGCCGAGAGAGTTTCCCCGTCAGCACGCTGTTCACCTGAACTCGACTCTGTCCATCCGCATCACGAGGGACGAGAAGCATCGGTCGCGTTCTTGAGCGTCAGCTTGCGCGGTGGCTTGGCCGGTACGAAGGCTCGGTCGAGTCACGGCTGCGACGTTTCTGTCCGACGTAGACGAATCGCCCGGCTTCAGAAATGATTGGATGAACTTGCGAACCTGACCGCTATTGCTCGCCATATGGGTTCAATAAGATCGCCCATGCCGGGTTAGCGCCGCTCCCACACCACCGTGCCGCCCACCATCGTGTTCACCACCAGCGCCTCGCGAATGGTCTCGGGCGGAACCCGCAGCAGGTTGCGGTCGAGCACGACGAGGTCGGCCAGCCTGCCCGGCTCGATCGTCCCCTTGAGCCCCTCTTCGAAGGAGGCGTAGGCTCCCTCACGGGTGTACGCCGCGAGCGCCTCCTCGACGGTGATCTTCTGCTGCGGCACCCAGCCGCCGGGGTTCGCGTCGTCGAGCGTGCGGCGGGTCACCGCGGCATAGATCCCTTCCAGCGGCGTGGGCGGCGCGACGAACCAGTCGCTGCCGAACGCGACGTGCGCGCCCGCGTCCAGGAGGCTGCGGAAGGCGTAGGTGCCGTGGGTGCGCTCGGCGCCGATCAGCCGTTCGGCCCAGCGGCCGTCGTCGATGGCGTGGTAGGGCTGCATGCTGGCGATCACGCCGAGCTCCCGGAAGCGCGGGAGGTCGGCCGGGGCGAGGTGCTGGGCGTGCTCGATGCGGAAGCGGCGCTCGCGCCGGTCGGCCGCGTTCTCGCGCAGCACGCGCTGGAAGAGGTCGAGCAGCATCCCGTTGGCACGGTCGCCGATGGCGTGCACCATCAGGTGCAGCCCGGCGGCGTCGGCGCCGGCCGACCACTCGTACAGGTCCTCGGGGGTGTTGACCAGCAGGCCGCTGTTGCCGGGCTCGTCCGAGAAGGGCTCGTGGAAGAAGGCCGTCCTGGATCCCAGCGAGCCATCGACGAAACCCTTGAGCCCGCCGATCCGTAGCCACTCGTCGCCGCGGCTGCCGTCGCGCGCGGCGAGGGTGTCGCGCAGGCTCTCCCAGCTCGCCAGCGGCACCGCCGCGTAGATGCGCGTGCGCAGCGCGCCCGCGCGGTGGGCCCGCTCGAAGGTGGCCAGGTCCGACCAGCTTCCCAGGTTGTGCACCGAGGTGACGCCCTGCTCGGCCACGTAGCGCATGGCGGCCTCGAGCGCCCGGTCCTGCATCTCCGGGCTCGGCGCCGGCTGGACCCGCCGCACCAGCGACATCGCGTTGTCCCTGAGCACGCCGGCCGGCTCGCCGGCCGCGTCGCGCACGATCTCGCCGCCGGGCACCTCGGGCGTGGACCCGGTCACGCCCGCCGCGGCCAGCGCGGCCGAGTTGGCCAGCGCCATGTGACCGTCCAGCCGGTTGACGAAGACGGGGTGGTTCGGCGTGACCGAGTCGATCCATTGGCGGCGCGGCAATTCGCCGCCCCAGTTCTGGTGGTCCCAGTCGCCGCCGGTGATCCAGGTGCCGGCGGGCACCGTGCGCGCGAAGGCGGCGATGCGGGCGATGAACTCCTCCGGGGTCGCCGCGTCGCGCAGCTGCACCGAGGCCAGGCGGAAGCCGCCATCGATGAAGTGCACGTGTGTATCGATGAAGCCGGGGACCACGAGGCCGTCGCCCGCGTCGATCACGCGCGTGCCGGGCCCCACCAGCGCGCGGATCTCCGCCGCCGGCCCGATTGCCACGATGCGATCGCCGCGGACCGCCACCGCCTCCGCCGGGGCGGCGCCCGGCGCCCCCGTCCAGATGGTGCCGGTGATCACCAGGTCGGCCGGTGCGCGCGCCGCGTCGCCCGCAGCGGTCGCGCATCCCACCAGCGTGGTGGCCAGGAGGAGCGACGACGTCGACAGACGGTTCATCAGAATTCCAGGAAATTGAGGTGATCTGGGGGGCCCGCGGCTGCGCCGCCTCACGCGAGGCGGTCAACCGACCCCAGCATATGCTGGTACGACGCCGATCGGTTCAGATGGAGGTCGGCCTGCGTTCGGGACGCTCCCACAGTGTGGCCACGAAGACCGGAGCCGGGATCGTGGGGATCTCATGTTCGAGATCGAGGCGTGATCCCGTTAGAATGATCACCCTGCCGAAAACCGGGCTGATGGAGCGGCGGGCGTTCGTGATCGTACGGGACGAATCGCCCTTCACCTCGACCGGAAATCGGCGTCCTCCAACCAGGGGTTGAGATCTCAGATCTGAGCGTCAGAAACGGGCATGACATATATCGTAGTAACGGGGTATTCCCTTCGCTCAACCTACCACAGAATATTGTGGTGGCATCCCTCGGCCGACTCGTGCATGCCGGACCCGTATCGACGCACGGACTCTTCGAGGTGCGCTCCGACCCGGGGCGGCAACTCGGGTCCGCTCACCGGACCGTGTGGCCGAGAAGATGTAGCACCTGAACTACGCCGTCGTCGTATCCGTGATCGTGGTGCCACCAAAAGATCTCGGGCTCCCCAAGCTGACGCCACGCGCGCTCCACACGGTACCTGAGAGGCTCGGTCGGCGGCCAGTGATCGCCTCTTCGGAGGCGTGTGGCTCACGAGGATGTTGATGGAACCCGTGCGACGGGCAGGAGTGGATCCAGGTCCGCGTCGCTGATGCTCTCCTCCTCGGGCCAGTAAGGCCGCTGATCTTGTTGTGTACGTCCCCGACGAAGAGGATCATCGCATCCCAGCGGGCGGGGATCTCTTGACACAGATTGCTTGTACGGTATAAGCTACATTCGTCCGGTAAAGATGACAACCATCCGGTTTACTGAAATCGCCCATGCCGCGCCGCCCGGTCAGTTCGCCGAGCCACCTCCGAAGGCCTCTCAATGCGATTCTTGCGTCCGAGGGAGCCGTTCGCGCGCTACGCGAGTTCGTGCTTCAGGGTGCTCCGCTGTCGACCCGCGTCGTAGCGGATCGGACCGGGCTCAGCCGTAGCAGAGCGTATGAGTTGCTCGGCACCCTTGCCGATGTGGGCGTGGTCCGCTCGGTGGGGATCGGCCACGGTGCGATGTACGAGTTCACGTCGGACCACCCGTTAGCAGAGCCGTTGCGCGCGCTCTTTCTCGCGGAGCGCGACCGTTACCACGAGGTCATGGAAGGCGTGCGCCGCGCCGCCGCGTCCGTTCGCTCCGAGATGACTGCGGTGTGGCTCTACGGTAGCGTTGCTCGGAGCGACGACACGGTGGGAAGCGACTTCGACTTGGCCGTCGTCGTGCCCGACGATGCCTTCGTTGAGCGAGTCGTAGCCCAGTTTCGCGAGGCACTGGAGCCACTCGGCGAGGCCCACTGGGTCTCGTTCTCCGTGATCGGTCTTAGCCGATCCGATGTGGAACGACTCTCCCGTGAGCCGGATCCGTTCTGGCAATCGCTCAACGATGATGCGCGAGCCCTGCTTGGACCCCGACCCGAGCATCTCGCGCTCGATCTTCATCACCAATCCCGGTCCTAAGCAGGAGGAACCTGTGGTCCCACGCATCGGTGCCGCGCGCACCGCCGATTCGGGGGAATGGCGGGGCCGACTCGGCAACGCACGGGCGTTTCACCGCGCGGCCGAACAGCTACTGGTCAACCACCCTCAGGGCGCGAATGGGAACCCCGTCATCGTGCTCATCGTGCACGCGGCGATCGCCTATGCCGACGCGCTGACGGCTTTCGGCGGCGGCAAGATCAACCAGAAGAACCACGCCCAACTCCCGAAGCTGGTCGCAACCGCCCTCGGCCCGCGTTCCAACGAAGAGCAGGTGAAGCGGCTCGGCCGCATTCTTGGCGAGAAGGACGCCGCGTCCTATGGTGCTCGGGTCGGTCGAATGGAGCATCCGACGAACCTGTACGAGCAACTCGACCGCTTCGCCCGCTGGGCCGAAGATGTGCTGAGCGAGGCGTGACGCGAGTTCGCAGCCGGGATGGCCTGCCGTCCCCAGCGAGCGGAGAACGCGGCCGGCAGAGCGCGAACCCGTGATGCCGAACCAGCCACAACATATTGTGGTCAGTTGAGGGAAGGGAGTAGCCCCTTGGTGGTAAAGCGCAGGTGCGATTTGGTTTACCGTACGTCAAACCAAAATCCGCTTTGGATGATAGCACAGTAGGGGTTCTCGAGCCCAATGCGCTTCGAGCTCTGTTTGGCTCCGGCACCACATCTTGACACCACGCGTCGGGTGGTACTACATTATGACACCATGAGGAACAAGCATCGAAGCACGCTCAACAACATCTCGGCCCTCAACGGAGGGACGCACTGGACAGATGTTGAGGACCTTCTGCGAAACGCGTTCAACGCCGAGGTCTACGAAGGATCGGGGTCGGCGATCATTCACCGATCCACTGCCATGATAGAGTACAAGGGCTACACAGGTGTCGTCGAGTACGATCCGGAGATCGAAGCGTTCTCCGGCTACGTTATCGATCTCCGGGATCAGATCCATTTCGAGGGCGAGTCCGTCGAGGAGGTGAAGGCATCCATGGCGCGTGCGGTGGAGCACTACCTCGACGTGTGTCGAACACGTGGGGAGGAGCCTGACCGTCCGTTTTCCGGGCGGTTCAACACACGATTCGGCTCCGCGCTTCACCGCCAGATTGCGATCAACGCAGCTACCAGGCAGAAATCCATGAACGACTGGCTGGTCGAGGCCGCTGAGAGGCGGCTGGAAGAGGCTTGGTAGCGAGGGGCGGACGCGCCACACCTGCGTGCCGATAATCCGATGGGCGGACCACCTGGCGAGACTGGTGGTTCGCCCCGTTCTCGTCATTTGGACACAGGCCACGGGCAGGGAGCTGCGGTCGCCCGCACAGGGGGGAACACAGAAGGCACAGGTCCACCGGTTCAGCGTCTCAACCCACTCACGCCTCCCGGTGCCGCGGCAGGAACAGCAGCTCCTCCGGCAGCCCGGCCGACTCCCACGCCTCGAGTGTGCGTCGCGGCGGCTCCAGCGGGTCCTCATCGGTCAGCCGCCAGCTGCCTCATCCCACGGGGTGCGGCGCGTCCAGTGCTGACAGGGGAGGGCGGCGACGCGAACGGAGCCGCCCGGCCCCTCGACCGTCGCCTCGTCCCACCAGTCGATCTCCACCTGGTTGCGGATGCCGCGCGACGCGAACCACTCGCGGTAACCGAGCGGCGCGAGCCACTGTACGGCGTGGCCGAAGCGGCGGTGCAGGCGCCGGACGGTGCCATCGTCGAGATGATCGTAGTGGTCGTAGATCAGCACGGCATCGATGGGCGGCAGCGAGTCCCACTCCACGCCCGGCGGGGTGAAGCGCGCCGGCCCCGCGAACTGGACGGGGCTGGCGCGGCGGCTCCAGTGCGGGTCGGTCAGGATGTTGAGCCCGCCGACCTGCAGCAGAAAGGAGGCGTGGCCGAGCCAGGTGACGCGCAGCTCGTCGGGCGCGGCGTGGGGATGGATGATCCGGGGCTCCACACGGGTGGCAGCGCGAACGGCGCTGCAGGGAGATGCCGCCCGCTCCCACCCCCGAGCAGTTGCAGCGCCGGAAGCCGCCCCCTCTCGCGTATCGGCGGTAGGCCAGGGGTTCACGAAGCATCCTCATGTTCGACGGGTCGGTCGAGGAGGCGGCGAAGGGTGTCTGCGGTCAGATCACTCCCGAAGCGGCCGGCCGGTACCCGCCGCGATCTCAATCATACCTCGGGCGTGGCCCGCGTCACGCCCGCCGCGGACCGCCACCACCTCCGCCGGGGCGTTTGACTCCGGGGTCGTAACTGTTGTACGTTTTGTACGACATCTACGACAGGAGCCGATCATGCCGCACCGAGACGACACCGAAATCCCGAGCGCGGAAGCACGCGACCGCCTCTCGGAGATCCTGAATCGCGCAGGGCTCCTCAAGGAGCGAATTGTCCTGACCCGCTACGGGAAGGGGCTGGCGGCGGTCGTTCCCATCGAGGATCTGGAGACGATCGAGGCGATCGAGGCGATCGAGGACCGGCTCGACCTGGAGGACGCGCGGACGGCAGCCGCGGAGGCCGAGCAGAAGGGAAGCCGCTCGTGGCACGACGTGAAGGCCGAACTTGGCCTGTAGTCCATGCCGTTTACCGTCCGGATCTCGAAGCGGGCCGAGCGTGAACTCCGTAACATCGACAGAAGGGATCGGATCAGGATCGCGGCGCGCATCGACCAGCTGGCTTCCAACCCGAGACCGGATGACGTGAAGAAGCTCGCCGGTGGAGAGGCGCTGTACCGGATCCGGGTCGGCGATTACCGGATCCTCTATCGGATCGAAGACGAGGAACTGCTCGTGCTGGTGGTCCGCGTCGGCGCTCGTGGCGAGGTGTATCGCCGGCTGAAGGGCCTGTAGCAGCCGTCTTCGTCGCCGCCCACACCGCCCGGATCCAGAGCCTGCGATGCGCCACGTCACCCATACCGAGAGCGCGTTCGAAGCGGGCAGATTGCTTATGGAATCCGGAACCGTCGCCGGAGCAGCCCGGTGGGGAACGACGCAATGAGTCGGATTGCCGTCCGGCCGGAACTTGTGCACCGGGCGCGCAAGCGCGCCCGGCCGGGCATCGGCCGTTCTCGTGAAGGATCCGATCTGGGCAGCCCCGGTGCTGTGGCGCAGTGAGTTCCGCAACATCCTGACGCTGTACGTGTGGCAGGGGCATCTTGATCTCTCCCATGCGCTGCAGTTCATGAACGAGGCGGAGTCGCTACTCTCCGGGTGTGAATACCAGGTCCCTTCGGCACCGGAACTGGAGCTGGCACGGGATTCGGGATGCACAGTGCGTACGATTGCGAGTTCGTGCATCTGGCGCAGGAACTCGAGTGCCGCTGGTGACCTCGGGCAGGAAGGTTCTCCTCGCGTTTCCGGATGTCGCCGTGCATCTTGTGTTCCGCAGTTGCCGTTCGGGCGGCGGGCGAGCCTGCCTGACGCTCGTTCCCTGCTGATGGACCAGGGCGAAGCTGGAGGCGCATCGTCCGCTCTGGGGGGAGGAGCCGGCCGAGCGGCGGTACGATGGCGATACCTCTCGGCTCACGCCGGAGGAGCGGGCTCGGTTCGAGGACCTGCGGTTCGACCGGTGCGGCGAGGCCGTGCGCCTCGAGCAGGAGCGGGTCGGCTACCGGTGGCTGGAAGCGGCGCTCCGCGAACGTGTGGGGGGATCGGCCTCCGGTCTGAAGGCCCCGCGCGCACCGCGGGACGGATTCGGAGCAGCCGCGTGGCGCAGCAGCGCGTGGTGAACTCGAAGCCCTTCGTTCCGACGCCCGAGGCGCGCCGAGTGAAGGGCGGGTCGGCTGCCGTCAGAACGGATCGATCTCCAGCAGCCGGTCGAGCAGTGCCTCCGGCAGCCCGAGCGGGAGCGGTTCGGCGAGGAGCCCGGCCCGGAGCAGATCCTGAAGTGCTTGGCGGAGCTCGGGTGGCGCGTACTGTTCGGAAGACGTGATGTGCGGAAGCAGCCAGGTCGCGCCCATCGTCCGGCTCTCGAGTTGCTCTCGCCAGGCACGACCCGCGTTCAGGAGATGATCCCGCGCTTCGAGGAGCCGGCGAAAGCGCTCGGGAAAATTCGCCTGCGGATAGCGGCGGGCGAGGCGCTCGAATGCCTGTTGAATGGCCGCCGCATCGGCGTCCGTCCGGCCGGCGAGACCGAGCGTATCGAGGGCTTCTTCACGAGTCGAGGCCATCGAACAGGTCTGGTTGAGTGTGAGGGGGAGCCGGTGGCGGGAGGGGAGCCGCGGGCTTCCGTTGCGGCGGCTGTCGCTCCGGCTCCGGAGAGGTCGCCCGCCGCGGCCCGCCGCGAGCCGTCGGCCTCGCCCTGGAAGACCTGCTCCCTCCCGACCGGGAAGGCCGAGCAGGGCGTGGCCGCGGCGAGGTGGGAGTGGACTCGGGTGGCGTCGGCCGCGGGGGCCGGAACTCGTCCAGCCGTGCGCGCGCCTCCTCGGCGACGCTCGACGCGAGGCCGCAGCCGGGGCTCGGCCCCGTCACGTATCGAACGGCCATCTCTCCACCCACCACGGACCACTGCGCGATTTCCCGCGCATGGCTGATCCACTGGCGGGACTGGCTTTCGGTGAGGCTCAGCCGGATGCCGTGCAGAGGCGCCAGCATGGTGGCCAGGAACACCAACCCCGATTCGACCGCCGACCCGTCCCGCAGTTCGTCGTACACGAAGCCATCGCGATCGAAGAACGGTACGAGCTTTCGCAGCTCGCGCTCGTACGTCTCGCGGCTGCTCGCGCGCCGCAGCGCCTGTCGGCCCAATTCGAGCAGGAACTGCTTGCGATGCTCGCGGTCGAGGCGATCGAAGAGCAGGGGCCGCACAGCGGTGGGCGCCGACCGAGCGCCGGGCAGATCCGACCATACCTCCGCGCAACGGGCGAAGAGCCCTGCGTCGACATGCCGCGATGGCGTGATCCGTTCGAGCGCGCGCAGCTTGTGGGGCTCTCGCCGCGACAGCACGCCCGTAGCGTACACGATGGCGATGCGAAAGTCCTCCGGATGTCGAAGCAGCAGTTCCTGTGTCACGGGGACGGCGGCGGCTTCCCAGTGCAGCTCCGAAATGGCGTCGACATAGAAATCGAGGAGAGGCGCTTCGAGGAGGTGCGGCAGCGTACGATGCGCCTGTGGAACGCCGTGAGCCAGCAGTGCGTGCAACTCCCGGAACGCGCGCAGAAAGTCGCCGGAGCCCCGTCCATCGCGCGGATCGGCAACACGAGCGGCCCGAAGGGAGGACGCCTTCAGGAGCTTCAACCGTGCGATCTCGAAGCGGATGCGGTTTTCGAAATCGAGCGAGCGGACATCGACCGCCTGCGCGAGGAGGGTGAGCCAGGCGTCGGTGTCGGTCTGCAACGGGATCGAGCCCAACGACTCGAGGGCGGAGCCGTGACGGGCCATCCACACGGCGGCTCGCGGTGCATCGAAGACCCTGGCCAGCAGGCGGGGGTGTCCGGCGAGTGCAGCGGCGCAGCCCTGCCTCGTATGCCGCTCGAAAACCTCCGCCAGGAACATCCGGCCGCACTGCCACCAGGCGGTCTCGGAGTGCCCCGCCGTTGCCCGGTCGAAGAGTTTCTCTGCGGCTCGCGCGAGCCGGCCGACCGCGGCAGAGCGGGAGCGCGGCGCCGCATGGACGGACGCGATCGCGCTGTCGAGCAACTTCCGATAGCCGTTCTGCACCGTTCGATTGGCCCCGTGCTGCTCCATCTCATGGACGATCGCCCGCAGCGGTACGGCACGATCCTCGGACGGATCGTCGAGACTGCGGCGCAGGGAAGAAAAGGCCACCGCGGCGCGCTGCGGGCAGTCGTCGATCGCCGCGGCGGCGAGAGCCTCGGCGCCATCCGGTTCATTGGTCAGAGACAGCGCCAGGATGCGATCGAACGCCCGCTTTTCATCGTGCCGCGCGAACGCGCGACGCAGTGGCTCGACCTCCTCGCGGCTGAGCGACCAGGGGGCACCCTCGTGGAGGAACCTGTCCAACTCGGCGGGTAGACGGCCCCAGACGCCTTTCGCCCCGGGCGTGGCGGAGAGCAGCTCCCGCCTTTCCTCCGGAGCCATGTCGCCGTCACTGCTCAGGAGGATCGCGCATGTCTCGATACAGGCGAGTCTGGCTACCGAGGCCGGACCGTACGGATCGCCGGCCTCCCGCCCGCCACGGCTCTCGGCCCCCGCTTGTCCCCCGGAACGACGGGATTTGGCCGCCCGCTTCTCGCGCTTACGCTGCTGGCGTCTCTGCCGCTCGCGATCGTTCTTGCCGCTCATGCGGACGGCGTGCCGGGTTCGGATGTGGCAGACGCGCCGGCCGTCCTCGCCCGATCCAGCCAGTCGTAGAGATACTCCTCGACCTCGTCGATCTCCGCGTCGAGACCCTCGGCGAGCAGCGTTCGATAGCGTTCCACGGCCTGGCGAACCTCGTCTTCTCCCGGCGCCGCCCCGCGCGCCAGCTCGCGCTCGACCTGCTCGATGAGGTAGTTCGATAGCTGCGACGAAGCCAGGGGCGCTTCGATCGATTCTTCCTCGGATCCGCCCTGCGCTCCGCCGGGGCTGGTGCGCCGTCCGAGGTGGCGCAGTCCCTGCGAATCGGAGTTCGCTGCCGCCGAACGGCCGAGGTCCAACGTATGGGACTTGATGATCCTCGTACCGCCGTCACCCGTCACCGATACGCGGACAAGGCCGCTGCGGTCGTACTCGAAACCCACCTGGATCGCTGTCCCGACCGGCGCGGGCTCGAATGCCACGTGAAACGCCCCCACCAGGGAGTTCTCTCGGGTGTTGCTCGACTCCCCTTGCAACACGACGACGGCGACACCTTCCTGACCGTCGTGGGACGTGTAGAATTCCTCGACGAATTTCGCTGGCAATCGCGCGTTTTTGCGAATCACGGGGGCGAAGGTCCGGGGATAATCGAGCCCATCGTCGAATGGGTTCTCGAAATCCTCTTCGTCCTCGAGGAAGCTTGCGCTGCGCCCGGGCCACTCGAGAGAGGCTTCGTCCTCCGGCCCGATCACGGCGATGCCCAGAGCATGCGGGGCGATATCGACGACGATCTGGGCGGCGCTCAGCGACAGATCCAGCGCGGCCTGGAGCGCGGCCCCCAGCGCCACCGAAAGGTCGGGGTCGATGTGAGCGTCCGGCTCGAGGCCGAACTCCTCCGCGACCCGCTCCCGCACCCGGGGGATGCGGGACGATCCACCCACCAGCAGCACCCGATCGAGTTCGGAAACCGAGGTGTGCGCCTCCTCCAGCGCCTGCCGTGCCTTGGCGATGGTCGATTCGACGTAGTCGCCGATCATTCCGCCGAAGCCGGCCCGCGTCATCACCTCGTCCAGCTCGATCGGTCCTCCCGGCAGCTCGAGGACGGCCCGGGCATGCACCTGGACCTCGGTGGACAGACGGATCTTCATGGTCTCCGCCAGGTGCCGTAGACGGGCCATCGCGAGCCGGTCCCGGGCGACGTCGACGCCATACCGGTGGCGCAGCAGATCCACCCAGTGCAGTACGATGCGGTGGTCGAAGTCATCGCCGCCCAGGAAGGTGTTGCCGCAGGAGGCAAGGACCTCCTTGTACTGACCGGCCACCGACAGGATCGAAACGTCGAACGTGCCACCCCCCAGATCGTAGACCAGCCAGCGTTCGCCGGCTCCGCCGGTCGCGGCGGGAGGCCGACCGCCCCCGCCGTGCCCGTAGGCCAGTGCCGCGGCCGTGGGCTCGTTGATGATGCGGATGACCTCGAGGCCCGCACGCTCGCCCGCCGCGACGGTGGCGCGGCGCTGCGGCTCTCCGAACCACGCCGGCACGGAGATGACGACCTGCTCGATGCTCTCTCCGGTATTCGCCTCCGCCTGCGTCTTCAGGTACTCGAGAATCCGGGCGGACACGTCGATCGGGCTGAACTCGGCCCCGTCCAGGAACACGCGGTAATCGGCATCCCCCATGTGCCGCTTGACCGAGCGGACCGCCTGATCCGGCGCCAGAACCGCATGATTGGCGGCACGACGACCCACCAGGAATGCCTCTCCGTCGAACGCGAGCACGGAGGGGACGACGGGGGATTCGTCGACGTGAATCACTTCGACCCCGGTGGCCGTCGCACGGGCGATACAACTGTTCGTGGTACCGAGATCGATTCCCCAGGCGTTCGTTGTCACTGAGGTCCTTCTTCTTTGGATTCGGAGGTCAGGCCGGATCGGTGCCGGTAGCGGAGGCCACCACCACTCCCGGGCGCAGGAGCGTCCCGTCCGCCCGGCGGTAGCCCTGCTCCAGCACGCGGAAGATTCGGACGTCGGGGGTCCCAGCGAGCGTCGCTTCACCCAGGTATTCGGCGATCCGGATGTCGGAACCCTCGGGCCTGGACCCGGCACGGGCGACCGGCCGCCATCGCGCCATCGCGAGAAGCGCGTCCGTCATCTCCGCGAGGAGCGAACGCGCGAGGCGCGGCAGGTCCGGAAGCTCGGCCATGCGATCGAGCCGATCCAGGAGGTCGAGAAGATCCGCTTCATCCAGTGCCAGCGCCACCTCCGGCTGGCGCCCGCCCTCGATGATCAGCTGCTGGACCTCGTCGACGCGAACCGCCACCGCCTCCAGCATCTGCCCGCTACGATCGGAGGCCAGGCTCAGCCGCCGCAGCCCGCGCTGGATGCTCTGAAACTCCTCCGCAGGATCGAGATCCGGCGCGGCCGAACCCGACCCGGGGGTGTGAGACCCGACGCCCCACGTCCAGCGCCCGAGGAGACGCTGCATTCGGGTAGGTCGGGACGGCGACGGATCACCAGGCATGTCGACGGTTGCGGAACGGGTGCGCGGGCAACGCTCGACCGGAGAATGTGCGCGGGCCCGTCGAACCAACCGGGGGAAGATCGGGCGTCGGCGCCGGGACATCGCGGCACCGTCATTCTCTCAATGGCGCCGGGGACGAGGGGGAAGATACGGCCGTCTGTCGTGGAATCAAGTTCTCGCACCTCGATCTTGCTCTTCCTGCTCGTTGCGGCGTGCTCTGATGGCATCGGGTGACCCGCCTCGTCCATTCAGTGCCGCACCGATGCATCGCGCTAGCCGAGATCGAGGATCGCCATGTTGCGGGACCCCACGGGTGCGTGCGCCCTCCCGGGTCTGACCTCCGACTCCTGCAGCGAGAGCATCTTCGTGGAGCGGCAGGGCGGGGTCATCGGAACGGATTCTCCCGCGCCAGCTCCGGAAAGAGCGAGAAATCCCGATCGCGGGTGAGCAGCCGTTCCACCCCGTGCGCCAGACAGATCGCGGCGATCCGCGCATCGTGAACGATCGGCCCGCGCACCCGAGCACGCCGCACGAGCCCTGCGAGCACCTCCTCAAAACCGTCGGTCTCAGCCAGCAGGCGCAGGGTGGGAGCGCCGAACCAGGCCTCCAGTTGCAGCCACGCCTGCTCGGGCGTGCTCGCCGCCGTCTTCCAGATCCGCGGGTTTGTGACGACGCTGAAGAACTCGTAGACGCACGGCCACGGAATCGCCCACGGTTGCGCCCCCTCCGCGAGCCCGCGCACCAGCGCCTGCGCCGCGTCGTGCTCCGACGGCTCTCGTCGGTGCGCATAGACCAGAACATTCGTGTCGATCGCAATCACGGAAACCGCGCTCCGTAAATCTCCTCCCTCAGATCCTGCCACGAGAGCGCCTCGAGCGGGTTCGCCCCGCCGGCCTTGCCGACGCTGCGATGCGGTAGCCGGTAACGCGCGGGCTCCGACTCCGCCTCCAGCACGCGCCGCAGCCCCTCCTCGATCAAAGCCCGTAGCGGCTTGCCGGCCGCGCGCGCATGGCGCTTCGCCCGCTCGAGTAGCGCATCCGAGATTTCGACGGTGGTCTTCATGTCGGCCAATTTATACATATCGATCGATATGGGCAACCCATACCGACAGATGCTTCGTCGCTGGCCTGAGCTGCATCCCGGATACCGACAGGGGAGCGAGCACCGGGGCCGACGCGTGGTGAAGCGTGCAGACATTGCGAACTCCTGCGACCGGTCTGGTTCAACTCGCAAGCCGGCCATGAGCAGGCGGGCCGGCGCCTGCTCTTGCGATCTCGCCGGGAGTGTTGACCGGCAGGCCCCAGTCGCCGCCGGTGGTTTAGGTGCCGGCGGGCACCAAGTTCCCTCGGCACCGGTGCTGGAGCTGGCACGGGATTCGGGTTGCAGCGCGTACGATAGCGAGTTCGTACATCTGGCACAGGAACTCGAGGTGTCGATGGTGAGGTCGGACAGGAAGGTTCTTCGCGCCTTTCCGGATGTCGCAGTGTCGCCTCAGTCGTACGCCACGGGAGCGCCGCCCTGACATGACGGCATCCGTTCGTGCGCGGCACGGGCAGGGAGCGGCGGTCTCCCGCGCAGGGGGGACACAGAAGGCACAGGGCTACGCCACAAACGGCACAAGATCCGGAAGAGTGGGTTTTTGTGCCTCCTGTCCTTTTGTGTTCTTGTGTTCCGCAGTTGTCCGCAGGCGGCGATCTCCTGAGCAGGAGGGAATACATTCGGCACAGGTCCCTCGGTCAGCGTCTCACCCCGCCCACGTCTCCCCGTGGCGCGGCAGGAAAAGCTGCTCGGCCGGCAGCCCCGCCGACTCCCACGCCTCGCGCGTCCGTCGCGGCGGCTCCAGCGGGTCCTCGTCGGTCAGCCGCCAGGTGCCCCAGTGCATCCCGATCATGGTGCCCTGCACCCCGAGGTCGGTGTACGCCTGCACCGCCTCCTCGGGGTTCATGTGCACGGGCCGCATGAACCAGCGCGGGTCGTAGGCGCCGACGGGGAGCAGCAGCGCATCGAAGGTGCCGACGCGGCGGCGGATCTCGGGATAGTCCGGGAAGTAGCCGCTGTCGCCGCCGAAGTAGACGGAGCGGCCCGTGGCGGTCCACACGCCCCAGGATGCCCAGAGCTTCTCGCGCTCGTCCCACGGGCTGCGGCGCGTCCAGTGCTGGCAGGGGAGCGCGGCGACGCGAACGGAGCCGCCCGGCCCATCCACGGCCGCCTCGCCCCACCAGTCGAGCTCCACCAGGTTGTGGACGCCGCGCGACGCGAACCACTCGCGGTAGCCGAGCGGCGCGAACCACCGCAGGGCGTGGCCGAAGCGGCCGTGCAGTCGCCGGACGGTGTCGTCGTCGAGATGATCGTAGTGGTCGTGCGAGATCAGCACGGCATCGATCGGCGGCAACGCGTCCCACTCCACGCCCGGCGGGGTGAAGCGCGCCGGCCCCGCGAACTGGACGGGGCTGGCGCGGCGGCTCCAGTGCGGGTCGGTGAGGATGTTGAGCCCGCCGACCTGCAGCAGAAAGGAGGCGTGGCCGACCCAGGTGACGCGCAGCTCGTCGGCCGCGGCGTGCGGATATGCGATCCGGGGCTCCGCGCGGGGCAGTTGCTCGGGAGTGGGATCGGGCGCCATCTCCTTACCCCGCCTTTCCCGCTGCCAGCGCAGGAAGCCGCCCTCCTCGCGGGTATCGGCGGTGGGCCAGGGGTTGATGAAGCGGCCGTCGGGGCCGTGGTGCGCCGGGCGGGGGAGTGCCGCGCCGCCCGCGACTCCCGGGAGTGCGGGAGCCGCCGTTGAGCCCGGCGCCGATGCCGGCGTCGTGCGGATCCAGCGCGATAGCCCGAGCATCGCCGCGGCCCCGGCTGCGATGGCCAGGAACATTCGTCTCGTCATCCGTGATCCGGCGTGTTCGAAAGAGGTTCGATGCAGTGATAGACCACGGGGGGAGCAACGTTCCCGGTCGGCCCTCCATCACGAGTCCCACGGATCGACGGTGACGTTTGCTCTGGTGGATCATGGGGTAGGCTCCTGCCCCATGGTGAGGAACCTGACGGGCGTCGACTCTCCCGATGGTTGGTTCTCGAACATCCCGTGATCACAGTGGACGTTCTCTCGATCGTGCCTCTCGTGCAGCAACCGTCCGCGTCCCGCGCGCGAGACTTGCGGCTTTCGGAACTCCCGCGCAGGTTCCAGCGTACCACCGCATCCAGTTGACGATGCCCACGAGGAGAACTGCAGATGGCTAAACAGTCTGGCCGAAGTGATGTGGTGCAGGTAAAGAACCCGAAGACGGGGCACTACGTCAAAATTGACCGTGCGAAGGGTCGGATCCTGGATCACAAGAAGAGCGAGGGCCCATATAAGAACGTGCCAATCGCGAGGAAGAGCTCGTCCAAAAAGAAATGATCTACTACCGTCCCACCGACGGAGACCCTCTCACGAGCTCGCCTCCCTCCCGCCCGAACACCTGCTTCTTGATGACACAGCTTGGCAGCCCACTTCCTGCCGAGCTTCCGGAGATCCACAGTGAGATCGCGGACGTCCTGACGAACCACGGTTATGCACTCGTCAACGCGGAGAGCTTGGTCACGGGAAAGGACTTCCTTCTCGGGAATTGGTCGTCAGTGTGCCGCTGGGCATTGCAGTCATTCACGAAAAGATGCCTGCGAAAACTGTTGCGAACATTTTTTATGAACTGGGTCTGATGCAGGCCTATGGCAAGGAAACGGTAGTTGTCAAGTCTCCGCGCGCCCAAGTTCCTTCCGATTTCGTGCGAACCGAATATCTGGAATACTCGGCCGGATTTCCGGATAAACTGAATCGTTTCATGGAGTCCGTGTACGAACGCGCATCGTATTTTGCCCAGATGGCGGATCTGCTGGAGAACAATCCCCTGCTTTCGATCGACTATCTCCGCCGCGCCTACCTGATCTGCGGCGATGAGGAGCTGAAAGGGCGTGCAGCTGAAATCATCGGAGCAGCCGGCCTAGATTCGCGCGTGCGAAACAGCGTTGAGTTGCTCGCCGCGACCTTCTAGCGATTTCCAGGACGCCACGGTGCTCGGCGTGCTGGCGCCTGCGGCTCCCTGGTATGCGGGTGCGCTCTCCGAGCAGCGTTCCCGATCTCCCGTCCAAGTCCGGCGCAGATCCCCGGACGCACTCGCCGAGCCCAGAGCACGGCAGCATCCACTCCAGGTCCCGCTCTCCCAGCGATCAAGATCCGTCACGCGCTCGAACCGCTCCTCCGTCCCGATGAAATGATCGATCCGACGGCCACATTCCCAGCCGGGATCCAGCCCCTTCAGCGTCTTCATGAGAGGCAGGTCGTCGCGCGCCTCGGGTACGGCTCACGTGAGGGATTCGCCGGCGCGCCGGGGGTCACCGGCTTCGTGGGGTGGTACGAGGCGACCGATGGCGAGGCGGGCACGAATCTCCTCCGGGAGGCGGTCGCGGCGCTGTATCGCTCCGGCGCGGACCGCGTGATCGGCCCTCTGGACGGGTCCACCTGGCAGCGGTACCGGCTGCTGGTGCCGGACGAGGGCGCATCCGTCGAAATCGAGGCGCCCTTCCTGGGCGAGCCGACCAACCCGGCGGAGTACCCGCTCCACTTCGCGGCGGCCGGGTTCGAGCCGCACCTGGAGTACGAGAGCCGCATCGTGGATCGTCCCGCGGCGTCACCCGAGGCCGCCGCGGCGCGGGAGCGGCTGCGAGAGCGGGGGATCCGTGTGGAGGGGATCGATCCATCGTCGTTCGACCGCACGGTCGAGGAGATCCACCGCCTGACGCACCTCGCCTTCGCCGAGAACCCGTACTTCACCCCGCTGGATCCGGCGGCATTTTGCGCCATGTACGCCGCCGTGCGGCCGCTGGTGGATCCGGCGCTGGTGCGGCTGGCGCGCGACGCCGATGGGCGGTTGCTCGGCTTCGTGTTCGCGTACCTGGACCCGTACGCCCCGGATCGCGTGGTGCTGAAGACGCTGGCCACGCACCCGGATGCCCGCGGCCTCGGTCTGGGCGGTGTGCTGACCGACGAGGTGAACGCCGCCGCGGGCGCGCGCGGGGCGGCGGTGATCCACGCGCTGATGCAGGTGACCAACTTCTCCCGCCGCATCTCCGCTCGCAGCGACAGTCGGCTGCTGCGCAGTTATCACCTCTTCTCCGCGCCGCGAGCGTGAACGCCAACATCGCGGCACGACTGGCTGAGCGCGCCGCCGATGCCGGCGATCGCGTCTCCATCGTGGATTTTCGGGGCGGTCGGTCACGGCGGATCACCTTCGCCGAGCTGGCCGACCAGGTGGCGCGGGTCGGCTCCGGGTTGCGGAATGCGGGGATCGGGGAGGGGGAGCGGGTGCTGCTCTTCGTGCCGATGTCCATCGACCTGTACGTATCGCTGCTCGGCGTGCTGCATGCAGGGGCGACGGCGGTGTTCGTGGATGCATGGGCCGACCGTCGCCGCCTGAACGCCGCGGTCGCCGCCGCGCGCCCCGACCTCTTCCTAGGTCCTCCGCGCAGCCACCTGCTGCGGCTGATCAGCCCGGCGGTGCGCCGCATCCCCGGGCACCGCGTGGTCGGCGGCTCGCGCTTTCCCGCCTCGCGGCTCGCCGGGACCCGCGCCGATCCGGCGGCTGAGGTGGAGGGCTCCGCGACGGCGCTGGTGACCTTCACCACCGGGAGCACCGGCACGCCCAAGGCGGCCGCCCGCTCGCACGCCTTCCTCTGGGCGCAGCATCGGGCGCTGGCGGAGCACCTCCGGCTCCGCGCGACGGACGTGGACATGCCCACGCTCCCCATCTTCGTGCTCAACAACCTGGCGCTCGGCGTCACCAGCGTGCTCCCGGACTTCGACCCGGCTCGCCCGGCGCGGATCGACGCCGCGCGCGTGCTGGAGCAGGCACGCGAATCCGGCGTCACCACCACCAGCGGCTCGCCGTCCTTCTACGAGCGCCTCGTGGAGAAGGTGGAGCGCGAGGGCGGCTCGCTGCCCTTTCGCGGGCTCTGGACGGGTGGCGCCCCCGTCTTTCCGCCGCTGGCCGGCCGCCTCGCCGAGCGGGTGCAGGGGAGCGCGCACGTGGTCTACGGGAGCACGGAAGCGGAGCCGATCGCCGGCATCCCCGCGGCGGAGCTGGTGCAGCGCACCCGCAACGGTGGCGGCGCCGGGCTCTGCGCGGGGATCCCGGTGCCGGGGATCCGGCTGCGGGTGATCCGGACGCACGAGGGACCGATCGAACTGGGCGCGGAGGGATGGGCGGAGTGGGAACTGCCCTGGGGCGAGGCGGGCGAGGTGGTGGTTGCGGGCGACCACGTGCTCGGTGAGTATCTCGACGCCCCGGACGAGACGCGGCGCCACAAGATCCGCGACGGCGACACGGTGTGGCACCGCACCGGCGATGGCGGCCGGGTGGACGCGGATGGGCGGCTCTGGCTCCTCGGTCGGGTCGCGTCGATGGTGCGGCGGGCGGGTGAGGTCCACTGGAGCCTCCCGGCGGAATTGCGGGCGCTGGAACACCCGCGGGTGCGGCACGCCGCCTACCTGGGAGTTCCGGACGCCGCGCTCGGCGAGCGGGCGCTGCTGTGCGTGGAGTGCGAGGGATCGGGGGAGGGGGTGGAGGATTCCCTCCGGGAGGCGCTGGCGGGCATCCCGCTGGACGAGGTGCGGGTGGTGCGGGAGATCCCGCGAGATCCCCGGCATGCGTCAAAGACGGACGTCCCGGCGCTCCGTCATACCCTTGGCCTCCCCGCCACGTGACGGCGGTGTGGACGCGTCCGGGTCCGTTCGAGCGCCACCTCCGGGAAGCCATCGTGCTGAACCGGGAGCGGGCGCCGCTGTACGCGCAGCTCAGCGGGGGTGCGTCGCGCGCGATCTCCCGGACTCTGATCCGCTATGAGATCCTGCTGCTCCCGGTGGCGCGCTGGTACGACCGGCGCGCGGACCGGTACCATGCGGCGGGCGTCCCGCTGCTGGAGGATGCGTTCGTTTCGATGGAGTTGACGCCGGCGTTCCGGGGGCGGGATGCGGGGTCCATCGAGGGACCGCGGCTTCGGCCTTCCGGTCGGGAGATGGCGCGTGCCGTACGGCGGGCGCTGGCGACGGGCGGCTTCGCGGCGGCGGCCGCCCTTTGTGTGTCGGCTCTCGAAGAGGTGGAGAATGAGCCACGGTTTCACGGGATGATCCGGCATACGCTGGAGTCCACGCTGCGGCTCGCGGAGCTCGCGCCGCGCCATGCGCGGATGGCGGCCGAGCGGGGGCTCGGCTCGCCCGAGGGGGTGTCGAGGGCGCTGATTCGGCTGCATACGCTCGGCTTCGGCGCGGCGACGCGGCTGGATCGCCGGGCCGCTCCGCTGCAGCAGCGGGGGATCCCGATCATCGTTGGAGACGTGCCGCCGGTGCCGCGTGCGTCCTGATGCGGGCGGCATGCGCGTTCTCCGGGTGAGGGTAGCGCGGGATGTTCAGGGGCGGCGCAGGGGGATGCGGCGGAGGGGGATTCCTCGACTTCGCTCGGAATGACACAGGGCCGGCCTGGGAGGCGTGGGGGCGAAGCTTCGGCCAGCCACGGGAACCGGGTCCCGTTGTGTCAGATGCTCCCTGGAGAGAAGACACCACCGAACCGGCGGGAACGATGAACGGGAGGGTGATCATGGTCGGGCTGGCGGTCGCGATGGCCGCGAGCGGGTGCGGCTCCATCACGGGGGCCGCGGGGTGGGAGCGGGTGGGCCCCAACGTGGTGTGCACTGCCGACCTGCGGGCGTCTCCGCGCACCGTGCCGATGCGGTTCGACACTCCCGGTGAGGCGACCATCCGCGTGGTGGGCCGCACCAACCATCCTCGCGGCGCGGCCCGCTACGAGGTGCGGGTGCAGGTGCGTCCATGACCCATCGGCCCCACCCCTTCGGACCGGCAGCCTCCCTCAGGTCTGACGCCCGGCTGCCCCGACCGCGCTGCCTGGAAGCGGCGGGATCGGGCAGTCGAGGCATTCCGCGACCGCGCGCAGGATCTCCAGCTCCAGCGGCTTCACCACCCCATCGTGTGAGATGGTCTCCGCACACGCTTCCAGGAAGGTGCGTCGCACGCCGGGCGCGGTGCGCTCCAGCGCGCTGAGCGCGCGGTCCACCTCGGCGAGCCGCACCGCGTCGGCTCCGCGCAGCCGGATGGAGGAGGCGGGGGAGGGGAGTACCCGCGCGCCCGCAGCGAAGGCGGCGGCGGCCGCCTCGGGGTTCCGATCGCTCCCCGCCCAGGCCGTGGCCGAGAGAACGACCTCCACCTCGTCGCGAATCGAATCGAACGACCGGATCCGCCCGCCGCGGGGCTCCTCGCGCAGCCCCAGCCGTCGGGCCAGGGTATGGAGCACCGCGAACTCGAACATCCGCACGCGACCGTCCGCCTGGACCATCGCTTCCACCGTGGCCAGGAAGTGCTCGCCCTCGGACGGAGAGAGACTCTGCAGCGCCGGGAGCGCCAGGTCCAGCAGGGGCAGGCGCGCCTCGGCCCCCACCTCCCGGAGCTGCGGGACCAGCTGCTGAACCCGCTCGATCAATTCGTCTCCCCCGTAGGCGCGCAGGATCTCGCGCTCCCCCTCGCCCGTCACCGCGCCGGAGGCGACCAGCGCCAGGATCACCGCCTTCGCCTCCACCGGGTCGTGCAGCGCCCGGTTCAACTCGGTGGGCACGTGGCCGAGCACCGAGGCGGCGTGCCGCAGGTTCTCCGGCCGCATGGTGCCCACCGCAGAGACCAGCCCCGAAACGCCGGCCACCTCCGCGGGCGCGGATCCGCCCACGGCTCGAGGCGAGGGTTTCCCGGCCTTCGCCAGGTACGCCGGATCGAGCCGCCGGATCCGCTCGTCGATGGGTGGGTGCGTGGAGAGCATCCCCGCGATCCCGGAGCGCAGGCCGTTGGCGAAGAAGAGATGGCTCAGCTCCTCCGCGTGGTGGTCCTCGATGCGTGACCCGTGGCTGCTGTCCGCGATCTTCTTCAGCGCGCCGGCGAGACCGTCCGGGTTGCGGGTGAACTGCACCGCCGCGGAATCCGCCAGGTACTCGCGCTGCCGCGACACGGCGGCCTTGATCAGCTTCCCGAAGAAGACGCCGATGTAGCCGACCAGCAGGAGCGCGAGTCCGAGCAGCACCACCCAGCCAGCGCTTCCTCCCTCCCGGCTGCGGCCGCGCGGGCCCGCATACACGATCCCCCGGCCGATCACCGCCAGCAGCAGGATGCCGTACAGCACACCCATCAGGCGCACGTTCAGCCGCATGTCTCCGTTGAGGATGTGGCTGAACTCGTGCGCAATCACCCCCTGCAGTTCGTCCCGCGTCAGCGCGCGCAGCCCGCCACGCGTTACGGCCACCGCGGCGTCGTGGATGGTGTGACCGGCCGCGAAGGCGTTGATCCCGTCCTCCGCCTCCAGCACGTACACGGCCGGTACCGGCACCCCGGACGCGATGGACATCTCCTCCACCACGTTCATGAGCCGGCGCTCCTCCGGGTCCGAGGTGTCGCTCGCCACGCGCCTGCCCCCGAGCAGCTCCGCCACCGCGGGACCGCCACGGCGCAGCGAGGAGATGCGGATCGCGCTCCCGACGGAAATCACGATTCCGACGCCGAATGCCACCTGCAGGAGAAGCACCGGGTCGAACCAGACGCCACCGGCCCCCACCCCGATCAGCGCCACGAGGTAGACGGCCGCGATGATCGCCAGCACCGCGGCGCCGAAGAGCACCACCAGGAGGCCGGTGCGCCGGCGCGCGGCCTCCTGGGCCTCGAAGAAGTCCATCGTGTGGGCCACGCCCTGCCTCAGAAGGAGACGCGCGGGGCCACGCGCTCCTCTTCGGAATCCACGACGAAGAGAGGAGCTGCGTCGAAGTTGAACATCCCCGCGATGATCACGGTCGGAAACGATTCACGCGCGGTGTTGTACCGCGTGACCGAGTCGTTGTAGCTCTGCCGCGCGAAGGCGATCTTGTTCTCGGTGCTCGCGAGCTCCTCCTGGAGCTGCATCATGTTCTGGTTCGCCTTCAGGTCCGGGTACGCCTCGGAGAGCGCGAAGAAGCGGCCCAGCGAGCCGGTCAGCGCGCGCTCGGCGCCCATCAGCGTCGCCACCGCCTCGCCGTCGGACGGGTCCGCCGCCGCGCGCTTCTCCGCCTGGCTCGCCTGGTTCCGTGCCTCGATCACCGCTTCGAGCGTTTCCCGCTCGTGCTTCATGTACCCCTTCGCGATCTCGACCAGGTTCGGGATCAGGTCGTAACGACGACGAAGCTGCACGTCGATCTGCGCGAAGGCATTCGTGAAGCGGTTCCGGAGGCTCACCAGCCGGTTGTACTGGCTGATGAGGAAGAAGGCCACCAGGGCTACGACGATGAGGATGATGATGAGAGCGGTCATGGTCCGTTCGGAACGGGTGAGCGGTGGTCGGGCGGGACAAGGTACCCGTTTCAGCGCGCTTCTGGCCAGAGCGGGGCGTCCCCGTCCCTCTGTACGTGTGTGGAGATCGTGGAGATTCAGGGGTGATGCACGGGAAACCGCCGCGGCATGAGACCGCGGCGGTGAGCAGCTGCTCCGACCCTCGGGCTCAGCGAAGCAGCTCGCCGAGCTCCATGTCCACCACCTGCCCGTCGATCCGCACCCGTCCCATCACCACGATCCAGCGAAAGCGGCGCAGCAGGGAGTGCAGCTCCGCGTCCAGCGGGACTTCGACCGTGATGATCTCCGTCTCGCCGCCCTCCACCTCCACCTCCCGCGTGGAGGCGGGCGGGCAGACGGCGCGCTGCGGCTGCCACACCGGCGGCTCGGCGCCACGGTCGCGGTACCCCCGGAGCTCGATGGCGCACGCGCCGCTCCCCACCTCCACGCGCACCGTGCGGGTGCCGGTGTTTCGTAGCCGCACCTGTGCAGCGGGCTCCAGCGTCGGGTCCACCATGGCCAACCTCCCGCGCACCTCCAGGTCCGCCACCTCCTGCGGGGTGGACCAGTCCGGCGAGCTGACGCGCGGTACGAAATCGCCATCGTCACAGGCGACCACCGTGCCCAGCAGCATCGCCGAGCAGAGCAGCCTCCGGGCCACCCGGGTCATCTTCTCTGAGGTCATCCTCCGACTCCTCCGGCAGGGTTCTTGAAAGCGTCCCGAACAGGACGAAAGTCGTGGCTTGCGAAGTGTGTGCCCGATCGGTCGTCCGCAGCCCGGGCTGATGGGTGCGGGAAAGGCCGGCGCTCAGGCCGGCCGACGCACCGGCCGCCAGACGCACGGGATCAACGCGCGAACCGCTCGTCCGATGACAGACGCCAGGACGAAGATGGGAGCAGCATCCCTCCGGCGGAGCAGTGAGCCGGAGCCGTCCCGCGGCCGCGCCTCCACGGTGGGAGTGGAAGGGAGGAGGGGGAGGATGACGCCTCGAGCGCCGATCTCCGCGCAGGCGGGGACGCTGTACGTAGGGACCGCGGGGCACGACCTGGAGCGCGGGCTCGCCGTCGCCCGCAGCACGGAGGGGGTACGCCGCATTCGTGCGGAGGACGACCTGATCTCCATCGAGGTGGCACCGCGCTGGCTGGCGCCGCTGATCAGCGTGCTCTCCGTGACGCTGCAGCCGGAGGCGCTGGACTGCTGTCCGGCGATCTTCGTGCCCGGAGGAGAGTCGCTCAAGCCGCACCACCTGGCGAGGAGCGGTACACTGCGGTCGCTGGCCGGGCGGATCCAGTACCAGTGGCTCCGGGAGCTGCTCGACAACGAGCGGCTTCTCACCCATTTCCAGCCGGTCGTGCCGGTCTCGGACCCGGGGGTGGTGTACGGCTACGAGTGCCTGGTGCGTGCTTCGGACATGTCCGGCCGGCTGGTGTATCCGCAGCGTCTGTTCGCGGCTGCGAGCGAAGCGGGGATGCTGGCGGAGCTGGAGTCGGCGGCGCACGCGGCGGCCCTGCGTGCGGCGGCGGCGCACGGCGTGAACCAGCGGCTCTTCCTGAACGTGCACCCGGGTCCGATCGCGGATGGCTCGTTCCGGCCGAAGCAGACGGTGCGGATCGCGGAGTCGCTGGGGATGGGACCGGGCCAGTTCATCATCGAGGTGACGGAGAGCGCCAGCATCGATTCGGAGCAGGCGGCGCAGCTGGGTGCGCGCCTCCGGAAGTACGGGGTGCGCATCGCGCTGGACGATCTGGGCGCCGGCTACGCGTCGTTGAACCTGCTCGCGGATCTCCGCCCCGACTACGTGAAGTTCGACATGCAGCTGATCCGGGACGTGGATCAGGACCCCTACAAGGGCGCGCTGCTGGACACGCTGGTGGAGCTGGCGCGGCGGCTGGGGATCCGCACGGTGGGGGAGGGGGTGGAGCGGGAGGGTCAGTGGCGGCGGCTCGCGACCGCCGGGGTGGATCTGGCGCAGGGCTACCTGTTCGGCCACCCGGCGGCGCTGCCGGCGCGACCCCTGCCGGTGCCGGGCTAGGCCGGGCGGGGAAGGCCGCGTCGGTCAGGCCCGCGCCGGTCAGGCCGCCTCGGGGCGGAGCAGTGCCGCCTCCAGCATGCGCTCGTCCCACTCGTAGCCGGCGAGTGGCTCACACGGTGCCACGAGGCCGTTCCGCACGGCGTAGACGAGGCCCAGCCAGTGGTCGGCGCGTGCGGCGGCGCCCACGTCCAGCAGCGCACCGGCAGCGATCTCCCGCACCTCGCAGGTGCTCGCGGCCGCCAGCATCTCCAGCTGCAGCGCGATCATCCGCTCCTGCTCCGGCGTGACGGCCGAGCGGACGTACTCCGACACCGCCACCCGCAGCTCCGCCGGCGAGCCGTTGGAGGCGGCCAGCCACATCCGGGTGCCGCGCACGCGCACCGCTGTGGGCGCCAGCGCCAGCATCCTGCGGCTGAGCGCCTCGGCGGCGCTGAGGCGTCCCGTCTCCAGGTAGCGGTCGAGCACACCCCCCATGTAGCGGAGCGCCCGCTCCGTCTGCCCGGCGCCGGCGCACAGTTCCGCCGCCTGCAGAAGGTGCTGCGTCTCGTAGCCGTTGGCCGCCCGCGCCGCGCTCTCCTCCAGCTCCGCCAGCCGGTCCTCCAGCCCGATCTCCCGCGCCTGCTTTCTTCGCGTCAGCATGCCGCCAACCTCCGTCACAGGGTTCTTCTGGAGTCACGCGGCTCAGGCGATCGCGCCCGCCACCTTCTCCAGATGCGGCCGGAAGAGCGCCTTGTCGTGCGCCTTCGCGTACGCCTCGTCCGGGTCGATGATCCCGGCGCTCAGCAGCGTCTGGATCGACTGGTCCATCTGGATCATCCCGTGCTGCTTGCCCGTCTGCACGATGGAGGGGATCTGGAAGGTCTTGGCCTCCCGGATCAGGTTTCCGACGGCCGGCGTGCCGACCAGGATCTCGTGCGCCGCGACCCGCCCCTTGCCGACACGGCGGAGAAGCTGCTGTGCCACCACGCCGCGGAGACTCTCGGAGAGCATCGCCCGCACCTGCTCCTGCTGGTCCGCGGGGAAGGAATCGATGATCCGGTCCACCGTCTTGTGGGCGCTGTTGGTGTGCAGCGTGCCGAACACCAGGTGCCCCGTCTCGGCCGCCGTGAGCGCCAGCGAAATGGTCTCCCGGTCGCGCATCTCACCCACCAGGATCACGTCCGGATCCTCGCGCAGCGCCGCCTTCAGCGCGGAGGCGAAGCTGTCGGTGTGCGGCCCCACCTCGCGCTGGTTGATCAGCGCCTTCTTGATCGGGTGCACGAACTCGATCGGATCCTCGATGGTGAGGATGTGCTCCCCACGCGACTCGTTGATCAGGTCGATCATCGCCGCCAGCGTGGTGGACTTCCCCGAACCGGTGGGGCCCGTCACCAGCACCAGCCCCTTGTTCAGCCGCGTGAACTCCCGGATCGCGGGCGGCAGCTTGAGGTCGTCCGCGGAGGGAATCCTGGAGGGGATCACCCGGAAGACGGCGCCGGGCCCACGATGCTGACGGAAGAGGTTGCCACGGAAGCGGGCGAGGCCGGGCACCTCGTAGGCGAAGTCGAGATCGCTGGTGGTCTCGTAGCGCTCCTTCTGCTCCGGCGTCAGGATCTCGAACAGCAGGCACTCCATGTCGGCCTCGGTGAGCGGCCGGTACTTCACACGCTGAATCGTGCCGTGCTGCCGGATCACCGGCAGGTCCCCGCAGCTGAGGTGGAGGTCCGAACCCTCGTTCTGGATCAGGTGCTGGAGAAAGGAATCGAGCTTGGCCACGAATACGCCCCTGCCGTGAAGGATGGTTGCCGCGCTCCGGACAGACGCGCTCGTTCGAGCACCGCGCGCGTCGCCGCCGGACCCTCCATCGACAAGAAACCCGCCCTCCGGGGCCGGCCTCGGGGGGCCGGAATTTCACCGAAGGAGCGGGCTGTGCCTGCTGCTCCTGCTTCGGCAACCGGACGATCTCAGAGAGACTCCTGGCTTTGCGTCCCCGCCTCGCGACGGGTTTGCCTTGTCGACAGTTCTGTACCCTGAAGCTACTCCGCCGCTCCCCGGTCTGTCAACGCTCCTAATCGGCTGGTTTGTGACCCTGCCGGGGGCGTCCCCCGTAAACGTAGGTATGGCTTGCCGTTTGCACGAATTCAGGCCTCCTCGCTTTTGCTCGCCGCCACCCCGATCCGCCGACGAGGCCCGATGCCCAAGCTGATCCTGATCGTGGAAGACGACGAGCCGACGCGCGACATCTACGCCAGCGCCCTGGAAGACCGCGGCTTTCGGGTGATCCTCGCGACCCAGGGAGCCGAAGGTGTACACCTCGCCCGACGACATCAGCCGGACCTGATCCTGATGGATCTGCGGATGCCGATCATGGACGGTATCCAGGCCATCCGGTACCTGAAGTCGGACCCGCAGACGGCGCGGATTCCGGTCTGCGCGATCTCCGCCTACGAGCCGGATGGCGATGCTCCGGACGAGACGAGCCCGCAGGGATGGGACTGTTTCCTCACCAAGCCGATCACCCCGCACCAGCTGGTGGAGGAGATCGAGCGGCGCGTGGGTCCGGGTCGGCCGGGGGGGTAACCCCGCTCCGGCCGCCTCGTCATCCCCGTCCCTCCCACGTCATCCTGAGCGAAGTCGAAGGATCCCGCTCCGGAGCCGGCCGCCGCTCCGCCGAAGGGGATCCCGCTCCGCCCCCACGTCATCCTGAGCGAAGTCGAAGGATCCCGCTCCGGAGCCGGCCGCCGCTCCGCCGAAGGGGATCCCGCTCCGCCCCCACGTCATCCTGAGCGAAGTCGAAGGATCCCGCTCCGGAGCCGGCCGCCGCTCCGCCGAAGGGGCCCACTCCAGTGTGCCGCTCCTCCGAATCCGGCACACCCTTCGCAATCCGCGGACGGATCCCTCGCGTGCGGTCGGGTTGACGGTGGTCCCGGCTTGCGGATCCACCTCCCGCTCTCCGCCGAGGGCCCGCCGCCTGTGACCTCCCGTCATCTCGATCGTCCGTAGCAGTGGCGCGGCTCGATGCCGTGCGGCACCTTTCCCTCCGGCGGAGGGTAGATGCCGGACCGGGTCCCCTCATCCACGGTTCGCGGACCTCGAACGCTGTACAACAAGGCGCCCATGCCATCTCCCCTGCACCGATACCTGGACGGCGACCTGTCCGGCCCGGCTCTGCTGCCGGAGCAGCAGGCGCACCTTCGCGAGATGGAGGAGGCGATCGACCTCGCCACCGCTCGCGCACGAACGGAGGCCGCCCCGGATCTCACCGATCAGGTCATGGCCGCCATCTCCCGGCCCGAACCGGCCCCGACCGGCGCGCCGGACCCCGGTCTCCTGAGCCGACTGGCCGCCGGGCTCTGGTCTCCGTGGCAGGTGACGATCCGCCCGGTGTATGGTCTCGCGGCAGCGATGTCCGTGCTGCTCATCGCAGCGCTGATCCCCCTGTCTCCCGGCGACCGGGCCGATGTGCCGCTCGCGGTGGATTCGTCCCCGGAACGGCTCTTCGTGCAGTTCCGGTTGGAGGCCGCGGGCGCTTCGTCGGTCTCGCTGGCCGGCTCCTTCACCGGGTGGGAGGCCAGCCACTCGCTGGTGGAGACGGCGCCGGGGACGTGGACTGTGCTGATCCCGCTGGAGCCCGGCGTCCACGACTACCTTTTCGTCGTTGACGGTCGGGAGTGGGTGCCGGACCCGGTGGCGAGCCCGGTAGAGGACGGATTCGGCGGCACCAACAGCCGTCTCTTCCTCGTTCCCCCTTCGAGAGGCACGTGAGAGAACACGCCACGACGGCGATCCCTGCGATCGCGCTGTTCGCACTGCTGACGCTGGCGAGTGCCGGCTCGGTCGCCGGGCAGCGGTGGTCGGGGGAGATCGCCGCCGGCAGCACCACGCACGAGGCGCTGCCGGGCGCTCCGGAAGCTCTCGGGGCCACCCTCGGACTCCGTCGGAGCGGCCCGCGATGGCTGTATCTCTCCGGCGGTCTCCCCTTCGACCACGCCGGTGTCCCGTGGATCGCGGGCGGGCTCGGGGCGCGCTGGCTGGTACCCGCGTCCGCTGCGCTCCGCGTGGGTGCGGATGCGGCCGCTCAACCGTATGCGTTTCAGGATCGGAGTGTCGGAGGCGGCGGTCATGGCGCGACGCTGGAAGCGCTGCCACTCGTGTCCATCACGAGTCGTTCGGCGCGAGTGGAGCTTCGTTCCGGGATCATGCACCACGCCGGCTCCTATCTGGACTCCACCTCTGCCCGAACGGTGCACCACTCGGACGTGCGGGCATTCGCCACCGTCGGTGGGCTGGCGCTCGCCGCCGAGGGACGCGGGGTTCGCGCACCGGAGGCGTTCTACCCGTTTCTGGGAGGCGCGGTGGAGGCGCCGCTCGGTGACGGCTCGGTCTGGGGGAGCGCCGGGCGGTGGTTCGGTGCGTCGCTCGACGATACGGAGTGGGGAGTGGGGGGGCGGATGCCTGCCGGGCGGCTCGGCGAGATCCACGCCTCCTTCCGCCGGGAGGCCGAGGATCCCTTCCTCTCCAGCGGTCCGCGCACCGTCTGGGCGGTGGGACTGAGAAGGACGCTGGGCGCTGCTCTCGCTGCCCTGCCGTCGCGACCCGCTCCGGTCATCCGCGGTACGCGGGTCGAGTTCCGGCTGCCGGTCTCCGATGCGGTGGAGCCGCCCTCCATCGGGGGAGACTTCACGGGCTGGGAAGCCGTGCCGATGCGCAGACAGGGATCCGACTGGGTGGTGCTTCTGACGGTTGGCCCCGGCGTGCACAGGTACGCCTTCCGCACCGCCGGCGGTGAGTGGTTCGTGCCGCGGGGCGTGCCCGGGCGGGTGGATGATGGTTTCGGGGGGCACGCCGCGACGCTGGTGGTGCCCTGATGCCGGAGCGCGGCTCGATTTCCGACCGCGAGGGGGCCCCCCCGGCCGACGCCGACCTGGTCTGTCGCATCATCGGCGGCGAGAAGGATCTGTATGCGCTGCTCGTGCAGCGCTACCAGGAACGGATGTTCCGCTTCGCCCTCGCGAGCGTTCGCGACTCGGACACCGCGGTGGACCTCGTGCAGGATACGCTGGTGAAGGCGTACGCGGGCCTGGCCGGGTGCCGGGAACGGGAGCGTTTCGCCGCCTGGCTGTTCCGCATCCTGCGTAACCGCTGCATAGACCACCAGAAGGAGCACCGTCGCCGCGACGTGCCGCTGGACGAGCGCATGTGCTTCGCCGCGGACGACGGACTTCCAGACGTGGAGGCCGAGCGGGCCGGGCTGCGGGTGGCCCTCGAGCAGGCGCTCAGCGAACTCCCGGACGCCCAGCGTGAGGCCTTCATCCTCAAGTACGTACACGGACTCGCCTACGAGGAGATCGCCGTGATGCTCGAGGTGGGTACGAGTGCGCTGAAGATGCGGGTGGCCCGGGCGCGGGAGGCTCTGAGAACCACCCTGTCTCGAAATGGCTATTCGCAGGAGCCGATGGTGTGACCGGATTGCTGGTGGGCCGTCTGTACGGCGGGAGATCGATGTGCGGTGTCGCTCATTCTGGAGGAAGGAAGATGACTCGTCTCGTACTGGCCCTGGTGGTCACCGGTCTGTTCGCGCAGCCGCTGCAGGCACAACGTGCGGGCACGCCGGCTCAGCGGATCGACGCGGCCATCGCGACCGCCGTCCGTGAGGGAGTCCCCGCCGACCTCCTGCGGTCGCGCGTGGCCGAGGGGAGGGCCAAGCGAGTTCCGGAAGAGCGGATCGCCCTGGTCGTGGAGGCCCGCGCCGGCGCGCTGCGGGCCGCGCGGCAGGCTCTGGTGCCTGCCGTGGCGACCCCGACGGGCGCCGAGATCGCCGCCGGGGCGGATGCGCTGGAATCCGGTGTCCCCGCCGGGAGCATCGGTGCGGTCGCCCGTGCGGCGGCGGCGGAGGAGCGCCCCGTCGCGCTGGCAGTGCTCGCCGAGCTGGTGAGGCAGGGGGTTCCGGCTGCGGAGGCGCTGGAGCGGGTATCCGGCGCGCTCGGCTCGCGGGGAAATGCACTGGCGAACCTGGCGCGGCAGGCGGCGGCGGAGGGCGGTCGCGGCGGGCCGCCGGCGGGTGTCGGCGGTCGTCCGGACGGGGTCGGGGGCGGGCGTCCGGCCAGCGCGGGGCCGCCGGCCGGCGTACCCGGTGCCGGCCAGCGGCCCAGCAACCCGGGGCAGGGGCGCGGCCGACCGGGCGGAAACCAGTAGTTCCGCGGCCGTGACAGGTCGCAACTGGAGCCGTCGCCCGCGCGACGGCTCCTCGCGTTTCTGCCCTTCAGTCCGCCGGACCCGGTGAGCCGACCCGTGCCGGGGCACGACCGGCCGTTGCCGCGAGGAGCACGCCAGCCAGCACCAGCGCCGATCCGAGGTACCCCCCGGCGCCGAACCTCTCGTTCCACGCCGCGAACGCCACGACCGCCGCCACCACCGGCTCGATGGCCGCCGTGGTCGCGGCCCGCGTCGGCGCCACGCGGATCAGCCCCGCCCCGTAGATCAGGTACGCCGCGAATGTGGGCACCGCGGCGATGAAGAGTATGGTGGACCAGGCGAGGGCGCTCTTCGGTGAGAAGCTCACCAGCGGAAGCAGCGCGAGCGCCCCCACCGGCAGCGCAAAGGCCAGCACGTTCAGCGTGCCGTATCGGGTGAAGTACCGCCTCCCCACCAGGTAGTACATGGCGTAGGAGAGCCCCGCCGCGAGCCCCCACGCGATCCCGGTCGTCTGCACGCCTCTCACCTCCCCGCCATCCAGCGATACGGCCCCCACTCCGACCAGCGTCACGGCGACCGCGATGATCGCCCCGCTCGTGAGACGCTCTCCGAACCAGAGAAACCCACCGATCGCGACCCACGCCGGAGCCGTGTACAGCAGGATCGCCGCGAGCGCCGCACCGGCCTCTTCGACGGCGAAGAAGTAGGAGGCATAGAAGAGCGCCACGCAAACCACACCGAACCCCGCGATTCCGGCGACGTCGCGGCGGCCCACCCGCGGAAGCCCGCGCGCCACGGCCAGCGCCAGACAGAGGCACCCCGCAAGCGCCGCCCGCCAGAACCCCAGTTCCAGCGGCTCGACTCCTTCCCGCAGCGCCAGCCGCGCCACCGGCCCCAGCAGCCCCCAGAGGATCGCGGCCGTCGCCACCAGCGCGAGGCCCTTCACTTCCGACTTCGTTCCGTCGCTCAATCCGTCCCCCCGATCTCGTCCATGCACCGGCTCCGCGCCGCCGGACGCCACTCGCCCGCGTGCGACAATCTCGCGGCGCGGACCGATTTCGCGCCATCCGAGGTGCATCGAGATGGTTTGGGATTGGAGATACTGGTGTCGTCCGCGTTCCATCAGTGAGAGGAAAGATCCAGCGACAGGGGGCCGAACGCTCGGAATGACAGGGGGCCGAACGTGGCGAGCGTGTGCTTTGAGCCTGGACGACCCGACCACAAGATCCGGGGATCGGTTGAGTCAGGTGCATACCCCTGTCTGCGGATCCCCCTCCCGCTGCCGGCTGTTCGTCGATGCCCGAACTCCACCCCCGCCCTCGGAGCAACTGGAAAGAAGTGGACACCGGTTCACGCAGATCTCGCGGATTTCATCTGAGCCGATCTGCGAAATCTGCGGATGGTCGTCTCAGAGGCGCGATCCTGGCCGGGCCTCCTTCTTGCGCCCCGTTCCTCCCCATCTCGTCCCGCCCCCGTCACCCCGGGCGGGACCGATCCTCGCACCCGGAAACCGGGAGGAACGGTGAAGGAGAAGAGGACGAACGGGAGGAGGCCGCCGTCGGTGAGAACGCGAAGGATGAGCAGCTGGAGCAGTTCCGCAGGGATCCGGACGGGCAGTATCTGACCACCAATCAGGGCGTGCGCGTCAACCACGACGACGACTCGCTGACGGCCGGCCCGCGCGGGCCCACGCTGATGGAGGACTTCATCTTCCGTGAGAAGATGATGCACTTCGACCACGAATCGATCCCGGAGCGGGTCGTGCACGCCCGCGGCTCGGCGGCGCACGGCTACTTCCAACCGTACGAGTCGATGTCGAAGTTCACGCGCGCGCGGTTCCTCTCGGATCCGTCGGTGAAGACGCCGGTGTTCGTGCGCTTCTCCACCGTGGTGGGGTCCCGGGGCAGTGCGGACACCGTGCGGGACGTGCGCGGCTTCGCCACCAAGTTCTACACGGAGGGGGCTTCGTGCACCATATGGAGAAGGTGGAGGGGCACAAGGTCCGGGAGCGGAGCCCGAGCTTCAAGGACCACTTCTCCCAGGCGACCATGTTCTGGCACAGCATCACGGAGCCGGAGCGCGACCGGCTGGTGAGCGCCATTCACTTCGAGCTGGGGAAGGTGAAGAGCAGGGAAGTGCGCCACCGGATGATCCACGAGATCTTCAACCGGATCGATCACGACCTGGCGGTGCGTTTCGCACTCGGCGTGGGGATCGAGCCGCCGACGGAGAACCGCGCGCGGCCGGTGGATCAGCGTGCGCCCGAGGTCAGCGTGGAGCACCAGTCACGCCGCACGGTGAAGACGCTGAAGACACACGGCGACGCGCTCCACTTCGTGGACGAGATGTTCAAGCACTGCAAGACCATCGGCGCCACCGGCGAGGCCGTGGAATTGCTGGAGATGGGCCGGCTGCACGGGGCGAACCTCGCCAGCGGCGACGAGGTCGCGTCGAGCCTCGGCGTGGTCACCGTGCGCGGCACGGACGCCAGCATCGCCGATCGGGTGACGGACGCGGTCTCCAGCGGGGGCGGTCACGGGCTCGGTTCGTTCACCGACGCCTTCATCGAGGCCTTCTCGAGACATCGTCACTGGGATCGTGAGATGAAGGAGAAGGTCCCGGCCTGACGCGAGAGCCGGGACGGTTCGGACGGGCCGGGCGGATGATCCGTCCGGCCCGTTCCGATTCCGCATCCACCGCCGGGTGCCGCCGGGTGCCGGTCGCGGGTCGAGACGGACCTTGCGCGGCACCGATCTCACCCGCTTACTGTTGGGGTCGTCAGATCGTTCTTCTGCCACATCACGAACGGAGGCCAGGATGTCACTCCGTACGCCCACCGCTCTCCTTGTCGCCGGTCTGTTCCTTCTCGTGGACCCTCTCCATGCGCAGCACGATCATGGACACGGGGAGCCGGAGCGGCTCGGTCGCGTCGAGTTCGAAACCTCCTGCAATGCGGAGGCACAGCGCCGCTTCGAGCGCGGACTCGCGCTGCTGCACTCCTTCTGGTGGTCGGAGGCGGATCGCGCCTTCGCTTCGGCGCTCGAGGTGGATCCACGCTGCGCGATCGCGCACTGGGGGACGGCGCTCGTGCAGCGCGGCAACTGGTTCGCCGGGCCGCCCTCGGCGGAAGCGGTGGAGAGGGGCCGCGAGGCGGTGGAGCGGGGGCTCCAGCTGCAGCCGGCCACCGCCCGCGAACGCGCGTATATCGAGGCCGTCGCGCACCTCTTCCGCGGTGCCGGCGAACACGATTATCGCACCCGCGCTCTCGCCTACGAAGAGGCGATGGAGGCGCTGCACGAACGCTATCCGGACGACCTGGAGGCGGCGGTCTTCCACGCTCTCGCCATCACCGCCAACGCCGTCCCCACGGATCGATCCTTCGAGCGGCAGCGCCGGGCCGGCGCGATCCTGGAACCGCACTTTCGCGAACGTCCGGATCACCCGGGGCTCGCTCACTACCTGATCCACAACTACGATGCGCCGCCCATCGCGCGCCTCGGCGAGGCGGCGGCTCGCGTCTACGGGGCGATCGCGCCATCGGTCCCGCACGCCCAGCACATGCCGTCGCACATCTTCACCCGCATGGGACTGTGGGACGAATCGATCCAGGCGAACACCGCGTCGGCCAGCTCCGCGCACGAGTACGAGAGGCGCGAGGGGATGACGTCGGTCTCCTTCGATCGCGCCCACGCCTGGGACTACCTGGTCTACGCGTACCTTCAGCAGGGGCGGGACGGCGAGGCCGTCGCGGTGCTGGATACCGTCCGCGGCACCACCGCAGTGCCGTCCATCGCGACGGATCATGCCTACGCGGCGATCCCCGCCCGGGTGGCGCTGGAGCGGGACCGGTGGAGTGAGGCGGCCGCTCTCCAGGTCCGGCCCTCACCGGGCTTCCCCGCGGGAGAGGCGATCATCCACTTCGCACGCGGGATCGGCGCCGCCCGGTCCGGCGACCCGCACCGGGCACGCGACGAGGTCGGGGAACTCATCCGCCTCCGCGATCATCTGGAGGGGCGCGGGGACGCGTACTGGCGTGCGATCGTCGAGTCGCAGCACCTGGCCGTCGCCGCATGGCTCGCGCTGCACGAGGAGGAGCAGGAGCGTGCGGTGGAGCTGCTGACCCGTGCCGCTGAGATCGAGGAACGGGTGGACAAGCACCCCGTCACGCCGGGACCGATCCTGCCCGCGCGCGAACTGCTGGGCGACCTGCTTCTCGAGCTGCGCCGTCCGGCGGAAGCGCTGGCTGCCTATTCGGCCTCCCTCGGTCAGGACCCCAACCGCGCTCGCTCGCACCTCGGCGCGGCGCGTGCCGCAGAAGCGGCGGGGCGCAACGGTGAGGCCGCGGACCACTTCCGCCACTTCCTGTCGCTGATGGAGAGCTCCACCTCGCGAACCGATCAGGTGGAGCTCGCCCGTCGGTTTCTGGCCGCGCGGCAGTAGGGGGTAGGTAGGCGGCGGGGGGATGCTCCGCATGCCACCGCGTGGGGCGAAGCGACTCGAAGGATCCCTCTCCGCGCAGGCCCGCACCCCGCCGCCCGGGGCCACCCCCCCGGCGAGACCTCGCCCCCCACGTCATCCTGAGCGAGCGAAGCGACTCGAAGGATCCCTCTCCGGCGCAGGCCCGCACCCCGCCGCCGGTGGCCACCCCCCCGGCGAGACCTCGCCCCCCACGTCATCCTGAGCGAGCGAAGCGACTCGAAGGATCCCTCTCCGGCGCAGGCCCGCACCCCGCCGCCCGGGGCCACCCCCCCGGCGAGACCTCGCCCCCCACGTCATCCTGAGCGAGCGAAGCGACTCGAAGGATCCCTCTCCGGCGCAGGCCCGCACCCCGCCGCCGGTGGCCAACCCCCAGCGGGACCCTTCGACAAGCTCAGGGTGACGGCGGTGACCGCGGGACCCCGCCCCCCGCGTCATCCTGAGGGAGCGAAGCGACTCGAAGGATCCCTCTCCGCCTCAGGCCCGAACGCCACCGCCCGGGCCAACCGCCTGGCGCGACCCCGCCCCCCGCGTCATCCTGAGGATCCCTCTCCGCCTCAGGCCCGCACCCCGCCGCCCGGGCCAACCCCCCGGCGGGACCCTGCCCCACCGCGTCATCCTGAAGATCCCTCTCCGCGCAGGCCCGAACCCCGCCGCCCGGGCCAACCCCCGGCGGGACCCTTCGGCAAGCTCAGGGTGACGGCGGTGACCGCGCGACCCCGCCCCCCGCGTCATCCTGAGGATCCCTCTCCGCCGCAGGCCCGAACCCCGCCGCCAGGGCCAACCCCCCGGCGGGAACCTTCGACAAGCTCAGGGTGACTGCGGTGACGACGCGACCTCCCCCCGACGTCATCGGAGGATCCCTCTCCCGCGCGCGCCCGGTCCCCATCTCTCCACCCTCCCCCCACCCGCGTCACTCCCGCCGCACGCGAATCGGAATCGGCCGCGAGAGCTCCACCGTCACCATCTCCGTCTCATCGGCGAGCACCCGCTCGAACCAGTCCGATGAGCGGCCATCTCCCACGGCCTCCATCAGCAGCCGCGCCAGCTCGATCCCGTCGTCGTTGGCGATGCGGATCGAGCCGTGCGACTCCGCCTCTCCGATCGACTCCGTGGCGTCCGTTCCGTGGATGCTGCGCGGCGGGTCGTAGACGATCCGCACGCGCCCCATCGGGTTGTCGGGGTGCCCCGGCTCCTTGACCTCGCTCTCCTCCGCCCACTCCTCCGCCGGCGGCGTCCAGTCCGGGTTGAAGTCGATCTGGTAGATGCTCCACTCGCCGGTGCGGGTCGGCCAGTCCTGATGCCCCACGCCGATGCGGTAGGTGGCGACACGCTCGGCACCGCGGTACAGCGACACCTGTCGTGCGGAGATGCTGACCTCCACCCGCGGATCGTGGTCGCGCGGCTCCACGACCGGGCCGCCCGCCGGTGCGGCGACGGCCGGGCTGCCGCCCATCGCCGTGGCGGCGAGAACGGTCACGGCCAGCTGCCCGAAACACCCTGGAATTCGTGGTATGTTCATCGACCCTCCTTGCGTTTGTGCATCTGTTTCCATCACACTGGGGCAAGGCACGTTCCAGCGATGGAGCTTCCATGCTGCGCCGCGGGGCTTCCCGCTGCCCCCCCTCCGTCTTCCCGCGCGAGCGATGCAGGAATTCATCGGACGTTCCGTTACGGGTTCAGGATGACTCCAGAGGCGCAGCCCCCGCCCCTGTCATCCCGCGCGAGCAAAGCGAGCGCCGGGATCCGGATGCCGGGGAACCCCCCCCCCGCAGACCGCCTCCCCGCGGCGGGACCCCCGGCGGGCACCACGACGAAAAAGAGGCACGGGAACCGATCCCGTGCCTCTCACCGCATTCCCGCTCCCGCGCAGTTACGCCTGCGGCAGCGCGTCCACCACCTCGATCATCCGCTGGCGCATCGCCTGGTCCGGCAGCCGGCCCATGGCGGCGCCCATGTTGTCCGCCATGTTGCGGGCCCGGCTTGTCGCCGGGGTGATGGCCGTGACCGCCGGATGGCTCCCCACGAATTTGAGGAAGAACTGCGCCCAGGTGGTCGCATCGAACTCGCTGGCCCACGCGGGCACATCCCGGCCGGCAACCCGGTTCCAGAGGCGGGTGCGACCGAACGGAGCGTACACCAGCACTCCGATGTTGCGCTGACGCGCGAGCGGGAGGACGGTATTTTCCACCTCCCGGTTGTCGATCGCGTAATCGATGCCGATGAAGTCGATCGGCTCGTTGCGCATGATCTGCTCGAGCTCGCCGTACTGGCCCCGGTTGGTGGTGGTGACGCCGATGTAGCGAAGCCGCTCCTCGGCCTTGAGTTCCTTGAGGATGCCCAGCTGAGTCGGCACGTCTCCGAGGTTGTGCACCTGCATCAGGTCGATGCGCGGTGTGTGGAGTCTCGCGAAGGAGTTCTCGATCTGTTCGCGAGCGGCCGCGGCATCGGCCGAGGCGCCGCCCCGTGCCACATTCACCTTGGTCGCCCAGAAGATCCGGTCGGTGATCCCGAGCTCGTGCGCGATCTGTCCGGCGACCTGCTCGGAGGCGCCGTAGCTGGGTGCCGTGTCGAAGACGGTTCCGCCCATCTCGACCATCTGCTGCATCACCTCGCGCAGCGCGGAAACGTCCTCGCTGCGGGCGACCTGCGAGAAGGTGGCGGAGCTCCCGAGCCCTACCAGCGGGATCCGCTCGCCGGTGGACGGGATCGCGCGGGTGATCAGCTCGCGTGCCGGCATCGCGCCCTGCAGAGCGCGCGCGATGCGGGTGTCCAGCGCCAGCGCGGCACCGGTTCCCAGCGTGAGGCCCAGCCATTCGCGACGTGAAAGCATCCAACCCCTCCTGTTCAGGTGAAATGATTCGTGCGGAGCGGGGTGCGGGTGTGGCCCGCGTCCACTCCGTCCAGCACTCAATGCAGTGTGGCCGCGCTCTCCGCCGCACGCGGGACCGCTGCCCTCTCCACCCGGGATCGTTCCTGCACCCGGCCGAGCCAGATCCCGAGCGCCGCCCAGACGATCGCGAGAGGCACGGCCACCGTCGCGAGCGCCGCCAGCCCCATTCCGAGGCGTCCGAGCAGCCCTTCCGTCTGTGCGCCCACGGCGTCACCGCCGCGATACACGAAGGTATCGATGAACGCCTTGCTCTTGTACTTGTCCTCGCGGCTCACGACGGTGAACAGCGTCTCCCGCGCCGGCCGCATGATGGCGCGCTGCACGGCGCGGAAGGTGGCATCGAACACCACCAGCGCCGTCAACGTTCCCACGATCGCGAGGCCGATGAAGCCGAGCGCCACGGTCACGGGGAGCAGCGCGAGTGTGACCGCGACCCCCAGCCGCTTCATCAGGTGCCCCGCGACGATCGCCTGCAGCGCGAGCGTGGCCACCTGGGTCGCGAGATCGATCCGCGCGAACATCGCCGTCCGCATGTCCAGCTCGTCTCCCAGCGCCGCCACCATCTGCAGTCGCGTGAAGTAGACGAAGGTCACCATCACGGCCAGGATCAGGACATAGGCCGAGATCCCCAGCAGGTACGGGGAGCGGAACACGGCGCGGAACCCCTCCCAGGCGCTCCCGCCGATCACCGCGCGCTCATCCACGGCCGGAGGCTCCTCCAGGTCTCCCGCGTCCTCGGGTCGTGCCCGCTCCGGCTGCAGTCGCGCGACCAGGAAGGCGGCGCCCACGGCCAGGCAGAGCGAGACGACGGCGATCAGCAGCAGGTTCGGTGTGCCCAGTCTCTCGGCGAGCACCGCGGCCAGCCAGGAGCCGAAGATCGCGCCCACCGTGCCTCCCACCGCGATCACCCCGAACAGTCGTTTGCTCTGCTCCAGCGAGAAGCGGTCCGCCATCAGCGCCCAGAACACCATCGTGATGAACAGGTTGAACACGCTCATCCAGACGTAGAACACCTGCCCCGACGTCTCGCCGATCGCCTGCGGCGCCAGAACCAGCAGCAGGTAGAAGACGAGGAGGTTCAGCGCGAAGAAGAGGTAGGTCGACGAGATGAAGACGAGGCGCCTGAAGCGACTCACCAGCCAGCCCGAACACCGGGTTGAAGAGGAGCGTGACGACCAGCGTGGCCATGAAGAGCCAGCGGATCGCGTCGATCCCGCGCTGCATCCCGAGCGCCTCGCGGGCCGGGCGCAGCACCATCAGCGCGGTGAGGATAAAAAAGAAGTACAGCGAAGCCGCCAGAATGGGAGCGACTTCCTCCCGGCGGATGTTGGTGAACCGCTGCAGGATGCCGGTCATTGGCGCGGGTGCGAGGGAGGCGAGAGCCGAGGGGAGTCGTGCATGCTCCCCCTGTCCCTACAGACTTCCACCCCGGGACGTTGGGTCACGGGTCGGTGCGGGTGACGAGAAGGTTGAAATCATACTCCAGGAGGATGGTGTCCGCCACGCTCGCCACGATCGGCACCCGCGGCTGTGTCAGCCGGAACTGTTCGAAGGTGAAGGCGGTGCGGGCGGTGCCGGTCACCGCGTCGGGTGAAAAGCGGGCCTCGACATCCCAGGTCGTGGGCCGCTCCGTTCCCCGGATCGTCAACATCCCCTCCATGGTGAGGTTCCGGCTCCCGGAGGTGGGGAGTGGGACCGGAAGCTCCTCGAGCGCGGTCGGCTGGATCTCCACCGTGGGGTACCGTTCCGCTTCCAGCAGGCGGTTGCGGACGTATCGATCGCGTCGCTCCTGATCGCTGGTGAGCCCTTCCACGTCCACGACGATCCGCGACGCTTCGGCGATCACCCGCCCCGCCGAGTTCAGGGCGATGGTACCGCTCACGCGGTCGGTGACGCCCACGGCGTCGTTGGGGAGATCGCGGCCGACGAGCTGCTCCCGCACCCGGTAGCGCGCCTCGTTTCCGCTCTGCGCTACGGCGAGCACGAGTGTTGCACCCTCCGCCTCGGCAGTCGCGACGGGATCCATCGCGGCGACGCCATCCCGCGGCGCTCCGTCCCGGTCGCCCGGTCCGCACGCCAGCAGCAGCGCCGCCGCCGCCACGGTTCCACCGCACCTCGCGAGCAGCTGTCGCTTCCTCGTCATCTCGATCTCTCCGGAAATGTTCGCAGACTGCAATCGATCATACGCCCGCAGTCGCCCACCGCCAACATAAAGACTGGCGGCGCGCGGTGCGACTTTCGTCGGGGCGGGGAAGGACTGGGAGGGGGCAGGGGCTCCCGATGCCGAGCGGGGACGACGACCAGCCCCGCGGGCGGCCGCGCCCGGCAGAATGCCGGCACGGGATCCGGATCGGGCGGTTCGCGCGGCGACGCCCGCGCCCTTCCGGTCAGCGCAGCTCGGCCATCAGCGTCGCCATCGCCTCGGAGCCCGGGCACAGATCCTCGAACGGCAGCTCCACCAGGGGTGTGGCGACCGTGCGGTTGAGCTGATGCATGTCGTGACCCGACGGGTTCAGATGGATCAGCCCGGTCGCGATCTCCCCCGCCTGCTGGCAGCGACGCACGAATGCGTATGCCGCATCCCGGTCCGTGGGATCGTGGCCCTCATCCACCCGCCGGAAGCGAACCTCGCTGCCATCGTGCATCCGCACCGTCCTGACCGGTACATCGCTTCCGGCAAGGGCGATCTCGGAGCGGATCGGGACGAAGTCGATCGCGTCCACCTCATGGATGTGGTCGCGCGCGTGACGATAGCTCTTGGTGGAGCCCTCGTGATCGTTGAAGGTGACGCAGGGGGAGATGACGTCCACCAGGGCGAAGCCGCCGTGGCTCAGCGCCGCGCGGAGGATCGGGACCAGCTGCTCCTTGTCGCCGGAGAAGCTACGGGCCACGAAGCCGGCGCCGAGCGTCAGCGCGAGCAGCACCGGGTCGATCGGGGTGTTCTCGTTCGCCTCCCCCCGCCTGGCGCGGGAGCCCACGTCCGCAGAAGCGGAGAACTGCCCCTTGGTGAGCCCATATACACCGTTGTTCTCCAGGATGTACGCCATCCGCACGTTGCGGCGGATCGCGTGGCAGAGCTGGCCCAGCCCGATCGACAGCGAGTCGCCATCCCCCGAGATCCCCAGGTACACCAGCGAGCGGTTGGCCGCGCTCGCGCCCGATGCCACCGAGGGCATCCGCCCGTGCACGCTGTTGAACCCGTGCGCCTGTGGTAGAAAGTAGGACGGTGTTTTCGACGAACACCCGATGCCGCTCAGTTTCGCCACCCGGTGCGGCGGGACCTCCATCTCCCAGAGCGCCTGGACGATGGCGGCGGTCACCGAATCATGACCGCACCCCGCGCACAGGGTACTCATGGCACCCTCGTAGTCGCGCCGGGTGAGGCCGAGAGCGTTCACCGGCAGCGCGCGGTGCTTAACCGGCGGTTTGGAGATGGATGCCATGTGTCGGGGCCGGGAAGAGGGTGCGGATGCCGTCCACCACGTCGTCCGCGTTGAGAGGCATACCGCCGAAGCGGGTGATGGAACGGAGCCGGTCCGGAGCGATCCCGCACTCCAGGATCAGCAGCGATCGCAGCTGGGCGTCACGGTTCTGCTCCACCACGACCACCTGCGGGTGCTCGCGGAGGAAGGCCCCGATGGCGGGCGAAAAGGGGAAGGCGCGCACCCGCAGGTAATCCACCGGAAGCCCCGACTTCTCGAGCAGGTCGCACGCTTCCAGCACGGCGGCGTTGCACCCGCCGATGCTGACGACGCCGATGGTCGATCCCGCGCATCGCCGGATCTCGGGGGGCGGCACCTCCAGCGCGGCGGTTTCCATCTTGTGGCGCAGGCGATCCATCACCTCCACGTATTCCGCGGAGTCCTCGGTGTAGCCGCCGTGCTTGTTGTGCCCCGAACCGCGCGCGAAGTACGCCCCGCGGGGATGCACGCCGGGGAGCGTCCGGGCGGCCACCCCGTTGCCGTCGGTGTCGAGATAGCGGGAGAAGCGCTGCATCCCCTCCAGCTGCTCGGCGCTGAGCACCTCCCCACGGTCCGGTCTGTACCGGTCGTCCCACACCAGCGCCGGACACATCCAGTCGTTCATCCCGATGTCGAGGTCCGAGACCACGAAAACCGGCGTCTGAAAGCGCTCGGCCAGGTCGAAAGCGTTCACCGCCAGGTGGAAGCACTCGCCCGGATCGGCGGGGAAGAGCGCGATGTGCCGCGTGTCGCCGTGTGACGCGTAGGCCACCATCAGCAGGTCGCCCTGCTGCGTCCGCGTGGGCATCCCGGTGGAGGGGCCGGTGCGCTGTACGTCGAAGAAGACACCCGGGATCTCGGCATAGTACGCGAGCCCGATGAACTCGCTCATCAGGGAGATGCCGGGACCGGAGGTGGGTGTGAATGCGCGCGCGCCCGACCAGCCGGCGCCGATCACCATCCCCGCGGCCGCCAGTTCGTCCTCCGCCTGCAGCACGGCGTAGCGGCGCTCACCCCCTGGCCCGGTGCGGAAGCGCGTGCAGAACCGCGTGAACGCATCCATCAGCGAGGTGGCGGGCGTGATGGGGTACCATGCGCCCACCGTGGCGCCGGCGTACACGCATCCCAGCGCCGCGGCGGAGTTGCCGTCCATCAGGACGTTTCCCGCGGTAGCATCCATCCGCTTCACCCGGATGGGGAGCCGCTCGGGGAATCGCTCCTGAGCCGCGCGGTGCCCGATCTCCACCGCCCGCAGGTTCGCCTCCAGCAGCCGCGGCTTCCTCCCGAACTGTTCCGCGAGCAGGCGTTCGATCTCCGCCCGGTCCAGCTCCAGCAGCCAGGCCAGCGCGCCGACATACAGGATGTTGCGCATCAGCGTTCGCTGGCGGCTGCCGCTGAAGCTCTCCACCGCGAGCGCACCGAGCGGGATCCCCAGGTACTCCACGTCGGGGCGCAGCAGCGAAGCGTCCAGTGGCCAGGACGAATCGTGCAGGAGCCATCCACCGCTGCGGAGCTCCGCGATGTCGCGGGCGTGGGTCGACGGGTTGAGCGTCACCATGAGGTCGATTCGCGGGGAGCGCGCGAGGTACCCGTCACCGCTCACCCGGATCTCGTACCAGGTGGGAAGACCCTGGATGTTGGACGGAAAGACGTTCTTGCCACACACCGGCACACCCATCCGGAAGATGGTCTGCAGGAGCAGCCCGTTGGCGCTCGCGGAGCCGGTCCCGTTCACCGTCGCGATCCGGAAGGAGAACCGGTTCACCCGCGCGGGATCGAGGCGGTCGGTGCCCTCCCGGGCGGGTTCCGCGGTCGTGGGCGGCGCCGTGGCGGCGGCGGCGCCGGATCCCCGGTGCTCCGGAGTGATCGCCTCCGTCATGTCGCCACCGCCGGCAGGGGAGGCTCCGGGGAATGCGGAGGGGCGGGCTCGCTCCCGGCATACGCGAGGTGGAGGGTGAATCGCTGCATGTCCCAGGCGGCGGTCGGGCAGCGCTCGGCGCACAGCCCGCAGTGCACGCAGATGTCCTCGTCCTTGACCATGATCCGGGCGGTGTGCGGGAGGGCGGCCGAGGTATAGATGGACTGCTCCGTATTGATCGCCGGCGCACTCAGCCGCGTGCGGAGCTCGTCCTCATCCCCGTCGCGGGTGATGGTCAGGCAGCTGACCGGGCAGATGTCGATGCAGGCGTCGCATTCGATGCAGAGCGGCGCCTCGAAGTGCGTCTGGATGTCGCAGTTCAGGCACCGCTCCACTTCGCGCGCCGTCTGCTCGGCGGTGAAGCCGAGCTCCACCTCCACACCCAGCGCGGAGAAGCGCTCCACCAGCTCCACGTGCCGCATCGTCTGGCGGGCGTCCGGGTTGTAATCGTTGCTGAACTGCCAGGCGTGGAGGCCCAGCCCGGTGCTCACGAGCGTCATCCCCGGCGGTGGGCGATCCGCGGGAGAGCGCCCCTCGCAGCGGGCATGGATCGAGATCGCCGCTTGGTGTCCGTGCTCCACCGCCCAGATGATGTTCTCCGGGCCCCACGCCGCATCGCCGCCAAAGAACACGCCGGCGAGCGTGCTCTCGTGCGTGGCCCGGTCCACCACCGGCATCTCCCACTCGCCGAACTCGATCCCGATATCCCGCTCGATCCACGGAAAGGCCGTTTCCTGACCGATCGCCAGGATCACGTCGTCGCACGGGATCCGTACGGTCCCCAGAACCCGGCTCCTCTGACGGCCCGCCTCCTCGTACCACTCCACACGATCGAAGTCCATCGCCACCAGCCGCCCGCCCTCCGCGACGAAGCGCCGGGGGGAGTGGTTTTCGACGATCTCGACACGCTCCTCCAGCGCATCCTCCAGCTCCCACGGGGAGGCTTTGAAATGCTCGCGGGAGCGGCGCGCCATCACCTTCACCAACTCGCCCCCGAGCCGGAGCGAGGTCCGGCAGCAGTCCATCGCGGTGTTGCCCACACCGATGATCAGCACCCGCCGACCGATCGCCTCCACATGCCCGAAGTGCACGGATTCCAGCCAGTCGATCCCGACGTGGACGTGCCCGGGATCATCGTGGCGACCCTCCAGCTCGAGCTCCTTGCCGCGGGGCGCGCCGCTGCCGACGAAGACGGCGTCGAATCCCTGCTCCAGCAGCCCCTTCATGCTCTCCACGCGGCTGCCGAAGTGCACTGCGACGCCCATCTCCAGGATGTAGCCGATCTCCTCGTCCAGCACCGCGGCGGGAAGGCGGAAGGCGGGGATGTTGGTGCGCATGAGGCCGCCCGCGCGGTCCAGCTGTTCGAAGATGTGACACTCGTATCCGAGCGGTGCGAGATCGTTGCAGACGGTGAGGGAGGCCGGGCCGGCGCCGATCAGCGCGATGCGCCGGCCGTTTCCCTGTTCGGGCGCACGCGGGAGCAGGTGGCGGACCTCACCCCGGTGATCGGCGGCGACGCGCTTCAGCCGGCAGATCGCCACCGGCGCCTCGTCGATCCGGGCCCGCCGACACGCCGGCTCGCACGGCCGATCGCAGGTGCGACCCAGAATGCCCGGGAACACATTGGATTCGCGGTTCAGGAGGTAGCTCTCGGTGAATCGCCCCTGAGCGACCAGCCGTATGTACTCGGGAACGTTGGTGTGCGCCGGACATGCCCACTGGCAGTCCACCACGCGGTGGTAGTACCCGGGATTGCCTACGTCCGTCGGTGCCATGGCACCTCCCGCGGGGGCTGCGAGGGACACGGAGTGATACGAGGCACGGCCGTGCGGAGGGAGTGGCGCCGGGGCGCCGGCACGGCCGTTTTCCCAACATGCCGGCCGGCAGGGCCGGCAGCAAGGAAGTCGTGTGGCGAAGAACCGCGGCAGCGAACAGGCCGCCCCGGGGTGGCGGGGAATCCCTCTTGCATCGACAGGCCCGGCCGCCCTGGTCTTCCAGGGGCCGGTGAAAAGAGAAACCCGCTGACCCGAGACAGGAGACCGGATGATGAAACACCTCAACCTGATCGCCCGACTGGCCATCGTGCTGGCGCTGCTTCCGCTCGCGGCCGCGTGCGCGGCAGCCGTGGGCGCGGCCGCGGGCGCCGCGGCCGCGATCGTGCTCGACGAGCGCAACGCCTCCGCGGATGTGGCGGCCACCGTTCCGCAGCTCACGCAGGCCACTGAAGCCGCCTTCGGTGACATGGGGATCGTGGTCAACAACCGCAGCCAGTCCACCGACGGCACCACGGCGCAGCTGCGCGGCACGCACGAGGGTGCAAACGTCACCGTGGACCTCAACCGCAGCAGCAACAACACCACCCGCGTGGTGGTCACCGCCCGCGAGGGGGAGCTCGGCTACCGCCCGAGTCAGGCCGGTCGGATCCTCCAGCAGATCCTCGACCGTACGCCCTGATGTCGCTGTCGTCATCCTGAGCACAGCTCCAGTCATCCGGGGCGCAGCCCCCATCATCCGGGGCGCAGCCCCCGTCATCCTGAGCGAAGCGAAGGATCCCGCACCGTCCCGTACATGCGCGCGGGGGGTGCGGGCCGGCTGCACCCGTGACCCACGGACCCGATCGCTCCCGACGCCCGCGCGGGATCCTTCGCTTCGCTCAGGATGACGGGGGCTGCGCTCGGGAGATTGCGCTTCGTTCCTGTGACGGGGGCTGCGCTCGGGAGATTGCGCTTCGTTCCTGTGACGGGGGCTTCGCTCGGGAGATTGCGCTTCGTTCCTGTGACGGGGGCTGCGCTCGGGAGATTGCGCTTCGTTCTCCGGTTGGCCGAACGGACGGTGCCGGAGCGCACCGCCCACGCCCCGTGAAGCGTCGCGGAACCAACGCCGGGAGGGCGGGTATACGTCTCGGTATCGCCCGGCGGCCACGGGGCCGCCGTCTCGCGAACCGCCCGCGGCGCCCGTCTCCCGCAGACGCGCGCCGCGGGCGTTTTCTGTTCCAGGAGCTGGGAGGAACGAATGAGCAAGAAGGCACCCAAGGCCGCAACGGCCCGGATCGAGCTTCTTCCGGAGGGAAGCAGCTCGACCTCCGGCGCCGGTGACGAGTCCGCAGCTGCCCTGTGGGTCGGTCGCCATTCCGTGGACGGTGACCTGCTGGTACTCGATCCCGCCGCGGATGATCCCAACGGTGCCTTTCTTTCCTTCTACAGCCTGACGCAGTACCGCCGCCGCACCTTCCCGCGCGCGGTCGCTCTCGAAAAGATCCAGCCGCTCGACGACGAACTCGGGATCGCGCGCGCCGAGAAGGAGTACCTCCGGCGCGACGTTCTGGAGGCGGAGCACGGCGCGCGTCTGGAGAGCGCCGACGAGGAGCGTGCCCAGCGGCAGAAGGAGGCCGTGATCGCGGCACACCGGCGCCACATGGAGGCCAACGGCCTCGACTACCAGGGCGTGGTGGACACCGCTGTGGAAGGCAAGAAGGGGCGTCGCACTCGCTGCCACGCCTGCGGCATCGCTCTCGACGACTTCGTCGGTACCTGCTGCGGCGCCTGTCATGGCGTGCTCTGCTCCTGTGGCGCCTGCGGCTGCGGCGCCACCGTTCGTACCCGCTGAGCCGCTCCGCTCCCCACCCCAACGAGACCGGAGAAGTCCAATGGCGAAGTCGAACAGCGCGAAGAGCCTCCGCGCCAACGAATTCCTCGTCTCGGCCTCCGATCGACCCGGCTGGTCGGTCGGTTCCGAGCGTCAGATCGTCGTCGGTGACGAGGTCTACTGCGCCGGAGGCCTCGGCGTTGTAGCTTCAGTGCATGGCAAGACCGGCGATGGCAGCCGGCTCATCGCCGTGCGCCTCAACGAGGGGAGCACCGCGCTCTTCTTTGCGGCCGCATCCAATGTGCTGGTCGCACCCATGCGGAAGCGATCGGCTTCCCGCAGCTGAACCCGGGCCCGGCTCGTGCCGGCGCCGAACTGTACGACGAAAGGAAGAAACTTGGTCGAGATTCAACTGACGGAGACGGACCGCCTCGATTGGGCGCTCAAGCAGTTCCGTCGCAAGATGATCCGTTCCGGTCTGTTCAAGGACATGCGCCGCAAGCGCTTCCACGAGAAGCCGAGTGAGGCGCGCAAGGCCAAGGCCAAGGCGGCCGAGCGTCGGCGCCACAAGGACCGGAAGCGGGCCCGCCGCGAGTCGCTCTAGTCTCTGCAGGCACCCCGCCGGCTCGAACCGCCGGCGGTGAGCGACTCCCGGCCCACACACCCGCGCTGCGACCGGTCTCCACCGAGACGGTCTTCGCCCGGATGCTCCCGGGCCGCGGATTCCTCGCAGCGCAGCGCCGGCCCCCTCCACCGCGAGGGGGCCGGCGCTCCGCTATGCCATCCAGCTGCCTTCAGCTTCCCGCCTTCAGTCGCGAGGCGGTCTGCAACAGCCGACGAGTCTGGAAACGGATCAGCTTCCGCACCTCGTCGGACAGCGGATTGCCGTCCGCCGTGACGCTCACTCCGTAGGGGTTGCCGCCGGTCGCGAACACCGACTCGTCCGTATACCCCGGCGTCACGATGATGGCGCCCCAGTGCATGAAGGTGTAGTACAGCGTCTGCAGCGTCGTCTCCTGTCCGCCGTGCGGATTGGACGCGCTGGTCATCGCCGTCACCACCTTGTCCGCCAGCTTCCCCTCCTGCCATACCGGCCCCAGCGTGTCGATGAAGGAGCGCATCTGGCTCGCGGCGCCTCCATAGCGCGTCGGCGAGCTGAACAGGTAGGCATCCGCCCATACCAGATCGTCGGGTGTGGCCTCCTCGATGTGCTCGGTCTTCTGCCGCTGCGCACTCCAGGCCTCCTGCGCCTTCACCACCTCCTCTGGCGCCGTTTCCCGTACTCTGCGCAGGCGCACCTCGGCACCCGCCTCCCTCGCCGCCCCGGCCGCCGCTTCCGCCATCTGGTGGTTGGTTCCGTAGGTGCTGTAGTAAACGATCGCGAGCCTGATGTTGTTCATTTCTGTGTCTCTCATCAGTGAAGAAGCTGAACACGGCGGCGGGGTCGCCCGCCGACCGGCTCGTCGTACGCGCGCAAGCGAGAGGCCAGCGCTAGGGGACGTCCGGCTCCGGGTCGTCGGTGTCCGCCGGTTCGTCCAGCACCTCGGTCTCGGCCGGATCGAATTCGTCCCAGGAGAAGTCGCTCTCGCCGGCCCGGGCGCGTGCGGTGATGATCTCCAGGATGTCGAGCAGCTCGTCGTGGGCCGGGGAGCGGTCCATCTCGTACTCGTGCAGTTCGTGCTCACCGGCGAGGAAGCGGGCCATGAACTCGTACGTGACGGGCGTGTCCATCTCGTAATGGTGCTCCTCGGGCTCCTCACCATTGCTCTCGGTGACGAAATGGTGACGGGTACCCTCGCCGTCCATGGTGTCGTGGAAGCGGAAGTCGCCGAGGGAGAAGAGGTGGCGCACACCGGCGGATGCGAGCTGCTCGTACTCTTCCGGGGATCGCTCTCTGAACATCACGGCTCTGGGGCTCGGGTGGATCGTTCATCGGGTAGAGAGGAGGCGCCGTCGCAGGAAGCGGGCCCGTCCTGGCGAGGGGTTCTCCAATCGCGTATCTGGCGTGGTGGCATGAAATTGGCCTTTCCTGGAGCTGGATCCTCAATGAACCCAGGGAATGGAGATCGGGATGCTTCTGCGGAGCAGGTGGGTGGTACCGGTAACGGCCGTCGTCCTTTCGATGGGATGTTCCGGTCACACGGTCGACAGAGAGGATGCGGCCGACGTGGCACCCGTCGCGGAAGCGCCCACCCGGACGGTGGCGGAACCGCCCACGCAGGCGGAGCTGGAGGAGGAGGTCCGGCGGCTGGAAGCGGCGGTGGATTCGGTGGATCGTGTGCTGATCCGCATTCCGAACCTCACGAGTCGTGAGCAGGGGGTCCTGCGGCGGGACGCCAATGCGGCGCAGACTGCGAGGGCCAGGGCGCTGGGGATCCCGCGCGGGGGCGACGTGGAGCGTCTGGAGGAGAGCGGCCGGCTCCGGGAACTGGCGTCCAGCAGCCGTTACTGGGTCGTCCGCGACCTGGACTATTCGGCTCCCTACGTGACGCCCGACGCGGAAGCGATGCTGGCGGAGATCGGGGAGCGCTGGCTGGCCAGTCTCGACAGCCTGGGACTGCCGGCATTCCGCCTGGAGATCACATCCGTGCTGCGTACCCCGGCGGACCAGGCGCGCCTGCGGCGGTCCAACCCGAACGCGGCATCCGGCGTCAGCTCACACGAGTTCGGCACCACCATCGACATCGCCTACCGGCGCTTCGCCCCGCCGCTCGGCGCCGCGGAGGATCGCCTGGCCGGCGCGAACCCTGCGCTGCGCCCGCACCTGGCGGCGGTCCACGACTCACTGCTGGCGGAGACGGCGGCGATGCGCGGCACGGAGCTGCAGGCGGTTCTGGGCCGCGTGATCGCGGCGATGCGGGAGGAGGGGAAGCTCATGGTGATGATGGAGCGACAGCAGACGGTCTACCACATGACCGTTGCGAAGCGGATGCCCGGGCGTGATCCGGTTCCCGTGGAGTGAGCAGGTGCGGGGCCCCTCGACCCGCACGACGCGGGCAAGGGAGCAGGCCAAACGTCGAGACCGGGGAGGGGTGATGGACGAGCGACCGAGAGATCCGAACATCGAGCGTCAGGAGGTGGTGGAGCGCAGGGAGATCGTGGAGCGCGACCGCCCGGTGGACCGCGTCACGGTCCATGAGCGTCGCGGTCCGAGCCCCGCGATCTGGCTCATTCCGCTCCTGATCGTGGTGGCGCTGCTGCTCTGGTACGTGATGACGCGCGGCGAGCGGACCCAGCTGGAGGTCCCCACCATCGAGGCGCCGAGAATCGAATCGCCGCAGCCGGACACCCGCATCGAGATCCAGCTGCCCGAGCGGAGCCCGGCGCCGGCGGAAGCACCCGCCACCCAGCCGGCGGAACCGCCGCAGCCCTGATCGGTGTGAGGCACTCCCACCGAACCGGCGGGAGTGCCTCTCAGTTCCGCAGGCGGTTCAGCGAGCGTTTCAACACCGTCGTCGATCGCCACACCAGCGAAACGGATCCCGCCACCAGGAGCAGGCCGAACACCGCTGCCGGACCCATGCCGTCGCGCGCGACGGAATTGCCGAGAAAGCGGACGGCAGCGTAGGTGGCGGCGACGAAGAGGAGCAGGCGCAGCGCGTCTCCCGTGGCGCGCATCTTTCGGGACCGCGGCATGGAAACCTCCGCAGGTGGGTGGGACGTCATCTTCGAACACGACGGTACGCGGTTCGGTTGGCAGGGGGAAAAAGATAATGTCTCCACCCCCGCTTCGCATGCACGTCCTCTCCCGAGCGGTGTATCAGGCCAGATCAGTGGCGGTGGGAGCGGAGTGGTCCCACATCCGCCCCCCTGTGGTCACCGGCGGGTCGGCGGGAGACCTGCGCTCCCGGAATCCAACAGACGAGGCACGACTCAGATGACAGCCAGACCGAAAACGGACGAGGAGTGGCGCGAGAAGCTCTCGCCGGAGCAGTACAGGGTCCTGCGCGAGAAGGGTACCGAGCGACCCTTCACCGGAGAGTACTGGGACACCACGACTCCCGGCACCTACGGCTGCGCCGGCTGCGGAACGGAGCTGTTCCGCTCGGACACGAAGTTCGACGCCGGATGCGGCTGGCCGAGCTTCTACGCACCGGCGGACGAGGGCCGCATCGCGGAGGAGACGGACCTCAGCCACGGCATGCGCCGCACCGAGGTGCTGTGCGAGGCGTGTGGCGGCCATCTCGGTCACGTTTTCCCGGACGGGCCGGCTCCGACAGGTCTCCGCTACTGCATCAACTCGGCGGCCATCCAGCTGAAACCGGAGGACGGGGCGGGGCAGGGCGACGGCTGAGCGGTCCAACCCGGGCCCGGGCTCACCCCCGCTGTAGCTCGCGACCACCCCGCAGCGCCGGCCTCACCAGCCTCACCGCTGAGCGCCCGAAAGCGGTTCTCATGGTACTCCACCCCCGGCCCTGCGCCGCTCACGCCGCTTCGGTTCCCTCCTGGAAGTGCGCGAACGTCACCGCATTGCCGCCGGGCTCCCGGACGATGATCTCGTCGGCGCCGTAGAAGGTGGTGCGGCGGGGCACGACCCGCTCCACCCCCTCCAGTCGGCGATCCACGTCATCCAGATCGTCCACCTGGATGAACAGGAAGCTGCCACCCGTAGGTGTATCGGCGAATGGCGGAACGTCCCCCCGGACGCTCTCCCGGGTCTGGTACATGATCTCGACGCCATCTCGCTGCAGAATCACGAAGCCCAGGCGATCGCCTTCGGGCAGCTCGGCGGTTACGGCGAATCCGAGGCGGTCGACCCAGAACGGGAGAACCGGCTCGATCTCCTCCACGACAACGACGGGTGTAATCCTGATCATGGCTGGTCGCGGGGCTCCGCGGTGCGGGGAAGGGAGCGTGGAAGGAGGCGCGGGACCTCCTCCCGATCGGTCAGGGAATCTGGAAGGGCCGGGTGGAGACCGGCTCCATGGAGCCGCGATCTTCCACGTTCGCCGTATAGCGGTACGAGCCCGCGGCGGCGTCGGCGGCGAGCTGGATCTGCTGGTCCGCGGTGCTATCGGGATCCAGCATGCGGAGTTCCATGGTGCAGATCCGATCTTCGGGTACCGGCTCCCATCCGGTGGCGACTTCCCTTTCGAGCGAGCTGGTGCAGAGGTTGTATCCGATCGGCCAGGCGCTCTGGTTGCTGAGGGTGAGCGTGATGGTTTCCCCCGCGGCAACCGTCGTCGGCGAGGCGCTCAGGGAGACACCGGGCTCGCCCGCGTCTTCGTTGGCTGTCGCGCACGCGGAAGCGAGGAGGACCACCGTGACCAAAAGTCGAAGCTTCACTGTATCTCCTGGTGCTGATGAAAACGACGGCGGCGCCGGATCCGCTCGGGGTCGCACCGGAACCTGGCTCGTGGCGGCGGAATTTGCAACGTCCGAGCCGCCGTGGCATGTGCGATTCGGCCGCGACTACGGCGTACGGGCGGGGTCCGGGTGCCCGGCGCGCCGGGCGTCCAGAACCAGGGAGAGCGGCTCGCCGCTCTCCGGGTGGCGGGGCTCCCGGATCGCCTCGAGCCGCAGCCCTCCCGCGTGCAGAAGCGACCTGGTAGTCGCCGCCGCCGAGCTCTCGAGCGGCGCGGATCAGCATCGGCTCCGCGTCCACGCCAAGCACGCGGACACCCTCCGCTTCCAGCCTGCGGGCGAGCCACCCCTCGCCGCAGCCGACGTCCAGAACGATGCCCGGCCGGTGCATCAGAAGAGCGTCGACGATCGCCCGGTCCGTCGCCAGGCGGCGGCTCTGGATGGCGCCGGAGCGTACCGCCTCCGTCCAGGCGCCGGCATTGCGGCTCCAGCTGGGTCGGGGGTCGTGCTCCTCGATGCTCACGAGTCGCGAAGCCGGGAGCCACAGCTGCGGGGGATCAGAGCCGATCCACCCGCAGCGTGTACGCGCCCGTCTCGTCCGGGCTGAACGTGAGGGCGCGGATCACGTACGTTCCCGCGGCCGGAAGGGTGGTCTCGATCAGCGAGTCCGTTCCACCCCCGCCGTCGTCATCCTCCGCGATGGTCTCGAAGGCGCCGTTCACCATGCGGCCGAGGATCAGGTAGGCATCCACTTCCCCGGACTGCATGCTGATGCGGAGCCGCTCTCCCGCCCGGGCGGTGTAGGTCCACTCGTGGAAGTGGGCCCCGCGGTCCAGCTGGTTGTCGCCATCGTGGAGTTCCCCGCTCTCCCCACGTCCGAGCCCGATGGGGCGGGACGCCGTCGCGCGGCGATCGTTCTCCTGGAGCTCGAGGTCGTAGCGGCCGGCGGCTTCGGTGCCCAGTGACGCGGCCCGGATGCGGAATTCACCGTTCACCGGTAGCGTCGTCCGGATGCGGGCGTTCAGCCCCCCGGCGCTGTCGTCGTCCCGCGCCAGGATCACCTCCTCACCACCGGGGGAGAGGAGGTACAGGTACGCGTCGAAATACTCCGATCGCATGGTGATCACCACGCGCTGCCCGGCACGGCCGGTGAAGGAGTAGAGGTCGTAACGGCTGTCATCCTCGAGCAGCGGGCTCTCCTCACCGAGGGTGCCCGTCGCCGTGGCTCCGATGGCGATCGCGCGAGGCCCGGCCTGCGGCACCTCCGGCAGGCGCTCGAACCGGAGCCGGTAGCTCCCGGTGCCGGTGGTCGAGAGCGACTGCGCGATCAACCAGTAGCGACCATCTGCGGGAGCGCGGAACCGGAGCAGTGCGTCGGTGCCCTCTCCGCCGTCGTCGTTCGTCGCCAGCACGTCGGTCAGTTCACCCGCGCGCCGCGCCACCGAGAGATATGCATCGAAGTCGGAGGACCGCAGGTCGAAGCGGAATCGCTCTCCGGCACGTGCGTCGAAGGTGTATGCACGGTAGCGACCCCGCTGATTCAGTCCCGGGTCACTCGCCTCGAGTGCGCCCGTGACGGTGGCGCCCGGCGTCAGCACCGGAAGACCGGCCTGTGCTTCCAGCGAGCCGATCCCCGCCACCGCTGAAAGGGCCAGGGATACAGCGGAAGTCCGCAGGTACAGAGAGATAGTTTTCATTACTTTCGTCGGTTGTGGAATCGGTCCGCACCAGGATCGGGTGCCGGTGTCGGGGAGTGATGTGCGGTCTGCCCGGGCCCATCGCACCACCAGGCAGTCGCGGCTCCTCTCAGCCGTGACGGGGTCGAGCCTCCAGCACCATCGGTTCGGCCCGGCGAGCCGCCGCTCCGCTGTCGGCGAGATCGCGGGCGGGCAGAAAGCGGGAGCGGTAGAGAAGGTCGAGGCGCGCGGCGAGGTCGCGCTGCCGAGCCGCGAGCTCCGCCACGGCGCGTGGTCGAGTGCGATGAACCCAGAAGCGGCGCGCCTCACCGATCGCGCTCCACCAGCGCTCCTGCAGCTCCAGCGTGAGGAGCCCCACCAGCGGAAGCACGGCGGCGATCGCCACCGCCACGCGCCAGCCGAACACCCACCAAGCCGCCCCGCTGAGAATTCCCCACCAGAGCGGAAAGAAGATCAGACCCGCCACCAGCTTGAAGGTGGAGCGGGTGTCGTGAAGCGGGTCGAGGCGATCGACCACGGCGCCCACCGCTCGATAGGGCGGCCAGAAGAGTGCCGAACCGATCGCCACCAGGACGAGACCCACCGTGCCGAAGAACGCCACGGTCCGGCTGGTCCAGCGGGCGATCGCTCCGAGGCCGGCCGACCGGTGCAGATCGGCGGGCCGCAGCCGGATCCGACGCAGCATGCGGTCGTGGCGGGTCAGCTCACGCGCCAGGCTCTCCCATTCACCGCCGCCCTCCGCCCTCAGGGCCCGGAGCCCGTCGGTGATCACCTTCAACCGAAGGATGCGGGCATGTGGATGCGGATCGGCGCCCGTCTCCACGGCAAAGACCGCTTCGGCGGTTTGCACCAGCGCCCAGTCCTCCCAGCCGTCCAGGTTGACGGTCACCCGCCGGAGCGCCTTCTCGATCCGTGCCGTGAGCTCCCGGACGCACTCCGCCGCGTCCTGCTCCCGTCCACCGAGATCGTCCCACCGTACCGGGTCGCCGACCACCACCAGCCCCCGCGAGCGGAATGCATCGCGCCTGTCGAAGGTGAGGCCGACCGGGATGATCGGGAAGGTGCGTCCGATCCGCGCGGCGGTGCCCAGCGCGATCCGCGCGGCGCCGGTCTTGAGCGGTGCCAGCGAGCTCTCACTGTGACTCATCCCCTCGGGGAAGATCCCCACGGCGCCGCCGCATTCCAGCGCCTCGAAGACGGCGGAAAAGGCATCCTGATTCTGGTGCATGAAGGCGGCTCCGTCCACCTGGCGGTACACCGGGATCGAGCCGGCACCCCGAACGATCCAGCTGATCACCTCGCCGCGGAACAGCGTGTGCTTGGCGAGGAACCGGACCGGCCGCCCGGCCACCCCGGCGAGCACTGCCGGATCGATCAGGCTGTTCGGGTGGTTCGCCACCAGCAGCACCGGGCCCGTCCGCGGGATCTCGCCCCCGGCCACCGTGAGCCGGTGATATACCCGCGTGAGCGCGCGGGCCACGGGGGAGAGAATCGGCTGAAGCCACATGGTGAACACCTGCGGGTGGTGGGTCGCGACTCCGGAGGGCACTGCAGTTCTTCATGATAACCGGCGGGGACCGCGGCTCCAAGCGCGGAGGACCCCGGAAGCAGATTCCGGGGTCCTCCTCCCGACTCCGTGCGCGCTCCTAGTACCAGCGCGTCAGCTGAACGTCACGGTAGTAGTGCGTCAGGATCTGCTCGAAGTTGCGCCCCTTCTCGGCCATCCCGACGGCACCCACCTGGCACATTCCCACGCCGTGCCCGAACCCGCCACCGAAGGCGCGGAAGCCGATCACCCGCCGCGACGGACGCTCCACGATCGGCTCGATGAAGAAGAGCGTGCTGAGGAGGTTGGTCGGTTGCCCGCTGGCGTTGATGTACCGCAGCGAGCTGCGGATCAGATCCTTGGTGTGCTCGAACGTGCCCCCATCCGTTACGTACTGGATCCGAAGCACGCGTCCGGACGGGCCGCGCTCCAGCACGTTGATCTCGTGCACGGTGCCGACGTTCTGCCCGGCCCAGGCCGAGATCACCGCGCTGATCTCCTCGGCGGACCACTCGAAGACCCAGCGGTGGAAGCGGCCCCAGTCGGAATCGAAGTCGCCCTCCTTCGCCGCGCGCAGCGACCTGGGGTTCGCGTGGTTGCGGAACACCTCGATGTTCGGGACGCGGTTCAGGGCCTGTCCACGCTGGGCATCCGGCACGCCGCGCAGGTAGGCGACGGGCGCCGAGTTGTAGACCTCCTCGTTGTCCGCCGTGTGACCGCCCGAGGTGGAGGAGTAGAGCGCCTCGATCAGAGCGCCGTTGTAGGTGATGGCGATTCCGGCCGTCTCGTCCACCGCGCGCGTGGAGAGCGGATGCTCGGCGCTGTAGCCGCCGTACACCTGGTCCGCCGTGGTGGCGAGCAGGTCGTAGCCATTCACCGCCCGCTTCCCGAGTCCGCGCAGTGCGTACGTGCGGGCCGCCACTGCCTGCGCCTTGAGCGCTTCCAGCTCGGGGAAGGCGATCGGACCAAGCTCGCGCGGCACCACGCCCCACAGGTACTGCTCCATCGGCAGCTCGTTGATCCCGGCGAGGGTACCGGTGCTGTTCAGGCCAACCTCCGCCACACCCCGGTAGGGCACTCCACCTATGGTGACGATCCCGTTGTCCGGCGTCAGCACGGGAGACGTTGACGAGGTCACCGTCTCGCCGCCACGGGCGACGTTATAGGTGACGGATCCTTCAGTCCGCTGCGCCCAGAAAGCATCATTCGGAGCATGTCCCTGTGCCACGAGCAGCAGCCGGTAGTTGTTGCGCTCCGTGAAGCTGGCGCTCAACGGGAAGTTGCCGATCAGGAGTCGTACGCAGTTCGACGCGGGAACGGGCTCGGTGAAGGTCACGTGACCGTCCGCCTCCGCTGCCGCCTGCCGGGCCGCCACGTTCGCGGCGCTCCCGCACACCACCTGCAGGCGCCACCACGTCGCCGTGGTCGCCGAAGCCGTTACCGTCACGGTGCCTCCCGTGCCGGTCAACAGCACGGCGCCTTCACCCTTCGCACGCACCGTGAACCCGCCCGCGCTGCCGATCTGCACCGAACTCGCGGCCGGAACCACGCCGATCCTCACATTCCCGTTCCACGATTGGATCGAGGCGTTCTGCAACGGTGCCTCGCCCGACACGGACGGGCCCAGCGGATCCCGGTCAACGCAGCCGTACAAAAGCGCAACGACGCCGAGGAGCATTGCGGCTCTCGGCAGGCGACCTGCCACGTACTTGGACATGGGGTACCTGGTGAGGAGGTGGGAATTTCTTCCGCGCGCGGAAGCGCCGGTGACCATGGAACGCGGTCGCCGGGGAGGATCGGGTACACACAACCTCCATGCCATCCGCGCGGGCGACACCACACCCGCCTCTCAGACTTCCGCAGCTGCCACGGTATTCTGAGAATACAAAAATGGATCCAGTACCGGGAACGATAGCATCGTTGAGGATGAATCGACGGGGAGTGGCGCCTCATTCCGGTGCGGTCCTGCACCATTCTGCAGCAGGTGAAATCGGTCAGAGGATGCCGAGGGCGCCGCTACCTTCCTTCTCGAGCTGTCGCAGCGAGCACGTGCGCGGCTCCTTGTCCGGGCGCCACCGCAGGAACCGCGTTCCGTGCCGGAACCTGCCGCCGGTGAAGTGATCGTATTCGACCTCGACCACCAGCTCCGGTTTCAGCGGTTCCCATTGGGCGCTCTCTTCCGAGCGCCAGCGGGAGGCGCCCTGCGGAGCGCGCCCGGAGAATCCCTCACCGCTCTTCAGCGGCTCTACCTTCCGCTCCGCTTCCGCGCGAACCGCGGCATTGAGGGCGGAGCAGAAGCCCACGTGGTGCAGGGCACCCTCATCATCGTAGAGACCGAGAAGAAGGGAGCCGAGCGCATCGCCGGCGCGTGAGCGGCGGATGCCACCCACCACGCACTCGGCGGTCCTCATCCGCTTCACCTTCACCATGGCCGTGCGCTCTCCGCTGGCGTAGGGGAGGTCCGCTCGTTTGGCCATCACGCCATCGAGCCCTCCGTGCCTTCCTGCCAGCCAGCGCCGGGCGAGCGCCGGATCCTGAGTCATGGGCGAAAGGTGCACGCTCTCCTCCTCGGCGAGCGGCTTCTCGAACAGCGTCTCGAGCGACTGGCGGCGGGCGGCCAGCGGGCGATCGGAGAGGTCGGTGTTGCGGGGCGTCGCCAGGAGGTCGAAGGCGATGAAGTGCGCCGGGCTCTGCTCTGCGAGTCGCCGGACGTGCGACTCCGCCGGGTGGATCCGGAGAAGCAGTTGGTCGAAATCCAGCGCCCCCTCCCGCGGTATCACGATCTCGCCGTCCAGGACGAAGCGACGGGTGGACACGCCGGAGAAGAGCGCCACCAGCTCGGGGAAGTAGCGGCCGAGCGGCTTTCCCGCTTTCGACCTGAGGTCCACCGCGTCGCCGTCCTTGAAGAGTAGACAGCGGAAGCCGTCCCACTTTGGTTCGTACCGCCACGCTTCCCCCATCGGAAGCTCGCGTGCGAGCTCCGCCTCCATCGGAGCGAAATCGATCGGGATCGAGAGATTCAATGGCGCTCTCCGTTCAGAGATGAGCTTCCAGCGAGAAGCGCCCCCGCCTCCAGAGCAGGGTGCGCCAGAGGTCACGCCGGCCGGCGCGGACGTCCCGCCGGTCGCGATCGCGTGGGGTGGTGCTCTCACCGGCAACGCACTGACAGGGGGCGAGAGCCGGCGCGTTCCGCCTCACCTGCCCGTGCGGATGCGCGGTCTCGCGCGGGCGACCAGCGCAACCACTGCGGATGCGTAGGGCAGCTCACGTCCGGCCTCCACCGCCCGCAGCATCAGCGCCCCTCGCTGCATGTCGCCCATCCCCAGAAACGGCTCCGGAAAGTGCAGGCGCTCGCCGAGGTGGCGCGCAAGGACATCCAGGTACTTACCGGTGGCGAGGCTGCCGAGAAGCACCACACGCGCATCCCCCGGCAGCGATGCGGCCAGCGCCCGGACGTCCCGCTCCAGCGGTACGGTGTAGGACGGCTCGCGAACGTCCACCGGTGTGCGCGCGAAGGATGCGAGGCGGCCCGGGCCGATGATGGCGTCCGGTGGCAGGAGGCCGCGGTCGGGAGTGATGACCATCGCACGGGTTCCGAAGCGCGACGCATACGCCAGCTTGCCGCGGAAGTACAGGCCGCTCAGGAAGGAGAAGACCTCACCGAGCTGCGCACCATGCTCGCGGAAGCGGACGGCGAGGTCGAATTCGGCCTCCGGGCGCACCAGCAACGCCGCGCGCCTTCCGCCACTGTGCGCGGGCGAGAGCAGGAAGATGGTTCGGCTCTCCATGCCGTGCCGGGGGTGCAACCTTCCGGCCACCCGGAACGCAGAAAGGCGGCCCGGAGAAATCTCCGGGCCGCCTCGGCCTGCATGCAACGATTCTGCGATTCACCTCGAACCCACCTGCGAGCGGGGCCGACGGGACTCGAACCCGCGACCTCCGGAGTGACAGTCCGGCACTCTAACCGACTGAGCTACGGCCCCGAAACTACAATGTTGAATGCTGAACTTCAAATGTTCAATGAACAGGACACCGGCAGGCAGCGCCCACATTCAACATTGAGCATTTAAAATTGAACATTTCCCCGAAGTTGCCCCTCCAGGGATCGAACCTGGACTTTCCTGAGTCAGAGTCAGGCGTGTTGCCAGTTACACCAAGGGGCAGTGACCCTACCGGGAATCGAACCCGGGTTTCGGCCTTGAGAGGGCGGCACGTACAGAAAAAGGCCAATTCCCCCCAACCGACTAGGACCGACAGCAGCGCATCATACCCGAGCCAGGACGGAGTGTTTCCCTCCGCACCGATGGAGGGCCACGCCCGGCTCCAGAGCGCCGCCGAAGATAACAGATGTACATTCTCATGTACAGTCCCCCCTCCGGATGTTCCGGCGGGGTCGGCCGGCGTGCCCGTCGAAGAGGACCTCGTCTGCCCCACCTGTCCGACGCGGGACAATCGGTGGCCGGCCTCGGCGTTCAGCGCCTTTTTGGGGATCGCGTCCGTTCGTCGGCAGACCGGGCGGACGGTGCCCATCTGCAACGCCTGCCTCTTCGACCGATTCCCGAGGGTTTACCGCCCGTGCTCGACGTGCGGCCGTCCCATGCGCATGGGGCCGAACAAGCGCGGTGTTGAATATCCGCAGTGCCACCCATGCCGGCGCCTCGACACCCCCAGCTGCCTGCGGTGCCGCTCCACGCTGGCGGACCGCACCTCGATCGCAGATCACTGCCCCGGCTGCGCTGAGCGGTTAGGCCTGGTGGAGGCGGCCTCGTGATCCGCCGCAGGCTCCACCCGCTCGCCGCGGCCCTGCTGGTGGGGATGCTCTCAGCGTCGGAGGACTTCCACGCCTCACCCCCACCGCTTCCCCGCCAGAAGCCGGTCGGTCCGGACCTCACCGCATTCGAGCTGCTCGAGTGGGACCTCCTCCATGCTGAGGAGGCGCTGGATCGCGCCCGCACCCCGGGAGCCCGCCGCAAGGCGCAGCGGAAGGTGAACGCGCTGCGCGCACAACTTAACCGATACACGCGAGGAGGGGTGGCTGAATCCGCAGTGGCCGAGCGCCTGGAGCTACCGCAGCACACGCCAGGTCCGTGGACGGTGAAGCGGCAGGCCAGCAACTACGCCCTCTACGGGATCAAGGAGGCGCACGACCGTGCCCGCGCCGCGGAAGCGGAAGGCGGGGACTGGCTTCGGGAGGCGGCCGCCAACACTGCGCTCATCGCGGCCGCGCCAGATCTGCTGGCGGTACTGATGGAAATGACGGCGTTGGCCGAAGGCCCTGTTGGTGGGGTGACCGCCGAGATGAAGCGAGCGATTATCGCAAAAGCCCGCTCCGCCATTGCCCTCGCCACCCTCTCCACCAGCGAGGTGACCGGTGGATGAGCTCCGCCTGGAGATCCTGCAGCACGCGCTCGGTGTGGATGAATACGGCCGTGGAAGAGAGTACCGCGACCATTTCGTGACCGGGCCGGGGAGCCGCGATTTCGACACCTGCCAGGCGCTGGTGGCCGAGGGGCTGATGGTGGACTGCGGGGCGGTCGCGTGGTGCGACGGTGATCACTGCTTCCGCGTGACCGATGCGGGTCGCCGGTACGTGCGCGAGCACAGCCCGAAGCCCCCGAAGGTGACGCGCAGCCAGCGGCGTTACCAGAGGTTCCTCGACGCCGACTGCGGTCTGTCGTTCGGTGAATGGCTGCGGCTCGACTGGAAGGCGGTGGGGCGATGAGCGGGCGAACGCCAGCGGAGATCGGCCACGAGATCCGCACGCAGGACAACGCCGCCACCGCGAACCCCATCTTCGGCGTGCGGCAGAGGCGACGGGTGTGGGGTGTGAACCACGACTACACCGACACGTTCGGGTGGGTGAACGTCATCGACGCTGCCGAGGCCGACGACGATGAGTCAGCGGATTTGGAGGCCAGATACCGGGAGGACGGAGCGGAGCCGAGGGGTTGGCGGCGAGTCGGCTACATCGACACGTGGGAGTTCGTGACGGCGTGCCTGACGGCGAAGGGGTGCGAGGACTTCATTGCGATCAATGGGCACAACCTCACTGACCCGCGCATCTACGTGTACGGCGGCTACCGCAATCACGAGTGGGCCACCGTGCGGGAGCACTTCGCCGCCCTCTCCGCGCTACCATCGCCGGGAGGTGCGCGATGAAGGCGTACGCGGGATGGCGCGACCTCGGCCCACGTAGGCGCGGGCGCGTCTGGAAGTTCGAGGCGAGCATCCGCCCCAGCGGGTTCGTTCGCCCTCCGTTCGTCGCGATCGTGTCGCTGCTGAGCCGAAGCGACAACGGAGGTGCCCGGTGAGCTTCTACGACCTCGAAGCGAAGTTCCGCCCCATCGACACGTGGCCAGGTGAGCCGACGAAGAAGCGGACATCCTCTCCGTTCACGGCGACCTGGTCAGCCACGACGGAGCTGCTCGGTCGCGAGCTCCGCCACCTCGACGCGAAGAACATCCTCTGTCTGATCGCGCTGCGGGAGCGGGACATCCGGAACGACGGGTACCCGCGGGCCGATGCCCGGCCGGAGCACCCCGGGGTGGTGATCTCCTTCGATTCCATCCATGGGCCGCTGAAGTACTCCTGCGACCGGTTCCTCGACTGGCGCGACAACGTCCGCGCGATCGCGCTCGGCTTGGAGGCGCTGCGCCGGGTGGAGCGCTACGGCATCACGAAGCGCGGTGAGCAGTACACCGGCTGGCTGGCACTGCCGGCGAGCACCCAGCCGGCGATGAGCACCGAGGCCGCAGCAGCCTTCCTCGCCAAATACGGACGCTACGATCGGCAGAGTCTCCTGAAGGTGCCGTCGGCGGTAAGGAGCGCGTACCTGCTTGCGGCGCAGGACCTCCACCCAGACAAGGGTGGCCGCGCTGAGGATTTCCATCTCCTGCAGGAGGCGAACCGGGTGCTCAACGCCCATCACGGAGGCGCGTCGTGAGTGGGCGGGTGAGTGATCACACAGGGCTCTGCTTGAGCATTCAGCAGCCGTGGGCGTGGGCGATTGTGCAGGGTCTGAAGCCCGTCGAGAACCGCACGTGGCCGACGAAGGTGCGCGGGTGGATCGGCATCCACGCAGGGCAGAAGTTCGACCGCGCCGGCTACGAGTTCATCCGCCGCGAGTTCCCGCACGTGGTGCTCCCGCCTCGCGAGGAGTTCGCGCGCGGCGGGATCGTCGGCCGCGCCCGCCTCACCGACTGCGTGGAGGATCACGACAGCCCGTGGTTCTTCGGCCCCTACGGGTTCGTGATGCAGGACGCCGAGCCGCTGGCGCTGATGCCCTGCCGTGGCGCGCTCGGCTTCTTCCGGCCGGTCTCCGCGACGCCAGGGGGTGACAGGTGACCAAACATGACTCCCTCGCACTGGGGCATCTCCCCGGTTCCTACCCGGGACTCGCAGTGGGTGACGACATCCGATGGCTGCTCGACGTCGGTTTCTGGCGCCGGGACCATCTCTGCGGGTGCGCGTCCCAGCAGGTGAAGGCCAGCGAATCTCTGCAGCCGGCGCCGTGCGACTGCAGGCTCGGTCTGATCCGCACCCGATACGGGCACCCGGGCGATCCAGGGGCCATCCGATGATCAGCCTATTGCTCTGGGCTGCAGCCCTGCTCGCCCCACCGGTGATCGTGCGCGTGATCTTCGAGATTCGCGAGGAGCTCGCCTGGCGTCGCTTCGAAGCCGAGAGGAAGGTGCCCCGTGGGTGACGAACTCTTCTGGACGATCCCGCACACCCTCGGCGTGCGGCCGTTCCACTACGACGCAGGCCCGGCACCGTTCGCCTCGCCTCGCTGGTGGCTGCGGATCGCATGCGCCTTCGCCGGACACCGGGCGGTCATCTGGTGGCGCGACGAGCCGGCCGCGTGGGGGTGCGCCTGCCGGCGGTGCAACGAACCGCTCGCCGTGCCGGCATACATGCAACGCGCTGTGGACGTCGAGGTGCACCTTGGCTGATCTCGCCCGCGACCACGCCTCCCTCGGCGAGGGCCCGGCGGACGATCTCCGCGCCCGTATCCAGGAGCTCGAGCAGATGGTGGAAAAGCTCCGGGCTCGCACGATCCCTCAGATGACCCTCGAGGTAGCCCGCCTGCGGCGCCTGGAGCGGGTGCCGGCGGCCGAGGGCGTCAAGGTCGCCAATGAAGTCGACATCCATCACTACTGCCGGATCCTCCGTCACTCGGCCGATACCCGGCGTAAGTGGCGGGAGAAGCAGGACCTCACCGAGACCGAACAGGCGCTGGTGCAGCTGCACCGCATGCTCAACGACGCGGAGCTCGAGCTCCAGAGCCTCTCCGCACGTATCCAAGACATCCTCAGATGACCACCGGTACGAAGAAGAAGCCGCGGCCGCGGAAGAAGCCGGCGACGACGAAGCGAGCAGCTCCGCGGAAGCCAGCCGTGGTGACTGCCCCCGCACCTGCACCACCGCCGGCGGTGTCGACCGCGGAGCCCCAGCTCGCCGCGCTCTTCACCTGGCGCAGCGCGGTTGCGTCGAAGCACGGGCCGCACTCCAGCGTCCGTCTCGTGCTCCTGACGCTGGGGCTGCACATGAACGAGAAGGGCGGCAGCTGCTTCCCCTCCCAGGCCACGCTCGCAGAGGAGACCGGCCTCACCATCAAGACGGTGCGTGATCGCCTCCAGGAGGCCGAGGAGCAGGGGTGGATCATCCGAGGGGAAAAGGGCGCCAGCGGACAGGGCTGGAAGCGGCACGAGTATCGGGCGGTGATCCCCGTGCACGTGCTCTCTCGCTTCGAAGGTGGGGAAGGAATTACCCCACGTTCAGACACCCCGGAAGGTGGGGAAGCATTTACCCCACGTTCACCGGAAGAAGGTGGGGAGGGATTTACCCCACGTTCCGACGAAGGTGGGGAAGGAATTACCTCACCTTCCACGGATGCAGACGAAGGTGGGGTAAATGACGGCGAAAAGGTGGGGTACGATTTACCCCCTAGTACTTCAGTTAGTACTTCAGACCTCAACAGCAACAACAGCGCGCGCGAGGCGGTGGACGACGAACAGCTCCGGCACCAGGTGATCGCCGACATGTGGTCATTCGTCAACGCGAAGCTGGCCGGCCGCCCCGAAGACGAGGCAGAGAAGAAGCGAGCCGGCGTCGCGGGGCTGATCACAGGCGAGGACCGAATCGCCTGGCAGGACCCCAGCGGCACACCGGCGCCGTGGGCGGAGAGGGCGCGACTGTTCGTGCTGGCCTTCTACGACGCGATCAAGACCTCCCGGGAGATCCGCAACTCGCTCCGGTACACGGTCATCCCGCAGCAGCTCGATCCCTTCGAGCAGGCGAAGAACACGGGCCGGAAGGATAAGGCCGGCGGAGTCGACGAGAATCCGGGCGGCGGCCGGCGGGGTGCGGCGGGCCAGCTGGAGCCGATCGGGGGAGTCGTCCCCTCGATCTCGGCCGACGCGGAGGCAGAGCGAGCCGCCGCCCGGGAGGAGACGCGGAAGGTGGAGGAGTGGAGGACAGCCAACCCGGAGCGAGCCGCGAGCCTGGCCGCGGACATCTTCCGGGATGAGGAGAAGAAGCTCGCCGGGTGTCCGGCCGGCGTGATCCAGACCAGCGCCGCCTCTCGCACCCGGGTGGCGATCCTGAAGCTGCTCCAGGAGGGTGCCTGATGGGTCTGAAGCGCGATCGCCAGAAGCTCCTCGACTGGCAGCGCCGCTCCAAGGCCCTGAAGCCCGGCAAGGCACCGGCCCGCGGGAAGCGGATCCGCCCGGTGAACCCGGTTCGGAAGGCGAAGCTCTTGGCGGAGCAGTTCGGCGAGCAGGCCGAGCTCTGCCGCCACCTTCCCTGCTGCGCCTGCTTCCCGGAGCTCTACACGCCGGAGCTGCGCGCGCTCGACCACTGGAGCCGGACCCGGATCAGCGACCCGCACCACAGCCCCACCGTCGGCGCCGGCGGGAGTCGCGACACCTCGCCCGCCTGCCGGCGGTGCCACAGACGACTCGACTCCCTGAACTGCAGTGAGGCCGCGCTGGAGCAGGAGCGCGGGATGAGCTTCCGCGCGACCGCGGCCCTGCTCGCCGCACACATCGAGCGCCAGCGGATCCGAGCGCTCGTCATCAACCCGAACCCGAACTGAACATGAGCTACGGAGTGAGCACGACACCCAGCCTGCAGGAGCGGATCACCTCCCGGCTGCACGACAGCATCGGCGACCTGATCACGGAGGAAGACCTGAAGCAGATCGTCGACCGGGGCGTGGAGGAGCTGCTCTTCAAGGAGCGGACGGTCCCCGGTCGCCACGGTTATACGACAGAGACCAGGCCGGGACTGGTCCACGAGATCCTGAAGGAGCAGCTGGGTGAACAGGTCAGGGGAGTGGTCACGCAGTGGTTGCAGGACAATCCGGAGAAGGTGCAGGAGGCGATGGACAGGGCGATCGCGAACGGAGTGGGCGCCGCTGTCATGCGGACGCTCGACAGCCGGTTCGCGGAGGTGTTCTCCCAGGGGGTGAGCATGCTTCAGATGCAGGGGCTTCTACCGCGTCAGGGAGGACACTGATGTCGGAGCGCCGGATCCAGCTGAAGCCGAACAGCTTCGTTGATCCGTGCCCGAAATGCGGGAACACCACCGTCTTCACCATCCACTCGAGGCAGTGGGCGGAGGACTGCTGCGAGATCTGGGCAGTCTGCGGCTGCGGCTTCGACCCTACGGCAGAGAACACAGGCCACCGCCTCGAGGACGTCTGGGGCGGCTGCAGTGACGAGAACGCACGGGCTGCGCTCGCCTGTTGGAACGAAGCGCTCGCGGATCTGCCGGCTGAGGCGCCGCCATCATTCCGACCGGAATAATCCATGGTCGATTTCGTCCGCGCGGATCGCGAGACGCTCGAGAGCATGCTCCGCTCTCCGATGATCGGGGACGCGGCCAAGGAGCGGATCCTCGCGAGGCTGGCGGAGATCACCTACACACCCGAGGAGAAAGGAGCGGCTCATGACCCAGGACTGATCGCTCCACCCGCGGCCGCCGGCGAGCTGATCGAGAAGCCGGCGCCGGCGGCCGGGGGTAAGCGCCGGGGGATCCCGAACCGGACGGAGCAGAGGTTCGCGCGAGAGGTGCTGGACCCGATGGTCGCCCGCGGCGAGATCCTCAGCTACGAGTTCGAGCCGGTGACGTTCCACCTCCTGGACGTCGCCCGCTACACACCGGACTACCTCGGCCGGCTACCAGGTGGAGGGCTGCGGGCGTTCGAGGTGAAGCGGCAGCAGGTGTGGGAGAAAGACAAGATCCGATGGAAGGCGCACTCCAAGGCCCGGCCATGGATCTGGTGGACGATGGTGAAGCGGGAGGGGCAGGGCTGGAAGGTCATCCACGATCGCAAACCCGAACAGGAGAGGAGCTGATGGTCGTTGCGAAGAAGAAGCGGGAGGCGGAGCGTCGTGCGGCTGAGGAACGCCGACGGGCTGAGGAGCGCGCGAAGTGGAACACCCCGAAGGGCCGGCGGGGCTGGAAGCCGCGGCCGGTGATGCTGGCCCATCCCTCCGGCGACGGGCGGCTGACGCAGAACTTCATCGTCACGATGGGGGGCACCGTCTACTTGGTGCGGAACGGTACCCACCAGCTCGTGCACGACACAGAGACCCTCGCCCGCGTGCAGCAGCGGTACCGGGAGGTGTATGACCAGCGCGGGCTCAAGGCGGGTGCGGCGCCGGCGGTGGCGTCGTGAAGGTCGGGACCCGCAGCGTGCTCTTCGGCGCGCACGCCTTCTGGCTGCACCCGTGGTTCGTCGCCCTCGCCTGGTGGCGGCTGTACGGCTTCCCGTGGGACCCTCGCCTCTGGGTCGCGTTCTTCGTCCACGACCTCGGCTACTGGGGCAAGCCGAACATGGACGGGCCGGAGGGGGAGGAGCACCCTCTGTGGGGCGCTGCCGTCATGCTCGTGCTGTTCGGGGAGCGCTGGTCCCGCTTCGTCTACTACCACTCTCGATTCCTCGCGAAGCGGGACGGGGAGCCGTTCTCCCGGCTGTGCGTGGCCGACAAGCTGGCCGTGGCTCTGGAGCCAGCGTGGCTCTACCTGCCGCGGGTCATCCTCTCAGGTGAGATCCGGGAGTACATGGCTCTCGCCGGTGCTCGGAATCCTGACAGCAAGTATGCCGGCGAGCCGCCGACGAAGTACGAGTCGATGGGTCTGGACCTCAGCACCCGCCGCGCCTGGTTCCGGAACATGACCGAGTACCTCCGCTCCTGGGTGGAAGAGCACCGCGACGGCCGTCAGGACACCTGGACGCCGGAGCTCCGGACGGCTCGGGATGCGTCGGGGGTGTGGTCGTGAACGATTCTCGATGGGCGCAGATGGCCGCCGAGCACGCGGAGCTCGGCGAGGGTCCGGCGGATGACATGCGCGCGCGGGAGGCGCTCCTGGAGGGAGTGCTCCGTCGCTGCCGCACCACGCTGATCACCGCATTGCAGGACACGGAAGCGGACCTCTCGCGCTCCGCGCGGCGTGTGGCGCTGCAGCGCCGGATCCGGGAGATCGCCGAGGTGCTTGGCGATGATCCTCGCGCTGTGGCAGCGCGTGAGCAGGTTATCCGGGAGCAGCTCCTCGAGGACGGATTCGACGTAGCGCCGTACCGCGGTGCCGACCGGGTGCAGTGGGGCTTCCCGATCGTGGGGGTGGATTCGACTGATGCTTCTCCTGCGCTCCAGGAGCGGAAGTGAACCACCACGCGCGCAGAAGCTTGACCGGTAGCGGGCGGGAGACCACCTTAGAGGACAAGACCAGACTTGGCCTAAGGCCCGTTCCCGCGGTGGATTCCGCGGACACGGGCCTTTTGCGTTCCCCTCCCCGGATGAACACACCTGCTCCGCTCCACGTTACCTGCCCCGGCGATCGCTGCCGGTATCAGTGGCGGAGTCTGCCGAACCCCTGTCCGGCGCCGGGCGCACAACCGGTCTTCCACAAGTGCCGCGGGTGCGACAAGTGGTGGATCCTGATCTACTCGGTTGCGGTGGGGCCGCCGACTGCGGTGAAGCTCCTGCGGGTGATCCCCTCGCGGGGGAAGCACCCGGAGCGGATCAGGGAGGTGCTGAGAGGCGTGCCGGAAATCAACGAGGACATCATCGAGCTGACGATCGCCGTGCTCACCGTTACGCCTGATCTCGGAGAGCTCATCCTGCCACGGGAGAGAACCTGATGGACATCATCGTCGAGACGAACTCCGAGGAAGTCTCTGATGCGATGCAAGCGCTGTTCAGGGATCAGGTGCCGTATGCGCGATCCGTGGCCATCAACACGACGCTGAAGCGGATCCAGAAAGCCGAGCGTGAAGACCTCCGGGACCGGTTCACGCTGCGGCGGCCGCGCTGGGCCGACATGAACATCAAGATCCGGCGGGAAGACTTCGCGACGAAGAGCAAGCCGGAAGGAGCGATCCGGCTTGAGAGCCCGGGCGATGGCGACCGTTCGGACATCCTCGGGAAATTTGAGGAGCCCGGCACCAAGAGACCCACAAGGGGACGGAAGGGGTTGGCCGTTCCTCAGGAGCGGCTGAAGAGGACGGGAAGCGGTGTGATTCCGTCGAAGCTCAAGCCGAAGGCGCTCGGCTTCAAACGGGTCGGGACCAGCTCCAGCGGCGCGCAGGTGTTCCGCGCTGCTACAGGACGCATCTGGATGCTGCGCAACCCGGACGGAACCGGCGGGATCTTCCAGCGGGTGGGCAGCCGAGCGACCAAGAAGCGAGCCGGCGCCGGTCGGCGCATGGCCAGCGATGTCTCGACCAGGAAGTCACGCGACGTGCACCTTCAGCCCCTCTTCATCTTCACGCCGAGTGCGAGCTTTGACCGGCGGCTCCGCTTTGAGGAGACGGCAGACCAGGTATTCCAGGCACACGGAGTGGGTGACTTCAAGGAGGCATTCGAGCGCGCGATCGTGACGCGGCGCGGTTCGACCACGCGGCGGCGCGGACTGTCCAACCTGTTCGGCCGCGGCGCGGGGGTGTTTCGCTGATGGAGACTCCAATTCTGCTGACCGCGGCGGGTCACCCGATGCTGCCGGCCGGCTACACCCCCGCAGCTGAGCATCTGGCCATCGATATCCCGCCGGGTTGGGTGGAGGTCCAGGGGTACGTGCCCCATCGCTGGATCTGGATCGCAGGCAGGGAGCGCATGGCGATCGGGGACGTCGATTCGAAGTACCAGCGGATCATGGGACTGAGGCACCACCGGCCCGGCTACACCCCCAGCCCGGTACCGAAGGGCCACTGGACGTCGGACCCTATCGACGGGCGCCTCCTCTTCAAGCTGAACGACGGACGCCACCGCACGGTGGCCGGGCTGCTGTGGCAGGACGAGCGGATCCTCGTGAAGTGGAACAGCCCGGATCCCGCGGCGTGGATCGCTCAGCTTCAGCAGCTGCAGGCGCCGCCGGAGTTTGTCATCCCCAACCCGAACTGAGGCCATGCAGATCATCTGCGACAGCTGCCACCGCCGGATCGTGGCCGCACCTATCGAAAGGCGGGAGGACGACGGGGGGCTCCTCGTGGTCCTCCCCTGCAGGGTGTGTGAGGCGGAGTTCCCGATCGTGAGGATGACGGCGCGGGGCATCGCGCTACGCAACGAGCTGAACAAGGCTCGCCGGTATCTGGAGCTCGTGCGGAAGTACGGGCCGCACGAGGCAGTCAACAGAACCCTGAAGCGCACCCAGAAGCTGGAGAAGGCATTCCAGCGGGAGTGCACCAAGGTCTCGCTGCCCCCCCAACCTCTCACCACCAGAGATACATGACGCATCGAGTTCTCACCGCCGTCGTGGCGGCTGCGTATATCCTCGGCGCCGCTGCACTCGTCTTCGCCGGGTTCCTGGTGCACCCGGCCGCAGGGTGGCTCGCGGCCGCCCTGGTCATGCTCGCCCTCGCCGGGTGGGCGCTGCAGCTGAGGGCCACGCTGACCAGCCACGCGCCTGGGGAGCACCCCCGCATCCACTACACGCCCCCGCATGGTCGGATGCGCGTAGGCCCGAGGAACCGGGTGGAGTTTCCGTGACGGTATCCATCGCCACCGACATCGGGCGGATCCGGATCGTCGACCTTGTGGGCGACGGGGCGGCCGTGGTCGAGCGGCTCACCGAGGCCCACCGCGCTGCGCGCGCCGATTCTCCGTGGGCCAGCTGGATCGCTGGCCCACGGGGAGCTGCCGTGATCGAGGCACTACGCGCGAACCACCAGCTCGCGCCTGAGGTCGCCTCCCGCCTTCAGCAGCCTCGCGTTGGATCAGCGATGTGGATGCGGGTCGCCGCTGCAGGGGGGGACCTCTCGGAGCCGGTCGCCTTGGTGGTGGCGCCGTCTGATTCACAGATGGGCTTCGAGGGAGACCATGCCGACTTCTGATGCGGTCTCGCGCAGCAGGATCTATCCCCGGGTACCTGTGCACGTTGTCAACCTGGCGGTGTCAGCCGCGCAGCGGGAGGCTGTCGAGGAGTATGGGCGCCAGGTCACCCGGGGTCTGCAGGAGATGTGCGAGGCCCTGCGAACGTTGATGGAGCAGTGGGGGCGCGGGTTTGAGGCATCCACCGGAGCCGCCGCGGCGATCGAGCGCCTGACGGCGGCGAGCACGCACCCTCGCCAGCAGCAGCGCCGACAGCCAACTCCGTGGCCGCCGCACGTCGCACGGCGTGCGAGAGGTGGTCTTCACCCGTGAGCCGTTCTCCGCGCGCTGCACGGACGCGCGAACGCCTGGGTTCGTCCCCTTTTGAGGACGTTTTTGGGTCCTTCCCGGCCGACCCGGCCGCGGGTAACGCACGAGCCCGATCGGTCGCCAGTTACAGGGTCCGGCCGGAATCGCTTCCGTTTCCGCTCCCCTGGGGATGACCGGGCGTGCCTCTCATCTCGCAGAAGGAGCTCGCTGGGCACCTCGGCCTCTCCACCCGTCAGGTCCGGAACCTGGAGGCGGACGGTGTACTGCTCCCTCAGCTAGATGCTTCGGGGAAAAAGGCTTACCCGTGGCCGGAGAGCAATCAGCGTTACTGGTCGCACAAGATCGAGGCGGAGCGCGGGCGCACCACCTCCGTGGAAGCTCGGCAGGAGGAGGCGGACGCCCGGAAAGCTGAGGCAGATGCGGAAGCGGCGGAAATCAGGACGGCTCTTCTGCGGAAATCCGTCATCTCGATCGACGACGTGGAGCGCCTCGTGGCCGAGCCGCTGGAAGCCGTCATGGGCGCGATCAAGAATGTACCCAGCCGGTGGGGTCCGATGCTGGTCGGATGCACCACCACACAGGAGGCGATCGCGCGCCTGAAGCCGGCGGTGAATGAGATGATCGAGGCGCTGATGGGGATGGGCGCTGAGATCTCCGCCGAGCTCGAGGATGATGACCAGTCGAATGCGGCCTAGACACCGCTACGAGACCCACGCCAGCGCGCTCGACGACTGGAGGGGCCGGATGGAGACGCTGTTCAACCGCGTCTTCCGTCCGGCTCCAACTATTTCCCTGAGTGCTTGGGCGGACAAGCATGCGGTGGTGCCGAGCACGTCGGCCGAGCCGGGTCGATGGCGCACGTCCAGGACTCCCTACCTCCGGGAGCCGATGGACGCGATCTCCGATCCCACCGTCCAGGAGATGGTCGTCATGAAGCCGGCCCAGGTCGGCGCCACTGTCGGCCTGATCGGCAACGCGATCACGTACTGGATCGACGTGGATCCGGCGCCGGTGATGATCGTGCACCCGACACAGGCGGAGGGCGAGAAGTGGTCGAAGGAGAAGCTGCAGCCGATCCTCGACGACACGGAGCGGGTCCAAGACAAGGTGGCCACGCGCGCTCGCGATGGGGACAACACCATCCGAAACAAGAAATTCGACGGAGGGTGGCTCGGGATCATCGGCGCTGAGTCTCCCCGCGAGCTCCGCTCCCGGTCTGCTCCCCGCATCATCTTCGACGAGCGCGACGCATACAAGCGCTCATCGGGCGAGGAGGGTGACCCGGCGGCCCTGGCCGCGAAGCGAACGCTCACCTTCCCGAACGCGTTCATCCTCACGATCTCGACGCCTCTCGAGAAAGGGGAGAGCCCGACCGAGGAGCTGTTCAATCGGTCGGACCAGCGGCGGTACTTCGTCCGATGCCCGCACTGCCAGGAGGAGCAGGTCCTCGAGTGGGGAGACCAGAACACTGCCTTCGGCGTGAAGTGGGAGAGGGAGCTCGTCGGCGAGAAGGTGGTGCACAAGCCGGAGACAGCGGCCTACCTCTGCAGGCACTGCCGGACGCTCATCGAGGAGCACCACAAGCCGCAGATGGTGATGACTGGCCGGTGGATCGCGCAGAACCCGGGCGCGAAGATCCGCGGGTATCACTTCAACGCCCTCATCTCCCTGTTCCCCGGTGCGTCCTGGTCGGCAATCGTCGAAGAGTTCCTGGCCGCGCGCGCCGACCCGAACAAGCTGAAGGTGTGGGTCAACACCGTTCTCGCGGAGACGTGGGAGGAGCGCTCCGAGAAGGTAGACACGGACTCCCTGGCCGACCGCACGCAGCTGTGGCGGGACTCCGAGGGAAAGCGCATCGAGGTGCCCGGCGGGGTGGGGGTGCTGACCGCATTCGTCGACGTGCAGAAGGATCGCGTCGAAATGCTGGTGGTGGGATGGGGGAAGGAGGAGGTCTCCTGGATGGTTGCGCATCACCGGATCTACGGCGACGTCCAGGTGGATCCCACGGTCTGGCAGCGGGTGGATGCGCTGCGGCAGCGGGAGTGGCGGTTCGAAAGCGGCGCACGCCGACGCATCATGGCCATGGGCGTGGATGCCGGCGACGGCCAGCGCGTGAACGAAGTCTACGATTACGTGCGGCCGCGGCAGGGCGAAGGTGTCTGGGCCACGAAGGGGCAGCCGGCGCGGCAGGCGGAGCCGATCCGGATCCTGAAGAAGCGCGATCGCCACGGGATCCAGCGCGTGGACATCGGAACACACCCGATGAAGATCACCCTCTTCAGCCGCCTCGCGCTGCAGCTGCTCCCCGGGAAGTCGACGCCGAAGGGCTACATGCACCTGCTCGGCCCGGATCCGGAATGGCACAACGGCGGAGATCGCGAATTCTACGAACAGTTCGGACGCGAGAAGCAGATCCCCAAGCTGGTGAAGGGGCGGCTCGTGCACGAGTTCCGCGCGACCGGGCGCAATGAAGCGATCGACCTGTGGGTGGGTAACCTCGCGATGCTGCACGTGCTGGGGCCGGCCGTACGAGACTCCCTCGGAGCGTGGGCGGAAGAGATCGAGGTGGAGGGTGAGCGTATGCAGGCCGGGGGTGAGGCCGACGAGGAAGCGACCGGCTCCGCGGAGGAGGAGGTGGAGATGGTCCCCCGGCGCCGCGGCGGGAGCTCGTGGGCGACGAACTGGTGATTCCCGTCGAAGATCATTCGTTTCTTTCCTTCGAATGAAACCCTTGCGGTGTCGGCTGTGCCGACATATACTATATACCAGAGGGGCGGACGACCCCACCGCGAGCGGACCCGGCGGACAGCAGGGGCCACAGGACCAGGAGACAGCGTCATGTACAACCTCCTCCACGTTGCCGAAGACGAGGTCAAGGTCGAGCGTCTGATGGAGAGCCTGGAGCGCGGCGGGTGGCAGGGTGCGCCCCTGGTCGTGGACGGCTACAACCTGCTGACCGGGATGCACCGCTGGACAGCGGCACGGCGTCTGGAGTGGCAGTGGCAGGACGTACCTGTGATCGAGGTGTCCGACGTGTTTGCCGAGGCTGGGATGGACTGGGCTGAGACGCTGGAAGAGGCCGGCGGCGATCTGACCACAGCGCTGGGCGAACTCCCGGAAGTAATCCGCGTGAAGTACGGCATCGACGCTCACTGAAGGGGTGACCATGGTTGGCGAAGCCATCAAGATGGGCCGCACGGGTATCGTGCCGCGGATCGCATCCGTCGTCTGGCAAGGCACTGCCGAGGTCAACATGTACCACAATCAGCGCACCCCGGCAGCTCTTGTAGTCACAGAGTGCGGCGCTGACCTAGCTGTCGTTCGGCTTCGGGGCAATGACCTGGAAGCTAACCGCTGGTGGGATGCCCGCGTGGTATCGTCTCGCGAGTGGGAAACAACGGACGGCGACCTAGTCGGGGACGTGCGACCAGACGTTGCACGCCGAATTGATACATTTCTCGCGACCGCAAATCGCAAGCACGACTACGCTCTCGCCGACCTACGCTGGCGCGTCCAGCACGGATCCTACCTGCTTTCATGACCATCACCCTCAAGTTGGAAGCCATCGACGACGACTTCGCGCAAGTCGTCGGAAGCATTGTTCGGTTTATGCGAGAGGCGGGGATGCGCGCTGGCGAGAACCACTTTCGCGGCGTGGCACGGCGCCCGTGGGTGGCAGAAATCACGGGCTGGCGGGGTGGGCGCTGGTATGAGCGGGAGTTCCTCGACGGAAACAAGGACTATTCACAAGCCAACAGCATCGGCTCTCGCGGGGTATACCTGTACTACTATCTCCGCGAGGGGCGGATCTATGAAGTGAATGAGCTTTCCGGCCGCACCCGGAGCCGCCGGTACTTCTGCACGGTTTGCGATGGGGCGGTGATTGAGATGGATGCCAGCGAGGTGCAGGATGCGCTTTCGGAACGGGCCGAGCGGCAGGCGCGGCGTGAGTGACTGGAAGCGGGGGCTTGGAGTGGACGTGCTCACCGCCGCTCGCCAGCGCGTCTCCTACGCCTTTGATCACTTCGAGGCGGTATACGTCAGCTTCTCCGGCGGGAAAGATTCCACGGTACTCCTTCACTTGGTGGTAGCGGAGGCGATGCGGCGCAAGCGACGGGTGGGCGTCCTCTTCGTAGACCTAGAGGCACAGTATACCCTCACCATCGAGCACATCCAGGAGGTGCTCGACCTCTACGCGACTCACATTGAGCTATTCTGGGTCGCACTTCCGCTCTCCCTACGGAACGCGGTCAGCAACTACGAACCTCGATGGATGTGCTGGGAGCCGGGGCGGGAAGAGGATTGGGTGCGGCGGCCGCCAGCTGAAGCGATCACCGACGAGTCTCACTTCCCCTTCTTCCGCCGCGGGATGGAGTTTGAGGATTTTGTTCCGGCATTCGGAGCCTGGTACAGCCAGCTGCAGGGTGACGCTCTCACGACGTGCATGGTGGGCATCCGCTCCGATGAATCGCTCAACCGCTGGCGCACCATGACGCGGGAGAAGTCCACATTTGCGGGCGTGCAGTGGACGACCTGGACGGGACCGGCGGGTGGTTTCCACACTTTTAACGCCTACCCCATCTACGACTGGCGGACCGAGGATATCTGGACGTACCACGCCAAGACCGGCCTGCCACACAACCGGCTTTACGACCGGATGCACAAGGCTGGTCTATCGATCCACCAGCAGCGTATCTGCCAGCCGTACGGAGACGACCAGCGACGGGGGCTCTGGCTTTACCACCTCATTGAGCCGCAGACGTGGGGGCGAGTGGTGGCGCGGGTGAACGGTGCGAATTCGGGCGCGCTCTATGTGCAGGAGACGGGCAACATCACCGGATACAACAAGGTGACGCTGCCGCCGGGTCACACATGGGAGAGCTTCGCGCACCTACTTCTCGACACGCTCCCACCGAAAACAGCCGAGCATTACCGGGACAAGATTGCCGTGTTTCTCAATTGGTGGATCAGTCGCGGCTATCCGAATGGCATCCCAGACGAAGCTGACCCCAAAGAGGAAGCGGCGAAGGACGCGCCGAGCTGGCGGCGGATCTGCAAGACGATCCTCCGTAACGACTACTGGTGCAAGGGGCTGAGCTTCACGCAGCACAAATCAGAATCCTACGAGCGATATCGAAAGATCATGAAGAAAAGGAGGGCCAAGTGGGGATTGATCTGACCCGGGCGGAGGCGCACCCCGTCTCGCGCGTCCAGTGGGTTGACGCATCCCTGGTGCAGGCCAACGACTACAATCCGAATAGCGTAGCTCCTCCTGAGATGAAGCTGCTCCGCATCAGCATCGAGTCGGACGGGTTTACGCAGCCGATCGTAGTCTGGTGGGATGAAGCCCGCGGTGTGTACGAGGTGGTCGACGGCTTCCACCGCCACGTGGTGGGCAAGGAACTCGGGCTGCTTGCCCTACCCGTGGTGATCATCAACCAGCACCGCGCCGACAAAGGAGACCGGATCGCCTCCACGATCCGTCACAACCGGGCGCGGGGCAAGCACGGCGTCGATGCTATGAGCGACATCGTGCAGGAGCTGGCCCGTCGCAACTGGTCGGATGCCAAGATTGCGCGCGAGCTCGGCATGGATCCGGACGAAGTGCTCCGCCTGAAGCAGATCACCGGCCTGGCGGAGATGTTCGCAGATCGGGAGTTTTCCGAGGCGTGGGAGGCGAAATGAGCTCACGAACTGAAACCACCACCTGGACCCCGACCGGCATCCGCGCCTGGGTCGATCGCCACGGCGGCAATGTCACGGCGCTTGCCCGGCGGCTCGGCATCGGTCGCACGCACCTGCAGGACCTGCTCAGCGGTCGACGCGAGCCGTCGCGGGCGCTCGTGGCCCACATGGAGACTCTCAACGAGTTGGCGGCGGCGAGCGGGCCGCTCAACGAGTAGCTTGACACTCCACCCAGCAGCCTGTACGTTGTAGCTGTCGAGAGCGGGCAGCCCCCGCCGGACTCGTAAAAACTGGAACCGGGCTCAGCCCCCAACGCTCTAGGAGCGTAGGGGGCTGTCGTCGTTCAGGGGGCTGAACCCGTATATAAAACCAGACTCAGGCTCAGCCTCTTCGCTCATGGAGCGTGGAGGCTTTTTTCGTTACCCCGCGCCCCGCGCGATGTCTTCCTCCCTCCCGCTCGCCGTTCCATCGAAACTCGCCGCCGGGTCAACCTGGCGGTGGGAGCGGCGTCTCCCCAGCCACCCTGCCTCCGACGGCTGGTCCCTCACGTATCACTTCCGAGGCCCGGGGAAGATCGACGTCGCCGCAACCCCTTCAGGGGACCACCACCTGGTGGTCGCCACCGCGGCTTCGACGGCCGAGCTCCCCCCGGGCCCCTACCGCTTCAAGGCTTTAGCCGAACGGGACGGCGAGGTCGTCGAGGTAGATGAGGGGCTGCTCTCGGTCACCGAGAACTTCGCGACCCTGCAGGACGGGCTGACTTACAATCAGCGCATGCTCGCCGCGATCGAGGCCCGCCTGGAGGGCCGGATCACCGCGGATGCGGAGACGTTCCAGATCAACGGCCGCGCAGTCAGTCGGATCCCCCTGCCGGAGCTGATGAAGGCCCGCAGCCTCTACGCGGCGATGGTGGCTGACGAGCTGGGGATTCGGCCGCCCGCGCTCGAGGTGGTGTTCCTGTGAGCTGGCTCGACCGGGCATTCGGCAGAATCGGCCTGATGCGGGTCGGCACTATGCTGAAGGGTGCATCGTTCGCAGGGGCGCGGAGTGGGCGCTTGCTGGCCGCCTGGGTGGCGGGGATCCTGTCACCGGACAGGGAGATCCAGTACAACCTCCGCCGCCTCCGTGCCCGGGCGCGCGACCTGGTCCGCAACAATCCATGGGCGGCCGGATTCATCGAGGAGCTCGCCGACAACATCGTCGGCCCCGAGGGGATCGCGCTGCACGCGCAGCTCGTCGATCAGCGGGAGGAGCCTCGCGAGAAGGAAAACTGGCGGATCGAAGATGCCTGGACGGAGTGGGGCAACCCGGAGCACGCCAGCGCCGACGGGCAGGACAGTTGGGTGGACCTGGAGCGACTGGCGATCAAGACCATCGCGATCGATGGCGAGGTCTTCTTCCGGGAGCTGAGGGGCTACGACAACGACTTCGGGTACGCGCTGCAGATCCTCGATGCGGATCTGCTCGACGAGACGTTCGACCAGGCGACTGACGAGAACGGCGTGCGGATCCGGATGGGGATCGAACAGAACAAGTTCGGCCGTCCGCTCGCCTATCACTTCTGGCAGCACCATCCCACCGAGCCCGGCTTCAACCGCGCTGAGCGGATCCGGATCCCCGCGTCGGAGATCATCCACCTCTTCGTCCGGTACCGGGCCAACCAGACGCGCGGCTTCTCCTGGTTCGCACCCGTGCTGACCACGGTCCACCACATGGAGGGCCTGACCGAGGCTGAGCTGGTCGCCTCGCGGATCTCCGCAGCAAAGATGGGCTTCGTGATCAACAAGAGCCCGGAGGCCATCCAGGCCTACGCAGCCCGGATCACCCGCCTGATCAAGGGCGGAGAGAAGGAGCTGCCCCGGCAGCAGATGGAGACCGCTCCGGGGATCATCGACGAGCTGGCGCCCGGTCAGGAGTTCCAGGGTTTCGACCCGACGCACCCCACGACGGCATTCGCGGGCTTCATGCGCGTGATCCTCCAGGGGATCGCCCGGGGGCTCGGCACCACCTACGCCCGCCTGACGGGCGATCTCACGAACGCGAACTACTCCTCCATGAGGGCCGGCGAGCTCCCGCTGCGGGACCGCTTCCGCTCCCTGCAGACGTGGATGGCGAAGAAGCTCCATCGCCGGGTTTACCGTGGCTGGGTCTCGATGGCCCTGGCGAACGGCCGGCTCCGGAACACCGGGAGTGTCGTTCCCTCGGATCACTTCGCTGTCGCGTGGAAGCCTCGCGGGTGGCACTCGGTGGACCCACTGAAGGACATCGAGGCCGACGAGGCGGAGGTCGCTCTGGGCGTGAACAGCCGCACCAACATCGCAGCATCCCGCGGACGCGACTACGAGACGGTGATCGATCAGCTCGCGCAGGAGCAGAAGTACGCGAAGCGGGCCGGCGTAGACATCGAAGGCGTCCGATCGAAGGGGCCCTCCGGCAGCTCATCCTCCGGGGAGCGCGACGAGGAGACGGAGACGGATGAGGACGAAGCCGAGCGCCTCGCGCTGGCCAGCTAACCCGGGAGACGAGCGATGATCCAGGACCGACAGGCCACAGACCGGCTGATCCACAGTCTGCTTTCGCGGCCGTGGGCGATCACCGAAGCCAAGTTGCAGGAGCTGCTCGGCCTGCTCGAAATGCACGGCAACGGCGTCCGGCTGTCCGAGGATGAGGCAGAGGAGCGGTTCGGCGTCGCGAGGAAGCCGGACGCAAGGCAGGCGGGCCAGATCGCGATCATCCCGGTCTACGGGACGATCTTCCACCGCGCCAATCTGTTCAGCAGCTACAGCGGCGGCACTGCCCTGCAGCTCTTCTGCAAGAACTTCCAGGCGGCCCTCTCCAACGAGGACGTCTCCCACATCGTGCTCGACATCGATTCGCCTGGCGGATCGGTCTCGTACCTCGAGGAGGCGGCCCGGATGGTCTACAAGGCCCGGGGCCGCAAGCCGATCATCGCCGTGGCCAACACCCTGATGGCGTCGGCCGCCTACTACCTGGGCAGCCAGGCAGACGAGCTGGTGGTCACTCCGTCGGGCGATGCCGGCTCCATCGGCGTTTTCATGATCCACGCCGATTACTCCGAGATGGCCCGGAACGCTGGGGTGAAGCACACCATCATCAAGGCGGGGAAGTACAAGGCCGAGGCGCATCCGTACGCTCCGCTGAGTGACGAGGCGCTGGCCCACCTCCAGGAGAGCGTCGACGACTGCTACGACATGTTCGTGAAGGCCGTGGCGCGCGGGCGCGACGTGAAGGAGTCGGCGGTTCGGAGCGGCTTCGGGGAGGGGCAGTGCCTCAGCGCCAGGCGCTGCGTGCAGGAGGGCATGGCGGACAGGGTGGCGTCGATCGACGAGGTGCTGGAGGAGCTCCAGTCAGGCCGGGGCGGTCGGAAGCGTCAGGGCGCGACGGTGATCACTCCTGCAGGGGGCTCGGCGACGGTGGCTCATCCGGCCTTCGCCGGGGGACTACTCTCGATCCCCGGCCCCACGTCGACGCTGGAGGTCAGCGGTCTCGCGCCTTCCGCCGGGCCGATCCTGCGGATCAACGAGGACGGGGTCTTTCAGGCGGTTCTGTACCCGAGCGGGTCGCCGTTGGTGTCCAGCGACGAAGAGCCGGAGGAGAGGCCGCTTTGCGATGTCTGCGGCGACGAGCTGCTGGAGGATGGCGACTGCCCGACGTGCGACGCGGGCGATCGCGAGGACGAAGAAGAGCAGGCAACCAATGACCGCATCGGGGGCGGGGCCCCGGCTGCGGCTGAACCATCCCACCCCGCATCACCGGCCCTCGAGGCCAGAGGAGACACCATGTCCCATCAGGACACGGCGGCCACCGCCCCGGGGGCCGCGAGCGCTGGCGTCGACGCGGCGATCGCCGCGGAGCGTCAGCGGCAGCGGGAGCTGCGCGCGCTGGCGCGCGACCACCAGATGACGGAGGGCACGGCCGAGGAGTGGGTTGAGGCCGGGCTGTCCGTGGAGCAGGCGAACACGCGCGTCGCGGAGCACTACCGCGCGCAGCAGGCCGTGCGGGCCGCGGGTGCTCAGCCGAGCACGCACGTCGGCGTGGATCGGGAGGGACAGCGTCCGTTCGCCTCGCTCGGCGAGCAACTGCTGGCCATCCGCAACGCGGACGCGGGTCGCGGCCGACCCGACCCCCGCCTCCACGGGGTGATGGAGCGCCAGGGCGCCGCGTCGGGCTCGAGCACCAACGTCCCGAGCGACGGCGGCTGGCTCATCCAGCAGGACTTCACCCAGGGCATCGTCTCGGAGATCTGGGAGGAGGGGATGGTCCTCTCGCGGGTGAACAAGGTGCCGATCGGCGCGAACTCGAACGGGCTGGTGCGGAACCGCCTCAACGAGAAGAGCCGCAAGGACGGCGGCCGCTACGGCGGGGTGCGGGTGTACCGCGCGGCCGAGGCGCACACCGTCGAGGCCAGCAAGCCGCAGCTCCGGCGTCAGCAGATCCTCCTCGAGAAGTTAATGGGGATCTACTACGCCACCGAGGAGACCATGCAGGACGCCACCGCGCTCACCGCGGAAGCGACGAAGTGCTTCCGCTCCGAGCTCACGTTCGTGGCGGAGAACGAGCTCTTCCGGGGCACCGGTGACGGCGAGGCGCTCGGCATCTACGCGGCGCCCAAGCTCCTGGTGGTGGTTCCGAAGGAGAGCGGCCAGGCGGCCAGTACCGTGGTCATTCAGAACGTGGCGAAGATGCTGGCGCGCCTTCCGTCGCGTTCGTTCCGGACCGCGGCCTGGTACGTCAACCCGGCGGTGCTCCCGGCGCTCATCACCATGACGCTCGGGAACCAGCCGGTGTTCCTGCCGGGTGGTAACGCGGCGGGTGCGCCGTTCGGCACGCTCTTCGGACTGCCGATCTTCCCGGTGGAGTACTGCGAGGCGCTCGGCGCCCAGGGCGACATCGGGCTCTTCGACTGGGATCAGTACACGGCGATCGACAAGGGCGGGATCAACGAGCAGCAGTCGATCCACGTCCGCTTCCTGTACGACGAGACCACGTTCAAGATCACCTACCGGTTCAACGGGCAGCCGGACTGGGAGGAGTCGATCGAGCCCTTCAAGGGGCAGGACAAGATCTCGCCGTTCATCACGCTGGCCGAGCGCAGCTAAGTCGCTGCGCCAGAGATAGCCGGGGCGGGCGCCAGTCGCCCGCCCCTCCCCTGATCCTGATTCACTCGACCCGGAGAGTCCCACCATGCGTGGATTCGTCATCGCGGAGGCCGGCCACGTCGTCCAGGCCGTCCCGCCGAAGAACATCGCGGGGGGTGTCACCACCTCCCCCTCGTGGAGCATGTCGAAGTACGGTCATGCCAGCATCCTCCTCTTTCTCGGCGTCACTGGCGCTGCGGCCACAGTGACCGTGGAGGCCTGCACCAACGCGGCCGGCGCCGGAGCGGAGGCGATCCCCTTCGCCGTCTACAAGCAGGAGACCGCGAACGGGGACGTACTCGGCGATCGCGTCGAGGTGCTCGCCGCGGGTTTCTCGAGCAGCACCGAAGACAATGTCTTCTATGCGATCGAGGTGGACGCCGCGGAGCTGCCGGCCGGGAAGTCCTACCTCCGGCTCCGGATCAGCGACCCGGGCACCGCTACGTTCGCGGCGGCCACGGTCGTACTCACCGGCGCACGGTACGCCGGGGTGAGCTCGCCTACGGTCCTCGTCTAGCACTTCACCGCCACGGTCAGAGGGAGGGGCGCTCGCTCCCCTCCCTCTGCATGAAAGGAGGATGAGGTGAAACTGCGAGTCATCAGGCTGACGGGCCCCCACAAGGGGATCACCGTTGCCTACCCGAAGACGGAGGCGGAGAACCTGGTGGCCACCGGTCAGGCCGCTTGGGCTCCACCGGAAGGGGAGGTTGCGCCGCCGCCCGTGGTGGAGGAGAAGAAGGCGCCTCGGAAGACCGCAACGAAGCGCGCCCGGTAGTGATCAGCGACGACGAGCTCGAGGCGCTGATCCGCGAGTCCGGCGGTGTCGAGGTAATCTCTGGCGAGATCCACACCTGGGGTCATCTCGACATCGAGGACGCGGAGATCCTGGAAGGCGGCGGGGATGAATCGGAAGGCCACGCCGCAGTCGTCGGGGAGAGCATCATGCTCCGCGTCGTCACGGGGAAGCTGCCGAGCCTGCGGCGCGGCATGATCGACCACCTCCAGATCGACGGCGACTATTACATGGTGATCCCGGGCACACCGCAGCGCATCGAGGGTGGGACGATCACCCGGTGCTTCCTGGAGGCGGAGTGAACGTGCTGACGATCCAGGAGAAGATACTGACTCTCGTGGCAACGGCGCTGAAGAAGCCGGGTGCGCCCCCGGGGCTCCACGTGCACAGGAGCGCTGCGCGGGCGATCCACCAGGACCAGCTGCCGGCGGCGATTCCCTACCCACTGCGGGAGTCGGTTCAGCTGGCGACGATGGATGAGGATCTGGACCGTACGCTGAAGTTGCGCGTGGAACTCCGTGAGGAAGGCGATCCGTCTGACCAGAAGCTCTCACCCTTGATCGCCTGGGTGGAACGCGCGCTCCTGACCGACACCGCGCTCGCTTCGCTGATCGTTTCGATCACGCCGGTGGAAATCCAGTGGACGTCCGTCGGGAAGAAGGGAAAGGTCTACGGCGCGGCCGCCTTCGACTTCGAGATCAACTACCTCACCGTGACCGGCGTACCTGAGGAGCAGCCATGAGTTCGAAGAACCGCAGTCGGAAGACGGCTCCCAAGGCGCCGGAGGTCGAAGCCGAGCCGGCACCTGTGACCGAGGAAGTATTCCGCCCGGAATACTCCGAGGAGCCCACGGGTCAGTGGAAGGGGGCACCTCTGTGGGAGTGCCCGAAGTGCAGGCACAGCACCCTCGATCCCGAGGTTTTTCGCACGCACGTCTGCCCGTACCGGGTGCGTGCGCTCCACCCACCGCTAGAGATCCAGGAGTAGAATCATGGCCGCTGCCGCAACTGCCGCGAAGGGAACGCAGCTCCAGATCGGTGACGGCGCCACGCCGACCGAGGCATTCCTCACTGTCGCGCGCCTGACCTCGATCGGTGGCGTCGAGATCACCCGCGACACCGAGGACGCAACCGCCCACGATTCGCCGGGTGGCGTCGAGGAGGTGATCGCGATGCTCCGCCGGACCGGCGAGATGCCAATCGAGGGACAGGCGAAGGCGTCCGACGCCGGACAGCTGGCGCTGCTCGCCAACCTGATGGAGTCGGACGATCCCGCGAACTTCCGGGTGGTCTACCCCAACGGAAAGAGGTGGGCGATCTCCGCCTACGTCGTGAACTTCAAGTACGGCGAAGCGCCGGTGAACGGGATCCTCGGCTTCTCGGCCTCGCTGAAGCCGACCGGCGTGCCGGTGCTCGAGAACGTGCCGGCGTAGCGAACCTGGTGAACCTGCGAGGGGTCGCCCTGATCCCTCTTCACTCTTCTGAACCCGAAGCTGCATGACCACGAACGCGAAGGTGAAGGTCAACCTCGACAAGGAGCGAACCCTCCTCCTCGATTTCGAAGCACTGGAGGTCGCCGAGGAACTGACAGGCACGAACTTCATCACCACGGATCCCTCGGAGTACAACTCCAGGGAGTGGACCGCGATCGTTTACGCGTGCCTGAAGCACGAGGATCCGGCGCTGACACGCGACCAGGTGAAGCGGATGCTCACGCCAGCCACGTTCCTGAGCGTTCAGGTTGCTGTGCTCCAGCTGTATCAGGCCGCGATGCCTGAGGACGTCCAGAAGCTGGTGAGCGAAGTGGCCGCGAAGTTGGAGGGTGCTTCGGCCGCGGACCCTTTGGCCAGCCCGCAGGCGATGGTGAGCGGGAGCCCCCCACCCTCCTGAGCCTGTACGTGATGGCCCGCGCGGATGCGGGCTGGTCACGGGAGGAGTTCCGCCGATCCAACCCGCGGGTACTCTTCAGGGTGCTGGACCGGCTGCGTGAGGCAGAGATCGCGCGGGACAAGTGTTCGGACTTCCGGGCGGGCCAGGTGGCAGCGGTGATCGCGAACGTCAATCGAGGAAAGCACGGCCGGACATACGAGCCGACCGATTTCTTCCCCTCGATCGCCGGTCCGAAGCAGGAGATGACAGACGAGCAGTTGTGGGACATGGCGGTGATCATGAACGCGGCGTTCGGCGGAGTGGACCACACCGCTCAGTAGCAGTCGAGCAGAGACAACTAGACCTGGGCTCAGCCCCCAACGCTCTCGGAGCGGTGGGGGCTTTTTGTTTTCCTCCGGCGTGCAACGATGCGCTCTCTTGGCGGCCTGATCTATCGAATCGGTGCAAACACCACCGACTTCGAAAAGAAGCTCTCCGGATCGGAGCGCAAGGTCTACGCGCTCGGAAAACGGATGTCGAGCGTGGGCCGCAGCCTGTCGATCGGCATCACCGCCCCGGCGATGGCGGCCGCCGGTGGCGCGCTCGCTGTGGCCGCGGGATACGAGCGCTCCATGAACCGGGTGCAGGCGCTCACGAGCGCGACCGGCGCGCAGTTCGTGAGCCTGCAGAAGCAGGCGCGGGAGCTCGGCGCGACCACGCAGTACACCGCCGCCCAAGCCGCGGACGCGATGAGTTATCTCGGTATGGCTGGTTTCAAAACCGAGCAGATCCTGGGCGCGATGCCCTCGACACTACAGCTCGCGGCCGCCGCCCAGATGGATCTCGCCCAGGCCGCCGACATCACCTCGAACATCCTCACCGGGTACGGTCTCGAGGTCGCGCAACTCGGCCACGCCAACGACGTCCTGGTGAAGGCGTTCACCAGCGCCAATACCGACCTGCAGCAGCTCGGGGACGCCTTCAAGTATGCGGGCCCGGTCGCACGTGGTGCGGGGCTCTCCTTCGAAGAAGCGGCTGCGGCGCTGGGAATGATGGGCAATGCCGGTATCCAGGGTTCGATGGCGGGCACGAGTTTGCGAGGCGCCCTGACGAGGTTGATGAACCCGACTCGGCAGGTGAGCGATGTGTTGCGGCGCCTGCGCGTGAACGTGCACGACGCCAACGGCCAGCTCCTCCCCTTCACCGAGATCATCCGCCGCCTAGAGCCGCACGCCGAGGACACCGCAGCGATGATGCAGATATTCGGGCAGCGGGCAGGCCCGGCGATGGCCGCCCTGCTGGGGCAGGGAAGTGCGGCGCTGGAGACGTTCATCGGGAACTTGCAGGAGGCGGGGGGCACTGCGAGCCGCATCGCCGAGGCGCAGATGAAGGGACTCGCCGGTGCGCTGCTGGAACTCAAAAGCGCCGTCGAGGAGCTGGCGCTCGCCACCACCGAGGGGGGTCCACTCTCCTGGGTGACGACCGCGGTGAAGCACCTGGCGAACCTTGCCCGCGGTCTGGCCGCTACGGATCCGTGGCTCATCAAGATCGGGCTGGGTCTCGGCGGGATTCTGGCCCTTGCTGGCCCGACGCTGATGTTCTTCGGCGCGATGACGAAGGCGATCATCATCCTGAAGGCCGGCGCTGCGCTGGGGGGTCTGGGGCTGATGCTGGGGCCGGGCGGGGTGATCCTCGGCGGGCTCGCGCTGCTGGCCGGCGCGATCGCGCTGATCGCCACCAATGCGGGTAAGGCAGAGCGTGAAGTTCGGAAGATGCGGGAAACTATCGGCCAGATGAGCCGGTTGGACGCCGAGTCGCGCTTCCTTCAGGTCGCATCCGCGCTGCGCCAGGAGGGGCCAGATCGCGCCAGACTTGCCGAGCTGAACGCACAGCTGGGGGGCGACACTGGTCGATCCGAGAGCCTGAGCGGCGCGGACGCGGCAGCCCGGAGCCGTGCTCTGCGAGAGCGGAACGAGATCCAAGCTCGCTTGCGGGACATCCCTCGGCTGCGAGAGGAGTACCGTTCACTCGCGACCCGAATGGGCGAGTTGAGGGAGGCCGAGCAGGCTGCCGCGGCGGCGTCTCGGACGAATCCGGACCCGAACCCAGATCTAACACCGACAGACGTCGCGGCGATGCAGGAGCGGGCGAAGGTGCTGCAGGGGCTCTACGAAGGGCTTCGGTCCCGCGGTGAGGACGTCACGCAGGTTCTCCGCGCCATGGCTACCCTGCATGTGCAGATCGAGAACGCGATCCGCCGTGAGGGGTCCGCGCTGTCCGAGACGCGCTCCGAGGCAATCAAGCTCTCCGCCGCGCTGCGAGACTCCGTGTTCGGGGCGATCCGGCCGGGCGTCACCGTTGGCGGCACCGGCGACATGGTTGAGAACCTCTCCCGCTCGCAGGCCGCTCGTCGCGGAGAGAGCTGGAGCGCCTCCCGCGGACGGATGTTCAGCCCCGAGCTGGCCCGCCGAGCCGGCGCCTCAGCCCAGCTGGGTCTCACCGGCGTCACGAGGGCGGGTGATCGCCGCTCCCTGCTGGCGGAGGGCTCCCGTCCGTCGATCGACTGGCGCGGATCGATCGGCGCGGCGTTCCGCGGGCCACAGGCTGAGGGTAAGTCGACTTCGCTCCGCGATCGTGGGATGCTCACCCTGGTTGCCGGCGCGGATAAGGCGGGTCAGGCACTGCGGGGATTGCCGAAGGGGCTGGGAAGCATCGGCCTGCAGCTGCTGAACGTGTTCAATCCCCTCACCATCATGAGCCGCCTGCTCGGCGGCGCGTTCGAGGCGATGGCGCCGACCATAGAGGCGCTCGAGCAGCCGGTGAAGATCGTCGGGGAGGTGTTCGGCAAGGCGCTGGCGCCGGTGCTGAAGGCGCTCTTCCCCGTCTTCAAGTGGGTTGCGATCGCCGCCACCTACGTGGGGGAAATCTTCTTCACGGTGGCCGGCGGGATCCTGAACGCCATCGGCTGGCTGGTGCGCTCGATCGGGAAGCTGATCGACAAGATCCCGGGCGTCTCGGGGCGTGGGTTGATCAACTTCGGTCAGTCCATGATCGACATGGGCGACGGCTTCAAGGAGGGCGCCAAGGCCCTGGCTGCCGGGCGCGAGGAGATCCGGGCCATCGAGTGGACGGAGAAGTTGGGGGACGCGGCCAAGCAGGCCAGCTACAACGTCTCCGAGGCGTTCAACGAGAACCTCCGCCGCCACCAGGTGGCCACTGGCGCGCTGCAGGGCGGCAGCGGGTCTCGGAGCGCCGTCGTTGGTGGCGCGGTGCAGTCGAGCATGGTGATCGAGCAGGTGATCATCCAGGCGGCACCCGGTGACGACGGCGTTGCTCTGTTCGAGAAGTTCGCGGCCGAGCTGCGGGAGCGCCGCCGCCGCGGTGAGATCACCGAGCTGGACCTGGTAGGTGCGGGGTGAGCGGGCACGCGCTGCGGGTGCGTAACGAGTTCATCCCCGTGCGTGTGGAGACGGGGACGCGCGAGCACGAACTCGTCGGCGATCGCGACCGGATGTTCGACGGCGCCATGCGTGAGATCGTCGACGGGTGGGTTTCGAAGTGGGCGTTCACCACCACGCCGCTGCAGGCGGCGAAGTACGCGACGGTGATGGCAGAGCTTCTCACTCCCGGCGCGCGCTCCTGCGACGGGTTCCTGATCGGGGCGGCCGCAGCCAACTGCTTCGTCGAGATCCTCAACGACAGCCCTATCCCGCACTCCGGCGGTCGGCGACGCATCCAGTTTGTCCTCCACAGGGCGGGCGTCTGATGCGTGATATGAGCACGGAGGTCCGCAACCTGGTATCGGGGAGCAGCTACAGCGCTCACTTGCAGGTGTGGGTCGAGGATCCAGATGGGACGTATCGCAACCTCGGGGATCTGGCCGGTAAGAACTGGCAGTGCGGGTTTGAGAGGACCTACGGGGTGGACGCGGTGGCGCAGGCCGTAACGATCGAGCTGTGGCGGGAGGACGGCGAGCACAGCCTCGCTCCACTGATGGGCGGTTCGGCGCTAAATCGGACGTCTGGGGGAGCCTACGCGCGGTTCCTTGAAGAAGGGCGCGGCTTCTTCATCCGCACCGCGAATACAGCCACTGGCGTTGCCCCGGTCCCTTCGGACTGGTGGGAGTTGATTCGGGGTGAGATCGACCGTGTCGAGTGGCCCGGCCGTAAGAGCCGGGTGAAGCTCTCCTGTCGGGACCTCGCTGGGGTCCTCCTCGACACCCAGATCGAGGAGGAGCTGGAGTACGGCTACGACGGACAGCCCATGGAGGCGGGGCTGCAGCTCCTACTCACCCGTTGGTTTCCGGGTGTCGAGTTGTACACGCCCGTTTCTCCGGAAAAACCGATCCCCAAGCTCACAGCGGGTCGCGGTTCACTCCTCGAGAGGGTGCGCGAGGTGGCCCAGGGGATCGGGTGGGATGTCCGTTACCTATTCGACTCCATCGCCGAGGCATTCCGCCTCACGCTCTTCCAGCCCGTCAGGGATCTGCAGGATCCGGTGTTCACGTTCACGCCGTCGTTGTACAAGGACGTGATCGCGCTCGCGACGGATCGCCAGATGGTTCGAAACCGATTCACCTGCAACTTCGTCGACGCAGCCACCGGGCGCCCCTCGAAGGTGACCCGCGAGAACGTAGTCTCACGGCAGAAGTACGGTCCTCGATGGATGGGGTTCGATGAGGAAGAGGGCTCGGTCATTAACAGTGCGGCGAGGGCCGAGGACTTCCTCGCAGCTGCAGACCACGATGTCTCTGAGGCGCTCGCGGACCAGGAGATCGAGGCGCTCTTCCTGCCCTTCTTCGAGCAGGGTGATCGGGTCCGATTCGAGCCCAACTACATCCACTACGACTCAGCTCAGGAGTTCAGCGTTGTCGGCGGGCGCGATCGCTTTTACCCGCGGGAGCGGCGTAGCTGGATCTCAACGCGGGGCCGGCCAGTGGGGATGCACCGGCTGTGGCACAAGCGGGCCGTTGGTGCGCCGACAGCAGGGGAGTACCACATCTATGACCTGGCCGTAGACGAGGCACTCTCGACGAAGACCCATCGCGCTCTGCGGTTCAGAGCCTCCGCCTCGGTCACTGAGGTGCACGGCGCGGCGCGTGCCATCGCGGGCGACGTCATCTCTGAGCAGATGATCGCGCAGGTACGGAGCGACGATGCCCTCGAGTATGTGAGCGACGGCAGCGGGGTGATCATGGTGCCGCGACCGGAGTGGTTCGAGATCTCGCTCGCATGGCTGCAGCCGTGGATCGACGGTCGTCCGCTGGATCTGGGCGGCGTGCTGTTCTCCATCACCGGCACGGCCGCTCCGGTGGAGATCATCGTCGAGAAGGTGCGGCTGTCGAGTGAGATGGAGGAACTCCGGTTCTTCGTGATCGATCCGCGCGGCGTGGTGACAGGGGTGCGCATCGACCACCAGCAGGTGCAGGACCGAGTGCAGGGCCCCTTCGTCGCCACGAATGCCGGCGGCTACTACTCGCACGTCGTGCCGCTGGACCCCGAGCATATCACCTACGTCACTGCGTCGCTCATCCGCTCCGACCTCGGAGATCGGAAGACGCAAACGCTGGAGCTCGACTGGGACGAGACGCCCGCGCAGCCGATCGTACGGGAGTCCCGGGATGGGAGCTCGGTGCGGTTGGATGTGGACGCGCCTGACACAGATACGGCCACGCTGTGGTATCGCGAGGTGGTGGATGACGAGCCGGGCCCCGAGGAGGCAGTTCCGCTCCGCGGCGCTGATCCGCGGTACGGTGTCATCGAACTCTCCGTGGGTGCAGTTGCCAGGCGGCTCCATGTCTACGGTCGCAACGCCCGCAACGACGCCGGTCCGTACACGGACTTTCGAGTTGCCCCGAGCCAGGTAGCGGTGACCGCCCCGCGGATCATTCGCGCAGATGTGGTCGGCACGGAGCTCCAGGTGCTCGCCAACGATGCGACGCTGAGCGTCTATGCCCAGTACTGGAATCCGATCACGGAGATGCTGGTGTGGGATGCGTGGTCGCCAGGCCAGGGCGCCACCTTCACCGTTCCAGTAGGCGACACGGATACTTGGTCGGTGCAGATCTATGCGTTCGCCGAGCCGGAAGGGTACGTCACGATGGAGACGCTCAAGGACGTGGCGTGGCGTACCGTGAGAGGCCATCTCGCGGATCCCGCGGAGCTGGAGGAATTCGAGGTCGCTGCCCCCGTCGATGTCGACGATTTCGATGTGGAGATCACGCTGAAGTCGAGCACGGACACAGGCACAGCGCGGCTCCACCAGCGGCACGCATTCGGTCCGGCCTCCCCTTTCAGCGAGTGGGCGGAGATCTCCACGACGCCGCCTCTGAGCACCCCGCCGACCACGGCAACGGTGTTCACCTACGCAACAGGGTTCCCTCGCACCTACGACCCGAGCAATCGGCGGCTTGTGCGCATGGAGATCCGGGCTGTGTTGGAGTCCGGCGGTGTTGAGATCGTCTCGCAGACCAAGCCTGTGCCGTCATGGTACACGCCGCAGGAGGCGACCTGATGCTCCTGCGCGACGTGCTCCCCAGCGAGGTTCGCCCGGCGCCGCCGGGAAGTGGTGTGTCGGTTCGTCAGCGGCGGGCGCGCTTGGTCCTCGATCAGGGCGATGGCTACCACCACATCGCCTCCGAGGCTGGGAATCCTGACGCGGTCGTGATCCGGGAGGCAGACGGTTATCACCGGATGGCTCCAGTCCTCACCGTCACGACGCCGCGCGCAGCGCGCACCATGCTGAATGGTGGGATGGCGCAGTTGTACGCCGCGGCCGGCGGGCCGGGCCTCCTGGACCTCCACGCGGGGAACGTGCGCCCCGCCTCCGTGCACACTGGCGCCGGGTCCCGGCGGTACCAGGATCTCCGCGGCGGCATCAGATCCACCACGGGGATCCGCACAGCGCACGTGCCTGCCGGCGACCGTCGCACGATCCTCCTCGAGCGCGCAGGGACCAACCTGCTCACCCACAGCATCGTCGGGAGTTCGTGGTCGGCTCCCGTTTCCTGCCCGATCGTGCCGGATGCTGCGACGGCGCCGGATGGCTCGGGAGTCGCCACCCTCGTTCAGTTCACCGACTCCGCTGCGTCGAGGCGGCAATTGCAGGTGCCGAGCGGGAGCCGGCCCCTCGCAGGGGTTCGGGTGCAGTTCTCGGTCTGGGCCCGCTCCACCACGGGAGAGCCGGCACCGTTCCGAATCTCGCCCACCGAGTCCGGCGTCGGCGCCTCCTACTCCTCGCATGTGGCTGACGGTACGTGGCGGCGGTACACCTCGACGCGTGTCCTGACCAGCGACAGCGCGAGCCTCTTCGCGCAGATCCAGAATGCGATTGACGGCCTGCCGCGGGAGCTGCTCGTCTGGGGAGCTCAACTCGAGGTGGGCGCCGTCCCGACCAGCTACATCCCCACCTCCGGATCCGTCGCAACCCGGGTAGGTGAGGCCGCTAGCCTCCACCTCCCCACACACGCTCCGGCCCTCGCATCCCCTCGAGCGCTCTCCGCGTACGTGCGGTGGCGGGAGCTGGGAACGCGAACCGTGGGCGTGAATGCCTGGATCTTCGCTGTGGGCCAGGTCCCGAACCGCCTTCAGCTGTGGTCCTCCGCAGCCGGTGTCTACACGATTGCTTATCAGGGACTCGACGGGCTCAGCACACGCACACTTCCGGGATCGCCCGTGGTTGGGGATCTCGTCGAGGTCTGGCTAACGGTCCGGCAGAACGGGGCCATCTGGGGCGGGTTGGCTATCAACGGCGGGGCCATGCAGTACGCTGCAGACTCAGCAGCCGCCATGGGCCTCGCGCCCTCCTGGACGGGTGAGCACCTGACGCTCGGAGCGATCCACGGCTCTCTCACCACCGGCCTTGCTGCGATCGAGCACCTCCGGATCGACGACGGCGCAGATATCCCGCTGCCCTACTACCGAGCGCTCACATGACCGATTACCGACAGAAATTTGTATCCGCAGAGCGGCGTCAGGTGCGGGTCGGCTACGACCCCGCGACCCTCGTCGATCTGGACGTCGGCCCTGACGGCGTGATGCGAGCCGGGCCGCTGGCGCTGACCGCCGACGGGGTCGCGGATGCTGCGATCAGCCTCGGCAACCTCGGCGCGCCGCTCTCGCCCGCTCGTTGGGCCCAGCGGCGTGACCCCCGGAATCCAGTGATCGATTACACGATGGACCCGGCGGAAGCAGCGAGTCCGCAGGGCACGAGCTACGTCCCCGCGCCGGTGCTGGTCGGAGACGACATCATTGTGTACGTCAAGACGGACCACTCCGAGGTGGTACGCTGCTGGCGGGTCCCGGATCGTGGCGCGGGGACCCCCGTGCTGCTTGGGACGGCGATCCCCAAGGGAGCCTCGTGGGATGATCGTCAGACGGCTGAGAGCGCCGCATGGCACGACGAACAGACCGGCGTCATCCACCTGTTCTACAAGGGCCGCAACCAGGCGAGCGGGAAATGGGGCGTCGGCTACGCGACCGCACCCGCGTCGGACCCGGTGTCTGCGACCAAGCACGGGGGCAACCCGGTGATCACCTCGGCGGGCGTGGAAGCCGCGCTGGGGCTCGCAGCGGGCAGTGTGATGGATGTGGGTGTGACGGATTTCGCGCGCGACGCCGCGGGGCTCTGGCATGTCTTCGGGTTCGTCGCGACGGACACCAACGCCTATCGCATTGTCCGCTGGACCGGTGCCTCGCTCACCTCCCTGACCCTGCAGGGGGTGCTGGTCGAGGCGCCGCCGCAGGCTGCCGGCGGCGCCCCGTTCGGCCTGGCCGCCCTTCCTACCGTCTTTCGGCACCCCACCGCGCCGTGGTGGGTCATGATCTACGTCGAGGGGATGCAGCGAGACGGCGCGGAGATCAGCTACCCGCGCGTCGCTCTCTCGCAGGACCTGGTCACGTGGGAGCGCACCGATGAGTTCCTGACGCTGCCGCTGGACACAGTGGAGGTCCGCTTCCACACCGTCTCGATCCTCAAGGGCGGCCCGGACAACGCCAGCCCCCTCCTGATCCGCGGGGAGTACCAGCTCTGGCACTCCCTCAGCCCGAACGCACACGACGTGACGGGGATTCTGTACCTGCAGCCGACAGCGTCGCGCGATGGCAAGCGGCGGCCGGCGCTGGAGGTCTACACCCGCACGGCGCAGAGCATCCCGAACGGGGCCAACATCGATAGCGGTTGGACTCCGGTGCAGTGGGGCACCCGCGTGATCGAATCTCCGCGGGGCTGGATGCACTACCACATGGAGAAGCCCGAGAATCCCGAAGCCGCGTTCGGAGAGGAGTGGACATGCCGAGCTGCCGGCCGTTACCGAATCGAGGCGCACCTCGGCGACGGATTCGCACCGAATGCGACCGGGCACCGCGGCCTCCAGGTCCTGCGAGGTGACGGAACCGTGGCGACGCATAGCATCGTGCCGAGCAACGGCGGCACGCTCCGCACCCCCGTTCAGGTCTCCGCGACCGTGGACCTGCAAGAGGGGGAGATCATCACCATCAGGGCATGGCAGAACAGCGGGGGCGCGCTCAGCACCTCGGCGTACTTCGCGTACCCGCGACTCATGATCTCGCGGGTGGACTAGGACGGAACCATCGGCTCCCGGCGGAGCCGCTCCACACCAACACGGGAACCTGAGGATGCCCCGAATGACGCCACACCGCCTACAGCCGGTCGCCTCCATGCTCTCCATCCCCCACGACGCGGGGCCGGGGGTGATCGCCGGGCTCGTCGCCCTGGCGGCCAGCTTCTACAACCTCCACGTGGCCGTGCTGTTCATCTTCGTCGTGGCCGGCGGCATGGTGGACCTGTATGCCGGCGCGAGGCGAGCTCGGGTGCACAGCCGGCTGCAGCTCCCCGGCGGCTACGATCGCCAGATCCTGGATGACGGCGTGAGCGGAAAGCTGGTGAAGCTCGCGGCCAGCATCTTCATGGGTGCCAGCCTGGACGCGATCGGATCCCTGATCGGCGGGGCTACAGACCTCGGCTTCGCCAGCCTGCTGAGCACGTACACGCCCTTCACCACGGCTTTCCTCCTCTGGCGCTGGCAGGCGGAGGCCGCCTCGATCCTCCAGAACGTCGAGGCGACACCGGGCGGCAAGGGTGCCCTGTGGCCTGGAGCCATGAAGGTCATCGATGAAGTCCGCTTCCGGCTCGCTCACCCCGCGGCCGCGGGCGGACTCCCGCAGGACCGATGGGGCGACCACGTCTCCTCCGATGAGCGCGCCTGGCTGGACCAGATGCTCGCGGAGCGGCGGAGCACCCCTCGGCCACCCGATCCCCAGGAGGGTCAGTGATCATCCATCCTCGCTCCGCATGGAGCCCGGCGCACGGCGTGGGACCGAAGACGCCGGCGCCGCAGTCCCAGGTGGCGATCCACCATGCTCCGGAGCGGCGGCTGCCGGCGAACCCCACGCGGGCTCAGGTGGCCGAGCAGATCCGGATCATGGAGAAGCACCACGCGGAGAAGCACACGCCGACGAATCCGCGGCTCAGCTACCAGTGGATCGCGGTCGATCAGACGGCGGAGATCTGGGAGGGCATCGGATGGGACAGGATCGGCGCACACGTCAAGAACAACAACACCCCTACCCTCGGCATCCTGATCCTGGGGATCGACGGGGAGAGGAGCGCTGGGCGCCCGGAGACGTGGCGAGCGATCGCGGCCCTCATCGATCAGGGGATCCGGCGCGGATCGCTGGTGGCGCGGCCGTCGATCGGACCGCACTCGAGGTGGGTGGCCACCGCCTGCCCGGGCGGAGCGCTGAAGCGCTACATCCAGGGCATGACGATCGACACGCTGCGGGCGATGCTCGCCCCGCCCGTGCTACCCACTGAGGTGGAGGTGCCGATTATTCCGACCGGAATAGCCGTGCCTCACGGGTCCACCCTCGCCGCCGGAGTGGCCCGCCTCCGCGAGCAGGCGCCGCCGCACCTGCAGATCCAGCCGATCACCAGGCCGCAGCCGCAGCACCTGGAGGCTGCGGCGCTGGATCTCGGGATCGCCCCGTCGGTGCTCCGGCTCGGTGTGCCGGCGGTGGAGCGGGTGGTCCGCGGGATGATCGCGGCGGCCGCGGCCGGGAGTCCGCGCGCAGATGCGCTGGCTGAGCTGCTCGAGGCGCTCGGCGGGTTCCGATCCAACAACTAGACCACAGCCACACTGGCGCCCCCTACCACCGGAGAAATCGATGACACCGTACAACAAAGCCCTGCACGCACTCGGCGTCCCTGGGGGGCTCACCCTGGAGGATGACGGCCAGTACGAGATCCTCTACCTGACCAGCGCCTACTCTGCGAGTCTGGGGGACGCGGGTCACGAATTCGAATCGCAGCTGTCGGGCATCAGCCACCGTGAGGTGATCCCGGCCACGGCGTGGGCGAATCGCGTATTCGACGCGGCGGGCTTCTCGGTGAGCGATCCCGGCAACAGCCAGACCGTCACGCAGTTCGTGCTGGTGAAGAGCGGCAACGGGTCTGGAGGCTCCGGCGGCGGTGGTACGGCTGGTACGAACCGGCTGCTCGCGCACCACACGCTCGGCGCCCCGGTCACGTGGGACGGAGCGCCGGACCAGCACGGCTTCGCGCCGCAGGGAATCTTCCGGATCGGAGGCGTCTGATGCGCGCCCTGCTCTGCCTCGCGCTGCTGATCATTCCGGCCGTGCTGGAGGCACAGACCGTCTGCGACGGCGTTACCTCCACGGCGATCGGGTCCGCGCCGTACCGGGTGATCGTAGGCGCTGACACCGTAGCCGCGCGCCAGCGGCTGGACCTCGCCCTCATCGATGCACAGCGGGCCGCGACGGCGAGCGGGCGGGAGGTGTTGATCGACGCGCGGTTCCGCGTGCGGTGCCCTGTGCTCGGCACGCCGGTTCCGCCGCCAGCTGCGCCGCCACCCGCCGATACGGTGGTGCCCGCGCCGCCCGACACGGTGCGACCGCCGGTGGAGCCCCCGCCGGTGATCCACCCGCCCGCAGGACCGCCGCCCGAGGGCGCGCGACTGATCCTCGGACCACAGGTGCCGATGGGGGAGAGTCCGTGGCCGTTCTTCGACGCCAATCAGGTGGCGCGCGGCGAGTTCCACGCGGCGGATTACCAGGCCGCAACGTCCGGGCTGGTGGAGCGTGACTACTACGATCTCGGCCTGACGCTCTATATCCTCGCGGACCGCTCCGGTGACCCGGCGCATCTGGAGATGGCGCGAGCGCACGCGGAGAGCCGCTGGAGGGGCCTGCCTGCGACGGTTGCCTGGGAGCCGTACCGCAATCCGTACGCGATGACACCCCGCAACAGCTCGCTCGGAGGGCTGATCCTCTACGCGATGGACGGCGGCGGCGCGCAGCCACTTGTCTTCGAACAGGGGCCAGAGAACGATCGCAAGTATCTCTCGATGACGCTCTGGGACTACCTCGCAGCGTACATGCGGGCGCAATCCTACTGGCTGGATCGCTACACCACCGGCCCAGCACTCGGCTACGGCGTCCGCGACGGCGGGTACATGCTGCTCTATCGGGCGTGGCTGTCCGAGGTGCACCCGGATCCGGCGGTGCGCGCCGAGATGCGGACGGGGGCGCTGACCGCCGCCCGCGATTACTACGCGCGATTACAGCACGCGGACGGCGGATGGTACTGGGAGGACGGGTCGGAGATGTGGGGGCAGCCGTTCATGATCGGCATCCTGCTGGAAGGCATGATTGCCACACACCAGCTCACCGGCGACTCCATCGTCGGCGCGTCCATCGTCCGCGCGGTCGATTGGCTCTGGATCCGGGCCTACGACATGGACCGCACGGTGCCGGAGCGCCCCGATCTGCGGTGGCGGCAGATGCCATACTTCGTCTATCCGGATGGCCGGAAGTCGGGCGAGACGAACCTCGCAGCCGGTTGGGATCTCAACACCATCCGTGAGGGGAGGCAGCGGAACACGCTGACGCTCCACGCCTTCGGCTACGCGTACCACATCACGGGTGAGGCAAAGTACCGCGAGTGGGGGGATGAGATTTTCGGCGCGACGTTCGGGCGCACGATCGGCGGTCTGTACGACAAGCCCTTGAGCGGGCAGGGTCCGCTTGCAGATGGATTGCATGGCCTCGCTGACTTTCGGGCGAAGGAGTACAACCAGGCGTACCGCAGCGCAGGCCGGTATCTCGCCTGGAGGCGGTGATGGTACTCACGGTCCTCGCACCACAGCCGGGGGAGGTGCTGCCCGCCGGGCCGTACGTGTTCCGGGTGCGGTGGGATGAGCCGGTGCCGCCCAGTCCGCCGCCGGTCGCCGGCTTCACATGGGAGGTGGTAGCGCCGGGTGTTTCGCCCCCGCCCACCGCTTCTTTTGATTGGGAGGAGGTCTGATGCCTCGCGACATACAGTTTTCCGACACCAGCGCGCCGGGCACCGGCCGCACGATCACGGCCCGCGAGTGGAGCGTCGTGGGCGGCAGCGTGTTCTCTACCGCGCAGAACCCGCTCCTGGAGGGCGCGACGGATGACGCGTTCGACGTGCGGCTCGTGGTCACGCAGGACGATGCGCAGGCGGACGAGCATATCGACACCATTCCGGCCACGGACGCACCGCCCGTGCCTGCCACCCTGACGATCACCACCGCCGAAGCGCCGCTCACCGTGGGTGCGACCCGGCAGCTCACGTACGACCTCACCGGTACGGAGCCGATCACGGTGGCGTGGGCGAGCAGCAACACCAACATCGCCACCGTATCCAGCACGGGACTGGTCACCGCCGTCGCGGCGGGGTCCGCCACGATCACGGCCACCCCGAGCAACGCAGCGGGTGAGGGCACGGCTGACACCTATGCGCTGACGGTGGAGGCGGCGGGGGGTGGAGTAACCGTCTTCAACTCCGACGACTTCGTAGGGGCGGACGACACGCCCCTACTCGGACGAGCCCCGACATGGCAGGGAGGTCCAGGTGCGGGTGGCAACTGGGAGCGAGTCGTTGGAACCGGCACCCTGCGGATCCTCGAAAACGGACTCGCGATCAATGGGGGAGAGGATACGTATTTCGCGCAGGCGAACGAGCCCGGCAGTGCAGACCAGAGCATTGAACTTCAGATGTTCAGCGTGAGCAGCGGCTTCTTTGCCGTGGACCTGCGGCTCCGGTGGAACAAGGGCAACACGTTCTACCGTCTTTACCGGCACAACACCATGTGGCGCCTCGGCAAGCAGGTGTCGGGCGATTTCGAGGGGTGGTTCACCGACTTCGCAGATGCCGTGGTCACGGGCGAGACGCACGACTACCACCTGGAGATGGAGACGATCTCCGCCAGCAGCGTGCAGTTCCGCCTCTATAAGGACGGGACGCTCGCGCACACCTGGAACGACAACTCAAACCCGATCCTCGGCGCCTCCGGCTCGCGCTGGCTGGGGGTCTGGAACGACGGCGGCGGGGGCGGCGGTGTCCGAATCCTACAGTACCGGATCACGTCACTCTGATGAGCACCGCACAGTACACCACCCCTACGGCCAGCATCGGGCCTGACACGACGGCGCGCGATGGCCACGGCGTCTCGTGGAACGGCGGCGCGCTCATGCGTACCTGGGTCCACCCGAACGCGATCCGCGTCCCGCAGTCCGGACCGGGATCGTGGATGCGTTTCAAAGACGCGGCGGAGATTGCCGCAGGCGTAGGCACCGTGACGCACGTATGGATCGACACCCCGTACCCGCAAAGCAACTTCGCCTACGAGAACCCGTACCTGCTCTACTCGACGGGCAATGACCTGTCCGTGCGGCACGAGTGGCCGGGGGTTTCCAACCCGATCGAGCCGAAGCCGGTGGGAGGGGAGTTCGCCTGGCTCTCCGATCCCTGCCTCGTGATCCGCGCCGACGGCGGTCTGCACGCCGCATGGCGCTTCGTGGGGGAGGGGTACGGCGGCGCAGCGCCGGGTGGGAAGTATCTGGAGTCCCGAATCATTACCGGCACGCACCTCGGCAACGTCACCGTGGGCGCGAAGCAGCGGCTCGGCAATGGTGCGAGCGGCCCGACGGGCTTCACGCCGACCAACGCCTACGGGACGTGGGTCGCGCCCAGCATCGTAAAGCATGAGGGCAAGTGGTGGCTGTTCGTCGTCCAGCAGTTCGCAACGCTCGGGGATGGGAGCTCGCCCATCGGCCCGATCCAGCTCTGGGAGAGCAGCGACGAGGGCGCGTCGTGGCAGAAACACAGCGACCCCATCGTGCCGGAGATGGTGGACGGCAAGATGGAAAGACTATGGCATGGCAGCGTCAGCGGCCCGTTCAATGGCTGGTTCTACGGCGTGTACTCCGCGAGTGAGGACGGGAAGGCCTACGCGGAGCGCAGCCACTTCCGCGTGTTTCGCGCCCGGCACCCCGCAGGACCGTGGGAGCGTTCGGACCGCTTCATGTGGATGGCTGGCGAGGCGGGGACGATCAGCCGGGCCACGCAGTACCAAGGGTTCATCGTAGACAAGGACGACGGAACGATGGCCTTCGTGGGGTCTGGGTGTGCGGACAACGTCACACCTCCAGTCAGCGACATCAGCGACGGTTGGCGAGTGGGGTGGACATCCACCGTGGACCCGCACGCAACGTTCGACACGCCGGTTGATTCCGTCGAATACCTCATCGAAGCCCGCCCGCTCCCGGACGGCGACTGGACCCCCCTCGGCGACTGGAGCGAGGGCACCCCCGACGCGGGCGAGACGCTGCTCGCGGTGGACCTCACCGCACTCGCAGGGGAGGACGTAGAGCTGCGCGTCACCCGCCGCGTGGACGGTGTGCAGACCGGGGAGGCGGTGGTGCCGGCGAGCGTGGAGGCGGTAGCCGCGCCCGCGGACTTCCTCGCCCCCTTCACCGCGGTGCCCGTCGCGGGATTCGGCGGCACGCTGACGGAAGCAGCGGTGTTCGACGCGCCCTTCACCGCCGTCGCAGTCGCCGGTTGGACACCCACGCTGACGGAAGGGACCCAGAACGCCGATACGTTCGACGCTCCATTCACGGCCGTGGCGGTTCAGGGTTTCACTCCGTACCTCCTGCAGGGCGCGCTGCTCACCGCGCCGTTCACTGAGGTTCCTGTCACCGGATGGCCGTCCGCCTTGATGGATCCCCGGGCGGCTGTCTCGATCCTGAGGCGGAACCGTTTCCTGGTCCCACCGGCGGCGCGACTCCACATCTTTCGTTAAGAGGGACGATGCACTTTGGACTGACGAAGGACCGGCTCGAGGTACTGGGGGTGGCGGTCGATTTCGAACGTAGGTTGCGCGAGGGAGACTCGATTTCCGGGATCCTCTCCGTTGACGTGGTGGGGCCCTACCAGCGCCGCATCGGATTCCCTCCTGCGCGGGACCAGTTCGGACTGCAGGATCCTCCGGCGACGATCGACGGAACCCTGGTGGCGGTGCGGCTGGGGGATGTGGAGGAAGCGGAGGACGGTCAACAACCCGGGGACTACGAGCTCGTGGTGGAGGTCTCCACCACCAATGGCGAGGAGCTCGTCGGCCGGGCACCACTCGTGATCACCGGGAGACGAAAATGAAGACGTTCGCGCTATCGTTCGCGGGGTGTTCGTTCGCGATCGCGGGGGCGTTGCTCTACCTCGAGTACGGATCGCGGGTGGAGCGCCGGGCGAAGGCGTGGCTCCGCGCCCGCGGGATCAGCTGACGAGGAGGGAGTGACCGGTGGGGAGCTCGTGCCGCCCTGGCGGAAAAAACTCGCGGACATACAGCTCGCCGGCGACCCTCTGAAGGCGACCAGTGTCGTCGGACCAGGAGTTTGCCTCCACCTGCCGACGAACGTCGTGAGCGTCCGTTCCGATGATCCAGCCGGAGATCTCACCATCTGCGAAATCGACGAGGCACATCATTGGCTTCCGGGGTTGAGTGTGGCACTTCTTCCTGCTGAGGAGCGGTCGCTGCGATCGGCCCACTGCCGGCGGACCTCTTTCGCCAGTGTGTTGGAGAGGCGGATCACCCAGTCGTCACGGGTGAGGCGGCGCCCCTCCCACCAGGAGGGAGTCTCGATGCGGGCCTCGATACCGTAGTCGCCGCCACCGCGGTGGATCGTGTGAGCCCAAATGGCGCGCTCGTGGCAGGAGATCAGCACCGGGTGCCCGGCGTCACGGAGCTCCTGCAGGAGCGGGTGCACGCGGATCCGGGCGACCACTTCGCTGGCAACCAGCTGCCACTCGGCTTCGGGGACGGTTTTCGGAGCAGGGGTGATCACGTCAGAGTAGGACGCACATCGCCGGTGAACGGGACGGTGATGAGCAGTGTGAGCAGGCAGCCGCACGACTGGAGGCCTCCGGCTGCTTCCTTCAGCGCCGCGGATGGAGTCTTCGCCCCGCAGTGGGGGCAGGCTTCTGCTTGGCTGCTGACCTGACCACCACACTCCTTACAAGCTTGAAGGGCCATGCTTCTCCGCGGGAAGGTGGAAGATTGCTGTCAACTCAAGAGAATAACCTGGTGATCTGACGACGAATCTCTGCAGCGCCCGGAGGGCCGGCGCCATATGACCAGCGCCGCTCTTCGAGGTTGAAACCGCACTCGCGGTAGTTGCCGGTGTAGCGGCCGCCACTGTCCGCCTTTCGCCGCGCTCGAGCGAAGACATCGAGCCATGGGTTTCCAGGAGTGTACCCGACGGCCGCTTCCTCGCCGCTGTCGAGCGTGATCCTGTGGTAGAGATCCTTCTGGTGGTACTTGGCGGCGACGACCTTGGCGAGCTCGTCACCAGAGCTGATGAAGGCATCCCGGGACACAGCTGCCGCCAGGAACAAACCGTCCGAGATCGGAGGAGGTGGCGGCCGCTCAACACGCTCCAAACTGGTTGTGAATCGGACGCTCGCTGCCTGCTCTTCCATGGATCGCACGAGCATGAAGAACGCGCCCAGCAGGAGGAGCCCGATGCCGATGATGAGCAAGAGGTAGATCAAGGCGGTCCGCCTTTCGATGTTCGCGACGGCTCACCTCAGAGCCCGCGATGTGGTACCCTCACGCAGGAGGATTGCGATGCGGAAGTTCGCCTGGCTGTGCCTCACCCTCTTCATGGTGGCATTCGTCGCCACCAACACCGTCGGCTGCAGTTCCCTCACCGACCCAGTGGTTCAGCAGGATGATGAAGAGGAGGAGGACGGAACTCCTCGTACGCCTCCGACACACGGCGGCGGAGTAGGCTGAAGCATGACGCCTGAGGGGGCGTTCTACTGAGCGCCCCCTCAGGCGGGCTCCAGGCTCCGCACGAGGAGGATCGCGAGGGCTGCAGCCGCTTCGGATTTTCGAACCACCTTCGCCTGCGCTGCTCTCGAGACCGCATTGATAAGCAGACGGGTACACCGCAGGTTCTGGTCTGGCCCAGCGCTGACCTGACTCATCGCGAACCGCCTGATTCGGCGGACCTGCTTGGAAATCTGCTTAGAATCCCCCAAGGCGACAGCGCCCCGCCGCAGCGCGAACAATGCTTCAGGTACACCCGCCGCGTGAGGCGTCGCGGTGATGATGGCTTCCGCGCACTGGGAGGCGTGGACGAAAGCGTCGACGTCCCCCGCCTCTCCGGCTGCTCTGGCGAGATTCGCGAGGGTGAAGAGCCGCTCCTCCTCTCCGGTCACTCGCGGAAGGATGCTACGGAAGACCATCATCGCCCGGTCCGCCTCACCCGCGACCAGCCAGGAGTGAGCGACGTCGTGGGCGAGGGAGGGTAGCCGAGGGTGCTCAGGCCCGTAGACGTCGAACGTCAACTGAGCCCAACGATCCACAGCATTGCTGTCCCCCACCTCTGCGGCGACGGCGACCAACTCGTGGTAGGCAGCCCCGCGCAATGCGTCAAAGCCGAAACGGAGCGCCCTCCGAGAAGCAACCCGTAACCAGGTGGAGGCTACTCGGTAGTTGCCACGGTACTTCTCAGCCACGCCCATGCCAATCGTGGACATCACGGCCGCCTCCAGCTCACCAACATTCAATCCCACCTCGATCGACTGCCGGTACCAACCCTTCGCCGATTCGTAATCTCCTCGCTGCCGAAAGATGCGACCAACCTCGTAGGCGTGCCGCGCCGTATGCCAGTGAGTGTCCCGGGAGGATCGGAGGCGCGTCCACGCGAACCCAGAAGAGATGGCACGTGTCACGACGATCCGCTGACTGCGCAGGACGTCGTCTCGAATCTGAACCTTCGCCCCCAACCCCGGGACCGCCTCCAGCTGCCTCACCTTGGCCTCGAGCCACCGCGGGCCGCGGGAGAATTGATCCTCTGCGTTCAGAAGCCCTGCGAGAGCGAAGACACGGGCCGCGTCATCGCCCTCGCCTGAGGAGACAGGCAGCCATGACCGCCCGAGCTCGCGCAGCAGGAAGTACCTCTCGGCCGCGTAGCTGAGGTTCGGCCGAACAACAATGTGGGAGGTGCCCCGCAGCCGAACGGCCGGGCTGTCGATGGAGAGTCTCGTGACCCTCAGGCCGGCACAGCTGAGAAGGCGGTGAAGGTCGTGCGGGTGAATCCGCTCCTGCGAGAAGCCAGGGATGACTTCGATCGCCTTGGAGATCAGGTATTGCACCAGGTGGTCAGCTCTTGGCATTCGCCTCTACCTCACGCGCCTGAAGTCGGGAGTTTCTCCACTCATCCAGCTTCGCCATCTCGCTCGGGGGGAAGTGTTCTTCGAGGGCGATCGCATACGCGATCTTGATGATGTCCTGCAGGCTCACCTTGCTGCTCACAACGTCCCGCAGCCCGGCCGGGTGGTCTAGTACCTGGATCAACTTCTCCGCAGTCATCCCCTCCTCGCCCGGCAGCCCGGCCCCGCTTCCCCCCGCTGAAATTCCAGGCGCTGGCTCGCCTACTCCGTAGCGAAGCCACTCACGTGTGATCCCCGTCTTAGAAGAGAGCAAATCGAGGGAGGGTTCGCTCGGAGGGGTGGGGCTGTTAACCCAGCGGGATAACTGTTGAGGGTGCACGCCCAACGTATCGCGAGCGAACTCGGCGTGGCTCTCCACCCCCAGATGGACGTCCAGCACCCATCTGAGGCGACCGCCGAATTCCGTAAGTTTATCGGGCTGCACAGGATAAATCTCCATAGTTACCGTGCTGCCGGCGGCTCCGCCATGAAGAGCCTTGACCTGTAAACGCTACGTGTTTACATTCACATCCGAAGCCGACAGCCGTGTTGATCCGACAACATCACCCCGCCTCATCACCAGCTAGCGTGAACGCGTTCACATAATGAGCGAGCCCAACGACCCGGTCAAGACTCTTGATCAACTGCTCGACCTGGGGGTGTCCTTGGGGAAGGCGCTGCACACGATCCTCGGGCGGTCCTTGGCGGAGTGGGCGCGGTCGACCGGGCGGTTCTCGCAGCAGGACGTGAGCATGTGCGTCAACAACTACGAGGGCCGAGTCTACGATGAGATCCGAGAGGCGCTCGCGGAGGAGATTCCGTGCACGCGGGGAGAGCTCGACCGCCTCATCCGTCGGCAGGTCGCAACTAGGAATGTAGACGAGTGAGCACCCCCTCTGAGCTACGCGCCGCCGCGGTGGCATCGTTCCGCTACCGACTCGCAACGGAAGAGCACCGCGGCTGTAAAGACGGCTTCCTAGACGGATTGGCGGGTACCGTCCTCGAATCCGTACGGTCCATCAGCCCCGGCTACCTCGACGGGTACCTCGTTGGCCATGACGTCGGGGTTGGCGCTCGCCAGAACGACCATCGCTCCAATCAAACTGCCAGATGACACGTGAAGAGCTGATCGCCTCACTCCAGGAGTCGGGTTTCCGCATCCGCGCCGCCTACGACGCCCGCACGGTCACCGCTGTGGCGGCCCGCGCCACGGCGATGGCGGCTCAGCACGAGGACGGGAGCTGGGGGCTGGTGATCTACGGGCACGGGGTGCCGGGGGTGGAGGTGGATCACGTGTGGAGCGCGCTGCAGCTGCGGGAGGTGCTGTCGCCCTCCGCCGGGGCGGCCGAGCTGATCGAGCAGGCGGTGGCGTGATCTCGAACCACTCGGCTCGGATCACGGTCGGTCCCAAGGCCGGCGACAGGCCGGCGGCGCACATCAGCTCGCTCGATGTCGAGGACGATGAGGTGCCGGCGGGGCAGCAGAGGCGGCGGGTGCACCTGATCGACGCGCAGAGTCGGATGTGGTTCCCGGACGCGTACGAGACAACGCAGATGGACAGCGGGACGATGCAGATGGGCCGGAGGGAGTACTCACCCCCGAAGGAGGTGGATGTGGTGGTCATCGAAACCGTGGGATCCGTGATCGGAGCGGGGCTCTACCGGATGATCCTCGCCGCGCGATGGGTGCGCAGGCAGGCCCAGCGCCTCCGGCGCCGCGGGCCGATGGAGCGGCTGCAGGTGCGCCGCGGATGGAAACCCCAGCGACGGGAGGTGTGAAGTGAACCCGATCGAGGCGGCGCACGAGGCACGAGACGCGGCATTCAAGGCGGTGCGCGCGGAACTCGGCGAGGAGGATTTCGGGCGGATCTGGTGGGCGTTGAGGGCATTGGCGGTCCAAATCGCCATCGATCCGGCGGAAGCGGAGCGGCTGATCGACCGGCTTGAGAATCCGGAGCACTCGGCCCTCCGCGAGGAAGTGGCAGGCCGCAGGTTGGCGGCAGAGTTCGTCCGGTACGAGGCCGCCTGGTACGCCGCGATACGAGCCGAGACAGACACGGCGCTTCGCGCCAAGGCGGAAGGAACGTGTGCTGACGGACACCGGGGTCCGCTGCTCCGCCGGGACTACTACCGCCTCCTCCACGGCCCGGACTCCACCCGGGGCCTCTGCGGGTCGTGCGCGAGGGAGATCCACGAGATGGACATGGTGTCAGCGGCCCCAACCTGAACCGGAGCGGCACGATGGCAAACGCACTCCTGCAGGACCCGAAGACGCTCGAGCAGCGGGTGGCCGAGATCGTCACCCGGGAGATCCACCGTCGGCCGGCGGGCCCGGTGACGTGCGCGACGAACCTGGTGCAGGACCTCGGCGTCGATTCGCTCGACGTGCTCGGGTTGGTGGTCGCGCTGGAGGAGGAGTACTCAATCACACTGTTCGATGAGGATCTGGATCGCTGCACCACCGTCGGCGATCTCGCCGCCCTCGTCAGGAGGAGCCTCTGATGCGCTACGACGTGCGACTGGTGGTGCCCCAGGCACCGGAGCCGAGCTTCGCCGAGGCGATGCGGCGGGCGCAGGACCTCTGCAAGGTCGACGGGCAGGAGCGGGCGATCTGTGAGGACGGGCTGATGGTGGCGGTGGTCACCCGCGACGGCGTACAGCTGACGGATGCAGGCCGCGCGCTGATGGCCGCTGACGTCGACGAGCTCCAGCCGGCGTGATGATGTCGGCGCTGCAGCTCCTCGCCCTGGGGATCCAGCTGATCGGCGGGCCGGTGATCGCTGAGGATCCGTTCGAGGTTGGACAGCAGCTGCTCAATGAGGTGGTCGCAGCAACGCAGGACAGGTTGGCCCCGGTGGCGAGAGCGAGCGGGCATTTCAACAGGGTTGCGGAGCCTTTCCCGGATCCCGCCGCCTCGCCCCCGGAGCTGGTTGGCCCATACACGACTGAACAATGCGTCGGGAGGCGCCACTGGCGGCCTCCGGGGCGATGGGTTCAGACCGGCGGTCCGGACAGGGTCACGCGCCCGGCGGATTAACGGGCCAACCACGGGCGCATCAACGAGAGCGAAGAGACCACCCGGGGCGGCGGGTGGAAAGAAGAATCACCAGGTGTGGGGGTGCCGCCCTTCCCCCCTCACCGCACCACCCTCACAGGACGATCGACGATGACGATGCTGATCGAGGGCGTAGTGGCGGAGGTGGTGGTGACGAGGAGCTGCGGCCACACGAGCACGGTGCGGACCGCGGAGGCTCCGTCGCGGAGGCAGGCGGAGCGAGAGATCGAGCGAGTATCGAGGACGCCGTGCGGCGCCTGCGTCTGGGCCCGCCGCGGACACGAGCCAGAGATGGGGCCGGGGAACCTGCGCTACACCGGTCGGCGGATCCACTGAGCATGACCACCACCACTCACCCGCGGGGCCGTATGTCCGCACAGCAGAGCCGTCGCCGCGTCGACATGAACGCGCTGCAGATCGAGGAGCCGACGCGGGCCCTCGGTTGGCTCCAGATGCGTGCGGAGGGCAAGCGGGGTGAGCGGGTGGGTGTGCTGACGCGTCCGGTGGTGGCGGGACCGGGCGTGGCGCCGCGGTGGCTCTGGGTGCGGTGGCTGATCACGCCGGCGACGGAGAATGAGCCGGCGTCCCAGGAGCTGCTGCTGGTGCGGAAGGGCGAGATGCCGACGGCGGGTGACGACTACGACGTGAGGCGGGCGCTGGTGCTGCTGGGCGTGGAGCTCACCGGACCCTCGGAAGAGATCGCGGCCGAGTGCGCTCTGCGGATCCCGCTCGCCCCGCCCATCTGATGAAATCATTCCGGCCGGAATACTCGGCCGCGCCGGTGGACCTCGCCCGTGAGCGAGCGGCTTCGCGGGAGCGGGTGAGGGAGAGGCAGGGGCCGGTGAAGCTCCGGATCTACGCCCGCACGATCCTCGAGCTGCGGTGGAACGCGACGGAGGCGGAGCTGCGCGAGGTAGCGGCGGAGCGGTACCCCTGGCTGCGGAACGATCCGGAGCAGATGGAGCGGGTGATGGCGGTGACGCTGCAGGTGCAGCGGACAGAGCGCCCGCGGGTGGTGACCGAGGAGATGATGGACACGCGGCCGGCGCCGATGCCGGCGGAACCTGAACTGGAGATGCCGATGTCGGCGGAAACGTACACCGACCTGCGCCGGGCGACTGAGGAAGAGAAGAAGTTGCGCAACGCGTACGCCCGGGAGCAGCTGAAGAAGAGGCCGGACCTCGACGCGATCGGCATGAAGACGCTGATGGAGGAGCGCTTCGGGATCCGCCTCGCCGAGCACCAGGGGAAGTACTTCCTCGATCGGGCCCGACAGGCGCTGCAGCAGGCGGCACAGGAGGGGGAAGTGACGCACGCCGACATCCGCACGGAGGTGCCGGCGGCCGCCGTGATCAATGGCAACACCAGTGGCTCGCAGTGGGAGCACTTCACCACCGGCACCGGTGACGCCGAGGCGGAGGAGAGCTTCGTGGTCAACCCGGACATGCTCGAGCAACTGGACCGCATCCGGCGCCTGCCGCCCGAGGAGGGTGATCGCCTTAAGCTCGCGAGGAAGGTGCTCCAGACCTACCGAAACGCCCCGAAGCCCGGCTCGGTTGGTGAGGCGCTTCTTCTCGCCGCCCTCCTGGGTGCGAACGACGAGCCACAGCCCGCTGCGGCTCCCGAGGATGATCTCGGCTTCGCGCCCGGTGAGACGCATGTGACGCTCTCCACCCGTGCCGATGGCCACGCGCTGGTGACGATCACGGCGCTGCTGCCGACGCAGCGGGCATTCGAGCTGGTCTCCGGATCCACCCTGGTGCTCTCGCTCAACGACAAGGAATGCGTCTGCGCGGGGGCAGCCGAGTGACCCTGGAGACCGTGAAGACGGGACCCTGCCTGAGCATTCGCCAGCCGTGGGCGTGGCTGATCGTGCAAGGCATCAAGCCCGTGGAGAACCGCGGGTGGTCCACGGCGGTTCGCGGATGGGTGGGGCTGCATGCGGGCCGCACCTTCGACGAGGCTGGCTACGAATTCGTACGCAGCGAGTTCCCTGAGATCACGATGCCGGCGGTGGAGGAGTTTCAGCGCGGAGGCATCATCGGACGCGCGCGCCTTATCGACTGCGTTCAGGTGCACCCTTCTCCCTGGTTCATCGGGCCGATCGGCTTCGTCTTCGAGGAGCCGGAGCCCCTGCCGTTCCAGCCCTGCAGGGGCATGCTCGGGTTCTTCCGTCCCGAGAGCACGACTCACACCCAACGCTACGGCAGATCATGAGCGAACTGCAGGAGATCAAGCTGGAGACCCTCGACGGGGGTGGGGCGGCCGAGCTGTTCAACAACCGCTTCGAGGAGCTGCTCCGAAACATCGCGGATCCGAACACCGACCCTGAGGCGGTGCGGGAGATCACGCTGAAGGTGAAGGTCAAGCCGCACAAGAGCCGCGAGCTGGGTGACCTCTCGTACAACATCAGCCTGAAGACCGCCGGGCCGCGCTCCGTCAGCGCGATGGCGTACTTCGGGAAGACGCGGGACGGGCGGCTGATCGCGCAGGGGAAGGACCCGCGGCAGATGGAGCTCGATGAGACCCCGGGCAGCGATCCCGCCGTCCGACCGATCACCGCCAGAGCGGAGGCCCGATAACCGATGATGGACGCCAGCTACGTAGACGCGATCGCCGCTCTCGGCGCGAAGGCCCAGGAGGGCGAGGAGAAGACCGTCATCATCGACGGTGAGACGTTCAGCACCGTGCAACTCCACCACGTGCGCACCCCGAAGGTGCCGGAGCCGGCCGCGCTGGTGGTGCACACGCTCACCGGCTTCGCTGACTACATCCAGGCGAACCGCGACGAGCTCACCCTCGAAGAGTTGGTCGTGCACGTCGAGGGACCGGGTGTGGTGAGCCTCCGCTCGCGGCTGGAGGGCGAGCATCACCAGCGATTCACCTACCTACGCGCCGAGAACCTCAACCGCTTCGCAGCGGTGCCGAGCTTCGGCTTCGGCCGTTACCTCCCGCTCGCCGACTTCCGGATTGCGCTGATGGCGCTCTTCGAGGAGTCACAGGTGCGCGGGGAGCTCCTCCAGGTGCTCGGCACGGTGAAGGTCGAGGAGGGGGTGCAGCAGGACGATGACGGGGTGAGCCAGTCGGTGCAGGCGAAGAGAGGGATCCGCCTGGTGGAGAACGTCCGGGTGCCGAGTCCTGCCGAGCTGTACCCATACCGCACCTTCCCGGAGGTTTTCCAGCCGGGAAGCCCGTTCATCATCCGGCTGCAGGAGAAGGGCGCCGGGGTCGAGGCGGCCATGTTCGAGGCCGACGGCGGCGCCTGGCAGCTGCAGACGATCAAGGACACGGCCGCGTGGCTCCGGGAGAAGCTGCCGGCGGAGATCGCGGTCATCGCATGAGCTCCTCCATCGAGTGGACCGACGAGACGTGGAACCCGATCGCTGGCTGCAGTCCGGTCAGCGAGGGGTGCCGCAACTGCTACGCTGCCAAGGAGGCGATCCGGCTCGGGGGCAACCCGAACGAGCTGATCGCGGCGAAGTACTCCGGCACCGCGGCGATGCGGGGCGTCGGTCCAGCTCGGCGGGCGGTCTTCACCGGGAAGATCACCTTCGACGAGCGGGCACTGGTGAAGCCGCTCAGCTGGAAGAAGCCGCGGCGGGTGTTCGTGAACTCGATGAGCGACCTGTTCCACGAGTCGGTGCCCTTCGCCTTCATCGATCGGGTGTTCGCGGTGATGGCAGCCACCCCTCAGCACACGTACCAGGTGCTGACGAAGCGGCCGGAGCGGATGGCGGAGTACTTCTCCGATCCGGAGTCCCGTCGGCGGGTGTGGAACCGGCGGTGTGACCTCGGGAAGCCGGGACCGCCGATGGAGTGGCCGCTCCCCAACGTCTGGCTCGGCACCTCGGTGGAGGACCAGGCCGCGGCCGACGCGCGGATCCCTCACCTGCTCAGGACGCCGGCGGCGGTGCGCTTCCTCTCCTGCGAGCCGCTGCTGGGCCCGGTGGATCTCACCCTGGTGGACTTCGACGGGGCGACCGGCCTGCACGTCCTCGAGCATCCACCCCGCCAGATCGACTGGGTAATCGTCGGTGGCGAGAGCGGTGGCGGCGCCCGCGGCTTCAATGTCCGTTGGGCGCGCCAGCTGGTCGACCAGTGCCGCGCCGCCGGCGTCGCGGTGTTCGTGAAGCAGCTCGGTGCCCGGCCCTTCGACACCGAGGCCAGCGAGCGTCTGCAGCTGCGGGACAGGAAGGGCGGATGGATGCGGGAGTGGCCGGAGGACCTCCAGGTGCGCGAATTCCCGACGCAGGGAGGTGCCCGGTGACCCTCTTCCCTCAGATGCTCCTGGACCTCCACGACGAGCTGATCGTCGACCTGTTCGCCGGCGGCGGCGGCGCGTCGTCCGGGATCGAGCAGGCGCTCGGCCGTCAGGTGGACATCGCCATCAACCACGACGCCGCGGCCGTGTCGCTCCACCAGGCGAACCACCCGCAGACGCAGCACTTCGTCTCGGACGTCTTCGAGGTGGATCCGCGCGAGGTGACGAAGGGGCGGCCGGCCGGCCTGCTCTGGGCCTCCCCCGACTGCACCTTCCACTCGAAGGCGCGGGGCGGGAAGCCGATCCGGTCGAAGGAGCGGAAGCGGCGCGCCCTCGCATGGGTGGTCACCCGGTGGGCGGGTCAGGTTCGCCCGCGGGTGATCATGCTGGAGAACGTCGAGGAGTTCGCCGAGTGGGGGCCGCTCGTCGGTCCGCCTCACGCGCAGCGGCCCTGTCCCCGCCGCCGTGGCCGCACCTTCCGGAAGTGGGTCCGCTCGCTGGAGCGGCTCGGGTACCAGGTGGAGTGGCGCGAGCTCCGGGCCTGCGACTACGGCGCGCCGACGATCCGGAAGCGGCTCTTCCTGATCGCCCGGTGCGACGGGGAGCCGATCGTCTGGCCGGCGCCGACGCACGGTCCGGCGAAGGGGCTGAAGCCGTACCGCACGGCGGCAGAGTGCATCGACTGGTCCATTCCCATGCTCTCGATCTTCGCCACCCGGGAGGAGGCGAAGGCGTGGGGCCGGGAGCAGGGTCAGGCCCCGCCGGTCAGGCCGCTGGCCGACGCGACCATGCGGCGGATCGCGCGCGGCGTCATGCGCTACGTGGTGGAGAGCCCGAAGCCGTACATCGTCGGCGTGGGCGGCCGGCAGGGGCAGTCGCCGGAGCGTCCGCTCGACCGGCCGATGCAGACGGTGACGGCGAAGGGCGACAGCGCGCTCGTCGCACCGGTGGTGGTCCCGGTGCAGAACGCCGGGAGCGCTGCAGCCAACTCCGGCGGCGAGCCGCTGCGGACGATCACCGCGCATCCGAAAGGGGGCGGCTTCGCCCTCGCGGCCGCGGTCGTGGTGCCGAACAACACCAACAACGCCCCCCACGGGGCCGACGAGCCTCTCCCGACCGTTACCGGTGGAGGCCGGAACATCCTCGCGGCTCCCTACCTCGTGCCGCGGTACGGAGAGCGCGCCGGTCAGGAGCCGCGGACGCGGTCGATCGAGGAGCCGTCGCCGGTCGTGGTGCCGAGTGGGAACGGAGCGAGCCTGGTCTCGGCCTTCCTGGCGAAGTACTACGGCACCGGTGACGGCGCCGAGGTCTCCGATCCTTCCCCCACCGTCACGACGAAGGATCGCTTCGGTCTCGTCACGGTGACGGTCGCCGGCGAGCCGTACGTCATCGCCGACATCGCCATGCGGATGCTCCAGCCGCGCGAGCTCTACCGCGCGCAGGGCTTCCGCGACGGGTACATCATCGACCGCGGCGCGGACGGCCGGCGGCTCACGAAGACGGAGCAGGTTCGGATGGTGGGGAACTCTGTCTGCCCTCCGATGGCCGAGGCGCTGGTCGGGGCGAACCTCGCAGAGCTCGTCGTGCGGAAGGCGAGGGTGGCATGAGCGCATACCTCGACTTCCTGAAGGCGAAGGCTGTCACCGCCCCGCGGCTCGGCTTCGACGTGGCGGATTCAGAGGTAAACCCGATCCTGAAACCTCACCAACGCGCGGCGGTCCGGTGGGCCGTGCAGGGTGGGTGCCGCGCCATATTCGCCGCGTTCGGACTCGGGAAGAGCGTCATGCAGCTGGAGGCGCTCCGCCTCGTCCTGGAGCGCGCCGGCGGTCGGGGGCTGATCGTCGCCCCGCTCGGCGTGCGACAGGAGTTCCGCCGCGATGCTGAGATGTTAGGCGTCCCGATCCGGTTCATCCGCCGCATCGAAGAGGCGGGCGAGGCCGGCATCTACATCACCAACTACGAGACCGTCAGGGACGGCAAACTGGATCCGCGGCACTTCACGGCCGCGAGCCTCGACGAGGCGTCGGTGCTCCGCGGGTTCGGGGGGACGAAGACCTTCCGGGAGTTCATGCGCCTCTTCGCCGGCGACGGGAAGAGCATGCACGAGCGGGTGCGCAGCGAGGGTGTCCGGTACCGGTTCGTGGCAACGGCTACGCCGAGCCCGAACGACTACATCGAGCTGCTCGCCTACTCGGCGTACCTCGGGATCATGGACGTCTCGGCCGCGAAGACCCGCTTCTTCAAGCGCAACTCCGAGAAGGCCGACCAGCTGACCATCCACCCACACAAGGAGCGGGAGTTCTGGCTCTGGGTGGCGTCGTGGGCGCTGTTCATCCAGCGGCCGTCCGACCTCGGGTTCAGCGACGAGGGCTACGCGCTCCCGCCGATGGAGATCCGGTGGCACGAGGTACCGACCGACCACGCCAAAGAGGCGGGCGAGGAGCGCGACGGCCAGGTGCGGATGTTCGCCAACGCAGCGATCGGCGTGCAGAACGCCGCCCGCACGAAGCGCGAGAGCCTCTCGTCTCGCATCTCGAAGCTGATGGAGATCCGGGCGGAGGACCCCGCCGCTCACCGGATCATCTGGCACGACCTGGAAGCCGAGCGCCACGCGATCGAGGCCGCGGTGCCGGGGATCGTCTCCGTCTACGGATCCCAGGACCTCGAGGAGCGCGAGCAGGCGATCATCGATTTCTCCGACGGCCGCTTCCCGGAGCTCGCCGCCAAGCCGGTGATCGCCGGCAGCGGCTGCAACTTCCAGCGGCACTGCTCACACGCCGTGTTCCTCGGCATCGGTTTCAAGTTCAACGACTTCATCCAGGCCATCCACCGCATCCACCGGTTCCTCCAGCCGAGCCCGGTCCGAATCGACCTCATCTACTCCGAGGCGGAGCGCGGCATTCGGAAGGTGCTCGAAGCGAAGTGGCAGCGGCACAACCACATGGTGCAACAGATGAGTGAGATCATCCGGGAGTACGGTCTGTCCCAGGCGGCCATGGCGGACGCGCTGAAGCGATCGATCGGCGTGGAGCGTATCGAGGTGAGCGGTGAGGGGTTCCGCCTCATCAACGCCGACGCCGTGGAGGAGGCTCAGCGGATGGACGAGAACTCCGCCGACCTGATGGTCACCTCCATCCCTTTCTCCACTCAGTACGAGTACACGCCCTCCTACAACGACTTCGGGCACACCGACCACAACGCCCACTTCTGGGCGCAGATGGACTTCCTGACGCCGGAGCTGTTCCGGGTGATCCGGCCCGGCCGGGTGGCCGCGATCCACGTGAAGGACCGGATCGTCCCGGGCGGGCTCACCGGGCTCGGTTTCCAGACGGTGAACCCGTTCCACTGCGAAGCGATCGCGCACTACCAGAAGCACGGCTTCGCCTTCCTCGGGATGAAGACCGTCGTCACCGACGTCGTGCGCGAGAACAACCAGACCTACCGCCTCGGCTGGACGGAGCAGTGCAAGGACGGCTCGAAGATGGGCGCAGGGCTCCCGGAGTACGTGCTGCTGTTCCGGAAGCCCCCGACAGACAACAGCAACGGCTACGCCGACGTGCCGGTGGTCAAGGCGAAGAAGCTGGCCACGAAGGACGGCTGGGAGAACCCGGAGGGATATTCCCGGGCCCGGTGGCAGCTGGACGCGCACGGGTTCATGCGCTCGAGCGGGGACCGCCTCCTCCGGGCGGAGGAGCTGGAAGGCCTCCCGGCCGATCAGGTCTACCGGATCTGGCGCGCCTTCAACGGCTCGCAGGTCTACGACTTCGAGCACCACGTCAAGATCGGCGAGGCGCTCGAAGCGCGAGGCGCTCTCCCTCCGACGTTCATGCTCCTCCCACCGCACTCCTGGCACCCGGACGTGTGGAGCGACGTCACCCGGATGCTCACGCTCAACGGGCAGCAGCACGCCAAGGGCAAGGAGATGCACCTCTGCCCGCTCCAGTTCGACATCGTGGACCGGCTGATCGTCCAGTTCAGCATGGAGGGGGAGACCGTCTACGACCCATTCGGCGGGCTCATGACCGTTCCGTACCGGGCGATCAAGCTCGGCCGGAAGGCGATCGCGACGGAGCTCAACCCGGGCTACTTCATGGATGGCGTAAAGTATGTCGAGGCCGCAGCGGAGGGGGCGAGCATGCCCTCGCTCTTCGACTTCGCTGAGGAGCGGGAAGGTGCGGCTGCTTGATGATGGTCGATGTGAGTCCCTGACAGTGACCTACCAGTGCACGCCGGCGGATATCGAGCTCCTGAGGGCCTTGGCCTCACTTGCTCGCCATCAGCCGGAAAAGAAGCGAGCGGCTCACCTGGCGTCACGTGCGGAGGAGCTCGCGAAGCGGATGGAGAATGAACCCAGAGACGCCGCCGCGATGGCGGCTGACTGAACCAGGAGACGCGAGGCGCTGAATGGCTACCGAAAGCAGGGGCTCGGAGCATATCACCCTTCGGACTCTCGCCAAACAGGCAGAGAACGTCGAGCGCGTGGTGATCAGCCTCGAAAATCAGATTGCTCGGTTCACCGAGGACGGCTGGCCCGCAGTTGCGCTGGCATGGTCCAGTGAGCAGGTGCCGGCGCTCAGAAAGGTGCGGAGTCAGCTGATGCAGGAGCTACAACGAACGATGTCGGGAACGCCGCTCGGCGAGTGGCAGGTGTCCACGGTTGGGATCGGGTCGGCGATCTTCTTTCTCCTGGGGCTCATGCCCCCGTTGGAGGAGTTCCGGCAGCCGGCGGCGGTCTGGAAATACGTTGGGCTTCACGTGAGTGGCGGCCACGCGATCCGGCGGCGAGCAGGTGTGAATCCAGGTTTCAATACGCGTCTTAGAGCCTACGCCATCAAGCGTGTAGCGGACCCGTGCATGAAGCACCGGGCCAGCCCCTACCGTCCGGTTTACGACAGCCGGCGGGAGCGGTCTGTGGAGACGCACCCGCCAATGCTCCCGCAAGGCCATGGGTGCGATTTCTGTGACCTGGCCTACGCGAAGACTGCCAGCTTTCGAGCGGAGAAGAACCTGGGGCGGGAACGCACCGCAGTCGGGTTCGATTGCTCGGCCGCCGGCGGAATTCACTGGAGCGATGGACACCGTCACGCAGACGCTCTGCGGGTGACGGCCAAAGCGATCTTGCTGGACGCGTGGAAGGTCGCTCGTGGAAAGCATCCCGTGAGGGGAGTGGAGGAAGGCCATCGCGAAGGTGACATCCGCCAGTCCTCAGCCACTTTCGCTCCCCTCGCATGAAGATCGGACGTCTGGGGCACGCCATACGAGCTCAGCTGCCCGCGCGCCTCCAGCGCCCCGGGCGTCCTGTCACTGAGGAAGACCATGGATGATCAGGCAATCGCAGCCATGTACGACCGGATCCGGAAGACGATGTTCGAGCACCGCTGCCCCGTCGACGCTGCAATCCGAATGGTTCACGAAGAATTGAGAGCCAACCCGGTAGAGCTCGCGTCGTACTGGGAGAAGGTCGGTCTCTACTGGCTGAAGGCTACTGAGGCGGAAGTCTGGAAGCGTGGAGGTCCGTCAAAGGTGGCTTCGACTGCGGCAGCTCCGGCCGAGCGCGCTTCTGCTCCACGTATTCCGCTCGGAATAACGCCGGCGTCGCGTGGTGCCCAACCGAGTTGGCGATTGAGCGGGGATCCTCTGGAGATGGTTCTTCCTGTGGGAAGCACCGGAATTCGGAAACGAGTCGGTGATTTCACCAGGGAAGACACGTTCGCGTTCGGCGCGCACCTTCGGGCGAAGGGACACCAACTCCTCGACGAGGCCGAGAAGTGGACCGCGGCCGCGGAGCAGATGGAGGAAGGCGAGACGCTCGAGCAGGCGCTGCCGCGCATCACGACTCCACCGACAAAGCTGGTAGTCGCCGCCCGCGCACCAACCCTCACCACGGAGGTGGAGTGATGGATGAGAAATACGACGTGCGGTCGCCACGCGCCACGAACGAACTGGAGCGCCCCACCACCCCTGCGGGGGAGCGGGAGGCGAGTGCGGCGTTGGCGGCATTGCGAGAGGAGATCGAGAATCTGGCGCGCTACGGAGATCGTTCCGGTTATGCGACTAGGATTCGCAACCTCGTGGACGAACTCGTTCTGGCGCAAGGATCTCGGGGTCGCCCCACCCCCGCTCCGGCAGAGGAGGACCCATTTCAGCGCCCGCCCGAGCGAGACGGCGGTACGTGGGTCGGCACGCACCTGCTGTCTGAGTTGATGGTCGCTACCGCTCAGGCGAGGTGCGCTGGGCTGGACTTTTTCGGCAATGACGCGGGTTGGGGTTGGGTCTGGATACCTGGCGATGAGATACACGCCCTTGTGGCGATTGGAGACGAAGTGCTTAACCGCCACCTCCGCGATCTGAAAGGAGGCGTGTGATGGGAGCGTTCCTCGCCTGCGTACTCTGCGGGCACCGCCACGAGCCGCGCGTCCCCTGCCCGGTCGCCGGTTGCCCCTGCGGACACCGGGAGCCCACCCCTGCGGGGGAGCGGGAGACGCGGGAGACGGCAGCGGAGCGCCGCGCGGCGGCCGAAGTGCTCCTCGGGGAGTTGCCGGTCTGCATGCATTCCGTTGCAGGCGACGGTCGAACATACGTGCACGAGGCGGTAGCACGAGCGGAGGATGGCGCCCCGTGGTCGATTGTCGTGTGCCGGGAGTGTGCCCTCGATGCGATTGAAAATGCTTTGGCGATGGGCGGGTAGGTCGCCCGCGTTCGCCTCACCCAATGACGGAGGCAGTATGCTCATCTTACTGTTGGCCGGCCACGCGGTCGCGGACTACCCGCTACAGGGCGACTTCTTGGCGCGCGGAAAGAACCACACGGCGCCGATCCCCGGCTTCGACTGGTGGATCATACTCGCGATGCACGCGCTCATCCACGGCGGCGTCGTAGCGCTAATCACCGGGTCCCCCGTCCTCGGTGCTGCCGAGACGCTTCTGCATTTCGGAATCGATTACGGGAAGTGTGAGGGGCGCTTCGGCTTCCGCACCGATCAGGCACTACACGTCGGGTGCAAGGTGCTGTGGTTCGCCCTCGTGGCTGGAGGTGTCGCGTGACCCGCCCCACCCCCGCCCCGGCAGACGAGGAGACTTTCTATCACGATGCGCAGGGGCTGAAACGATGCAAGGCGTGTCATCAGATCATCAACGGTATGAGTCGGTGTGTTGACTGCCGCCCCGCCCCGGCAGAGGGAGCGCGGGAGCGCCGGGTCGAGATTCGGCCAGGGGTCGTACTCCGGTTGCCGCCGGGGGTCTGCGAGCACTGCTTCTGCTTCATCGACGATGGTTCATGCGTGGGTTGTGGTCGCGCCATCCCCGCCCCGCCCGCAGAGGACGAGAGCGACCCCGAACCCGACGACCTCTGCCCCGACTGTGGCAAGATGCTTACAGTCCGCGTGCGGGTCGAGCGAACCTGCTGCACCGCCCCCGACCCCGAGGCCGCGCGGCTGGAGGAACCCACGTACAGCCGGTGTCCGTGCTGCGAAACGAACATTGTGATCGAAGCGACCAACCCGCCGCAACTGCGCAAGCTGCGTCTTCGCGAGATGGACGCCGCCGCCCGCCTGATCCGCACCCTCGGGGCGCCGGGAGAGGCCCCGGCAGGGGAGAGGGAGAGTCCGCACGTTGGCTCAATAGAGTGGCCGCTCAACCGCGCTGCCCGCACGGAGGGAGAGGGGTGATGGTCAAAGACGGGCCGGAGGTGCTCCTCCCGCACCCCGATGGGCTATACAATGTGCAGCAGACGCGCCGGTACCTGAACCCCACGCGGCCGCTGCACCCGGACAGCGTGTACCGGATCCCAGAGAAGATGCTGCCGAAGACCCGCGTGGGTCCGAACCGCGGGATCGTGCTCTACAAGGGCAGCGACATCCTGAAGTACCTCGGCTACACCCCAGCGGAGGATTGACCATGGTCTTCAAGAGGCCTGGCAGCAGGAAGTACTGGATGGGGCCGTTCCGCGCCGGCGCCGTCGACGTGCCCCGGATGAGCACCGGGCAGACGAGCAAGGCGACCGCGGCCGCGGTGGAGCGCTCCCTCCAGGATCTGGCGGTGAGCGGCTACGGCGACCTCGTGCAGATGGTCGCCGACCGGAGCCTGACGCCGGAGGAGCTGCACGTCGCGAAGATCGACGGCGCCGCTGCGCTGCAGGCGCTCCGCGATCGCCGCGATGATCCGCTCCTGGTGGACATCATCGAGGGCAAGCCGGCGGGGGCAGGGAAGGAGCGCGCCGGTGGCCTGAAGGAGCAGATCACCGACTTCCGACAGGCCGGCGGAATGGAGGTGGTGCTCGATCTCGCCCCGGCCGGCGCTCGGCTCTCCTGGCTGAAGGATCCGACGCACCTCTCGGAGCTCTACCGCCGCGCGATCGCCGGCGAGGACCTCCGCGCGAAGATGGGTGACGATCGGCCGCGAGGGCAGGGGGAGCGGGTGGTGCTGACCAGGCAGCCGAACAGCGTGCGCCGCTCGGTGCATCAGGCGGTCTGCGCAATCCTGCGGGCCCAGCTCGGCCGCGGCGCTATGCTGGCCATCATTGCCGACGCGGACGTCCCAGGCGGGAACGATGAGCGGGTGGTGATGCTCAGCGTCGAGGAGATCACCGCAGCGCTCACCGCGGCTGATCCGCAGTTCCGCCCGGTGCTCGGCCTCGCCGTCACCACGGGCATCGATCGACAGCCGCTGCAGCTGGCGATCCCCGCCGACTACGACGGTGAGCAGGGGACGCTGCAGGTGCGCGACGGGAAGACGAGCTCGCGGCCGCGGACGCTGCTCCTGCGGGATGAGCCGGTCCTCTCCAATGCGGAGCACTGGCTGCGCCAGCTCGTCGCCGGCAAGGAGCCGGGGAAGCCGATGGCGCCGTTCACCAACAAGATGATCCAGACTCGCTGGACGATGGTGCGCGAGGCGATCGGCCGCCCGGACGTGCGATGGAAGGATCTGCGAGGAGTGTTCGCGACGCACTACCTGCTCGCCGGCGGTGACCCGCGGGACCTCCAGCACATCATGGGGCACAGCACGATGGCGATGACGCTCCGGTACCTGCGCCGCCTGCCGGTGGGGAACCGTGCTCAGCTGCGCGCGCGGGCGCTCACCGCGGGCTCGTGGCGGACGCCTCTCCAGGTGCAGCGCGGGGGTGCTTCGTGAATCCCATGTACATTCTGATGTACAGTGACGAAAAAGCCCCCGCACGCCGGGTGGCGAACGGGGGCTTTTCTGGCTTACCTGCGTCACTTCTACCGAGTGACCCTACCGGGAATCGAACCCGGGTTTCGGCCTTGAGAGGGCCGCGTCCTAACCGCTAGACGATAGGGCCGTACGAACCAGGTCCTGCAACTGCGATGCCCAGGAGAGGACTCGAACCTCCACGTCGTTTCCGACACCAGATCCTTAGTCTGGCCTGTCTACCAGTTTCAGCACCTGGGCACGTCACCGAACTTCCCGCGTATGCTCCGGAGAGGACTCGAACCTCCACGGGGTTGCCCCCACTAGATCCTGAATCTAGCGCGTCTACCAGTTCCGCCACCGGAGCACAGGTGCGCCCGGAGAGATTCGAACTCCCGGCCTTCTGATCCGTAGTCAGACGCTCTATCCAGCTGAGCTACGGGCGCACATTCCAACATCCCAACCGCCGGCCTCGGCCGATCGGCAAGCGGGCAGCCGGGCTCGAACCGGCGACCTCAACCTTGGCAAGGTTGCGCTCTACCAACTGAGCTATGCCCGCAATGTACACCGAACTCGCTGCGCCACCGCTGCTGCCCGAAGCTCCAACGCCGCCGCCCTGAGCACGCGCAGCGTGTGAAGAACTGAGCTATGCCCGCAATGTACACCGAACTCGCTGCGCCACCGCTGCTGCCCGAAGCTCCAACGCCGCCGCCCTGAGCACGCGCAGCGTGCGAAGAACTGAGCTATGCCCGCAATGTACACCGAACTCGCTGCGCCACCGCTGCCGCCCGAAGCTCCAACGCCGCCGCCCTGAGCACGCGCAGCGTGCGAAGAACTGAGCTATGCCCGCAAACACCTCCGACAGGGTGACCGAGGGGAATCGAACCCCCGACCTCCAGAGCCACAATCTGGCGCTCTAACCAACTGAGCTACGGCCACCATGGGGGCCCCGGAGGGCCCGGACCTGCCAACCATTCAGTCGGGACGGGCGGATTTGAACCGCCGACCCCTCGCTCCCGAAGCGAGTGCTCTACCGGGCTGAGCCACGTCCCGAACCGATGGAGCCGAGGGGAATCGAACCCCTGACCTCTTGAATGCCATTCAAGCGCTCTCCCAACTGAGCTACGGCCCCTGAACAACCACAATGTTGAATTCTGAAATTCTGAATCGGAACAGCCGGAGCACCCAATTCAACAATCAACAGTCACAATTCAACATTGGCGCGCTCCGCGCGCTCCCAGTGGTGGGGGTAGGATTCGAACCTACGTAGGCATAAGCCGGCAGATTTACAGTCTGCTCCATTTGGCCGCTCTGGTACCCCACCGAACGCCCGCTCCAGGACTCGAACCTGGGACCCTCTGATTAACAGTCAGATGCTCTAACCAACTGAGCTAAGCGGGCAGACACTCACTTCCGAATACCAGAGGGCGGGCTCGAACCGCCGACCTCACGATTATGAGTCGTGCGCTCTTACCAGCTGAGCTACTCTGGCACTCCATTGGCCCGAGTGGATTTGAACCACCGACCTCCCGCTTATCAGGCGGACGCTCTAACCAACTGAGCTACGGGCCATCACAGAACCGGATTGTCAAACCACCGGACGAGCCGGGGTGAGAAAATCGCCCCGCTTCCGGGAACTGCCCGGGTAGCAGGGCGATGGGTGCGCCTGGGCGCACCCGAACAGACCTTTAGAATAACCCGGCGAGGGGGCGGTGTCAACCCGCCGCGGGCCGCCTTTTCGGGGGCGCGGGAGCGTTCTCCCGGGGAGCTCACCAGCCGCGCCAGCGACCCCCGCCGGGACGCCCACGAACATCCATCCGGCCGCGGCCGCCGCCGACCTCATCCGGGTGGATCGGATGCGTCCGGTGGTAGTCACCCGCGTACCCGAATCCCTCCCCGCGCCCCCGCATCATCTGCTCGTGCAGCCCCGCCATGCCGAAGCCGCCGCCATAGCCGCGGTCATGGCCGCCCACCGAGCGGTCGTATCCGCCCGGGCCGCTCCGCGGCTCGAAACGGTACCTCCCGTCGTACCCGCCACTGCCGCGGGAAGTGCCCTGCACGCGTATGCCGCTGCCGGCGTCTCGCGGCCCACCGTACCCCGCATGCCCGCCGTATCCGCCGTATCCGCCGCCTCCTCGGTCCAGGCGGCCGAAGGCGTCGTAGCGATTCTGCGCGCCCCCGGGCCGCGGGCCACCGCCCGCCCAGCCCCCTCCGAACTGCGACCCGGATCGTCCGCCGGACCACCCGGACCCTGAATCGAGGCCGCTGCGCGCGCCCCAGTTTCCGAACTCCATGTCGTACCCCGATGGTCCGCCACCTCCGGCGCTGCGCCCCCAGCGGAAATCGTTGCCATAGCGATGCACGGTTGCCTCCGTCGTCAGGGTTCAGTGTTGACGGGGTGCCCGAGGCGCAAGTTGTACGCCCCGGGAGCCCTGCTGAAACATCACCGTTGACAACCCTCCGCACCCCGTTCAATCTTCCCCTCATCACCTTAGGGGAAGGGGATCGCCATGGCGGAACGCTCGCTCGATCTGATTCAGGGGACGCTGGACGTGCTGATCCTTCGCACGCTGGCCGGCGATCCGATGCACGGGTACGGGATCTCACGCTGGATCCGGGAGCGGACGGAGGGAGTGCTGGAGGTCCAGGACGCGGCGCTGTACCAGGCGCTGCGTCGCCTGGAGCGGAAGCGGTGGGTCTCGTCCGAGTGGGGCGCGAGTGAGAACAACCGGCGCGCGCGTTTCTACCGTCTGACAGAGGAGGGGCGGGCGCAGTTGCGGGCCGAGAGCTCGGCCTGGCGCCGGTACGCGCAGGCCGTGTCGCGTGTGCTGGAGCCGGCCGGGGCGGAGGGGGTCAGATGAGCCCATCTCCACGGTTCAGGCTCCCCTGGCGGACACGGGCGACCATCGACGCCGAGGTGGACGAGGAGGTGCGGTTCCACCTCGACATGCGGACGGAAGAACTGATGGAGTCCGGCCTTTCCCGCGACGAGGCGAGCGCGCGGGCACTGCGGGAGTTCGGCGACGTGTCGGGTGCGCGCCGGGAGATGGGGCGGCTGGAGGGAAGGGCCGAACGCGATCGCAGGACGATGGCGACCGTGGCGGCTCTGCGGCAGGACACCGCCTTCGCCGTGCGGACCCTGTGGCGCGCCCGGTCGTTCGCCGCGGTCGCCGTGCTGACGCTGGCCGTGGGTATCGGCGCGACGACGGCGATCTTCAGTGTGGTCAACGGGGTGCTCCTGCGACCGCTGCCGTTTGCCGAGCCGGACCGTTCTGGTCGAGGTGTGGACGGGCATGCTTCCGAGCGAGTACCTGATGGCCCGGGAGAGCGCGACCTCCTTCAGCATGCTGGCCGGATACCGTCCGGACGTGGGAATCGGCCTCTCGGGTGACGGTGCGGCGGAGCGGGTGAATGGAGCGCAGATCACCGCCAACCTGCTCTCGACGCTCGGTGTGCAGCCCGTGCTCGGCCGGGGCCCTGTCGCGGGCGAGGACAGCCCCGGCCGTGACGGCGTGGTGGTGCTCGGCTACGGACTCTGGCGTTCGCGCTACGGCGGCGACCCGGGCGTGATCGGCCGCACCGTGCTGCTGGAGGGGGAGGCCCGCGAGGTGATCGGAGTGATGCCGCGCGACTTTCACTTCCCGGATGCGGAGACGCAGATCTGGGTTCCCGTCCGGCTGGACGAGTCGCCGGGGGCGATGGCGGGGCTGTGGGGAAGCGGTTCCTTGCAGGTCGTGGGCCGACTGCGGGCGGGCATCACCCCGGATGTGGCCGGGGCGGAGATGGTAGCGATGGCCGACGCCATGCGGCTGGCCAACCCGCTCTGGACGCCGCCTGCGGGCTACCGTTCCGACGCGGTGGTACGCCCGCTGTCGGAGGCGATCATCGGCGAATCACGCACCTTCCTGCTCCTGCTGCTCGGCGCGGTGGTAGTGGTGCTTCTGATTGCCGGGGTCAACGTCAGCAACCTGCTGCTGGCGAGGGGGGCGGCGCGAGCGCGTGAACTGTCGGTCCGGACGGCGCTGGGCGCTGGGCGCCGGGCGCGGCCGCATGGTTCGTCAGTTGATGACCGAAAGCGTGGTGCTGGCGCTGGTGGGCGGCGTGCTGGGCGTGGGGGTCGCGCTGGCTCTGCTCGAGCTCATCCTCCACCTCCTGCCGGCGGAAACACCGCGTCTGGCGGAGGTCGGCATCGACCTTCGGGTGCTCGGTTTCGCCGCAGCGGTGTCGCTGCTGTGCGGGCTGCTCGTGGGGGCCGCCCCGGCGCTGCGCCTCTCCGGTGATCGAGTGATGCGCGGGCTGCGGGAGGGGCATGGAGCCGGCGGCGACGCTTCCGCGTCCCGTCGCCGTCTGTCGGGAGCCCTGGTGGTCGGCGAGGTGGCGCTCGCCGTGGTGCTCGTGGTCGGGGCCGGACTGCTGGTCCGCAGCATGGCCCAGCTGACCCGGGTCGAGACGGGGTTTCGCTCGGAGCACCGCATCGCCGCGCGCCTCTCTCCGCCGGCCACGAGCTACTCGGAGGCGGAACGCCAGCGACAGTTCCACGCGGAGGCCATCGAGCGGATCCAGGCCCTTCCGGGCATGGGCGCCGTGGCCGTGACGAGCCAGCTCCCTTTCGATCGGACGGACAGCCACTCCGCCTTCTTCATCGACGAGGTCACCGAGGATCCGAACCTGCTCCCCATGCTGCAGCTGCGCAGCGTGAGCGACGGGTTCTTCCAGGTGATGGGGATTCCCCTGCTCGCCGGGCGGTCGTTCGGTGCGCAGGACGGTGAGGATGCCCCCGCCGTGGCGGTGATCGACGCCAGCGCCGCTCGCCTGCACTGGGGAGACGCGGACCCGGTGGGTCGCTGCATCCGCTATCCCTGGCGGGGCGCCGGGTGCATCACCGTGGTGGGGGTCGTCGGCACCGTGCGCAACAACGACCTCGCGGCGGAGCCCGAACCGTCCGTCTACGTCCCGCTTGCGCAGCGGCCACGGGCGGCGGTCACGGTGGTGTTGGAGACCGCTCTCCCCGCGGATCGCGTGGCCGGCCCGCTCAGGGCCGCGATCCGGGAGATCGACCCCGCCGTGCCGGTCAGTGAGGTGCAGCTGCTGGAGCGGATGGTGGCCGGGTCACTGGGGGAGCGGCGGGTCGGGGCGCTGTTGATGGGACTCTTCGCGGTGCTCGCGTTGCTCCTGGGGGCGGTGGGGATCTACGGCGTCATCTCGTACGGGGTGCAGCAGCGGCAGCGCGAGCTCGGCGTGCGGCAGGCGCTGGGCGCCTCCGCGGGCGACGTCTTTCTGCTGGTCCTGCGCGAGGCGGGGATGCTGGCGCTGATCGGCTGCGTGATCGGCCTCGCGGGCGCCGCGGTGGTCACGCGGGTGATGGAGGGCATGCTCTTCGAGGTGGGTCGGCTGGACCCGCTGGTGCTCGCCGCCGTACCGCTGATCCTCCTCGGGGTGGCAATGATCGCGGGCTACCTGCCTGCCCGCCGGGCAACGCGGGTCGAACCGATGAACACCCTGCGCGGCGACTGACGGCGCTGCTTCCCACCCCACCCCGGTGCGGTGGCGGGGTCGACGTGCGCCCCGCCGCTCAACCCGTCGTGTCCAACGGCAGGGCGGGGGGCGCGACCATGAGCCGGACGGGTATGCCCCCGTTTTTCGTCTCCAGCACCGGTCGCAGGGGGAGTCGCGTGTGGCCGGCGAGACGCGGGTCGGCGACGAGCATTCCCACGTTCCAGCCGGGGAGACCTTCGCGGGCGAAGCGTCCGAAGGCGGAGTAGAGGTTGCGAAGCTCTCCGTGTTCGGAGACGCGGACTCCGTAGGGTGGGTTGGTGAGCAGCCAGCCGTGTTCGGCCGGCGGCTCCACGGCGGTGACCGCCGACTGCACCACCCGCAGATCGTCGCCGACGCCCGCGCGCTCGGCATTCTGCACGGTGGCACGCACCGCCCCCTCGTCCCGGTCCGAAGCCTGGATCGGTGGGCCGGCCGACTCGCGGATCCGCGAGCGGGCTGCGTCCACCTGACCCTGCCAGCTCTGCTCGTCGTGCCCCGGCCAGCGTTGAAAGGCGAAGGCGCGCGGCTGCCGTCCGGCGGCCGCGAGACCCGGGGCGATATCGCGGGCGATCAGCGCCGCCTCGATCGGGATCGTCCCCGCGCCGCACATCGGGTCCATGAGGGGTTCGTCCGCGCGCCACCCGCTGGCCACCAGCACCGCGGCGGCGAGCGTCTCGCGCAGCGGCGCGCGTGCGAGCGCCTGCCGGTAGCCGCGGCGGTAGAGCGGCGCGCCGGAGCTGTCGATGCTGATGGTGCAGCGGTCGTGGAGGAATCGCACGACAAAGAGCTGCACCTCGTCGCCCTCGTCCTCCTCCTCGTCCGGTTGCGACGGGGCGGGGGTGAGCGGGCCGACCGCCGTCACCGCAGCCCGCATCAGGCGCTCCGCTACGGCGCCCTCATGGTAGAGCTTCGACTTGCGACAGCTCACCCGCAGGTGCACCGCCTGTCCCTCCCGCAGGTACTCGCCCCAGGCGACCCGCCCCGCGTGGCGCTCGAGCTCGTGGAAGCTTCGGGCGCGGAACTCCGCCACCCGGACGAGCACGCGAGTGGCCAGCCGGGAGTGCAGGTTCGCCCGCCGGACCTGAGCCACGCTCCCTTCCCATTCGGCGCCGCCGGGCACCGCGGTCGCCGGGATTCCGAGGCGTACCAGTTCCTCCGTGAGCAGCTGCTCCAGCCCCGGAGCCGCGACCGCGAAGCTCCGCACGGTCCCCTCGCCACCCTCGCTCACGAGTGCACCCGCCGGAGGGTGCCGTCATCCCCCTGCACGCACGCCGCCACCGTTGCCATCGCACAGGCAACGGATATCCGCAGGTCCGCTCCCCGGAATCCCTTCAGCTTCGGCCTCGAACCCACCTGCATCGATCCTCCCGACGTGACGCTGACCCTCGCATTTTCAGTCGGCTCAAGCTATACAGAGATCTTCGGCAGCGCCACGAAGCGGCCGGATCGCGCCGCCCCCGGCTCCCCGCCTGCCCGCGTCCATGACCGCCGGGCGCGATCCTGCGGGCCGGCCCACCTCGAACGGCTACCGGGAGAAAACGATGAAGGTCACCGTGGATGGTGTGCAGATCGCCGTGTCTGAGCAGGGAAACGGACCGCCGGTGCTCCTCCTGCACGGCTTTCCGCTTTCCGCCGGGATGTGGCGGGAGACGCAGTCGCGCCTCGCCGACGGATGGCGCCTGATCGCCCCCGACCTGCGCGGCCACGGCCACAGCGACGTCGCCTCCGATGCTTCCATGGAGCGACTCGCGAAAGACCAGATCGCGCTCCTGGATGCACTGGAGATCAGTGAGCCGGTGGTGCTCGTGGCGCTGTCGATGGGCGGCTACGTCGCTCTGGAGATGGCGCGCCGCTGGCCCGAGCGCCTGCGTGCGCTGGTGCTCGTCGACACACGTGCGGGGGCGGATTCCCCGGACGCCGCCGCTGCACGGCGGGACACCGCAGAGCGGGTTCTCGCCGAGGGGAGCCACTTTCTCGCGACCGACATGGCCGGGAAGCTGTTTGCGACCGGTGCTCCTGCCGAGCTGGTACGCAGCTGGACCGAGACGATGCGGCGCACACCGCCGGCGGGCATCGCCGCGGCCCTGCGCGGCATGGCCGATCGACGCGATTCCCTCCCGGTGCTCGAGGACTGGGACCGGCCTCTCCTGGTCGTCGTGGGCGAGGAAGACACGATCACGCCCCCCGAACTCGCACGCGAGATGCACCGGGCGGTGCCGGGCTCGCGTTTGGAGGTGATCCCCGGCGCCGGCCACCTTCCACCGGTCGAGCAGCCGGATCACTTTGCCCGCGTTCTCCGGTCCTTCCTGCAGTCGCTCCCCGACGGCAGCTGATCCGGAAGCTGTGCTCAGCGGGTCCGGATCCCGTTGAGCACCAGCTCCGTGACCGCCTTCCCGTGCGCTTCGATGAAGTCCGGATCGAAGGCGTCCGCTCCCATCACCTTCATCAGACTCTCCTGCTGCGCGAACGGGTACCAGCAGAGGGCCATGATGTTGAGCATGAGGTGCCTGGGGTCCACTGGCCGGAAGGCGCCCCTCGCCACCTCCTCGCGGATCACCCGCTCACTCTCCCGAAGCGCCTCCATGCGGGCGGTCAGGTCTGCCAGCAGCTCCCCTCCGGTGAGCGCCTCCCACTGCAGGAGACGGACGAAATTGGGGCGTTCCGCAAGGAAGCCGATGTAGCCGGCGATTTCCCGCGCGAAAACCTCGTCGGGACCGGCACGAACTCCCAGCGCCTGCTCCTGCTGCCTCCGCACCAGATCCGCGACGCTCCCGAAGATCCGGTCGAGGACGGCGCGGTAGACTCCCTCCTTGGAGCCGAAGAAGTAGCTGGGCGTGCCGCGTGACACGCTCGCCGCGTCGCCGATGTCCTGCAGGCTGGTACCCTGGAAACCACGCTCGGCGAAGAGCCGCTCCGCCGCGTCGAGGATCACCTCTCGGCTGCGGTCGGCGTTGCGGGTGCGGCGAGGCGTGGTAGTGGCCATGTGAATCCCGGACCGGGTTGCTCAAGCTCCAGCAAGCCGCACCGCGTGGCGAGTGGTGCGTGACGCGGGCGCGCGGAGTCACCGCCGCTTTTCCGGCTGCAAGGGTCGCGCTACCGCGCTGAGGACCTTGAACTCCCTGCCATCACTCGCCACCTGGTGCTCACCGAATGCCGCATTCAGCCAGCGCTCGTACGGCAGCGTCCGGTTCGCCACGAGGAACAGGCGACCACCCGGGCGCAGAACCGCGGCCGCGTCGTGAATGAAGCGCTCGGGTAAGGCGAGGTTGGTGCCCTTCTCGAGGTGGAAGGGCGGATTCGTGAGCACCACGTCGAACCGGCGATCGGAAAGCTCGGCGGCGCCATCGCTCGCGAACACCTCCACCCGGACCTGAAGGCCATTCGCGGCCGCGGTCTCCCGGGCGGAGCGGACCGCCTCCGAGTCGACGTCGACGAGGGTAGCCCGGACGTCCGGGTGGAGCGCTGCCGCGGCGACGCCCACCACCCCGTAGCCGCACCCCAGCTCCAGCACGCGGTCCCCCGCCTCGACGCGCATCGCCGCCAACAGCGCCCGACTGCCGACGTCCAGCCGGTCCCACGAGAATACCCCCGGCCGGGAGCGCATCGCCAGCGGACCGGCGGGGGTTTCCACGGTGAAGTGATGAAAGATGTCGGGATCCGTCCACTCGAGCGGGTGAGCCGTCACTGAATCGGGAAGTGTGCCGGGCCGGATCGCCAGCCCCGCGCGGTTGCCTCCGCGGTAGCCGAGCACCTGAACGGCACCGAAAATCTCCTCCATCTGCCGAAGCGCCGTGCGGATCCCCTCGTCGTTGGCACCCGCGAGATAACACCGCCCTCCGGGTCGCAGGTGCAATGCGGCGGTCCAGAGCTGGTGCAGTGTGGGAAGCCGACCGAGCGGCAGGCGGATCGTCGCGGCGTCGAAGTGGGCGGTGCGAGACGGCTCCGGGGCGGGTGCGAACACCACCTCGGCCGCGCTGACCTCGTTGGCGGCGAGGGTGCGTCGGGTCGCCTGCACGGCAAGCAGGTTGCGATCGCACGCGACCACGCGCCCGGCCCCCTGGTGACGCAGTGCGAAGGCCGCGAGGGCGCCCGCTCCGCAGTGCAGATCGAGAAGAGACTCCCCCGGCGCGATCTCGACATGGTCGAGCAGAAGGCCGGTCGCGGCGTCGAGGGCGCCATGACCGGGAACACCTGCCTTGGTCGCGACCGTCACCTCCTGCCCGCCCGCCTCGACTCGGGTGGTGGTCCAGTGATGATAATCCACACTGAGCTCCGTTCCGCCCCCATTCCCCGCTCCGGACTTCGTCTTCCCGCTCCGACGCCCCATTCCGCCTCCGTTGCCAGTGCCCGTGACCATCACACCGGGGTCACCCCGGACCACCGGGTGCCACCTCCCGGTCCGGAGGGGCGGCGCGGCCGCTGCCCGGTGCACGCATGGTACAGTTGTACCCGGCTCAGCGGGCCCCGTCAACGAGCTCGGCCGGGTGGTGGCCACCCTGGTCTTCACCCCCGCCGATCCCACCCGGGGCGACGTCGCGCGGGCCGTAGTAGCGCGTGAGCCAGCGGCTCAGCCCGTCGAGTCCGGGAAGAGGACCCGTTCGGTGCCGCTCGTGGAGCTCGGACCCACTGCTTACGCGGGTCTCGTGCATCGGTACGCCCGTCAGAGGTTCGCTTTCCTCACCCGACCGGCAAGAGCAGGACCAGCCGCGACGCTCCGCTGCCCCCTTCGCCCGCTTCCTGCATCGCGGCTACGGTCAGTTGCGGCGGGCCCGGCTGCACCGGACACCCGCTCCGCACAACCGCCTCCGCCGGGTCGCGTGCCCGGCCGACTGCCGCCGCGAACCGAGCCATGGCATCCATCGACGAGCTCGCCCGCCGGGTCCGCGCCGCGGCCCATCCGCTGACCGGACACACCGCCGATTACGACCCCCTGATGTCGGCGATCGGCGACGCCCGGCTGGTGCTGCTGGGCGAGGCGAGCCACGGCACTCACGAGTTCTATCACGAGCGGGCCACCATCTCGCGCCGGCTGGTGGAGGAGAAGGGGTTCACGATGGTGATCGTGGAGGCCGACTGGCCCGACGCCTATCGGGTCAACCGGTTCATCCGCGGCACCGGCGCGGACTCCAGCGCCAGCGCGGCTCTCGGCGACTTCCGCCGATTCCCCACATGGATGTGGAGGAACGTGGACGTGCTCACCTTCGTGGACTGGCTCCGCGAGTACAATGAGGCCATCTCTGCGAAGCACCCGAAGGTCGGACTCTACGGCATGGACCTGTACAGCCTGCAGCGTTCGGTGGACGCGGTGATCCGCTATCTGGACGAGGTGGATCCGGACGCGGCGCGGCGCGCGCGTGGCCGCTACTCCTGCTTCGAGGGGTTCGGCGCCGATCCGCAAGCGTACGGATATGCGGCCGATCTCGGCATCACTGCCTCCTGCCAGGATGCCGCGGTTCAGCAGCTGACGGAGCTGCAGAGCCGGGCCGCGGAGTTCGCCTCACTGAACGGCAGGATCCCGGAGGACGAGAGCTTCTTCGCCGAGCAGAACGCGCGGCTGGTCCGCAACGCCGAGGAATACTACCGCACCATGTTCGGCGGCCGGGTGTCTTCCTGGAATCTTCGGGACACCCACATGACGGAGACCATCGATGCTCTGATCCGTCACATGGAGAGGAAGGGGGTGGAGGCGCGGGTGGTCGTGTGGGCCCACAACAGTCACCTGGGCGACGCTTCGGCTACGGAGATGGGCGACGCGGGGGAGCTCAACGTGGGGCAGCTGGTGCGGGAGACGTGGGGTGAAGCGGCCTACCTCGTCGGCTTCACCACCCACTCGGGCACCGTGACCGCTTCGACCGACTGGGATCAGCCGCCCCGCCACCGCACCGTCCTCCCCGGCCTGGCCGGCAGCTGGGAGGAGCTGTTCCAGCGGGCGGGGATCCAGCGCTTTCTGCTGGACCTCCGGAGTGCCGGGATCCCTGAGTTGCACCGCCCGCTTCTGGAGCGCGCGATCGGCGTAATCTACCGTCCAGAGACCGAGCGGTTGAGCCACTACTTCCGGGCACGGATCGCCGACCAGTTCGATGCCGTGATCCACATCGACCGCACCTCCGCACTCGAGCCACTGGAGCCGGGTGGCGCGTGGCGGCGCGGCCCCGAGCCGCCCGAGACCTATCCCAGCGGGCTCTGACGCGGCACTACGAGAAGGTCGTCACCAACCCGCGTTCCGTCCCCGCCGCCAGTCGCGGTCGTACCGGCCGTACGAACCGGATGAGCGCTGGCGCGGATGGATGGAGAACTCGATGTCATAGCCGTACCGCTCGGCCCACCGCCGGGCGGCCTCGTCTCCGCCGCGGCCATACGTGCCGCTCTCTCGCGGGCTGCGGCGCGGAGTCAGCTGTTCCGGGTAGCGGCCCACACCCGCCGGGACGTACGGCGGCCACCCCCACCCATCCATCCCCCCCCAGCCGAACATCGGAGCGCCCGCCCAGTAGGCCCCCGGGTACCAGCCGGTGAACGGCCCCGGCTCCCCCCCGAAATCCCGCGAGTCGTACCGCCCGGCCGATCGCCTGCCTCTGTCGCCACCGTAGGACCGATCATATGAACGCATGTTCTCCTCCGCGAAAGGGGTCTCGAGGCTCGCGAATGGCGCAGATTCCGTTCCGCGGGCCCGGCCCGGCCACAGCTCCCGTTCCCGCACGCCTGTCACTCCCTGGCCCTTTTCCGAAGCCCCTGAACGCCCGAAGCCCCGGCAGCCATGATCGGCTGCCGGGGCTTCCCGTCCGTTCCCGTCCGCTGTGTGCTACTGGTACTGGATGTACAGCGGCACCGGGTGAAGCTGGAGCATGTCGTTGGGCGTCATCAGCGACCACCCGTCGCGGCTCTGGTCGTGCTTGTAGAAGATCTTGAAGCCGGAGAACTGGATCGGCTCCCTGACCATCTGGTCGCGCCAGGTGTCCTTCTTCAGCCACTGCGCTCCCCAACCGTCCATGTGGTTGACGATGTGGACCTCCGGCCGGCGCACGATCCGGTCGTAATTGGTGACCATCCGCGAGGTGAAGCGGTGCAGGATGAAGACCTTGGGCGGGAGGTTGTGCTCCCGAACCAGCTGCGCGAGGTAATCGGTCACGTAGTTCACGTCCGCCGCGTCCATCGTACCCACGCGGGAGCCGGGGCGTGAGCCATCCTTCATCATGAACTCCGGATCCACGCCAAGGTGGACGTCCGGGTTCTTCAGGATCCACTCGAAACGCGGGAGGATGTTCCGGATATCGTCGGTCCCGACCTGGATGTCGACGAACATCACTCCGTCGATTTCACGCGCCCAGTCGTACACCCGCTGCACCACCGAGTCCGAGGTGATGGTGCGATACCGGCCGGTCGTGCCCGGCTCTCCCTGCGCGACCACGGACACCATGTGAAGCGCGGGGATCACCGGCGTGCTCGGATCCGCCCGCTCCCACTCCGCCACCTGTCGGCGCAGGCGGGAAAGCATCTCCTCCTTCGGGAACTCACCCAGCGCGCCCATCTTTTCCGAGCGCGGGTGGCCGTAGTACGCCACGATGCGTGCACAGGGAAGGATGGACCCGTCCCGGAACTCCGGCATTTCCGGGTACCAGCCGCGCTCGATCGCGAACGATGCGCTCTCGCCGGCATGTCGCCGCGCCCGCGCCGCATCCGAGGAATCCGCAGCCGCGGTATTCAGGTCGTCGATGCGCCTCTGCATGCACTGCGTCGCATCGCTCGCCGACGACCCGAAGGCCAGGTTCCACCGGGACGCCGTCGCGCCGTTGCCACCGTTCACCTGCGCCGTCCCGTCCGGTGCCTCACTCCCCGCTGCCGCGGTAGCCGCATCGCCCATCGGGTTCTGCGCGCCGGCCTCCTGCACCCGGTCGTCAGCACAGCCGGCCAGCGCCAGCGGCACGAGACCCAGCAGTAGAGCGGTTCCGGCGATCCGGCTTCTCGGCCGGGAGGACTTCATTCGCTTCACGTGGCGCACTCCTTGGACGGGGGGACTGGAGCAGTGGTTCTCAACCGACGTATCACGCTGCGGCGCAAACACGTACGTACCGCCGGTACACGTGCACGAATCATACCCATACTACATTTGTTTGGCAACGGGTGTCTCCTGTTCGACCCATCGCTCCACGGTCGCGAAGCCGTGCCCGCTCAGCGAGCCGAACAGACGGTTGCCCGCGAGGCGCTCCCGGCTCGTCGCGGGGCTGCTGAGCCCGCAGAGAAAGCGGGTGAGCTGGCGCGGCAGTCCGAGCGCCGCGGGGTGGCGGCGCTGCAGCTCCAGCAACTCCCGTATGTCAACCAGCCGGTCCGGCGCCGATGGTGCCGGCAGCTGGGGGATGAGGGTCGGGGCGCCCATCTCGCAGAAGGTGCAGTGGCCGCAGGGCGCCGGAAGAGTCTCCCCGAAGTAGCCGAGCAGAAAATCCGTCTGGCACCCGTCGTGGGAGATCAGCTCCAGGATGGAGCCGATCCGCTTGATCTCCGCCCGCTCCCGCTGTTCGAAGCGCGTGACCAGCCGTTGCACCAGCGGGCCGGCTTCGGCATTGCCGATCCGAGTGAAGCGTTGCCGGGCATCAGTGGCCTGGACCTCCGCCAGGCCGGTCTCACCCAGATAATTGATCGCGGCGATCACGCGTTCCCGCGCCTGTCCGAGCCGGCCCGCGACCTCCGCCGCATCCAGCGAATGCCAGATCCGCCCCTGCTTCGCCGCGGCGAATATGGCGGCGACGAACTCGGCTCGTTCACCGGAAAAGCGTGCGAGGATCTCCGGAAGCGGCGACAGTGGCCGGATTCTGTATCCTGCGTAGAAAGGGGTCCACTGCCGGAGCGCACCCATCAGCTCCAGGTAGGTGAGGGCGGTGCGGAGGACCAGGGGGCGGATGTCGTGTTCGCGAGAGAGTGCGTAGAGGCTGACGTCGAACTCCGGCCCCCGTCCGAGCACGTCCTCCACCAGCGAGCGGATCGCCTGTGGAGCCGGCGTGTCGCCATATGCGAAGTTCTCCAGGGTGGCGAGGTCGCCAGCGTCGCCGAGAATCTCGACCACCGACGGAAGCCCGTCGCGACCCGCACGACCGATCTCCTGGCTGTAGCTCTCGAGGCCCTTCGGGAGGTTGTAGTGATAGACGTAGCGAACGTCCGCCTTGTCGATTCCCATGCCGAAGGCGATCGTGGCCACGACCACCGCCTCGCCGGAGGACTTCCACCACTCCTGCACCTCCGTTCGTTGCTCGTCCTTCATCCCGGCGTGGTAGGCGCGGGCCGGGACGGACGACGAGGAGAGGAGCTCCGCGACGCGCTCGGCGGTTCGCTGGAGGGTGACATAGACGATGGTGGAGCCGGACGGACGGGTCGCGATGCGCTCGAGGAGAACCCGGTCTCGCTCCACTGCCGCGACGGGGGAGGTGGAGAGGAAGAGATTGGGGCGATGGAATCCGGTGACCACCGCCCCCTCCACCGGGATGCCGAAGCTGGCGCGGATGTCCTCGATCACGGGCGGTGTGGCCGTGGCGGTGAGCGCCAGGACGCGCTCAACTCGGAGGTCGCGCGCCACCTCGGCGAGCTTCAGGTAGTCCGGCCTGAAGTTGTGCCCCCACTCGGAGATGCAGTGGGCCTCGTCGATCGCGAACAGCGCGATGCGGGTGCGCCGCATCGATTCCACGAAGCGTTCGTTGTTGAAACGCTCGGGCGCGACGTAGAGGAGCCGGAGCGATCCGTCGCGGAGTGCGGCGTTGACCGCCCGGGTCGCGTCGAGGTCCATCGAGCTGTCCAGGCGGGCGGCGGCGATGCCGCGGGCGAGGAGGGCGTCGATCTGATCCTTCATCAGCGCGATCAATGGCGAGACCACCACCGTTACCCCCTCGTGGAGGAGCGCCGGAAGCTGATAACAGAGCGACTTGCCGCCACCCGTGGGGAAGACGGCGAGCGCGGCACTGTGTCGCTCCAGCGCCTCCAGCACGTCTTCCTGCCCGGTCGGAAGTGCTCCAGGCCGAAGCGATCGCGGAGCAACCGCGCTCGTGTCACCGCCGCGGCAGCGAAACCGTCCGTTTGCATGCTCATCTCCGGAAGATAACCGCGCTCCGCCGACGGTGCAGCGGTCGGTGACCGACGCAGCGAACGTTGCCGCACAGACCGCTGCAGCTAACTTCTCCCGGTGCATCTTTCCACCGGCCACTTCCCACCACCGCCCCATGCCGAGACGCCAGACAGTCGCCCCACCGTCCCGCCGCCTGAAGGCAGCCACCCTGTGCGTGGTGCTGAAGCTCGCCGTCCCCTTCGGCGGCGCGGCCCAGGAGCCGGCGAGCTGGGGTGACGCTCTGCGCTTCAGCACCTTCTCCATCGCGGCCGTGGACTCCCGCACCGGCGAGAGCGGAGTGGCGGTGACCACTCGTGTGGCGTGTGTCGGCAACGCGGTTCCGCACGTCCGGGCGGGTGTGGGTGCCGTCGCCACGCAGGCCTTCACCCGTGTGGAGTACGGCCCCGAGCTGCTCGACCGGCTGGCCGCGGGTGAGGATGCAGGCACGGCTCTGCGGAGCGCACTGGCCGCGGACACCCTGCAGGCGCAGCGGCAGGTGGGCGTGGTGGCGGTGGGCGGTGGATCCGCCCAGCACACCGGGTCCGGCACCACCCCATGGGCAGGGCACCGCGCCGGGCCCGGCTACGTGGTGCAGGGGAACCTGCTCACCGGGCCGCAGGTTCTCGACTCCGTGGCCATCCGCTTCGAGCGGAGCGCGGAATCGGGGCGCCATCTCGCCGACCGGCTGATCGACGCACTCACCGCGGGTCACCAGGCGGGTGGGGACGCGCGGCGCGGGCGGCCGCAGTCGGCGGCGGTGATCGTCGCTGACCCGCGGCCCGGGCGCTCGCGCCGCCCCGATGGAGTGACGGCCGACATCAACGTCTGCGAGCATCCGGAGCCGGTCGCCGAGCTGCGACGAATCCATGATGCGATCTCGGAGACGCTCGGGTACCGCACGCTGCAGCAGCAGGCCGGCAACGACGTCTGGCAGCTTCGCATCATCCTTCACGCCCTTGGCCTCTACCGGGCGGGCGATCCCCGGATCGAGCGCAGCGCCGCCTCCGGCGTGTACACCGCGGACCTGGTCGCCGCGGTCGACTCATTCCGCGAGCGCGAGGGTCTCTCCACCGCCGCCATCGGCTCCCCGCCGGGACTGGTCGATGCGGAAACCGTCGCGCGCCTGTGGGCCGCACTCGAGGCGACGGGCCGCTCCGCCGAGGTGCGGGAGCGGATCCGGGAGATCACGGCAGTTCGACGTTGAGCGACCTGCCTCACCATCCTGACTCGGAGGTGCAGCATGAGCGAACTCGGGGCGATGAAGTGTGAGGCGTGCCGGCCGGATTCTCCCGCAGCCACTCCTGAAGAACGGGCTGGCTTCCTGCCGCAGATCCCCGACTGGACCATCGTGGAGCGGGATGGTGTGGAGCGGCTGGAGAGGACGTTTCGGTTCCATACCTATTCCCAGGGTGTCGCCTTCACGCGGCGCGTGGCCGACCTCGCGGAGGCGGCCGGCCATCACCCGGCGATCCTGCTGGAATGGCGGCGCGTGACCGTCGGCTGGTGGACGCACGCGATCGGCGGTCTGCACCGCAACGACTTCATCCTGGCCGCGCGCACCGACGAAACGTCTCACGACTGAATCATCGGCCTTGCCCGTGCCGCTGGAGGGCCTAGCTTCAGCCAGATGAACATCGTGCAGAGAGGGATCCCGATCCTGCCGCTCCTGGCGCTGCTCCTCGCGGCACCGGGTGCTCTCGCGGGGCAGAGAGCGCCGGTCGGGCTTCTGCCGGCGGGTGCTGGCTGGACGACGACGGAGTACGAGGGCGCCACCGCGCTCGGTCTGGCCCTGCGCCGCCTGGGCACGGCCAAGCGCGTGCTGATGATCGCGGCGCACCCCGACGATGAGAGCACGCAGATCCTGAGCACCCTCGCCCTCGGCCAGGGGGCCGAAGTCGCGTACCTCTCGTTGACGCGGGGTGAGGGAGGGCAGAACGGGATCGGGCCGGAGCTGCAGGAGGGGCTGGGACTTCTGCGTACCGAGGAGCTGCTCGCCGCGCGGCGGCTGGACGGGGCGCGGCAGTTCTTCACGCGGGCGTACGACTACGGATATTCCAGGAGCGCGGAGGAGGCGCTGGGCCGGTGGCCCCGCGAGGAACTGCTGCGCGACGTGGTGACGGTGATCCGCCGGTTCCGGCCGGACGTGGTGATCTCCATCTTCAGCGGCACCCCGGCCGACGGGCACGGACAGCACCGGGTGGCGGGGATGATGGCGCGCGAGGGATTCGGCGCCGCGCCCGGGGGCACGGTCGCGTCCAACGGGAGCACGGCGCCTCCGCACGCTCCCGCGCGGCTCTACCAGGCGCTCTGGCGCGGCGATGCCGATGCGCCGGAATCGCTGGCGACCGGCGCGCTGGATCCGCTCCTCGGCCGCTCGCACTTTCAGGTGGCGATGGCGAGCCGGAGCCGGCACCGCTCGCAGGACATGGGGCGGCTGGAGGAGCCCGGTCCCCATCGCAATCAGCTGCGCCCGCTGGAGCTTCGCACGGCGCCCGGCGACACCAGGCTCTTCGCGGGTGTGGATACACTGCTCTCGCAGCGGGCGCGGCGCGCGGGTGTCGCCGCGGCCGTAGCGCCGCTCGTTCGCTACGAGCAGCGTGCCGGCGCGGCCCGGGCCGAGTACAACCCGCTCCGCCCCGGCCTTCTGGTGGATGGACTCGCGCGCGCAATGTCGGATCTGGACCGCGCGCAGGAGCTGGCGAGGCGGGCCACCGGCGCCGGCGCACTGATGGCGGACCTCGAGGAGGAGCGGGTGCGCCTCACCGAGGCGCTGGTGCTCGCGGGCGGCATTCGTCTGGACGCCTTCGCCGAACGCGAAACGGTGGTCCCCGGTGGCACACTGGAGGTCACGGTGCGGGCCTGGAACGGCGGTTCGGAGCCGATCCGCCTGCAGGAGCTGGCGCCCCGGGCGAGGGGATGGCGAGTGGAGGCGCTGGATCCTCTCCCGGAGACGATCGCGCCAGGCGCACTGGTGGCGCGCCGCTTCCGGGTGGTTGCCCCGGCCGATCTGCCGCCGTCTGAGCCGTACTTCCTCCGCGAGCCGCGCGAGGGAGACATGTACCGCTGGCCCGAGGATGCGCGGGAGTGGTGGGGCGCGGCGTTCGAGAGTCCGGCGCTGGCGAGCGTCGCCGGCCTGGAAATCGGCGGCGCGAGGGTCGCTTCCGGGGTGCCGGTGATGTTCCGCGGCGTGGACCTGCGGAGCGGCGAGTTCCGGCGGCCGCTGCGCGTGGTGCCGGCGGTCTCGGTGCTGCTCGATCCGGAGCAGCTGATCTTCCCGACCGGCGCTTCCGCTCACACTGCTCGCAGGGTGAACCTGAGGGTCCGCAGCGAGACGCAGGAGGCGGTCACCGGCACGCTCCGGGTGGTGGCACCCGCGGGCTGGCGGGTGGAGCCCGCCGAGGTGGAGATGAGCTTCGCGGCCGGTGGCGGAGAGCGTACGGTTCAGCTGTCGCTGCATGCGCCTCCCGGGATCGCCGCGGGCGAGCATGCTCTCGCCGCCAGCTTCCATTCCGGGGGACGGAGCTTTGACCGCGGGTACCGGCTGGTCGATTACCCGCACATCGAGCCCCGCCCGCTTTTCGCGCCCGCCCGCGCCGCCGTGAGGGCGATCGACGTCCGGCTCCCGGATGGGCTCCGTGTCGGCTACGTGGCCGGTGCCGGGGAGGACACGCCGGCGATGCTCGAGCAGCTCGGTCTGGAAATCAGGATGCTGGGCCGCGAGGATCTCGCGACGGGAGATCTGGACGCCTTCGACGTGATCGTCACCGGCATCCGCGCCTACGAGGTGCGACCGGACCTGGTGACGCACAACCAGCGGCTGCTCGATTACGCACACCGCGGCGGCACCGTTGTGGTGCAGTACAACAAGTACGAGTACCTCGATCCCGGTATCGCGCCGTACGGCGTGGAGATCGCCAGGCCGCACGACCGGATCACCGATCCCGCCGCACCGGTCCGGCTGCTGGTGCCCGCTCATCGCGCCCTGACGTGGCCGAACCGCATCACGGCCGCGGATTTCGATGGCTGGGTGCACGAGCGCGGGCTTTACCACCTCCGGAGCTGGGACGAGCGCTTTGTGCCGCTGCTGGAGATGGCGGACCCCGGCGAGGCGCCGCAGCGCGGCGCCCTCCTCGTAGCCCCGTACGGTGACGGCACCTACGTGTACACGGGACTCGCCTTCTTCCGCCAGTTCCCGGAAGGGGTGCCGGGCGCGTTCCGGCTGTTCGCGAACCTGATCTCCCTCGGCAGGGACGGACCATGAGAGAAGTGGTGCTCAACATTGGATTCTTCAAGCCCGCGTCGACGGGCGTTCGGCGCTGTCTCGCGGGGGCCGTGATGCTGCTCGCGCTGGCCGGATGCGGGGATGGCCGCGAGGTGCTGGTCGTCTATTCGCCTCATGGTCCCACCCTGTTGGCTGCCTTCGAAGAGCGATTCGAGGCACTCCACCCCGAGGTGGACGTGCAGTGGATCGACATGGGCTCTCAGGAGGTACTCGATCGCCTGCGGTCGGAGCGAGCCAACCCGCAGGCGGACGTCTGGTTCGGGGCGCCGCGAGAGATGTTCCACACTGCCGCGGAGGACGGGCTTCTGGAGCCGTTCGAGCCGACGTGGGCCTCCGCCACCCGCCGGTACGCCGACGCGGAGAATCGCTACCAGGGGATCTATCTCACCCCGGAGGTGATCGCCTTCAACAGCGAGGCGGTCAGCCCGGCGGAGGCGCCGCGTGACTGGGACGACGTGCTCGACCCGAAGTGGCGCGGCCGGGTGGTGATTCGCGACCCGCTCGCCAGCGGCACCATGCGCACCATCTTCGGCATGTTCGTGCTCCGCTCCATCCGGGAGACGGGCAGCCCCGATGCCGGCTTCGAGTGGCTGCGGCGACTGGACGGGCAGACGCGGGAGTACGTGCTCAACCCCACGCTTCTCTACCAGAAGCTGGCGCGGCAGGAGGGGGTGGTGACGCTCTGGGACATGCCCGACATCGAGATGCTGCGCGCGCGCACCGGCTACCCGATCGACTACGTCTTCCCGAGCAGCGGCACCCCCATCGTGGTGGACGCCATCGCGCTGGTCCGCGGCGGACGCAACCCGGAGGCGGCACGAGCCTTCATCGAGTTCGTCGGCAGCACGGAGGGCGTGCTCCATGCCGCGCGCGAGCACTTCCGCATTCCCGCCCGCGACGACGTGCCGGTGGACTCACTCCCGGCCACGCTGCGGCGCGCGCGTGAACAGGTGGTGGAGGAGCCGATGGACTGGGAGCGGCTCCAGCGGGACGGCTCCGCCTGGATGCGGTACTGGGATGAGAACATCCGCGGCGAGGGTTGATGCTGCGGATCGAGGCGCTCACCAAGCGGTTCGGCGAAACGGTCGCGGTCTCCGGGCTCTCGCTGGAGCTCCACGAGGGCGAATTCCTCAGCCTGCTGGGGCCGAGCGGCTGCGGAAAGACCACCACCCTGCGGATGATCGCGGGGTTCGAGAGGCCGGACAGCGGCCGCATCGTGCTTTCCGGCTCCGACATCACGCGGCTGCCGCCGCAGCGGCGGAAGACCGGGATGGTCTTCCAGAGCTACGCACTCTTTCCTCATCTCGACGTCTTCGAGAACGTCGCCTACGGTCTGCGCTCACAGGGAGTGGCGGCGGCCGAGATCCGCCCGCGGGTACTGCGGGCGCTGGAGCGGGTGGACCTCTCCGGTTATGAGACGCGTGCGGTTCAGGCGCTCTCCGGCGGTCAGCAGCAGCGGGTGGCGCTGGCGCGTGCGATGGCGCCCGAGCCGCCCCTCCTCCTGCTGGACGAGCCGCTGTCGAACCTGGATGCCGCCCTGCGCGAGCGGACCCGCGTGGAGCTGCGTGCGCTGCTCAAGGAGTTCGGGATCACCGCCGTCTTCGTGACCCATGATCAGGAGGAGGCGTTCGCGCTGTCGGATCGCATCGCCGTGCTGGACAGGGGTGTGCTGCGGCAGCTGGGCTCGCCTGAAGATCTGTACCACCGCCCGGCCACCGCCTTCGTGGCCGCCTTCGTGGGGCGCGCGAACTTCATCCCGGCAGAGCTGGTGAGGCGGGATGGCGGGCGGGGCGTCTGCGAGCTGCCCGGCGGAGCGCGCTGGGAGGCACGCCTGCAGGAGGGTGCCAGCGGGCCGGAGGTGAGCGCGATGGTGCGCCCCGAGGCGCTGGGGCTTTTCGCCCCCGGCGACGCACCCGCCGGCACCGCGCTGCGGGGGCGGGTGTCGGAGCGACGGTTCGGCGGCTCTTCCACACACTTCCGGGTGGACGCGGGCGGTGCGGGGGAGCTGCTCGTGTTTGCCGGCCGCGCGCCGTTCGGACCGGGCGACGAGGTCGAGGTCGCTCCGCTGCCGGAGGCCGCCATCCACGCCTTCCAGCCGGAACGCGGATGAAGATGACCGGCGGCCAGCGGCGCCCCGTGTGGCTGGCTGTGCCGATCCTCCTCGTCCTGATCTGGCTGGTCCTCTACCCGAACCTGTTCGTCCTGGGCGACTCGCTCAGGGGCCCGGATGGAGCCACGCTCGAGCACTACGCACGGTTCGCGGCCAGCCGGGCCGAGCGGCGCGCGCTCTGGAACAGCGTCTGGATTTCAGTGCTCAGCGTGGCGTTCGCGGGGGCGATCGGCGTGCCGCTCGCCTTTCTCTTCAGCCGCTTCGAGTTCCCGGGCCGCCGCGTGCTGGGCGCCCTCGCCTCGCTCCCGGTGCTGCTCCCGCCGCTGGTCGGCGTCATCGCCTTCCTCTTCCTCTACGGCGAGAGCGGCTTTCTCGCCCGCGGGATCCAGTTGGCACTGGGCCTGGAGAACGCTCCGTGGCGACTCACGGGACCGGGAGCGATCCTGCTGGTGCACGCGTACACCATGTACGTGTACTTCTTCCTCTTCACCACCGCGGGACTCGCTCGCCTGGACCCCGCGTACGCCGAGGCGTCAGCGGCGCTGGGCGCCTCGCGCTGGAGAACGTTCCGCGCCGTCACGCTGCCCATGCTGGCCCCCGCGATCGCCGGGGCCAGCCTGCTGGTCTTCATGACCGCCATGGGCTCGTTCAGCGCGCCGTACGTGTTCGGCGGCGGCTTCCGCGTCCTCAGCACGCAGATCTTCGCGAGCAAGCTCAACGGTGAGCTGGAGATGGCGGCGGTGGAGACGGTGATCCTGGCCGCGGTCTCCCTGATCTTCCTGGCGGCACTGCAGCGCTACGAGGCGGCGCGCCTCTACACCGGGGCCGGGAAGGGAACCACCGGCGGCGCGGCAAGGCGGGTGGGCACCCGGGCGCGATGGATGCTCACCGCCTTCGCCACCGTGCTGGTTGGCTTTCTCCTCCTGCCGCACGCCACCGTGTTCCTCGTCTCCTTCGTTCGCGAGGGCACCTGGACCACCCAGTTCCTGCCGCCGAGTTACACCCTGCGGAACTACACCGCGCTGGCGACCGACCCCAATCTGCTCCGGCCGATCCTCAACTCGTTGCAGATGGCGACGGTGGCCACCGCGGCCAACGTGGTGCTCGCCTTCGGGGCGGCCTATCTGCTCGTGCGGAGGAATTTCCGGGGAAAGGGGGTACTCGCCGCGCTGGTGATCCTCCCCTGGGCGCTGCCGGGGACGGTGCTCGCCATCGCACTCGCCAGCACCTTCAGCACCCACCAGCCGCTGGCGGGGCGCTTCGTGCTGATCGGGACCTTCACGATCCTGCCGCTCGCCTACTTCATCCGCAACATCCCGCTGGTGACCCGTGCGGCCATCGCCAGCTTCCGGCAGTTCGATCCGGTGCTGGAGGAGGCGTCGGCCTCGCTCGGGGCGTCGCGGGCGCGCACCATGAGGCGCGTGGCCCTCCCCCTGGTGCTCCCCGGACTCGCGGCCGGCGCCATGCTGGCGTTCGTCACGGCCCTGGGGGAGTTCGTCGCCTCCATCCTGCTCTACACGCACCGCACCCGCCCCATCTCCATGGCGATTCTCTCGCAGCTCCGCGGGTTCGACTTCGGCATCGCGGCCGCCTACGGGGTGCTGCTGATCGTCCTGATGGCGCTGGTCTTCCTGATCGGCTACAGGCGCGTCGAGGGGACTGGCGCCTGAGCGGCATCCTCCGTCGCCGGCTCTCCGGCCGACAGACCCTTCAGGCTCTCGAGCACCCCTTCCCGCTCCAGGATCAGCATCCCGAGCCGCTGCTCCGAAACGCCGGAAGCGAGCCGGTACGAGAAGCGGATCTCCCCCTCCCGAACCTCTCCATCCAGGTACACGAGTAGCCCGCCGGGGAGCCGCGCAATCGACGGCGCTACTTCCGTGAGGTGCGACGCGATCAGGAAGGCGCTGGCGCGGGCGCGAGAAAACGCCGTGAGCACGGCGCCCGTCGCGTCGGAGGCGTCCTTGACGTTGGTGCCCTTGAACATCTCGTCGAAGATCACGAAGCAGCGCGCGCCGCTCGCGACGTGATCGGCGACCTCGCGCACCCGGCGGACTTCGCGGTGAAAGTAGCTCTGCCCCAGCCGCAGGTTGTCCGTGGTGTCGATGCCGCTCAGCAGGCAGCCGAACGGCGCCCACCGGAAGCGCGTGGCCGGCACGCCCATGCCGAGCTGCGCCAGGAGAACCGCGATGCCGGCGGACCTGAGGTAGGTCGATTTTCCGGACATGTTCGGGCCGGTGAGATAGATCAATCTGCCGTCGGAGGTGATCCGGAGCGGATTGCCGGTCGCGTGCTCCAGCAGCGGGTGCCGCAGCCCGATCGCCTCCACCAGCGGCGCCGGTGACTCCGCGATCTCCGGGATCACGAGATCGTGCACACGGGTCGCGATCGCGAGTGATCGCAGGGCATCCATCCGGTGGATCAGGCGCGCCATCGTGAGAAGCGGTGTGAACGCGACAGTTCGCAGGGCTCGGTCCCGGCTCAGCACCCAGGCCGGGCGGGCCCGGTGGGCCAGCGGCCCCTTCGTCAGCGCCGCGAGTTCCGGAGTGGCGAGGCAGAGATCGAGCTCCGACCTCCACGCCTGCAGCAGGGGAGGAAGTGCCTCGCCGGGCAGGCCATCGAGCAGGGTGCGGGCGCTCCGCACCAGTGTCTGCGCAAGCGCGATCCCCGCCAGTACCTCGCGGTACACGTCGCGGTGGATCCAGGGCAGGAACCAGCTGTCCAGCCAGAGGATCACTCGGTTGGGATGATTCAGCGGCGCGAAGGCCGATGCCGTATATCTCTCCAGCGCGAGCCAGAGGGAGCCGGCGATCACCCGGTGGAACGCTTCCTCGTTCCCTCCGAGCCAGACCACCGCCTCCTGCGTCTCGCGGATCGCGCCCGCCCCGGAAAGGGGCTCCCGAAGCATCTGCTTCAGCAGGCGCGCGCCCCCCTGCGTCCGCGTGAAGTCGAGCCAGTCGAACACGCTCGCGCGAGTGCCGTCCGGTGAGAAGATGCCGAGGTCGTGCAGCGTCTGCTGGTCGACGATCATGGATGGGGCCGGGCCGGAGGCATGGAAGGGGGCGGGGAAGCAGCGGGAGCCCGCTGGCACCCACAATGTACCGTATCGCGTGGCGGCCCGGTATGTCCCGATGCCGACTCCGGCGGGGAGCCGTGGCGGGCCTGGAACCTGCACCCCGGGGGAGCGTATGACCTAATGGCAGGTAAAGTCCCCGTAACCGCGGCAGGAGGCGGAATCGCTCAGCCGCGCGGGATGCGCAAACGATGAATGCAGCAGCCGTGACGATTCTGATTCTGGTGGCGATTCTCGCCTCGCCGTTCGCGATCCAGCACTACCTGGAGCGGCTGCCCTGGGCGCCGAGCTGCCCGTCGTGCCGTTCCATCACGCGCGAGGTGCAGCCGGGGTGGACGGCCCTGCACCTGGTGCCGAGCTTCGCCGCCACCTTCCTCGGCGAGTGCACCGATTGCGGCTGGCGCGGCCGCATGCGCTGGCGCTGGGCCCGCGACCGCATGCGCGGGCGGCGGCGGTAGGCGGGGGTGGCGAACTCCTCCGGCGGGCCCGATATTCCCGGCCACTCACCGCCCCGAGGAGACATGCCCGAGCCGCTGGCTCCCGACACACTACGCACGCGGTTCAGGCGACGTCGCGAGACGCCGCGGCTCCCCGACCAGCGACGCCTGATCGGATGGGTCTATACCGGACGCCTGGCCTCCGTGTTCGCCCTTCTGGCACACGGAACCTGGCGGCTGGACGGCGGCCCGGACGTCGTGGTGATCGCCTCGCTGCTCCTCGCGATCACCCTCCTCTTCACCGCCGGCTCCTACTGGTACACTCACCGGCTCGCCCGCACCGCCCGCACCAGGTTCCTCCTGGCGCAGATGGGCTACGACGCGCTGCTGGTCTCCATCATCGTCTTCCTCACCGGTGGTGGGCAGAGCCTGCTGGCTCCGCTGTACATCCTGGTCATCTGTTCCGCGGCGGTTCTGCTCCCCTTCTTCGGGGGGCTGGCGATCGGCGCGCTCACCATCGCGCTCTACTTCGCGGGGGTCTGGTTCGGACCCGGAGATGCCGGTGCCATCGAGCTGCAGGTGACGCTGTTCGCCGTGGTGGCGCTGGTCACCAGCTATCTCGGCGACCGGCTGCGTGAGACGGGAACCGCGCTGGGCGAGGTCGAGACGCAGCTGCGGCAGCTGCGTCTCGACACCAGCGACATCCTCAGCACCATAGGGACGGGAATCCTGACGGTGGATGGCGACGGTCGCCTGCTCTACATGAACCCGGCCGCCGAGGAGCTGCTCCACATCTCGGCCGACTCCGCGACCGGCGATCCGGTGATCGACGAGCTGGACCGGGTGGCACCGGGGCTCGGCGACGTGATCCGGCGAACCGCGCAGGGTCGCGCGCCCATCCATCGCTACGAGACCGAGCCGATCAACGAGGATGGCGCCATCCTTGGCGTCAGCACCACCCTGGTGGAGCGGGAGGGGAGCGAAGAAGCTCCCGCCGTCACGGCCATCTTCCAGGACATCACCCAGAAGATGAGGGTGGAGGCGCTGCGGCGGCGCTCGGAGCGGCTCGAGGCGGTGGCGGAGCTCAGTGCCTCGCTGGCGCACGAGATCAAGAACCCACTCGCCTCCATCCGCAGTGCCGTGGAGCAGATCGGAAGCGGGGAGGTGGACAGGGACGACAGCCGCCTGCTCACGAACCTGGTGGTCAGGGAGTCCGACCGCCTGAGCCGGCTGCTCACCGATTTCATCGATTTCGCACGCGTCAAGGTGAACTCGCCGACGCCCATCGCCCTCCCGGACGTCGTTGCGCAGGTGGTGGACCTGGTCCGGGCGCACCCCGATGCCCGCGGCGTCACCATCGCGCTCAGCATGGAGGCCGACGCGGCGCAGATGTCGATCCGGGGTCAGGAGGACGTGCTCCACCGCGCCGTGCTGAACCTCGTGCTCAACGCCGCGCAGTGGGCGGGAGATGGTGGGCGGGTGGAGCTGCGCCTGGACGAGGTGTCGTCGGATCTGCTCTCGCCCGCGCTGGGTGCGCTCGGCCTCCTCCGACTGACCGTCACCGATACCGGCCCGGGTATCGACGAAACCATCATCGAGCATATCTTCAATCCGTTCTTCACCCGGCGCCCCGGCGGGACGGGGCTGGGCCTCGCGATGGTGCAGCGTGCCGTGGAGGCGCACGGCGGCGCGATCTTCGTGGACAACGCGGCACCCGGCGCCGACCCCGGCGCGACCTTCTCGCTCTATCTTCCCGCACTCCATCCGGAGGAGCCCGACGCCTCCTCCCCACCTCCTGCCCAGGAAACGAGACTCCCGTGAGCAAGTCGCCCAAGGTGCTGATCGTCGACGACGAGATGTCGATCCTCGATACGCTTCGCATCCTGCTGAAGCGCGAAGGCTTCGATGTCCACACCGCCGTGGGCGGGCAGCAGGGGATCGACGCGATCACCGAGATTCAGCCGGATTTCGTGCTCTCGGACATCCGCATGCCCGGGGTGACGGGGATCGACGTGCTGAACGCAGCGCGCCGGCAGGACCCCACGATGCCGGTGATCCTGATGACCGCTCAGGCTTCGCTGCAGTCGGCGATCCAGGCAGTGAACCAGGGGGCGTACCATTACATCCAGAAGCCCTTCTCCAACGACGAGCTGCTGGTGATCTGCCGCCGGGCGGCCGAGGCGCGGCAGTTGAAGCAGGAGAACCAGGCGCTGAAGACGGAAATCCGTCGCAGGGAGGCGTCCACCGCGGGCCGCCCCATCGGCCGGGCCCGCCCCTTCGCGGAAGCGATGAAGATGGCGGAGACGGTGGCGCCCACCGACTCCACCGTGCTCATCTCCGGTGAGAGCGGAACCGGCAAGGAGGTCGCCGCGCACTACATCCATGCGCTGTCGGACCGTTCCGGCGGGCCCTTCCTCTCCATCAACTGCGGCGCCCTGCCGGAGAACCTGCTGGAATCGGAGCTGTTCGGTCACACCAAGGGTTCGTTCACCGGCGCGGTGCGCGACAAGGACGGGCTCTTCGTGGCCGCCCGGAAGGGCACGTTCTTCCTGGACGAGGTCGGCGAGATGTCGCCGGCCACGCAGGTGAAGCTGCTACGCGCACTGCAGGAGCGCGAGGTGATCCCCGTGGGCGCCACGGAGGCGGTTCCGATCGACGTGCGGATCATCGCCGCGACCAACCGGGACCTGGAGGAAGAGATCCGGCGGGGCAGCTTTCGCAGCGACCTGTACTACCGCCTGAACGTGATCACGCTGCACCTGCCGCCGCTGCGCTCCCGTGCGGACGACATCCCGCTGCTCGCCGACTTCTTCCTGCAGCGGTACGCATCCAGCCGCGGGAACACGCCGCCGCGACTCGACTCCGATGCCCTCGCCGCCCTTCAGCGCTACGACTGGCCGGGCAACGTGCGCGAGCTGGAGAACGCGCTCGAGCGCGCCGCGATCCTCTCGGAATCGGCGGGGGAGATCGGTGTGGAGGCGCTGCCGGCGCGGATCACCACGCCACGCGCTCAGCCGCTGGTCGCCGACAACCTCCCGCCGAACCCCCAGCTGGAGATCATCGAGCGCGCCTACATCCACTGGGTGCTGCAGGCGGAGGGCGGCAACAAGACACGGACGGCGGAGGTGCTCGGAATCGACCCGTCGACCCTGTACCGCAAGCTGATCCGATACGGCCTCCAGGAGTGAGCACCCCCCCCGAACTCGAGATACTCGCGATCGAGCCGCTGAGTCCCGAGCGGGACCTGCTCACCTGGCTGGCGGGAGAGCTGCGCACGCGCTTCGGGTTCGAGCATGTCCAGATCCGGCCCCTGCCGCTCCGCGCCGAGTGGGGAGAGCCCGATGGCGAGCGCCTCTCCTCCAACCGCCTGGTGGACGCTCTGGTCGATCGAGCCGACGAGGCCGGCATATCCCACGCGGAGCGCTGGACCCTCGCCGTCACGGATCGAGACCTCTCCGCACCGGGCCGCGACTACGTATTCGGCGAGGCTACCCTCGGCGGTGGATGGGCGGTTCTCAGCACCGCCCGCCTGGCGCCCGCGGATGCTCCACCCGGGGAGCGTGATCGCCACCGTCGGCGCATCCTCGTGGAGGCGATCCACGAGCTGGGTCATCTCGCCGGCCTGCCGCACTGCGATTCCGATGACTGCGCGATGAATCCCTCCGTCACCGCCGAGGATACCGACCACAAGCATCTGGAGCTCTGCACCCGCTGCCGCCCCGCCGACCACCACGCCTAACCTCTTGTCCGGCTTCGCTCCCACGGTTAGCTTTGCCACCTGCGAACGCCTCCGCCTGCTACGGGCTCCCTCCAACCCCGGTTCTCCACATCCTGGAAGCTCCGCGCATCCGGCCTCGCATGCAGCTCCGTTCAACCAGAACCATGCGGCTATCGTACCTCGAGTGGGTCGAGAACCAGATCGAGACCTACAAGGAGTCGGTGCCTCGCGCGGATCTGCTCGGCCTCGCCGACCAGGTCATCGAGGAGCTGCGGATGGACCCCGAAGGGCAGTACCAGCTCACCGAACTCCTCCTCTGCAACGCGGTGGACCGGAAGATCTTCCGCCTTCTGCGGCTCCCCGGCTATCGCAGCTGGTGCGCGGGTAACCGGGGCGGCTGAATTCGACATAGTGTCGAAACGACACGCAAGGTGACCTGTTTGTGACACGCCCGGGAGCGGAAGCTTCCGGGCGCTTCAGGTGTATGTGCTTGTGAGGGACTACGTTACGATTGGGCATGGGTGCGGTACGGCGCGTGCACTTCTCTGATGCGGGCGATCCGAAACCTCGGATGCTCCTTCGAACAACTGGCGACGGTGGTTTCATGAATATCTCTGGTAAGCGGGCACCGGCACTCGCCGGGCAGGACGGCGACGCGGTGGGTATCGTGGTACAGAGTGGCTCCCCGGAAGAGCGGCGGCCGCGGGCGGTGGCATTCGTGTGGGGTGGAAAGGTTCGTCCTGCGCCTTCACTGCCCTACGGGCGATGGAAGAAGGGAGTGCGGCCCGCCGCCTGAACCTGGTTTGACGCGACGGTGAAGGTGTCCGATCTTTGGCAGCCGCCCGGGAGCTCCCCGGGCGGCTGTTCCGTTATCTCCCGGAAGGAAACATGGACGGATCCGAGCTGAACGATCCGCAGGGGTGGTGCGGTCTGTCCTTCGCCGATCACCGGCGGCTGCTGGCGGAGGCACTGACCGCGGAGCTGTCCGATCTGGGCTCCGTGACGGAGGTTGTGATCGAGGCGGGTAGCGTGGGGCGTGAGTACGACCTGACCGCGGCGGTGCGCACGGATGTGGGGACGCTGCGGACAGCCCTCTGGTCGCATGCGCGGGCGATGATCCACTGCGATGTCTCGGTTCACCCCGCGAACCGGGCGCAGTTCGCGCCGTTGCTGGCGGTGCGCGAAGCGGCGGATCGGCTGCGGCGTCGCCTGGCCGTGTCGTATTCGCTGGAGTCGCGCGGGCTTACCGTCACGCTCGCGCCGGAAGAAGGCGTGGAGCGGCAGTGGACCGCCGAGCGCTCCAAGTTCCGCAACCGGACGGCGGTGACCCGTGAAGATCGGGTGCTCAACGCCGGTGAGGTGGACATCCGGGATCTGCTTGCGCACTTCTACACAGGCCCCTCGCTGCGTCTGGTGGGCGGGGATGGAGAGGCGATGCTTCTGCCGGAGGGGAACGAGGTGGAGGGTCCGATGGTCTCTCTGTGCCACGCGTGCGGTCGGTTCCGGACCGGTTCTCACGATCGCTGCGCGGAGTGTGACGGCGTCAGCGACGTGGTGATCGCGGCGCGGCCGTCCCGGAGGTGATGGTGATGAGCGATCCGGCCGGGGGAGCGGGCCCCACGGGTGGCGGAGCGAGCCACCTGGAATGCACCGCCTGCGGCGCGCGACACGAGAGCGAGGAGCTGCACGGGCTGTCCACCTGCTGCGGCAGGCCCCTCTATCCGCGCTACGACATCGAATCATTGCGGGAGCGGCTCCCTCGCGAACAGCTCGTCGGGCGGCGTGCGGACCTCTGGAGATATGCCGAACTGCTCCCCGTGCGCCGGGCGGAGAACATGGTCGCGCTCGGCGAGGGATGGACGCCGCTGATCGATGCGCCGCGGCTGGCGCGGGAGCTCGGAGTTCGTGTGCTGATGGTGAAGGACGAGGGGCAGAACCCCACCGCGTCGTTCAAGGCACGCGGGCTCACCATGGCGATCTCGCGGGCGAAGGAACTGGGCGTCTCCGAGGTTGCGCTGCCCTCCGCAGGAAACGCGGGGAGCGCCGCGGCCGCCTATGCGGCGGCCGCCGGGATGCGCGCGCACATCGTGGTGCCGGCGGATACGCCCGCGCCGATCATCGAGGAGATCCGGGCGCTCGGCGCGGACCTGGAGCTGCTGGACGGGCTCATCACCGACTGCGGTGCTCGGGTCGCCGAAGGCGTCCGAGAGCATGGCTGGTTCGATCTCTCCACCCTCAGGGAGCCTTACCGGGTGGAGGGGAAGAAGACGATGGGGTACGAGATCGCGGAGCAGCTCGGCTGGCGGCTCCCCGACGTGATCGTCTATCCCACCGGAGGTGGCACGGGGCTGGTGGGGATGTGGAAGGCGTTCGACGAGATGGAACGCCTCGGCTGGATCGGGCCCCATCGCCCGCGCATGATCTGCGTGCAGGCGGCGGGGTGCGCGCCGATCGTCCGGGCCTGGCAGCAGGGGCACGACAGCGCGGCTCCCTGGGAGGGGGCGCACACCTTTGCGTCAGGACTCCGGGTCCCGCGCGCCGTCGGCGACTTCCTGATCCTGGCCGGTGTGCGGGAGTCGGGGGGGGTGGCGGTGACGGTCACCGATGAAGAGATGCGCGAGTGGACACACCGGGTGGGGAGGCTCACCGGAATCTTCTGCGCTCCGGAGGGCGCGGCGACCGCGGCCGCCGTTCACGGCCTCCGCCAGCGCGGTGTGCTCTCGGGCGAGGAGGAGGTGGTGCTCTTCAACACCGGCAGCGGGCTGAAGTACGTGACCTGAGACGCGCCTGCGATCACCGCGTGCGGATCAGCGCCACCCGCAGCTTGGACGGCGCCTGCAGCCCCCCGGAAGACACGCGAATCGCCGCGTTGTCACCCGGCGCCACCCCGAAGCGATGGAAGCTCGATCCCCCCCCGAACAGCGACACGGTCACCGGCTGCAGCGGCTCGGTCGTGGGCCGCAGGAAGGCGGGTGCCAGCGGATACGACGTGTTTCCGTGCCCCAGCATCGCGCGCGTCGCCGGCACGATGCTCCGCGAATTCCAGCTCGGCTGCTGGAACCGCGTTTCCGTGGGGCGATGGTCGTCCGAGAAGAGCGAGGTGGACCAGTCGTGGATCCATGACGGGACGTCCGCGCCGATCACGGACCGGAGGTTGGCCATACCGGAGGTCCGGGAGTTCGCCAGCGCAAACCAGAGGTCACGCTCGGTGCCGGCCCGTCGGTCGGCCGCGTATCTGAGGAACGACCAGGCCGCACCGCGGAGGGCGAGCGTGTTGCCGGCCATCAACGAGTTGGCGGACGGGTTCCCGAGATAGTGGATGAGCCGTTCGAAGTTGTCCATCTGGTACTCCTCGAACGTGCGCGAGTGCGTCTGCAGGATCCCGGAGCCGAGGTTGGCTCGCGGCTGCAGCCCACTGACCCGGTAGAAGAGCAGCTCCTCCATGATGTGGCTGAGGCCCTCGTTGAGCCACATCTCCTCCCATACGGAGGAGCGCTGCACGTGCAGGCGCCTGGATGCGTTGATGAGGTGCTGCAGCTCGTGGCCGATCACCGCGAGCGTTCGCCTCGCGACGTTGTCCTTCAGGAAAGCTCGCTCGGTCGCCCCCCGCTGCGGATCCGGTACCATGAGGTAGAGGATCTCCGCCGCATTGCTGCCGGCGCACGCAGAGGTGCCGGTCCGCGGGAAGAGGTCACGATCGAAGAAGAAGCCACCGATGTAGAATCCCGAGCCGGCCGTGGTGAGATCGTTCACCGCGCGGGTGAAGAAGATGATGACTCTCTGATTCCCGTCCAGGTCGTGCGGTTCCCCGAAGTGCTGCGTCGCGAGCGGATAGATCAGGTCGTCGAATCGGGCGCCGAACTCCGCGTACTCGGCCGGCGTGAACCCTCCGGCAGGATTGCTCTCATCGGCGACCACCACGGCGCGACCGGAGATCGCGACCACGCGCCCGGCCCGGTTCACCGGCGCGGCGCAGGCCGAATCGGTCCGAACGTTGAGCTGCATCACCTGGCCGACGGTGGGGGAGGCAGCGAAGGAGGAGAACGACGGTTCCTCCGCGAGAGCTTCGTGCATGCGACGCTGCCGCGGCCGGAGCTCCGGCAGGGTGCGCTCCCGCAGGCGGATGTGGAACTCGTCGTCCGCGCGCATGCCTCCGTCCCGCCCCGAGAACTCCAGGTGTGGCTGCGACTCGCGATCGGTGGCGAGAGGAACGTTCAGCGTGCCGGAGGCGGTGAGCTCCACCACCAGGCGGGCGGCGGCCGCGTCGCTGGCCACACCGGACGAGTGGTGAGGTACCAGCACGTAGTCGGAGCCCGACGCCCCACCCGCGACGCAGAGCGTCGGAACGTCGTAGGCGCTGACCACGTGAACCCCGCCGACCGCGAGCGAGATCGGCGTCTGCCCCGGTGCACACGACGCGTTACCCGAAAAGCGCTCCGAAACATTGATCCGGGCGCTGTCGCGGACACCGTCGGTCGCGGCACGGATCCACGCCGTGCCCAGCGAAACTCCCCGCACCACTCCACCCGCATCCACGGACGCCACACCCGGCGCACTGCTCGACCACTCCACCGTCCGCCCCTCCACCGGGCGATTGGAGGCGTCCCGCGGCGACGCCGTAAGCTGCACCACGTCGCCCACCCCGATGGTGCGTTCCTCGAAGGCGACCGAACTGCTGAGAATCGTCACCGAAGCGACCGCACTGGTGCCGCCGGTGGGATCCTTGCAGCCGACCAGCACCGGCACGAGCAGCAGCGCGGGCATCATTCTGTGCGCAAAATGCATCTTCGGGAGCCGTGACGAGGCAGGTTGATTCGCGAGCGCGGGCGCGCCGGCGGTAAAGCTCGAGCGCCGGCCGCGGGGAGTGATCCGGGCCGGCGACGCTGGTGTGTTCGGTCTCCCGACTACTGCGTCAGGACACCGTACGTCTGAACGATACGCGCGGCCGGACCCTGGATCCAGATCTTCTGTCCTGCACGGAAACGCTCGGGCGGGCCGGCGAGGTACACCACTTCGCCGGAGGCGAGGCGGAGCAGCGTCCAGTTCCCCTCATGCCCAACGACCGTTCCGGTGGTCACCGGCTCGCCGTTTACGGAGAGGATCTCGTAGCTCTCCACCTGAAGCTGGCGGCTGACCATCGGGTCGGGAGCGCTCTCCAGCCGGCCGCGGATCTCCACACGAGCGCCGGAGAGCCGCTGGATCTCGGCCGCCATCGGTCCCGCCACCCGCACCGCCTGTCCGTCGTCCGGCTGCACCACCACCTGGACGTTCACGGGAGCCGACCCGACCACCCGCACCGTGCCCGTCACCCGGTCTCCGCTCGCCGAAGCAGGAATGGAGTCGGCCGGCTCCACCTGCGGAGCACAGGCCGCTACAAAGAGCGCCACGACGAGAAGAGGCATGAATGTCCTCACCGGGTCCTCACGATGGAGAGTCTGAGCGTTTCCGGCGGGGCGAGCCGGTTCGAGGTCACCCGGATCCCACCGGTGCCACCGGGCGCAACGGCCAGGCGGACGTAGTCGGCACCGCCGGCCCGGAGCGTCGATTCCAGCGGCTGACCGTGAGCCAGCGTTCGGGTCTGCAGCGGCCAGTTCCCCTGCTGCATCAGCGCCGGCACCACCGAACGGAAGTTCCAGCTCGGCTGGCGGAACCGCGCATCCGCCGGAATCGACGTGTCGTCGAGCAGCACGGCAACGGTCCAGTCCTGTAGCCAGTCGAATGGCGCGATGTTCAGCACCTGCGCCACGTTGTTGATCCCGGTCAGGCTGGAGTTGACCAGGTTGTACCAGATGTCACGCTGGTCGCCGGGTGCGGCGGCACGGTCGGCCGCATAGCGAAGGAACGCCCAGGTGGCGCCGCGTGTCACCAGATCGTTGCCATCGGCGAAGTTCAGCGCGGTCGGGCTCTCCAGGAAGGAGATGAACCGGCCGAGGTTGGATACCTGATGGCGGTTTACCGCCGTCAGCGACTGCTGAGTCCCGCGCAGGCGATCCAGGTCGATGTTCTGACCGGGGCCGAAGCCGGCCTCGTGGTAGAAGATCAGCTCCTCCGCGATGTGGCTGAGCCCCTCGTTGAGCCAGACACTCTCCACCGGAGCATTCAGCTGCAGGATGCGGCGTGACGCGTTCACCAGGTGCTGCAGCTCATGACCGATCACGGCCACCGTACGGCGCTGTACCTCGGCCTTCTGGAGAAAGTTCTCGTTGTTGGCCGCCGCTCGCGCCGGGTCCGGCACCAGCTGGTACAGAACTTCGGCCTCGTTGCTGGTGGGACAGGCGCCGGAGCCGGTCCGGGGGAAGAGGTCGCGCGGGTGATAGAACCCACCCACGTACGAGCCGCTCCCCGGCTGCGTCAGCTGGTTGACGGCGACGGTGAAGAAGATGATCACCCGCTCGTTCTCGTCCACATCCGACGGGAAACCGAAGTTCTGCGTCACCACCGGCCAGACGCGCGAGTCGAACTCGTCCGCGAACGCCTGGTAGTCCTCGGTCGTGAAGCCGCCCGCAGGATTCAGCGTGTCGGCCACCACGATCGCCCGGGCGGAAACCGCCTCCACCCGACCACCGCGCCAGTTGGCGTTGGTGCACCCCTCGGTGCTGGCGTTCAGGCGGAGGGGGGTGCCCACGCTCGGTGCCGCGGCCGCGGTGGCGACACTCATCGACGGCCGCAGCGGATCACGGCGGGGGTGCGTCGCGAGCATGGAGCGCTCCACCTGGCGCATCCGCAGGTGGAATCCCCAGTCCTCTCGCTGCTGCTGACTGGCCGACTGCGCGAGCACACCGGCGGCGCTCCCGAAGGCCCGCGCCACCGATGGGTGCACCGGCGTGGTTGGCGCCTGCACACCCCCGCCGAGCACCTCGATCGGCAGGGTTCCCGCCGCCGTGGAGGCATGGAACGGGATCAACATGTACTCCGCTCCCGAATCCGTCCCGGGGAGGCAGAGCAGCGGGCTCTGGTTCGCGCGTACCTGGTGGACCTGACCGACGCCGAGGTTCAGGCGCGGGTCGTCCGGGCCGCAGGCGACCTCGGCCACCGGCGGCTGGGTGACCACGACGCGCACGGTGTCCGCGACCCGGTCCGCGGTGGCGATCACGTGCGCCATCCCCGGGGAGACGCCCGTGACGATGCCGCCGGCATCCACGCTCGCGATGTTCGGCGCGGTGCTCCGCCAGCTGACGGGGCTCGGCTCCCCCGAGCGGCTCATCTGCACCACAGCGGTCAGCTGCACCGACTTGCCCACCTCGATGAACTGTTCCGTCGTCGCGGTGCCCTGCGCCTGGATCTGGATCGAACTCGCCTCGGGCGGCGCGGTGGGACCATCGGTGCATGCACCGATGGCGAGGAGCAGGAGCGGAGCGATATAGCGTTTCATCGGATTTCTCTTACGGCTTCGTGATTGCCTCGTGCCCGATCGCGGCACGCCCGCTCCCCACAACACCAGCGGAATCTCCCGCACACGCGCGCGGAACCAGAGCCCCCGGTGCGCACATCCCGGGCCGTCTGACGCCGGACGTTCCCGGCGCCGCGGCCGGCATCTGCGCACCACACCGTCCGGGTGGTCGCGCCTCCCTACCGATGCTATCTTGTCGCCCGACCAGAGGCATCCGATTCGTACCGATTCCCCGACCCCAGGTTCCAGGCCCAATGACCGGAGACCACGTCAAGCGCGATTTCCTCGCGATCCCCGACTTCTCACCGGAGGAGCTGTCCGATACGCTCGATCTCGCCCTTCGCATGAAGAGCGGGGAGTACTCGGAGCGGCCACTGGCGGGGAAGACGCTCGCGATGATCTTCACCAAGAGCTCGACCCGCACCCGCGTCTCGTTCGAGGTGGGAACGCTGCAGCTGGGCGGTCACGCGCTGTTTCTCTCGTCCCGCGACATCCAGCTGGGTCGGGGTGAGCCGATCCGCGACACCGCTCGCGTGCTCTCGCGTTACGTGGACGGAATCATGATCCGAACCTTCGCGCACGAGGACGTGGAGGAGCTCGCCCGCTTCGCCTCCATCCCCGTCATCAACGGGCTCACCGATCTGCTGCATCCCTGCCAGATCATGGCCGATCTGCTGACCATGCAGGAGAACTTCGAGGTGGATCTCAGCGAACTCAGGGTCGCCTGGATCGGCGACGGGAACAACATGGCGCACTCCTGGCTGAACGCCGCCTACCGGCTCGGCTTCGAGCTTCGTCTCGCCTGCCCGGAGGGGTATCGCCCCGACCCGGCCATCCTGGAGCGCGCGCAGAGCCGCGCCCGGATCGTGGCTGACGGGCGATCCGCGGGAAGCAGCCGAGGGCGCCGACGTGGTGAACACCGACGTCTGGGCCTCCATGGGTCAGGAAGAGGAGGCCGCCGAGCGCGCCGCCGCCTTCGCCGGATACTGCGTGGACGACGAGATCATGCGGCTCACCTCCGATCGCTCCATCTTCCTCCACTGCCTCCCCGCTCACCGCGGCGAGGAGGTCACGGACGAGGTCATGGAGGGCGCCCGCTCGCGCGTCTTCGACCAGGCGGAGAACCGGCTGCACGTGCAGAAGGCGATCATGGCGAGGGTGATGGGGAGCTGACGAACAACGTACAACGAACATCGAAAACGAATGTCCGAACTGAAGAGGACGCCGCTGCACGAGGAGCACGGGCGCTCGGGGCGAAGCTGGTCCCGTTCGCCGGGTACGAGATGCCGGTGCAGTACCCTTCGGGGATCACCGCCGAGCACCAAGCGGTGCGGGGTGGTGCGGGGCTCTTCGACGTGTCGCACATGGGCGAGGTGGAGGTGCGGGGCGAGGACGCGCTCGACTTCGTGCAGTGGATGACCACCAACGACGCGTCGCGGCTCGAGGTGGGGCAGGCGCAGTACTCGACCCTGCCCGACCGCGACGGCAAGCTGCTGGACGACCTGCTCGTGTACCGTCTGCCAGAACACTATCTGCTCGTGGTCAACGCCTCCAACCGCGAGAAGGACTCTCGAGTGGATGCGCAGCTCAGGCCGGGCGATTCCGCGTGGAGCTGGTGGACCGGTCCGACGAGGTCGCTCTGCTGGCGCTTCAGGGGCCGCGCGCCGAAGCGATCCTCTCGCGACTGACGGACGACGGATCTGGGCGGGATCGGATACTACCGCTTCCGCACGGGCACGGTGGATGGCGTGGAGACGCTGATCTCCCGCACCGGTTACACCGGAGAGGACGGCTTCGAGCTGTACGTGCCGGCGGATCGTGCCGCCGCGCTCTGGCGGCGCCTGCTCGAGGTGGGCCAGCCGGAGGCGGCTGGTGCCCGCCGGCCTCGGTGCGCGCGACTCGCTCCGCCTGGAGATGGGCTACGCGCTCTACGGCAACGATCTGGACGAGGAGACCACCCCGCTGGAGGGTGGCCTCGCGTGGGTCACGAAGCTGGACAAGGGCGACTTCATCGGCGCGCGAGGCGCTGGCTCGCCAGAAGGACGCGGGGGTGGCGCGAGCGGCTGGTCGGGTTCCGGCTGCTGGAGCGCGGCTTTCCCCGCCACGGCTACGAGCTGCGGCACGAGGGCGAGGCGGTGGGACACGTCACCAGCGGCGTACTCGAGCCCGTCGCTCGGACAGGGGATCGGCATGGGGTTCGTCACCGCCCGCAGCCGCGAAGCCGGGGACGCGGATCGAGGTCGTGATCCGGGGGCAGGGTGTGCCGGCCGAAGTGGTGCGCCCGCCCTTCTACACCGAGGGGACGGTGAAGCGGTGAGACGCGGAAGCGCGCCGAGCCGCGAAGCCGCGGGTGGGATGAGCGAGACCGTCGTCATCACCACGGACGATCTGGAGCCCGCCGTGCGCCTGCGCGGCGGGTTCGAGAGCGCCGGCTTCGCGGTGGAGCTGCTCACCGCGGGCGAGACGCTCGGGGACGTCGTCGGCGAGCCGGTGCTGCTCGTCCTCACCGGCGGGCTGCGGGAGCGCGCGCGCACGTCGCCTCGCCGCGGCGGCGCGCCAGCGGGGAACCGTGCCCGTGATCGGGCTGCTCGAGAGCGGCGAGGCCGTCGAACCGCGAGGTGTGCCGTCAGCTCGGCCTCTCCGAGTGCTTCGCCAAGCCGATCGACGTGGAGGAGGTGGTCCTGGTCGGCCGCCGCCTCATCGAGCGGCAGCGGCTCCGGGAGATCACCGGCATCGTGGGCGAGACCGATGTGATGGAGGAGGTGCTGGAGCGGGTGGTCCAGATCGCCTCCGTGGATACCGACGGTGCTCATCCAGGGCGAGAGCGGGACCGGCAAGGAGCTGGTGGCGCGCGGCATCCACGCTCTCTCGCCCCGCCGCCACCGCCCCTTCATCGCCGTCAACGTCGCGGCGCTGCCCGAGACGCTCCTGGAGTCGCGAGCTCTTCGGGCACGAGAAGGGCGCCTTCACCGGCGCCGCCTCGCTCCGGAAGGGGCTCTTCGAGCTGGCCAACGGCGGCACCATCTTCCTCGACGAGATCGGGGAGATGCCGCTCGCCACGCAGACCAAGCTGCTGCGCGTGCTGGAGGAGCGTGAGTTCCGCCGCGTCGGCGGCGAGGATCTGCAGCGGGTGGACGTGCGCGTCATCGCCGCCACCAACCGGAACCTGCGCGAGCAGGTGGAGGTCGGGCGAGTTCCGGCGCGACCTGTACCACCGCCTCAACGTCCTGCGCATCGAGCTCCCGCCGCTGCGGGAGCGCCGCGAGGACATCCCGCGGCTGATCGAGCGCTTCGTCCGCGAGTTCAGCCGCGCGCACGACCGGCCCGTTCCCGGGGATCGACCCGGAGGCGATGCAGCTCCTGGTGGAGTACGCCTGGCCCGGCAACGTGCGGGAGCTGCGCAACCTGGTGGAGTCGATGGTCGTGCTCGCCCCCGGGCAGACCATCCGCCCGGAGGACATCCCGTCGGAGGTTCGCAACCGGGGCCGCGAGTCGCTGCTCCCGGTCCTGGTGCGTCAGCAGCGGTCCGCCGGAGAACCCGCCGCCGTCGCCAGCTCAGGCCGCCCCCGGCGGAGCTGGAGTTCATCCTCCGCACCATCTTCGATCTGCGGATGGACGTGGACGACCTGCGCCGGGAGCTGGAGGCGTTCCGCGACCGCCACCGGCACGAGGTCCCGATCTCGGTGGGGTCCGGCTACGGAGTGCTCGCGCCGCCCCAGCCGCTGCTGGCATACGACCCGCGCCGGGCAGCCGAGATCGAGGAGGCCGAGGAGAGCAGCGGAGGAGGAGGGAGTCGTGGTCTTCCGACCCGGCATGACCATGCAGGACCTGGAGCGGGAGGCGATCACCACCGCCCTCCGGCAGGTGCGCGGGAATCGCCGCAGGGCCGCCGAGGCGCTCGGCATCGGGGAGCGGACGCTGTACCGCAAAATGAAGGAGTATGGCATCGAGGAGGGCTGATCGCGCTGTGCTGCTGAATACCCGCCGGGGGGGTGACTCGATCACCACCGGACGGAGCAACTGGAAAGAAGTGGATACCCAGTTCCGCGAAACCTGCGGATCCCCCTCCCTGGACGCGCACTCAGCGCGTGATCGCCGCTCCGAGGCTGGTGAGCAGCTCCTCGATTCCATCCCCGGAGAGCGAGGAGACGGCGACCACCTGCTCTCGGTCGGCGCCGAGCTGCTCCACGATCTCTTCGAACTGCTTCTGCCGCTGCGACGGCTTCAGCTTGTCGGCCTTCGTGAGCGCGAAGAGCACCCCCACTCCGATCTCGCGCCAGGTACGCGATCGCGCGCCCGTCGTCCTCCGTGGGGCCGTGCCGCATATCGATCAGCTGCACCACCCCCGCCAGCCGCTCGTTCCCCGTCAGGAAGCCGTTGATCAGCGGCTGCCACCGGTCACGCAGCGCCTTCGGCACCTTGGCGTAGCCGTACCCCGGTAGATCCACCAGGCAAAACTCCCCCAGATCCGTTCGGACGTGATAGAAGTTGATCTCCTGCGTCTTTCCGGGCTGCTGCGAGACTCGCGCGATCGGCGTCCGCGTGCGGCCGAGCACCCGGTTGATCAGGCTCGACTTCCCCACGTTGGAGCGGCCGGCAAAGGCCACCTGCGGCAGCCCCGCGATCGACTCCGGAGGCGCCTGCCCGATGCTGCCGATGGCTCCGGCGAAATCCACTGACTTGATGTGCATGACGGCGGATCGGGGGTCGGCATTCGGGGATCGGGGACGTTGCGTGGCCGACAAGATCGGTCATACGTCGCCTCCGGCCGCAACGAGAGAGCGGGAGCCGGCATCCTGCCGATCCCGCTCGATACCCCCTGAATCCCCGGATGCCGATCCCCAATCCTGGCTCTACGCTTCCTTCTTCTGCTTCGGCTCCGCGGCCAGGATCAGCAGCGGCGGAATGCCGTCGTTGATGCTCTCGGGGGTGACGACCACCTCGCGCACGTCCGGGTCGCGAGGGGATGTCGAACATCACATCGCACATCACCTCCTCGATCACCGCGCGCAGGCCGCGAGCGCCGGTGCCGCGCTCCAGCGCCTTGCGGCGCGATCGCCCTCACCGCGGCCGGGTCGAAGGTGACGCCGACACCCTCCATCGAAAGGATCTTCCGGTACTGCTTGAGGATCGCGTTCTTCGGCTCGGCCAGGATGCGGACGAGCGCCTCCTCGTCCAGGTTGTCGAGCGTGACCACCACCGGAAGACGTCCCACCAGCTCCGGGATCAGACCGAAGCGGAGCAGGTCCTCGGGCTCCACGTCGTGGAACGGGTTCTTCTCGTCCGTGAGGCCCTGCGCGCCGCCGGTGCTGAAGCCGATCTGCTGCCGCCCGGTACGCGCCTGGATGATCTTCTCCAGCCCGTCGAAGGCTCCGCCGCAAATGAAGAGGATGTCCCGAGTGTTGATCTGGATGTACTCCTGCTGCGGGTGCTTGCGCCCGCCCTGCGGCGGCACCGACGCGGTGGTCCCCTCCAGGATCTTCAGCAGCGCCTGCTGTACACCCTCGCCGGAAACGTCCCGGGTGATCGACGGGTTCTCGCTCTTGCGGGCGATCTTGTCGATCTCGTCGATGTAGATGATGCCGCGCTCGCACTCACCGACGTTGAAGTCCGCGGCCTGGAGCAGGCGCACCAGGATGTTCTCCACGTCCTCACCCACGTATCCCGCCTCGGTGAGCGTCGTCGCGTCCACGATGGTGAAGGGCACACGAAGCGTGCGGGCGAGCGTCTGCGCGAGCAGCGTCTTCCCCACACCCGTGGAGCCGATCAGCATGATGTTGGACTTGTCGAGCTCGATCTCGTCCGCGCCCGCCGACTGGTGGTTCACCCGCTTGTAGTGGTTGTACACCGCGACGGAGAGCGAGCGCTTCGCGGCCTCCTGGCCGATCACGTACTGGTCCAGCGCCTCCTTGATCTCACGCGGGGCCGGGAGCGGCGTGGGCGTGCTGGCGGCCTCCTTCTCCTCCTCCTCCGCGAGGATCTCGTTGCACAGCGAGATGCACTCGTTGCAGATGTAGACGGAGGGTCCGGAGATGAACCGCTTCACCGCATCCTTGGACTTTCCGCAGAAGGAGCAGCGGAGGTGCTTATCGCTCGCCATTGACTTCGACCAGCATGAGGGAGAGGCGGGTGCCGACACCGAGACCGCCGGTGTCGGCTGAGAGCTAGATACCCGTCTCGGGCTCGGAGTGCTTGACCTCCACGATCTCACCGGGACGCGAGATCACCTGATCGATCAGTCCGTACTCGGTGGCCTCCTCCGGAGACATGAAGCGGTCCCGGTCCAGATCCTCATTGATCTGCTCTTCCGTCTGGCCCGTGTTCTCTGCGTAGATCCGGTTCAGCCGCTCGCGCAGGTACAGGATCTCCTTGGCCTGGATCTCGATGTCGGCCGCGGTGCCCTGCGTGCCGCCGGAGGGCTGGTGGAGCATGATGCGCGAGTTCGGAAGCGCGTACCGTTTGCCTTTGGTACCTGCCGCGAGCAGGAACGATCCCATGCTCGCCGCGATCCCCATGCAGTACGTATTCACCGGGCAGGTGAGGAACTTCATCGTGTCGTAGATGGCCAGCCCCGAATAGACCGACCCGCCCGGCGAGTTGATGTAGAGGTAGATGTCCTTCTCCGGGTTGTCGGCCTGGAGGAAGAGCAGCTGGGCGATGATCACGTTGGCCACATCGTCGTTGATCGGCGTGCCGAGGAAGACGATGCGGTCCATCAGGAGCCGGGAGAAGATGTCGTACGACCGCTCTCCCCGGCTGGACCGCTCGATCACGTACGGTGCATAAATCGGCATCTGGCTCTTTCTCTACGAGTCTCGGTCGGTCCGACGAGCCATCCTCGGCTGCGCGGGCGGTACACCCCGGGAAACTGCTAAACGCGTTCCACCCACTCAGGCGACGGTGTTCTGCTCCAGCAGGAAGCCGAACACCCTGTCCTCGGTGATCTCGCGTTCCAGCACCTCGAGCTGTCCGCTCTTTTCCAGCTGGATCCAGACCTCGCTGGGAGTGCGCTCGTGGCGGGTGGCGAGCTCCTCCACCTTCGCATCGATCTCGTCCTGAGTGGCGCTGAGCCCCTCCTGCTCGGCGATGCGCTCCACGACCATCATCCGCTTCAGCCCCCACTCAGCCTGCGGGCGGAGCCCCTCGCGAACCGTGGCGAGACGCTCCTCCTCCTCGGGGGAGTGGCGGTGCTTCTCCTCACCGTCGTGCGAATGGCCGGTCATGTAGTCGAGATACCGGTCCACCATCGACCCGGGCACCTCGAAGGGGTTCGCTTCGATGATCTGCTCCACCAGCTGGCGGCGGACCTCGGCGGTGGAGCGCTGCTCCACGTCGGCCTTGAGGTCCTCACGGACTCGCACGCGGAGCGCGTCCATGCTCTCGAACTCGCCCACACCCTTCGCGAACTCATCGTCCAGCTCGGGGAGCTTCTTCGCCTGGGCGTTCATCAGCCGGATGAGGAGGCGGCGCGACTCACCCCTGCGCTCCTCGTCCGGGAAGTCGTCCGGGAAGGCGACGTCGAACTCGCCCTCGGCCCCGACCTCGAGCGTGAGGATCGCCTCCTCGATCGCGGGGATCGCCTGGCCCTCACCGATCACGAAGCGGTACGTCCGCCCCTCGGCGTCCTTCCCCTCCTCCTGCTCGTCGAGAGCGGTGATCTCCACCTCGACCTGGTCGCCGTAGTCCGGCCGCGTCCCTTCGATGGTCTCCCACTCGCCGCGCTCGTCCCGGAGGCGCTCCAGCACCGAGGTCACATCCTCGTCGGTGATCTCGTTGGTCGGGCGCGACACGGTGAAGCCGGAAACCCGCTCCAGCGAGACCTGCGGCTGCACCTCGAACTCCACCTCGAACTCCAGGTCGGAACCCTCGTCGTACTTCACGTTCCCCACCTGCCCCTGCGAGATCGGCGTGAGTGCCTCGGCCTCCAGCGCCTCACGGAACGCTTCCTGGATCAGCCGGTCCATCGTCTCCTGCAGGATGGAGGGGCCGAAGCGCTGCTCGATCACGCGCTGGGGGAGCTTCCCCTTGCGGAAGCCCGGCAACCGGGCGCCGCTGGCGATCTGCGAGGCCACCGCACCGCGGGTACGGGCGACCCGCGCGGCCGGAATGGTGATGGAGAGACGGCGACCCCACGACTGGGTCTCCTGGACGGCGATCTTCAGGTCAGACGTATCTGCGGACATCCGGAGGAGCTCGGTCTTCGATAGTGAGTCAGGTGCGAAAGGGGGGACTCGAACCCCCACGACCGAAGCCGCCAGATCCTAAGTCTGGTGCGTCTACCAGTTCCGCCACTTTCGCCTGAAAACGATCTGCAAATATAACGCAGCGCCGGAGAGGGTCAACGCCGGAGACGCCCGAATGCCGCGAAAAGAGGCCCCGCCGGAGGTGCGCCGGCCGGGCCAGAACGGGTCAGGAGTTCGGGGTCACCCCTGCAGCCGGATGTTCAGCAGCTGACGCTGTCCATCCGGGCTCTCCAGGGTGAGGGAGGCGACGCTGCCCGCCGGCTTGGCGCGGATCAGGCGCTCGAACTGCTGCACGTCGCGGATCTCCTGCCGATCCACCTCGAGCACCCGCCACCCCGCACGGAAGCCGCGGCGGTCGAACGGACCGAAGCGGGCGACCTCCTCCACCACGACGCCGCCGGGCTGCGCATAACCCAGCTCCCGCGCCCGCTCGGCCGACAGCGGCGCGACCCGGATCCCCAGGCGGCCGGTGGTGCTCGGCTCGGCCGCCGGCCGCGGCGCCACCGCGAGCGGCGCCGACTCCGCCTCCGCAAGCCGGACCTCCACCTGTCGCCGATCCCCGTAGCGGATCACGTCCAGTGTGACCCGGTCGCCAGGGCGCTGCGCGGCAATGCGCCGCTGCAGTTCGTTCACCTGCGCCACCGGCTGACCGTTCACCGCCACGATCACGTCCCCCTGCACCAGCCCCGCCTGCCGTGCGGGGCTCGCATCCGAGCTGAAGCTCTGGACCACGGCGCCGGCGATGGTGGGAAGCTGGAACACCTCCGCGTCCTCCACGGTGACGTCGTTGATCTGCACCCCCAGGATCGGGCGGCGCACACGGCCGTAGCGGATCAGGTCCTCGCCGACGCGGTTGGCCAGGTCGATCGGGATCGCGAACCCGTATCCCTCGGAGAACCCGGTGCTCGACGCAATCGCCGAGTTCACCCCGATCACCTCACCCCTCAGGTTCACCAGCGGCCCGCCCGAGTTGCCGGGATTGATGGCCGCGTCCGTCTGGATGAAGCTCTCGATGGCGAGCTGCGCCGTCTCCTGACCCTGCCGCTGCAGCGTCTCACGGATGATCGGGAGCGGACGACCCTTGGCGCTGACGATCCCCGCGGTGACCGTGAAGTCCAGGCCCAGCGGGTTGCCGACGGCGAGCACCCACTCCCCCACGCGCGTGGCCTCGGGGTTCCCCAGCCGTACGGCGGGGAAGCCGTTGCCTTCGATCCGGATCACCGCGATGTCGGTGGTCGGGTCCAGCCCCACGACCGTGGCGGGGTACTCACGCCGGTCGCGCATGATCACGATGATCCGCTCGGCTCCCTCCACGACGTGGTTGTTGGTCATGATGTGACCATCCGCACTGATCAGGAAGCCCGTGCCGCCCGCCTCCTGCGGGATCGGCATCTCCCCGCCACCTTCCGGGATGTCGAAGAAGCGGCGCCACGCCTCCGGCACGGGCGGGTGCCCCCGGCCACTCCGGCGGGAGATGCGCTCCGTTCGGATGTTCACCACCGACGGCGTCACCGACTCGGAGATCGCAACGAACGCCTCGCTCAGCTCCGCGACCGGCCGCACCTCCTGCGAGCTCGGCTGGTCACCCTGCAGAAAGGCCATGGCGTGTGATCCGGCAGTCCACTCCATGGCAGATGCGAGGGCCACCCCTCCGATGAAAGCCGCGCCTGCAAACGCGATCAACCTCGCCTTGGCTCGCACGGGATCTAGCATCTTGCTTTCCTTGATCAGTGGGGTCGCTTCTCCGGGGCTTCTGCTATACCGGGGTGCGGGGGTCCTGGTTCCGGGGGGGAGGATTCGGGATTCAGGATTCAGGGGGTACCGTGCTTCATACGAAGTTCGGGACCCGGGGAAACCTCCCCCGGATCCCGAACCCCTGAATCCTGAATCCTGAATCCTGAATCCTACTTCTTCTCCTCCTCCACGATCTCGTAATCCGCCTCCACCACGTCCTCGTCCACCGGCGTGCCGCCGGCGCTGGCGGTGGCGTCGTCCTCGAAGCCGGCACCCGCGGTGGCGCCGCCGGAGAAGCCGGCATCCGCGCCCGGTGCCTCGGCCTGCTGCGCCTGGTAAATCTGGGCACCGGCCGCGCTGTACGCCTGCTGAAGCTTCTCGTTGGCAGTGCGGATCTCGTCCAGGTCGTTCTGCTTCAGAGCCCTGCGCGCGCCATCGAGAGCCTCGTTCAGGTTGCTCTTCCCGCTCTCGTCGAGCTTGTCCTCCCACTCCTTCATGTTCTTCTCCACCTCGTAGACCATCGCATCCAGGCGGTTGCGGGTCTCGATCTCCTCACGGCGCTGCTTGTCCTCGCCGGCGTGCTGCTCGGCGTCCTGGACCATCCGCTCGATCTCCTGGTCCGACAGGCCGCTGGACGACTCGATGCGGATCTTCTGCTCCTTGTTGGTGGCCCGGTCCTTGGCGGACACGTGCAGGATGCCGTTGGCGTCGATGTCGAAGGTGACCTCCACCTGCGGCATGCCGCGCGGTGCCGGCGGAATCCCGGTGAGCTGGAATTTGCCGATGGTCTTGTTGTACATCGCCATCTCGCGCTCACCCTGCAGCACGTGGATCTCCACCGTGGTCTGGTTGTCCTCGGCGGTGGAGAACACCTCCGACTTCTTGGTCGGGATGGTGGTGTTACGCGGGATGAGAACGGTGAACACACCTCCGAGCGTCTCGATGCCGAGCGAGAGCGGGGTCACGTCCAGCAGCAGCACGTCCTTGACGTCGCCGGCGAGCACGCCGCCCTGGATCGCGGCGCCGATGGCGACCACCTCGTCCGGGTTCACGCCGCGGTGCGGGTCCTTGCCGAAGAAGTTCTTCACCACCTCCTGGATTTTCGGGATGCGGGTGGAGCCCCCGACCAGGATCACCTCGTCGATCTCCTCCGGCTTCAGCCCCGCGTCCTCCAGCGCCTTTTTCATCGGCGGGATGGTGCGCTGCACCAGGTCGTCCACCAGCGACTCGAACTTCGCGCGCGAGAGCGTCACGTTCAGGTGCTTGGGACCCTCCTGCGTCGCCGTGATGAACGGCAGGTTGATGTCCGTCGACATGGTGGTCGACAGCTCCATCTTCGCCTTCTCCGCGGCCTCCTTCAGGCGCTGCAGCGCCATGGCGTCCCTGGAGAGGTCGATCCCCTGCTCCTTGCGGAACTCCTCGACGAGCCAGTCGATCACCCGCTGGTCGAAGTCGTCACCGCCCAGTCGCGTGTCGCCGCTGGTCGCCTTCACCTCGAAGACGCCCTCGCCGAGCTCCAGAACGGAGATGTCGTAGGTGCCTCCGCCGAGGTCGTACACCGCGATCTTCTCGTCCTTCTTCTTGTCGAGCCCGTATGCCAGCGCCGCGGCGGTGGGCTCGTTGATGATCCGCAGAACCTCGAGGCCCGCGATCTTCCCCGCGTCCTTCGTCGCCTGCCGCTGCGCGTCGTTGAAGTAGGCGGGAACGGTGATCACCGCCTGGCTCACCGTCTGACCCAGGTAGTCCTCCGCCGTCTGCTTCATCTTCTGGAGGATCATCGCCGAGATCTCGGGCGGTGAGTACTCCTTCTCCCCGTTCGGCACCTTCACCGTGGCGAGGCCGTTCGGTCCCGCCGTCACCTCGTAAGGCACGATTTTCTCCTCCGCCTTCACCTCCGACTCCTTGCGCCCCATGAAGCGCTTGATGGAGAAGACGGTGTTCTTCGGATTGGTGATCGCCTGCCGCCGCGCCACCTGACCCACCAGCCGCTCTCCGTCCTTGGTGAAGGCGACCACCGAAGGCGTCGTCCGACCGCCCTCGGCGTTGGGAATGACCACCGGGTCACCCCCCTCCATCACGGCGACCACTGAATTGGTGGTCCCCAGATCGATCCCGATGACCTTCGCCATGGGCTCTCCCTCTTTCGTGAAGTGAATGGATCTCTCTCGTCCCGCCTGCCCATCTGCCCGGCGCCGGGATTCTCTGCGGGATGGGGTGCAACCGATGTGCCCGGCGAACCCTGCTGATCGGGCAGGAAGTCAGGCCAGATTGGCAGGCTCGGCGGCCTTGTCCCGCGGGCTTCCTGCCTCTACAATCCCGCGCATGAACGAACCGACATCGATTCAGGAGACGGTCGCCTTCCTGCGGGAACGGGTGACGCGGGCGCCGGCGGCGGTGCTGGTGCTGGGCTCGGGCCTGGGCGGCCTGGCGGACGAGATCGGCGACGTGGTCCGGATCCCGTACGGGGAGATCCCGGGCTTCCCGCGATCGACCGTGGCGGGGCACGCGGGCGCCCTGGTCGCCGGCACGTGGGAGGGCGTGGAAGTGGTCGCCATGCAGGGGCGCTTCCACCTGTACGAAGGATGGGACGGAGCGGCGGTCGCGCTCCCGATCCGGGCGCTACGGGCGATCGGGGCGGAAACGCTGCTGCTGACCAATGCGGCGGGAGGGGTGCGGGCGGGGCTGAAGCCCGGAGACCTGATGCTGATCGAGGACCACATCAACCTGATGGGGCGCAATCCGCTCGTCGGGCCGGTTCTCGAGGGGGAGCTGCGCTTTCCCGACATGACGGTTTCCTATGACGCCGGGTTCCGGGCGGTGGCGCGCGAGGTCGCGGCGGAGATGGGGTTCGAGCTGGCGGAGGGGGTCTATGCCGCGGTGCTGGGGCCGAGCTACGAGACGCCCGCGGAGATCCGGATGCTGGGGCGGCTCGGGGCGGACGCGGTCGGGATGTCCACGGTGCCGGAGGTGATCGTGGCGCGGGCACTGGGGATGCGGGTGCTGGCGCTCTCCTGCATCACCAACCTGGCGGCCGGGCTCGGTCAGGAGACGCTGTCGCACGACGAGGTGATGGAGGTGGGTGCGCGCGTGCGGGACCGTCTCGCAGGTCTGGTGCGCGGGGTTCTGCCGCGCATCGCGCAGCCGAACCTCGCCACCGAGGCCTGACGCTCTGGCGCGACGGGCGAGCCCGAAGCGCCTCAGAGCGGTGGCGCGCTCTGCTCCGCCTGAGCCGCGATGGACGCCGCGCGGTGCCCCAGGGGACCGTGTCCGGCGCCGAGGCCCGGCGCCAGCGCGATGGCCCGTTCCACGTACCGGAGGGCGCCGTCTACCGCCGCCTCCAGCGGGCGGCCGTGCGCCAGCCCCGCGGTGATGGCCGCGGCCAGGGTGCATCCGGTGCCGTGCGTGCTTCGGGTGTCGATCCGCTCCCTTCGCCACTCACGCCAGCGCTCTCCGTCGTAGAGCAGGTCCACCACCTCGGTGCCGGCGAGGTGGCCTCCCTTGAGCAGGGCGGCGCCGGCGCCGGCGTGCACCAGCGCCTGCGCCGCCCGTGCCATGGCATCGAGGTCGCGCACGGCGAAACCGACCAGGATTTCCGCCTCGTCCAGGTTCGGCGTCACCACGGTTGCGAGCGGGACCAGGTGCTCCAGCACGGTGCGCTCGGCGCTGGCGTCCAGGAGGCGATCGCCGCTGGAGGCGACCATGACCGGATCCAGCACGTAGCGGGAGAGGTTCTCCTCCCGGATGGCCGCCGCGACCAGCTCCACCAGTGCCGGCGAGCCGAGCATCCCCGTCTTCACTGCGGCGGGGTGCAGATCCTCCGCCACCGCGGCGATCTGCCCGCGCACGATGTCCAGCGGAATCGCGTGCACCGCCCTCACGCCGAGGGTGTTCTGCACCGTGATCGCCGTGACGGCCGAGGTGCCGAACACGTCGAGCGCCTCGAAGGTCTTGAGATCTGCCTGGATGCCGGCACCCCCACCGGAGTCGGATCCGGCGATCGTCAGCGCTACGGGAGTCATCAGGGTCGCATTGCGTGGGCGTCGGGCGGAGGCGGCAGGGCGGCGAGGAGCCGCCGGAACACCGGGAAAGATGCGATCCTCCGCTCCAGAGCGGGAGACCCGTCCTCCGGTTCCACCTGCGCGATCTCGGATTGCGCGAGCTGGATGCGCTCCTGCGTCATCGGGTGGGTGGAGAACCACCCCGCGATGGCGCTGGTGTCCTCCGCCCCGTCCTCCATCAGCGATTCGAGCAGGGTGACGATCCCCTCCGGATCGATTCCGGCCCGGCCGAGGTACTCCACGGCGAGTCGATCCGCCTCCTGCTCGTCCTCCCGCGAGTGGCTCGCGGACCAGACCACGCCCGCCAGCTGCAGCGAATTCTGCCGCAGCAGCGCGGGCTCGCCGCCGAGGATCAGGTTGTACAGCATGTTCACCACGGAGCCGGTGCGGAGATGGCGCTGGAGCTTCTGAACGCCGTGCCGGGCCGCCACGTGCCCGATTTCGTGCGCGAGCACACCGGCGAGCTCCTTCCCCGTCTCGGTGACCTCCAGCAGCCCACGCGTCACGTAGATGTGACCGCCGGGAAGCGCGAAGGCATTCACCATCGCGCTGTTGATGATGTAGAAGTTGTATTCCAGCCCCGGCCGGTCGCTGACCTCGGCGATCGAATTGCCGAGCGTGCTCACGTAGTGGGTCAGCAGTGGTTCGCGGATCAGCGGGATCTGCGTGTTGATGTCCGCCGCCATGGAGTCGCCGAGCTCCTGCTCGCGCTCCTCGCTGATGCAGCCGGTGGCCAGGATGAGGAGCAAAAAGGACGGTACGAACCGGGAGATTCCGGTCCGTACCGTCCACGCCGAGGCGCCGCGTATCCGGACCGCCACCCTACTGGGGGGCGGCCGGGAGCTGACGTACCCGCTGGCGGAACTGCTGGTACTGCTGCGAATCCGTCGCCAGGTTCTGCAATCGAGACGCCGGGAGCTGACCGATCGCCGTGGTCAGTTGCGCGATGCGGTCCTCCGTGAGCGGGTGGGTGGAGAACCACTGTTCCACCGTGCCCGGAGTGCGGTTCCGCTCGGCGATCAGGTGCTCGAACATGGTCACCAGCCCGCGCGGGTGGATCCCCGCGGCGATCATGTACTCGATGGCCACCGCATCCGCCTCGAATTCCGCCTGGCGGCTGTGGCGAGCGAAGAAGGCACCGGCGCCGAGCTGCAGCCCGACCTGCTCCACGCCCGACGGTGCGCGGCCGAGCAGGATGTAGGCGAGGTTCACGCCGAGCTCCGCGTTCTGCTGCCTCTGCATCTGCTCGATGCCGTGGCGATGCACCACGTGCCCGATCTCGTGGCCCAGAACCCCCGCCAGTTCGGACAGGTTGTTGGCCCGGTCGATCAGCCCGCGGTTGATGTAGATGTGCCCGCCAGGGATCGCGAAGGCGTTGACCTGCGCGGAGTTCACCACGTAGAACGTGTACTGGATCCCGCGCGGGTCCGCCTGCCGGGCGATGGTGTTGCCGAGCTGGTTGATATATTGATGGATCTGCGGATTCTGTACGATCGGCAGCTGGCGATTCACCTCGGCGGCGTACTGAGCGCCGAGCTGGACCTCCTGCTCCGTCGTGATGGCCGGCGCGCAACTCGCGACGGCCGCACCGCCGGCCAGTGCGAAGACGGCGGAATACCGTCTGGTCAGGTTCACCCAGGATCGCATAAGTTCGCTCCTCCTACGGCGTTCGGGATCATGAATCGGAGCGGCCCAGAGGAGCAACATTCGGACCAGATGCGTACTGCACCCACCCCAGGCGAAAAGAAGCAGCTCAACGCGCTGCGGCAGCGGCGAAACCGCGAGGCCACGGGCCGCTTTCTGGCGGAAGGCGTGCGTGTGGTGGAGGACCTCGCCGGATCCCCGTTGCGGGTCCGTTGGGTCCTCACGTCGACCACACTGGAGGACGGTTCCCGTGCCGGTCGGGTCGTTTCCGGGCTGGAGCGCGTAGGCGTTCCGGTGCGCGCCGTTCCGGAGGCCGAGTTCGTTCGGCTGGCAGACACGGAGCACCCGCAGGGGGTGCTGGCCGTGGCGGACGTGCCGCTCCGCCGGCTCGACGACCTGCCCACCGTCGGCGTTCTCCTGGTGCTGGACGCGGTACAGGATCCGGGGAACTTCGGCACCCTGATCCGTTCGGCGGAAGCGCTCGGTGCCCGCGGGGTCATCGCGCTGCCGGGCACGGTGGATCCGTGGAACGCCAAGGCGGTGCGCTCTGCCGCGGGATCCTCCTTCCGGCTGCCGCTGGCGCAGGCGCCCTGGGACGAGGCGCAGCACTGGCTCCGGGAGAAAGGGTTCCGCATCCTGGCCGCGGCGGCCGGTGGGGAGCCGGTGACCCCGGTCGGGCCCGGCAGGGCAGCGCTGGTGGTGGGAAACGAAGGTGCAGGTGTGTCGGAGGCCGTCCGCTCCGATGTGGACGCCGTGGTCGGAATCCCGCTCCGCGGTCGTGCGGAGTCTCTCAACGTCGCCGCGGCCGCGGCGATCCTCCTCTACGAGCTCACCCGCTGAGATTCCGTGATCCCTGACTGGCTCATCTGGGGCTATGCCGCCGTCGTCGGCGCAGCCGTCGGTTCCTTTCTGAACGTCTGCATCTACCGGTTGCCGGCGGGGGCGTCGGTGGTGAGCCCGCGCTCCCGCTGTTCCGAGTGCGGGTTGCAGATCGGATGGCGGGACAACATCCCGATCGTGAGCTGGCTGCTGCTGCGCGGCCGCTGCCGTGGGTGCGGCACTGGGATCTCCATGCAGTACCCGCTGGTGGAGCTGTTCACCGCACTGCTCTGGCTGGCGGCGGCGGTGCGTCACGGACTGAGCTGGCAGGCCCTCTCCGTCGCGCTCTTCCTGACGATCCTGCTCGGGATCGCACTGACCGATGCCCGCGCGTACACGATCCCGGACGAGTTTTCGATGGGTGGGCTCGTGCTGGGGCTCGCGCTCTCGTTCGCACCCGGCGGCATCACCCCCACGCAGTCGTTCCTGGGTGCGGCCGCGGGGTTCCTCTTCCTCTACCTGGCAGGCGCACTCGGAGAGTGGTGGCTGAAGAAGCCGGCGATGGGCGGAGGGGACATCAAGATGATGGCGATGGTTGGCGCCTTCCTCGGTCCCATGGGCGCGGTACTCACCATCTTCCTTGGCGCGCTCGTGGGGACGCTGATCTTCCTGCCGATTTCGTTGAAGACCAACAAGCTGGTACCGTTCGGGATCTTCCTTGCCGTGGGAGCCGCGGTCACCGAGGCCTGGGGTGGCGCCATCGTGGAATGGTACCGCGTGAACATGCTGGGGCTGTAGGACTGCGGTGGCGCTCCCGGAGAGGAGATGAGGCGGTCGCGGAAGAATTGACATCACGCGCCACCTGCCGCAGCTTACGTCCTCACCCTCGTTCGCGGAGCGGATGCAGCGTTTCTGGTTCGTCATCGTCCTGCTTGTGTCGCCTCTCCACGGGGGCGCCGCCGCCGATGCGACACCGCTCCCCGAGCACGCCATCCGTGCGGGTTCCGGTGAGCAACCGGCCCCGTTCCTCCGCACGAGCGGGGGGTTTTCGGTTCCCGCTCTCCTGAATGCGAGCCCCACCCGTATCGGCGGCGGCGGAGGTGCCTCCGACGCTCTCCCGCGCGGAATCGCGCCGGCCCCGGGTGCGTGCCCTCTCGTCATCAACTCCGGTACGCCCGACTGCATACCGCAGCGGCTCTCCGAGCGCCTTCCGTACTTCCCCAACGCACCGCCCTCCTGAAGTCGCGAACGCAAGCGTGACAGCTCGCTCCCGGCTCGTATCGAGCCCGGGCTGACTTCGTGACGCCGCGCGGCCCACGCCGCGAGGAGGGTACATGATGGCCTTCTCCATTCTGCAGATCGGGCTGCGGGATGTCCTGTCGGACATTCCGCGCGATGTTTCGGCGCTGGTGGTGTACGGTATTCTCATCCTGTTCGCGTGCCTGATCTGGGCCGGATCCCGGCGCGGCGGCAGGCGCCGCCCGGACGATTCGGGGCCCAAGGGGTCACCGTGATCGCAATACATTAGCAACCACTGAGGGAAAATTGACCATCGCTCTCGCTGCCGCCGCTCCGCTGACGCTGTCGTTGCCGATAACCGATCCGGTTCTGATCGTGGCGGTGGCGGGCGCGATCTTTCTGCTCGCGCCGCTCCTGATGCAGAGGTTCGGTGTGCCGGGCCTGATCGGCCTGATCCTTTCCGGGGCGATCGTGGGGCCCAACGCGCTGAACCTGCTGGCCCGCGATCAGACGATCGTGCTGCTCGGCACCGTCGGTCTGCTGTACCTGATGTTCATGGCGGGGGCGGAGATCGACCTGCACGGCTTCAAACGATACCGTAACCGCAGCCTCGTCTTCGGCGCGCTGACGTTTCTGTTGCCGCAGGTGATCGGTACTTCCGTTTTCCTGCTGCTGTTCGACTTCTCCTGGCCGACGGCGATCCTGATCGGCAGCGTGTTCGCATCGCATACGCTGCTCTCGTATCCGATCGCCATGCGGTTCGGTATCGCCAAGAACCAGGCTGTGACCACCGCGGTGGGTGGCACCATCATCACCGATACGGCGGCGCTCCTGGTGCTTGCCGTGGTCGCGGCCTCCACTCGGGGCGCGCTGGACGCCGCGTTCTGGATCCGGCTGGTCGTCTTCCTCGGCATCTACCTGGCTCTGGTCTGGTTCGGGCTGCCCAGACTGGGTCGCTGGTTCTTCCGGCGGGAACGTACCGACGGGATCTCGGCGTACCTCTTCATCTTCACCTCGCTCTTCGCCGGAGCGTACCTGGCCGAGGTCGCCGGCGTCGAAGCGATCGTGGGAGCATTCCTGGTTGGACTGGCGCTGAACCGGCTGATCCCGGAGCAGAGCCTGCTCAACAACCGCATCCACTTCATCGGAGAATCCGTCTTCATCCCGTTCTTCCTGCTCTCGGTCGGGATGCTGGTGGATGTACGCGTGCTCGCGGGAGATGCGCGCGCCTGGCAGGTCATGGCCGCGATGACGATCACCGTGGTGGCGACGAAGTTCCTGGCGGCGAAGCTCTCCGAGCGGATCTTCGGCTACTCCAGCGAAGAAGGATGGACGATCTTCGGGCTGTCGGTGCCCCAGGCAGCGGCTACCCTCGCGGCCACCCTGATCGGCGTCGAGGTCGGCCTCTTCGATGATGCCGTTCTCAACGGCGTCGTGATGATGATCCTGGTCACCTGCCTGCTGGGTCCCTGGGTCACGGAACGGTACGGTCGCGCGGTCGCGCTGCAGGAGGAGCAGCGGCCCTACGACGCCACGGAAGCGCCTCAGCGCGTTCTCATCCCCATGGCCAAACCGGCCACCGCCGAGCACCTGCTGAACCTCGCACTTCTGATCCGCGAGCCGGATTCGACCGAGCCCATCTATCCGCTGACCGTCGTGCCGGCGGATGCGAACCGGTCCGGAGAGTTCGTGGCGACCGCGGAAAAGATGCTCGGACACGCCGTGGGGTATGCCGCGGGTGCAGGCGTGCCCGTCACCCCACTGACGCGCGTCGATCACAACTTCGCGAGCGGCATCGCCCGCGGGATGGCGGAGAACCGCATCTCGACCGTGATCATCGGCTGGGATGGAAATCGGGCCGCCCGCCGCGGGATGTTCGGCAGCGTGCTGGACCAGCTGCTCGACCAAACCCGGGAGCAGGTGCTGGTGACCAAGGTTGGCCATCCGTTCAATACGACGGAGCGGATCATCGTGCTCGTCCCGGAGGGGAGCGACCATGCGGCTGGATTCCTGCAATCGGTCCGAACGGTCAAACAGATGGCGAACCGACTCGGCGCCACCATCCTCGGCTACACGGTGCGGGAGCCCGCAGGTAACTACCAGGCGCACTTCGACGCCATGCGGCCCGAGGCACCGACCTCGCTGGAGCGCTCTGCCGACTGGTCGGACGTGCTGGACCGGCTCACCGGCGATCTGCGGCCCGACGATCTGGTGGTCGTGCTCGGCGCGCGCCCGGGGACGATCGCGTGGGATCCCGCGCTGGCGGGGTTGCCCGGGCACCTGGCCGACCTCCTGCCCGAGAGCTTCATCATGATGTACCCATCCGAGGTCGTACCCGGAGGGTCGGACTATCGGCGGGACAGGAGCCTACCTGTCGCAGCACACCCGGACACACCGGATTCTGCTACCGCGAGCAACAGCACCTACGAAGAAACATGATGAACGAGCAGAGCGATGTCTGCGGCAGCGCGATTCAGGCTGCCCCCCTGGTTCGGCTGAGTGGGGGCGCGGAGAGATGAACAGGACCGCACGAAGGGCGGCGCTCCATTATCTGCAGGGGCTGCTGATGGGAAGCGCGGACATCGTCCCCGGGGTGAGCGGCGGCACGGTCGCGCTGATCGTGGGCATCTATGAGAGGCTCGTCTCTTCCATCCGCGCGGGCGCCTCCGCCGCAGTCTCCACGCTACGCTTCGACCGGGAGTCTCTCGGGAACCGGCTCCGTGAAGTGCACTGGATCCTGGTGCTGCCGCTGGGCGCGGGAATCGCTACGGCCATCGTCATCGGCGCGCGCATCATTCCGGGTCTGCTGGAACGTCACCCGGTGCAGTTGCACTCACTGTTCTTCGGCCTCATCCTGGGCTCACTGGCCATTCCGTGGCAGCGCATTCGCCGACGGGTTCCCGCGCACTACATCCTCGCCGGCGTGGCGGCCGGTCTGACCTTCCTGGTGGTGGGCCTGCCCCCGCGCGAGATCACTGATCCGGGGCTGATCACCGTCTTCGCGGCAGCGGCGGTGGCGATCTGCGCCATGATCCTGCCCGGGATAAGCGGCTCCTATCTGCTGCTCATCATGGGGCTCTACACTCCGACGCTGCTCGCTCTCAACGCACGCGATTTCGCATACATCGCGGTGTTCTGCGTCGGCGCGGCGGTCGGTTTAGGCTTCTTCTCCAGGTTGCTGGAGTATCTCCTGAACCGCCATCACGACGTCGTGATGGCGGCGCTGGTGGGCATGATGGTCGGCTCTCTCCGCGTGCTCTGGCCGTACCAGGATGCCGAGCGCCGGTTGCTCGCACCGCCCGCCGATGGGAGCGTGCTCGTGCCTCTCGGGCTGATGGTTCTCGGCTTCGCGATCGTGACGGCGCTCTCCTGGCTCGGCTCGCTGGCGGGGCGCCAGGCCCGGGAAAATGGACCTGCCGACCGGGCCGCGCACGCCCCGCCGTGAAGGCGCCCCGCGGGCGGGTCGATCAGGGGGCGAAGAGATCCCGATCCGCAGCGTGGGGATCGCGCCTGCGCGTGAATCGATCAGCATGCGCCGCGAGCGGCTCACGCTCGACGGCCCGCCTGCGTCCTCCATCCCGCCCGCTCACCGCTCGAAGTCCGCGTCACGAAGCTGGTCGACGACCGTGTAGTCGGTCAGCCGGGTCCCGGACCGGTACGCGGCCCGTCCCAGCATGTGGCCCGCAACCGGCGCGCTGATGAGCTGAAAGACTGCCGCCAGCAGCAGCTTCAGCAGGTCGGCGGGATCTCCCATGCGCAGGGCGGCCCCGGCGATGACCAGCAGAACGCCCATGGTGATGGCCTTGGTCGGCGCGTGGATCCGCGAATACAGGTCGTCGAAGCGCCACAGTCCGAGAGCGGCGAGCAAAACGAAGGCAACTCCGCTGAGGAGAAAGAACGCGGTGACGATCTCGCCGATGCTCATGGGGCTCCCCGCCGTTCGATGAAGCGCGCCACGGCGGTCGTGCCGATGAAGGCGACGAGAGAGACCACCAGGAGCACGTCCAGAAAGGTGCCGCTGCTCGTTCGCGCCGCCTCGACACCGATCGCCACGACGCCGGCGACCAGGAGGCAGTCGAGTGCGAGCACGCGGTCTGCCACCGACGGCCCCTTCGCGACGCGTGCCACGCAGAGGAGCGCGCTGAACGCGAGCACGACGAAGCAGATGTAGGCAACGATATCCATCAGTTCACCCTTTCCTCGATCGTGTGGTTTTCCTCGTCAGCGACCCGCCGCATCAGCGCCTCGACCCGATCCAGGCCACCGGGCGATTCGAACGCGCGCACGATGTAGCGCTCCATCTCGAGAATCATCAGTCGGGTCTCACGAATGCTGGGCATCTGCAGTACGTGGACGTAGATGGTGGCCGGTTCACGTCGCATCTCGAGGATGAATGTGCCCGGGGTCAGCGAGATCGCGTTGGCGAGGATGATCACCGCCACCTCGTTCGCGGCCGCGATCGGCACCGCGATGACCGCGCGCTGGTGCCGCACCCGCTCCGGGTTGATCACCGCCAGCGCCACCTGGATATTGGCCGCGATGAACTGGCGGAAGAAGAAGGCCATGAAACGCAGGACACCCACGGGGCGGACGACGATCCGTGGCCCACCGGCGTGGCTGGGCCGGAAGAACATCACCAGCCCCGAGGCGATCAGGACGCCGAGGAGAACGCTCTGCACGGAGATTTCGCCGATGAGCGCCAGCCAGACGAAGAGAAGCCAGGCGATGGTGGTCAGGTGAGTTCTCATAGGCCGAACACCGCCGCGATGTAGGAGGCGCGCGGATCGAGCAGCTCCCGCGCCGCCTGCACGCAGAGTTCCCAGATCGGCTGTGCCCAGATCCCCACGGCCACCGTCGTCGTCACCAGCGCTGCCGTGGAGAGGTTCATCAGCGCGGGGGCGCGCAGCGGGCCGCTGCCGTGCGCGGACGCCAGCGGCGGCGGCTCGTCGGGCTCGCTCCAGAAGACCGCAGCCCAGATCTTGGTCATCGAGAAGAGGGTGAGGAGGCCGACCGCGAGGCTGATCGCGGTGACCGTCCAGGCGCCCGCGGCGAAGCCCGCCTGCACGAGGACCAGCTTGCCGAAGAACCCCGAAAGCGGCGGAATCCCCGCCAGGCTCATCGCGGCGAGCAGGAAGAGCGCCGCGGTCAGCGGGGTGCGTCGCACCAGCCCACCCAGGCGGTGCAGGGCGCCCGTGCCGGTCATGGTTTCGGTCAGCCCCGTCACCATGAAGAGCACCGTCTTGACCGGGATATGGTGGATCATGTAGAAGATCGCTCCCGCGACCCCCGCCACGGTGTAGAGGGCCAGCCCGAAGAGCATGTAGCCGATCTGGCTGATGATGTGGAAGCTGAGGATTCGCTTCATGTCGTCCTGCGCGATCGCGCCCAGGACTCCCGTCACCATGGTCAGCGCGGCCACCGTCATCATCAGCGGGAGGAGCAGCTCCTCGCCGGGGAAGAGCAGTGTCTGGGTGCGGATGATGGCGTAGACGCCGACCTTGGTCAGCAACCCCGCGAAGACCGCGGTGATCGTTACCGGGGCGGTCGTGTAGGAATCGGGCAGCCAGAAGAAGAGGGGGAAGATGGCGGCCTTGATGCCGAACGTAACGAAGAGCAGCACCGCGAAGACGGTGCGCAGCCCGGGCGGAACCTCTGCGAGACGGAGCGCGACATCGGCCATGTTCAGCGACCCGGTGGCCGCGTAGATGAGCGCGATGGTGGTGACCAGGAGCGTGGAGGCCGCCAGGTTGATCACCACGTAGGTGATCCCCGTGCGAACCTGTTGTTTCCGCGCCCCCATCGTGATCAGGACGTAGCTGGCGCAGAGCATCACCTCGAAGGCGACGAACAGGTTGAAGAGGTCGCCCGTGAGGAATGAGGCCGAAACACCTGCAGAGAGCAGCAGGTAGAGCGGGTGGAAGTAGTACGCGTGCTTGTTGTCGCGAGGCTGCCCGATGGCGAACAGGAAGACGGCTACCACCGCGGCGAGCGACATGGTCAGCAGCAGAGCGGCGAGCAGATCCGCGACCAGGGTGATGGCAAGTGGCGCCGGCCAGCCGCCGAGGTGAACCGCGATCGGGCCGGTCTCGGCCGCCGTGAAAACGAGGATCACCGAGCCGGCGAGGCAGACGCCCAGCACGGCGACACCCAGGATCTGCTGGATGAGCACGTGTCTCCAGAACGCCATCGAGATGCCCGCCGCGAGGGTGGGCAGAACGACCAGCGCCGGGATCAGGACGTTCATCGGGCGTCCTCCCGTGCGGCACGCGCGGCACGCGCGGCACGCAACCGCCCGAGCTCGACGATCCGGCGATCCTCGATGTCGTCCTCGGCCATGTCGTCGCCCGTCTGCGTCCAGCTGCGATAGGCGAGCGCGAGGAGGAAGGCGGTGATCGCGAAGGTGATGACGATCGCGGTCAGCGCCATCGCCTGCGGCAGCGGGTCGGCGAATCCGCTCACGGGGGCATCCGGCTCCACGAGCGGAGGGGCGCCGGCGCGGCCGCCCGACATCAGCAGGAGCACGTTGACTCCGTAGCTCCACAGACCGAGCCCGAGCACGATTCGCGTCAGTGTGCGCTGCAGCACGAGGTAGGTGCCCCCGCCGAAGAGTACGCCGACGACCAGCGCCATCGTCAGGATCATGAGGCCCGCACCTCCTCCCGTCCCAGGGAGCTGAGCAGGGCGAGCACCAGGCCGATCACGACCAGATAGACTCCGGCGTCGAAGATGAACACGGACGCGATCTTGAGAGTGCCCAGCACGGGCAGGTCGAGATAGAGGACCATGGCCTCGAGGAACTCACCCCCTCGCAGCCAGGCCAGCGCACCGACCAGCGCCGCCAGGGTGACGCCGCCGCCGAGCAGCAGCTCCGGCGGTGCAGGCTCCGCCCCCCGCAGCCGGGGCGAGCCGCCGGCGAGATAGATCAGGATGAACGCCGCCCCCGCCACCAGCCCGGCAATGAAACCGCCGCCGGGACGGTCGTGGCCGACCACCAGCAGGACCACCGAGTAGAGGAGAACGGTGTGGAAGAGCATGCGAGCGGCAGCATCGAGGATCGGAGAACGGCGATACTGCCGCGCCACCCTCGTCTCGTGCGTCTCGGCACGCTCGAAGCGCACCGCCCGGATCAGCCCCAGCACACCGAGCGCCGCGATGGTCAGCACGACGATCTCGCCGAAGGTGTCGAAGGCGCGGAAGTCCACCAGGATGACGTTGACCACATTTCGCCCGTCGCCCTCGGGCAGCGAGCGCCGGAGGAACTCGGCCGAGATGGATTCCTGCTGCCGCGCACCGGTGGCCGCCAGAGCGACCGTCGCCGTGAACACCCCGACCGCCACGGCCACCGTCGTGCGCGTGAACCGCCACATGGCTCCACCCCGTGTGGTGAAGGTCTTCGGCAGGTGACGCAGCACGAGAACGAAGAGGACGAGTAGCAGTGTCTCGATCAGCAGCTGGGTCAGCGCCAGGTCCGGCGCGCCCTGGATGGTGAAGAGAAAGGCCACACCGTACCCGACCACGCTGACCGAGACCACCGCGGACATCCGCTTCCGGGTGGCGACGGCGACGATGGTCGCCACCACCATCAGGATCGCGACGACGCCCTGCATGGGGCGGTCGACGAGCAGGAATTCCGTCGGCAGCGGGACCTCGGACAGGAGCACGATGCCGGGCAGGAGCACCGCCGTTCCCAGGATCACCGCCAGATACATGGGGAGCGACCCCGTCTGGATGTGGGCGGTCACCAGGTTCGCGAGGCGCAGCAGCAGGGAGACGGAACGGTCATGCAGGCGCTCGCCGTCCCAGGGCATGCGGTAACGCTCCTGGAAGGTTCCGACCTGCAGGCGCAGCCGCCAGACGAGGAGGCCACCCACGATCGCGGCGGCCGAGAGGGCGAGCGCTTCGTTGAAGCCGTGCCAGAGCGCCAGCGGGTACTCGGGGACGCGAGCGTCCAGCGCCTGAGCGGCGCCGACGACGAGGTTGCTGAGGAAGCCCGGCAGCAGGCCGAAGAGGAGCGTGATCGCCGAAAGTACCGCGGCGGGTGCGACGAACGCCGCGGCCGCGGAAGGCACGCTGGCGTCGTCATGGCCGGGCTCCAGCTCGTGCGGCGCCTTGGGCGCGAACGCGCCCCAGAGGAACTTCACGCTGTAGGCGAAGGTCAGCGCCGACCCGGCCACCATGATCGCCAGGACGGCCCACCCCGCGGCGCCGCCGGCGCCGACGAACGCCTCGAAAGCAGCCTCCTTGGCGATGAAGCCGAGCAGCGGCGGCAGACCGGCCATGGACCCGACCGCGACGGCGGCGACGATGAAGGCCGAACGGAGCGGGCGGTGCAGCCGGTGCAATCGCCGGATATCGCGCGTACCCGCCTGGTGGTCGACGATCCCGACGACCATGAAGAGCGCGCCCTTGTAGGCGGCATGCGCGAAGATCAGTGCGGCGCCCGCGAGAGTCGCCTGCTCGAAGCCCACGCCGAAGAGGACGACCAGCAGGCCGAGCTGGCTGGTGGTGCCGTGGGCGAGCATCAGCTTCAGATCGCGCTGCGCCAGCGCACGCCATCCGCCGATCAGCATCGTGGTGAGCCCGACCGTGATCAGCAGCGGGCGCCAGTACCAGATGTCCGCGAAGACGGGCGCCAGCCGCGCGATCAGGTACACGCCGGCCTTGACCATGGTGGCCGAATGCAGATACGCGCTCACCGGCGTCGGCGCGGCCATCGCGCCCGGCAGCCAGAAGTGGAAGGGCGCCTGCGCCGACTTCGTGAACGCGCCGAAGAGCACCAGCAGCAGACCCACCTCCACCAGCGGCCCTCCGGGTCGCGTCGCCAGGATTTCCGAGAGCGTGTAGGTGCCGGCGACCTGCGCGATCAGTACGAAGCCGCCCAGCATCGCCAGACCACCGGCGGCGGTGATCAGCAGCGCGCGCAACGCCGACGCGCGCGCGGCGGCCGAGCGGTCGTCGAACCCGATCAGCAGGTACGACGTGATCGAAGTCAGCTCCCAGAAGAGGTAGAGCGAGAGCAGGTTGTCGGTCACCACCAGCCCGAACATCGCGCCGGCGAAGGCCACCAGCAGCGCCGCCAGGCGCCCGATGTCGGGACGGTCGGAGAAATACCAGCGCGAGTAGGCGAAGATCAGCGTGCCGATGCCCGCCACCAGCCCTGTCATGAGCAGGCCGAAGGCGTCCATACGCAGGCCGAGATGGAGCCCGAGGTCGGGCGCCCACTGCAGCGTCTGGCCGACCACTGCGCCCGCGAGGATGCCCTCCGCGTGCCACAGGGCCCAGACCGCCGTCGCCGCCGGCGCCAGCCCGGCGACGAGGAAGACGTTGCGGCCGAGCCGCCTCCCCAGGAAGGCCGCCACGATGGCCGCGGCGAGGTGAGCCGCGAGCAGCGCGATCATGCCGCCGTTCCCGGTTCGGCACGACGTCCGGGAGAATCGGACCGACACGCTCCAATCGTGAACCTTCGCGCCGCATCATCCGGTTGAGGGCCGTGCCTCGAAGCCGTTCCCCTTTGCCCGGGGACGATCACACCAATCACTCTCGGTCTCATCCTCCGTGTAGGGGGAAGTAGAACGGGATGACGCCGGAAGCACGATCACCGGCACCGTGGTGACTTCCAGCGCCGCCAACAGCGTGAGCAGCAGCAGGATCGATACCGGGAGCCAGACCTTCTTTCGCCGCTGAGAGGCGCTGGACGCCGAGCACCGGCAACCCGTTACGGTGGCGGTAGTCGATCTGGCGGTGCGACGGTTCGCGCACCGGCGAACGTGTCCGAGCAACGACTCGACGCCGGAACGTTCAACTCAGGCCCCGTCCCATCCGCCGGTTCCTCCACTTGTCCAGTTCGCCACCCAGGATCACCGTGGTGGCGATCAGCGTGATGATCCCCCACGTCTCGAGATCCAGCGGCACCGTCCGGAAGACGGCCTGCAGGAAGGGGAGATGGAGCGCCGCGAGGTGCGCGGCGAAGGCCGCGACCACGCTCAGGAACAGAAAGGGGTTGGACAGCAGCGGGACCGAGAGGATGGAGCGATCCAGCGAGCGGCAGTTGAAGACGTGGAAGAACTGAAAGACGACGAGTTGCGTCAGCGCAGCGGTCCGCGCCAGATCGATGTCGCCGGTGCGATCGAGGGTCCACCAGAACATGCCGAGCGTGCCGACGGCGAGTACGATTCCCACGGCGAAGAGCCGCTCGATGATGCGCAGGTTGACGATACCCTCGCTGACCGCGCGTGGGCGCTGGTCCAGCAGTCCCGGCTCGCCGGGCTCGAAGGCGAGGGCGAGGTCCTGAAGACCGTTGGTCGCGACGTTCACCCAGAGAATCTGCGCCGCGACGAGCGGCAGCGGCCAGTCGAGCACGACCGCGGTCAGGATCACCAGGATCTGACCGACGGCTGTGGAGAGGAGGAAGAAGGTCACCTTGCGAACGTTGGAAAAGACGACGCGCCCCTCCTCGACTGCCGCCGTGATGGTCGCGAAGTTGTCGTCGGCGAGTACCATGTCGCTTGCTTCGCGGGCGACGTCGGTGCCGCTCCGGCCCATGGCGATGCCGAGGTGGGCGGCGCGGAGGGCGGGCGCGTCGTTCACCCCGTCGCCGGTCACCGCCACCACCTCGCCACGCCGCTTCAGCCGCTGCACGACCCGGAGCTTGTGCTCGGGTGCCACCCGGGCAAACACGTTGATTCGCTCGAGTGCGACGTCGAGTTCCTCGTCGCTCATCTCCTCCAGCGCCACGCCCTCGATGGCGCCCTCCCCGTGCGGGTCGAGGCCCAGCTGGCCACCGATTGCGGCGGCGGTGGCGCCATGGTCGCCGGTGAGCATCACCACCCGGATCCCGGCCGCGTGCGCCCGCTCCACCGCTTCGATCGCCTCCGGCCGTAGCGGGTCCTCCAGCCCCTGGAGGCCGGCGAAAACGAAGCCGGAGGCGAGCCGCGACTCGTCGAGCCCGTCGGTGCCGGCGGCGCGGTACGCCGTCGCGAGCACGCGAAGCCCGCGGGCCGCCATGGCTGCCGCGGCCGTCTGGATCGACTCCGCGTCGATCGCCACCTCCCCTTCAGACCCCAGCTCCCGATCGCACCGGGAGATGATCACCTCCGGCGCACCCTTGAGATGGATCCGGTGCCCCTCGTCCCCGGCGTTCAGCGTCGCCATGAAGCGGCGCTCGGATTCGAACGGGAGAATGTCCAGCTCCGGGTGACGCCGCCTCAGCTCCAGCGGAGTCAGCCCCGCCTTGGTCGCGGCCACGTGCAGTGCGATCTCTGTCGGATCGCCCGCCGCTTCGCCCGCCTCGTACCTCTCGGCGTCCGCTTCGTTCGCCAGTACGCCGGCGATCAGGGCCTCGCGGAGCGCCGGGTGGTCCTCCACGTCGACCGGCGCTCCATCGAGCGTCACCCGCCCCTCCGCCGAATAGCCGACGCCCGTCAGCTCGTACTCCGTCCCCGCTGCGTGGACGAAGCGCACGGTCATCTCGTTCTTCGTCAGCGTCCCGGTCTTATCGGAGCCGATGACCGTGGTGCTCCCGAGTGTCTCCACGGCGGGAAGCGAGCGGATGATCGCCTGACGGCGCGCCATGCGGCTGACGCCGATCGCCAGCGTCACCGTGAGCACCACCGGCAGGCCCTCCGGGATCGACGCCACCGCAAGCGCCACAGCGGCCAGGAATATGTCGGCCGGAGCCATCCCCTGCAGCAACCCGATCGCCACCACGAGCAGTGAGAGCCCGACCACCGAAACGCCGATCACGCGGCCGAAGCGGTGCATCCGCTCCTGCAGTGGCGTTCTGGTCTGGCCCGCGCTGCGCACGGCCGCGGCGATGAGGCCGATCTCGGTGTCCTCCCCTGTCCGCACGACCACCCCCCGACCCCGTCCGCGGGTGATCACCGAACCCGAGAAACCCATGTTCACCTGGTCGCCAGGCACCAGCGACTCCATTTCGAGCGGCTCCGTCGACTTCACCACCGGCAGCGATTCTCCGGTCAGCGCCGACTCGTCGACCTCGAGTTCCCTCGCCTGCAGGAGCCGGACATCGGCCTGAATGCGGTCACCGGCGGTCAGGGTGATGACATCGCCCGGGACCAGAGAGCCGCTCTCGATCTGATGAATCCTGCCCTGCCGCACCACCTCGGCCCGCGGCGCCGCCATGCTCGCCAGCGCCCGCATCGCGCGCTGAGCACGGGCTTCCTGCGTGAATCCGACGATGGCGTTCAGCACCACCACCACCAAGATGACTCCGAAGTCGGTATGGTGGCCGAGCACCAGTACCACGGCGGCGGCGACGAGCAGGATGTAGATCAGAGGATCCTGGAACTGCCGGAGGATCAGCTTCCACACCGGCGTCTCGCGCTCCTCCGGCAACCGGTTCGCCCCGTAACGCTCGAGCCGGGCCGCCGCTTCGCTCTCGCTCAGCCCGCGTTCCGGCTCCGATTCGAGGCGCGCGACGGCCTCGGCGGCAGTGACGGTGTGCCAGGCCGGGCCCGCCCGGGGTTGATTCTCGGTCGTCATGGGCGATTGCTTCGGGGACTCTCCGACCCGGTCGGGGCGGGGTTCCGTCTTACCTGGCGCGATGAACTCCCCGGGGGGCGCGGCATGTCGCTCCGTTCGGTCGCGAGCACACGACTCACCTCCACGCTCCGTCGGGCGCCGAAGCATCCGGATCCGGGACCACGAAGACGGGGCACGGTGCCTCCCGGAGTATCACCCGGGAGACGCTTCCCAGCAGGAGACGGCTCACCGTCCCGGTGCCGCGGCTTCCCAGAACGATGAGCTCTGCGCCCGTGCGTCTTGCCGCTTCGAGGATGCTCACACCGGGATCACCGGTGACCACCTCGGCCTCCGCCTCGCCCGCGCCAAGACCCGCATCCCGGAGTCGCTCACCGAGCCACCCGAGCGCCCCGGCCCGTTCAGCAACGGTCGCAATGGCATCCCTCACGGCCGCCGACGTGGCCGTGACGTACTCGGCGTGGTATAGCGTCACGTCCAGAGAATAGATCACCTGCAGCGGAGCCTGGTATCGCTCGCTGAGGCGCCGCGCCCATACCAGCACGCCGGTGGCGAGGTCCGAGTCGTCCACCGCCGCGAGGATTCGCCGCGGAGCGCCTGGCGGAACCATTCGCGACACCAGGACCGGTACGGGGGGAGGACGTGAGAAGGCGCTCGGCCGTGGAGCCCAGCCATCCCCGGATGCCCCCTCCGCGCGGCTCGCCCACCACCACCACATCTGCGCCCGTCTCCCTCGCTGTCGCGAGGATCTCGCGGTCCGGGCGCCCCTGGCGGATCCGGGGTGCTGTCGCTCGACTGCACGTGTACGACGCGAAGCTCCGGAGATGTGGCACCGGAACCGTCGGCGGCGCTACCCGGCCGCCGCGCCCATGCCACCGCCACGTCGAGCGCGCCGCTGGAAGGCACGGAGAAGTCGACCGGTGCGCCGATGCTGCGGAGCGGCAGCGTCAACGGAGCGCGAACGATCAGGCAGGGCACCTCCGCCGTGCGTATGACGCGGTCAGCGGTGGTCCCCAGGAGAGCGGCCCCCGCCGCGCCGCGGTGTGGGCCCAGTACGATGAGATCCGCCGCAACCGATCCGGCATGCTCGACGATCGCCCGGTGGGGCGCGTTGCTGGCAATCCGCACATGGACCGGGACCCCGCGCGGTACCGTCCGTTCGACCTCCTCGCGAAGCGCCCGCTCCGCGTGCCTGAGCCGGTCGGCCAGGACATCCCTCAGGCCGAACGGCAGCGAATCGAGGTCTCCGGAATGCAGAACGTGGAGCTCGGCGCCCAGCGCCGAAGCGAGCACGGCTGCGCTGCGGACGATCTCACCCGAGCCCGGGTCCAGATCGGCGGCCACCAGGATTGACCGAACCACTTGCTGATTCATGATCCCTCCAGGAACGTCGCTCACGGCAATCCCGTTCACCCGTCCAGATCGCATGTTGCGAAGGACCACTGCGTCTCGCAAGGCCGCGCGTCTGATCGATGCGGGGGGGAACCCGCGTTGTGTTCCGATGATTGCCCCGGTCCCTTGCCGGGGACGGGTCAGCGCTGGGGAACGTAGTAGGCGAGGAGGAGCAACCCGAAGGCGATCCGGTACCAGGCGAAGAAGCGGAAGGTGTGGTTCGAGACGAACCGCAGGAACGCCTTGACGACGACGATGGCGGTGAGAAAGGAGACCACGAAGCCGACGGAGAGGACCCACACATCCGCGGGCGTCAGGAACGCCCATGTGTCCAGCAGCTCGTAGCCGCCGGCGGCGAGCATGATCGGAATCGCGAGAAAGAAGGAGAATTCGGTGGCGGCGGTGCGCGAGAGCCCGAGGGAGTAGGCTCCCATGATGCTGGCCCCCGAGCGTGAGACCCCGGGGAAGAGCGCGAGGACCTGTGCCAGGCCGATGACGATCGCGGTACGCATCGGGGTTTCCTTCACCGTCTCGAAGCGGGTGGGCGGGCACCACCACTCGATCAGCAGGATCGCGAAACCACCGACGATCATCGCACCCGCCACGGTGACGGGATTGAACAGGTACGTGACGATGAACCCGTGGGCCAGGAACCCAACCGCGGCGGCGGGGATGGTTGCGATCACCACGTTCAGCAGGAGGCGTCGCGATCCCGCATCCTCCCGCCACGACCCGAGAACCTCGATCAGCGTCGCCCGGTAGAGCCAGACGATTGCGAGGATCGCGCCCAGCTGAATGAAGACCATGAAGACCGTGGCCTGCCTGCCGACGTAGCCGAGCCAGTCGCTGACCACGACGAGATGGCCGGTGGAGGAAACCGGGATGAACTCGGTCGCGCCTTCGACGATGCCGAGGATGATCGCAACCAGGAAATCGTATAAATCCATCGGGCGGTTCGCGGTTTTCCGAGCAGGTTCGGGGTCGCGGCCAACGCAAGTCGTGCACCACGTCCGGCCTCAAGACCACAGAACCTGCTCCCGCGAAGGCGACCGGCGGTGGAACCTGCGCGGGATCGATCGGCCGGACGAAATCTCAAGCAGGCTCGTCGCGTTCTCTTCGGCCACGGACCAGAACAAGCAGGGTGAGGGCTGTCAGCGGGAGTACGAAGTAGAGCATCGCGGTGCGGAAGGCAGGCACTGCAGGGTGATCGGCGGCGTGGATCACGAGGTACACCGTGTAGATCACGTAGTAGCCCAGAAAAAGGGCCCCCTCCCACCGCGCGATCCGGTAGCCCGAATAGAAGATCGGCAGGCAGGCGATCGCGACGGCGATCATCACCAGGATGTCGAAGGAGAGGGCGCTCTGTGCGACGACGACCCCCGCAGGCGCGACCAGCCCCGAAAGGCCTAGTACCGCCAGAATGTTGAAGATGTTGCTCCCGACCACATTGCCGACGGCGATGTCGCGCTCGCCGCGGAGACTCGCGAGCACGGAGGTCGCCACTTCCGGTAGCGAGGTCCCTGCCGCCACGATGGTCAGGCCGATCACCAGCTCACTGACACCGAGCGCGGTTGCGATCTCGATGGCGCCGTTCACCAGCCAGCGCGAGCCGATCACGAGCAACGTCAGCCCGACCGCCACCAGCCCCGCGTTTCGCAGCCACGACCCTTCCTTCACTGCCGTGTGCGCACCTCCTTCGTCCGATCTCGCTGCTGTCGATGCCTCCGCGGCCGACTCGCGCCGGCTCTGCCGGATCAGGAACCATGTATAACCGACGATCGCGCCGAAGAGCAGCGCTCCTTCCAGCCGGTCGATCGATCCGTCCAGGGCCAGGAGGAGGAGCAGCACCGAAACACCGATCATCAGGGGCACATCGAGCCGCACCAGCTGCTCGGAGACGACCAGCGGAGTGATCAGTGCGGAAACACCCAGGATGAAGAGCACGTTGAAGATGTTGCTCCCGACCACGTTTCCGACGGCGAGATCCGCCTGGCCGGAGAGCGCCGACTGGACGCTGACCGCCATCTCCGGTGCGCTCGTGCCGAAGGCCACCACGGTGAGCCCCACCACCAGCGGCGAGATGCCGAACGCGGCGGCCAGCCGCGACGCGCCGCGTACCAGCAGTTCTGCTCCGGCCACCAGGAAAACCAGTCCCACCACGAGCAGCAGGTAGATCATGAGAATACGAGAGAAGGTGTGACGGGCGTGTGCCTGGTGGATCTTCCTGGAGGCATCTCAGGCGCCCGGACGAAACCCGCTGGACTTCATGTGAATCGCTCGATGCTGAACGGTGCGAGCTCCAGCTCCACCGGCGCTCCGGAGATCAGGTCCGTCATTGCCCGCGCGGTGATCGGAGTGAGGAGAATCCCGTTGCGAAAGTGGCCGGTGGCGTAGAAGAGTCCCTGCACTTCGGGATCGGATCCCAGGATCGGCAACCCATCGGGCGTGCCGGGACGGAGCCCGGACCAGCTCTCCACCAGCGTGGCCTTCGCAACCCCCGGAACCGCCTCGGCCGCCGCTGCCCGCAGTCGCGCCACCGCATCGTGGGTAACGGCTTTGCGGAAACCGGTATCCTCCATGGTGGTTCCCACGATGATGCGGCCATCGCGGCGCGGGACCATGTACGCCCGGGGGGTGTCGACCACATGGCGCAGCAGACCCGGAGGGGCGTCGAGGGCGATCAGCTGTCCATGGATCGGGCGGACCGGGAGCTCGCGCGGGAGCCCCCCCAGCCGCCCGGACCAGCACCCGGCCGCGATCACGACGGCGGCGCCATCCAGCCGATCGCCATCGGTGAGCGCCACGCCGGTCACAGATCCGCCCTTCACCACCAGCCGTTCGACCTCGCCGCGCTGGAAGCGCGCTCCGGCCCGCTCCGCCGCGCGTGCGAGCGCTTCCGAGAGCAGGCGGTTGTCGACCTGGGTATCGTCAGCGAAGCGGAGGGCGAGGCGTACGGCGGCGGAGATGGAGGGCTCGCGCCGCCGTGCCTCGGAGGCGCTCAGCCGCTCCACCGGCAGGCCGGAGCGGGATTGCCAGAGGAAGCGTTCCGCCAGCTCCGCCTCGTCGCGTGGGGTGAGCGCGAGCAGGAGTGTGCCGTCGGCGGCGTAGGCCACGTCGATCCCCGTCTCGGCGTGCAACTCGGCCACGAGGGCGGGGAACAGCCGCGCGCTGGCCCGGAGCAGAGAGAGGAAATGGTTCTCCTGATCTGCCTCCACCAGTGGCGCGAGCATCCCTGCGGCTGCCCACGAGGCGTGGGTGCCGGGCGGGTCCCGATCCACGACGGTGGTGGCGATTCCCCGCGCCACCAGCGAGCGGGCGATCGCGCAGCCGATCACCCCCGCACCGACGACGATCACATCGGGGCGACTCACCCGTTGCGGCCGGGGTCCGGGTTTTCCCGGCGGTAGCGGGCGGCGAGCTCCACGTAGTGGCCAGCGCTGTGGGTCACCCATCGGAGCGACTCGCCCGACAGCTCCTTGCGGGTCCGCGCGGGCGCTCCGGCCGCCATGTGGCGGGCGGGCACCTCTCCCTCGGCGGCCACCACCGCGCCGGCCGCGACCAGCGCCTGCTCCCCCACCACCGCGCCCTGCAGCACCACCGCGTTCATCCCGATCAGCGCACCACGCCCGATGGTGCAGCTCTCCAGCACCGCTCCGTGCCCCACCGTCACCTCCTCGCCGATCAGCGTCGGACCGCGCGCGCTCACGTGCACCACACAGTTGTCCTGGATGCTGGTGCGCGCGCCGATCCGGATCTCGTGCTCCGCGTCGTCACCCCGGAGAACCGCTCCGAACCAGATGCTCGCCTCCGCCTCCACCACCACGTTGCCGATGATGGTGGCCCCCGGCGCGACCCAGGCGCTCTCGTGCACCCGGGGCGTCATTCCCTCGAACCCGAGGATGTTGCCCATCAGAATGCCTCCAGGTCGGGGGATGCTGCGGTACCACCGACGCCGGACCCACCGACATCGCCTCCGCCGTTCCCATCATGGTGCGCCAGCAGCCTTTTCAGCAGCGGCTCGTCCACGTTTCCGCCGCTGACCACCACCGCGACCGGCGAGCGGAGGTCGGTCACATGCTTCCCGAGCAGTGCTGCCACCGCGACCGCGCCCGAGGGCTCCACCCGCTCCCCCTCCTCGCGCAGCATCCATGTGACCGCTCGTGCCACCTCGTCCTCCTCCACGAGCATCATCCGATCCACCACCCGGCGAGCGAGGGTGAGACTCGCCTCGTCGATGTCACCCTCGAGGCCGTCGCAGAGGGTGTCGGACGCCGGCGCGGGGACCACCTCACCGCGCGCCAGCGAGTGGTACATCGCCGAGGTGGCCGGCGTCTGCACTCCGATGATCCACGCTGACGGGCGCGCTGCCCGAGCCACGACGCCGATCCCGCCGATCAGCCCTCCCCCACCGACCGGTACCAGAATCGTCTCCACCCCGGGCAGCTTCTCCAGGATTTCCAGCCCCACCGTGCCCTGTCCCTCCACGACCGCAGCGTCGCTGAACGCGTGCACGTACACGCCACCGCCCGCTTCGGCGAAGGCGAGCGCCGTTTCGTGCGCCCGGTCGTAGCCGCCGTTCACGAGCCGCAGATCCGCTCCGGTGGAGAGGATCCGCTCTCGCTTCGCCATCGGGGCGCCGGCGGGTACGAAGATGGTCGCGGGTACGCCGGTCAGCCGGGCCGCGTGCGCGAGCCCGGCTCCGTGGTTTCCCGCCGATGCGGTGACCACTCCACCCGCCCGCTCCGCCTCCGACATGCCAGCCAGTGCATTCAGCGCGCCGCGGAGCTTGAACGAGCCGGTCGCCTGCCGATTCTCCAGCTTGAGCCAGATCTCGGCGCTCGTGATCCGGGACAGTGCCTCGGAGCGGCGGAGCGGCGTCGCTTCGGCCACCCCCTGGAGACGGCGCGCCGCCTCGTGCACGCCCGCAATGCCGGCACTGTGCTTTGCGTCCACGGTTCTACCGCTCCTCCGGATCCCGGTGCTCCACCCCGATCTCCAGCACGCTGCCCGGGTCGATTTCATCGTCAGGTCCATCGTCCCCGACGTTCACGCCGCCGCGGCCTTCGGTCTCCCGGATCAGACGGGCGCTGAGCACCTGCGTGTCCGATGCCTCGACCACATGTACCCGGATTCCCTCCCGCTCCACCTCCTCACCGGGGGAGGGGACGTAACCGAGCTCGTCCAGGAGGTAGCCATTCAGGGAGCGATGCTCGAGCTGCGGGAAGCTGCTGTTGAAGAAGTGGTTGATCTCGCGCAGATCCGCACCTCCCTTCACCACGATCTCATTGCGGGAGACGCGCACGATCGGCTGCGCCTCCACGTCGTGTTCGTCGATGATCTCGCCCACCAGCTCCTCCAGGATGTCCTCCAGCGTGACGAGCCCATCCGTGCCGCCATACTCGTCGATCACGATCCCCATGTGGATGCGCCGCGACTGGAAGTCGCTCAGGAGCCGCGTCAGCGGGATGGAGCCGGGGACGAAGAAGGGTTCGCGCGCGAGCTCGCCCAGCGGCACGTCCCGCTGTCCGGAGATCAGCGCCTGGTACGCGTCGCGAGTGTAAAGCACACCCGTAATGTCGTCGATGGTGTCGCCGTACACCGGGACCCGCGAGAAGCGAACGGCGTGCAGCTGCCCGGCGATTTCGGAAAGCGTGCGGGAGGCGGGCCAGGCGAAGATGTCCACGCGGGGCGTCATGATGCCCCACACGCGCGTCTCGTCGAGGAAGAAGGCACGCTCGATGATGCGGCGTTCATGCTCGTCGATGGAGCCCTCCATGTGCCCGATCGCCGTCATCTCACGGATCTCGCCCTCCGTCACCGTCATCCGCCCCTCCCGCTGGCTGCGGCGCACGAACCAGCGCGTCAGCGATTCCAGCGGGAGTACGATCGGGAGCAGCAGCCGGGAAAGCACACGGATCACCGGCGCGACGGCGAGGCCGAACCGGTCCGCGTTGGCGGTCGCCAGCCCCTTGGGTGTGATCTCGCCGAAGACGAGCACCAGCAGCGTCATGATGCCGGTGGCGTACGCCACGCCCTGGCTCCCGAAGCGCTCCAGTGCGATCGTGGTGGCCAGCGCCGCACCGCCGATGTTGACGACGTTGTTGCCGATGAGGATCGTGGCGAGCAGCCGCTCCGGGTTCCTCTTCAACTCGAGCAGCGCCTGCGCGCCGCGGCGCCCCTCCTCCGCCAGCGTCCGCACCCGTGCCTCCCCGAGGGAGAAGAGCGCGATCTCGGCACCGGAAAAGAACCCCGACAGCGCGATCAGGAAGGCCAGCAGCAGGATGGACGAAATCAACTCGCCCCCCCGACGACCTGCGGTGCGGCGGGCTTCGGTCTACTCGGACCCGCGTCCACTCTCTCTCCTGCTCTGGTGATTGTGCGGCGCCACGGCACCCTGCCGGGCTCGCTACGGCAGGCGAAAATTCGCCCTCTGCTCCACCTGCCGGTCCGCCACGGTGAGACGACCCACCGCGACCAGGCTGCCGGAAACCCCCGGCTCCGGCCTCCATGCTTCCTCGAAGCGGAGCGTCTGCCCCGCCTGCAGGCGCTCGTGCCGCAGCGCCTGCGTGAACATCTGCCCTTCCGACCAGCGCCACACCTCCCGCTCCCCGCTCAGCACCACGAAGTCGTAACTCTGACCGCTGCGGAAGTGCAGGTCCACCGGCACCTCCGAGGTGTTGGTCACCTGCAGGACGAACACCACGCTGTCGCCCCTCGCCGTCGCCTGCAGCGAGGGGAGCAGCGGACCGTTGCCTGCGCTCCCCGGTTGGTGCACCGCACAGGCAGTCACGAGCAGCAGCGTGAGAAAGCCTCCGAAACCTCGCATCCGTCCGCTCCCCGCCCGGGCCGCGGGCGCGCGTGTGTTGAGATCGCCCGATGCCGGCGCGCGCCGGGCGATCGCGAGAACCTCCTCCGCTCCTGTGCCACCGCTCCTGTGCCACCGCGCGGGATGCTCCGGTCGGGGTGCCCCGCCGTCCCTCCGCGGCACCTGTCGTGGCGCCGGGATCCGCAAGATAGAGACCCCGAAAGAAGGGCGTCAAGCGAGGGGCGGCGGGGGGGGACGGAGGGGTCCGGCACGGGGTGGTCCGGTCGCTTGCGAAAAATTTCACAAGGGTTATATTCCGCGGTCTGTGGAGCCGTACCCGGGAGAGATCCGAAGATGGCGCGTGCGCCCGATGGTCGCGAAAAGTGGGACGGCCCGAAGTCGGGGCCCAACGACGCCGCGCAGTACGCGGGCGTCGGTGTGCAGTTCGCCGGGGCGATCGTCATTTTCTTCCTCGCCGGTCGCTGGTTGGACGGCCGCCTGGGAACGGAGCCGCTCTTCCTGATCCTCGGTGTGTTCATCGGGGCGGGGGCCGGCTTTTATTCGATGTACCGCCAGCTCGTCATCCTGCCGCGCGAGCGGGAGGAGAAGCGAGGGGGTCGCAGATGAACCGTTCGCTGCTTTATACCGTGCTCGCGCTCGGCCTGTCCGCCCTGGTGGCGGTCGTGGGTGCGCAGCTCGTGGACGGTTCGGAGAGGGGCGGGGTGGTCGCGGGGGCTGCGATCGCCTTTGTGCTTCAGGTCTCCGTGGTCTGGTTGGTGGGACACCTGTTGTTGCCCGGTCGGCGCATGCTGATTTTCGCCGTGGGGATGGGTGTCCGGATGCTCACGGTGTTCGTGGTGTTCCTGATGGCGCCGGTGGTGGGGCTTCCGCTCGCGCCGACGCTGCTGACACTGGTCGCCGTTTTCCTGTTCACGACGCTGCTGGAGCCGGTGATGGTCCAGCCCGATACACAGGCCGCTCGCTGAATGTTCGCCACGATCCTCGTTGCCCTGGCCCTGGCCGCCGGCTCCATCCAGCAGGAGTCGCCCCTGGTCGACGGTGCCATGCCGGACACGGCCGGCCACGTCGCGGTGTACCCGCCCGAAACCGAGGGTGGCGACATCATGCACCACATCCTCGACGAGCGCGTGGTCAAGACGCCGTTGGGGTATCTGAATCTCCCCCCCGCCGGCTCCTGGCAGGTCGGTCCGCTGGACATGACGCCGACCAAGTACGTCGTGTACCTCTGGATCACCGGCGCGCTGACGCTCCTGCTGATCCTCCCGGCCGCGCGGGCCGCGAAGCGGCGGCGTGAGGGCGACGCTCCGAGCGGGGGCCAGAACGTCGTGGAGACCATGATCCTCTTCTTCCGGGATCAGGTGGTCATGCCCAACATCGGGCATGGTGGGGAGCGCTTCGCGCCCTTCATCCTGACGCTCTTCTTCTTCATCCTGGTCGCCAACCTGCTCGGGCTGATCCCCTATGGCGCCTCGGTGACGGCGAGCATCTCGGTGACCGGGGCGCTGGCCATCCTCTCGCTGATCACCATCGAGATCGCCGGGATGCGGACGCTCGGCTTCAAGGGGTATCTCGGCACCGCCTTCTACTGGAACACGCAGCTGGCGATGCCGCTCCGGGTCCTGATGCTCCTGATCCTCAGCCCGGTGGAGATCGTCGGCAAGTTCGTGAAGCCGTTCGCGCTGGCCATCCGTCTGATGGCGAACATGGTGGCGGGCAAGATCGTCATCTACTCGCTGATCGGGCTGATCTTCGTGTTCGGGAGCTACGCGATCGCGATCGGCCCCGTGGTGATGACGGTGGCGCTGACGCTGCTGAAGATTTTCGTCGGCTTCCTCCAGGCGTACCTCTTCGCCCTGCTGACCAGCGTGTTCATGGGGCTGATCCGGCACGCTCACTAGGATTCGGGATTCGGGATTCGGGATTCAGGGGGGGTGTGGGCAGCCGGGCGTCCTGAAATGGCCCGGCCGGTGGGAGGAGGTAGCTCGGCCCCCATCGTACTGTACCCGGGGATGGGTGCCCGGGGAATGCGCGTGGCCCGGCGGGCCTTGTAGCGCTGAAGCGGCTTCGGCCGCGGAGCGGACCCGATTTTCTGAACTCCTCAGGGGAGTGACACATGGAGCTGGCAATTTTCGGTGCCGCCATCGGCGCCGGCCTCGCCATCATCGGCGCGGCGCTCGGGATCGGTTGGATCGGCAACAGCACGGTGCAGAGCATGGCCCGTCAGCCGGAGATCTCCGGGAACATCCAGACCGCCGGGATCATCCTGGCCGCCTTCATCGAGGGCGCCACGCTGTTCGCGCTGGTCATCATGATCCTGATCGTCACCTGACGATCGGGGCGGTGTCGCGGGCGGGGTCGCCCCGCCCGCGCACCACACAAACGCTCGACGCCTCGTTCACTCGCGAGACCTGATGAAATTCAACACGCTGTTCACGACCCTGGGCCTGCTGGCGCTCTCCGTCTCTCCGGCCTTCGCCGCGGAGGGGGGGATTCTGACGCCCGAGGGCGGCCTGATGACGTGGACGATCATCATCTTCGGCTTCGTCCTCTTCGTCCTGTACAAGTTCGCCTTCCCGCACATCCTGGGCGCCGTGGAGGCGCGCGAGGAGCGGATTCGCGAACTGCTTGCGGCCGCCGCGCGCGACCGCGACGAGGCGCAGGTGCTGCTGGAGGAGCAGAAGAAGGAGATGGAGGCGCTGCGCAGCCGTGCCAGGAAGTGATCGCCGAGGCGCGTGCGGCGGGTGAGCGCATGCGTGAGGATCTGCTCAGCCGAGGCACGTCGCGAGCAGGAGGAGATGATGACGCGCACCCGTCGCGACATGGCGCTCCAGGTGGAGCGGGCCATGGACCAGGTGCGCCTGGAGGCGGTGGATCTCGCCATCGCCGCCGCGAGCAAGCTGGTGGAGCGGAACATGGACGAGGAGGACAACCGCCGCATGGTGCGGGAGTTCCTGGCCCGGGTGGAGCAGCAGGGCGGTGTCGGCGTCCCGGCCGGAGTCTGACGCATGGGTCCGACGATCATCGCGCGCAACTACGCGGAAACGCTGCTGACGCTGGCGGATCGCCACGGCGGCGATTCCACGGTGGACCGGTTCGGCGAGGCGATCGAGGGGGTGGCGGATCTGCTGCGGCGTGAGCCGCGCATCCGCGAGTTCCTCGCGACGCCCCGCGTCGGTGCCGCGGCCAAGCAGGAGGCGCTGCGCACCGCCCTCCAAGGGCGGGTGCCGGAGCTCTTCCTCCGCTTCGTGCTGGTGGTGGTGGAGAAGCGGCGGCAGGGGCTCTTCACCCACATCGCCGACGAGTACCGCGCGCTGGTCGACGAGCGTCGCGGGCGGATGCGTGCCCGCATCACGCTTTCCCACGCGCCGGACGAAGCGCTGCGCCGCGAGATCGTCGGCTCGCTCGAGCGCCGCTTCGGCAAGACCATGGTCGCCGACTTCGAGGTGGACCCGGCGCTGATCGGCGGGGTCGTGATCCGGGTGGGCGATCAGATCCTGGACGGTTCGTTCCGCCGCCGGGTCTCCACCCTGCGCCGTCGCCTCTCGGAGGCTCGCATTCCGCAGCCGGTGGCCGGCTGACGTCGCGCTGAATCATTCATAAGGGTTTACGAATATGGCAACGGTCGAGACGCAGCTCCGGGCGAGCGAGATCAAGAACGTGCTGCTCGGCGAGATCGAGCGGTTCCAGGACGAGCTCCACGCCGAGGAAGTCGGCGAGGTCCTCGAGGTGAAGGACGGCATCGCGCGCATCTACGGCCTCTCGCGGCACGATGGCCAGCGAGATGCTCGAGATCACCGCGAGCGAGACCGGTCAGGCGGTCACGGCGCTGGCGCTGAACCTCGAGGAGGACAACATCGGCGCCGTGGTCCTCGGTGACTGGACCTCGCTCCAGGAGGGCGACCAGGTACGCCGCACCGGCCGCGTGCTCGACATCCCGGTCGGCCCGGAGTTACCTCGGCCGCGTGGTGAACCCGCTCGGGCGAGCCGATCGACGGCAAGGGCCCGATCGCGACCAGCGGCGCGCCGCCAGGTCGACATCGTGGCGCCCGGCATCGTGCTGCGGCAGCCGGTGAAGCGAGCCGATGCAGACCGGGCATCAAGGCGATCGACGCGCTGATCCCGATCGGCCGTGGCCAGCGCGAGCTGATCATCGGCGACCGCGGCACCGGCAAGACGGCCGATCGCCATCGACACGATCATCAACCAGAAGGGCCAGGGCGTCGATCTGCGTCTACGTCGCCATCGGCCAGAAGGCCTCGACCGTGGCCGGCGTGGTGAAGCGGCTGACGGACGCGGGCGCCATGGAGTACACGATCGTGGTGGTCGCCGCGACCGCCTCCGACCCGGCCCCGCTGCAGTACATCGCGCCGTACTCGGGCACCGCCTCGCCGAGTACTTCATGTACACCAAGGACGCAGAACGGCAAGGGGAAGGCGACGCTCTGCGTCTACGACGACCTGTCCAAGCAGGCCGTCGCGTATCGCCAGATGTCGCTGGTGCTCCGCCGCCCGCCGGGCCGCGAGGCGTACCCGGGCGACGTCTTCTACCTGCACTCGCGCCTGCTGGAGCGCGCGGCAAAGCTCTCCGACGAGATGGGCGGCGGCTCGCTGACCGCGCTCCCGATCGTCGAGACGCAGGCCGGCGACGTGTCGGCGTACATCCCGACCAACGTGATCTCCATCACCGACGGGCAGATCTTCCTGGAGTCGAACCTCTTCTACTCGGGCGTTCGCCCTGCGGTGAACGTCGGCATCTCGGTGTCGCGCGTGGGTGGCGCGGCGCAGATCAAGGCGATGAAGAAGGTGGCGGGCAAGCTGAAGGGCGAGCTGGCGCAGTACCGCGAGCTCGAGGCGTTCGCGCAGTTCGGCTCCGAGCTGGACGCGGTCACGCAGCGTCAGCTGGCCCGCGGCGCCCGCTCGGTGGAGGTGCTCAAGCAGCCGCAGTACGCGCCGGTGGCGGTGGAGCACCAGGTGGCGATCATCTACGCGCTCACCAACGGCTACCTGGACGACGTGTCGACCCGAGCAGATCCGCATCTGGGAGCGTGACTTCCACGTCTTCATGCGGACGCAGCGCGGCGAGGTTCTCGCGTCCATCCGCGACACCCGCGACCTGACGGCCGACACCGAGAAGGAGCTGGTCGCGGCGATCGAGCACTACAAGGAGCTCTTCGCCGATCGCCGGAGTCGCCGGTGGGCACGGAGGACTACCACGACGTCGGCCGATCCTGCACGAGACGGATGCGGATCGCCGCATGTCCGAGGAGCAGCTCCGTCTCGCCGGGCGTCCGGAGGCCAACGCGCAGTCGGCCCGGCAGGGATACTGAGGGGGTCGGAGGTCGGGGTTCAGGGGTCGGGATCCGGGGGTCCGGGAGTTCCGATCCCCTGCGACGGAAGGCAGATACCGGTTGACGACCTGGTCACGCTGAAAGCACACAATGGCAAAAGCCAGAGAACTGAAGGGCCGGATACGCTCGGTCCAGAACACGCGGAAGATCACGCGGACGATGGAGATGGTCGCCACGTCCAAGCTGAAGCGTGCGCAGGACCGGGTGGGAGCGGCGCGGCCGTACGCCGAGCGGCTGCGGGAGGTGATCGGGCGGCTGCTGACGCCCGAGCTGGCGGCGCGCTACCCGCTGCTGCGGCAGCCGGAGACCGTGCGAGCGCGCCGCGGTGATCATGCTCACGGCCAACCGCGGGCTGGCGGGCGCGTTCAACGCCAACCTGATCCGCGAGGCGCGCATGCTGCTCAGCCGCCTGCGCGGCGAGGGCGCCGCAGGTGGAGCTCCACGCCGTCGGCAAGAAGGGGATCGCGTTCTTCCGCTTCCAGCGCGAGGAGATGGCGACCACCGCGGGCCGACATCGCGCGACCGCCCGACCGCCGAGGACGCGGAGTCGGCTGGTCGACCCGCTGATGGAGCGCTTCGTCGCGGGCGAGCTGGACGCGGTGTACGTGGTTTACGCCAGGTTCAACTCGGCGCTCTCCACTCCGCCCACGAGCCAGCAGGTGCTCCCGATCCCCGCTCCGGAGGATGCGGAGGAGACCGGCGGGGCGGAGGTGGAGTACATCCTGGAGCCGTCGGCGGACGCGATCCTGGCGCAGATCCTCCCGCTGTACGTGCGCAACTCGCGTCTACCGCGCGCTGGTGGAGACCGCGGCGGCGGAGCAGGGCGCCCGGCGCACCGCCATGAAGAGCGCGACCGACAACGCCGGCGACATGCTGCAGACGCTGACCCGCACGTACAACCGTGCGCGCCAGGCGCGATCACGCAGGAGATCGCGGAGATCGTGGGCGGCGCGGCGGCGCTGGAGTAGGCGAACCACAACCGTGAATTGCGAATGTTGAATTGTGAATGAGGTGGCGCGGCACCGCCGCGGTCTCACCGACATCCCAGTTCATTCAACATCGACATTCGGCATTCAACTCGGAGCATACAATGGCATCAACCGCCCCCGCCAAGGCAACCGTGAGCGCGGACGTTCAGATCGGGAAGGTCGTGCAGGTGATCGGTCCGGTGATCGACGCCGCGTTCGAGTCGGGTCACCTGCCGGACATCTACAACGCGCTGCGCGTCGGAGGTGCCGGCGACGGAGGGCCGCGCGGCGCATCGTGATCGATGCTCGAGGTACAGCAGCACATCGGCCGCAACCAGGTGCGCGCGGTCGCCATGTCCTCCACCGACGGCGTCGTCCGCGGGATGGAGGTGATCGACACCGGTCAGGCCGATCACCGTGCCGGTCGGCAAGCCGGCGCTCGGCCGCATCCTGAACGTGGTGGGCGAGCCGGTGGACGAGCGCGGGCGAGATCCCGGCCGACGCGGAGCGCTGGCCGATCCACCGCCCTGCTCCGAAGTTCGTGGACCTGGAGCCGAAGACGGAGATCCTCGAGACCGGCATCAAGGTGCTCGACCTGCTCGCCCCGTACGTGAAGGGCGGGAAGATCGGCCTGTTCGGCGGCGCCGGCGTGGGCAAGACGGTGGTCATCATGGAGCTCATCCACAACATCGCGATGGGCCACGGCGGCCGCTCGGTGTTCGCGGGGGTGGGCGAGCGTACCCGTGAGGGGACCGACCTCTGGCTGGAGTTCAAGGAGGGCGGGCTGATCAAGGACGACAACCTTGCCGAGTCGTCCGTGGCGCTGGTGTACGGCCAGATGAACGAGCCGCCCGGGCGCGCGTCTCCGCGTGGCGCTCACCGGCCTCACGGTGGCGGAGTACTTCCGCGACGTCGAGAAGCAGGACGTGCTCTTCTTCGTGGACAACATCTTCCGCTTCACGCAGGCGGGCTCCGAGGTGTCGGCGCTGCTCGGCCGCATGCCGTCGGCGGTGGGTTACCAGCCGACGCTGGCCACGGAGATGGGTGAGCTGCAGGAGCGCATCACCTCCACCACGCGAGGGTTCCATCACCTCGGTGCAGGCGATCTACGTGCCGGCCGACGACCTCACGGACCCGGCGCCGGCGACCGCCTTCGCCCACCTGGACGCCACCACGGTGCTCGTCGCGCGCCATCTCGGAGCTCGGCATCTACCCGGCGGTGGACCCGCTCGACTCCTCGAGCCGGATCCTGGACGCGCAGTTCATCGGCGAGCGCCACTACAAGGTGGCCACCGACGTGCAGCGCATCCTGCAGCGCTACAAGGAGCTGCAGGACATCATCGCGATTCTCGGCATGGACGAGCTCACCGAGGAGGACAAGGTGATCGTGGGCAGGGCGCGCCGCCTCCAGCGCTTCCTCTCGCAGCCCTTCCACGTGGCCGAGCAGTTCACCGGCACGCCGGGCAAGTACGTGAAGCTCGAGGAGACCATCGAGTCGTTCGAGCGCGTGGTGGCCGGCGAGTTCGACCACCTGCCGGAGCAGGCCTTCTACATGGTGGGCGGCATCGAGGACGCGGTGGAGAAGGCACGCAAGCTCGAGCAGGGCGGCTGATGGCGGCGCCGGCAGCCGCGGCCGGCTCGCGGCGCGCTCCGGGTGGTGGTCATCTCACCCGAGCGTACCATCTACGAGGGCGAGGCGGACAGCGTGATCGCCCCGGCGTGGGACGGCCAGCTCGGCATCCTGCGCGGGCACGCACCCCTGATGGCCCTTCTGGGAGAAGGCGATCTGCGGGTCGCGGCGGCGGCAACGACACCGAGCACTTCCACGTGGCGGGTGGCTTCCTGCAGGTAGTGGACAACGTGGTCACCGTGCTCAGCGAACGGGCCGAAACTGCCTGATCGATCGCGACGCACAGGGCCGAACACGCGGCCCCCGTTCCCCTCCGGGAGCGGGGGCCGTGGTTCTTGCAACCGTGGGAACGTACATTGCCGCGTGCTGATGGCAGCCGTTCGGCCAACCGATGCCACCTGAGAGGTATCCAGATATGAGACGACGTTCACTTGCGGCATCGCTGTTCCTGTTGCTGGTCCTTCCCGCGGCGGCGGAGGCGCAGATCTTCACCCCCAGCTACCTCACGCCACGGCAGAGCAGCGACGTGGGGATCCACATCTCCGACGGCTTCGGTCGCGGGGGCGGGCTCGCGGTGGAGGGGCTGTGGCGTCGCGGGTTCGGCCAGTACGACCTCGGCATCAGGGGCGGGGTGGGTGAGGGTGCCGGCAACGCCTATCTGCTGATCGGTGGCGACTACCGGCGGCCCCTCGTTCTGGGCACGAATCCCATCTCCCTGGCGCTCACCGGAGGCGCCCAGGCCGCCATCGGCGAGAATTCCGCCTTCGGCCTCGACGTGGGGGTGACGCTCGGCAGTACCTTTACCCCGGAGGGGATCGGCGTGACCCCCTACCTGCACCCCCGCATCGGTCTCGTCACCCGAGGTGGAGACGACCGCTCGGGACTCGCGGTGCTCGCGGACCTGGGGGTGGAGGTCGAGGTGCAGCCGAACTTCCTGATCCGGCTGGCGCTCGGCTTCGGCTCGGAGACATCCGCCTTCGGGATCGGTCTGGCGTGGCGTTGAACCACACCATCGGCCACACGGCACCGGCCGGGCCGCCGCTCCGCGTCGATCTCCATCTTCACAGCCACGTCTCCGACGGGCACCTCTCTCCGGCGGCGCTGGTGCGCACCGCCGCCGCCGCGGGCCTGGGCGTCATCGCCCTGACGGACCACGACACCGCTGGCGGCGTCCGGGAGGCGGTGGAGGCCGCCGGCGGGACCCCGGTGCGGGTGATCCCCGGCATCGAGATCAGCACCCGCTGGCAGGAGCACGAGTTCCACATCCTCGGCTACTGGATCGACCCCGGCGCGCCATCCATCCTCCGACACCAGGAGAGCGCGCTCCTTCGCCGGGCGCGCCGCATGGAAAAGATGGTGCTGCGGCTCAACGAGATGGGCGTTCCGGTCACCTTCGGGCAGGTGGTGGCGGCCGCGGGTCCGGAGGCACACGCGCTCGGCCGGCCGCACCTCGCGCGGGCCCTGCTGGACGCGGGGCATACCCGCTTCCACGGCGAGGCGTTCTCACGCTACATCGGGGACGGCGGGCCCGCATTCGTCGCCGAGAACTTTCCGCTCCCGGAGGACGCGATCCGCACCATCCACGAGGCGGGCGGCCTCGCGGTCTGGGCACACCCGCCCCTCGACCTCTACGTCGCGGTTCTCCCGCACTTCCGGCAGTGGGAGATCGATGGGATCGAGTGCTTCCGGCCGAATCTGAGCGGCTCGGACATGCAGCTGCTGGAGCACACCGCACGTGGGCACGGCCTGATGGTTACCGGCGGCTCCGACTGGCACGGTCCCCACCGCGCGGCGCTGGGCGACTTCGCGCTGCGAGCCGACGAGGTGGCGCAGCTGCTGGCGCGCGGCGAGGCGGACGGCTGAGGGGAAGTAGAGCGGTGGGATGAGCGGGGCGGGGGGCGGGCGATGGAGCGATCTCTGGCGCTGGTTGGAGGGCGCCTCCTCCGACGAATCGAGCCGGCTCACCCCGAATGGGGATCCCATGAATCAAGCTCGGGCCAGGCTCTTCGACAGGTTCAGGATGACCGCGGGTCGAGCGGGTCGACGATGCGGCTGACCCCGGTCAGGCTGCCATTGGGTCCCCGGCGCAGCCCCGGCAAGGTCAGCCTCGCCGCCCATCACTGCCAGACGATCTCCCCTGCATCCAGCATCGCATCGAAGCGATCCCGAACCAGCGCTGCGTAGCCGGTGCCGCTCGCCGGGCGGCGGTTGAAGATCACGACGTAGCTCACCCCGTCTCCGCGCTGCCGCGCGAGAGCATCGGTGCCGGGGAGGCTTCCGGTGTGGTTCCACCGCCACCCGCCCCCCTCGTTGCCGGCGCGCACGCTCCCGATCCCGTCACCCGCCACCTGATAGGCGGCGAGGAAGTGCAGCAGCGCCGCGGTGGATGCCACCATTCCGCCCTGTGCGATGCGCGCTTCGTGGTGCCACCCACCATCGGGGCCGGGCACCATCCCGCCGTTCGGTTCGAACACGCTCCGCATCTGCCCCGCACCCTGGTACCACGGCTCCCGCGGATCGCGGTCTTCCGGAAGCGTTCGCCCGGCGATCAGATCTGCCGGTGCCACACCCAGCGGCGCCAGCAGGTGCCGGTGCACATAGCTGATCAGATCCTCCCCGCTCACCGATTCCACGAGGAGGCCGAGGGCCAGGTATCCGACGTTCGAGTAGGCGCTCCGCGAGCCGGGCGCGAACTGCAGCGGTTGGCCGAGAATGTAGCTGAGCGTCCTTTCCCGCCCCGGGGGTGACTCCACTCCCATGGCGGCGGCGATCTCGACCTCCATGAAGGTGGGGTCGCCCCGGGACTCCCGGTCCCAGCCGCCCCGGTGTTCGAGCAGGTGGCGTACGGTGATCTGCCGGAGTCGCGGGTCTCCGGCCCCGGGATACGGGTCTACCCGGAGCAGGCCGCTGCCGGCGCCGTCCAGGTCGAAGGCCGGATCGTCGATCTCCAGGGCGCCGGACGCCGCCAGGTGGCGCACAGCGGCCGCCGTAAGCGGCTTGGAGACGCTGGCGATTCGCATGAGTGCGTCGGCCGGTAGCGGTGTGGCACCCGCGCTGTCACGCGAACCAAACCCCTGCTGTACCACGATCTCCCCGTTGCGCATCACCCCGACCAACCCCGCTCCGATCCCGTTCTGCTCCATGACTTCGGAAACCACGCCCCCGAACCGATGGAGGTTCGGCTCGGGCGGTGGTGGCGCGGTACCTTCGGGAGGCGTGATCGGTGTTCCACAGCCCGCGAGGAGCAGAAACGGAAGCATCCGCACCCCCGCGCGCAGACCCGGGAGATCGCGCGGAAAAGTCGCTGTCGGCATGGTCGCTTTCAGTTGCGGGATACCGGGTGCCGCAGAATGCGACCGGCTCGCGTGTCGTGGAACGCATCTCCGTCCACCGTTACCGATCCGTTGAGGATCACGTGGGAGATCCCTTCCGGATACTGGTGCGGGTCCTGAAAGGTCGCCCGGTCACGCACGGTAGCGGGGTCGAAGACGACCAGGTCGGCGTGGGCTCCCTCCGCGATCACCCCGCGGTCCGTGAGGCCCAGGAGCGTGGCGGGAAGCCCTGTCATGCGGTGAATCGCCTCCTCCCACCCGAGCACCCCCTGATCGCGGACGTAGTGGCCGAGCACACGCGGAAAGGTCCCGTACCAGCGGGGGTGGGGATGGCCATCGCCCGGTACCACCAGCCTGCCATCCGACGCGATCATCGTCTGTGGGTGGCGCATGATGCGGCGAACGTCCTCCTCGTCCAGTGCGTGGAATACCGAGCGCGCACCGCCGCGTCGCATTGCCTCCACTACCAGGCGGGCACCGTTCTCCAGGGTGGGCTCGAGCCCCTCCCGCACCGCCCAATCGTGCAGGGTGGCACCATCGAGCGACCGGTCCCATGAGACGGCGGAGAACTGCACGCGTCGGAGATCGCCGCCACCTCGATCCATCCGGAGGTTGAAGACGATCCCCTGGAAGATGCTGTCGTGCAGCACCGGGTCGTCCAGCCGCCGCACCAGCTCCGTCTGCCCGCCGGCCTGTGCCCACTCGGGGACCAGGATGGAGAGACCGGTGTGCGTCGCCGTGTATGGATACTGGTCGATCCGGACGTCCACACCGCGGGCGCGGGCGCTGTCCACCATGGCGAGGCTCCGGACGCTGCTCCCCCACATGGGGCGACCCACCACCTTGTGGTGGGAGATCACCACCGGGAGGCCCGCGCGCTCGCCGATCTCGATGGTCTCGGCCACCGCATCCATGAGCTCGAGTCCCTCGTCGCGCAGATGGGAGGTGTAGAACCCCCCGGCTTCGGCCACCACACGCGACAGGGCAATCACCTCATCCACCTCCGCAAAGGCGCCGGGGATGTACTTCAACCCGGTGGATATCCCGAACGCCCCCTCCCTCATCCCGATTGCGACGAGTTCCTCCATCCGGGTCAGCTCCGCCTCGCTCGGCCGCCGGTCCTCCAGCCCGACCACCCACTCCCGCACGGTGTTGTGACCGACGGTGTAGCCCACGTTCATCCCGATGCCGAGTTCCTCCAGTCGCAGCATGTGATCGCCGAGCGGCCAGGGCGAGCGTCCATCGGGACCACCGATCGCCGTGGTGACCCCCTGCCGCACATGGCTCTCGGCGGAAGGGATGCTCATGATCGGCTCGAGGTGAGCATGAACGTCGATAAATCCGGGGGTCACGTAGCTCCCGCGGGCATCGATCACCCGCGTCGCTCGCGAGCGGTCCAGCGGCGCTGTCGATACGGCCACGATGCGGTCGCCCCGGATCGCCACATCGGCCTGCACCCCCGCGGTCCCCCGGCCGTCGAACACGGTGCCCCCGGCGATCAGGAGGTCGTAGCCCCGCACGGCTGGCTCCCCCGCGGGGGTGATGGTCGCACAGGCGGCCGCGACGAGCGGGACGAGAACGCCGGAGATGACGATCCGGAGAAACTTCATTCGGACGCGAGGGTGCGGGTCAGGGAGAGTGAACGGGTGGGGGTGTCTGCGCGCGGGAAGACGCGTCCGTGTCGAGCCCCATCTCGGCCGAGAGCCGCTGTCGGAGTGCCGTCGCCATCGGCCCCGGCACCCCGAGGCCGACCGGCTCGCCATCCAGCGCCACGATCGGTTGCACGTCGGTCGTGGTGCCGCTGAGGAACACCTCCGAGGCCTCCATCAGCCGCGCCACGGCGATGGGACGCTCGCGCACCGGCAGCGTCAGCTGGCGCGCGAAGCGGAGCACCGTAGCACGAGTGATTCCGGGGAGAACCGCGGGCGTGAGGGGATGGGTATGGATCACCCCCTCGAACACCGCGAAGACGCTGGTGTTGGCGCCTTCCGTCACGAACCCTCCCCGGTGGAAGATGGCCTCGAAGGCGCCCACCTCATGCGCGCGCTGCTTGGCCATTCCGTTGGGAAGGAGGTTCAGCGTCTTGAGGTCGCACCGGGCCCACCGCTGGTCCGGGACGAGGATCGCCGTCGCCCCTCGCGTCCGGGTTTCAGTCGGGACGCGAAAGGTGGCGGTCGAGACGAACACGGTCGGTGTGACCGGGGGGTCCGGGTACCAGTGTGTGCGGGGCGCGGCGCCACGGGTGACCTGCACGTAGATGGTCGCATCCCCGGTGTCGTGCCCGTTCTCCCGGAGGAGGCGGACGGCCACCTCGTGCAATACATCCCCGTCCGCGTCGGCCCCGGTGATCTCCAGCCCCTTCAATGTCGCGCGCAACCGTTCCATGTGCTCGCGCCACTGGTACGGCTGGCCCCCGGGGGCACGAATCACTTCGTACGCCCCGTCACCGAAGAGAAACCCCCGGTCGTTCACCTCCACGCCCGCCTCGAAAGTCGGCATCACCTCTCCGTTCAGATACACCGACGTCGATTCCGGCGGGCGCACCAGGGTCGTGGGCGCAACGTCGATCGCGCTCACCCTGTGTACTCCAGGCACCCGGTCGCCGGAGTCGCGGCGCCACCCGCATCGCCCCCGAAGGTGTAGTTCGGGATCAGGAGCAGTTCCAGCTCGGCACCGGGAATCGGGAAGTGCAGCGGAGTTCCGCACGGGAGAGTTCCCCACCCCCGGCGATCGAAGTAGACGAGCCCCGCGATCGAGTTTGCGGTCTCGATGGCCTTTTCGTACTGCAGAGTGGACCAGAGCGTCGCGTCGTCCACCCCGTATGGAAGCGGCTCGAGCTCGCCGACTCCCACCCGCCACCGGTTGATCAGGTCGATCGCCGCGTTGCGCCCGCCACCGAGCCGGAGCAGCGCTTCAGCGCGCAGCAGGTCCGCTTCGGACTCCAGGAAGAGCGGCATCAATCCTCTCCCGGAGCTGTCCTTGTGATAGTCGTACCGCGTGTAGTAGTAGTACGACTGCAGGTAGGTGCCCCGCTCATCGGGGAAGGGGGAACCGAAGCCCATGAAGCGGACGTACTTCCCGGGGGTGGCAGGGCCGCCGCTGCCGTGGATCCGGCGGTCGGCCGTCTGCAGCTGGAAGGGTCGGCGATCACGGTACGGAGTGGCGGTCCAATCCTGGTAGGCACCCGTGGTGTCGGCCGGCCCGACCAGATCGTAGGCGGCTCGCATCCAGATATCGTCGCGATGTCCGGTGGCCCACCACCAGAGGTTCGCGTCACCTTCGGGGCCGTCGTCCCCGTAGACGCCACGGTCGAGATGATGGAGAACGCGCACCCAGTCCACGGCCTCACGCTCGGCCGGGGTGCGGGCCACGGATGCCAGATAGCGTGCAGCGATCGAGTGCGCCCACTCGCTCAGCTCCCGGTTGGTGAGCGCCCGTCCGTTGATCCACGCAGCGTTGCCACCCGGGAGCTGGAAGGTGTTGGCGTCTGCGAGGGCGATCGCCTCCTCCAGGTAACCGATCGCCGCCTGCATCACCTCGCCGTACGGCGCCGGCGGGCTGAGCTGCTCCAGATCGGTGGTCTCGTCGAAGATCAGCGCCTGGTCGAACATCAGCGCGAGGAAGCCGTGCGAGAGCCCCAGCGTGAACTTTCCGTACGCCCGTGCCCGGACCGACTGATCGGTGCCCGCGCCGTCCACGAAGCGCATCCCGCCGTCCAGCGCCGCCAGCGACTCCGCGACGTTGGAGATTCCGAGATACAGGTTGTTCCAGGGGTTCGTGATGAAGTCGCGGCGGGGGTAGGTGGGGCTGTTGTCCCACCGGGCTCGCGGAAGCTCCGCCAGCGGAAGCATCCCGTAGTTGGCGTAGGCGGAGGTCTGCTCGTTGGCCACCACCGAGAGCCCCATCCCCGGGCTGTACTTCTGGGTCCCGTTCCAGAAGCGATAGAACCCGGTCGCGAGCAACGACTCCACGTCGCCGGGCTCGGCGAGGGCGCGCTCGCGGTCTGGTTGGTTCGGGTTGACGATGTCCATGTCCATGCATGCGGCCGCTGTCGTGATCAGCCCCAGCACTCCGACCGTGCGTAAAAGACGCATCGAGGATCTCCTTTCGGTTTGGCTACCGGTCACGGCCACGCTCAGAACTGCAGCTGGACGCCGAGGGTGAAGGTGCGGAAGTGCGGGTAGGCGAACTCGTCGTACGGGTTCTCCGTCACTCCGCCGGCCGTGCTGGAGCCCACCTCGGGATCGATCCCGGAGTAGGGGGTGAAGGTCAGGAGGTTGCGACCGACCAGCGACACCGTGGCCGCATCGATCCCCAGCCGTCCCAACGGACCCAGGGCCCCCAGCCGTTCACGGCCGAACCGGTACGACAGCGACATCTCCCGCAGCTTCGCGAAGCTCGCGCGCTCCACGAAGTGGCTGGAGAGGCTCCCGGCCGCATAGAGCGGGAGGTAGTAATCGATCGGCTTCTTCAGCTCGTCGGGTTTGCCGGCCTGCACCTGGTCGGGTGAGAGGTTGTCGCGGTACGGCATCTGGCGCGTGCGGTTGTATGCGTGGCCCCCCATCTGGAAGTCCCACAGCGCCGCCACCTGCACCCCGCGCCAGGTAACGTCGTTGGACCAGCCGAGGCTCAGGTCCGGCTGCGCGCTGCCCACGATCACCAGGTTGTCGATGTTCCCCTCCTCGTCCCGCTGCACGATCGGGATCCCCCAGTCGTACGTCACGCCGTCCACCGTGACGGTGGTGCCCCACAGGCCGTTCCGCTGACCATCCCTGAAGTCGTGATTGCCCACCGCCACCAGATATCCGTCATCGTTCACCTGGAACATCCCGTGGTTTCCGGAATGTGAGCCGGGAAGCTGCTCGTGTCCGGTCAGGAAGCGCCGCATCCGCATGGTGGCGAAGTCCTCGCCCTGGCAGCGGTAGAAGGTGGATGTGGTGTAGCAGGTCCGCTGCCAGTCGGTGAGCGTCGAGCGGGCGCGGTCGGCCACCAGCCCCATGCGCCAGCTGAAGCCGGGACGCTGCACCAGCGCCGCCTCCACGGTCGCCTCGTACGCTGTGGTCTGCACCGTTCCGGCATTCTGGTACTGGCTGCTGTAGCCGTAGACCCCCGGGAGCGGGATCGGGATCAGCTGGTCCTCCACCAGCGACCGGGCATGCGTCAGCTGCACCGACACGCGGTCGCGAATCACCAGGTCCAGCCCGATGTCGTGCTCGGTCGCATGCTCCGGCCGCAGGTTCCGGTTCCCGAGCGTCCCCTTGGTGGGGCCGGCCTGCCCGATGTTCCATGTCTCGTACCGCCAGGCGAAGGACGGACGACTCCCCGCCGTGCCGATGGAATAGCGCGGCTTGAACGCGGTCAGCCATGGCACCGGCCACCACTCCTCCTCGCTCATCAGGTACGACAGGGATGCACGGTAGTAGGTGTGCCACCGGTTGCCGGGCCCGAAGAGCGACGAACCGTCACGCCGGATCAGGAAGTCCCCGATGTAGCGCCCGCCGTAGTCCAGTCCGGTGTTCAGCATCACCGCCTCGGAACGAACCCCACTCCAGCTCCCGGTGGTGAACTGTTGCTGACCGTTCGCCAGGTTGCGCACGCCATCCACCAGGAACTCGCGGGCGGTCGCCGTGTGCCCCTGGTAATCCTCACGCTCGAAGAGGTATCTGACCCGCGCGCGCGCCGCGAGATCGCCGAAGCTCCGGAGCAGCGTCCCCTGCAGGTGGCCGTTCAGCGTCTCCGCGTTCTCGTAGCCCCGCGAATACTGGCCGTCATTCAGGAAGGAGGGGGCGATGGTCTTGTACCCCTTTGGATAGTAGGCGAACGTCTCCCGGTCGGAACGGTCGAAGGCGAGCAGCCCCTCGAGGTTCAGCCAGCTCATCGGATTGTAGCGGAGGGCGCCACTCCCCTGCGTCCGCACCCGGTCGTTCCAGCTGTCCACCACACTGATCCCGTACAGTGGATTCGGCTCCTGCTGGAACGGATCCGGTCGGATGTGAAACGGCTGCCCGTCGGGATTGGGAACCGTGATGTCCACATCGGGTGCGATGAAGCGCAGGTCCCGGAACGGATTCCGCGCCTCGAAGTTCTCCCGCGACGACCGCATGTGGTACGTCGTGAACGCCAGCGTCAGATCCGGACGAACGCGGTGATCGATGTTGAAGCGGATGTTCTGACGCTGATATCCACGGTTGAACTCCGGCACCACACCCTCCTCACGGGTGTCCGCCGCGGCGATGAAGAAGTTCGTCGCCACCGAGTTGCGGGCCAGCGTGACATTGGTGTTGGACGTCCGGGCGGGATTGAAGAAGCGGTCGAGGTGGTTGTAGGTGGGGCCGACGAACGGATTCTCGATCATCCTGCTGTCGCTCATCACCCGCGCCGATCGGTCCACCACGTTGTCGTTCCTGTCCACGTACTGCCCGGCGGCGTTGACCCGAAACGGGTGGTGCATGGCCATGGGTGGTACGCGCGCTACCTGATTGATCCCCAGCTCGCTCCGCGCCGTGATCACCGTTCGATCGACCGGGGCCTCGCGTCCCCTCCGCGTCGTTACCTGGATCACACCCGCCTGCGCACGCGACCCGTACAGCGAGGCCGCCGCCGCACCTCGCACGATCTCGATGCTCTCGATGTCGTTGGGGTCCAGGTCCATGATGTTCGCGCCCTGCACCACACCATCCACCACCATCAGCGGCGCCTCCGAGGTGTTCACGGAGCTGCGGGCGCGCAACCGGACCGAGATGCCGCTCCCCGGCTGACCACTCCCGCTCACCACACGTGCTCCCGCGACCCGGCCCTGCAGCGTCGCGAGCGGGTTGATCGGTGGCGCCACGATATCCTGCCGATCGAGTCGGCTGATCGTGAACGGTGCACGAATCCCCTCCACCGGGTCTGCAAGCCCCGTGACGACCACTCCCTGGATTCGGAGTACCTCCGTTTCCAGGCGAAAGTCCACGCGGAGCGGATCTCCCGCCCTGACCACCACGTTGGCCTGTCGGCCCTCGGAATGGCCGATCGTGCGGGCCACCACGGTGTACGTCCCGGGCCTCACACCAGGGATGTTGTAGCGCCCGCTGGCGTCGGTGATGGTGCCGTATCCGGTCCCGTCGAGGAACACCTGTGCGTTGCCGAGGGGTTCGCCCTGCGCGCCGCGCACCTCGCCCGAAACCGATCCGGTCGACTGGCCATCGGCCCGGTCGACCGCGCCGCCGGCAAGCAGCAGCATCAGCGTGAGGCGGGCGATAAGGGGGAGGGAAGGTCGCATTGCGTTACGGGGTTGGGATTGAGGCAGCGTGCCGTCCCGGAGCGGTAGACTCCATTCCGAAACGAGGACGGCTGGGTTCCATTATACGGAACCAAGTTGCAGTTTCCAGTCCAGCATATAACAGGTGTTTAGCCCGCGCAAGAGGCGCTGCGAAACGAATTACGTCAGCTCAATCTGGAAACTTCAGGAGCAGAACAGCGGCTTCAGACGGAGTCCAGCGCCTGCGTCAGGTCGGCGATGATGTCGTCCGGGTGTTCGATTCCCACGGAGAGACGGATCATTGCCGGGGTGATCCCGAGTCGACGCTGATCTTCGGGAGCGATGTCGGCGTGCGTCATGCTGGCCGGATGTTGTGCAAGGCTCTCGGTTCCGCCGAGGCTGACTGCGAGGCGAACGAGTGACATGGCGTTGAGGCAGCGGAACGCCTCGGGCTCGCCACCCACCACCTCGAAGGAGAAGGTTGCGCCCGGCGCCGAGCACTGCCGCTGGTAGAGGAGCGTGTCCGGGTCGTCTCCATCGAGAAAGCCGAGGTAGAGGACCTTGCTCACCCTGGGGTGACGGGCGAGGAACTCCGCGACGTAGCGGGCGTTCTTCATCTGTCCTGTCATCCGCAACTTCAACGTTTCCAGCGATCGCATCAGGAGCCACCCGGTGTACGGATCGGCCATCGTGCCGAGGATGGTGCGCATTCCTCGCACGGAGGAGATCAACTCGGAGTTGCCGAGACAGGCCCCCGCGATCACATCGCTGTGGCCGGAGACATACTTGGTCAACGAGTAGAGAACCAGGTCGGCCCCGTGGCCGAGCGGCTGTTGCCAGAGAGGTCCGAGGAAGGTGTTATCCACGGCGACCAGGGGGCGTTTCTCCCCCTCGGAGAGGGAGTCGGCGACGCGCGCGCATTCCTCGATGTCCACCAGGGCATTGGTCGGATTCGCAGGAGTCTCCACGTAGATCATTCCGATTCGCCCGAGCCCACGCGCGATCTCCACCGCGTCGTCGAGCGAGCGCCCGACCTGACCCGCGTCGAACACCACCGGCGTGATTCCGAATTGCGGGAGGATCTTCCTGATGAGGAACTCCGTTCCTCCGTAGACGGGCCCGCTGTGAATCAGTACGTCACCCGGCCGCAGAAACGTCAGCAGGGTGGTGGCGATCGAGGCCATCCCGCTCGAGAATACCAGAGCATCGTCGGCATCGTCCCACAGGGCGAGACGGTTCTCGAGGATCTCCAGATCCGGGTTGTTGATTCGCGAGTAGATGAGCCCCGGCTCTTCCTGCGGATTTCGCTCTCGCAGCCCATAGGCGAGCTCGAAGAAAGCTTTGCCGTCCTCGGCCGTCTCGAAGACGAATGTGGAGGTGAGGAACAGCGGACACTTCAGAGCCCCCTCCGAAAGCGCGGGATCGTATCCGAATCCCATCATCAGGCTTTCCGGATGGAGCTGTTTGCCGCCAATCGTTCGCTGATGGCTTCGTTTCGTACCCTCTTTCATCTTGCGTCTCCGGCGTACTGTAAGGATGGAAACATGAACACCCGGAGGGTAACACCTCTCGCGCCCTGACGCGAAACGAGAACGGTCAGGCGGCTGTGCCCGGTTGCGGAGGAGCCATGGAGTGCCGACAGAATGCCCCGCTCACCGGAAGGGGAGAGCGGGGCGCCGAGATCCCTACCGGAACGCGAACGATCAGCGCACTTCGTACACCTCCAGAGGGACGCCGTCCTTGAAGGAGAAGACTTCGTAGCTCTCCACGTACGGGCCCTCCATGCCGGGCGAGCCCATCGGCATGCCGGGCACGGCAACGCCGTCGATCGCGGGCCGCTCCGCGATCAGCCGCCGGATGACGTCAGCGGGGACGTGACCCTCCACGGTGTAGCCCTCGATCACCGCGGTGTGACACGACCCCAGCGCCTGCGGCACCCCCTGCTGAGACTTCACCTGCCGCAGGTCGTTCAGCGAATGCGACTGCACCTGGAATCCGTTTTCCCGGAGGTGGTCTTCCCAGGCGGTGCAGCATCCGCAGGTGGGCGTCTTGTAGACGGTCACGATGGGACCCGCCTCGGCCGGCCGGGAACACCCCGCGGCGATCACCGCGAGCAGGAGGATCGAAGCGAGCCGGAGCCGGAAAATCGTCATCTCTCCCTGATCTGCCAGAAAGCCGGAAAGGAGGCGCGCCGTGGGCGGGCCGGGTGAGCACGCGTGTCAGTACCCCGTCACGAGGGTGCGGTTCGCGGTCCGGGGGGGGGGCGAATCGGCGGGTGGCCGATCCGAGAAGCCACGCCTGTCGACCCCGTCATGGGCCGCCCCCGACCCCCACGGGTGCGAAGCCGGGTCGACGAAAGCGGGCCCGGCGTGGGAGCTCTGCTCCACGTCGGGCCCGTGGGTCGTACATCCCACTCGGTGTGCCGCTCAGGCCGCCTGAACCGCCCGCTGCTCCCGATCACAGAGATATCGCTCCAGCCGCGCCCGCACGTCCGAGCGGAGCTGCCGGGCTCCCATCATGCGCCAGCGACCGAGCGTCGCGGTGCTCACACCGGCGATGGCCGCGGCATCCTCGACGTCCAGATCCCCGCTGTAAAAGAGAAAATCCTGTACCAGCTCGGCGCTGGTGTACTCTCCGCTGGCACTGCTGTCCCGACGGATGCCGAAGTGTTCAGACAAAGGTAGGGCCCCCGGTCACGGTGAGATGTCGCCATGAAAGTACCCTATTCTGACGCACGTTGCGTACCAGCGATCAACCGGGGATGCGCAGCGTCTGACCCGCCCGGATGCGGTCGGTGCGGAGTCCGTTGGCACTCCGCAGCGCGTTCACGGACACCCCGTGCCGGCGCGCGATCACCGTGAGGTTCTCTCCCGAGCGGACCTGATGGGTGCGGGCGCGTACGGCGGCCTGCTGCGGCCGTGGTGCCACTGCCTGAGCGATGCGGGTGGTCTGTGCCATCGACGGCCAGTTGGTGGCGAACGTCCCGCCCGACCCCGCGGGAACGCGAACCACCGAGGCACGATCGTTCCGGGTGCGATCCAGCTTGAAGTGCGGGTTCAGCGCTCGCAGCTCGGCGAGCGTGGTGCCGGAGGCGCGGGCGACCGCAGTGAGCGATGCCGCGGCCGGCACGGTCACCTCGTCGAAGGCGAGCGCCTCCTCCTTCACGACGCTGTCGAAGCCATAGCGGGCCGGCTCCTTGGAGATCCGGGCCGCCGCCACCATCAACGGCACGTAATCGCGGGTCTCCCGCGGGAGGCGGTGCCGGATGCGATAGTACGATTCCTCGTCACCGCGTTCGGAGCCGGTCTCCTCCCGCATGATGCGCCCGACGCGGTTCTCGCCGGTGTTGTAAGCGGCCGCGGCCAGGTACCACGACCCGAAGCGCTTGTGGAGTTCCTGGAGGTAGCTGAGAGCCGCGTCGGTGGACTTCACCGGGTCGCGTCGCTCGTCCACGGCCGCGTTCACGTCCAGACCATACCGCTTCCCCGTTTCGGCGATGAACTGCCAGAGGCCGGAGGCGTGTGCGTGGGAATACGCGCGGGAGTTGAAGCCCGACTCGATCATGGCCAGGTAGATCAGGTCCTGCGGCATCCCGCGTTCCGCCAGCCTGGCCGAGATCATCGCCTCGTACCGGCCGCTCCGCTGCAGGAACCGGGTGAACTGCGCACGCTGGCTGGTGGTGAAGATCCGGACGAAATCATCCACTCGCTGGTGATCGAGGTTCGGCAGGTCCCAAGCCGGCCCGTCCGTCGGCTGGACGACGGCGGCCACCTGCACACCGGTGGAGTCGAACTCGAGAACCGTCTCCAGGAGCTCCGCCGTTGGCGCCTCGTCCCCGCCGAAGCGGAGCATCGACTTCTGCGCTCCGCCCACCGCCGCGAAGAGGAGCACTCCGGCGAGTGCGAGTGCTCGAACGCGGCGGTCGCCGGCGAGGTGCGAGGTGCGAACCCGTCTCTGATTCATCGTCTGACCTCCAGCTGTGCGGCAGTGTTACGCAGAACGGCCAGCGCACGCAAAACTAAGTCGCTCTTCGAGTTGCGCGGCAGTGCGGGGCGAGGGGTGCAACCCCTCCGGCAAACGAAAGTTCCCCCCGCCGCGCACCCATCGCACGATCCACGCGGCTCTCCCTCCGGCACGCCCGATCCGGGTCGTTTGCGGGGCGAAGGTGCGGCCGCCTATACTCGAAGCCATGGCGGCCCGCAGTCGGCGGTCGATCCACGCCTTCCACGCCGGGGCTCGATGAAGTTCTTCACCGCGCAGCTTGCCTTTCTGCTGGAGAACCGGCACACCCAGCGTAACCTGCGGCTGCTCCGCACGCTGATCCTGCTGCTGGTGGCGCTGGTGGTGCTGTACAGCATCATCTTCCACCTGCTGATGGCGGGGGAGGGTCAGCGGCACAGCTGGCTGACCGGCCTCTACTGGACGTTGACGGCGATGAGCACCACCGGGTTCGGTGACGTCGCGTTCGAGAGCGACCTCGGCCGGATGTTCTCGGTCCTGGTGCTGCTTTCGGGGCTGATCTTTCTGCTGGTGGTGCTTCCCTTCGCGATCATCCAGTTCGCCTGGCTCCCGTGGCTGGAGGCGAAAGCCCGGAGCCGCGCGCCGCGCGAGCTGCCGGTGGAGACGACGGGTCACGTGATCGTGAGTCACTTCGATCCCGTGGCGATCTCGCTGATCGAACGGCTCCGGTACCACGGGAAGGAGTACGTGGTGTTGGAGCCGGATCTGAACCGTGCGCTGGAGCTCGCTGACGAGGGGATCCGGGTGCTGGTGGGAGAGCGCGACAACCTGGAGACGTACCAGCGACTGCGCGCAGACCGGGCCGCGATGGTGGTGGCCACGGGAGACGACTACCTGAACGTCAACGTCGCCTTCACCGTGCGGGAACTCACCACCCACGTACCGGTGGTGTCGGTTGCACGGGCGTTGGAATCCATCGACATCATGGAGCTGGCGGGGAGCACGCAGGTGATTCACCTGCCGGAGATGCTGGGCCGCTCGCTGGCGCGGCGGACGATGGGTGGTGATGCGCGCGCCAACGTGATCGGCCGCTTCGGGGAGCTGGTGATCGCGGAGGCGCCGGTGATCGGGACCCCACTCGTGGGGAAGCCGCTGGCAACGAGCCAGCTCAGGGAGGCCACGGGTCTCACCGTGGTGGGGATCTGGGAGCGGGGCCGCTTCGAGCTCCCGCGCCCGGACACCAGGATCGAAGCGACCACCGTGCTGGTGATGGCCGGCTCCGAGGAGCAGCTCGGCCGCTTCGCGGACCTCACGATCATCTACAATCAGCCGGAGGACCCGGTGCTGATCCTGGGTGGCGGCCGGGTGGGGCGTGCCGCCGCCAACGCACTGCGCGTTCGCGACGTGCCGTACCGGATCGTGGAGAAGGACGAGTCGCGCATCCGGGACCCGGAGACGTACGTGATCGGCTCCGCCGCCGAGCTGGAGGTGCTGGAACGTGCGGGAATCCGAGAGGCGCCGACCACCATCGTCACCACCAACGACGACGCGACCAACATCTACCTGACCATCTACTGCCGGAAGCTGCGCCCGGAAATGCAGGTCATCAGCCGCGCCACGCTGGAGCGGAACGTCTCCACACTGCACCGCGCCGGCGCCGACTTCGTGATGTCGTACGCATCCATGGGCGCCAACGCCATCTACAACGTCCTGGAGCACAACGACGTCGTAATGCTGGCGGAGGGGCTGGACGTGTTCCGCTACCCCGTGCCACGCCGGCTGGTGGAGCAGCCGCTCCTGCGCTCCCGCATCCGTGAGACCACCGGTTGCAGCGTCGTGGCACTCGAGCACCTCGGCGAGGTTATCATCAACCCCGCCCCCGATCGCCCCCTCCCCGCCACCGGCGAGCTGATCCTGATCGGCACCACGCAGGGGGAGAGGAAGTTCGTGGAGCTGTATGGAAGCTGAGGAGTTGCTGGTGCCCTGTCGCTCCCGCACCAGCAGCGAACGACCAGTAACCAGTCACCAGCAACCAGTAAACCAATAACCAGTAACCATCTACTCTCCCCATGTGCGGCCGATTTTCTCTCAAGGCGAGTCCGGACGACCTCCGGAAGACGATCCAGGTGGAGCCGCCCGCCGGCTACCGGGCGCGGTACAACATCGCGCCGACGCAGGGGGTGCTCGGCGTGGTGATGGAGGACGGGGAGCGGCATGCCCGGATGCTCCGGTGGGGGCTCGTTCCGTTCTGGGCCGACGATCCACGCATTGGCAACCGGATGATCAACGTACGCTCGGAGACCATCTCCCAGAAGCCCGCGTTCCGCAACGCCTTCGCACGACGTCGCTGCCTGGTGCCTGCCGATGGATTCTTCGAGTGGCAGAGCACGCCGGAAGGGAAGGTACCGTACCGGATTCACCGGGAGGACGACGGGTGCTTCTGCTTTGCGGGGCTGTGGGAGCGCTGGGACCGCGGATCGGAGGTGCTGGAGAGTTGCGCCATCGTGACGCGGCCGGCGGATGAGCGGATCTCCGCCGTGCACGACCGGATGCCGGTGATGCTCGGGGGTGACGCGTGCGCCGCCTGGTTGGCGGCCGAGTCACGGCCGAACGACCTGCTCGATCTGCTGCGGAGCGCCCGTCTCGAGCGTCTCGAGATCCACCGGGTATCCACGCTCGTGAACCGCCCGTCCAATGACGTACCCGCCTGCGTGGAGCGGGTGGAGGAATAGAAGTATCGTAGCGGGGGGTGCGAGAGGGGAATCTCTCCCACACGAGGGGGGGTGGAATCCCGACGAGCACGGGGTGTGCCCACCACGCGCAGCGGGTTACCTTTGATGCCATTGAGGAACAGCGGGTCCGCCTCGTGGGAGCAAGCTCCGGCGGCCCGCTTCATACTGATATCGAGCGTTGATGGAGACACAGGCGATCGGGCTGGTGGTGGCGTTCGCCGCCGGCCTGCTTTCTTTTCTCTCCCCCTGCGTTCTTCCGCTGATCCCCAGCTACGTCTCGTTCATCACGGGGATGAGTCTGGACGAGCTGACGGTGACGGAGGAGCGGCGGCCGTTGGTGCAGCGCACGGTGCTGGTGCACGGACTGCTGTTCGTGCTCGGCTTCACGCTGGTATTCGTGATCCTGGGTGCTTCGGCGACCTTCCTGGGGTCGCTGTTCGCGTATGCGAGCCGGTGGGTGGAGCGGGTCGGCGGTGTGCTCCTGATCGTCTTCGGTCTGTACCTGCTGGGGGCACTGCGCCTGCCGGGCGCCACGCGCGAGTGGCGCGTTCACATGAGCGACAAGCCGCTCGGCTACTTCGGCACGGTGCTGGTGGGGGTCACCTTCGGAGCGGGGTGGACGCCTTGCATCGGACCGGTACTGGGGGGTATCCTCACCCTTGCCGCGACGCGCGGATCGGTGGGTGATGGAGTGGCGCTGCTGCTCGTCTACTCGCTGGGGCTCGCGCTGCCGTTCCTGGCCGCGGCGCTCCTGCTGGGGCGGTTCCTGAGTGGGGCGCGGAGGGTGGGCAGGTGGCTGCCGTGGGTGAGCCGGATCAGCGGGGTGCTCCTCCTGGTGCTCGGCGTGCTCCTGATCACCGGATCCTTTACGACGCTTTCGGGAATGCTGGCGCGGTGGACGCCGGACTTCCTCCTCGAACGCATGTAGGTGGATGGCTGAAACGCTGGAGAGAGACGTGACCGCGAACGATGCGCCGGGTGCACCGGCGCACCCTCGCGTGCTCGAGATCCGCGACCTGGTGCTGGGGGTGATCGGTGCCGGGATGGTGCTGTTCGCGGTTGTGCTGCTCTTCATGGGCGGCGAGCGCGATACGGGCGGCGGGCGGGTGGACGCGCCGGTGATCACCCTGGTGCAGCCGGCCACCGGCTCATCGATCGACGGGCCGCTGCACGTGGTGTTCGGCGTCCGCGGCTCGCTGGAGCGGATGCCGTCCGGGTGGGGTGCGGGTGAGCTTCACCTCCATCTGGAGCTGAATGGGCGGGAGTTCATGCCGGGGCCGCTCGACATCGAGCCCCTCCCCAACGGGATGTACAGGTGGACTCTGTCGGCGCTGCCAGCCGGCGAGCACGAGATCCGGCTCCACTGGGCAGGGCGGGACCACCGGGCCATCCCGGAAGGGGCATCCATGCCGGTGCGGGTGCGTGCCCACTGAGCCGGGGTATCATCGCGCGGGGGTGCCGGAACGCGTCGGGGCAACGAGCAACGGAGAAGGGAAGCGATAGATGACCAGTGAGAGCGCGGCGGTGCGGGCGATCGCCGAACGGGTGCATGAGGGTGAGCGCATCAGCGTGGCGGATGCTGCCGCGCTCTGGACGGAAGCCAGCGACGAGGAGATGCGGCGGCTCGCCGGCATCGTCCGCGCGCGCTACCACGAACCGGACCGCGCCACCTACATGGTGATGCGGATCATCAACTACACCAATGTGTGTGTGGCGCAGTGCGACTACTGCGCCTTCTACGTGCTCCCCAACCAGGAGGGGGGGTACGTGCTCACGCGCGAGGACGTGTTCCAGAAGATCGACGAGCTGCTGGAGCTCGGCGGCGACCTGGTGGGGTTCAACGGCGGCTTCAACCCGAAGCTGCCGCTGCACTACTACTGCGATCTCTTCCGCGCAGTCCGCGAGAGGTACGGCGACCGCGCCGAGTTCTATGCGCTGACCATCGCGGAGATGATGTACCTGGCCGACCGGGCCGGGCTGAGCTTCCTGGAGACGGCGGTGGAGCTGAAGCGCGCGGGGGTGCACTGGATCACCGGCGGTGGCTCCGAGATCCTCACGGAGGACTTCCGGAAGCGCCATTCCAAGTTCAAGTACACCGTCGCCGAGTACTTCCAGGCGCAGCGCGCAGTGGTGGATGCCGGGCTGCGCACCACCGCAACCATGGTGATCGGCTTCGACGAGACGCTGGAGGAGCGGCTGGAGCACCTTCAGCGCACGCGCGACTTCCAGGACGAGACGGGCGGGATCTTCTCCTTTCTCTGCTGGACGTACAAGCCGTACGGCACGGCGCTGGCGGGGCGCGAGATCTCGCCGGCCGAGTACCACCGGCACATCGCGCTGAGCCGCATCTTCCTGGACAACGTCCGGCACCTGCGGACCTCGGTGCTGACGCTGAACGAGGATGCGTTCCGGGCGCTGAACTACGGCGCGGACGACTTCGACCTCCCCCTCGAGGATGAGGTGACGCAGAAGGCGGGCGCCCGCATCGATCTGGACCTGGAGGGGTTGCTGTCGGTCCCGCGGAGCCTGGGCTTCCGCGTGGAGTACCGCCGCGCGGAGAGACCGGCGGCGCTGGCGGAGGCGTAGCCGCACGGTGCCATACGCGGGTGGGATCCTGAAACGGCTCTTCGGGCGCGGCGACGTCCCCGAGGAGCCGTTTCTGCGTGCGGTACACGAGGGTGGTGCCCGCTTCCGCCGGGTCGTCTTCACGCGCAATCGACGGGTGATGATCTCCGTAGGAGACGGCGGGGAGACGCTGCGCGTGAGCGACCTGTTCCGTGAGGCGCCTCCCGAGGTGCTGCGGGCGATCGGCTCCCTGTACGCCCGCGGTTCGAGTGCCGGTCGTGATGAGGCGCGCGCCCGGATCCGCCACTTCCTGCAGGCGAGCACGCCTTCGGCGGCGCCCCCGCCGCCGGGGAAACGACGCTCACGTGCGGGCGACGCAGACACGCTGGAGCGTCTGCGGGCCGAGTTCGACCGCGTCAACCAGGAGCGCTTCGACGGCCGGCTCCCCCGCGTCCCCATCCACCTCAGCGGCCGCATGCGGCGCCGCAACGGACACTTCTCCGTCTCGCCTCTGGAGATCGTGATCTCGCGGCGCCTCTGCTCCGAAGCCGCGGCAGGAGAGGCGGAGCGAACGCTGCGGCACGAGATGATCCACCTCTGGCAGCACCTGGAGGGGAGACGTCCCGGTCACGGCGCCGATTTCCGCCGCTGGGCCGTTCGGCTGGACGTGCACCCGCGCGCCACGCGGGACGTGGTGTGGCTCGATCGCTGCTGAGGGGGATGGGCGACCGCCGGCCATGCGCGGTGGGCCGGCATCCGGATCCTTCGCCCGGTCAACGTCTTCGCCGGAGCAGGGGGGGTGAGCGTCGGGCTCAGGATGACACAGGAGGTGGAGCCCGCCCCCGCCGCCCGGGACCGTCATCCAGAGGGCGCCTCCCGATCCCCGCCCCGGCACCGCCCCGGGTGCGCCCGAAGGATCCGGATGCCGACCACGCCACTACCCCGTCCCATCCTTTGACCCCCGACCATTCCAGCTATGCGCACCTTTGCGTGTCGCCCGCTCCACGCTAATATCCCCCCTCCGAAATCGTGCTGCCCCGGGCAGTCGCCCCCCGAGATCGATCCGAGAGCATGGCCCAATCAGACCTGATGGAGAAGCTGGTATCCCTCGCGAAGCGTCGCGGTTACGTCTTCCAGTCGTCCGAGATCTACGGAGGAACCGGCTCGGTCTGGGATTACGGCCCGCTCGGGGTTGAACTGAAGCGGAACGTCAAGGAGGCGTGGTGGCGCTCGATGGTGCTGATGCGCGACGACGTGGAGGGGCTCGACGCATCCATCCTGATGCACCCGCGCGTCTGGGAAGCCTCGGGTCACGTGGCCGAGTTCAGCGACCCTCTGGTGGAGTGCCGCAACTGCCACCGACGCTATCGCGTGGACATCCTCCTCGCGGAGACCGGCGCCGGCGACCTTCCCCGGGCGCAGTGCCCCTCGTGCGGACGGACCGGGGAGTGGACGGAGCCGCGCCAGTTCAACCTGATGTTCAAGACCCACATGGGACCGGTGGAGGGCGAGGCTTCGGTGGTCTATCTGCGACCCGAAACGGCGCAGGGGATCTTCGTGAACTTCCTCAACGTGCAGACCACCGCGAGGCAGAAGGTGCCGTTCGGGATCGGGCAGATCGGAAAGGCGTTCCGCAATGAGATCACACCCGGGAACTTCACCTTTCGGACGCGCGAGTTCGAGCAGATGGAGATGCAGTTCTTCGTGGAGCCGGGGAGTGACGACGAGTGGTTCGAGCGGTGGAAGGAGTGGCGAATCCAGTGGATGCGGGATCTCGGCCTCGCGGAGGATCGCCTGCGCTTCCACGAGCACGCGCCGGACAAGCTCGCGCACTACGCCAAGGCGGCGTTCGACATCGAGTTCTTCTTCGGCGGCACCATCGGCGACGCGGGGTGGGGTGAGATCGAGGGGATCCACAACCGCACCGACTTCGACCTCCGCCGCCACCAGGAGTTCTCCGGCAAGCGCCTGGAGTACATCGATCCTGTGGCCCAGAAGCGGTATCTCCCGTACATCATCGAGACCTCCGCGGGGGCGGACCGCGTGACGCTGGCGCTGCTGGCGAACGGCTACCGTGAGGAGGAGGTGGAGGGCGAGTCGCGCGTGGTGCTCGCGCTGAAGCCGTCTCTGGCTCCGATCAAGGCGGGCGTCTTCCCGCTGGTGAAGAAGGACGGGATGCCGGAGCGCGCCACCGCGATCCACGACGACCTGCGCCGCCGGGGCATCACCTCGTTCTACGACGAGTCCGGCGCGATCGGCCGGCGCTACCGGCGGCAGGACGAGGCCGGCACCCCCTTCTGCCTCACAGTGGACGGAGAGACGATGGAGAGCGGGACGGTCACGGTGCGGGACCGCGATTCCATGCAGCAGGAGCGGGTCGCGGAGGATCGCATCATCGAGTACCTCCGGGAGCGGCTGGATTGATCCTGACGGTCGGCGCCAGCGGCGGCCCCGCCCACGCGGCGGTGGAGGAGCGCACCGCCCGATGATCATCGAGCGGCTGCGGGAGCGTATCGAGTCGCTGCTGGAGGCGATCGCGCGGGAGCGGCGCGCCCTCGCCGTCTCCGAGCTGCGCGGCTCCGGTGTGGGTGCCGTCTTCCAGCAGGCGGGAGATCTGTTCGCGCGGGAGCGGGTGAGCGAGGTGCAGCGGGTGCTCGCGGGCAGCGCCGGTATGGAGGAGAAGCGCATCCGCGTCCTGCTCGATTTCCTGGTGCAGGGCCGGGCGGTCTGCGCAGCGTCCTCGGAGATGGACCAGATCCTCACCTGGGAGGCGCGAACCTCGGTGGAGGTGGGAGAGCGGCGTTTTCGCATGCGGCAGGTGCTCACCGCGATCGGGGACACGGCGGACGTGGAGGAGCGGCGCGCGCTGCGGGAGGCCCGGCTCATGGCCATCGACGAGCAGACTCCGCTCCTGGAAGGCTTTCTGGCGCGGCAGCGTGAGTCGGTGGTGGAGCTGGGATACGGGAGCTACGTCGAGAGCTGCGAGGTGCTCAGCGGCATCGACATCCGGGGAATCGCGCGGGACGGTGCGCGCTTCCTGTCGGCGACCGACGGGGAGTACCGGGAGCTGCTCGAATGGTATCTGCCGCGTGTCACCGGTGTGAAGGCCGCCGACGCCGTGGGCGCGGAAGGACAGCGACTCGAGCGAGCCGCGCCCTACGATCGGGTCTTCGGCTCCAACATGATCTGGGGCCTGCAGACGCTGCTGGCCGAGACCCGGCTGGACGTTCTCGCCGACGGACGGATCTCGGTGGAGACGCGGCGGTCGCTGGCCAGCGGCGTCGCGTCCTCGCTCCACCCGCTGCGGGTACCGGACGAGATCGTGATGGAGATCGCCCCGACGGCGGGCCGGCCCGCACACGAAACCTTCCTGATGCACCTGGGCCGTGCCCTCCACATGGCCAACGTGGATCCGTCGCTCCCGGTGGAGCACCGCTGGCTCGGTGACGAGGCGGTGCCGATCGGGATGGGGCGGATGTTCGCCGCACTGCTGCTGAACCCCGTGCTACTCGCACGCTTCTACCGGCTCTCCGCGGGCGACCTCCAGGAGTATCTCCGCTTCGCGCGGCTGCTGCGGCTGCTGCGGATCCGGCGGGACATCGGCGAGCTCCAGTTCCAGCTCGCGCTGCTGGAGGAGCCGGATTCCCGCGAGACGCGGCCCCGGTACACGGAGCTTCTCTCCCGTGCGACCGGACTGCGCTACGACGCCCGGGGCGCGCTGGCCGCCGCGGAGCCCGGCTTCCGGGTTGCGCGTCGGCTCCGCGGCGAGCAGCTTCAGACGGTGCTCTCCACCCACCTCCGGGAACGCTACGACGAGGACTGGTTCCGGAACCCGCGTGCGGGCGACGGGCTTCTCGCCCTCTTCCGCCCCGGGCAGAGCTTTACCGCCTCGGAGATCGCCGTGCAGCTCTCGTCCAGACCGCTGGCGTTCGCGTAGCCGGCCGGACCGGCCTCCGGGAATCACGACCCCGGCCCCGGGCGTCGACCACCGATGCCCATCGACCACCCCACAGATTCCCGAACCGCCCCGACCGTGACCACACGCGCGCAGACCTTCACCACCCGCTGGGGGATGATGCTCGCCATGCTCGGCATGGCGGTGGGCACCGGCAACATCTGGCGCTTCCCCCGCATCGCCGCGGCCAACGGGGGCGGCTCCTTCCTGGTGGCGTGGGTCTGCTTCCTCCTGCTCTGGTCCGTGCCGCTGCTCCTGGTGGAGTTCGCGATGGGGAAGGGGACTCGCTACGGCACCGTCGGCGCCTTCACCAGGCTGATCGGGGAGCGGTTCGCATGGATGGGCGCGTGGGTGGCGTTCACCGCCACCGCCATCATGTTCTACTACTCCGTGGTGGCGGGGTGGACCTTCCGCTACTTCTGGGCGGCTCTGACGGGTGAGCTGGAGCGTGAGATCCCCGGCGCACTCTGGAGCAGCTTCGCGGAGAGCGGCTGGTCCGTGGGGACGCATGCGCTGGCGATGGCGATCGGCGTGTTCGTGGTGGCGCGCGGCGTTCGCGGGATCGAACTGGCGGCCAGCTTCCTGATCCCCTCGCTCTTCGTCCTGGTGATCCTGCTCGCCGCGCGGGCGGTGACGCTCCCCGGCGCCTCCGGCGGCCTCGCCTTTCTCTTCACGCCGAACTGGAGCGACCTCGCAGATGCCCGCATCTGGCTGGAGGCGCTGACGCAGAACGCCTGGGATACCGGCGCCGGGTGGGGGCTCGCACTCACCTACGCCATCTACATGCGCCGCAATGAGGACACGGCGCTGAACTCGTTCGTGCTCGGCTTCGGCAACAACTCGGTGTCGCTCCTCGCCGGCATCATGGTGATATGCACCGTGTTCGCGGTGGGACCGGCGCTGGCCACGCAGATCGCCTCCAGCCCGGCCGGCTTCGAGCGGGCGATCACCGCGTACCCGGGGCTGGAGCGGCAGCTGGAAGCGGGGATCGAGTCGCCGGCTGCGTGGGAAGCGGCGGAGCGGCTCGGCGTCCGCCTCGATGCGGAGGCGATCCCGGGCTTCTTCGCCAACAACGCCGTCGCGGTGGAGGACCGGCTGGAGATCGCCCGAGCCTCCGGCGTGCTCGACGGCGACGCGGTGGCGCACGCCGTGCTCGCGAGTGGAAACAATGGCCTCACCTTCATCTGGGTTCCCCAGATCTTCCAGACGCTCCCCTTTGGCCGTGGACTGACGGTTCTCTTCTTCCTGGCCCTGGCATTCGCCGCCATTACGTCACTGATCTCCATGATCGAGATGGCGACGCGCATACTCGTGGATGGAGGGCTCAGCCGCTCCCGTGCGATCACCTTCGTGGGGAGTTTCGGCTTCCTGCTCGGCGTACCCTCCGCCCTCTCGATGGCGTTCTTCGACAACCAGGACTTCGTCTGGGGTGTGGGGCTGATGCTCTCCGGCTTCTTCTTCGCGCTCGCCGTGATGAAGTACGGGGTGAGCCGCTTCCGCGAGCAGTTCATCAACACGACCTCGTCCGACATCCACGTCGGCAGGTGGTGGGACTGGGCGATCTACCTGGTGCTGGTACAGGCGGTGGTGCTGATGGTATGGTGGATGTGGCAGGCCACCGACCTCACCGATCTGCGCGGCACCGTGACCCCCTTCAGCAGCTTCAACGTCGGCACGCTACTTGTGCAGTGGGCGATGGCGCTCGGCGCGTTCCTCCTCATGAACCGCTGGCTCGTGCGCCGCACGGTGATCGAACCGCGGGGGGATGACGTCCTGCCAGGCGCGTCCGTCTAGACCGCCCGGCGGACCGCCAGGCGGCACCGGAAACCCGGAGGAGAGATGAGCCGTCGATCGCTTGCCGCACTCCCGGTGGTTCTCCTCGCCGCCTGCGCCACGGCGCCCGCCACGCTCTTCCAGGGACCGTCGCCGCCCGGGCATTTCGAGGTGATCGGTCGCGGGCCGGTGACCGCCACCCACAGCGCCGACCTGGTGGTGTTCGAGGGGGTGGACGGCCGCGACTACGCCTACACCACCACCTGGGGCGGCTGTCGCGGCTGCTTCGGCGACCGGATGTACGTCTGGGACGTGACCGATCCCACCGCCCCGGTGCTCACCGATTCCGTCGTCGTGGATGCGCGCGTGGTGAACGACGTCACCGTCAACGCCGCCCGCACGATCGGTGTGATCACCCGTGAGCAGGCGTCCAGCCGACGCAACGGCATCGTGCTCCTGGACCTGAGAGTGCCGGCTCATCCGACGGTGCTTTCCGAATTCTGGGAGACGCTTACCGGGGGGGTGCACACCACGTTCATCGATGGCGACCTGGTCTACGCCGTACACAATGGCACGGCGGACCTCCACGTGATCGACATCTCCGATCCGCGGGAGCCGCGACAGATCGGCCGATGGGGCGTGCCGGTGAGCCAGGGCAAGTACCTCCACGACGTCTGGGTGGAGGACGGGATCGCCTACCTTTCCTACTGGAACGATGGCCTGGTGATCCTGGACGTGGGCAACGGCGTCCGCGGTGGTTCGCCGGACGCGCCCGTGCTGGTGGGGCAGGCCCGCTACCGCTACCAGTGGCGCGGCAGGGAGTACGGAAATACCCACATGGCGGTGCCCTACACCAACGCGGCCGGTCACCGGTATGTGTTCGTGGGCGATGAGATCCTCCCCGACCGCTTCCACCTCGAGGCGCCGATGGCGGGCGGGTACCTGCACGTGTTCGACGTGACGAACCTCGCCGACCCGCGGGAGGTGGCCTGGTACCGGCTCGAGGATGCCGGAACGCACAACTTCTGGATCGAGGAGGACGTCCTCTACATGGCGTACTACAATGCGGGATTGCGGGCGCTGGACGTGTCGGGTGAGCTGCGCGGGGACCTGTTGCGGCAGGGGCGCGAGCTGGCGGCGATCCTCACGACGGATGAACAGGCCCGGCATCCCAACAGCACCTTCGCCATGACGCCGATGCTCCACAGGGGGCTGGTCTACACGGTGGACTTCAACTCCGGCCTCTGGATCACGCGGTTGCACCGGGCGGATGACGGGGCGGCGGCGGGTCGCTGACGGGCCGCCGCGGAACCGCGCTGCTGCGGCCGCTGCCGCGGTCTGCCTGGTCGCTTTCGGCCCGGCCGCCGGGTGCGCTCCGGCGGCGGTCGCCACGAGTGCACCGATGGCTACCCATACGGTGTGGGTGACGAGTGAGTCCGCCGATCTGGTCACCCGTCTCCGCTTCGATGGCCGTACGCTCGTCGTGGAGGAGGAGCGGCCGGTCGGCTCCTTCGCTTCCGAGCTGGACGCGCCGCACGGGGTGGCGCTCTCCCCCGACGGTGCCTCCGTCTACGTGACGCTCGGCCACGGCCGTCCCTTCGGCTGGCTCTGGAAGGTGGATGCAGAGGGCCAGCTGCCGGTGGAGCGGGTGATGCTCGGACACTTCCCGGCCAGCATCGATGTGACGCCGGACGGCACCCACGCCTTCGTCGCCAACTTCAACCTCCACGGCGACCACCGCGCCAGCTCCGTGTCGCGCGTCCACCTCCCCACGATGACCGAAACCGCGCGTACCGAGACGTGCGTGATGCCGCACGGGAGCCGGGTGAACGCGCAGGGGACGAGGCACTATTCCGTCTGCATGATGGATGATCGCCTGGTGGAGATCGATGTCGCCACCGGCCGGGTGAGCAGGATGTTCTCGGTCGCTCCCGGGCAGGAGGGGCCGGTGCCCTCCGGCGCGGGGGAGCGGCGTGGCAGGGCCGCTTCTGCCTGTGCTCCCACCTGGGTCGCTGTAGCCCCGGGAGACGAACGGGTCTACGTCGCCTGCAGCCGGGCGGCGACGGTTCTGGAGATCGACGTACGGGAGTGGCGGGTGGTGCGCCGGCTCGCCACCGGCGCCGGCTCCTACAACGTGGAGGTCACGCCGGACGGCCGCTGGCTGCTGGTGACGCTGCGCGTCCGTGACGCGGCGGCACTGGAGATGATCGACCTGTCGAGCGGCGCCGCCGCCGCAACGATCCACACCTCGGCGCCGCTGGCGCACGGGATCGCCGTGAGCGCGGACTCTCGCTTCGCCTTCGTCTCCGCCGAGGGCGTCGGGGCGCAGCCCGGATACGTGGACGTGATCGACCTGCAGGCGCGCCGGCGGGTGGCCGCGGCCGAGGTGGGGCAGCAGGCGACGGGAATCGCGGTGGTGCGCTGACCGGGTGCCGCTCCCGGCGCACGAGGATTGCGGACGACAGTGACCTTTCGAAGAATGCGGCGGCATGCCGGGGATCCATTCCCCGGCACTCTCTTTATCCACCCGCGTACGGGCGATGGACTTCACGCAGTTCGACCGGCGGGCACACGAGATCTTCGATGGCATTCCCCCGCACTTCCGCGAAGGGGTGGAGGGCCTGCAGGTGGAGCGCGCCACTGTGGAGCACCCATCGCTCCCGGAAGTCTTCACCCTCGGCGAGTGCCGATCGGAGTACTACCCGTCCGAATTCGGAGGAGCGGGCGAGGTGCGATCCTACGTGGTGCTGTTCTACGGCTCATTCCTCGCTCTTTCCCGCGTGCGGGAGAACTGGAACTGGGAGGATGAGCTCTGGGAGACCATCACCCACGAAGTGCGCCATCACCTGGAGTCGCTCGCTTCCGACGACGCGCTCGAGGAACTCGACTACGCAGAGGATCAGAACTTCCGGCGCAGGGAGGGTGAGCCCTTCGACCCCCTCTTCTTTCGCTCGGCGCCCGAGGTGGGTGAGCTGACCCATCGCGTGGACGAGGACGTGTTCGTGGAGCGGCACCTGACGGGCGCGGAGTTCGAGAGCGTGCGGGATCTGCGCTTCACCTGGGACGGGAGGGAGTGGCGGGTGGATCGCCCGGAACGGCTCGGTGACGTGCACTTCCTGAGGGTGGATGGAGTGGTGGAGGAGCCAGCGGAACTGCACCTGGTGCTGGTGCGAAAGCGGGGGCTGCTCGAATGGGCGCGTGACCTGCTCCGGCGGGCGACGCAGCAGGTTCTGGAAAGTGAGGGGAGAGCGCGGGTGGAATGAGACGGTGGCTGGCGCGGGCGAGTGGGGGGTGTGTACGTTGGGTAGCTGGTTGTTCGCCACACCCCGCCATTCTGAGGGAGCGGCGTGGGTGCCGGGGGGTGCGCCGGAGAGTGCGCGACCGAAGAATCCGGATGCTGGCATCGCGGGATGGGGCGGGCGAGGGCGAGGGCGAGGGGTGGCGGTGGTGGGGAGGTTCATACTGAAACGAGGAAACGGCGGCGATCGGTGAGCGGGCGTAATGCTGGCGCGGGGGGGGAGCTCCCGGCGCGAAAGACTCCTTACGAACTGGTCTTCGGCCCCGGTGACTTCGAGGCGAAGGTCTTTCCGCGCGTGCGCGAAGAGGCGGTGGAGCAGGGGGTGGACGCGCGTGATGCGGAGCGATTCGCCTTCCTGAGCGTGGTGGGGGATGCACTCCGTGCCGTGCTCCCCGAGGACGCGCCTCCCGACGCCATGGAGCAGTACCGGGCGATCCTTTTCCAGGCCTACAACTTCTGGTGCTTCGGCAAGCGCCACTACCTGGTGGAGCCGGCACTCGCGCGCTTCCTGGTGGAGGCCGCACCGGGAATGGAGGAGTGGGAGTTCGAAACGCCCTTTCCGAGCATCTACCTGCAGCTGCCGCCGAACCTGTTCTGGGGGAGCATCTCGCCGGATAGCACCCCGGAGCCGGTGGACGGTTTCTTCGCGACCTGCAGCTCGGGAGAGGACGCGTTCGGAAAGCCGTTCAAGAGACTCGACGTGCTGGTTGTGCTGGGCATCCGCCGCGATCGCGCGGGGTTCAGCGTGGTGCCGTTCACAACCGCCGTGGGTCCCGGCCTCCCGGCCGTCTGGGCCGAGACGCAGGGACGAGACACCGGACGCGACTTCGAGAGCATGCTTCCCGGCGGCGAGATGTCCGGGCTCTATTCGATCCTGACCACCACCGAGGCGTTGAAGCTGCTCGCGCGCGCGCTCTGGTTCGCGGCCAGCCACCCGGAGTGCGTGCTTCCGGCCGACGCCTCTGACCGGCGCGCCGCGGCGCAATCCGGATCCCCACCGCCACCCGAGCACCTCTACCGCCGGATCGTACTGCACCCGGAGCGGAACGCAGGGGAGCCGGGATGAGAGAATCACCCGCGGAGCCGCTCCGCCCGAAGGACGTCGCGCGCGTTCTCTCCGAGATCGCCGCACTGGGCGAGTTGAACGCGATGGACTCCTTTCGCATCCGTGCCTTTCAGAACGCCGCGCGGCTGCTCGAAGGGACCGACGCCGACCTGGTAGCGCTCGCGCGCGAGGATCGGCTGACCTCGCTGAAGGGGATCGGGCCGGGGCTGGCCGGAGTGGTGAGAGAGCTGGTCCTCACCGGCCGCTCCATGCCTTACGACGAGCTGCGTACGGCAACGCCGGTCGGGCTGTTCGACCTGATGCGCGTTCCGGGGCTCGGCATCAAGCGGATCCGCACGCTGCACGATGAGCTGGGGATCGATTCCCTCGATGCGCTGGAGGAGGCCGCTCGCGAGGGACGCCTGGCGAAACTCGCCGGCTTCGGCGCGAAAACGGAGCAGAAGATCCTCGAGGGGATCGGCTTCGCCCGCTCCACCCGTGAGCGTCGGCGCTACCCGGACGCGCTCCGTTCTGCCGTGCGGCTGCTGGAGTGGCTGCGCGAGCGCGATGAGGTACTGGCCGCCGACATCATGGGACCGCTGCGCCGGCGGATGGAGGTGGTGGACAGCGTGAGTCTGCTCGCCGCCGTTTCCGATGCCGGCGCGGTGTCCGCCGCCTTCGTGGAGCTGAACGGCGTCACGCTCGACGATCGCGCCGCCGGTGAGCAGGATCCGGAGCCGGGGGTGGTGCAGGGTCGGCTGAGCGACGGCCTGCATGTGCGCCTCCGGTGTGTGGCGCCCCCGGAGTACGTGGTGGCGAGCGTTCGTGAGACGGGGAGCGACGCACATGTGGCGGAGCTGGAGGCGCGCGCGGCATCGCTGGGGATGGCGCTGGACACCTCTCGCCTCCGCCGGAACGACCGCCCGCTCCGGCTGGCGGACGAGGCGGCTCTGTACGAGCGCCTCGAACTCCAGTACCTGCCGCCCGAGCTGCGGGAGGGGCTGGGTGAGGTGGATCTCGCTGCCGAGCGGCGGGTTCCGGCGCTCGTCACGCTCGAAGACCTGACGGGCACCTTCCACTGCCACTCGACGTACTCTGACGGCAAGGCGACCATTCAGGAGATGGCGGAGGCCGCACGGGCGCTCGGCTGGCGCTACCTCGGCATGGCCGACCACTCGCGAAGCGCCGGGTACGCCGGTGGCCTCACGGTGGAGCGTGTTCGCCTTCAGCACGACGAGGTCGACGAGCTGAACCGCGGCTACGCCACGGGCAGGAACCCGTTTCGGATCTTCAAGGGGATCGAGTCGGACATCCTCGCCAGTGGCGATCTCGACTATCCGCCCTCCGTGCTGGCGAGCTTCGACTACGTGGTCGGGTCGGTTCACTCGGGCTTCCGCTCCACCCGCGAGGAGATGACGGAGCGGATCGTGAAGGCGGTTCACGATCCGGCGCTGACCATCCTCGGCCACGCCACCGGTCGCCTGCTGCTCCGGCGCGAGGGCTACCCGGTGGACGTTCGCGCGGTGATCGAGGCAGCCTCCGAGTGCGGAGTGGTGATCGAGATCAACGCCAACCCGAATCGCCTCGACCTCGACTGGCGAGACGTGCGCTACGCGGTCGAGCTGGGAGTGCTGATCGCGATCAATCCCGACGCGCACTCGGTCGCCGAGCTGCAGAACGTGGCTTTCGGCGTGAACATGGCGCGCAAGGCGGGGCTCTCCCCCGACCAGATCCTGAACTGCTGGTCACTTGAAGAGATCGAAGAGTATCTTTCCGAGAGAAGGAGTCGGCGCGAAGCGTGAGCGCACGTCTGAGATCGTGCGGCGCCTCGCGGAGACCTACCCCGAAAGCCGCTGCTCGCTGGATCACGAGAGCGATTTCCAGCTGCTCGTGGCGACGGTACTTTCGGCGCAGTGCACCGATGCGGCGGTGAACCGGGCGACACCCGCACTGTTCGCGCGCTTCCCCACTCCGGCGGCGATGGCGGCCGCGTCGCAGGAGGAGATGGAGGAGACGCTCAGGTCGCTGAACTTCTTCCGCAACAAGAGCCGTTCGCTGGTCGGGCTCGGGGCCGCACTCGGGGAGCGGCATGGCGGAGAGGTGCCGCGGGAGATGGAGGACCTCGTCCGGTTGCCCGGCGTGGGCCGCAAGACCGCCAACGTGGTGCTCGGCGTCGCGTTCGGGAAGGCCGAGGGCGTGGTGGTGGACACCCACGTGAAGCGGATCGCCAACCGCCTCGGCCTCACCCGCCACGACGACCCGGAAAAGATCGAGTCGGACCTGTTGAAGCTCCTTCCGCCGGAGGAGCGCGTGGTGTTCACGCACCGGGTGATCGACCACGGCCGCGCTATCTGCGTGGCGCGCGCGCCGCGCTGCGGCATCTGCCCGCTCTGGGAGCTCTGCCCAACCGGCCAGAAGCTGCTCCCGGTGTGAGGTGCCGCCCCGAACTTCTGACCGAACAGTAACCTCGGCCGCCATTTGCGACCGTGACCGAAATTTCCGAATCCTCCAGAACCGAAGATCCATGCGGCATTGCACCACGAAGGACGTACTGACCGGCGCCGTGGCGCCGGGCGACGAGATCACGCTGAAGGGGTGGGTACGCACGCGTCGCGACTCCAAGGCGGGGCTCTCCTTCATCCACCTGACGGATGGCAGCACCTTCGCGCCCGTGCAGGTGGTCGCGAAGAACGATCTGCCGAACTACGACAGCGACATTCTGCGGCTCACCAGCGGTGCGTCGCTGATCGCCCGCGGTTCAGTGGCGGAGTCGCTCGGCAAGGGGCAGTCGCTGGAGCTGCACGCCACCGAGATCGAGGTGGTCGGGCTGGGTGGATGATCCCGAGACCTACCCGATCCAGCCCAAGGCGCACTCCTTCGAGTACCTGCGCGAGGTCGCCCACCTGCGGCCGCGGACCAACACGTTCGGCGCGGTCACTCGCGTGCGGCACGTGATGTCGATGGCGGTGCACCGCTTCTTCCACGAGCGCGGCTTCTTCTGGATCCACACCCCCATCATCACCGCCAACGACGCCGAGGGCGCCGGCGAGATGTTCCGGGTCTCCACACTCGACGTCGCCAACCCGCCGCGCACCGCCGACGGCGAGATCGCGTTCGGTGACGACTTCTTCGGCCGCCAGACGAGCCTCACCGTCTCCGGGCAGCTGAGCGTGGAGGCGTACTGCCTCGCGATGAGCCGCGTCTACACCTTCGGGCCCACCTTCCGCGCGGAGAACTCCAACACCAGCCGGCACCTGGCCGAGTTCTGGATGATCGAGCCGGAGATCGCCTTCGCCGACCTCTCCGAGGACGCTCAGCTCGCCGAGGACTTCCTCCGCTACATCTACCGCGGCGGTCCTCGACGAGTGCGCCGACGACATGGCCTTCTTCGATGAGCGGATCCAGAAGGGCGTGATCGAGCGCCTGGAGGGCTTCGTCCGCGACTCCTTCGAGCGGATGGACTACACGGAGGCGATCTCCCGCCTGGAGAGGCTCCGGCCAGAAGTTCGAGTTCCCGGTGAAGTGGGGGATGGACCTGCAGAGCGAGCACGAGCGCTACCTCACGGAGAAGCTCGTCGGTCGGCCCGTGGTGGTGATGAACTACCCGAAGGAGATCAAGGCCTTCTACATGCGCGTCAACGACGACGACCGCACCGTGGCGGCGATGGACGTGCTCGCCCCCGGCATCGGCGAGATCATCGGCGGCTCGCAGCGCGAGGAGCGCCTCGACGTCCTCGACGCTCGCATGGACGAGATGGGCCTCGACCGCGAAGCATACTGGTGGTACCGCGACCTGCGCCGCTACGGCACCGTCCCCCACGCCGGCTTCGGCCTCGGCTTCGAGCGAGCCATCCAGTACGCGACGGGGATGGCGAATATTCGGGATGTGATTCCGTATCCGAGGACGCCGGGGAATGCGGAGTTTTGAGGCCGAAATGCTCAATGTTCAATGCTGAATGCTCAATGGGGGTGATCAGCGGGAGGCTTCGGACTCTGAGCGGTTTTGACGATTGCCGTCAGCAGTCGGACGAGTTCGTCGGCGTCGGCGAGCAGGGTGGTCGTACGGGCCGCGTCGAGAATTTCGCCGTCAGTCAGCAGGCGGAGCCAGAATCGAGCTTCCCTGGCCTCTTTGGAGGCGATCGCCATCTTGGCGGCGAAGTCTCTTCTGCTCTGGCCGGCCAGCGCCTCTTCGACGTTTGCTCCGATCGCAGTACCCGAGCGGAGGAGCTGATTGGCGAGCACATACTCTCGCCGTCCGATCAGCTCCTTTTGCAGCCGGAGGATAGTGAGTGCGAATGAGTAGCTCTTACGCTGAATAGGATTATCCGCTGCCATGCGGAGGGATCGGTTGAAGGTTGGGCGAGGGAAGGAAACCCGGAGCGGCCTGGTTCAACATTGAACATTTTACATTCAACATTCAACATTCCGTGCCCACTTCTCTCCCCAGCCGCGCCTCCGCCCTCAACCTGATGCACAGCTACGTCGAATCCGAATCCCTGCGCCGGCACATGTACTCGGTGGAGGCGGCCATGCGCGCGTATGCACGCCGGTTGGAGGAGGACGAGGAGCTGTGGGGGATCACCGGGCTGGTGCACGACCTGGATTACGAGAAGCGTCCCGAGGAGCACCCGCTACCGGGGGCGGAGGTGCTGCGTGAGAACGGCTACCCCGAGGAGCTGGTGCATGCGGTGCTCGCGCACAACTCCGCGCGAACGGGTGTGAAGCCCGAGTCCCGGCTGGACCTCGCGCTGATGGCCTGCGATGAGGTGACCGGGCTGATCACGGCCGCCGCGCTGGTCCGGCCGTCACGCTCGGTGATGGACCTGGAAGCGAAGTCGGTGATGAAGAAGTTCAAAGATCGTGCGTTTGCGGCGGGGGTGGACCGTGAGGAGGTCCGGGACAGTGTGTCGAAATTCGGAGTGGATCTACAGGAGCATCTCGAGCTGATCATAGCAGCCATGCGGGATGTCGCTCATGACCTTGATCTGTAATTGCAGAACGATTCTTCTGCACGCCTCGACACGTAAGGTCCAGCCGATGATTGCTGTCGTTTCGTCCGTGGCATGCGGATGCCCGGAGATCGCCCCCGGCTGAAGAGCCCAAACGCTTCAAGCCCGAATTGTGGCGTTACCTGCTCCCTGGGATCGCGCTTCGGTGATCGTGGTGGGGAGGGGAGGGGATTCCGGGTGAACTTTGCGGCCCGGGTCCTGATACCGATGGGGGTCCCGCTCCCTGCAGGACGGAGGTGCACTGCCGATGAGGTACTCGGTTGCCATGCCATATGCGACTGTCCTCGCGACCGGCCAGGACTTTCGCCACGCCAAAGGTGGACCTCCTCGCAACCTCAGTGTGGCCGCCGCCATCGAAATACCAGCGGCCGCACATCCCATCTGCCGCTCCCGCCCTCCGGCGAGCTCATCAGGTCCGCCGACGAGCACGACCTTCGAATGGTTGGACGGCCACAGGGCAGAGACGTCCCGATCTCGTGCCGGCGTTTGACCAGCGTCCACTCTTCAGCTGGTCTCGCCTCGCGGGGTGGCCACGGCGAATCAGAGGTGAGTTCCAGGTCAAGCCCCTGGTGCCTCAGTGGCCTCGCCTGCTCAGACTCGACCGTCAGACCGGCCTGAAACCTCTGGTCGGCCGGACGCACGTCCGCCACGGGTGTCGAATCATAGGTGTAGTTGTGTCCGAGGGTGAGAGCGAGGTTGGAAGTCATCCTCGTGCTCAGCGCGGACCTCACCTCGAGATTGTAGTCCGCGAGATCGCCCATCACCGGGTCGAAGGTGGATGTCGACGTGACCCGGACATTGCTCCCGAGGCGCTGATTTCCGTCCAGAATCAGGCTCCACGTGCCGTCGGATCGCGACGCGCGCTCGGCCCGGGGATCGAACCGTTCGTGGCTGTAGAGCGCCGCCAGCCGGAGCGACGCCTGACCGCGCTCACCTTTGTGAAAGCCATATCTCACCCCGGCGCCCGTCTTGCTCCGCAGATCCAGCCGGCGGAATCTGTCGCGTTCAGCCGAGGACGAAATAAAGGGTGCCAGACGAGCTTCCGGGCCGAGGTCGAAATTGAGGCTCGTCTGGAGGTGGCGCGCCACAACCTCTCCGCCACTTTCCCCATATCGCAGGTTCGACGACCACTCCAGCCTGAAGCGGGAGGTCTGGAGGTGACGAACGCGGAAGCCGGTGTTCAGCGATGTCATTTCCGTGTTCCCCGAAGAGCTCGTGAAACCCAGATCGATGGCTGCGGCCCAGCGATTCGGCTGCGGTCTCCGCGCAATGCTCGCTGGTGGGGGATTGCTGGGCGCCGGCGGCGCGGGCGCCGTCTCTACCTCACCAGCTGGTTTGAACACGACATGCAATCGTTCGGCGAGAGGAGTGGCGGCAGCAAAGCCAGCCAGCACGAGCTCGAGCGAGCGCAGTAGGTGATCGGGGCACACTTCGTCGTCTCGTTCACGCGCGCCCAAAGAGATGAAGAGTTCGGTCCGACCGGCGAACCTACCCACGCCGGTGAGGCTCAGTTCGTAGGCCTGACCTCCGGCCGCCTCGTCGCGGGGGGTGGCACGCAGGTGAATATCCGCCTCGTCACGAGTGTCCACCACTCTGGCGAATTCCAACTCGGCGTTGACTCGCTCGACGCAGGCCGCGTTTCCCTCCAGGAAGACCCGCAGACCGGGCGGTGACGCTTCGGTCGCTTCATGAATACCGCTGACCGTGTCCTGAGCGGCGAGACTTCGAAAAGGAACTGTGGCCGTCACCAGAATCCCCAGGAGGGCGATCCCGGTGGTCGGCGAACACCATGTTGGAAGTGAAAGCCCCACAGTTGTTCTGAACATGCGCCCCCTCGTGTCCCCCGTGTGTTGATGAGTATGAAGCCCACGCCTGGTCCGGGCACGTGATTGCGGGTGTTCTTGACCCGAATCTCCGCAATTAGCCACGGGTCTCAGGCACCGACAGAGTCGGGTCGCCTGTGTGGGTCGCATCGCACAGTCACGGGGCGTGAAGATCAGCCGCGATCCGAGGGCCGCGCAATCGTTCGCGTGTGTACCTGACAGTCTGGATGCCCAATACCCTACATGGGTGGCCCGCGTGCCGGATACGAGTTCGACTCCTCCGCTCAGGGAAATCGACGGAAACGGCGGGCCCCGATGCAGACTTCACAAGTCGCGTGAGCCAGCTTCGACATCACCTCACGTCCCGCAGAAGGTCTGGAACACCCGTTCCTCCTCGACTGGCGGGTCCGCGAAATGCGCGCAGGACGGCTGGTCCTCGAAGGGGGTGGCGAGGACCGTCACCAGCTCGTGGAAGGGCGCGAAGTCGTCCTCGTCCACAGCGGCGCGGATCGCGGCCTCCACACGGTGGTTGCGGGGGATGAAGGCCGGGTTGACGGTGCGCATGACGTCCCGGCGCTCCGCTTCCGGCATCGGCTCCTGCTCGAGCCGTTCACGCCAGCGCGTGGCCCATGCGTCGAACGCCGTGGGATCGGCGAAGAGTCGGCGGACTTCGGTGTCGCCCGCCGGCGAAGCGGCCGCCTCCGCGAGTCGGCGGAAGGTGAGAGTGAAGTCGGCACTGTTCGCCTCCATCGCCTGGAGCAGGTCGCGACCGAGGTCGGCGTCTCCTTCCCGTACGGTGGACAGCCCCAGCTTCCGCCGCAGGCCGGCGAGGTAGACGTTTTCGTGGATGGGGGCGTAGGCGTTGAGCGCCTCTTCGGCATCGACGATCGCCGCGTCCGTGTCGTCGGAGAGAAGGGGGAGCAGGCATTCGGCCAGGCGGGTCAGGTTCCACAGTCCGATGGCCGGCTGCCGGAAGTAGGCGTAGCGGCCGTGCCGGTCGATGAAGCTGAACACCGCCCGGTGGTCGTAGCGATCGAGGAAGGCGCACGGCCCGTAGTCGATGGTCTCGCCGCTGATCGCGGTGTTGTCGGTGTTCATCACGCCGTGCACGAAGCCGACGAGGAGCCAGGAGGCGATCAGCTCCGCCTGTGCGCGGATCACGGCGTCGAGCAGCGCGCGGTACGGGCGCTCGCTCTCCGCTGCGGCGGGGTAGTGACGCTGGAGCACGTGGTCGGCCAGGATCCGGACGCCCTCCACATCGCCACGACGGGCGAAGAATTCGAAGGTGCCGACGCGGATGTGGCTGGATGCCACCCGCGTCAGGACGGCTCCCGGCAGCGTGGCCTCGCGGAATACCGGCTCGCCGGTGGTGACCGCCGCCAGCGCGCGGGTTGTAGGGATTCCGAGGGCGGCCATCGCCTCGCTGACCAGGTACTCCCGCAGCACCGGCCCGAGTGGCGCGCGGCCGTCGCCGCCGCGAGAGAAGGGGGTGCGACCGGGTCCCTTCAGCTGCACGTCGAAGCGGGATCCGCCGATGTCCACGACTTCACCGAGCAGGATCGCCCGCCCGTCTCCCAGCTGAGGCACGAACGAGCCGAACTGGTGGCCCGCGTAGGCGGTGGCGATCGGCTGCGCTCCGTCCGGCAGCCGGTTCCCCGCAAGCACCTCCACGCCCTCCTCCCCGGTCAGCCACTCGGCGTCCATTCCCAGCTGCGCGGCCAGCTCCTGGTTCACCCGGATCAGCCGCGGCGAGCGCACCCCCGTCGGCTCCACCCGCGCAGAGAATCGGGCGGGAAGCCGCGCATAGCTGTTGTCGAACGGAATCCGGGTCATCGTCGTCACCTCAGCTCCTTTCTGCCGCGAATCATGGTGCGTGGCGGGACCTCCCGGGGCCTGCGAAAAGCAAGGAGCGAGCCTCCGGCGGGTCCGGCGGCGGTGGCGACGAGGAGTTCGGCGCATTCCTGCACCGCCAGCAATCGCCCGATGAGAAACGACGGCGACGGTGGAAAGCTCCACCGCCGCCGCCCGGCTGTTCCGACGGTGGAGAGGATCACCGCCGAAGCAGCACCACGATCGCACCGTTCCCGTGATCGCTTCCCCAGCGCTGCGAGGCTTCGCGCGAGTCCACGAAGCGCATCTCCCGAATCTGGTTGGTGGAGACCCCACGCAGCGCTTCCGGCCCCCCGACGCGGTGCCCCTCCACGTAGACCACGATCGGCACCTGCACCATCGCGTCCAAGGTTTCGTTGCCGCGGGAAACCTCACTGGTGCGCAACGTGGACGCGCCGCGCACCCGGAACCACTGAGGTCGTAGCAGCTGCACCACATCGAATCCGGAACTGCCCCCGGCCCGTGCGACCTCGGCCGCGGTGATCAGGTTGGCGTTGGTGCGTTCCCGTCTGCCCCTGGTGGGTGGCGTCACGGGTGCCGGCTCAGCGGCCGCCGCCACCTCGCTCGGCGCCACATCACTCGCCGGCTCGAAGCCGCCGGCCGATGAGGTCCGGGCGACTCCGCGCGACAGCAGACCTGTGGTTCCGGCACCGGTTACCTCCGAGAGGGAGGCGTAGAGAGGACGACCGTTGCGTGCATACACGCCCAGCACCTCCCCACCGTGCTCGTTGAGGCCGACCACGACCGCGCGGTCGAATGGCTGCCCCGCCGCCGTGCGTCCCTGCTCCAGGCCGAGGCGAGGTGTGCGGATCCACCAGCGCTGGATGATCCATTCACCAGTCGGGAGCCGAGCGAATTCGATCCTGCCCCCGACGTCGTCGCTGGGTATTCGGACCGGCGGATTCGGATAGGTGAACTCGAGGTGCCTGAGTTCGGCGGTGGAGCGCTCCAGCCAGAGCGTACCGCGGATTCCCGGGCGCCTCCCCACCGGTTCGAAAGCCAGACCGACGAGCGCACCGGTGCCATCGTCCTGGTCCTGTACCCGCAGGCAGTGCTGCTCGAGGAACTGATCGGAAAGGAGAACCGAGGCATCCGGGCCGAAGTAGTCGGTGATGGAATCGCTCCGCTGGATGAAGCCATCCTCCAGCAGCCGTTCCACCGGCAGGGTGTGGAAGGTCTGTCTTACGCGCTCCGTGCGGCGGGCGTCCGAGACTACCTGCAGCGTGCGGGCATCGAGTTGCCGCTCGTACAGTGCATGCTCGAACAGGAAGGCCGCCTCACGCTCGGTCCACTCGGTGGTCGCGAGCGCCTTGCGTGCCTCCTCCCAGAGGGTGGCCGCCTCGGTGCCCTGTTCGGGGCGCAGCGAACACTGCCTCCGGCGAGCCACGACAGCTCCCACACCCTCGAGGACGATGGGGGCGGATGCGACCCGCAGCGACACCTCCCGCACCTCGCCCGCCTCCAAGCGGATCGGCGGAAGGTTCGTCGTGGCGAAGCCGATGCGCTCGGCTCGGAGCACGTACTCACCCGGAGCGGGGGCGTTGATGGTGAAGCGGCCGTCGGCACCGGACAGCGTCCCAACGGGGTTCCCGCCGACGGATGGGCGGAGCGTCACCAGGGTGCCGGATACGCCATCTCCCGTCGCCTCGTCCAGCAGCGTACCCCGAACGACCTGGGCATCCACCTCGACGGTGCCCGTGCCGAGCACGACCAGCGCTGCGAGGAGCGCTCCCGGGCGAATTGACATTCTCATCTCAATCTCTGGGAGACGGACTGAAAATCTGCGATCGTATCCGCCAGGTGCGGCCGTCACGCTGAAGAATGGTCACGACCATCCCGGTAATGTTGCGCGTCGCGCCGTTGCCGTCCATCGGTTCGGTGTGAGTGTAGCTGCCGAGTGCATAGAAGAGAGTGCCGCGCACCTCGTACTCCACCAGGTTGATCCGGAGGTTGCGACGCCCGTCGATCAGCGGCTGAAGTGCGGGAAGGATCTCACGGCGTCCGCTGAGGATCACACCACCCTGCGGTACCAGCGTCGCGTCATCGAGGAAGAGGCGCGCCACGTCCCGCGCGTTTCCGCGCGTCCATGCGGTGGTCATGTCGCGTACGATGTTCTGATACTCCTGCAGGGTCTCCGCCGCGTAGAGCATCTGCTCCTGCCGGGCGTTTCCGCCCTGGATGGGAACCACCTGTGCCTGGACACCCGTGCAGCACAGGAGTGCAAGGAGCGGTACACCTGAAACGATCACCGACCTGCGAGCTGGGTACATGGAGACGGACTGGTGAAGGTACGTGTCGAATCGGAGAGCCGCTCGCGGACTCAGCCACAGAGACTCAGCAGGCGCTGGATGTTGCCCCGGTAGCTCCGGCTGGATGAGACCCGGGTGCCATCCTGCAGGATCACGAGGTACTCGCCCTTGAAGACGGGTTCCAGCGCGCGGATCCGCCGCAGGTTCACGATGGTGGAGCGATGTACCCGCAGAAACCGCTGAGGGTCGAGCGCCGCCTCCAGCTCACCCACGGTGCGCCTCACCACGACACAGCGCTTGTCCAGATGGATGCGGCTGTAGTTGCCGGCTGCCTCGATCCAGTCCACGTCGTCCAGCTCGTGCAGAACGATCCGGCTCCCGCTGCGCACGGCCAGCCGGTCCGGGTTGGGCCGGCGCGGCGAATCGGGGGCGCTGCTCGGTTCCGTCGGCGGCGAATGCGCGGGTTCGCGAAAAGCGAGCAGATGCGCGCGCGTCAGCGCGATCTCCAGGCGGGTCTCGTCGATCGGCTTGAGCAGGTGATCGAGCGCGGGGTACTCCAGGGCGCGCGGGTCGAACCGGTCCCGGTTAGTCATGAAGATCACCGCGGGGGCAGCGACCCATCCGAGCTTCTCGGCCACGGCGCGGCCACTGAGACCGGGAAGCTGGAGTTCCAGCATCAGAACGTCCGGCTCGAGCGCCTCAGCCAGCTGCACCGCCGCCTCACCATCCGGGCACTCGCCCACCAGCTCCACTGCCGGCATCCCCGCGAGCAGAGTGCGGAGCCGACGACGCGAAGCGGATTCCGGGTCGGCGATCACCACCCGGAGTGCGTCAGGGCGGGGCTCCGCACGGCCAGATGGTGCGGTCGCAGAGTTCATCGATTGCGCCGGGCTGGGTGAATGAATGGCTGGTTGGTTGGACCTGGAACCCGCGGATCCGCCCGCATGACAGGAGAACCGTACGGCCTCCGCCGATCCCTTAGGCCGGCGCCCCCACGGGGCGCCCGACGCCGTTGCACTACGGGCTTTTCGCCGGCCGTGCGGTTGTCTACTATGATGAGGCCGCCTGCGTGCGGGTGGCCGGTGCACTTCATTCCGGAGGAGCCGTGGTCAACCGGGATCAGAACAGGGGCGATCGGGCCCTGACCGAGGCGCAGGTCGACAGGGCCGCGTCCGCGTCCGACCTGCCGCCGGACTCGCTGCCGGACGAGCAGGAGATCCGCGCGATCTGGGAGGCCACCCGGCTCCCGGCGGGTCCGGATGGCTGGCCGGTGATCCGCGCCCGGATCGGTTCTGACGCCGCCGTGCTCCCGTTCCGGCAGACGGGCAGAGCCCGGCGTGCGGCATGGATCGCGCTGACCGCCGCGGCGGTGCTGGGTGCCGTGATCCTCGGGGTGCCGCGGTGGTCGGCCGTCGCGGATCGCGGCACCCGCCTGGCAGCGCTCGAGGTGCCGCGGGGGAGACTCGCGCCCTCGCCCTGGCGCCCGGCGTGGAGGCGTTGGTCGCTGCCGGCTCCCGGTTGGAGTATGACGCCACCGGCGGGACGGGTGAGATCGAGCTCCGTCTCGACGGTGAGGCACTGTTCTCGGTGGAGCCGGGTGCCACTCGCTCGCTGCTGGTGAGGGCGGCGAACGCGGAGATCCGGGACATCGGAACTCGCTTCAACGTCCGGGCTCGCGGGAATCGGGTCGTGGTCGCCGTCGGAGAGGGAGCGGTGGAGCTCTCGTCGGGCGGCCGCGCGGTGGTGGTCGGAGCGGGACAGCGGAGCAGTGCCGAGCGTGGGCAGCCCCCGCTGGCGGTCAGCGACGCCGACGTGGAGGGCCACATGGCCTGGGCCGCCGGACACTTCGTGGTCGTGGATGAACCGCTCGACGAGGTCTTCGCGGAGATCGCACGCCGTTACGCGGTGACGTTCCAGATCCATCCATCCTTCCGCGGCGAGCGACTCACGGCATCGCTCCGGAGCGGAGGCCTCGCCGAGACCGTGCAGACCGTTTGCGCCGCCGTCGCCGCTCACTGCGAACCGGAGGCCGCGACCTGGCGCGTCGTGCCGCTAACCGCCCCTGTAGCGAATCCGCCGCGCTGAAACGTTCCTTTCCACCGGCGGGCGCGATGGTCGCGCTCCGCCGCCACCCGGTCTCATCGTACCACCACCCGTTCGGAGGAGATTCGTGAGATCAGGGCTCCCGGGGCGTTCGGCTGCGGGTTGGTGGCTCCTGATGGCGCTCCTCATGTGCGGAGCGCCGCTGCTTCACGCGCAGGCGCGCGAAGGAGAGCCCGTGAACCCCGCCTCACGCGCCGCTCCCGCCTCCGCGGACCCGCTCACCCGGATCGTCGGCCTCTCCGTACAGCGCGTGCCGCTCTCCGAAGCCATGGGGCGGCTCGCGGCGGAGGGAGTGCCGCTCGTGTATTCGACGCGCCTGGTGGAGGCGGAGGGGCTGGTCTCGTGCGCATGCGCGGGACAGACGCTCGGTCGCGCGCTGGACGAGCTGCTGCGGGGCACCCGACTCGGGTACAGGACCACCCCGGCGGGTGAGGTCGTGATCGTGGCGCGCGACCTGGCGCGCGCGCAGGACGACGCCTGGATCCTGTCCGGCAACGTGCTCACGCCGACCCTGCAGCCGGTTCGTGGGGCGGTGGTCGCGATCCCCGCGCTCGACCAGGTCGCGATCTCCGACGAGCAGGGGCGGTATCGCCTCCGCATCCCCGTGACATTGGGCGCAGCGGAGCAGATCGTCGAGGTCAGCAGCATCGGGTACCGGCCGCGCAGCGTGGCGGTCGCGCACGAAGGTTCGCGTGAGCTTCGGCGCGACCTCACCCTCGTCGAGGAGGCGGTGCAGCTCGACGAGGTCATCGTCGCGGGTACGGCGGGACGGCAGGAGCGCCGTGCGCAGGCCGCGGTGGTGGCCACGGTGGACGCCGAGCGGATCGTGCCGCTCGCCCCGGTGACCACCGCGAGCCACCTGCTGCAGGCACGAGTTCCGGGCGTCAACGTGACCTCGGGTTCGGGGTCCGTCGGCGCCGCGCAGCGGATACGGATCCGCGGTATCTCCTCCCTGATGCTGTCCAGCGCGCCGCTGGTGTTCGTGGACGGGGTGGCGGTCTCGGGTCAGCACGCCCAGCTCTTCAACCTGGGCGCACAGGGCGTGAGCCGGCTGGACGACCTGAGCCCGGACCAGATCGAGGTGATCGAGGTGGTGAAGGGGCCGGCTGCCGCCACTCTGTACGGAGCGGATGCAGCGGCCGGCGTGATCAGCATCCGCACCAAACGCGGCCGCCCCGGCAGCGGCTTCAGCCACAGCTCGTCGCTGGAGGCCGGGGCCACCACACCGGTCTTCCGGGCACCGCTGAACTGGGCTGAATGCACGCAGGGCCTCATCCTCCAGAACGTCCACGCGTGTCACGGTCAGCCGGTGGGGGCGCTGATCACCGATGATCCGCTGAACCGCTACCGCGTTTTCCGGCCGGGATTCACCCGCTCCTTCGCTCACTCCATTCGCGGGGGTGGCGAGGAGTTCGGGGCCTACCTCTCCGTGGGTCACGATCGGGAGGATGGCTCCATCGACAGCAACTCCTTCAGCCGAACCTCGATTCGCACCAACTTCGATTTCACACCCACGGATCGGCTTTCGGTGGGCGTCGGCTTCGGGATCTCCCGCACCTCCACGCGCCTGCCGTACAGCGACAACATGGGGTACGGGCTGATCAGCGCGGCGGTGATCGGGAGCCCGCTCACGCTGGGCACCGCCGCCGACGGCTGGTTCTCGGGTGCCGGACTGGCGCGCCTCGAGGGCCGTCTCGCGCTGGAGAACTGGGACGATACCTACCGCGTCCAGCCGCGCGTGGAGCTTACGTGGACGCCGGCGGCGCTGGAGCATCGCCTGGTGGTCGGGGGAGACATGGCCCGCACGCGCGGCTGGTCGTTCACGCCACGCAACGACGAGCTGTGGTATCAGTCGAGCGAGGAGAACACCGGAATCATTCGGCAGGCGCGGCTGGCGCAGGACCGCCTCACCGTGGACTACCTCGGCAACGTCCGGCGCCACCTCACGCCTGCGCTGAGGGCCGACCTCTCCTGGGGGAGCCAGATGCTGATCTCGCAGGGCGACCTCGTGTCGGCCACGGGCATCGGTCTGGTTTCCAACCAGCTACGCTCCGTCAGCTCGGCGCGAACGCAGTCGGGCACCCAGAGCCGCAGCGAGAGCCGCGCGCTGGGCGTGCTCGGTCAGGCCCAGCTGAGCGTGCGGGATCGCCTGTTCACGCAGGTGGCCGGGCGCGTGGACCGCAGTGCCTCCTACGGCGCCGACGCCCAGCCGTTCTTCAGCCCCCGTGTGGGCGCGTCGTACGTGATCTCCGAAGAGCCGTTCTGGGAGCGGTTGCGCCTGCCTGTGCCGACGCTGCGACTGCGCGCGGCGTACGGCGCCAGCGGGCGTTCACCGCAGAGCGGCGCGCGTGGCACGCTGGCACTCGCGCCGTACCTGGTGCTGGACACCGACTCCGTCGCCACAGGTGTGCTCCCCGATCGTGCGGGCAACGCGCGGCTCCGCCCGGAACGCACCACGGAACTCGAGATGGGCTTCGACGCCGCTCTGCTGGACGACCGCGCCAGCGTGGAGGTCACCCTCTTCCGCAAGCTTACCAGCGACGCGCTGATGTTTCGCACCGTCGCGCCCTCGGTGGGGGCAGGTAGCGAACTGATCAACATCGCCCGCATCACCAACCGTGGCGTCGAGGTGGCGGCCCGCGCCCGGGTTGTGGCGCTCCCCTCCTTCGGATGGGAGAGCGGCGTCGCGCTCACCACGCTCGCCAACCGGGTGGTCTCGCTCGGCGACGTGGAGGAGTTCGGATCGCTGAACCGCACGCGCGCGGGTGCGCCGGCCGGAGCGCTGTACACGCGGCGCGTGGAATCGGTGGACCTGGAGAGCGGGCACGCCATCGTTTCCGGGACGGCTCAGATGATGGGTAACGTTCTCCCCGGCCACGAGATCGTGTTCGGGAACACCCTCAATGCGGGGCGGCTTCTCACCCTGTACCTGCAACTGGATCACCGCGGCGATTTCGTCCGCTACAACCAGACGGACGAATACCGCGACCGGTGGGCGAACAATTCGGAGCGCTGGGTGCGGCGCGACGAGATCCTATCGCCGGAGGAGAGAATTCGCCGCTTCGGGCCCTATCGCACCCGCGCCGGAACCGCGGTTACCAGCCCGCAGGTCCTGGAGTCGTACATCGAGGATGCGACGTACACGCGGCTGCGGGAGGCCTCCCTGTCCGTTCGGCTGCCCGACTCCGTCATCGATCGCGTCTTCCGTGGCTCGGAGGCGCGTCTCACCCTCACCGGCCGTAACCTGCTGACCTGGACCGCTTACTCCGGACTGGACCCGGAGACGCTCTATACGGACACCACCGAGCTGTTCACGATACCGGTCGAGCGTCGGTGGTCGCTCCGCCTGAGTGTGCGCCAGTGAGACGCCGCACGGCTTCCGCCATCGTTCTGCGATCCGTGACGCAGGGCGCTCTGCTGCTGGCAACTCTTCCGGCGGCCGGCTGCGACGGCGACTTCTTCGACGTCAAGGATCGCGACACACTGGAGATCGACCAGGTCGATCCGGTGGAGCATGCGGACCTCATCGCGCGCTCCGCCTTCCAGAACCTGGCCACGGCCTACACCAACCTGGCGGTCTTCAGCGGCTGGTGGGCTCATGAAGCGCAGGTGGGTGATTCCGACCCGGGTCGGAATCAGGTCGGGATGCGACGGGTGGACCCGTCATCCGCTGCAGGCCACCAGATGTGGTCGGCGGTGGCGCGCTCGGCGACCGCGGCGGAGCATGCGACGCGTGACCTCCGCGCGGGCGGTGGACTCCCGCTCGCGATCAGCAGCTTCACCGTCGGATACTCGCTGATCCTGATGGCGGAGCACTTCTGCGAGGGTACGGTCTCCACCCAGCATGGAGTTCCCGGACATCGCATGAACGCCGTGGAACTGCTCGACCTGGCGGTGGTGCGGCTGCAGGAGGCGAACCGGGTGGCGGGCGCCCTTCCCGGCGAGGAGGCGAGAAAGCTCGCGACGGCGGCGCTGGTCGGGATCGCCCGAGCCCATCTCGGCGCCGGTCGCCCGCTGGCGGCGATCGAGGCGGCTTCCGCCGTGCCCGCCGATTTCGAGATGAACCTTTCCTACATCGACAGCCACGACGATCGGGCGCGGCTCTCCAATGCAGTGTGGAGCGCCACCTCGTTTCGACCCGCCCTGGTGGTCCCCGCCGCCTACCGGGAAGTGGCCGATGCCGGAGACCCGCGCATCCGCTATGCGGATGCGGGACGTCTGGCGCAGGACTCCGAGCTTCACCTGTTCATCCAGCTGACATACCCGGGATACGCGGCACCGATGCGGCTGGCATCGGGTCTGGAGGCGCGATACCTGGTCGCCGAAGCGTCTACGGATCGGTCGATCGCGCGCACACTCATCGACCAGCGCCGCTCCGCTGCCGGCGCCGCACCCTTCCAGGGCACGTCCGACACCGAGGTGGTGGCCGAGCTGATGCGCCAGCGCGCACTGGACTTCTGGCTTGAGGCGAGGAAGATGGGGGATATCCGCCGCAATCCGGCCGCCGCCGCCTTCTTCCCTCCGGCGGGGGCCACCTACTACAAGGCGCGGCTCGGCAGCTTCTCGGATCAGCAGTGCTGGCCGGTTCCTGCCGCCGAGACCGCCAACAATCCGTTCTGGAACTGAACCCGATTCCCCGAAGCTTCGTGTGGGTGAGCCGAGCGAGCTCCGCACCGCGGACGTCGAGTGCCTGAGGCCGGGCGTGCCGAGGCCGCGGACGACGAGCTGCTGGAGCGGTGCAGGGAGGGGGATGAGAGCGCGTTCGAGGTGCTCTACCGCCGCCACGGCGAAGTGGTGTTCGCCTTTCTCCTCCGGATGATCGGCGATCCCGCCGCCGCGGTGGACCTCCGGCAGGAGGCATTTCTGCGGCTATGGCGCGCGCGCGACCGGTGGACCGGTCAGGCGAGCGTGCGTCCCTTCCTCATCCACGCCGCCCGCGCCCTCCTGGTGGACCAGAGGCGTCGCTCCGCCGTCCGGCTGCGATACCGCGAGATTGCCAGTGAGGCCGTTCACTCTCCCCCCGTCCCGCCCGATCAGCTCCTGCAGCGGCAGGACCTCGCACGCCGGATCGAAGCCGCCATCGACGATCTCCCTGTCCGGCAGCGCGAGGTGTTCGTGATGAAACGGGACGGCGGCCTCTCCTACCGGGAGATCGCGGAGCTGCTCGGCATCTCACCGAAAACGGTGGAAGTGCACATGGGAGCGCACTGCGAACGCTCCGGACGGAGCTGGGGGATCTTCGAACGGAGGGATGAATCGCCAGCGGCCGACCAGCGACGGCGCCGTGACACGACGCTCGACCGAGGAAGAGCGGGCACCCCCCGGAGGGAGTGCCCGCTCGGTCGTGTGGCGTACCGCGGGTTCCCTACTGCGGGAAGCCCGGCTGCTGCTGCTCCGGCTGCTGCTCCGGACGCGGCTGCCGCATGCGCGGCGTCTGACCGAAGTTGTACTGGAAGCCCAGGTGGATTCCCCGGACCCCGAAGTGCCGCTCGGTGATCTGCAGGACGTTGTCGTCACCCGCCTCGATCCGCATCCCCATCGTGTTGAAGGGATCCACCACCCGGAGCGTCACCGACGATTTATCCCCCGGGAGCTTCTGGCGCAGCGAGAAGTTGCTCATCTGCATGGCGGAGAATCGGCCACGCTCCACGTTCATGGGCGCGCGGTACATGTACATACCCTGGAATGTGAGCGCGGGAGTGATCTGCGCGGTCGCATTCGCCCGTGCGGACCAGGTGACCGCCTCCGAAGCGAGGCTGCCCGCGTCGCCGCTGGTTCCCTCCGTCACCATCTTGAAGATGTTGAAGCTCGCGAAGCCGTTCAGCCGACGCCCCAGCCGGAGCGAGCCGTTGACGTCCGTGCCCCACGAGTTGCCGCTCGTCAGGTTCTTGAACGAGATGGAGGTGACCTCCCGCCCGTCCACCTCGTCGGCGGTGTCGATGATGAAGCGGATCACGTTCGAGGTGTGCCGGTAGAACGGCGTCACCTGGAAGGAGCCGAGCTGACCCGTCCGCTGGAAGCCGACCTCGATCGCGTCGGTGTACTCCGGCGCGAGCTCCGGATTGCCGAGGAAGACGTTGTTGACGTCGAAGAAGAAGGGGAACGGATTCAGCTCCTGCGTCCCCGGCCGACGGATGCGGCGCGAGTAGCTGATCTTCACGTTCTGCGCGTCGCTGAACCGGTACACCGCGAGCGCGCTCGGAAAGAGTGAACCGTAGTCGTACGGGTAGCTGTCGCCGTCGCCGAGCTGGAAGTCGCGGCTGGCGTGCTCCGCCCGCAGCCCTCCCTGGAGTTCGACCCTGCCCAGCGCGCGGCTGAGCACGCCATATACCGCGTGCACCTGCTCGTCGAACTGGAAGCTGTTGCTCATCCCGCTCGGCACCCAGGTGCCGGTCCCCTGCGGATCCCGCTCCGCGAGGTAGTCGCGATCCAGCCGGCGGGCATTCCCCTTGTAACCGGTCTCCAGCTTGGTGCGGCCGAGCGTGCGGGTGTAATCCGCCTGCCCGGTGATCTGTCGCGTGACCGCGTCGACGGTGTTCAGCTCCCTTTCGCTCGTTCCGAGGGAGGAGCCCGATGTCTCCTGCCGCCAGAGACTCGTCCGGTCGGTGTCCGCCCCGCGGTTGAAGCGGAGCTCGGTGGTGAGCTCGTGCCGCTGCGGCTCCCAGGTGCGGCGGAAGCCGACGTGGGTGTCGAACATGCTCCCGCTCGCATCCGTATCGCGGAGCCGATCATAGCGATCCACGATCGTCCGGTCGCGGTTCAACTCGCTGTACGCCGCCAGCGACTCTTCACCATTGCTGCGTCGGTTCGCCGTCAGGCCGGAGAAGAGCATGTTCCGCGGGCTGAGCCGGTACTCGAGGCGGGTGGTGACGTTGTGGCCACCGAACCGGGTCTCACCGTCGATGTCCTGCTCGGTGAACACGATCGGTGCCAGCGCGGCCAGGCGCTCGCGATCGTTGATTCCCGAAAGCCCGCGCTCGTCGTTGTTGTAGCCGTAGCTGCCGAAGAGAGAGACGTTCCCGACCTGGTAGCCGAGGTTGCCGGAGGTGTTGTACCGCTGCGTGTTGGCGGCACTCGCCATCAGCCCGCCGCTCCAGCCGAGATCCACGTTCTGCTTGAGGACGATGTTGATGATTCCGGCCATGCCATCCGGATCGTAGCGCGCCGACGGATTCGGGATCACCTCCACCCGCTCCAGCGTGTTTGCCGGGATCTGCTGCAGGTAGGCGGCGAGCTGGGTGCCGGTGAGCGGGGCCGGGCGGCCATTGATCTGCACCACCACGTTCTCGTTGCCGCGAAGGCTCACCTTGCCCTCCGCGTCCACGTTCACCGAGGGCACGTTGCCGAGCACTTCGCTCGCATTGTTCGCGGCCGGAGCCACGTCACGCGCACGGTAGGCGTTGCGGTCAGGCGAGATCTCGATCATCGAGCGGTCCACCGTGACCTCCACCCCCTCGAGCACCACGGCCGCCTTATCCAGCCGGACGGTGCCGAGCGCGGTGCGCGGCGAAGCAGCATCGATCGCGTGACCCGCGATGGTGCGTGCGGCGTACCCGATCGAGTTGATGCGGATCTCGTAATTGCCGGGGCGGAGCCCTTCGATGCGGAAGTTGCCGTCCGCGCGGACGAGCGCACCGGCCACCAGCGCGGCCGGCTCACCGGACCACACCGCGACCGACGCGCCGAACACCGGGGCGCCGCTCTCCGCGTCCACCACCGTTCCGCGGATCTCACCCGGGCCGGAGGGCGGAGCGCCGCCACCGCCCGGGCGCTGCGGGGTCTGCGCTTCCAGTGAAGCTGCCGCGGCCAGGAGGCCGAGGCTCGCGATGAACAACAGGGTGCGACTCATGATCGTTGACCGGGTGGGATGTTTGCTGTCGGCCGCCGGGGAGGCCGGGGATGGACTTCGGAGAGAACTACGGAGTTGGATGCGGAGAAGTTTCAGAAGGTTGCAAAGAGGGCCTCCGACATGTTCCGGGAGGCCCTGGTTCCTGCCGATTCCACCGGCGGCTCAGGGGCCGGTCTGACCCTGAGGCGTTGTGGTGCCGGGTGCCGTGGTGCCCGGTGCGGCGGTGCCGGGCATCGGTGTGCCCGGAGCGGTACCGCCGGGACCCGTGGTGCCGGGCGCACCCGCCGCCGGCGTGGTCTGCCCCGGCGAGACTCGTTCGAAATCGACCGGGGGTGGATCCGGCCCGGCACCCATGGCCGCGAACGACCAGATGAGCCATGCGAGCGCGGCGAGCAGGAGAATCCCCAGCCCGATCCACCCCCATGTCATGGTAGGTCGTGAGCCACGCTTCTCCACGTTGATGTCAGCCATTGTTCCTCCCTTGGCACCATCCGGCACCGTCTTCGTGAGCGTATCGACGGGCGAACTGTTCGCCCGGTGCGTGGAGCACCGCGGACAGCGTGCCACCGGGTGGAGCCGAGGTTCACATCGTCGCTTCGGGAGCCGAACCCGCCTCCACCCGCAGCAGGGAGCGGAGAAGCGCCCGGAAGCAGCCGCTGCCGGGCGTTCGCGATGGACTCGTGCAGCTTCGCCTGCAGCACCTCGCGCGGCGGCAGCACCGTCAGGTATTCGGCCACGTGGATCCCGCTCCGGTCCCCCCATGCTCCTCGTGCATCTCCGCCAACTGCTGTTCCAGTTCGGCGAGCCGGACGTCCAGCGCGACCATCGCACCGCGCTCGGCAGCGAAGTAGCGATCTATCAGAAGTGAGGCGGGCACCAGGTGCGAGGGCCGGTTCGCTGCGGCGGCCGAGCTGAACATCAGGGTGGCGAATCACGCGCCTTGGACACGGATGCAACGCCGACGGTTGAATGCGGCTGGCGTCCGCGCCGGGGAGGGGCTATCTCTTGGTGGCCGATGCGCCACACGTGAGCCGTCCGGGGGGATCACCGCGTCCATACTGCGGAGCTAAAGATGCAGACGTCTACCATCGCAACGATGATCATCATCATGCTGCTCGTCTGGGGTGGCTTCGGCGTGCTCCTGGTGAGCGCGCTGCGGAAGGAACGGCGCAAGGAGCATCTCCCTCCCGGCGACGGTCGAGCGGGGTAGCGAGCGGCGGATCGCCCCGGTATATTTCCGCTTCAGCGAACAACTCGCAGAGATCCACGCGCCGGCCATCGGAACCATTCCGGGTGGGCCGGCGCGCGCACGAGCGCACCCGCACGAGCCACAGCAGCGATCCATGCCCAAGCGTAGTGACATCCAGAGCATCCTGCTCCTCGGCTCCGGTCCCATCATCATCGGGCAGGCGGCCGAGTTCGACTATTCGGGCACGCAGGCGGTGCGGGCGCTGCGGGAGGAGGGGTACCGGGTGATCCTGGTGAACTCCAACCCGGCCACGATCATGACGGATCCGGATCTGGCGGACGCCACCTACATCGAGCCGATCACCCCCGAGTGGGTGGAGCGGGTGATCGAGGTGGAGAAGCCGGACGCGATCCTCCCCACCATGGGCGGGCAGACGGCGCTGAACGTCGCGCTGGAGCTGTTCGACCGCGGTGTGCTGGAGAAGCACGGCGTGGAACTGATCGGCGCCAACGCTCGCGCCATCCGCATGGCGGAGGACCGCAGCGAGTTCGCGCAGGCGATGGCGCGGCATCGGGCTCGACGTGCCGCACGGCGGTTTCGCCCGCACGCTGGACGAGGCGCTCGCGCTCGTGGAGGACACCGGCTACCCGGCCATCATCCGTCCCTCCTTCACGATGGGCGGCACCGGCGGGGGGATCGCCTACAACCGGGCGGAGTTCGAGGAGCAGGTCCGCTCCGGCCTGGCGCTGTCGCCGGTGCACGAGGTGCTGATCGACCGCTCGGTGATCGGCTGGAAAGAGTTCGAGCTGGAGGTGATGCGCGACGGCGCGGACAACGTCGTGATCATCTGCTCCATCGAGAACTTCGACGCGATGGGCGTACACACCGGCGACTCCATCACGGTGGCGCCGGCGCAGACGCTTTCCGACGTCGAGTACCAGAAGATGCGCGACGCCGCCATCGCCATCATCCGCGAGATCGGGGTGGAGGCGGGCGGTTGCAACGTGCAGTTCGCGGTGAATCCCGCCGAACGGCGAGCTGCTGGTGGTGGAGATGAACCCGCGCGTGTCCCGCTCCTCGGCGCTTGCTTCCAAGGCGACCGGCTACCCGATCGCACGCATCGGTGCCAAGCTCGCGGTGGGCTACACGCTGGACGAGCTCTCCAACTCCATCACCCGCACCACCCCCGCCTCCTTCGAGCCGGTGCTCGACTACGTGGTGGTCAAGTTCCCGCGCTTCGCCTTCGAGAAGTTCCCCGCCGCCGATCCCACGCTCGGGGTGCAGATGAAGGCGGTGGGTGAGTCGATGGCGATCGGCCGAACCTTCAAGCAGTCGTGGCAGAAGGCGATCCGCGCACTGGAGATCGGCCGGCACGGCTGGGACGTCGGGAAGCGGCTCATCGACGACCGGCTGAAGGACGACAGCGACGATTCGCTGCGTGCCGGGCTGCGCCGCCCGACCCCCGAGCGTGCTTTCCAGATCAAGCGCGCGCTGCAGGCGGGCTTCCCGCTCGAGCGAGGTGTCGGAGCTCACCGGGATCGACATCTGGTTCATCGCGCAGCTCGCTGAGCTGGTCTCGGCGGAGCAGCGGTACGCCGCACTGGAGAGTGTGGACAGGCGTGAGCTCCTGAAGATGAAGCGGCTCGGCTTCTCGGACTTGCAGCTCGCGCGGCTGCGCGGCGAGTCGGAGAGCGAGGTCCGCGAGCGCCGCTGGGAGTTCGGGATGCACCCGGTCTACAACACCGTGGATACCTGCGCCGGTGAGTTCCCCGCGCAGACGCCGTATCTGTACTCCACCTACGCCGACGAGAACGAGTCGGTCCGCTCGGACCGGCGCAAGGTGGTGATCCTCGGCAGCGGGCCGAACCGGATCGGGCAGGGGGTGGAGTTCGACTACTGCTGCGTGCAGGCCTCGCTCGCGCTGCGTGAAGCCGGGTGGGAGACCATCATGGTCAACTCCAACCCGGAGACCGTCTCCACGGACTTCGACATCTCGGACAAGCTGTATTTCGAGCCGCTGACGCTGGAGGACGTGCTCGAGATCGTGCGAATCGAGCAGCCGGAAGGCGTCATCGTTCAGCTCGGTGGTCAGACGCCGCTGAAGCTGGCGGCGCCGCTGCAGGAGCTCGGTGTGAAGATCCTCGGCACCAGCGTGGAGTCGATCGATCGCGGCCGAGGACCGGGAGCGCTTCGAGGAGCTGGCGCGGCGCCTGGAGGTGGAGCAGCCGCCGAACGGCGTGGCCACCAGCGTGGACCAGGCGGCGGCCATCGCCGAGCGCATCGGCTACCCCGTCCTGCTCCGTCCGAGCTACGTGCTGGGCGGGCGCGGGATGGTGATCGTCTACGATGAGGATGGGCTGCGTGACTACTTCGAGCGGGCGGTCAGCGTCTCGGCGGAGCGCCCGGTGCTGATCGACCGCTTCCTGGAGGACGCTTTCGAGGCGGACGTGGATGCGCTCTGCGACGGCGAGACGGTTGTGATCGGTGGCGTCATGCAGCACATCGAGGAGGCCGGGATCCACTCGGGCGACTCGGCCTGCGTGCTCCCGCCGTACCTGCTCACCGACGAGGCGGTCGCGGAGATGCGGGAGTCCACCCGTCGCTTCGCGCTGGAGCTGGGGGTGGTGGGGCTGATCAACGTGCAGTACGCCGTTTTCAACGGGAAGGTGTACGTGATCGAGGTGAACCCGCGCGCCTCGCGTACCGTGCCCTTCGTCTCCAAGGCGACCGGTGTGCCACTGGCCCGCATCGCCTCACGCCTGATGGTGGGTGAGTCGCTCGCCAGCTTCGGGCTCTCCGATGAGATCCCGGTGCACGGGGTGGCGGTGAAGGAGGCGGTGTTTCCCTTCAACAAGCTGGAAAGCGATCCTCTGCTCGGCCCGGAGATGCGCTCCACCGGGGAGACGATGGGGATCGACGACTCCTTCGGGATGGCCTTCGCCAAGGCGCAGATCTCCGCCGGGATGGACCTGCCTCTGGAGGGCACCGTGATCCTGACGGTGAACGATCGCGACAAGCCGACCGTCACGCCCATCGCTCGCCGCCTGCACGACATGGGATTCCGCATGGTGGCCACCGAGGGGACGGCCCGGTACCTCCGTGCCCGCGGCATTCCGTGCGAGCGGATCTTCAAGGTCAACGAGGGGCGCCCGAACATGGTGGACCGGTTGATCTCCGGCGAGGTGGCGCTGCTGATCAACACCCCACTGGGCAAGCAGTCGCAGTACGATGACTACGCCACCCGACGGGCAGCGATCGCGTACAAGGTCCCGTACATCACGACCATGTCGGCGGCATCCGCGGTGGCCGATGCGATCAGCGCGCTGCGGAGCCGGCGGCGCGAGGTGCGGTCGCTGCAGGAGCGCATCGGGGGAGGCGTGGGGGCGGCAGCGGGTGGGCGGTGACGGACCCGGATTTTCTCGGCGGGAGGCGGCATCCGGATCCGGCGCCCGCGCGGGCCCGGTACGGCGACTGAGAGCCAGTCGCGGGCTCTGGATGACGGGGGGGAAGTGCCGCCCCGGACTTCCTTCGTTTCCTTGCAGCAACCCGTCCGGATGCACCTCCCTACCGGCTTCGTAACCCACCACGACTGCTCCCGTCACGACACGGGCTGGCAGCACCCCGAGCACCAGGGGCGGCTGCCCGCGGTGGCGCGTGCCGTTTACCGGGAGATGCTCAGCTTCCACGAGGTGCTCCGGGAGATCGAGGGCGTACCGCTGGACGAGAAGGCGCTGCTGCTGGCGCACTCGTCGGAGTACGTCGCGCGGGTCCGCGACGCCGTCGCGGCGGCGGATGCCGCCGGTGAGCCGGTGGAGTTCGAGAGTGGTACGCGGATCTCCGCGGCAAGCTGGGACGCGGCCACGGCCGCGGCCGGGTGCGTGGTCACCGCGGTGGACGCGGTGCTCGACGGTCGGGTGGCGAACGCATTCTGCTCGGTGCGTCCGCCGGGAAGCGGCGCCGGGCGGGGCGCGGCACGGTACCACGCCGTGTTCAACAACGTCGCTCTCGCGGCTCTCCACCTGAGGCGCCGCGGAGTGGGATCGGTGCTGATCGTGGAGTGGGGCGAGCACTTCGGGACGGGAACGGCCGAGTTGCCCGCCTCCGACCCGGGGATCGGGTATCTCTCCCTGCACGCCGCCGCTCCGGATGCCCCGCATCCCGGCGATGGCGTGGTGGCCGTGCGGATGGTGCCAGGGGCGAAAGTGGAGCATCTTCTTCATGCCCTCGACGTCGCCTGGTCCTCACATGCCGCAACCTGGCGGCCCGAATTCGTCGTCCTTTCGCTGGGTATGGACGTGCTCGCGAGTGACCCGCTCGGCTCCATGGCACTCGAGCCCCCGGACCTCGGCGTGCTGACTCGACGGGTTATGGAGATGGCGGGTGGAACCGCCGCCGGCAGGCTCGTTTCCGTGCTGGAGGGCGGGTACGATGCCGCTGCCAGCGCCACCGCCGTGGTGCACCACCTGCGAGCGCTCGCGGACATGCCGGGCTGACGGCCGCTACGTCCGTCTGGCGGTCGCGCGCCGGGCAGCATTACATTTTTTGCATGCCACCACCTCCGCCGGCTGATCCGCGCCACGGCGCCCGCGGGGATCCACCCTCCGCCCGTTCGGGCACCCCCTCCGTCCTCGAGCTGGTACGCCTCAGCCCGAAGCCGGTCTTTCCACCGGGTGGCGAGGAGCTCTACCGGCAGATCGGACGCCTCACCGGGATGGAGGCTGGCCAGGAGGTGCTGGACAGCGCCTGCGGCCGCGGCATCACCAGCGCCTTCCTCGCCAGCTCGTTCGGTGTGGAGATCCATGGCATCGATCCCGATCCCCGACTCATCGACGACGCCGAGCAGCGTGCGCGCGGCTCGCGTCTCGATGGCAGCATCACCTTCCAGTGCGGCCGCCTCGACGACCTCCCTTACAGGGACGGCATCTTCGACGTCGCCATCGGCGAGGTGGGGCTCGGGATCGCCGCCGACCCCGCGCTCGCCATCCGCGAGCTCGCGCGCGTGACCCGGCCGCTCGGCAAAGTGGTCCTGGTGCAGCTGATCTGGACCGGCAACGTCGTGGAGGAGCGACGCGACCAGCTGGTGGAGCATCTCGGCGCCCGGCCGATGTTCATGGTGGAGTGGAAGCAGCTTCTCCGCGATGCGGGCGTGGTTGAACTGCACGTCGAGGACTGGTCCGAAAGCAGTCGACACACCCCACAGGGCTCTCCCTTTCACGACCTCGCGGCCATCTTCACGTTCAGGCAGAAGATCGCGATCCTGCGCCGCGCCCTGCGGCGCTGGGGGTGGAGCGGGGTGCGCGGCGCGATCGTCCGCGAACAGGAGATCCATCACCTGCTCACGCGGCAGCGGGTGCTCGGGCTGTCGCTGATCGTGGGGACGCGCTGGGCGGGGTGACCGGGAACGGGGGAAAGCGCAGCCCGGCGAGCTGTCATCCCGAGCCCGCGACGGGGTGCCGGCCGCCTGCACCCGACCGGCGCGGGCGTGGGGATCCGGATGCAGGAGTTCCTCGCCGACAATGGGGTGCAGGGGGGAAGGAAGTCCGCGGCATCCGGATCCTTCGCTCGCTGCGCTCGCTCAGGATGACAGGAGGTCACGCTGACGGGAGGGGTGGGCGCGATTGGACGACGGGAGGGGTGGGCGCGATTGGACGACGGGGGGGGTGGGCGCGATTGGACGACGGGAGGGGTGGGCGCGATTGGACGACGGGAGGGGGGGCGCGATTGGACGACGGGGGGGTGGGCGCGATTGGACGACGGGAGGGGGGGGCGCGATTGGACGACGGGAGGGGGGCGCGGTCGGGCCACCGGGAGGGGTACCGCCCGACTGATTGCTCGCCGCCCTCACCCCGTGCTACCTTCCGGCGGTTCTGAATCCACCCGACAGATCAGACCGGGGGCGCACCATGGCAGTGATCGAGAAGAGGGTCTCGCTGGGCGAGGAGACGGTCGCGCGGATGCAGGAGGAGATGCGCGAGCAGGGCGTGGACGGCTGGCTCCTCTACAATTTCCAGGGGCTGAACGGCGTGGCATCGGGGATCCTCGGGCTCCCGGCGATGACTCGCCGCTACTTCGTGCTGGTGCCTGCCCGCGGACGCCCGGTCGCCCTCACCCACCGCATCGAACAGCAGCCGTGGGAAGGATGGATCGGAGAGAAGCGGATCTATCTGAGCTGGAGGGAGCTGGAGGAAGAGCTCGCCGGGATGCTCGAGGGTCTGGGCCTCGTCGCGATGGAGTACGCGGAAGGCGACGCGGTACCGTACACGGATCGGGTTCCTGCCGGTGTGATCGAGATGGTGCGCGGCACGGGGGTGGAAGTGGTCACCTCCGCCGACCTGGTCAGCGCCTTCTACGCACGCTGGACGGAGGCCGGGCTGGAAGGCCATCGCCGCGCCGCGATCGTACTGCGCGAAACCGTGCATGCCGCCTTCGAGCGGATCGGGGCGATGATCCGTGCCGGTGACCGTCCCACCGAGTGGGGGATCCGGGAGTGGATTCAGGAGCGCCTCGTGGAGCGAGGGCTCGTCGTGGGTGTGGACACCATCGTCGCCGTGAACGATCACGCCGCCAACCCGCACTATGGACCCACCCGCACCGAACACGCGGAGATCCGCCGGGGCGATCTGCTGCTGATCGATCTGTGGGGGAAGCAGACGGAGGATTCCATCTACGCCGACCAGACCTGGATGGCATGGGTGGGGAGCGAGGTGCCGGCGCGCATCGAGGAGATCTGGTCCGCTGCCCGCGACGGGCGCGAGGCCGCGGTCGATCTGATCCGTGCGCGAACGGCCGCCGGGCAGCCCGTGTTCGGCTACGAGGTGGACGACGCCGCCCGCGCGGTCATCACCGAGCGCGGTTACGGGGATTCGTTCATCCACCGTACCGGTCACTCCATCGATACCTCGCTGCACGGCTCCGGCCCGAACATCGACAACCTCGAGACGCGCGACACCCGCCGCCTGATCCCCGGAATCGGTTTCTCCATCGAGCCGGGCATCTACCTGACCGGCGATGTCGGATTCCGCACCGAGATCGATGTGTTCATGGGCCCGGACGGACCGGAGATCACGACGCCGGAACGGCAGATGGAGATGGTGAAGATAGAATGTTCGCGTGGATGAGCGGTGGTTGCCGGTAATGAGCTACTGGTTGTTCGATGTTTGATGTTCGATGTTCGATGTTCGATGTTCGATGTTCGATGTTCGCAGGGGCCAGCGCGAAGCGCCCCCTGAATCCCGAATCCTGAATCCCGAATCCTCCCCCCATGCAGCTGACCTTCGAGCCACTGGAGCTCCGCACCCGGCACGCCTTCAACATCGCGCGCGAGGTGGCGCCGCCCGCGCGGTATGACGTCTGGGTGCGGGTCAGCGACGGGGAGGGGAACGAGGGGTGGGGTGAGGCGCCGGCAACGCCGTACTACGGGGAGACGGCGGAAACGGTAGCGGCGGTCCTTCCGCGCCTGGCGATCGCGCTGGAGTCCGCCTCGATGGGCGACGTGTTCGCGCTGGAGCGGATGGAGGCCGCGGTGGCGCACAGCGTGGGGCGCAATCCCGCGGCGCGCGTGGCGATCTCCGCCGCGCTCCACGACCTGATGGGTAAGCGCCTCGGGCTGCCGGTCTGGCGGCTCTGGGGCCTCGACCCGTCCGCGGCGCCGGTCTCCTCCTTCACCATCGGGATCGACGATCTCGCGGTGATGCGCGACAAGGTTCACGAGGCGGCCGCGTACCCGATCCTCAAGATCAAGGTGGGGACGCCGCGCGACGCGGAGATCCTCGCGATGATCCGCGAGGAGGCCCCGGACAGGATCATCCGGGTGGACGCGAACACCGGGTGGACCGCCAAGCAGGCGATCGCCGCGCTGCCGATGCTGCAGGAGTTCGGAGTGGAGTTCATCGAACAGCCACTCCCGCCGGGCGACGAGGAGGGGAACCGCATCCTGCGCGACCGCTCCCCCCTTCCGGTGATCGCGGACGAGTCGTGTCGCACCCTCGCGGACATCCCGCGGCTGGTGGGCGCCTTCGACGGCATCAACATCAAGCTGGCCAAGTGCGGGAGCCTGCGTGAAGCCGTGCGGATGGTGCACTGCGCCCGCGCCCACGGGCTCAGCGTGATGCTCGGGTGCATGGTGGAGTCGACCCTGGGCGTCGCGGCGGCCGTGCAGCTCGCGCCGCTGGTGGATTACGTGGATCTGGATGGCGCGGCGCTGCTCGCCAACGATCCCTTCACCGGTCCGGGTCTGGAGCCGGATGGCACCATGCGCTTCAACGCCGAGCCCGGCCTCGGCGTGACGCGCGCCTGAGCCGTCACGCGCAGCCGTGATGTTCCGTCTCGCCGACCACGGGCGGGGGTGCCGGGTCCGGCCCGCCCGCCCGGCGCGTATGCCCTCGGCCGGCCCGACCTGCCCCGGTCCGCGCTGCCACCTCTGAACGGCCGCGTGTCCACCGTCCACGACCCACCCGGCGGGCGAAGCGACGCGGCCCGGGAGCACGGCGCCGCCGTCGCTTCCGTCGCCCTCCCTCTCCCGCTCTTTCGCTCGTTCAGCTATCTCGTTCCACCCGGAATGGTGAAGCAGACGGTTGTCGGTTCGCGTGTGCTGGTGCCGTTCGGCAGCCGCGAGCGTATCGGCTGGGTGGAGTCGCTGCAGCGGGTCGACGAGCCGCCCGCCTCGCTGCGGGCGATCGGCGGCGTGCTGGACGCCGAGCCGAGCGTTCCTCGCGACGTCATGGAGCTCTGCCGCTGGATCGGCGACTACTACATTGCTCCGCTCGGCCAGGTGCTCCGAACCGCGCTCCCCGCGGTGCTCTCCGGCAGCTCCAGCGACACCATCGAGCTCCTCGCGCCGGACGCCGACCTTCCGGGGGATCTGACTCCACTGGAGGTGCAGCTCGCTGAGTGGCTGCGCGCACGCGGAGAGCCGCAGCGGGTGGTATCGCTGCGCCGCGAGCTCGGCGAGCGGAGCTGGTGGCCGGCGATCCACGCGCTCGTCCAGCGGGGCGTGCTGCGCCTGGTCACGGCCGGCCCCCGGACACAGCCGGCGGTGCGTACGCGGCGGGTGGTGAACCTGGTCGGTGAGAGCGAGTCGCTGCTGGCGCGAGAGCGGGCATTTCGACGCGCACCCCGCCAGCGGGAGTGCCTCGAGGTGCTGGAGTCGCTGGGCGGGCGGGCGGAGCTGGCGCACCTGACCGGTCACCTCGGCTTCTGCCAGTAGTGTGGTGAACGGACTGGTCGAGAAGGGGTTTGCGGAGGTCGCTGACGAGGAGCTCACCCGCGACCCGTATGCCGCCATCCCGCGCGCCGCGGCTGTGGATCTGATCCCCACGGCGGCGCAGGCGGAGGTGCTGCGGTCCCTGGTGGAGGCAGCCCGCACGGAGGCGCCGGGCACCTTTCTGCTCCGCGGTGTCACGGGCTCCGGCAAGACGCTGGTGTACATCGAGCTGCTGCGGGAGGTCGTGGAGCGGCAGGGCCGCACCGCCATCGTGCTGGTCCCCGAGATCGCGCTCACGCCGCAGACGGTCGGCCGCTTCAAGGCGGTGTTCGGCGACCGCGTGGCGGTGCTGCACTCGGCGCTCTCCGACGGCGAGCGCTACGACGAGTGGCGCGCGCTGCGGCGCGGCGAGAAGCGCATCGTGGTCGGCGCGCGCTCCGCCATGTTCGCGCCGCTCCCCGACCTCGGCGCCATCATCGTGGACGAGGAGCACGAGGGGAGCTACAAGCAGGGCGAGGCGCCGCGTTACCACGCCCGCGAGGTGGCGGTGGTGCGGGCACGCGCGGCGGGCGCCGTCTGCGTGCTCGGCTCCGCCACGCCCTCCCTGGAAAGCTGGAAGAACGCGCAGGACGGGAAGTACACGCTGCTGGAGCTGCCCGCACGGGTCGGGCGGCCGGCCGCTCCCCCCGATCCGCACGGTGGACCTGCGCGCGGAGCGCAGGCGGCAGCCGGAGGCGGTCACCGTCCGCCACCCGCGACAGCGCCGGCATCCTTTCCGACCCGCTGATCGAGGCGATCCACGACCCGGCTCGGCGCGCGGCGAGCAGACCATCCTCCTGCTGAACCGCCGCGGCTACGCCACCTTCGTGCAGTGCCGCGAGTGCGGTCAGGTGTGGCACTGCCCGCACTGCAACGTCTCGCTCACCTACCACAGGCGCCGCGCGCGGCTCACCTGCCACTACTGCATGCACGAGGAGGCGTGCGCCGGAGCGCTGCTCCGGCGTGCGGGTCGACCGACCTCGAGCTTCCGCGGCGTCGGCACCGAGCAGGTGGAGCGCGCCGTGGGCGAGGCCTTCCCCTCCGCGCGCATCGCCCGGATGGACGTGGACACCACCTCCGGCAAGTGGGCGCACCACGAGATCCTCGGCCGGGTGGAGCGCGGCGAGGTGGACATCCTGCTCGGCACGCAGATGATCGCCAAGGGGCTCGACTTCCCGAACGTGACGCTGGTCGGGGTGATCAACGCCGACGTGGGGATCAACCTGCCGGACTTCCGCGCCACCGAGCGCACCTTCCAGCTGCTCACCCAGGTGGCGGGGCGCGCGGGCCGGGGCGCGAAGGGCGGGGAAGTGATCGTGCAGACCTCGCTGCCCACTCACTACGCCATCACGCTGGCCGAGGAGCACGATTTCGTCGGCCTTCGCCGAGCGTGAGCTCGGCGAGCGCGGAGAACCCGCGATACCCGCCGCACTACCGCCTGCTGAACGTCGTCTTCAGCGGCCTCGACGAGGATGCGACGCAGGCGGCCGCCGAGAGCGCCGCTGCAGTGGATGCGGGCGCTGATGCAGCGCGCTCGGTGCGACGGCGTCGAGCTCGTCGGGCCCGCGCCCTGCCCCATCGACCGCATCCGCACACGCTGGCGCTGGCACATCCTGCTGCGCTCGGACAGCGGCGCGGCGCTCGGCGGCGTCGGGCCGGTACCTTGCGGAGCGATTCTCGGGTGCCCGGCGGGCGAGGCACGATCTGCGCGATTGCGATCGACCGGGATCCGGTGGCGTTGTCTGTGAGCCGGGGCGGAGCGGGCGCGGTCGCAGATCCGGAGCCGACCAGCCGTCGATCCGGGACCGCGACGGACCGGCGGGGCGAGCGGAGACCGGGAACCCGAACAAAACACGCAGCTCGTTGTACAATCTACCGTACCCGCACCAAGGAGCGGCCGTATGGGGTGTCTGGCGCTGAACGCATCGTTCGAACCGCTGACCATCCTTCCGGTGGAGCGTGCTCTGCGTCTGGTCATCGACCGGAAGGCGGAGATCCTCGAGGTGGACGGCTCCCGCGTCTTCCGCTCGGAGCGCGACGAGCACCCCTGCCCGCTGGTGATCCGCCTCGTCCGCTTCGTGCACGTCCCGCGCAGGTTCCGGCGCCAGGTCACCAACACCTTCCTCTTCGCCCGCGACGGCTACCGCTGCCAGTACTGCGGCCGGCACCGGACGGAGTTCCGCACCCGCGAGTTCCTCACCCGCGACCACGTGGTGCCGGTGGCGAGCGGCGGGGAGAACGTCTGGGAGAACGTGGTCACGGCCTGCTCCACCTGCAACAACCGCAAGGCGGACCACGACCTCGGCAGCTGCGGGATGCACCTGCTGCGAGCGCCGGGTGAGCCGAACTACGTGGAGCTGGTCTGGGCGGTGCGACGGATCACCGACGTGCAGGCCAAGTACATCGCGATGTTCTACGGAGAGGATGTGCTGGCCGCCCTGATGCGCCACCACCCGGACCGGGTGAACTGACCCGATCGCCGGCCGTTTGCGGCGGCGGTGCACGTCCGATTAAGATTCCGCGGTCGACCTCCGGGTCGGCCGCGGTTTTTCCTTTCGCGCCACTGCGCAGGCACACCCCCACAGGAGCAGCGATGACCGTGCGGACCATCTTCTCAGCAGCGCCCATCTTCCTGCTCTCCATGGTCGCGGCGGCTCTCCCCGGGGCGGGGAACGATCTGCACGCGCAGGGTCAGCCCACCGTGCTGGGAGGTGTGCCCTCGCCGGAAGCGCACTTCGGCTACCGTCCCGGTGCGGATCGGCGCCTGGCCAACTGGACCGAGCTGAGCGCCTACTACGACCGGGTGGCCCGCACGAGCCCCCGCGTCACCATCGATACGCTCGGCACCACGACGCTCGGCCGCCCGTTCGTGATGCTGATCGTCACGAGCCCCGAGAACCACGCACGGCTGCCGGAGATCCGGGAGATCCAGCAGCGGCTGGCGGATCCACGCGGCATCCGCGACGAGGCCGAGCTCCGCTCCCTGATGGCCCGCGCCCGCACGGTCGTGCTGACCACGCAGCACATCCACTCCACCGAGGTGGGCGCGGGGCAGATGGCCCCGAACCTCCTGTACCGGCTGGCGGCCGGCGACGACGAGCGCGTCCGCCGAGATCCTGGACGAGGTGGTTCTGCTCCACATCCCCTCGCTGAACCCGGACGGCACCGAGATGGTCGCCGACTGGTACCGGCGCTGGGTCGGCACCGAATTCGAGGGGGCGGGGCTCCCGGCGCTGTACCACCACTACATCGGCCACGACAACAACCGAGACTGGTACGCCTTCACGCAGCGCGAGACGCAGCTCACGGTGGAGCACGCGCACAATGCGTGGCGCCCGCACATCGTCCACGACGTGCACCAGATGGGGGGAGCCGGAGCGCGCATCTTCCTCCCCCCGTACACCGATCCGGTGGAGCCGAACGTGGATCCGCTGATCATCGCCGCGGTGAACCAGCTGGGGAGCTACATGGCGGCGGAGATGCTGGCGGAGGGGAAGACCGGCGTGGTCACCAACGCGATCTTCGACATCTACACGCCGGCACGCGCATACCAGCACTATCACGCAGGGGCGCGCATCCTCTCCGAGACCGCCTCGGCACGCATGGCCACGCCGGTGGAGGTGGCGCCGGGCGAGCTGCGCAGCGGCCGCGGCTACACGGTGGACCAGCGCAGCTGGAACTTCCCCGCACCCTGGCCGGGCGGCACCTGGGGTCTGCCGCAGATCGTGGACTACATGGAGTCGGCCGCGATGTCGCTGCTGGTCAACGCGGCGGCGAACCGCCCCTACTGGGTCGAGAACGCCTACCGGATCAACCAGCGGGCGGTGCGGAAGTGGGATTCCTGGCCGGAAGCGTGGGTGATACCCGGCCGGGCAGGCGAACGCCACCGGCACCGAGGCCGTGCTCCGGATCCTGCGCCTGGCGGACGTGGAGGTGCAGACGGCGCAGAGCGCCTTCACCGCGGACGGGCGCAGCTTCCCGGCAGGCAGCTGGGTGGTGCCGATGCGCCAGCCGTACGCCGGGTTCGCGCAGACCATGCTGGAGCGGCAGCAGTACCCGCCGATGGTGGACTACCCGGGCGGGCCGCCGACGCGGCCGTACGACGTCACCGCGCACACGCTGCCGCTGCTGATGGGGATCGAGGCGGTGGCGGTGCAGGAGCCGGTTTCGCGTGGCGCTCTCCGCCCCGGTTGCGGCTCCACCGGATCCGGTACACCGCTCCGCCGGCGCTCAGCGGGCGCCGCGCGCCGCGCATCGGCGTCTACAAGGGGTGGGCGGAGACGATGCCGACGGGTTGGACCCGCTGGGTGCTCGACCAGCACGGGATCCGCTACGACACGCTGCACAACGCGGACATCCGCCGCGGCGACCTGAACCGCCGCTACGACGTGATCCTCTTCCAGGACCAGAGCGCGCGGCAGATCATGGAGGGGAACCGCGAAGGCTCCATGCCGCCGGGGTTCACGGGCGGGATCGGTGAGGAGGGGCTGGTGGCGCTCCGAAACTTCGTGGAGCGCGGCGGGAGGATCGTGGCGGTGGAGAGCGCGACCGATCTCTTCACGGATGCCTTCGACCTGCGACTCCGCAACCTGGTGCGGGACGTACCGCCACAGGATTTCTTCATCCCGGGATCGATCCTGAGCCTCCGACTGGAGCCAAGCTCGCCGGTCGGCGGCGGGTGTTCCCGCCGAGAACGTCGCCTGGTTCTGGCGCAGCAGCCGCGCCTGGCAGGTGGATGACCCGCGCGTCACCGTGGTGGGGCGCTACGGATCGGGCGATCCGAGGCTTTCGGGCTGGGTCCTGGGAGAGGAGCGGATCGCGGGGCAGCCGGCGCTGGTCGAGGCGCGGATCGGCCGCGGCTCCGTGGTTCTGTTCGGCTTCCAGCCCAACTATCGGGCGCAGAGCATCGCCACCTGGCCGCTGCTCTTCAACGCCCTCGCCGGCACCCGCTGAAGCTCCCCCGGGGCGTCGCGAACCGGTCGCGGCGCCCCTGCCCGGGTCCAGCCTGAAGCCGTCTGATCCGGGCGGTTCGCATCGGAGATCCCCCTATCTGCCAATCCCCTGCGACGTCATTCGGGGTGGCGGCGCAAACTGGGTGACGTTCGCCCGTTCCGGATCCAGCGATGGACCGTCTCGAAGAAGCGGGGTACGTCGATGGGCTTGCGGAGGTAGTCGTCGCACCCCGCCGCGAGCGCCGGCTCACGGGCATTGTCCATCGCCGTGAGCGCCAGGATCGGCGTACTCGCCATGGCCGGCTCCTCGCGCAGCCGCCGCGTCGCCGAGAGCCCGTCCAGGCGCGGCATCATGATGTCCATCAGGATCAGGTCGGGGCGGAGGGCGAGCGCCTGCTCCACCGCTTCGGCCCCGTCCACGGCGAGGTGCACGCAGTAGCCGCTGGCCTCCAGAAGGGCTCGGAGAGCGTCCCGACTGTCTCGATGGTCCTCGGCGACGAGAACTGTCAGACTACCCGCATCGGCGCGGGCGTCATGAGGGTGCTTCACGGAGAATCACACAGCAAGGGTGCCTGCGGCGCTCTTCGATGTGATCGGTTCGGGAGCTGATCGGCGACTCCCGGGCGATTATCCCGCCGTGCAGGCGGAAGAGCGAGAAGCGGGCGGCGGGTTGCAAGTCGTGTTCCTGCGTGCTACTCCCCCGCCTCCGTTGGGCTGAGAGAGATGCGGCCATCCACCGCGACACCACCATTCTCGAAGGCCAGAAACGGGTTGATGTCGAGTTCCTCGATCTCCGGGTGATCGCTCGCAAGCAATGAGATTCGCTGGATGGCGTTGACGATCGCCTCCCGGCTCGCCGGCGGCTCCCCGCGGACGCCTTCCAGCAGCTTCACTCCCCGGATCTCGCTGACCATGTCGTTCGCATCCAGGTCGTTCACCGGATGGACGCGGAAGACCACGTCTCGCAACGCTTCCACGTAGATCCCGCCGAGCCCGAACATCAGAAGGCGTCCGAAGCCGGGGTCGCTGGTGAGGCCCACGATCGTCTCGCGGCCGCCGCCGACCATCTTCTGAACCAGGAACCCGTCGATGTCCTCCCGGGCGATCCCCGCCCGACCGGGGATCTCCTCCAGCATCGCGGAGATCGCCGCTCGCAACTCCTCCTCGTGTTCGATTCCGACCCGGACGCCGCCGACATCGGATTTGTGGATCACCTTCTCAGCGACCACCTTGAGAACCACCGGGTAGCCGATGCGGTCCGCCGCCTCCACCGCGGCCTCCAGCGCGTCGACGAGGGCGAAAGGGGCCACCGGGATCCCGTAAGCGGCGAGCACCTCCATCGCCTGGCCTTCCGTGAGCCTGCGTCGCCCCGCATCCCGCGCGGCCCGAACGATCTCCCGCACCCGGGCGGCATCCACGCCGGTCTCCAGGAGCTTCCCGGCGGGCCGATCCAGCCACTGCCGGTAGCGGAACATGGCGCCGAGCGCGCGCGCCGCCGACTCCGGGAACCGGTACCCGGGGATCCCGGCGCGCTGCAGCTCCGCCAGCCCCTGCGGCAGCCCCTCACGCCCCATCAGAACAGCGAGGACCGGCTTCTCCGTCTGCTGTTCGACCACCGAGACGATGGCCTCCGCGACATCCTCCTGACGCACTCCGAGCGGAGGGACGAAGGTGGCGATCACCGCGTCGATGCCGGGATCCCGCAGCACCGCCTCGACGGCGACGCGGTAGCTCTGCGGGTTGGCCGATGCGATCATGTCCACCGGGTTGGTGAGCGACGCCTCCTCGGGGAAGTGCTCGGCCAGGCGGGCGCGCGTCTGCTCGGAAAGCTCCGCCACCTCCAGCCCGTTCGCCTCGCACGCATCCGCGATGATGATCCCCGGACCACCGGCGTTGGTGACGATCGCCACCCGGTTCCCACGGGGGATCGGCTGATGCGAGAAGGCCATCGCCAGGTCGAACAGCTCCTCGACGGTGTCCACGCGGATCACTCCGGACTGCGTCAGCAGCGCATCGATCGCGACGTCGCCACCCGCCAGCGCGCCGGTGTGCGAGCTCGCCGCACGAGCCCCCGCCGAGCTGCGCCCGGACTTCACCACGATGATCGGCTTCTTCCGGGTGATCTCCCGCGCCAGCATCGTGAAGTGCCCCGGGTTGCCGAAGTTCTCCACGTACATCAGGATCACGCCCGTTCGCTCGTCATCCGCCCAGTACTGGATCAGGTCGTTGCCCGAGACGTCCGGCTTGTTGCCGACGGACACGAACTGCGACACGCCGATGCCGTATTCGCGCGCATAATCCAGGATGGTCACACCCATGGCGCCGCTCTGGCTCATGAAGGAGACCGGTCCGGGTGGGGGCATGGTGGGAGCGAAGGTCGCATTCATGGACACGTCCGGGCGCCGAGTTGAGCACACCCATGCAGTTCGGGCCGACCAGGCGCATCCCGTTCTCGCGCACGATCCGCATCAGATCCCGCTCCCTCTCCACGCCCGCGCCACCGACCTCCCGGAATCCCGCGCTGATCACCACCAGACCCGCGGATCCCCTTCTCTGCGCAGGCGCGCGCGACCTCCACGACCAGCTGTTTCGGCACCACGATCACGGCCAGGTCCACAACCTCCGGTAGCGCTTCCACGGAGGGGTACGCCCGGATGGAGTGCACCGAGGATGCGCCGGGGTTCACCGGGTAGACCGACCCGGTGAAGCCGTGGCGGAGCAGGTTGTCGAGGATCTGGTAGCCGATGGTGTTCGGGCGACGGCTGGCGCCGATCACTGCGATGGAGCGGGGCCGCAGCAGGGCGTCTAGCATCTGGATCTGGTTCCGGAGGTCCGATGTTGGGTGGAGTAGAGGGCGGAGGCGAGTCCGCCGATCGCGCGGGTGGGGACGCCGGGATCCGGATGCCGCGGATCACCCCGGGATCCGGATCCCACGCCCGCGGCCGGCGCGGTGCCGGGGTCGGGCCCCCGCGGCGGGCGCTGGATGACGGCGGTGTGCCCCCTCCGCGTGCCGCGGATCACCCCCGGGATCCGGATCCCACGCCCGCGGCGGCCCTCAGGTGGTCGCAGGCGTGACCGTCTCCACGGGCACGCGGGCCGGCAGAGAGAGCGTGAAGGTGGACCCGCTCCCCGGCGTACTTTCCAGCGACAGATCTCCCCCGAGCAGGGTGGCGAGCCGGCGAGAGATCGCGAGCCCCAGCCCGGTTCCGCCGCCGCCGGACGTCCGATGCGTCTGCTCGAACTCCTCGAACACCCGCTCCTGGTCCTCGGTGGCGATGCCCGGGCCGGTGTCGGCGACGGCGATCTCGAACCGCCCTTCACGATTGCGCAGCGTAACGACGACGGCTCCCGACTCAGTGAACTTGACCGCGTTGGAGAGCAGGTTCAGCACGATCTGCCGGACGCGCGCGGGATCCGTGAAGGCGAGGACGCTCTCGGGCATCTCCAGCCGCAGGTCGAGCCCCTTGTCCGAGGCCTGCAGCTGAACGGAGGTCGCGGTGTCCCGCACCAGGAGCCCAAGGTCGGTCTCCTCCGGATACATCTCGAGCTTACCGGCCTCGATCTTGGAGATGTCCAGAATGTCGTTGATCAATTCGAGCAGATGCTGCGCGCTGCGGCTCACCCGGTCCACCGCTCGACTCTGATCCTCCGTCATCTCGCCGTACGTGCCCAGTTCGAGCAGCTGCACGTATCCGATGACGGCGTTGATCGGCGTACGCAGTTCATGGCTCATGGAGGCGAAGAACCGGGAGCGCTCGTTGATGGCGCGCTCCAGCTCCTCTGCCTGCATCTCCATCATGCGCGCCTGTTCGCGCGTGTGCGCGTGCAGCAGCGCGTTGTCCAGCGCGATGCTGGCCTGACGCGCCAGCAGGTGCAGGAGCGGCGCATCCGAGCCGCGGATGAAGCCCTCCGCCCGGCGAGTGAAGACCGAGAGAAGCGTCGGGGGCCGTTCCGCGTGATCCAGGCGGACCGCGATGGCCGCTTGGAAGCCGCGCCAGTTGGCCGTCAGAATAATGTAGTTGGTGCCGTCGAAGACTGTCGCTGCCTGCGCCGGTCCGATCGCCATCTCGGGCGGAGTTGACATGCGCGCCCATCCGGAGATTCCGGGTTGTGGCGCCGACTGAAGTGCGGGGTCGAGCAGCAGCCGCCACACGCCCAAGCGTACATCGCGTAGACACGTTTGGGTGTGCCGAAGACAGCGGCTTGATCCATCGCGATGCCGACGCGGGTCCAGGTCTCGCCGTAGTCGGTGCTTCTCAGGACGCCGGCGCCGAGGTCCGAATGGAACCCCGGCATGAAGACGATGCCGCTCTTGTCCGGTTGATAGATCTGCATCTGCCCGTGTGGGTGCTCGTTGCTGTCGACGCTTTTCCATGTGCGCCCCCGGTCGCTCGTTCGCCACGTTCCGATTTTTCTCCCGGTGGCCTCTGCGGTCCAGATCCAGGTGCCTTTCGTTGTCTCGGCGCGACCGGTATCGATGAAAAAGATGAAGCCCGTGCCGCCGATATGTTTCATGCCGTCAGCGATCGGGACTTCAGACCAGTGCCGTCCTCCGTCAAAGCTCTGAACAATCAAGCTCCGCTGATGCCCGGTCATGAGCAAATGATTTGGATCATAGGGATTGACGACGGGCGGATAGAAACCCTGCCGATCTCCGCCAGGCGCCACGCGATAGTTGGTCCAGCTCACGCCGCCGTCCGTGGATTTCCAGAAACCAACTCCGGTGCCGCGAATGCCGGCCGAATAAAGGATTGGAGGCTGTCCATCCGGACCTCGTGCAATGGCGAGCCCTCCCGCTCCGCTCGCCCCGGCTCCGCCATGCCCGGTATTGATCGGGCCGGACCATGTGAGGCCATAGTCGACCGACTTCCAAACGCCCTGACAATGGAACTGCGTAAAAAGATCCGATGGTCGTGCAGGATCGGCCACCATGGTGATCGACCCATAATTCTCGCAGGACAGCATATTCACCAGATCGACCCCGCTGGGCGTGACGTCGGTCCACGTCCCGCGGGCAGGGACCGGCGCGGGCTCGGCTGCCACGGCAACAGACGGAAGGTTAGGCAGGACGCTCAGGGCAACGGCCAAGGTGTTAACAATTTTGTGCATCGTTAACCCTACCACAAAATGGGACTGCGGCCTCGCGGTGGGCGCAGAACTCCGAAACTTGAGATTGTAGCATCGCATTCGTCTAAACAGTGCGCCTGGTAACGGACGGGGCCCGATGGGATGAGCAAGCGCGTGGTATTGACGGTGTCGGGCGTTATCGCTGCTGACATCCGCGAACAGATCGCGAGCGGCAAGCGCCCCAGGGCCGACTACCTGGAGCTTGCGCGAAGCTTCAATGCCGACCTTCTCGACTACGCCGCGGCGCGAACGATCGCGGGCCGAACGGGCGCGGTGCTCGAGAAGCTCGGTGGTCCCAATCTGGTTCTCGCCTACGCCTGCTGGAAGATCCGCAAAAGCTGTCAGGCGATTGTCACAGATGGCGAGCAGGTTGGGCTGCCTTTGGCCGCGCTTCTCAAGTTCACACCCGGCACGCGGCCGCGCCATTTGATGATCGTGCATGTCATTTCCGAGCCGAAGAAGACCGCCTTCCTGGACTGGCTGGGCGTGCAAAGCGCTATCGACCGCTTTATCACCTACAGCCGCTGGCAACAGCGGTTCATAGAGGAACGCTGGAAACTCGGTCGGAACCGGGTGCTGTGGACGCCCTTCATGGTCGACCAGGAATTCTTCGCACCCGAACGGGTCACACCAAATTCCAGCTGCCCGTCCGCAGGTCTGTGCCGTCGGGCTGGAGCGCCGCGACTACGAAACCCTGTTGCGCGCGGTGGAGGATCTCGACGTCCACGTGGTGATCGCTGCCGCGTCGCCCTGGGCCAAACGCGCGGAGGGCGTTGCGACACCGAACATTCCGAGCAACGTCACGGTGCGGAAATTCACCCAGTACGAGTTGCGCCAACTCTACGCCGACAGTTGCTTCATGGTCATGCCGCTGGAGAACGTAAAGTTCCAGGCCGGCGTCACCGCCATCCTGGAAGGCATGGCGATGGGAAAGGCGGTCATTTGTTCCCGTGTTCCCGGCCAAACCGATGTGGTGGTCGAAGGCGACAACGGGCGGTATGTGCCGCCCGGAGATCCCGCGACCTTGCGCACCGAGATCCGCCGGTTGCTGTCCGACCCGGAGGAGGCCGCCAGATTGGGCGCCAACGGGCGCAAGCTGATCGAACGCGAGATGAATCTCGATCTCTATGCGCAGCGGCTGGCCGGTTATTTGAGACGATGCGGTTAACGCTGAGAAGCGACACTAGGACGCAAGCGGCTCAGGCGCTGCCTCGGCTTTGGGCCAATTGACCGCAATGCAGTTGTGTGCCAACAATGCAGGCATAAAGCGTTAGTCTGAGAGCTTGATGCAACGGCCGGATCAATGGTGTAAGATCAGTTTGTTTGTGATAGCAGAAGCTTGCGTTATGTTAGCAGAATGATTGCAGAAAAATGAAATACGGAGTTTGGGCTCCGCTCCTATGCTCAGGCGATCGAGCCCGTGCCAACAGATTCAGGGCCTAAACAGTGCACCGTCCCTACTTCAGTGTTGTCGTACCGACGTACAATCGTCTTGGCAGACTGCGACATGTGATCGCGGCCCTCGAGCAGCAGGCGTATCCATCGGACGCTTATGAAGTCATCGTAATCTCCGACGGCTCGACAGACGGCACCGACGCCTATCTGGAAACGCTCCGCTCCACCATGCGGCTGCGGTGGTTGACGCAGGCCAATCAGGGGCCCGCTGCCGCCCGCAATGCGGGCGTCCAGAAAGCGGTCGGGGAGTTCATCGTCTTCATCGATGACGACGTGGTGCCGGAGCCTCAATTGCTGGAGGAACACGCCCGTTCACACCACGAGGCGGGCCGGGATGTTGTGGTGCTCGGGCCCCTGCTCACACCGGAGGGCTTCGAGATGGCTCCCTGGGTCCGCTGGGAGCAAGAGATGCTGATGAAGCAGTACAGGGCCCTGCTGAGAGGAGACTGGTCAGCGACGGCGCGGCAATTCTACACGGGCAATGCCTCGCTTCGACGGAGCCACATTCTGGCTGCCGGCGGTTTCGACGAAGGCTTTCGCCGCGCCGAGGATGTTGAACTCGCATATCGGCTTGCCAACAACGGCCTCGAATTTGTTTTCAATATCAAGGCGGCAGGCATGCATTTTGCCGATCGCAGCTATCGAGCGTGGCTCGATGCGGCGTATACCTATGGACGCAACGATGTGATCTTCGCGCGAGATCGGAATCAGAAATGGCTGCTGTCCGACGATCCGCCAGGAGTTCCTGGATCGTCATTTCTTGATCCGATCGCTTGTGCGGGTGTGCAGCGGGCGATCTCGGCTGACCCGGATTGCGAGTTCGGCGCTGAAACTTGCGGCCGATGGCGCCACGCTTTTGCGGGCTAGCGTCATCGAGGGAAAGGCATACAGCGGCTTGTTCAACCTTCAGTATTACAATGGATTCTTCAACGAATTGGATGACGTGCACTTCCTGTTCAAGGATCTTGAGAACAATCCTGTCTAGCGCGTACGCCTTGATGGCGATCAATGGCCTGAGCGGCGATCTCGATCAAGCGGGCGCGCAACGGCCTGGGTCGCTGCGGGCTTTGATGCTGGCAGCAGGCTGGCATCCCGCCGAATCAGCCATGCGCATGACTTCGCTCGCGAACGCAGTGGCCCGCAATGGTGCGACCGTGGCGACGTCTCGCTCCTGCTGAATCAGGATTGTGCGATGCGTCGCAAGTCGAGGTGCGGTCGCCTGATGATCTGCATATCTACTGCATATGCTTGATTAACTGTATTGCATCAAGATGGCAGCAATCGATCTTGGCTCATATTTGAATGACGTATGCCATGGTACTATCGCTCGGGCTCAGGTATTTAGGTACCATTAGATACAGTCTGTGATCGCGTCGGCGCCTCTCTCCGTCGCCTTGTGCCTCAAGTCAGGAGGTGCGACTATCTGTCTTTACAGCTCTTGGCATCCGGTTTGCTTCGCCCAGACCATGAACCATGTGTGCCAAATCTAGTCTAAGTCAGAGGCGCACCGAAGAGAGCTGCTCTCGACGACTGCGCGCAGTAAACCGTAGGCATTTGCATGGCGTCTGTTGATTACAGTGCGACTGACGAGCTTACCCAAAAGTCCTCAGGACGCGTGCAGCCTGACATCGCGGACCTGGTGGGAATTGCGCGTCGGGGCTGGTTCTTCATCGTTGCAGGCGGAATCATCGGGCTGCTGGCGCCTATGCGGTGCTATCCAACCTCTCCCCGGTTTACAAAGCGAGCTCTCGAATCGCGTTCGAACGGACGCTTTCGAGGTATCTGCAATCGAACAAGATCACCAATGAGCCGCTGATCGAGGACTGCGGATACCTTGGGGCAGATCTACGTGATTTCCTCAGAGAGCATCGTGCTGCCGGTCGTGAAGGCGCTGTCGTTGACGAGCGACCCTGAGTTCGTCGGCGAGCAGGGTACCGAGAGCCTGGGCTCCCGCATTCGCGGCCTTTTTCGAACCGCCGCGCATGCCGTGGGCTTGCGGGAGGAGACACCACGGGAGGTACCGTCCAAGGAAACCCTCGAGAAGGTCGCGGTAGACGGGGTGCTGCGCAATTTGTCAGTCACTCGAGAAGACGTGGCGAGCGTCATCAACGTTGCATTTTCGTCGAAAGACCCGGTGAAGGCGTCAACGATTGCCAACGCGGTCGTCGAAACTTATCTGGACGCCGGCGTTGCCGGCAAAGTCAAATCGACGAAGATGGCCGGCAAGGTCGTGCAGGAGCGTGTCGACGAACTGAAGCGGCAGGCCGGCGACGCGGAGCGCGCGGTTCTTGACTACAAGATCGCCAACAACCTCACTGGCAATTCCAGGGGCGGGGCTGCGGGCGAGCAACTCGCGACGCTTCAGTCACACCTCACCAGTGCGCGGGTCGCGATGGCCGAGGCCAAGGCCCGAATGGAGCGTGCTCGCAAGTGCCGGTCTGAGAACTCCTTTGTCGCGGACGATGGTCTGATTACGCGGCTTCGTTCGCAGCTCTCGGATCTGTCCGTGCGTGCGAATGATTTCGAGAACCGCGTAGGAAAAGATCACATTGCGACGGTCAAGGTGCGCAACCAGATGAAGGAGTTGCGCGAAGCGATTGCCAATGAGCAGGAGCGCATCTCGGGCTCTTTCAGCAAGGACTACGAGCTTGCGCGCGCGCGCTACGACGAGATTTCCGCAACCATGACGCGCCTCATGGGCGAGGAGGGCGCCAACGGCGACACCCAGGCCAAGATTCGAGAGCTCGAGAGCGCGGCAGACACCCTTCGCACCCAGTACAACAGGGCGGTGCAGCAGCTCAGCGAGATGAGCAAGGTTGAGGCGCAGCCTTCCGTCGCGCCGGACGCCATCGTTCTGATGCGCGCGGCGCCGCCGACGCAGACCGAAGCATCGAAGAAGAGGCTGCTGATTCTGGCTGGCGGGTCGATTTTGGGCTTGCTGCTGGGAGGTTGCTTTGTCCTGCTAAGGGACTTCCCGTTCGGTGTATTCAGAACGGCGCAGCAGGTGACCGACGTGACGGGCCTGTTTTGCGCCGTCCTGCCGGCGATCGAGAGCGCTGAGGAGCAGGCGGCTGTGAGAACCGGCGAGTATGCCGTGATTGCTCCCTATTCGCGGTTTGTCGAGACGCTGCGCAGTATCTGGGCCTTGATCAACATTGCTCAACAGAAGTCGGCTGCGAAGGTAATTTGTGTCATCTCTTCCGTTCCCGGCGAAGGCAAGACGACCGTCGCGACCAATCTCGCGGCACATTTCGCCCGCCATTCGACGACGCGCGTGCTCCTCGTCGACGCTGACCTCCATCACCCTTCGCTTACCGAGAGAGTTGCGCCCGACGCGAAGGTTGGCCTCAAGGAGGCGTTGGCGGAGCCGACGGCCCTCTCCAAATATGTGGTCAGGAAGGAGCGATTGAATCTCGACGTGCTCCCCTGTCGTGTTTCCGATCGGGTCCCGAACGCGGCAGAGTTGCTGGGAACTGCCGCGATGGGGCAACTGATCGATACTGCGCGCGAGGCCTATGATCTGGTGATCATCGAGGTGCCTCCGATGGCTGCGGTCGTCGATTACAAGATGATCGCACGGCACTGCGACCGTTTCGTCTTCGTCGTCGAGTGGGGCAAGACTAGCCAGCGCATGGTCCTTGAGTGTCTCAATGACGCTTCGGCGTTCCTGGACCGGATTGTGTGCATCGTTCTCAACAAGGTGGACCCATCTTCACTGCGGAGCATCGAGCGTTACAAGGGCGAACGCTTCCACGATTACTACAGCGATGAGAAGCGAGCTGAGGCAGTAGGGACCCAGATCTCGCGGCCATCCCTGCGCGGAAGCGTTGGGACACAAGCAAGCCATGAAGGCAAACTAGCAACGGCTGCATGCTGGATCGAGGCAGAAGCCGCGCGTGCTGCAGAGGTGATTCCGGTCGCTGCGCAGAGAGAGGTCAAAGACGTGCGTTACAGTGCCTGGTGCCTCGCAGTTTTGCTGCTGATCTGTGTTTCCACGAGCCAGGCCGAAGTCGGTGGGGCCAATGCGCAGAACCTCCCAGCTCAATCGAACCTTGCCGCTGCCGACTGGAAGAAAAATCTGACGGTGGGCCCCAACGGTCCAATTCCGGCGATCGTCGTCGATCAGTTCGGATACCTGCCAAAATCAAGGAAGGTTGCCGTCATACGCACGCCCGAGGTCGGCTATGACAATTCCGCAAGATTTGCGCCCGGCCAATCCTACGCGTTGATCGAACTTCCGACCGGCAAGGTCGTCAAGGCGGGCCCGCCGACGGTGTGGAACGGCGGGAACACGGATCAGGTCTCCGGCGACAAGGCCTGGTGGTTCGACTTTTCCGAGGTCGAGGCGCCGGGCAAGTATGCGGTCGTCGACATCGAGAAGGGTATTCGATCGGCGGATTTCTCGATCGGCGAGCATGTCTACAAAGATGTCATGAAGCATGCGCTCCGCGCCTATTTTTATCAGCGCGCGGGGTTCGAGAAGAAGCCGGAATTTGCAGGCAAGGTCTGGGCGGACAAGGCGAGCCACCTTGGCCCCGGCCAGGATTCCGAGACGCGCCCGTGGCACGATGGGCGGCCGTCGGACCCCGTTGCGAAATCGCTGATCAAGGATCTTCGCGGCGGCTGGTATGACGCCGGCGACTTCAACAAATACACGTCATGGGCGGCGCGCTACATCATCACTCTGCTGCAGGCTTACGAGGAGCACCCGCAGGCCTTCAGCGATGACTACGGCATTCCGGAATCCGGCAACGGCATTCCCGATATTCTCGACGAGGTAAAATGGGGGCTGGATTGGCTCGTCCGGATGCAGAACCCGGACGGCTCTCTCCTGTGTGTTCAGGGCCTGGCCAGCGCAAGCCCGCCGTCGGACGCCAGAGGGAATAGCTACTATGGCCCTCCGACCACGTCGGCGACGCTGATGGGTGCGGCGGCCTTTGCATATGCCTCCAAGTTCTTTGCGTCCCGGCCGGAGCCGAATCTCAAGGAATACGGAGACGATCTCAAGAAGCGCGCGACGGCGGCGTGGACCTGGGCGACCGCAAATCCCAACGTGCTCTACTACAACAACGACAATTCAAAGCAGCCGGGTTCGATGGGGCTTGCGGCCGGGCAGCAGGAAATGAGCGAGGCCGATCGGCTGCGCGCGCGTTTCGAAGCCGCAACCTATTTGTTCGAGATGACCGGCGAGGCGCAGTTCAAGCAGTTTGCTGACGCCAATTTTGGCGCGCTCGTGCCGCAGTGGGGGCCGTCGATGTGGGAAGTCGATGCGCTGGACAGCCTGCTCTACTACGCGCGGCTGCCTGGTGCCACGCCTGAGGTGGCAAAGTCCATTCGCGAGCGCCTGCTGATAAGCATGTCGCGGGCCTCACAGGCGTTCCAGATCTCTCTTTTGCGAGCGGATCCCTATCGTGCGCCGATGAAGGACTTCACGTGGGGCAGCAACAAGGGAAAGGCCATGCAGGCAAGGCTGTATCAGTTGGCGGCCCTGCACAACATGGATCCAAGGCTGTCCGAAACTTCGCTCGCCGCGGCGTTGGAATACGCTCACTATTTGCATGGCGTGAATCCGCTCGGCCTCGTTTATTTGACGAACATGGCCCAGGCCGGCGCCAGCCATTCCGCGGCGACGATGTTTCATGCCTGGTTTGCCTACGGTACGCGCTGGCAACGGGTGACCGAGCAGCTTCCAGGCCCACCGCCGGGCTTTCTGGTAGGCGGGCCAAATCCGCAATTCTCGATCGATTCATGCTGCAGCGCGCCCGCCCGGGTCGCCCGGCATACCGCTGCTACGGTGCGCCGACGTTCGCGTTGTGCCAGCGCAATTTCACGCCGCCGTTGGAGCAGCCGCCCGCCAAGTCGTATCTTCAGTACAATGACCCGTGGCCAGCGAACTCATGGGCGATCTCGGAGCCTTCGCTGTATTACCAGTCCTACTATGTCCGGTTGCTTGCCGCTTTTACCCGGTGACACGGCATTCGACCTTGCCACTTCCAGCCTGCGTCAAATGAGTCGTTTACACTAGGTTCTTTCATCTGCTTTTATGCGGTCGGAAGTATCGGCTTTTGGACGGACCGCGCCGGCGCGATCACTGCATTAGCGTTAACGCACCTGCTGAACACTCTCGTTACCGGTGACGGCATGCAATCTGCCTCCACTTCGCATCGCAACGGCTGCATTCGGGTTAGCGTTAATGCACCCTTTATGTTCCTTGATGTTGCAGGTGATGATATCAGGCACTTCGGTAGTTTCACATCAAAGCGTTTGCGATCGATCATATTTAGTGGTTTTTGAAAGTCATATTGCGGTGGGCTGTTAGCTGGCGGGGGTAGGCTGACATAGCGGTTCGTGGGTACACGAGATGATTTCAGGGAATGGCAGATACTCTGAAAATCCAGTCAGATTTCGGTCTTGATCCCGACTAGAGAACGGCCGCAGCAGCTCGATGCCTGCATCAAGAGCGTGCTGGCCAACGATCACAAGTCCTTCGAGGTAATCGTCATCGACAGAGCCCGGAGCCTTACGCGCTTATCCGGGACCCTCGCTTGCACATTCATCACAGCGCGGCGCGAGGAAAATCTGCAGCGCTCAATGTGGCCATGGAGCTCGCCTCTGGCCATCTGTTCGCCTTTACTGACGACGACTGCACAGTTCGATTGGCTGACGCGGGGCATGAGCGCTTCGAAGCGCAGCCCGAAGTTGATCTGATTACGGAGCGCTGCTGGCTATCCCGCACAATCAGCCTGTGGTTGTGCCTGAGTTCGGCACTTCCTGACGAGCGGCTTGCTGCATCGCCGGTTCGAAAGTTGAGGAGCGCGTTTGGATGAAAGTGGTTATACTCGCGGGCGGTCGCGGCACTCGAATTAGCGAAAGATCCGATATGCGCCCAAAGCCGATGGTGGAGATCGGTGGAAAGCCGATTCTCTGGCACATCATGAAGACTATTCGCCTTTCGGGCATGAACGATTTCATCGTATGCTGCGGGTATCAGGGGTATATCATCAAGGAATATTTCGCTAATTATTTCCTCCACAGCTCGGATGTGACCATCCATGTGAAGGATAATCGCATGGATGTGCATGCAGGTTTCGCTGAGCCCTGGAACGTCACCTTGGTAGATACTGGCCTTGATACCATGACAGGGGGCAGAATTAAGCGGATCTGCTCGCTTCGTCGATGATGGTAGTCCGTATGCTCCTAATGACGTCGCAGCCGGCCAATCGGTTGGAAACTGCTCTGCCATCGCAGGCACCAGGCACTCGGCGCCAACCGCGAGCTCCTGTTACCTGCTGGCACTGATTACTCGAAGCGGAGCGCCACCGTCGGATCGACTTTCGTTGCGAGAAGCGCCGGGATGTACGACGCCAGGAGCGACGACGCGAGCAGGATTCGCGGCGCCGTGATCAGCACAACGTTACTTCACGACAACCGGGGCAAAGCAGTCGACTTCCGGATCCGCGCGCAGCGGCAGCCAGCCGCTGAAGCTCCCATCGAGATCGGCCGCAATCACGACAGGCGACAACGCCGTCGGATCGAACAGCGACGCGTCACGGCCGGCGGCACGCAACCGCTGCGCAACCTGCTCGCGGAACTGGGTGAACTGCGGCAGATCGAACAAGAGGAAGTAGACGCCCCGAACGACCCCCGGCGCACTGATGCGTTGCCGGGCCATGCAACGTGGCTGGAACGTCGCCGACTCGAGACCAGCCTTCCGCGCGGCGTCGAGTAGCGCCTCCGGCGTAAGCACGCCTGCTATCGCGCGCTGGAACTCGCTGCGCAGCACGACGGGCATGGCTGGTGGCGGATAGTGCAGCGATTCCCCCATACGGGCAAACAGGTCACGGGCGAGCGGCGGCATCAACTCCGCCTTCGGCGTGATCGAGAGCGACGAGCCGAGCGGGTCGGCATCCGGCGCGAGGGTCAGGGTCCATCCCGCGAGGTGCTGTCGCGCGATCGTGAAGGGCTGTGCGCCCGTGCTCCGGGCCGAGCGCACGAACAGCACGGCGAGCACGGCCACCGCCACGAGCGCGATCATCACCTTGAGCAGTGTCTTCATCAGCAGCGTTGTCAGGAAGCCGCAGGCGTGATGGCCACCGCGCCGGTGATCGCCATGACGGGTGGATCGTAGATCAAACCAGTTGTCAGGACCGGCAATTGTGAAAACTACAACCCCATCTCACAAATGCCGAGATTGTCACGGCACCCATCGCGATTACCACGAAGAGCTTGGTGTCACGTAGCAGGAGATCAAGAGCTCAGGAGTTATTCTGATTTTGAGATGGAGAGAGATCTTCTCCTGATCTCCTGTAAGAAGACTAGCGATCGCGCGACGCGATGCGCGCCGGTTGCCTTGCCCGGGCGAGGCGTTCGTTCAGCGCCGCCGCCTGCCGCGCGTCGAGCCCATACACGTCTGGCAGGAACGCGGCCTTGCCGTCGGGTGTGACGTCGACGGTCCAGTAACCGATGTACACCGGCACGGGTTCCCGAAGCTTGACCGTTCGTTCCTCGCCCGCGTGCATCGCCTCCGCGATGGCCTCGCGCGTCCACTCGGCGCGATCCTTCAAGAGATACTCGGCGAGCGCCTGCGGCTGTTCCACGCGAACGCACCCGTGGCTGAACGATCGGCTCGCGCGCGCGAACAGCGAATCAGCTGGCGTGTCGTGGAGATAGACGTTGAACTCGTTCGGAAACATGAACTTCACGAGGCCGAGCGAATTGCTGCTGCCCGGCCGCTGACGGAACCGGTAGTCGCCGGCCCGCTCGAGATCGATCGACTCGGGGTCCACGACCTGTCCCTTTTCATCGAGCACTTCCATGTTGGTGCGCTGAAGGAACGAGGATCCCGCAGCGCTGACGGCAAGGTCTCGTCCTTGGCTATCGTCGGCGGCACGTTCCAATAGGGGCTGAACACCAGGTGCGTCATCGCGTCGTTGAAGATCGGCGTGGGCGTGTCTTTCTTTCCGACGACCACCCGCATGGACAGCGCCACAGTGTCGCGCTCCCACACGTCGAGTCGAAACGCGGGAATGTTCACGACGATGTGCTTCGCGGCCCGTTCGCGCGGGAGCCAGCGCCAGCGCTCCATGTTGAGCTCGATCTGCTTGATTCGGTCCGCGAGCGGGACGCCATCAGTGCCGGCCGCGGCCTGTCCGTTGCTGGCGCGGCTTCGATAGTCGGCGAGGAGTTCACGCGAGCGCGCGGTACTCCTGATTGGTTGGCCTCAGGGCGTCGAGTGATTCGGCGATCTTGCCATCGGCGATCGCCGTGGTGAGATGCGCGGCCGGATCGAACGTTCGCGGCCGCATGTGCCAGGCCGGATGCGACTGCGCCAGATCCGAGACGCCGTCCGCGAAGTCCGACGCGAACTGCATGTACGCGAAGGTCAGCCGGACGTCGACCTCGCCCGCCTCTTCCTCGCTGAAGCGCTTCCGTCCATTGCCGCCGCGCTCGTCGACGAATGCGATGTCGTAGAGCAGGGGATCCAGGCCGTCGCGGCCGGCTTGTTTGACGGCTGCGACCAACGCCTCCATCTTCGCCGTCGGACGCCTCTGCTCGAGCCACACCGGGGCAAATTCTCGTGCCCGATAGAAGTCCCTGGTGCTCGTCCAGAGTTTCCGCGCGTCCTTGTTGCGTGTGGCGTATTCCGGCGTGCGAGCGGCCTCGACCTCTGCGCGAATGCGGTCTCTGGCCGCGCGGTCGTCTGTGCCGCAACTGCTGGCGACGACGGCCGCAGAAGGAGGACGACGACGATTCTCATCGCCGATGTGCAGAGCAAGCGCAGTGCCGGGGTCCGTGCGCGCCGTTAAGTGTGTGGAGCCGTGTGAGTTATGGCCGGGAGCTCGGTTTGATAGGCGAGTGTGGCGGCGGTTACACACCAGTTGCAAGGGAGAGCATTCGGCAACGCGGCTTCGCTACCGTCTCGCGCCGGGAACCGGCAGACCACGGCCGGATTCGAGGTACACGGCGAATGTGCCCAGCCAGTGGCCACCTTCGTAGTGCTCCCCCGTTACGCCTGTCATTCCAGCGGTGCTGTGAATCCGCGCGGCGGCCATGAGCGCCGCGCCGCGCGGATCGGACGGCGGGAGGCTTCGCGCGATTGCGTGGAGCATCCACGCCCTCGAGAGGTTCAGTCCGTAGAGATGCCCAAGCTTGGGATCGGTGGGGTCGGTCACAACGCCGGGCGCGAGCCAGCCGCCTCGACCGTCGGTCGGTAACGACGGCAGGAAGTCGCGCAGCCAGCGCGTGAACTCCGCCTCTGGCAGCACGCGCCGCATCAGGTCGGCCTCCGCCACGCAGGGTGACAGGAAGTCTTCGCCGGACGGCTCGTAGGCAAGCGGGCACGCGCGATCTTTCAGGTAGAAATCGCGCGAGCGGGACAGCAGCAGCGACTCCAGTTTCTTCTCGCGCGTCGCGCGTGCCCAGTCGAGCATCAATCCGAACGAAAAGGCCGTCTGCGAGTGCTCGCCGATCCGAATCGGCGCCGTCAGCTTCGGCAGCCAGTCGGCGATCCGCGAGATCGCTGCGCTGGTCAACGGCTCGAGCGTCTCGGCCCATCGCCGAACGTCCCCGTCAGCCGGCCGCTCTGTCGCCCATTCGTGCAGTTCGGCATGGAGTTGGAGAAGCCACGCCAGCCCGTACGGTCTCTCGAAGGAGACGCGGCCCGCGCCATTCAGGTAGCGCACCTCCGCTGCGATATTCGCCGCGGTGATGCTCTGGTCGAGTGCCGCTCGCGCGCGGGCGGCAAACGGCGCGTTTCCGTGGAGGCGCGCGACGCGCGCCAGGAGCCAGTGGCCGTGCACGGACGAATGCCAGTCGTAGCACCCGTAGAACGCGGGCGTCAGCTCGTGCGGCGCCTTCACGTCGGTGTCGCCGTTCAGCACGTGGGCGATCTTGTTGGGGTACTCCTTGTGAACGCAGGCGAGCGCCAGCTCCGCGGATCGACCTAACCAGAGTTCAGTGGCTGCGGAGGACGGCTGTGCGGGACTGGCGAGGAGAAGGAGAGCGAGCGGCAGGATCATGCCGCGATGATAGGGCATAGCGGCGTGGATTGCGCGATCTCCATACCCCGGAGGTTCCATGTCCAACAGGAGCCGTCAAGGATCGGCGCCGAGGGTCGACACGACCGATGGCGCGCCGTAGACTGTCACGCATGGCGATGGGTATCCGGCGGTGCCGATGAGCGACTCAGTGGACGAAACTCTTCCGAACGCGCTTCTCGATCGGCGGTCGTTCGTCGAGAGATTGGCAGGCATTGCAGCCCTGACCAGGCGTGACCCGCGGTCCTACCGCCGCGCCATCGCCAGCCGCGGCCCCCGCTGGCAGCGTCAACGGCATCCAGATGGGGCCGCACACGATCCTCGACGAAGGGATCGAGCGCACGCTCGACCTCATCGCCGAGACGGCGGCGATCAACGCCGTGATGCCGTACAGCCACGCCTACAACGCGGCGCTGGTGAAGCCGCTGCGCGATCGCGCCGACCACGGCGTGCCGCTCACCGACAACGCCGGCCGCCGGTTTCCGCTCGTCTGGGTGCGCACCCACGACGAGTACTACAAGCGACACGACGCTCCGGCACCAGGTCGTCGACCCGCAGCCACGAGCACGCCAGGCGCGATCTGTTCGCGGAGCTCGTCGAGCCCGCGCGCAAGCGCGGCATGAAGGTCTACGCGCGCATCCTCGAGTCGTCCGCCGATGAGCCGCGTCGTCGCGAACTACGAGCAAGGTCGTGACGCGCGACGTCAACGACCGGCCGACGAACGTCGCCTGCTGGAACCATCCCGAGTACGTCGCGTTCTGGGCCGGCACGATGGAGGATCTGTTCCGCAGCTACGACCTCGACGGCGTGCAGTGGGGCGCCGAGCGGATGGGTCCGCTCATGAACGTCATCTCTCCGTGGAACAACGACCCGCCGACCTGCTTCTGCGAGCACTGCCGCGCGCGCGGACGCGCGGCCGGCATCGATGCCGAGCGCGCGCGGCAGGGCTACAAGGCGCTGCACGCCTACGTGCAGGGGCAGATGGCGGGCGCCGCACGCCCGCCCGAAGGCATGTTCGGCGGGTTCCTGCGGCTGCTGATTCGCTATCCGGAGATCCTCGGCTGGGAATACCAGTACCGGCTCGGCCGCGAAGCGATCTGCGAGGCGATGTACCGGCGCGTCAAGCAGATCAAGCCGTCAGCGGAAGTCGGCTGGCACGTCGATCATCAGCCGTCGAGCTGGGATCTCGTCTATCGCGCCGAGATGAGCTACGAGGAGATGGCGCCGCACACCGACTTCATCAAGATCATCGCGCTATCACAACGTGCTGTCGCCCGCGGATCCGCGACTGGTACCTGCCGCGCTTCCAGAAGACGATCCTCGGCGAGATCTCCGCTCGAGACGTCGCTCGAGCTCTACTACGACCTCTTCGGCTACGACAAGCGCGTCGAGCCGTCGCTGGCCGAGCTCGGGCAGGCGCGGCTTCACGCCCGACTACGTGCTTCGCGGAGACGAGGCGCAGCGTCGCCAGCGCCGAACGGCAAGACGAAGATCTACACCGGCATCGGCTTCGACGTGCCCGGCAGCCCGCGCGACGATCCGGAGACCATCTACCAGGCGACGCGTCAAGGCCTTCGCGGCCGGCGCTCACGGCATCGTCGTCTCGCGCGAGTACGAGGAGATGAAGGTCGAGCACCTGCGCGCCGTCGGCCGGGCCGTTCGCGAGGTGTCACCGGCCGGTGCACGCGCGCCCGACAAGTGAGCGTTCGACCGATGCCGATCCTTTACCGTGAGCGAATGCGATAGGCCTTCTTGATCTCGACCGGCGGCGCGAGGCTCTGGCCCTGTACGGGACGCTGTTGAATGATGCGCACGACGTCCAGGCCGGCCACGACACGGCCGAATGCCGCCGTGCCCTGGCCATCGTCGAACCGCATGCCGCCGTGGTTCAGCGACGGTTGGTCGTTGAGGTGAATGACGAAGCCGGACCGCGCCGAGTCGGCGGCGTCGCCGCGCGGCATCGAGACGGTGCCGACGACGTGGGTCAGCCCCGTGACGCTGGTGCGCTCGAGCGGGATTGTCGGAAATCGCTCGCCGTTGCGCGCCGGGTTGATGTCTGCCTGGATGATCTCCAGAAGCGGGCGGTTGGGCAGCTTGGGCGTGTAGTTGTCGGCTCGGGTTGCGCGATGAACGCGGCCGCCATCGTAGAACCCTCCGTCAACGTACTTGAGGAAGTTACCTGCCGTGATCGGCGCCCGGGCGACGTCGACCGCGAGATCGATATTGCCGAATGCCGTTTCGATCCGAACCAGGATTTCGCCCCGAGGCGGATCAGGCTGCTGCGCTGCCGGCCCCGCCAGCATGACCGCGGCGAGCAGGATGGCTCGTGTTCGCATCTCTTTCCTTCCCTTTCAAGCGCGCCTTTCCGGTCGCGACTGCCGGCGGCTCTCGCGCTGCGCGTGCGATATAGTGCCCTTCGTTCAAGGCACCAAGAATGTGAACATCCTCCGCGGACGAACCATACCTCAACAAGGCACTGGCCCTGAAGACTAGAAGCTATCTCACAACGGCTGGCAACCGGTTGCCTGCGCTGTCCAAGAGCCTCTCACCGCAGAAGCGCGCAGAGATCGCCGAGAAAAGGACCGCGTGTTCTGCGTCCTCGGCGACCTCCGCAATGAGGCGACGACTGCCACGCCTCACACGAAGGAACGAAGTCAACGAAGACGAACGGAGGCCCGGTCGCGCCGCGCAAGGCGCGGGCCGTGATGAGAGGGCGGCGAGATCTCGAACACGGGCTGCATCCGGTCCCCGTGCTCGAGATCTCGCCGCCCTCTCATCACGACTCGCCGGCCGTTCCGGCCGGCGACGCGACCGGGCACTGTTGGTGTCGTCGCCCAAGCGCCCAACCGAGGACCTCACGTCCTGTGTTTGCGCGCTGGTCACACAGCATGACAGCCTCCGTGCGTCTCCGTTCATCTTCGTTCCTCCGTGTTGAGCCCGTTACCTCCGTCCCCTCCGCTTCACGCGGACCGTATTGTCGTCCGGCTGAAGCCGGACATTTGTGATGCGGCCACTCTTGACTTCCTCGAGCTCCTGTTCCGGCCCTACGGACAACTCAGATGCGCAGCGAGCAGGGCCGAGTGGCCCCAGCGTTTGTGAGATGGCTTCTACTGTAAAATCGACTCCACAACACCAAGCAGCCAGCGAAGCACTGGAGCTGACTCATGAAGAAGCTCGCCTCATGGTTCGATATCCCCGTCTCTGACATGGCTCGCGCGATAACGTTTTACGAACACGTCACCTCACAGAAACTCAAGCGCCTGCCCGTTGGTGAGAATAAAGAAACGGCCCTCTTCGAAGCGGACGGATGCTTGTTCCTCGCGCCTGAAGACAAGCCCTCTCATTTTGGGAGCCGTGTTTACTTCAATGCAGATTCTGGTGTCGACGATTGGCTGGCACGTGTCGAGGCTGCTGGCGGCAAGACGTTGGTAGCAAGAACCCCGATCGGTTCCGGGCAAGGCTTTTTCGCCTACTTCGAAGACACTGAAGGCAACCGCGTTGGCCTGCACGGAAAGAGCTGAGCTTCAGCGTCGCTGCCTGACAAACGTTAGCGACGGCGAACCAGCCGAGGCCGACAGACAGTGGCACAAATGGTCGGTGTCGATCGATTCCTCGCTCGCTTCAAAACAATCGATACCCCCTACTATCAGGAAACCAAACCCTCGCTCGATCTCCTCGACATGGTCGCCTGCCTCTGGGTGCGGGTCGTCCGTCTCGGGGGCGCGCCCAGCCTGTCGCCGATCATCCCCGATGGCTGTGCCGACATCATGGTGTATGACGACGCCCCGCCGTGCGTCGCCGGTCCCGACGCGACGACGCGGTGGACCAGCCTTCGCGAAGGAACGGTGATCGCCGGCCTTCGCCTTCGGCCGGGAACGGTGCGTTCGATCGTCGGTTGCCCCGCGGGGCTGATTCTCAACGGCGGAGCCCTGCTGTCCGACCTCGCTCCCGGCGCTGGTGCGCTGCACCAGCGGCTGCTCATGACGGCGAATCTGGTCGACCGTCATGCGCTGCTCGAGGACTGGGTGCGCACCGCTATCGCCAGAAATGGGACGGTTGATCGCGCGGTCGTCGCCGCCTGTCGGCTGCTGGCGGCCGATCCGCAGCTCGAGATCGGCGAGATCTCGCGGCAGTTCAACTGGAATGTCCGCACGATCCATCGCCAGTTTCGCGCCGCCTGCGGCTACGGACCGAAACACTTCCATCGGATCATGCGTCTCCAGAAAGCGATCCGCGTCGTGCAGGCGACGGCTCCCGCGCGGCTTGCTGAAGCCGCGCACGTGGCGGGCTATGCCGATCAAGCGCACATGAACAGGGATTTCCGCAATCTCACGGGTTTTTCGCCGAGGCAGTACTTCGCCATCGCTCGCCCCGAGTGCGGCGCCTGGATGGGCGAGGGCTGGTGAGGCGGTTGTGCGATGTCCGAAATGTTCAAGACGGACTCTCCAGGTCATTGATAGTTCTGAGGCACCTAACAGGAAGGTGACATCGTGACCGAGATAGTCGGGCTGAAGGTGCTGTTCGTCGCGGGCTTTGGACCTCTGGTTCGCGATTCCCACGCCAGCAAGGCGTTCTATGTGGACACCTTGGGTCTGCCGCTCGAGGCAAGGCCTGAAGATCCGGAGTATTTCCATGGCGAGAAACTCGACGGCGTGCGCCACTTCGCGCTGTGGCCTCTGACGCTCGCCGCCGAGTCCTGCTTCGGGAGCGGCATCTGGCCCGACCGGATTCCGACCCCGCACTCATGGCTGGAGTTCGACGTCGAGGACGTCGTGACCGCGACCCAGGTCTTGAAAGATCGCGGATACACGCTGCTCGTCGATTGCCGGAAGGAGCCCTGGGGCCAAACGGTGACACGCATGTTGAGCCCCGAGGGGATTCTCATCGGCATCACTTTCACACCGTGGCTGCGCTGATGGAGAAGCGTCGGCGCGGTGAGCACCTCATGAAGCGGCATGAAGGCCGCCGAACGAGAAGGGAACGAGGCGCACACGTGTTACCGACGGCGCACACCAACTGACGACAGTGACGTGGTCCCGGCCAGGAGCAGCAGCGCCGCGGCGAGCAACGCCGACGAGATCGGCCGCGTGACGAGCACCATCGGCGACCCTTCGGCGATCGCCAGCGCGCGGCGCAATTGCTGTTCGGCCATCGGTCCCAGGATCACGCCGATGATCGCCGGTGCCAGCGGGATGGAGCGGCACCGCATCAGGTAGCCCACGCCTCCTATCGCATAAAGCAGGCCGACGTCGAACGCCGAGCGGTTCACACTGTACGCGCCGGCGCTCGCCAGAATCAGAATCGCACTGTAGAGCACCGGTCGCGGGATGGTGAGCAGCCGCACCCAGAGACCGACCAACGGCAGGTTGAGCACGAGCAGCATCACGTTGCCGACATACAGGCTCGCGATGAGTCCCCAGACGAGCCGTGGCTCGTGCTGGAAGAGGAGCGGTCCGGGCTGGAGTCCATACTGCTGGAATGCCGCCAACATGATGGCCGCGGTGGCGGTGGTTGGCAGTCCGAGGGCGAGCAGCGGCACCAGGGTGCCGGCGGCCGCCGCATTGTTGGCGGCTTCCGGTCCCGCCACCCCTTCGATGGCGCCGCGACCGAACTCGCTCGGATCGCGCGCCAGCCGGCGCTCGACCGCGTAGGAAAGGAACGTTGGAATTTCTGCGCCGCCCGCGGGGAGCGAGCCGAGCGGGAAGCCAATCGCGGCGCCGCGAAGCCACGCTTTCCACGATCTCGCCCACTCGTCGCGGGTCATCCAGAGAGATCCGCGCAACGTGACGACCTCGGGATCGAGATGGTAGCGCGAGGCCCGGTACAGCACCTCTCCCACGGCGAAGAGTCCAACGGCGACGACCACGACGTCGATGCCGTCGAATAGTTGCGGGATGCCGAGGGTGAGCCGGGGCACCCCCGTGAGCGGGTCGATCCCGATCACCCCGAGCAGGAGTCCGAAGAGCAGGCTGGCGAAGCCGGCGAGCCGCGACTCGCCGACCATGGCGGACACCGCCACGAACGCCAGGACGGCCAGCGCGAAGTACTCCGCCGGCCCCAAGCGAAGCGCGAACTCCACCATGGCCGGCGCGCACACGGTGAGCGCCGCCGTGCCCAATGTGCCGGCGACGAACGAACCGATCGCGGCCGTCGCCAGCGCGGCACCGCCACGTCCGGCGCGCGCCATGAGATTCCCCTCCACGGCCGACATCACCGACGCGCTCTCCCCCGGTGTGTTCAGCAGGATCGACGTCGTCGATCCGCCATACATGCCGCCGTAGTAGATCCCGGCGAACATGATGAACGCGGCCGTCGGATCGAGCGAGTAGGTGACCGGCAGGAGCAGGGCGACGGTCAGGGCAGGGCCGATGCCTGGGAGTACGCCGATCGCCGTGCCGAGCGTGACGCCGGCGAGCGACCAGAGCAGGTTCTGCGGCGTCAACGCAACGGCGAAGCCGCCCGCGAGAGCGGTCAGGGTTTCCACGTCGTCAACGCTCGGTAAGGAACAGGCCTGGGGGAAGCGAAACACCCAATCCGTACGTGAAGGTGATGTACACGGTGGCGCAGAGGGTGATGCCGAGGAGCGAGTCGCGCAGCCAGCGCCGGCTGCCGAATGCCGATGCGGTGCACGCAAAAAGCACCGTCCCTGCCGCGACGAACCCGGCGAGGTTCAGCAACGCGACAAACGAGACGAGACCGAGTGCCACGCGAACGACGGGGGCGCTCTCCGCGCGCCGGTCACTTGTCGTGGCCTTGCGTCTGACGACGAGCAGAGTCAGCACGAACGCGCTGCCGCCCAGCACCAGCACGGGAAACAGCCACTCGCCCGCGCGCGCGGCATTCGCATCGCCAGCCGACCCGCGCAGGCGGGCGACGATGCGGCCGACCCGCACGCGTTCCGCGTCCAGGAACTGGTCGAAGGCAGGTCCGGCCAGGTAGGAGTCGGTCCAGCGGAGCCTCGTCAGCGTCGCGCGCCACGACTCGCTATGCGCCATCCGCTCGACAACAGCCGTCAGCGCCTGTCGCTGGGCTTCGTTGAGACCTGGTGGCGCGACGACGGCGCGCCAGTTTTCCAATTCCACGTCGAGCCCTTGCTCGACGAACGACGGCACGTCGAGATCGGCCAGCCGCCTGGGCGCGGAAATGCCGATGGCCCGGAGGCGGCCCGATGCGATGTGCTGGGCGAATTCGCTGTAGCCGCTGATGCCGGCCGTCACCTGTCCCCCGATGAGCGCCGTCACTGCTTCGCCGCCGCCGGAGAACGCGATGTAGTTCGTCCGTCGCGGATCGACGTCGGCCGCCGCGACGATGAGGCCGGCAAGGATGTGGTCCGTGCCGCCGGCCGAGCCGCCGCCCCAGGACACGGCAGCCGGATTCTCGCGTAGCGCGCGGACGAGGCTCTGCATGTCACGGTGTGGCGAGGTCGCTGGAACGGCAACGATTTGTACTCACCGGTGAGTCTTGCGATCGGCGTGACCTGCGTGAGCGATACCGGCGACTGATTCCAGAGGATGGCGCCGAGCATCACGAGGCCGTTGACGAGCAGCGCCCCGCCATCGCCGCGCCTGCTGTTAATCAGTTGAGCGAGACCGATGGTGCCTGCCGCCCCTGGTACGTTCTCGACCTGGAGCCACCGCCGCCAGCGCCCTGCCGTTCGATCTCGCGCTGCATCTCGCGGGCGAGCTGGTCCCAGCCACCTCCAGGTGCCGCGGGCGCAATGATTGTCAGACCGCGCAACGCCGGCTGCTCCGCGGCGGGGAGGTTACCCTGCGCGGCCGTCACGCCGGGGACGCCGACCGACGACACGAAGGCGCCAACGGCGACGAGGCCCAACGTCATCGGCGATCTCCGCTCAGAGGAGTCCAAGCAGTTCTCGAACACGACCTGGACACGATACCAATACCCGGCGCTCCTCGCTGGATGAGGTCCAGCTGCCTTCTCTTGACAGTCTACAATTCGCCGTATGTATTGTAGACCGTCAAGAGAGTCGAGATGGGAAAGCCAACCGATCTCGTCCAAGGCACGCTCGATTTCCTGATCCTCAAGGCGGTCGAGCTCGAACCGACGGCATGGCTGGGGCATCGCCAAACGCATCCAGCAGATCTCCGGCGATGTGATCAAGGTCCCGCAGGGGTCCCTCTACCCGGCGCTCTACCGGCTCGAACGTCAGGGATGGATCGTCGGACGTCCCGGACAGACGGACTCTGGACGGCCGTCAAGTTCTACTCGCTCACGCGTTCCGGTCGGGCCCACCTCAAGAAGGAAACGGAGACGTGGGATCGACTGTCGGGAGCCATCAATCTCGCATCTGCGCCACGTAGGGGCGCCTAAGGGGCCTGCTTCATGTTGCGCTGGTTCTACATCACTGCGGACTGCTATTGGATCGCTGTCCACACGCCGGGCGTCCGATGAGCAGCTCGCATGCCGATATCCGATTTCATCTGGAAGAGGCGACCGCCGGATAACATGCGCGCGGGATTGTCACCCGACGAGGCGCGGCGCGCGGCTCGAAAGCGTTTGGAAGCCCGGTGCTGGTCGTGGAAGACGTACGGGAGACCTCCATGTGGATCTGGTGGGAACGGCTGGCGCGGGATCTTCGCTTCGCGTGCTCGCCGGCTCGCGAAACAGAAAGCCTTTCTCTTCACCGCCGTTCCGACGCTGGCCCTGTGCATCGGCGCCAATACGGCGATCTTCAGTGTGGTGAATTCGGTGATCCTGTGGCCGCTGCCGGCGCCGGAGCCTCAACGGGTCGTCACCATGTGGAACGCCTATCCTCGGGCCACCGGGACGGATGCTATCGGCCGAAAGGGGCCACCGGACTTCTTCGATCGGCGAGCGCTGACCGATGTCTTTGAATCCGTCGCGGCCTACGATGGTGCGGTGGACTATAACGTGGGCGGTCCGAGAGAAGCGCGCCGTATCGAGGGAGTCCAGGCGACGCCGTCGCTGTTTCATCTCCTTCGTGCGCGCGCCATGCTCGGTCGGACGTTTACCGAGGCGGAAGGCGAGCCCGGGCAGGACCAGGTAGTGCTATTGAGTTACGGTCTCTGGCAGGAGCTCTTCGGCGGTGACCCGACGGCGATTGGCCGTGACCTGCGTCTCGATGGCCGGCCCTATACGAGACGTCGCCGTGATGCCCACAGAGTTCGCTTCTTCCCGCTCCGGAGCCAGGAGCCCCGGTTGTGGATGCTGCTCGCGTTCACGCCAGAAGAACCCCAGCGCTATCACCTCAACAACAGATGGCACATGCTTGCCCGTCTGCAGCCCGGGGTGACGCTTGCGCAGGTGCAGGCGCACATCGACGCGCTCAACCAGCGCAACATGGAATTGGATGTCCGACATGAAACCCTGCTCCTCGACGCCGGCTTCCACACGCCGGTGCGCGTGTTTCAGGAGGAGTTGGTCCGTGATATGCGCGACATCCTCTTCCTGCTGTGGGGCGGTGTCACCTGTGTGCTGCTCATCGGCGCGGTGAATGTGGCCAACCTGGTGTTGATGCGCGGATGGCGCGGGGGCGCGTGATCGCCACCTGCGTCGCGCTCGGTGCATCGAGAGGCCCGAGATCGTTCGCCAGATCGTGACCGAGAGCCTGCTGCTCGCAGTATTGGGCGGTCTCCTTGGATGGCTGATTGCGTGGGCGGGTCTCGATGGGCTGAGCGCCATCGGCATTGAAACGCTGCCGCTGTCCGGCGAGATCTGGCTCGACGGCACGGCGATGGTGTTCACCATCGGTGTTGCCCTGATCGTGGGCGCACTGATGGCGATACTGCCGGCCCTGCGCCTCCTCCACGTGAGCCCGACCGACGTGCTCCGCGAAGAGGGGCGATCCGGCACGGCCAGTCGAGGCGTGCGCCTGGCGCGTCAAGCGCTCGTGGTGACGCAGATCGCGATGGCGCTCGTGTTGCTGGCTGGCGCGGGTCTCTTGCTGGCCAGCTTTCGCGAGCTGCTCGCCATCGATCCCGGATTCGAGCCACGCGGGGTGCTCACGGCGCGGGTCGATCTACCGGTAGCAGTCGGTACGAGAACGATGCCGCGCGCCGGAGCTTCTTCGAGCGGGCGCTCGCGCGTCTTCGCGCCTTGCCAGGTGTCGAGCGCGTCGGGATCACGAACTACATTCCATTCGGCGGTGATTACAGCCGCCAGGCCATCTTCCCCGAGGGCTACCGCGCGGCGTCCGGGCGAGTCCGTCGTCTGGCCGTGGCAGTAGCGTCGTCACGCCCGGCTACTTCGAGTCGATGGACATGCGCATCATCGAGGGCACGTGGTTTCGACGACCGCGACATCGCAGAGGGACGTCCGGTGGTCATCGTGCAACGATTCAGCATCTCGCGCGCCGCTTCTGGCCCGACGGGAAAGCCATCGGCCGACGGATGTGGCGACCGACCGCCGCGGATGCGATTCCGGACACCGAGCCGCGCACCACACTTCGATGTCGTCGGCATCGTCGAGTCCGTTCAAATGCGTGGGATGACGAGACCCGGAGAATCAAATGCGGCACGTACCTATTTCCCGCTTGCGCAGAGGATGGACGACGACGTGGCGTTTCGCCATCCGGACCTCGGGCGAGCCGCACGGCCTCGTCGAACCGGTTCGCCGCGCCAAGCGCAGAAATCAATCCCGAGCTGCCCGATCTTCGACGTCCGCACAGTGGAGAGAGCGCACCAGCAGGTCGTTGAGCGATCGCCGCACGCCGATGATCCTCGATATTGGATTTTGGCCTTCTCGCGCTCCTGCTCGCGGTTATCGGCATCTACGGAGTGCTCGCGTCACTCGTCCAGCAGCGGACGCGCGGAGATCGGGATTCGGATGGCCCTCGGCAGCGACGGGGCGGCGAATCTCCCGGGCTGGTGTTGCGCGAAGGTGCGGTGATGACTGGTCTCCGGCCTTACTCGCCGGCGTTGTCGGCATCATTGCCATGCGCCGCGCGATGAGAGTCAGCTTCACGCCATCTCACCGCTGGATCCTGGAGTCTTGGCGATCGCCATCGCCCTCATGGTTGGCGCCGCCGTGGCTGCCTGTCTGGTTCCGGCTCGCCGGGCGACACGGGTCGATCCCGTTTCGGCGCTCGCGGGATAAACGAACCACGGTCTCGCGGAGGTCAGTGCCTCCCACGCGGCATCACTGGATTCACGCTCCGAACCGCTGAAGGGGGTTGGTTCGGCAAACTTTTCGGGGGCCACCTCCGTCCAAGTGTGTTACGTAAGATTACCTGGGTAATCGACGCACATGCCGCTGAGCTCATCCAAACCGCCGAACGCGCTCCTGCACGGAACGCTAGATGCCTTGATTCTCAAGACGTTAGGGCGTGGTCCCAGCCATGGCTATGCCATCGCCCGCTTCATCGAGGAGACCACCGGAGACGCCGTCCTGATCGAGGACGGCTCGCTCTATCCCGCCCTCTATCGCCTGGAGCTGAAAGGCTGGGTCGAGGCCGAGTGGGGCACGTCCGAGCTCGGGCGGCGCGCCAAGCTCTACCGAATCACCGATGCCGGCCGTGAACAGCTGGCCGCCGAAATGGCGACGTGGAAGAAGTTCGCCGCCGGCGTGTCGAAGATGCTGTTCGCGTCATGAAACGCTCGCTCCGCTCGTGGCTGTGGCGCGTGCCGCTCGATCAGGAGGTCGACGAAGAGATCGCGCTGCACCTCGAGCTGCGGACGCGCGAGTTGATCCAGGCGGCATGGATCCGGCCTCGGCGCGTGAGCTCGCGCTCAAGCGGATGGGCGACGTCGCCGTCGTCAAAGAAACCTGCGTCAACCTCGGAAGAAAGCGAGATCGTGAGCATGCGACTCGACCAGTGGCTCGAAGAGTTGCGTGACGACGTGAAGTTTGCGTTCCGCCAGTTGCGGCGGCGCCGGTGTTCACGGCTGATCGCCGTCACGACGCTGGCGCTCGGCATCGGCGCCAACAGCGCGATCTTCGCGCTGGTCGACGCGACGCTGCTGCGGCCGCTGCCTTACGCGCGACCCGGATCGGCTGGTCACGATCTGGGAGACGTCCGACGCGAACCCGCGAAGCTTCGCATCGCCGCCGAACATGCTCGACTGGAACAGCGCGCAGCCGGACGTTCGAGAAGATCGCCGGCTTCACCCCGAGCGTCGGCGGCATGGTGATGGCCGGCCGCGACGGCAACGCCGAAACGGTCTCGCGCCAATGGGTGACGGCCGGCATCTTCGACGTGCTCGGCGTCAAGCCGATCGCCGGCCGCACGTTCCTTCCCGAGGACGAAGAGAAGCGCCGCCGCGTCATCGTGATGAGCGAGTCGTTCTGGGAGTCGCGCTTCGATCGCGATCCCGGCGATCGTCGGGCAGCGAGATCAAGCTGGACGGCGATGCTGTGGACGGTCGTCGGCATCGTGCCGAAGACCTTCGAGATCCTCGGCCGCACCAGCATCTGGGGCATGCGGCCGTTCGTCAACATGCCGCCGCGCGCCCGCGGGCAGTACATGCTGCAGGTGGTCGGGCGGATGAAGCCGGCGATCGCGCATCGGCGCGGCGCAGGCCGATCTGTCGGCGGTCGCCGACGGCCTCGCGCGTGAGTTTCCGCAGACCAACACCGGCCGCGGCGTGCGGCTCGAGCCGCTGCACGATTCGATGATCGGCAGCGATCTCAAGGTGACGTCGATGCTGTTTCTCGGCGTCGTCGGATTCGTGCTGCTGATCTGCTGCGCCAACGTCGCCAACCTGCTGCTGGCGCGCGCCAGCGCGCGAACGCGCGAGCTGGCGGTGCGCTCCGCGCTCGGCGCCGGGCGGCGCCGCATCATCCGGCAGCTGCTGACGGAGAGCGTGGTGCTGTCGCTCATCGGCGGCGCGCTCGGGCATCGCTGATCGGCGCCGCTCATTCTTGACGTGGCGCCGGCGCTGATCCCGCAGGGGCTTCTGCCCGGCGACCGTGACCTCGCCTTCGACCTGCGCGTCGTCGCGTTCTGCGCCGCGGCGGCGCTCGCCATCGGCGTGCTGTTCGGCCTCGCGCCGGCCTGGCAGGCGACGAGTATTTCCACCGTGGCGGCGATGGGCGCCGACAGCCGCACCACGACGGGCGGCGGCGGGCGGCTGCGCAGCCTGCTGGTCATCGGCGAGGTGGCGACGGCGGTGCTGCTGCTGTTCGGCGCCGGGCTGCTGCTGCGCACGCTGATGGCCGTCGAGTCGTTCGATCGCGGCTATCGCGCCGAGAGCGTGCTCACCATGCTCGTCGATCCGCTGGCATCGAGCTATCCGACGCCCGAGAAGCTGCAGCAGTTCTTCGATCAGGTCGAAGCGGAGGTGCGGGCGGTTCCCGGCGTGCAGGACGTCGGCGTGGTCGAGCGCGCTGCCGCTCGGTGACTCGCTCTACGGCGACTTCGCGCTGACCTACGAGGTCGTCGGCGACCCGCAGGTGCCAGAGTCGCAGCGGCCGACCACCAACTATCAGGTGGTGAGCCCGACGTATTTCTCGACGCTCGACCTGCCGATTGTCGCGGGCCGCGCCTTCGACAGCCGCGACACGCGCGACAGCCCGCGCGTCTGCATCGTCAACGAAGCGTTCGTCCGCACGCTTGGCGGCCGGTCGCCGATCGGCATGCGGGTCTCGTTCAAGGTCGCCGACTCGCCGCAGGCGCAAGCCGAACGTCGGCGAGATTGTCGGCGTGGCGAAGCAGGTCAAGGGCCGGCCGGACGAGCCGAAGGACTTCGTGCAGATCTACGTGCCGATGGCGCACGATCTCAGCGACGACACGCATCCTCATGGTGCGGTCGAAGACGGGCCGCGCCGACGCGCTGACGCCGGCCGTGCGCGCCGCGATTTCGCGCATCGACAAGGAGCAGCTGGTCAGCATCCGCGACGTCGTCACGCTCGAGGACATCGAGTGGGCGGCCACCGGGCGGCACCGTTTCCGGGCGGTGATGGTGACGGCCTTCGCGACGCTCGCGGTCGTGCTGGCGATGGTCGGCGTGTTCGGCATCCTCGCGTATTCCGTCCAGCAGCGCGTCCGTGATTTCGGCGTGCGCCGCGCGCTCGGCGCGACGACGAGCGACGTGCTGCGTCTCGTGGTCTCGAGCGCGCTCCGCGTCGTCACCGCCGGCGCGGCGATCGGCTTGATCCTGGCGGCGGTGTTCGGCCGGTTGATCGGCTCGGTGTTGTTCGGCGTGCAGCCGCTGGACTTCGTCACGTTCGCGGTGGTGACGATGCTGGTGGCGATGACCGCGGCGTTGTCGATCGCGGGACCGGCGTGGCGAGCGACGCAGATCGATCCGGCGGTGGCGCTGCGGAACAGGTAGCCTGGAGCCGCCGGTCCTGCGGGAGACAAGATCGAAGCGGTGTCTCCTTCGTCCGAACTATCCAATCCGCGCGAGGCGCCGGATCGCGAGCCCGCCGCAGATCACAGTCACTCCGACCAGCACCGCTGCCGAGAGCGCCGGCGGCATGAAGCTGAACTCCGAGACGCCGGCAGACCCGAGCGCCACCTGGTTCAGGTGAAACGCCGGCCAGATGACCACCCACCGCTCGAGAAACTTCGGCAGCGGGATGAACAGCCCCGAGAGCCACAGCATCGGCAGGAAGATGAGGTTGGCGAATGCCGGCGCGGCCGATCCTGATACGTAGGCGCCGATGAACAGCCCAATCGCGGCGAACGGAATCGACCCGACGACCATGACCACCGCCATGATGGCCAGCTGCGACGCCGAGAGGCTGATCCTGCCCGCGAGCAGTCCCGCCACGATCATCGTGCTCATCGCCGCGGCGGCAAACACCATCCCCATCGTCATCTTGGCAATGAGGTAGGCGCCGCCGGGCGCCGGCTGCGCCCGCTTCAGCTTGAGCAACCCCGCATCGCGCTCGATCGCCAGGACGCAGCCGACGCCGAAGAGCGCCGGTCCCATGACGGCGAATACCGAAAATCCCGAGAACAAGTAGTCGGCGAGGCCTGGCTTGCTTGGCCCCGCCGGCCCGGCGAGGACGACGCCGAAGAAAGGTACACAGGTACCGGCATCAGCAGAAAGGGAATCGAGAAGCCGGGCGACCGCAGCATGCGCAGCGACTCGTACTTGATCTCGGCGACGTAGGCGCGCGAGGATGCGGCGGATCGACATCAGGCCGCGCGGCGAGGGCGCGAGGGAGTGGGAAGCGGTCAGGGCATTCATCACGCAGCCTCCTTGGTGAGCTCGACGAAGGCCTCCGCGAGGCCGGCGTGGCGGATTTCGACGATCGCGGACGGATTCGTCTGCCGCGAGCAGCTGGCGCAGCACGCGCTCGCCGTCGACGACGGTGATCTGCAGCCGGCCGGACTGACCGGTGACCGCCACGACATCCGGCCACGAGCGCACGTCGTCGGCGTCCAGTGCCGTCCTGCACGTGATCTGCTTGCGCAACACCACCGAGCGGATGTCGTCGAGCGTGCCGGAGGCGATCAAGCGGCCGGCCGAGAGCACGGCGACGCGATCGGCGAGCGCTTCAGCCTCCTCCAGGTAGTGTGTGGTCAGCACGATCGAGCAGCCCTGAGCGATCAGGCTGCGGATCGTCCGCCACATGGTTTCGCGCGCCTCGAGATCGAGGCCGACACTCGGCTCGTCGAGGAACAGGAGCTGGGGGCGGCCGCAGATCGCGAGCGCGAACTGCACCTGCCGCTTCTGTCCGGCCGAGAGCTTCGCGTACAGACGATCGGCGAGCGCCTCGGTGTGGGTCAGGCGGAGCGTGTCATCGGTCGAAAGGGGCGCGGGATAGTAGCTCGCGGTCAGATCGACGAGCTCGCGCACGCGCAGCTCGGGCGTGAGGCCGACTTCCTGCATCATCACGCCGACCTGACGCCGGCTCTCGACATCCAGCGGAGATCTGCCCAGCAGCTGCACGGCGCCCTGGTCCGGCTCGAGCAGCCCGAGCCAGAGCGAGATGGCCGTCGACTTCCCGGCGCCGTTCGGCCCGAGCAGCGCCAGGAGCTCGCCGCTCCGGACGTCGAGGTCGAGGCCGGCGAGGGCGACGGTCTTGCCGTAGTGCTTGTGGACGCCCGACAGGGTGGCCAGCACGGCCGGCGCATCCGCCGCGACGGTGGTGCCGATCGCAGGGACAGCGGACGCATCGGCCGCGCGCGGCGCCGAGTTCGAGGCCGGAGATTCGTCACGCGCCGTCGCCAGCGCCTGCACGTGCCTCGGATATCGACGGCCGTTGAGCACCTGGCCGATGAAGGTGCCGCGGACCATGTAGCGATAGCTCGCGAAGAGAAGCGTCAGGGTGACGGCCATGATGAACGGGAACTTGAGGCTCCAGTGCCAGTTCAGGCGGCCGACTGCGACCTGCAGCGCCACGACCAGCGGCAGGTGCGTGATGTAGATCCAGTAGGACGCGTCCGCGGCGTATCGGATCGCGGGCTTCGCGTTCGACAGGAAGCGCACGGCGGCGCCGATGACGGCAAGACACCAGCACCAGGTCGCCGCCGAGTAGGCGAAGGCCAGTCCGAGCTTTCCCAATCCCGGGGCCGCGGGCGTCAGCACCGGGGCCGGGCCGAGAATCCACAAGCACACCGCCGATGCCGATGAGCGCGCCCGCAAGGTGAGCGGGCCACTGCCGTCCCCAGGCCGTGAGCACTGCGGGCTGCCGGTGAACGAACCAGCCGAACGTCAGCGCGGTACCGTACGCGACGAACGACGTCACCTGGGGAATCAGGGACTGATCCGGCGTCGGCACGCCGAACCACGCGATCCAGCTCTCGTGAAAGTAGAGCGCGGACGTGGCGGGCAGGCAGAGGACGATGGCGGCGGCGCCGGTGCCGACCAGCCATCGCACCGCGCGGTCGGCGGCGCTGCGGATCGACCCGCGGCGATCGAGGGAGACGACGGCGGCGCGGCCGGCGAGCACGGCTGCGTAGAGGGCGAGCAGATAGTAGAGGAACCACAGGTGCGTCAGCGGGAAGGCGCCGCGCGGCGGGGCGGGCAGGTTCGCCGGCGGCGCGGGAATCACGCCGCCGAACGTAATGGTGAGACCCCAGATCCACACCGCGGCGATCAGCGGAAACACGACGACCCAGCCGGCGACGAGCGGCACCAGGATTCGCTTCGCACGATTCGCCCAGAACCCGCGCGCGCCACCGCGCTCGGAGCAGCATGCCGCGCGAAGAATCCGGCGACGAAGAAGAACAGCGACATGCGGAAGACGTGCGACACGAAGAGGGCACGGCCAGCGACGTGCTCGGCGAGTTGTCGGTCATCGCCCAGAGCCCGGCGGGAGCCCGGGCAGGAACGAGAACCCGGCGTGGAACACGACGCCGAGGAGAAGCGCAAACGCACGAACCGCGTCGAGGGCGTGGAGACGATCGTGAGTGGACATGTGGCTCCTTACACGAAGTCGGTGTTGCGAGAGCGGAAGTACCAGCCGAGGCCGATCGCCGCGACGCCGACCGCGACCTCGAGGACGAGCAGCGTCACGATGTCCGGCGTCCAGATCGCGACGGGTCCGTCCCGGTGCATCGTCACGGACGGCAGCCCGTGGAGAAACGCGATGAGGAAGTTGACGGACACGTTCCCGAACGTGATCACCGTGGCGTGCCAGCCCGTGGAGTCCGAGACCAGCCGACCGACAGCAGCACGCAGTAGTAGAAGAGGAGATAGCCCAGCATGGCGGCGCCAAACGGAGAACGATGCCGTCCGGGATCCACGAGACGCGGATCATGACGCCAGCGCGGCCGCCATCAGGACGAGCCATGGGACGACGAACCCGATGGCGTTGCTCACGATCTTGGCGGCGGTGTACTGCATCGGCGAGATGGGCAGGCTGAGCAGGAACACCTGCACCTTGTCCTTCCGCTCCTGCACGATGCCGCCCATCACCAGGAAGATATTCAGGATGACCAGCGCGCAGATGAGCAGCACCGAGCCGACGTAGGCTGGCACGCGGCCGAGCGGCATCAGCGCGATGGCCGCGGCGCCGCCGGCGATGGCGCCGAGGATCATCCAGCGGAGCAGATACAGATCCGCGAGAACGAGCTGGCGAATGATGGCGCTGTTCATGCCGCGGGCTCCTGCCGGTTGCTCATGACGTTCGCGACGAAGATCTCCTCGAGCGTCATCCGCTGGACTCGCGTGACGGTTGCGCCCGCGCGCTGGTAGACGCCTTCCAGATCCGGGGCATAGGCCTTGGTCGTCACGACGACGATCCGGTCGCCGGTGGTCTCGACGACGCCGGGCGGGGACGGCAGCACGACGCCGGGCGGCACCTCCAGATGCAGGCGGCGCCAGCGATCGAGAAACGTCTCTTTGTCGCTGGCGTCGATGATCCGGCCGCGATCGATGAACGTGATCTGATCGGAGATCTGCTCGACGTCCTGCGTGTTGTGCGACGAGAACAGAATCGCGCGGCGCTCGTCGCGGACGACGTCCATCAGCTCGGCGAGGACCTCGTGGCGGGCCACGGGATCGAGGCCGGTGGTCGGCTCGTCGAGGATCAACAGGCGCGGCCGGCGCGCGAGCGCCAGCAGCAGCATCGCCTTGACGCGCTCGCCGTGCGACAGCGCCTTGATCGTCTGATCGACATGAAGATTGAAGCGGCGGAGCAGCGTGCCGGCATACGGGGCGTCCCAGCCTGGATAGATGGATGCCACGAACTTCATGTGCCACGCCAGGGTCACGCTGCCGTGCAGCCGCATGTCTTCCGACACGAACCCCACCTGCTGCTTGGCGATCGCCTGGTCGCGAGGAATCGGGTAGCCCGAGGACGCGCACCGAGCCGCGGTGCGGCTGGATCATGCCCATCAGAATCCGGATCGTCGTCGACTTCCCGGCGCCGTTCGGTCCGACAAAGCCCATGATCTGTCCGGGCTCGAGACGCAGCGCGACGTCCGTGAGCTGGAAGAAGCGGTACGTCTTGGAGACGCCGGCGAGCTCCAGTGCGGGTTCGGTCATCGTTCCTGCTCTTCTTTCGGCCGCTCGGCCTGGAGGTCGCGCAATCGCTGTTCGATTTCCTGCGGCGTCAGGCCAAGCTGGTGTCCCGACGTCGACAGCGGCCGACAAGTGCGCGTCGAGCTCGCCGTGCCGTAGCTGCGCGCTCAGGCCGGCGTCGTCGGCGACGAACGACCCTCTGCCCTGACGGGTGACGATCGCGCCTTCACGCTCGAGCTCGAGATACGCGCGCTTGACGGTGATCACGCTGACCTGCACCGCCGCCGCGAGCGCCCGGATCGAGGGAATCTCGTGTCCGGGCGGCCAGTCGCCAACCGCGATGCGACGGCGGATCTGCTCCATGATTTGGAGATACATGGGGCGCCGGTCGGCTTGCGAGATGACCAGGTCACTGTGCATGTATGATATGCACAGTATATACGGCGTGGGCGTTCCAGTGTTCCCCTTCCTTTATCTAGAGATCTAGGGCCGGCGATTGGAGGCCCCTTGGGATGGGATGGGTTCTGGGCACCAAACTGCTGAGCTCGCCCCGGGGCCGCAGGCGCGGGTGGCCTCGACCCTGACGGACGCCTGATGCGGGCGTTGCCGCGGCGCGCCGATCAACCAGACAGGCCGTGCGATGGCGGATTGGATAGTGTGGCGCACCGGCCGATCACGCTGCGTTTCGACGATCGCGCCAGACGTGGTCCTGAGCGCGCGAGCGATGGAGCGTGCGCTCAAAGACAACGGAACGTCGTTCCGTCAGTGCTCGACGAGGTCCACAACGCGCACGACCGCGGCTGGCTCACCCGCGAGGGTGTTCAGCGATGGCGACGTCTCGTTCCTGCTTGGTGTCGACGATCCGAATTCGGTTTTATCGTGCGTTTCGTTTCTGCAACGGCCGTCGCCGAGCGAGTGTTCGCTGGCATGTCGTCGAGAGTGGATGAAGGTCGATAAGTCAGCACGACCAACTGTCGTGAGCGTCGCACTCGCTGGCCTAGACGCAAAGAGAGACTGCGGGCTCCGGCCAAGCAGCCGCCCCTGTCGGCCAGTTTCTTGGCCGATCCGTTTTCGTCGATCCTCTATCGACCAACGGTTTATCGGCACGCAGCACGCGGCCCTTCGCTTGCACAGTTAGTCGCCGCAGTCAGACTCCACCAGTCAATTTGTTTTCTCCACGACTCTCTTGGCATTCGTCCGTGGGTGCTGCCGAGGGTTCGTCGAAGTGAGGCACGATGCTGTACGCCGCGCAGAAGTACGTCTCGGGATCCACGCTATCTGAGGCTTCGCTCCGCATCGGGCTTGCGGCATTGGTGGTCGTGAGTCTGAGCACGAACGCCAGCGGCCAGAGCGAGCAGGACGGCGTGTGCTCAGCGATCGCCGTCCCAGGCGCCCTCTACACGACCGCGGAGGGCATCAACAACGCGGGCGTCGTCGTGGGCACCTACGTTACACAGGACGTCGGCCAATTCGGCTACATCTACTCAGGCGGCCAGTTCACCACGCTCAATGCGCCCAATTCGCTCTGGACGATGGCGTTCGGCATCAACGACGCCGGGGTCGTCGTCGGCGCCTATGGGCCCGCCACGCCCGTCTGCAACTGCGTCGCCGACATCGAAGCCCACGGCTTCACCTATTCGAACGGCGCGTTCACCACCTTCAACGTCGGCCTGAGTCAGACCATACCCTTGGCGATCAACAACGCCGGACAGATCGTTGGCTACTACCACGACAGGGATGGCGACATCGGAGACCACTCGCGTGGGTTTCTCTTGTCAGCAGGTGGCGGCCTGACTCGCATCGATGGACCAGGCGGCGGTCCTCTGAGCGAGGTCCTAACGGTTGTCCGCGGCATCAACGACGCCGGAGTGGCCGTCGGATACTACGGTGGCGGGTTCACCCGTGGCTTCACGTGGCGCAACGGCGCGCTGACCGAGCTCCGTCACCCGGAGTCGCCTGACTATACCGGGTTGTACGGCATCGACAATTCGCGAAACGATCGTCGGCACCTATGCTGGGGACGATTCCGAAGGTGGAAGCTTCAGGCTCGCGGGCAATCGATTTACGCGGTTCGACTGCACAGACTCGACCGAGGCGCCGCCCCCACCGCCGGAGCCAGAGTCAGAGCTGCCAGCCGCCGGCCCGAGCCTCGGGCGCCAGTCTGCAAAGCAGCAGCCTCGGGCCCGCGTATATCACGGCGCTGAATAACCGCGGCGGAATGGTTGGCTACCGCTACACCGCGGATAGCATCCAGGCCTTCATGAGCGCACCCATCACCTTCGCCGATCCGGTTCCGGCGCTCATGCGCCGGGGAACCGCGCTGATTACGACAGTTCCCGACGTGCTGGCCAAACAGGGCCGCCGCGTAGAAGGCATCGCGGCCGACGGCGTGAGCCAGATTGTCGTTCGCATTCCGATGAACAGCCCGCAACAGAGCGTGACGGTGAAGGTGTACCAGAGCCCGACGCTTTCGAGCCTTGACATGAAGAGGTACGGGGCGCTCGGCAAGCCCGGCGAGCCGTGTCCGGGCACGGGCTGCAACGCCTCAGAGGTGACCGTGCAAGCCTCCACGACCACCGACGGGACGTACATGGCTTTCGTCGTCTATCGCGCTCCGGTCGATTTCGCGAGTCCGGGAGATGAGGGTCTAAAGTCTCGAGACGTCTACCTTCGCGTGGAGTTGCCCTCCAGTGTCAAGACCATACCGCTGAAGATCGTGCGGCCACCGGTTGCGCTGGTGCACGGAATGTGGTCGAACGTGAAGGACACGTGGGGATCGTTCATCCCTCTCGCATGGGGCGTCCAGGGCAGCGACCCTCGCTTCGCGATCATGAGGATCGAATACGGCCAGTCAGTCCCGCTGAACACCATTGTGAGCACGTCCCCGTTTTACGCCTCGCCGATGGCACCGACGTACAGCTCGTTCGGAATCGACGTCAATGCCCGGCGCGTCTTCGACAAGGTGCGGGAAGAGATCAACAGGTTCAAAGACGGCGCCAATCCGCTGCGCATACCGGTCGCCGCCGTCCAGGCGGATTTCGTGACGCACAGCATGGGCGGCAACATTGCCAGATACCTTCCGAGGGTCGAAACGCCAGCGGTGCGTGGGCAGACGTTCGACAAGGGCGTGGTCCACAAGCTCATTGCCGTGGCCGCTCCGCACCTCGGATCACCGGTTGGCAGGCGCTTTTTGCAAGCCGCCACGGATGGCAATATGGACCACAGATGTTTTGCGGATTTCATCGCGGAGCATGGCAATTTCGCGTTCGACTCGGCGGTCCTGACCGATTTCGGGCCGGTCAAAGGTGCGGCAGGCGACCTCCGGGATACGCCGAAGAGCGAGGCGCTGAACGATATCGCCTCGACAGCCAAGGTTCGGTCGATTCCGACGGCCCTGCTCGTCGGAACTTACGAAAAGTGGTGGTCGCTCCAGTTGTTGCCGACGCTCTTCCGCCGTAAGTGTAAGCATGATCCGATGGCGGCCGCCCTGAACAAGGACGAGTGGCCCGTGCTGATGGGGGGGGCCAGCGATGGGATTGTCCCGGTCACCAGTGCGCACCCGCAAGGGCCCGGCATCCCATTCCCCAACTCCACGCATTCCGACGGGATGATGTTGCTCGGCTTCGAGCCTCCGACGATGACCACCCAGGCGTCGGTACCAACGACCGTCATCTATTTGTTGAACATCTCGCTGACGGATCTGAGCTATTACGGCTGTCTGCCCGGCCAGGCCGGGCAGTGCGGGCAATAGAGGACGCCATGACGACGCCTTCCTTCGCTGTAGCCGCACGCGTTCGCGCGATCGGGCGCCTGGCGGCAGGCGCGGTACTGGTGTTGGCCACCACTTCGGTCGCCGCTCAGGAGCCTCTCGCCATTACCTCACCTGCGTCGGGATCGATGGTCGCTCCAGGTGAGTCGCTCACGGTGACGGTGACCTCTCCCGCCGGCCAATCGTTCACCGTGGTGTTTATCGCTGGCGAGGGATTCATAGGCCTCACCCGGTATACGGAGTCGCCGCTACCCGCGCAGTTCACGATCGAGGTTCCGGCCGACGCCAGGCTCGGAATGTATTCGTTGGCGGCTCTGGGCACGACCCCGACCGACACCCAAGTCGCGGCAAGAATCCAGATCGACGTCGAGCGTCCCGACCTGCCGACAAATCTCAAGGCTCGCGTGCCACAGGTTGTATTTGACCGGCAGGGACAGCAATCGGCGATTGAATTGCTGGCGACCTTTGCCGATGGCAGCGTGCTCGATGCCACGTCGTCATCCCGCGTAACGTATGCGTCGTCGAACCCCAATGTGGCCACCGTCGCCGACAACGGTTTCCTGCGTGGTGTGGGCTCGGGTGTCGCGGAGATCACGGCAACCTACACGCTCGCGGCCGAGAGCCGCCAGGCACTGGTCAGGGTCATCGTTCCCGCACCGCCGTACACGCTATCTCCGAGCTCGCTCGATTTCGGTGAGCAGCCGGTGGCGACGGCGTCGTCGCAGGATATGACGCTCACCAACACCAGCGGCGATCCCATGACCATCGAAGGCGTGGGGGGCGTTGGAGATTACACAGCGTCGAACAATTGCGTGTCTGCCTCGCCGCTCGCTGCCGATGCCACATGCACCGTGACCGTGACGTTCACACCGACCGCGGCCGGACCTCGTCAAGGCGCGCTTCAGATCACCGAGCTCGGGGAAACCTTCGGGTTCCAGTTGACCGGTATCGGCACGGGCGCGCCCCCAACCGTGACCATCACCAACTTCACGCCGAGCTCCGGGCCGATCGGCACACCCGTGACGATCACGGGCACCAGCTTCAGCGCGACCCCGGCCGAGAACTCCGTGACCTTCAACGGCACGGCGGCGACGATCACGTCGTCAACGGCGACGAGCATCGACGTCACGGTGCCCACCGGCGCCACCACCGGGCCGGTCGCCGTCACGAGCCCGTCGGGTTCGGCGATGAGCGCGACGGCGTTCACCGTCACCGTGCCTGACCCCCCCACGATCAGCGGCTTCTCGCCGACGAGTGGTGTAGTCGGCACCTCGGTGACGATCACCGGCACGGGCTTCAGCATGACGCCGGCCGAGAACTCCGTCACCTTCAACGGTCACGGCAGCGACGATCACGTCGTCGACGGCGACGAGCATCGACGTGACGGTGCCAACCGGCGCCACCACCGGACCGATCGCCGCCACGAGCCCATCGGGTTCGGCGACGAGCGCGACGGCCTTCACCGTCACTGTGCCCCCCGCGATCAGCGGCTTCACGCCGAGCTCCGGCCCGGTCGGGACTTCCGTGACGATCGCGGGCACTGGCTTCAGCGCGACGCCGGCCGAGAACTCCGTCACCTTCAACGGTACGGCGGCGACGATCACGTCGTCGACGCCGACGAGCATCGACGTCACGGTGCCAACCGGCGCGACCACCGGGCCGGTCGCCGTCACGAGCCCGTCGGGTTCGGCGACGAGCGCAACGGCGTTCACCGTCACCGTGCCCGAGCCCGAGCCTCCCACGATCAGCGGCTTTTCGCCGACGATTGGCGTGGCTGGCACCTCTGTCACGATCTCGGGCACCAACTTCGCGCTCGTGCCAGCGAACAATCAAACGAAGTTCAACAATACGGCTGCGATGCCGAGCGGCTCCACGAGCACCACGGTGACGGCGCCAGTACCGGCGAACACCAGCTCGGGGCGCATCAGGATCACGACGCCGGCAGGCACGGCGGTCTCCGCCGGTGACTTCATCATCCCGCCGGCGGCATTCGTGGCCGAAGATGTTGTGACCTCGGGGCGAATCGCCTTCGGCAGTCCGACTCCCGTCAGTGTGTCTACTGCCAACAAGATCGGACTGTTCCTCTTTGACGGGACCTCCGGGCAGCGGGTGTCGCTGCTGGGCACGAACGGGCTGACTGGTCAGGTCTTCGGCTGCGACATCAACGTCAGCATCCTGAAGCCGGATGCCACCGTCCTCGCGCCGGCGACGTGCATGGAGCAGACCGGGTTCATCGACGTTCAGACGCTGCCGTCGACGGGGACCTACACGATCCTCGTCGATCCCGCGGGCACAGCCGCGGGAGGCGTGACCTTGACGCTGTACGACGTTCCGGCCGACGTGAGCGGCACACTGAATCCGGCTGGGCCGTCCCTGACGGCGACGATGTCGGTGCCTGGCCAGAACGGCGTCCTGACGTTCTCGGGGACGGCCGGCCAGCGGGTCTCGCTCGTGGGGACCAACGGCATGACCGGCCAGGTCGGGTTCGCCTGCGACGTCAACGTGACCATCAGGAAGCCGGATGCCACCGTCCTCGTGCCGGCGACGTGCATGGAGCAGAGCGGTTACGTCGACGCTCTGACGTTGCCGTCGACGGGCACCTACCAGGTCTCGATCGATCCGATGTCGTGGGCAGTAGGGAACCTGACCTTGAGGCTGTACGACGTCCCGGCCGACGTGACCGGCACACTGACCCCGGGCGGGCCGTCCGTAACGGCGACCATGTCGGTGCCCGGCCAGAACGGTGTCCTGACGTTCTCGGGGACGGCCGGGCAGCGGGTCTCGCTCGCGGGGACCGACGGCATTGCCGGCCAGGTCGGGTTTGCCTGCGACGTCAACGTGACCATCAGGAAGCCGGATGCCACCGTCCTCGTGCCGGCGACGTGCATGGAGCAGAGCGGTTACGTCGACGCTCTGACGTTGCCATCGACGGGCACCTACCAGGTCTCGATCGATCCGATGTCGTGGGCAGTAGGGAGCCTGACGTTGACGCTGTACGACGTCCCGGCCGACGTCACCGGCACATTGGTTCCGGGCGGGGCGTCGCGTGACGGCGACGATGTCGGTGCGGGGCCAGAACGGCGCCCTCACGTTCTCGGGGACCGCCGGGCAGAGAGTGTCGTTGCGGGGTACGAACGGGCTGACGGCTCGAGATCCTTGGGTGCGACGTCAACGTGACCATCAAGAACCCGGATGCCACCGTCCTCGCGCCGGCGACGTGCATGGAGGGAAGCGGGTTCATCGATACCAAGACGCTTCCCGTCACTGGAACCTACACCGTCTTCATCGACCCGGTGCAGTGCACGCGACTGGCAGTCTCACGCTGACCCTCTACGACGTGCCGGCCGACACGACAGGCACCGTCTCGCTTGGCGGCCCCACAACAGTCGCGCTCGCCACACCGGGCCAGAACGGGACGCTGGCGTTCGCCGGTACGTCGGGCCAGCAGATCACCGTGCGCCTCACATCGAACTCCTTCGGGTGGCTCACCGTTCGGCTGTTGAGGCCAGACGGGACAGTGTTGACCAGCCAGGTCGATTTCGCGGGGAGCTTCAATCTGTCCACGCAGACGCTGGCCGTCACAGGGACCTACACCATCGTGATCGATCCGAGTGACGTCAACACGGGAAGCATCATCGTGAGCGTGACGAGCCCCTAGGTACTCGGTGCGGTTTCAACTCGTGACAATCAAGGGCCGGCTTGCAGTTTCGCGAGCCGGCCTCGTTCATCGTACGGCGCAGCCTTCAGCCGTTCCGCACCTCGCCGCTCGTCTCTGATGGAGCGGCCGTTCGCTGTTTACCTAGGAATCCCTCCGTCTCATGAGCAGGTCCACGCTACGGGCATGCCATTCAGGGCCGGCAAGCGGCAGGACGACGGCTCGCCCGCTATGATGGTCAGATGGCAGGCTGGCGCCTCGAGCACACCTACGCGGAGCTGCCGCAGCTCTTCTACTCGCCTGCGGCACCGACGGCGGTTCGCGAGCCGCGCCTGGCCGCTTTCAACCGGCCGCTCGCGACAATGCTCGGACTCGAGCCGGAGGCGCTCGAGGGTCCCGAAGGCGCCGCGATTTTCGCGGGCAATGCCGTGCCCGAAGGCGGGCGACCCATCGCGCAGGCGTACGCCGGCCACCAGTTCGGCCACTTCACGGCCCTCGGCGATGGCCGTGCGATCCTGCTTGGCGAGCAGATCACGCCATCCGGCGATCGCGTGGACATTCAACTGAAAGGGGCAGGGCAGACGCGGTTCTCCCGCCGGGGTGACGGGCGCGCCGCGCTCGGGCCGATGCTGCGGGAATACATCATCAGCGAGGCGATGCACGCGCTCGGCATTCCGACCACGCGGAGCCTGGCCGTGGTGAAGACGGGCGAGCCGGTCTATCGCGAGACGGTGCTCGACGGCGCCGTGCTGACGCGCGTGGCCGCGAGCCATATCCGCGTCGGCACCATGCAGTGGGCAGCGGCACACGACGACCAGGAAGCCATGCGGGCGCTTGCGGACTACACGCGGGCGCGACACTACCCGGAGCTCGCCGATTCGCCGGAGCCGCGATCCCCACCTGGCGCTCTTCGACGCGATCCTCGAACGGCAGGCGCGCCTGATCGCCCGCTGGCAGCTGGTCGGCTTCATCCATGGCGTGATGAACACCGACAACATGGCGCTCTCCGGCGAAACGATCGACTACGGCCCGTGCGCGTTCATGGACAGGTACGATCCCGCCACGGTGTTCAGCTCCATCGACCATGGCGGGCGATACGCGTACGGCAACCAGCCGTCGATCGCGCAGTGGAACCTCGCCCGACTTGCCGAAGCGATGTTGCCGCTGTTCGATCGGGACGCCGATCGCGCAGTGGAGCGTGCCACGGCGGCGCTCGACCGCTTCCCGGACCTCTTCGAGCAGCACTGGCTCGACGGCATGCGAGCGAAGCTTGGACTGTTCACGCAGGAAGATGGAGACAAGGCGCTCGTCGACGACCTCCTCGCCTGGATGCAGCGGCGGTCTGCCGACTTCACGAACACCTTCCGGTCGCTGACCCCCTCCGCCAAGGCGTCGGCGGGCCAGCCAGCGGGCGCCTGGTGGGGGACTCCACGAACGCCGATCCCGAAGTCGAGGCGTGGCATCGCCGGTTGGCGGCGCGCCGCGGGCGGCAGCCGCAGTCGCCCGCCGAGGCCGAGGACCTGATGCGGCGGCACAACCCGGCGTTCATCCCGCGCAATCACAACGTGGAGGAGGCGCTCGAGGCGGCGACCAGCGCGGACGACTATTCCGTGATGGAGCGGCTGCTCGACGTGCTGGCGACACCCTACGACCACGAGCGCGACTTGCCGATGTTCAGCACGCCCAGCACCGGGTTCGGGCGAGCGGCCCTACCGCACGTTCTGCGGCACGTAGTCCGCCCACGCCGGACCAACCCGGGGTCGCTCCAGTGTTCAAGAGTTCCCCGAGGTCCGTCCGCCCGTTCTCAGAAGAAGACGCTCGCCGACACGCTGAAAATATGCGTGCCGGGGATATTCAAGCCGCCGCTGGCCCGCACCTTGAGCTGCGGTCCCAGGATGAAACCCACGGCCAGTTCAACGCGGCCGAATCGGCACCGGGTCCACCGCCACGAGCGTTGATGCGGGCACTTCGGTCTCGGTCACGGTCGTCGGAAGGTTCGTCGTCGCATTCGGCGGCGGATTTGAGAAGCCGCCCTGAGTCTGGGTGAGGCGCTCAATCGCGGTTCCCTTCATCCAGCCCACGCCGCCGGCAACGTCGAGGCCAATCTGCACGACCTTCTTGATCGTGCCGAAGACAAACAGCTTGTTCGCCTCGATGCCGTGGAGCACGACGTCGTCGTTGTAGAGGGTCCTCGGTCCCGGACGTCTGGCAGATTTCCGAGTTCTGACCGAAGGTGAAGCAGGAGGTCGTGGTCCCCCCCTGGGTGGATTCCTCGTCGAAGGATCGGCGCACGTAGGAGACGCCCCACTCGCCACCAAGCTGTCTGCCGCGCACGAGGCCGATGCGAATGTCGCCGCCCTTGACATCCAGGCCCTCGTCGCCCCGTTCGAACATCACCTCGGCGAGCTTGCCCATTACGCCGCTGCCACTTGAAATGTCCCACTTGGGCACGAAGCTCACGCCGACCCCCCACCGGTCGATATCCTGAGCGGCCACGACGGCCAGCCGACAGGACAACCCCGAGACATAGCGCACCGCATCGCAGCATGAAACCTCCTGGAAGGATGGCGGGACTATAACAGAACGGCTGAGCTGTCGGCACGTTCATATCGTTACTGACGGAGATGCCGTTCCGCCCACCGCCGACGCGACGGCACCAGCCTCTCTTGACATGCCACAGATGTAGCAGTTAGCATGCTACATCTGTGGCATGGCGGAGCCGGCGATCACGATGACACACCCTCCCCCCGAACGGCTGACCCGCCGCGAGCGCGAGATCATGAACGCGCTCTTTGGCTTGGCCAATCGGGCCTCGGTTGAGGAGATCCGGAGCAAGCTGACGAACCCGCCGAGCTATTCGGCCGTTCGGACGATGCTGGCCCGGCTCGAGCTGAAGGGATACGTGCGCCACCAGGAGGATGGGCTGCGCTACATCTACTCGGCCACGACCTCGCCCGTCACCGCGCAACGGGCGGCGCTCCAGCAGTATCTCCGCACGTTCTTCGGTGGGTCGCTCGACCAGATGATGACCGCGCTCCTTCGCCAGGAAGCGTGGACCGATGACCAGCTCAAGGCGCTCCGCGCGGAAATCGCGCGCGCGCGGAAGGGGAAGAATCGGTGATGCCCTTGCTCCTGGTCAAAGCGACACTCGTGTTCGCGCTCGGACTTCTCCTGACCAGGCTGGCCCGGAGAGCCCGAGCATCGGTTCGCCACATGGTGCTGGCGTCGACCTTTGGTGTCGTGGTGCTGATGCCTGGCGTGGCGGAGCTGCTGCCGTCGATCGGGCTTCCCGTGCTGCCGGCGGCCTATCCCGTGCCCGTTGTCGCACGCGTGGCCAGCGATTCGCCCGCGTCGGCCGCGATCGCCCCATCGGCTGCCGCCTCGAGTCCGCAGAAACCATCGCGTGAGTCGGTTCACGCTATCCGCGCTGGTTGGGGCCTCCTGGTGCGCCGGCGTGGCGGTGTCATTGCTGTCGGTGGTCGCTGGACTGTGGCGGATCCGGCGCGTCCGTCGGCCGCCCGCCATGGCCCGCTGACGCGAAGCGGACGGAACACGTGGCGGCGCGCGCGGCGTTGCGGCGGCCGGTGGAGATTCTTCTCCACGATGAGATCCCGGCGCCGCTGACCTGCGGGCTGCTGCCGGCCAATCGTGCTCCTGCCGGCGGATGCCCTGGACTGGAACGACGCCGACCTTCGGCGCGCCCTCGTGCACGAGCTCGAGCACGTGCGTCGCGGCGATTGGTTCGTGCACGGCCTCGCCCGGGTCGTCTGCGCGCTGTACTGGTTTCACCCGCTCGCGTGGATCGCGCGGCGTCAACTGGGGCTCGCGGCGGAGCACGCCTGCGACGACGCCGTGGCTCGCGTCACCCAACCAGCCGCCTACGCCGAGCAGCTCGTGACGCTCGCGCAGAGGCTGTCGGCTCGATCCGGCCAGGCGGCGCTGTCGATGGCGGGTGCCGGACGATCTATCCGTGCGCGTCCATGCCCTGCTCGATGGCGATCAGGCGCGCGGACGTGCAGGACGGCTTCGTGCCACGGCAATCATCGGGGTCGCGAGCACGATCCTGATCCTCCTCGCGCCTGTGCGGGCCACCGAATCCCGCCGATGGGCATTCGACGCCGTGTCCATCGTGCGTCACTCGTCCGGCGATCGGACTCTGGCTCGCGACGCCAACGCGCGCGTGACCTACCAATCAGGAGGGATCTGCGGGTCGTGGGCGCGCGATCGGTGCGTCGGACACGTGCCTGATTGCCAGAAGAATGACGGTCAGGGAGTTGATCGCGTTTGCGTTCAGCCCGACGCAGCTTGTTCCGCCACGTCCACCGATTCTGAATGGGCCGGACTGGCTCGACAACGATCGCTTTGACATCGTCGCGCTCGCGCGAGGCAATACGGCGGCGGGGCGAGCGGGCAAAGCCGGGCTGGCGTTGATGATGCGATCCGTTCTGGCTTCGCGCTTTGGACTCCGCCTGCGGGAAGAGGTGCGCCCGCTACCGGTCTACGACCTGTCGCTGCAGTCGGACGGCACGTGGGGGCCGCAACTGCGGCGATCGACCGTTGACTGTTTGGCGCCTCTTCCGGCTCTCTTCTCTGGCCGGCCTCTCGACGTCCCGAAGCCGCGCCGCGATTCCTGTCGCTCCGAGGGAGGCGAGGGCTACCTGCGGAGCGGTGCGATGACGATGAGCCATCTCGCGTCGATGCTATCCAACAGAATGGGGACCGTCGTACGCGATCGGACCGGGCTCGTTGGCCCCTTCGAGATCGATCTCGCCTGGCCGCTCGGTGACGCACTGTCCGGCTCGACGCGATCGGCTGCACAGGGTTCGTCGAGCGTGCCCAGCTCGCCGATGATCGAGGCGCTGCGGGAACAGCTTGGACTTCGAGTGAATCCAGCCACGGGGCCGGTCAACGCGCTCGTCATCGCAGAGGTGTCACGTGATGGCATTGAGTAAGGTCGCTCTCGCAGCGGCGGTCGCGGTTGTTCTGGTCGCGGCGCACTCGGCCGGTCAAAATCGTTCTGGCCTGGTGCCGGCTCACGAACGTGAGCCAGCGCCGAATTTCCTTCTCGAGGATTCCAACGGGGCGGCCGTCAGGCTGTCGGATTTTCGCGGCCGTGTGGTCCTGCTGGACTTCTGGGCGACGTGGTGTACGGGATGCAAGCTCGAGATGCCATGGTTCGAGGCTTACCAGGCCAGATACGCGGCGCAAGGTTTGAGCTCGATCGGCATCGCGATGGATGACGAGGGGTGGGCTGGCCGTGAAGCCCTTCCTCGCCAAACATCCCGTTCGATACCCATTGTGGCAGTGAATGCGGATGTGGCGGCGAAGTACAAAGTCACGAATCTGCCGGTCACTGTCCTCGTCGATCGCAGGGGAAGGATTGCCGATTCGCATCTTGGGGTCGTTGACAAGGAAGCGTATGAAACCAAGATTCAGCAGTTGCTGCGGGAGACCGGCAAGTAGGCCGCCTACCGTCGTCTCTTCGGCCTCCCTCAGGAACGCGGCGACGCGGTACATGGCATTCCGCTCTGCCCGATCCGCTGCCGTCTTTCCCTGCGGGTCCTTGATCGTCGGGTCCGCGCCGTGTTCGAGCAGCAGCCTGGCGACTTCCATGGCCTTGGTTTCATCGTCGGGCGGCAGATACATGAGGAGCGTCTCGCCATCGTAGCCGCGGGCACGTTCGGGCTTTTCGGCGAGGAGCTCGCGCAGCCGATCGACGTGGCCGGAGTAGCCGACTTCCCAGGCGCTGCGGCTGTGGCGGGCGAGCAGGGCGATCATCCGGGCGGATTGGCAGTGCATCGCGCCGCCGAGCGGCGTGTTGTCGTACTGGCGGCCGATCGGATCGACCTCGGCGCCGCGCGCGATCAAGAGCTCGCCGACGTCAACGGCATCGTCATACGCCGCGATGTGGAGCGCGCGCTCGCCCTCCGGGCTTTCGACGTCTGGTGACGTGCCCAGATCGAGCAACAGCTCGACTGCCTCGCGCCGGTTGTATTTCGTCGCGGCGAAGAGCGCTTCGTGGGACTTCAGGAACTCCGGGTGTCTGGCGATCTCGTCGCGGATCGCGGCCTTGTCGTCGCGCAAGCAGGCGGCGATGAGCGTCTGCGATCGGATTCAGCGCCATCGAGGAACGCGTGGCCCCGTAGCGGACGAGCAGCTCCGCGACGTCCACATGTCCGCGGAACACGGCCTCCTCATAGAGCGAGCGTTGGCGATTTCGCCGTTGCGGGCCCGGCGCCGAGTTCGGATTCGCGCCATGCGACAGGCACCACTCGGCCAGTTGCACGTCGTTGTGCTCGACGGCGACGTCCAGGAACCATCGCGCGCCGGTCCCATAGCCGCCGGCGTTGAGCATCTGCCATTCCGGATCGGCCCAGTCCGCCGCTCGGCCCGTCCGCAGCGCGTGCTCGTAGATCAGCTCGAGAAACCACAGGACCTTGCCATTGAAATGGATGTTGTAGGTGACCTGCTCGTCGTACGGGTTGGCGCCGCGTTCGAGCAGGAGCCGCACGAGCGCGTCTCGCTGCTGATGCGCGGGCCGGCCTTCTTCGCCTTCGCCGATCGCGCCGGTGAGCGGCGTGTACCGGCTGTCGCCGGCCATGAAATACACGTTGGGATTCGCGCCATGGTCGAGGAGGGCGCGCGCGATCGCGACGGCGTTTTCGGTGACCGACAGGCAGCGGCAAGCGAGTGAAGCACAAGATAGGAGAGCGGCTCCCAGCCCTTCGAGCCCCAGTCTCTCTTGGTCAGATCCCCTTCGCCTCCAACGCCGGTTCTCTCCGGCCCGGGCTCGCCGTTCGGGCGTGTCGCCCAACCCGGGTCGGCCGCGAGCGCGCGATTCACCGCGTCGAGATCGCCGCAGACGACAGCGGTATAGAAGTTCGCGGTCGCGATTTCCGGATGGCGAGCAAGGAGACGCATCGCCGTGTGCTCGGCGCGGACGTGATCGGATCCGCCGCGCACGTGATGGTCGGGACAGGCGTTGTCGAGGAAGAGCGAGACCGCCTCGTCCAGCGACGGGGTGGCCGTCGCAGGCCTGGCTCGCCGAAGCCTTGGCGAAGGCGGCGATTCAACAACGTCTGTTTCAGTGTCGTCCAGCCGTCGAGCCCGAACTCGCGCGCGAGCGCGAGCTGGACATCGCGCAGGGTCGGCGCCGGCGAGCGCGTCGGGAAGGGCGCGCACGAATCGCGCGCGCGCAGTCGCGTCATTCGCGCGGATGGCTTTCAGCCAGCGCTTGGCTTCTTTCTTGAGGCCGTCGAGCGTGAGATCGGGCGTGACTGGTCGGGGCATGACCTTCCTCCGAAACTGCCTGAGGTCCGCTGATCGCCAGGCTGGAAGAAGGTTCGAACGTGTTGGTCGAACCGGCTGGGTGGGAAATCCCTTGCCGCGGACAGGAGGCGCCCCAGCGCGCGCTGAAGAATACGATGCGCGCTCCCGAGCGGCGTGTCAAGCCAGCCCGTCGTTCATGCTGGTGTCGGCGTCCGGAAGCCATCTCGCAAACACCGGCCGACGGCACATCACGACGGCCGCGGAGACTACGGCCGGCTATGATCGGAACGAAGCCCGGCAAAACGAGTGCGGCGGCAAATGACAAGGGCAGTATGTATCAGGTGCGGCTTGGCGAAGAACCGCCCAGTGGACAGATGCGCGCGATGCGGTCTGCAGCCGCAGAGTCACGAGGAGAAAGCGAAGTCGTTGATCCTCTCGACGGCGTACGAGCTGGACGGTGAGTACAGGGGCAAGACGATCGAGGAGCTGACAGCCATCAGCGCGGCGATCGAGACGGGGCAGCCGTTACCCCTTCGTTCCAGCCGAGGTGCGTGCCGTCATCGTGTACGCGGGCCAGGTGATGGCCATTCCGGCGCGCCGGCTGATTGTCGACGGCCTCAAGTGGATCCTGCCGCCACTCGTGATTCTCGGCGTCGTTTACTTTCTTCTGTTCATGAACAGATAGGCGAACGGATAGCCTGGCCGCGACACGCCGGACGTCGCGTCAACGCCTGCAGGTGGAAGGGCGAGGGGGTTGTTCCCATCCCGCTCGAGGGACGCAGCTGTTCGCATCCGAACAGTCGCCACGCGCCCGAACGCGCGCCGAGCGTGGCGCGCGTGCGAAGGGGATCGGCACGAGCCTTGCCGGAAGCCGGGCCATGGCCTTCCATCATCTCTGGAACGACGTACGGTTCGCCCTGCGGCAGTTCGCCAGGCGGCCGCGGCCTGACCCTCGCGGCGCTCTTCGCACTGGCGTGCGGCCTCGGTGGCGTCACCACGGTGTTCACGCTCGTCGACGCGGTAATCCTGCGGCCGCTGCCGGTCGCGTCGCCAGGCGAGCTCGTCTGGCTGCGCGATCCGTCGTTTTCCTACCCCGTGTTCCAGGAGGTGAGCGCGAGGGCCGGCATGTTGTCGCAGCGTGTTCGCGTGGGACTCGCGGCGGCTCCAGGCGCAATGGACCAGCGAGCCCGAGTCGACGCCGATCCTGCTTGCCACCGGGCGGCATCCACGAGACGCTCGGCCTGCGTCCCGCGGCCGGGCGGCTGCTCACGGCGTCCGACTCCGGGCGATCCGCCGCCGATGCGCAGGCCGTGGCGGTCCTGAGCTACTCGGCGTGGCAGCGGCGCTTCGGCGGCGAGCCATCGGCTATCGGCCAGACCCTCCGCATCGAGGGAACGCCGTTCACGATCGTCGGCGTGACGCCGCCAGACTTCTTCGGCGTGGCCGTCGGCGTGCCGTCGGACGTCACCATCCCGCTGACGATGCTGCCGCGGATGCGCGAGGACGAGCGTCGAACGTTGACGAGGCGCGGCAACTCGTGGCTGCACATCATGGGCCGGCTGCGGCCGGGGCTGTCAGTGGCGGCGGCCGACGCCGAATTCCAGACCATCTGGCCGCAGATTCTGCGAGCGACCGCCGACGGTGTCGACCCGGGTTTCCGCCCGCGCTACCTCACGTTCACATCGGGCCTCGAGCCCGGCGCCTCCGGGTTCTCGCCCGTTCGCCGCCAGTTCCGGGACGCCTTGTGGCTGCTCTTCGGTCTGGTGGGCCTGCTCCTCGTGGCGGCGTGCGCGACTGTCGCCAACCTGCTGCTCGCGGCCGCCGCCGGGCGACGGCACGAGCTGGCGCTGCGCGTGGCGCTCGGCGCGGGGCGGCGCCGGATCGCGCAGCAGCTCTTCGTGGAAGGCCTGCTGCTGGCGGTCGCCGGCGGCGCGCTGGGCCTCTTGTTCTCGACCTGGGCGACAGACCTGCTGGTGCGCCTGCTCTCGACCAGCTACGAGTCGGTCGTCGTCAACGTCGCGCCCGATCGGCGCGTGTTCGCCTTCATCGCGCTCGTCGTGGGCGTCTCGACGGCGGTGTTCACGATCGCGCCGATTGCTCGCGCCTCGCGCCTCGACGCCGGCGTCCATGCTCGATGGCGGGACGCGGCAGACGGGCAGCCGTCCACCGCGCCCGCACGGGCGCAGACTGCTCGTCGTCGTGCAGGTCGCCATCTCGCTGACCCTGCTCGCGGGCTCGGCGTTGTTCGCGCGCAATCTCTGGCAGCTGCTCGAGACCGACATCGGCTTCGCGCGCGAGAACCTGCTGGTGGTTGGCGTCGACGCGATGTCGCCGTTGAGCGCACCGGGACGCCGTGCGGCTGGTGCGCCCGATCTGACGGTCTACTACGGCGAGCTCCTGCGGCGTCTTCGTGAAACGCCGGGCGTGCGGTCGGCGAGCCTCTCCTACAAGCCGCCGATCAGCAACGAACAAGGATCGTGGTGGGACACCTTCGCGGCCGATGGCGGTGTACCGCCGCCCCCCAGTCCGGCGGTGCGCACCTATCTCAATGCCACCTCGCCCGGCTACTTCGCCACGACGGGCACGCCGATCGTCGCGGGGCGGGACTTCGACTGGAGCGACCGGGAGGGCGCCCCGCGGGTCGTCATCATCAACGCGTCGCTTGCCCGCGCCTACTTCGGCAACGACTCGCCGATCGGACGGCATCTCGTCATGGGCCGAGACGCCACGCGTCTGGAGGTGGTGGGAGTCGCGCGCGACACCACGTATCAGAATGTGCGCGAAGAGCGGAGGCGCATCGCGTATCTGCCCTACATGCAGGTGCCGGAGATCGTGAGCGACCGGAATCTCGTCGCGGAGGTGCGCGTCGCAGGGGCCGCCGGCGGCGATGGCCGAGTCGATTCGAGCGGCGGTGCGGATGGTCGACGCCTCGGTGCCGCTCACGATTCAGAGCGTCGGCAACCGGATCGACGAATCGCTCGTCGGCGAGCGTCTGATCACCGTGATTGCCGTGTTCCTCGGCGCGACGTCACTGCTGCTGGCCTGCGGTGCGCTCGGTGGACTGATGTCGCACCTCGTCACGGCGCGTACGCGCGAGATTGGCCTGCGTCTCGCGCTCGGGGCCGAGCGTCGATCGGTGCTCGAGCTCGTCATGCGTCAGGCGCTGATGGTCGCCGCGCTCGGCGCCGTCGCCGGTCTCGGGAATCACCTTGGCGGGAGGACGGCTTCGTGTCGCGGTTCCTGTCGACGATCGGCCCGGCCGATCCGTGGGCGCTGGCCGCCGCCGCGGCGATTCTGCTTCGTGACGACGGCGGTCGCCGGCTACCTTCCAGCGCGGCGCGCGGCGCGGGTCGATCCGATGGTGGCCCTGCGCTCCGAGTGACGCGCAGGGTGCTGTCGTTTCTCCTCTTGACAACCTAAAGGTGTCCTGGGCTACCATGTCTCTCATCTTGGTGCCCTAAAGGGCGCCACGTGGAGGAGGCGACGTGGACAAGCTCGACATTCCCGCAGGGCACGCTCGACCTGATGATCCTGACGATCCTCGCCCGCGAGCCGATGCACGGCTACGGCATCTCGCAGCGGCTCGCCGCGCTCAGCCACGACAACTTCCAGGTCAATCCCGGCTCGCTGTTCCCGTCGCTCTACCGCCTCGAGCAGGACGGCAAGCTGAAGGCCGAGTGGCGGCCGAGCGAGAACAACCGCAACGCCAAGTACTACCGGCTCACGGCGTCCGGGCGCCGGCAGCTCGAACAGCATCGGCGAGCGCTGGGACCGGATCGCGTTCGCCATCACCAGCGTGCTGGAGGGCGCATGACGCTCCTGCATCGGCTGGCGTCCGTGCTCGACTGGATCCTCCGCCGCGACCGCGCCGAGCAGCGCCTCGACGACGAGCTGCAGGCCTTCGTCGAGATGTCCGCGGCCGAGAAGATGCGCGACGGCCTGTCCGCCGGCCGAGGCGCGCCGCCTGGCGATGCTCGAGCTCGGCGGCGTCGAGCAGGCCAAGGAACGCGTCCGCACCTATCGCCACGGCGGCTGGCTCGACGAGATCGGCCGCGACGTGCGCTACGCCTTCCGCATGTTCGTCAGGAACCCCGGCTTCACCGTCGTCGTCGTGCTGACGCTGGCGCTCGGCATCGGCGCCAACACGGCGATCTTCAGCCTGATCGACGCGCTGATGCTGCGGTGGCTGCCGGTGCGCGAATCCGCAGGAGCTGGTGCAGGTCGCGTTCCAGGCCGCCGAGCCCGAAGGAGCTCCGGGCGACGAGCTTCTCCTATGCGATCGTCCGCGCGCTCGCCGAGCAGCGCGAGATCTTCGCGGGCGTCGGCCGGCTTCAGCGGCTTCAGCTTCGACGTCGGCGCGCCCGGTGTCGGTCAGTCGCGTGCCCGGCGCGCTCGTCACCGGCGGCTACTACGAGACGCTCGGCCTGCAGCCGGTCGCCGGCCGTCTGCTCACGCCGCGAGGACGACGAGCCCGGCGCGCCGCTGGTGGCGGTGATCAGCGACGGCTACTGGGAGCGCCAGTTCGCGCGCAGCGCCGGCGCGGTCGGCCAGACGATCCAGATCAACGGCGTTCCGGTCACGATCGTCGGCGTCAGCCCGCGCGGCTTCGTCGGCGCCAACGTCGGGTCGATCGCCGACATCACGATGGCGGTCGCCGCGCTTCCGCAGGTCAACCCGAGCGCGGCGCCGCTGCTCGGTCCGGGCAACTTCTGGCTGCGCGTGCTCGCGCGGCCGCAGCCGGGCGTGTCCGGTTTCGCAGGCGACCGCGCGCCTCAACGCGGTCTGGCCGCGGATCGCCGACGCGGTGATTGCGCCGCATTGGCCGGCCTCGCCGGCGAAAGGCGATGGCCGAGTCGGTGTTCCAGCTGACGCCCGGCGGCACCGGCTGGACGTACCTGCGGGAGATCTACCGGAAGCCGCTGCTCGTGCTGATGGCCGTCGTCGGCGTGGTGCTGCTGATCGCGTGCGCGAACGTCGCGAGCCTGCTGCTGGCGCGCGCGTCGGCGCGGCAGCGAGAGATCGCCGTGCGTCTGGCGATCGGCGCCGGCCGCGGCCGAATCGTGCGTCAGCTCCTGATCGAGAGCACGCTGCTGTCGCTCGTCGGGGCGGCGTTCGGCGTCGGCGCTGGCGTGGGTCTCCGGCCGCTTCCTCGTCAGCCTGATCTCGAGCGGGCCGATCAGATCGTGTTCGATCTGACGCCGAACTGGCACGTCCTCGGCGTTCACCAGCGCGCGTCGCGATCGCGACCGGCGTCGTTTTCGGCCTCGCGCCGGCGCTGCAGACGACCGCGGCCGGACCGGCCGCGGCGCTCAAGGAAGACGCGCGGACGAGCAGCGTCGCGGTCGCGGCTGCTGCCGTCGCTCGTGAGCGCGCAGGTGGCGCTGTCGCTGGTGCTGCTCGCCGGCGCCGGCCTGTTCGTCCGCACGCTGCAGAATCTTCAGAATCTCGATCCCGGGCTTCAACGCCGAGGGCGTGCTGCTCGTCGATCTCGAGGGCCGCCGGACGCCGCTGCCGCCGGAGCTGCTCGAGGAGGTGCGGCGGCTGCCCGGGGTGCTGTCGGCGAGCCTGTCGACCCACACGCCGCTGAGCGGATCGATCTGGAGCGAGCCGGCGGTGCCGGCGGGACAGCCGATCCCGGAGAGGGACAACGCCTTCTTCATCGGCGCCGGCCCGGCTTCTTCGCGACGATGCGGATTCGCGCTGCTGGCGGGCCGCGAGTTCACGGATCGCGACTCGGCGGACGCGTCCCGGCGTCGCGGTCGTCAACGAGGCGTTCGCGCAGCGGCACTTCCCCAATCAGAATCCGGTCGGCCAGCATCTCTCGGCGAGCGTGAGGGGCCAGCGCACGGGATCTGGAGATCGTCGGGCTCGTCAGGAACACGAACGCCGCCGGCCTGCGCGCCGCGCCGCCGCCGACCGTCTACGTCGCGTACGCGCAGCTGCACCGGCGACTTTCCGACGACGCTGGCGGTCCGGGCGACCGGTCCGCTCGGCGCAGGCGGCGTCGGCGATCCAGCAGGCGCTGCAATCGACGCTGCCGGGCGCGCCGATCGAAGTCCGGCCGCTCTCGAGCGCAGGTCGAGGCGACGATGGTCCAGGAGCGGATGATGGCGACGCTCGCCGGCGGGTTCGGGCTGCTGGCGCTGACGCTGGCCTGCGTCGGGCTGTACGGCCTGCTGGCCTACAGCGTGGCGCAGCGCACGAGGGAGATCGGCATCCGGATGGCGCTCGGCGCCCAGGGACGCGCGGGTCGTGGCGCTGGTGCTCGACGAGCGGCGCCCGGCTCGTGCTGATCGGCATCGCGCTCGGCCTGCCGGCGGCGTGGGCCGCGTCGCGGTGGGTCGAGTCGATGCTGTTCGGGCTGACGCCGACCGATCCCGCGACCATGGCCGGCGCGATCGTCGCTGCTGGCGGCGGCCGCGCAGCTGGCCGCCTACCTGCCGGCCCGCCGCGCCTCGCGCGTCGATCCGCTCGTCGCTCTTCGCTACGACTGAACTGGGACAGTCGACAGTCGGCAGTCGTCAGTCGTCAGTCACAGTCGGCAGTACCCGAGTCTTCTTCAGTCGGCAGTCAGAGTCGACAGTCGGAATCGACGGTCTCTTCCGCGTTGCAGGTGACAGTCGAGAGCCGACTCGGACTATCGACGGTCGACCGGGCTGTCGACTACCGACTCGGCACCGCCGACTGTGATTGACGATTGACGACTGTCGACTGCCAAATGTCAGAGACTTCCCCCCGCCCGTCGATATGGCCGTGGCCCGTTCGACGTGTCGGTAGAGGCGCGGGTCGAGTCGCGCCGGGAGGACACGATGAACATCGCGTTGTGGATCCTGCAGGTGCTGCTGGCGCTGGCCTTCCTGGCGCACGGCATCATGTTCCTGGTGCCGCCGCCCGACATCGCGGTGCTGATGAACGCGATGCTGCCGCGCTGGTTCCAGCTGTTTCTGGGCGTGGCGGAGGTGCTCGCCGCCGTGGGCCTCACGCTGCCTGGGCTGACGCGCATCCTGCCGGGGCTCGTGCCGGCGGCCGCGGCGGGCGTGATGGTCGTGACGGTGTCCGCGACGGTCCTGCATCTGGGCGTGGCGAGTTCGGCTCGGCCGCGACCACGTTCGTGCTGTTGCTCATGGCGACCTTCGTGGCCACGGCCGGTGGCGGCGCCTGCCTATTGCTCCGCGCCGCGGCTCTCGCAATGGAATGCTGAATGCTGAATGCTGAAGTGAAGTCGGAAGGACGAAGAATTCAGCATTTACTTCAGCATTCAGCACTCAGCATTCAGCATTGAAAGGCGGGCGCTATGACGACGCGAAACAACAAGCACATCGAGACGGTCGCCGGTGGAGGACTGTTGCACCGGCGGCTGTTTCTTTCGTCGAGCGTGGGTGCGGCCGGCCTCGCCCTTTTGCGCGCGCGCCCGGCGGACGCGGCTCAACAGGACGTGCCGTCATGGATGAAGAGGCCGGGACAGGGGTTGCGCCCGTATGGAGAACGATCGCCATACGAGTCGGCCGTGCAACGCATCGTGGCGCCGGTCACCGGCACGACGGGCTCCGGGTCATCCCGTTCGCCGCTCGAGCATTTTGAAGGGATCATCACGCCGAGTGCGCTGCACTTCGAGCGGCATCACAGCGGCGTGCCCGACATTCCCCCCGGCGAGCATCGGCTCCTGATTCACGGGCTGGTGGACCGGCCGCTGACGTTCGACCTGGCGTCACTCTCACGCTATCCGCTGGTCTCGCGCATTCACTTCATCGAGTGTTCCGGCAACAGCGCCGGCCTCTATGCGGTCGACCCGCCGCAAGGTGGTGCCGGCGCGTTGCACGGTCTCCTGTCGTGCAGCGACTGGACGGGGGTGCCGTTGTCGACGCTGCTCGACGAGGTGGGCGTGCGGCCGGCGGGGAAGTGGCTGCTGGCCGAAGGCGCCGACGCCGCGGCGATGAGCCGAAGCGTCCCGATCGAAAAGGCGTGGGACGATGCCCTGATTGCGATCTATCAGAACGGCGAACGCCTGCGTCCGGAAAACGGGTATCCGATGAGGCTCCTGCTGCCCGGCTGGGAAGGCAACACGAGCGTGAAATGGCTGCGCCGGCTGAAGGTGACCGCGGGGCCGGTGATGACGAAAGACGAGACATCGAAGTACACGGACCTCATGCCGAACGGACAGGCGCGGCAGTTCACGTTTCCGATGGGCGTGAAGTCGGTCATCACGTCGCCCTGTGGCGGCCAGACGCATGCAGGGACCGGGTCTCTATCAAATCTCAGGTCTGGCCTGGACCGGCGCCGGGCGCATTCGTCGTGTCGATGTCTCCGCCGACGGCGGCAAGACCTGGGCGCCATCGGCCTTGTCGGATCCTGTTCTGCCGAAGGCGCTCACGCGATTTCGAATGGCGTGGCGGTGGGATGGAAGTCCCGCCGTCCTGATGAGCCGGGCCGTCGACGAAACAGGCGCCGCACAGATCTCGCATCGCGCCTTCATCGCGGAGCGCGGACACGCACACCGCTACCACTATCACGCGATCGCCAGTTGGAGTGTGAGCGCGGCCGGGGAGGTGCGGAATGTCTACTCGTAACCATCGCGCGCTCACGCGCGCGTGTTCGCGCGTCGCTTGCGGTGCCGGTCCTGCTCGCCGGCGTCATCGGCGTGGCAACGATCGCCGCCCGACAGACCGCGCCCGCCGCGACGACTACACAACGCAAGGCCGCGCCCCCGGCCCCGGCGCGAAAGGTCGCGCCGAAAGGGCCGGGACTCGGAGTGCCCGCAACTGCGGCTCAAGTCGAGTCCGCCGACGTCAGCATCGGACCGGACGGCGCCGGGCTGCCGCCGGGCTCCGGCACGCCCGCGCAGGGCGAAGCGATCTACAGCACGAAATGCATCGCCTGTCACGGGCCGCAAGGTTCGGGGACCGTGAACGATCGGCTGGTCGGCGGGCAGGGGACGCTCACGAGCCCGGCGCCGATCAAGACGATTGGGAGCTACTGGCCGTATGCGACGACGGTGTTCGACTACGTGCGCCGCGCGATGCCCTATCCGGCGCCGCACTCGCTCACCGATCCGGAGGCCTACGCGCTCACGGCGTACTTGCTCAGCCTCAACGGGATCATCGCCAAGGATGCGGTCATGGACGCGAAGACCTTGCCGCAGGTCCAGATGCCCAATCGGGGCAATTTCATCCTGGCGTATCCCGATCGGCGGCGGTAAAGGGTAAAGGAAAGCACACATGAAAACGTTCGTGAATGCGGCTCTGCTTCTGACGCTGGTGTCGACCACGGCGCGGGCACAGATCAACGCGGGCGAACAGAAGCCCGAACCGAGCCTGCCGTTCACGATGACCCAGGTGGCGACGTTCAACCTGCCCTGGCGCATCGCCTTCCTGCCCGATGGACGCATGCTCATCACCGAGAAGCCCGGCCCGGTCTGGCTGGTGACCCAGCAGGGCGCGAAGACGCCGGTCGCGAACGTGCCGGCCGTCCTGCATCAGGGGCAGGGCGGCATGCTGGGCGTGTTCCTGTCGCCGCGCTACGCCACCGACCACAACGTCTACCTGACCTATGCGGAGCCGGGCGACGGCGGGTCGAGCCTGGCGCTCGCCCGGGCCCGGCTGACCATCGGCGAGGGCACGGCGAGCCTGGACGGACTGGAGGTGCTGTGGCGCCAGATGCCCAAGGGCAAGGGCGGACAGTTCGGCGCCCAGATCGCCTTTTCTCCCGACGGCCAGTATCTGTTCCTGACGGTCGGCGATCGCCAGCGCATGACGCCCGCCCAGGATCCGGACCAGGCGCTGGGCAAGATCCTGCGCCTGACGCTCGACGGCAAGCCCGCGCCGGGCAATCCGATGGCCGGGAAGACCGGCGCGGCGAGCGTTCCGCTGATCGATCCGCCGCGCGACACGGAAGTGGCCAAGACCGCGCCCGTCGTCAGCACCTACACGTTCCCCGGGCCGAACCTGGCGCCGGCGGAGACCTGGACGCACCGGTCACCGCACGCCCTACGGCCTGGCGTTCGCGCCCGACGGCCGGCTGTGGGAAGCTCGAGCACGGCCCGAGAGGCGGCGACGAGCTGAACCTGATCGAGCCCGGCAAGAACTACGGCTGGCCGCTCGTCTCGTACGCGACCAACTACAACGGCGTGCCGATCCCGAGCCCGGACACGCGGCCTGACCTGACCAAGCCGGTCATCTACTGGACGCCGGTCATCGCGCCGGGCAACCTCACGTTCTACAAGGGCGCGATGTTCCCGCAGTGGCAGGGCTCGGCGCTGATCGGCGGCATGGCGCACGCAGACGCTCAACCGCATCACGTTCGACGGCAAGGGCGGCGCCACGCCCGCCGAACGCTGGAGCGTCGGCCACCGCATTCGCGACGTCGAGGTCGCTCCGGACGGCGCGGTGTGGATGCTCGAGGACGCCAATCCCGGCGGGCTGTTCCGCGTGACGCCGAAGTAGTTACTTTTCCAGATTGAATTCCAGCAGCAACCCGCAGGCGTCGATGAGGTCGCCGTTCTTCAGCTCATGGCGTCCGTTGATGGGTTTGTTGTCGATGATGATCGCGCCGCCGAGCCACGTGGCCACGTACCCTTGACGGTTGCGCGAGATCGCCAGCGCGAGCTGCGGCTTGAACCAGCCGCGCAAGCGGACGAGACACGATTGCCTCTTGCCGATCATCGAGGTCTGCGCCTCGAGCCGGTAGACCGTTTGATCTGCCCGGCCGGCGATCACGCGCAGCACGGCCGTCTGCGCTTCCGTCGTCGCCCGCCGCGCGACAGTTTCGACGTCGGCGAGTCTCCCCAACAAAGCATCGTATTTCCGCGCCTCGGTCTCGGACTGCATCAGCCTGGCCACCAGGGTCCTCTTGTCGATGAAGACGGTTTCACCCTGATTCGGCGTCGCCTCGCCGGCGTCTTCGCCGCGCTGCGCGTCACCGTCTGACATCTGGTCGAGCATCAGGCTGTGTTGGCCGACCTGGAGCACGTCTCCGTGCTTCAGGATCTTGCGGCTCACGCGAACGCCGTTGACGAACGTGCCGTTCGTGCTTTGCAGGTCTTCGACGGCCAGGAACCCGCCGTCGTTGAACAGGCTCGCGTGATGGCTCGACACGGCCGGGCTATCGATGACGATCGTGTTGTCGGCCTGGCGGCCGATGGTCGCCATCCTGCCAATCGCGTATTCCTTCAACACCCGGTCTTGAAGTTGTAGCGTGAGTCTCGCCATCGCGGCCTCCGCTCCTTTGTTTGGACCGCTCGCAAAGCGGCACACACACCCAACCCTGGGACTGCGTGGAATTCAAGTTCCACGCCGTCGGCGGCAGGCGCGAAGTCGCACGCCGGCGCGCGCGGGGAGGCACATTTTGTAAGTTCGGAGCCGAAAACGTCATCCAAATCGAGTGTCGATATGCCATTTCGACGCATTGACACGGCGGCGCCCGCGTCGTACTGTACGCCTATCCCCAGCCTAGCGTCGGTGCGAAGTGTCTATGCATGGCACCACTCTCGGCAAATACCGGATCATCGGGACGCTCGGCCGCGGCGCGACGGGCATCGTCTACAAGGCGGTGGACGAATCGCTCGGCCGCGAAGTCGCCGTCAAGATTCTCAATCCTTCTCTCGCCGAATCCAGACGCTCGAGCGTTTCCGGGCGGAAGCGGCGGTGTTGGCGAGCCTGAATCACCCGGGCATCGCCACCATCCACGAGCTCTACACCTCGCCGACCGAGCTGCTGATGGTCATGGAGCTCGTTCGTGGCGAAACGCTCGAGCAGCTCTGCGATCGGCTTGGACCGTTGCCGCTCGATCGCGCCTCGTACCTGATCGACCAGATTCTGTCGGCGCTCGAACACGCCCATCGCGCAGGCGTCGTCCATCGTGACTTGAAGCCGGCGAATGTCATGCTGACCGAGCTGGGGATCAAGATCATGGACTTCGGCGTTGCGCACGCCCGGCGCGCCGAGCACTCCGCCTCGGAGGGCTACATCGTCGGCACGCCCGCCTACATGGCGCCGGAGCAGGCGCTCGGCGACGGCGTTGGCGAGGAGGCCGACGTGTATTCGGTGGGAGTAATGTTCTATCGCCTGTTGACGGGCGCGCTGCCTTTCGAGGCGGACACACCGCTCGACATGATCCAGCAGCAGCTCTCGAATGCGCCCACGCCGATCTGGCGTCACGGCAACGATCTACCGGCGTGGTGCGAAACGATTGTCATGCGCGCGCTGGCCAAATCCCGGAGCGATCGCTTTCAGACAGCGGCAGCGTTTCGCGTGGCGTTGGGGAGAGCCGCCGGCTATTCCGTCCGGCGGAATAGCGCCTTGTCGAAGCTGCCGCAGCCCTCTGCGGCTGCAGCGGCCGCGCCGGAGAGTCGAACGCCCGGCCGGCGAGTCAGATTCTCGAGCGGGCGTGAGTCGCGCGTCGAATCAAGCCTCGTGGCGTTTGCGGCGTGCGTGGCAGCGCTCGCCTGTGTCCCCCTGCTCCATGCGAAACCGCATCACGCTGACCCTGTCGTGACGACACCGCCGCCTCTCGTGTTCGACACGAAGGTCGTGGTGCGCGGTGGCGTCGAGCGTGACGCGAAGCTGACACTGTCGGACTGCAAATTCACGGTGACGGCCGGGACGGTCCAGCCGCTCAACCTCGTGCCATACGGCAGCGTCATTTCGACGGCCTACTCGCTCGGGCGGCAGCCCTTGTGGAGCTCGGCGAAGGGCCCGGCACCGGTCACCGGCGCGCTGCGGCCGTTGGATCGATCGACTCGGCGGCACTGGCTGGTCGTGCGGACCAACATGGAATCGCGGTACGTCGTCATGAGGTTCGAGGAATCGCAGATTGCCCCGTTGCTGGCGGCGCTCACGGACCGCACTGGCCGCGCGCCGAAGGTCTACGCGAGCAAAGCCAAACGCTGACCCCCTTTTGTGACCCGAGCCCTGGATCCAGGACCTCGGATCCCCGCATTGCAAGAAGACCGCATCCCCCCGTTCTAGGCAGGGAAGGGGGCAAGCCGTGGTTTTTCGAGACCCGCGGTTCTACCAGATCGCCATGCTCGCGACGCTGCTGGGCTACGGCATGGTCTGGCTCGATTTCGACATAACGGCGGGCCGGGCCGCGATGCTGCTCGGTGTCGCGCTCCTGACGCAGGCCGCCTGTACGAAAATCTGGAAACTGCCCTCCTTCGATCCGAGGAGTGCCCTGATTTCCGGCCTCTCGCTCGGTCTGCTGCTGCGCACCAACGATCCGTTGCTCGCGGTCATCGGGGCGGTGGTGACGATCGCAAGCAAGTTCGTGCTCCGCGTCCGCGGCAAGCATCTGTTCAACCCGACCAACTTCGGAGTCGTCGCGATGATGCTCGCGACGGGACAGGTATGGGTCTCACCAGGCCAATGGGGGAACGCTGCGTTCTTTGGGTTCCTGATGGCCTGCCTTGGCGGCCTCGTCGTCAATCGCGCAGCGCGGAGCGATGTGACGCTCGCATTCATCGCCTCGTACCTCACGCTCGTGTTCGCTCGTTCCATTTACCTTGGCGAGCCGATGCGCATTCCGATCCACCGGCTCCAGAGCGGCGCCCTCCTCCTCTTCACCTTCTTCATGATTTCCGATCCGCGGACGACGCCGAATTCGCGGGCGGGCCGCGTGCTGTTCGGCGCGCTCGTCGCTGCCGGCGCCTGGTACGTCCAGTTCCGGCTGTTCCGGACGAACGGCCTTTTGTGGTCGCTCGCCGGGATGTCAGTGCTCGTGCCGCTCATCGATTGTCTGCTCCCGGGTACGCGTTACGACTGGTCACGCCCGACTATCGGGCGTCCGCTATCGAGAAAGGATGAATCTCATGCAGGGACACAGGCGGCTGACGAGGTTGCTGCTCAGCACGGCGCTGATTGGGATATTCGCGTGGTCGGGTCAGGCGCTGCTCGGCTTCTGCGGATTCTACGTAGCGAAGGCTGACACGAAACTATTCAACAAGGCCTCGCAGGTCGTGCTCGTACGCCACGAGGACAAGACCGTGTTGACGATGGCGAACGACTTCAAGGGGGACTTGAAGGAGTTCGCGGTCGTGATTCCGGTACCGACCGTGCTCCAGAAGGATCAGATTCACATCGGCGACAAGTCGCTGTTGGATCACCTCGACGCGTACTCGTCGCCGCGGCTGGTGGAGTACTTCGACGAGAATCCGTGCGCCACGCGCGCCTACGACCGGATGGAGCAAGCGCTACCGATGGCCGCTCCCGTGGCAAAAATGAGCGCCGGACGCGGCGGCGGGGCCAGCCTGGGCGTCACGATCGAAGCTCAATACACGGTCGGCGAGTACGACATCCTGATTCTCTCCGCCCTGCAGAGCGGCGGGCTGGAAACGTGGCTGCGCGAGAACGGCTACAGAGTCCCGTCCGGAGCCTCAGCCGTGCTCGCCAGCTACATCAAGCAGAACATGAAGTTCTTCGTGGCCAGGGTCAACCTGCAGGAGCAGCTCAAGCTCGGGTACCGATGCTGCGTCCAATTCAAGTCGCGTTCGAATCGCCGAAGTTCATGCTGCCCATCCGGCTGGGGACGGTGAACGCGGAGGGCACCCAGGAGCTGTTCGTCTACGCACTGACGAGAAACGGCAGGGTCGAGGCGACCAACTACCGGACGGTGAAGCTGCCGAGCGACATGGATGTGCCGGTGTACGTGAAGAGACCGATTTCCCGACTTCTACAAAGCGATGTTCTCAGAGCAGGTGCGGAAGGAGAACATGACCACCCTCTTTACCGAGTACGCGTGGGACATGGCGTGGTGCGACCCGTGCGCGTCGAATCCATTGTCTCGTGAGGAGCTGCGGCACTTGGGCGTCTTCTGGCTCGACGAGGGTTCGAACGGCCAGATGCCCATCGCACGCGGCCGTCCGCCGATCGCGCAACCGCAGAACGTGTTTCTGACCCGCCTGCACGTCCGCTATGACGGGGCGCACTTTCCCGAGGATCTGGTGTTCCAGGAAACCGCGGATCGGAGCAACTTTCAGGGACGGTATTCCTGCGCCACGCGTGGACCGGGACGGACACCTGCGAGGCCGCGAGCCGCTATCGTCAGGAGCTGTTGCAACGACAGGAGCGCGAGGCGCAGACGCTGGCGTCGCTGACCGGCTGGGACATCAACGGCATTCGACGCACGATGAACGGCGGCAAGGCGATGCCGCCTCCACCAGCAGATCCGAAGACGTGGTGGCAGCGAATCTGGGGAACTGAGGCTCCCACCTCTGGGCCATCGCGTTCCAGTCACGCGAGCGCACCGACCGCGTCGATCAGCGTCGCTCCGACGTCGCCGGCGATCTTCAGCTCCGCGAGGTCGTCGCCGCGCGTGCGGCCGCGATTGACGATGGCGATGGGTAGGCCAGCCTCGTGGGCGAGACGCACGAAGCGGAAGCCGGAGTAGACCATCAGCGATGAGCCCGCGACGAGAAGCGCGTCGGCGCCGGCGAGCGCCTCGCGCGCCTGCGCGTAGCGCTCGACCGGCACGTTCTCGCCGAAGAACACGACGTCCGGCTTGAGCAGGCCGCCGCACCGCTCGCAGCGCGGCGCCACGAACGACTCGATGAGCGCGCCTCGATGTCGGCATCGCCGTCCGGAGCGGACACGGCCTCGCCCGCCAGCCCGGATTGGCGGCGGCGATGGCCGCCTGAAGCGCCGAGCGGCTCGTGCGCGCGCCGCAACCGAGGCAGACGACCACGTCGAGACGGCCGTGAAGATCGATGACGGCGCGGCTGCCGGCGCGCTGGTGCAGGCCGTCGACGTTCTGCGTCACGAGCTGGCGGAGCGTGCCGGCCGATTCCCACGCGGCAAAGGCACGATGCGCGGCGCGGGCGCGGCGCTGGTGAAGCGCGGCCATCCGGCGTAGGCGCGTGCCCAATAGCGCCGGTAGACCGCCTCCTGTGCCCGAAACGCCTGGATCATGACCGGCGGCCGCCGCTTCCACTCGCCTTGGTCGTCGCGATAGTCGGGGATGCCGGAGGCGGTGCTGCAGCCGGCGCCGGTGAGCGCAAAGACGCGGCGATGACGGGCGATCCAGCGCCGCAGCCGATCGTCGGCGGCATCGAATGCGGCCATCGCGGTCGATCGTATCGCAGGCGTAGCATTGTCCGCGTCAGACGGATCAGGCGTCCTGCACCGGCTCGAGGCTATGGGGGCCAGTCGCAGCGCAGGCTGATGAACCGGCCGGCGCGGTTCCACGGTCGGCCTTCGCTCGACAGATAGAGCATGTTGCCGTCGAGCGCCACGCCTTCGCCCTGGGGTTCCCGCAACCCGTCGATCGGAATGCGAAAGTAGGGGACGTTCCCGCCGCGCATCGAGATCGGCGGTCCGGTAGAGGACGGCCTCGTGGGACGTTCTCACGACGACCGACTGCTCGTCGCGGGACGTTTCGGCATCGGTGACGGCCGCCAGCCCAAGTTGGCCGACGCGCGTCAGCGTGAGCTCGCGGCTGCCGGACGATGACACCGTCGCTCGATAGACGCCGCCCGTGCGGTCTCTCGTGACGATGAACAGGTCCGCACCGACGACGAACATCGCTTCGGCGTTGTGCGGCCCGTCGGCGTAGGTCGCGGTGAAGACCTCGGGCGGCGCCGTTTCCACATCGCCAGCCGCTGGTTCGGGCACGCGATAGATCTGGACCTGTCGTCGTGCGGGCCGGTTGTCGCCGATATCCGCGATGTACAAGCAGTCGCCCGACGCGCAGCGTGCGGCCGACACGTCTTCCCAGTCGCGCGTGCGAATCGGGACGCGGACCTGTCGGCGCACCGTGCCCGCGGTGTCGAGCGCAAACAGCACGGTCGCATTTCCCGAATCGTTGTGAGACCAGAGCAGGCCTGGCGTGCGGCGGCTGACCGCGAGCCCACTCGCCTCCGGGATGTCGGGAACCGTGGCCGGGCCGCTGACGACGACACACGGCCCCGCCGAGTCGGCGGGACGCATGACCCACGCGGCCAGAAGTGAGGCGCCCAAGACCAGTACCGCGGCCGCTCCGAGGACGATGGTTCTGACGTTGCGCACGACCTGAGACTACAAGCCATCTCAAAAACACGGCCCAAGGAAATTTTTATAAAAAAAAAAAAAAAAAAAAAGAGAGAGAGGGGGCGAACTGGGCGGTGAAAGGTTCATTTGGACGAGCTGGCCGCCGTAATCCGAGAACCTTTCGCTCACACATATGACCTTGTAAGATCAGACTCGTGCATGTCTGGTCCGTCGGGGACGACCTGACCCACCGCTTTAATCCTGAGCTCGGCAGCGGACGCGTCACCGCGATCGAAGGGCGTGTGCTGGTCGTGCATTTTCCGCACGCGGAAGACGACACTCAGGCTCGCGGCGACGAGCGATGCGCTCGTTCCCGAGGCGGAGCAGGGGCGTCGGCGCGAGCCGTCGCTGCTCGAGCGGCTGGCAGCGGGCGAGAGCGACGATACCGAAGACTTCCTGACGCGGCTCGACATCCTGCATCTGCTCGCCTCGCGCGAGGCAGGCGGCCTGGGATTCGTCCTCGGCGGGCGCGTCCGGCT
>CAWBZF010000002.1:0-827500 GCA_963793235.1 uncultured Gemmatimonadales bacterium
CCGAGAGGCGCGCTCGGGGTCTCGAGGTGATCGACCTCGGCATGGGTGACCCGCGTGAGCCCACCGACCCGCTCATCATCGAGGCGCTGAAGGAAGGTGTTCGCGAGCGGATGGGGTATCCGGCCGCGGTGGGGCTCCCCGAGTTGCGCGAGGCGATCGCGGCCTGGGCGAGGCGTCGCTTCGAGGTCACGCTCGATCCCGAGCTCCACGTGATCCCCACCCTCGGCTCGAAGGAGGCGATCTTCACGTTCGCCCCCGTCGTGCTCGATCTCGAGGCGGGCGCGACACGGTGATCGTCACCGAGCCCGGTTATCCCGTGCCCGAGCGCGGCGCGCTGTTCGCCGGCGCGAACGTGTGGCGCTGCCGCTGCTCGAGGCGGAACGCGTGGCTGCCCGATCTCGACGCCGGTCACCTGCGACTGGAAGCAGCGGCGCTGGTCTGGGTCAACTCCCCCAACAACCCGACCGGCGCGATCATGCCGCTCGCGTTCTACGCGCGGCCGGCGCTGGCGCGACGGCACGGCTTCGTCGTCGCAGCTCGGACGAGGCGTACTCGGAGCTGTGGATCGACGAGCCGCCGGCCTCCGCGCTCCAACTCGACGACTGGACGAATCTCGTCGTCTTCAACACGCTGTCGAAGCGCTCGTCGATGACCGGCTACCGCACGGGCTTCGTCGCCGGCGACCCGGAGCTGATCGCGGCCTGAAGCAGTTCCGACCCAACGTCGGCACCGCGCCGCAGGAGTTCGTCCAGCGCGCGTCGATCGTCGCCTGGTCGGACGAGAAGCACGTCGAGCGAGCACGCGAGGCGTACGGCGCAAGCGCCGGCTGCTGCTCGAGGCTCTTCGAGCGCGGCAGGGCTCCGGCTCGCAGGCGGGCCGGCGACGATGTACATCTGGTTCGCGGTGCCCGACGGCGACGACGTCCGAAGAGTTCGCCGGCGCGGCTGCTCGAGCACGGCGTCCTCGTGTCGCCGGGCTCGTTCCTCGGCCCGTCGGGCGAGGGCTACGTGCGCATCGCCCTCGTCCAGACCGAGGAAGAGTGCGCCCGGGCGGTCGAGATCCTCGCCGGCGTCCTCTAACTCGAGCGCGCCGCGGCGGCGATCGGCCGCTCCGGGCGCTCGCGTAGGGTGCACGGCCCGGTGCGGATGCGCGAGAATCTGCGGCGTGGAGATCGCCAGGCGCATCGACGAGCTCTGGGAGGCCGGCGAGGTCGAGGAGCAGCCGATCGAGGAGGCGATCCGCCTGCTCGACGCCGGCGAGATCCGCGTCGCCGAGCCGGCGGCGACGGCTGGGTCGTCAACGAGTGGGTGAAGAAGGCGATCCTGCTGTACTTCCGGCTGCGGAAGGTCGAGCCGATGGACGCCGGCGGCCTCCACTTCCTCGACAAGATCCCGGTCAAGTCCGACTACGCCGACCGCGGCGTTCGCGTCGTGCCGCCCGGCGTGGCCCGCTACGGCTCGTTTCTGTCCGAGGGCTGCGTGCTGATGCCCGGCTTCGTGAACATCGGCGCGTGGGTCGGGCCCGGCACGATGGTCGACACCTGGGCCACGGTCGGCTCCTGTGCGCAGATCGGCGCGGACGTGCACCTCGCGGGCGGCGTCGGCATCGGAGGCGTGCTCGAGCCGCCACAGGCGTCGCCGGTGATCATCGAGGACGGCGCGTTCATCGGCTCGCGCGCCGTGATCGTCGAGGGCGTCCTCGTCTGCGCGGGCGCCGTGATCGCGCCGAACGTCGTCCTCTCGGCGTCCGTGCCGATCATCGACGTGACCGGTGCCGAGCCGGTCGAGTACCGCGGGCGTCGTGCCGCCGCGCAAGGTCGTGCTCCCCGGCGTGCGTCAGAAGGCCTTCCCGGCTGGTACGTACGGGCTCCCGTGCGCGCTGATCGTCGGTGAGCGGAGCGCATCGACCGACCTCAAGACGTCGCTCAACGACGTCCTGCGAGAGTTCGAGATCGCGGTCTGAGCCCTCGAGGAGCGTCGCGTCGAGAGCGAGCGAGCGATCGCGCGACGGCCATCGCGTCGGCACGGTCTGCGGCGTCGCGTGATCGCCGACCAGCACGTTCACCTGGTAGCCACGTCCCTTGACCGCGATCTGCGCCGACGCGCCGCGACCGTCAAGCAGGCGAAGTATCGGCTGCGCAGACGAAGCGAGGCGAGTCGGTGCGTCGCGGGGGATCCGTCGGCTGCCGACCCGCGCCAGCCGAGGACCACGACGACGGCGCCGCGGCAGGGACGCGATACGCAGCCACCTGACAGTCGGACGGCGCGGCGCGGCCCCGCGCGTACCGGCGACGAGCAACGTGGCGGGATCGGTCAGGCGATCGCCGGTGTCCGCGATCCGAGCCCCAGTCGGCGGGTGCCTGCCCGACGAGACCGCTCGTCTCGAGCGGACCCAGGTCGTCGGCCGCGCTCGACGGCGCCAACCGCCACGAGCGCCGCCACGAGCGAGCAGCGCTGCAATCTCCCATGTGCGGATGGTACGCTGTTTGCAGGGAAAGAGCTAGTGTATCGCTTGACGCAGAGCTCTGTCGTACCCGTGCCAGATCCTCACCGCCGGCCCGACGAGCGCGGCTCGGCCGTCCTCGAGCTCGACACGAGCGCGCCGCCGGGCAGATGCACGGTGACCGGGCTTCGACACCAGCCTCGCGTGACGGCGACGGCGGCTGCCGCAACGGCGGACGAGCCGGACGCGCTCGTCTCCCCCGCGCCGCGCTCCCAGACCAGCACGGTCAGGTCGTGAGCTCCGTCGACGCGACGAGCTGCACATTCGTCCGCTCCGGGAAGCGCGGATGGGTCTCGAGCAGCGGCCCCAGCCGAAGGAGATCGTCACGCGTAGCGGCGTCGAGACGGATCACCGCATGCGGGTTGCCGAGCGAGGCGGTCGTGAACTCGACCGGCTCGCTCACGTCGATCACTCGGGCTCGCCCACCGTGACGTCGCCCAGCTCCGTCCCGCGCCTCGCGGTCGCCGAGCATGCGCACCGTGAACGCTGCGTCCCGCGCGTCGCGATCTCCACCTCGTCCGCCTCGGTGCGCGCGGCGAGCCAGCGAGCGGCGATACGAACGCCGTTGCCGGACATCTCGGCGGTCGAGCCGTCGGGATTCCAGATCACGACCTCCGCCGACCGATCCCTCGTGGCGCGACGATCTCGATCACGCCGTCGGAGCCGATCCCGATGTCGCCGTCGCAGAGCCGCCGGACGCGGCCGTCGTCGATCGGCCGCGCCTCGTCACGCTCGACGACGAGGTAGCTGTTTCCGAGCGCGTGCCATTTCGAGAACTGCATCCGGAGACAGACAGGCTCAGTCGCCCGGAGCGGATCGGTGAGCGGCGGACGTCATGCCCGGGAGTTTCGCGGATTGGGCGGGACGGTGATGCGCGGCATCGACGCGAGGGGCCGGGGGACGCCCTCGGCCTGCCTCCCGAGGGCCGCGCCGCCGGTTGTCGGGCTGAAGCCGGTCTAGTACGCTGGTGGCCTCGTCCGCCGTCCGAATCAAGGAGCGATGTCGTGATGCAGCGTCTTCCGGTTGCCCTGTCCGCGACTGCCCTCGTCGTAGCAGTGCTCGGTTCGACCTCGCTCGGCGAGGCCGCCGGCCGAGCCGCGCTCGAGGTCACCCCGTTTGCGAAGCGTGCGGACTACGCCAAGGTCGCCGGGACGGCGAACAACGCCAAGGCACTCGGCGGCCGCCGGGCGGCGGCGTACGCGCGCCTCGACGGCAACGGCAAGCTCCCGGCCTCGATGATCCCCAAGACGCTAGGGGGGACTGCGGGAGCGGTACCCGCCGGCCCGGCGGGTCCGAAGGGCGACCGCGGCCCGAAGGGCGATCCGGGTGCGAAGGGAGATGCGGGCGCTCCCGGGCTCGTCAGCGCCTATGCATCGGCTCTCCCCACCACCGGCGTCTACACGCCGATCGACGGTTCCGTGATGGCGACGCTCAATCTGCCGGCCGGCCGGTTCTTCGTGATTGGACGCGTGCTCGTCGGCGACACCGCACATCTCGGCGCCGCGCCCTCCCCGGTGCCGAAGACGTTTTACGCGAGCTGCAGCCTGAGGGCCGGGGACGATTCGGACTACAACCAGGTGCGCGGAGGCTGGGGGCTCGGAAGCATCGTCCCCGCGACGATGATGGTGCTCCACGAGTCGGCCACCCCGGTTCCGGTGATGCTCGAGATGCTCCGCTCGGCAGCCTGGTCGACGGCAAGCCGAGGGAGCCGTCGGCCTGGACGAACGCGCGCATCACCGCCGTTCAGGTCCCATCGGCGGTCGTCAAGCCACCGGTCGCGGGGCCCGTCACCGGAGGAGGCGCCAAGGGCGGCACGGCCTCGCCCTAGTTCCTGTCCGCGAGCTCGAGAACCGTCGCCGCGATCTCGCCAGGCGGCAGTGTCCCGTCGACGGTGACAAGACCCGGGATCCGGCGCATCCATTTGCGCTGGTAGGCCGCATACCGCCGTGTCCGACGACGAGCCGCTCGCGGGCCTCGGCCGGCGGCAGCTCTACGATCTCGCGCAGTCCGAGCGCCTTTTCCGCGGTGCGCGAAACGGCCCGGCGAGCGCCGCGCGCACCTCGTCGACCACGCCGGCCTCGAACATCGCCTCGGTCGTGCGAGCGAGATGCGCTGCACCAGCTCGTCGGCGGGAACCTCGAGGCCGACAACGAGCGTCGGACGGCGGTTGTCGGGCGCCCCAGAGCGGTCGCGATCGCGCGAGCGACGAGCCGGCCTCGGCAAGCTCGAGCGCGCGCACCACCCGTCGGCGATCGCGCGGATGAACCACCGCCGCCGCGGCGATCGGATCGAGCCGCGCAGCTCTTCGTACGCCCCCTCGGGGTCGGCGTCGTAGGCGCCTCCCACGCGCTCGCGCCTCCGCCGCCGGTGCAGCGGGGATCCTCCAGCTCCGCGAGCGCCGCGCGGACGTAGAGGCCGGTGCCGCCGCGACCACGGCGATCCGTATGGCGCTGACGAGCTCGTCGATCGCGGCGTGGGCGCGCGCCGCGTACTCACCGACCGACATCGTCTCCTCGAGCCGCGGATGCCGACCAGGCGCGTGGGTCGCGCGGGCTGGTTGGTCAGGATGGGCAGCTCGCGGTAGACCTGGAGCGCGTCGGCCGAGACGACCTCGGTCCCGAGCCGATCGGCGAGCGCCGCGCGACGGCCGACTTCCCAGAGGCGGTGGGGCCGAAGACAGCGAGCACCTGGATGCTCACACGGTGACTCCGACGGAGGCGGCGACGGCCGCGCGCCCGCGCAGCGTCGTCGAGGTGGAGCTCTCGATCACGACGTCGACGAGTCGCCGGGGCCGGCGTCGCCGGTGAAGATGACCGTGGTGTTGCGGCGCGTGCGGCCGCGCAGAGCGACGAGTCGGTCCGGCTCGGCCCCTCGACGAGCACCTCCTCGACCCGCCGATACGCTCTGCGTTGCGTTCGGCCGCGATCCGCTGCACGACAGCGACCAGCCGCTCGAGCCTCTCGTGCTTGACCGCCTCGGGAACCTGATCGCGGCATCCGCTGCCTCCGTGCCCTGTCGCGGCGAGTAGATGAACGTAAAGGCGCTGTCGTAGCCGACCTGCTCGACGGCCGCGAGCGTCTGCTCGAAGTCCTGGTCGGTCTCGCCCGGAAAGCCCACGATCAGGTCGGTGCCGATCGCGAGGTCGGGGATCGCGTCGCGGAGGCGCTCCACGAGCGGGAGGTACCGCTCGGCGTGTACGTGCGGCGCATCCGCTTCAGCACGCGGTTCGAGCCGGACTGGAGCGGCAGGTGGACGTGCTCGCAGACGGCGTCGCAGTCCGCCATCGCCTCGATCACGGGAGCGCGGAAGTCCTTCGGATGAGGGCTCGTGAACCGGATCCGCTCGATCCCCGGGACGGCATCGCAGGCGCGCAGGAGCTCGCCGAACTCCGTCTCGAGATCCGGGTCGAGGTCGCGGCCCCACGAGTTGACGTTCTGGCCGAGCAACGTGAGCTCGCGCACACCGTCGGCGGCCAACCGCGTCACCTCCGCCACGATCTCGCCGGGTCGCCGGCTCTGCTCGCGCCCCCGAACGGCCGGGACGATGCAGTACGCGCACGCCGAGTTGCAGCCCATCGAGACCTGTACCCATGCCTGCGGGCTGCGCTCGCGACGCACCGGCAGGTCGGCCGCGAAGTGCTCGTGCGTCCCGAACCGGCCGCGCTCCACAGCGTAGCCTCCTGCGGCGATCCAATCGCCCAGGTGCGGGATCGAGCCCGGCCCGAATGCGACGTCGACCAGCGGGTACAGCTCGAAGATGCGCTCGCGCTGGGCCTCCGCGTAGCAGCCGCCGACCGCGATCACCAGGTCGGGGTCTCGCCGCTTGCGCGCGCCCGCGTCACCGAGGTAGGCGGCCAGCCGCGTGTCCGGCTTCTCGCGGATCGTGCACGTGTTGAAGACCAGCACGTCGGCGTCGTCGGGAGCTGGTCTCTCCGAGGCCGAGCGACTCGAGCATCCCCTTGATGCGCTCGGAGTCGTGGCGTTCATCTGGCAGCCGAACGTGGTGACGTGGTAGCGGCTCATCCCGGGCATTGTAGGAGCAGCCGCGCCGGCACCGTTCTCACCGGCGGCCGCGCGGATCCGCCGCGAGCCTCTAGCCGTACGAGACGAACTCGAGCAGGCTGCCGTCCGGGTCGCGGAAGTACACGCTCGTCCCCACCCCCGGCGCCCTGGCGCGAACGGGCCGAGCTCGGGCGTGACACCGTGGCGTCGAAGGTGGTCGATCGCGTCTCGGGCGGCCCCGCCCAGACGAAGCAGAGGTCGCTGTTCCCGGGGCGACCGGGATCTGCGCGCCGATGCGCGTCGATCCCGGCCCGTGCACGTTCAGCTGCCAGTCGCCGAAGCGGTATGGCCCAGCGTCCTTAGTCGATCGACGGTGGCGCCGAGCACGTCGCGATAGAAACTGTTCGAGCGCTCCCAGTCCGAGACCGCGATCACGCAATGGTCGAGCCTCATTTCGCCACCTCGGTCGCGCGCTCTCGCGAATCACGATCACCTTCACCTGCCCCGGATACTCGAGCTGATCCTCGATCTCCCGAGCAATCTCGTGCGAGAGCAGCGCCGCCGCCTCGTCGTCGACCTCGGTCGGCTCGACGATCACCCGGATCTCACGCCCGGCCTGGAGCGCGTAGGCCTTCGCGACCCCCGGCTTCGCGGTCGCGATCTCCTCGAGCGCCGCAAGCCGCTTGATGTAGTGCTCGAGGCTCTCTCCCCGAGCGCCCGGGCGCGAGGCCGAGATGGCGTCGGCTGCGATCACGAGCACCGCCTCGACGGTCTGCGGCTGCACCTCGTAGTGGTGCGCCTCGATCGCGTGGACGACACCCTCCGGCTCGCCGTAGCGCCGCGCAAGCTGGGCGGAGACGACCGCGTGCGAGCCTTCGACCTCGTGGGTCATCGCCTTGCCGACGTCGTGGAGCAACGCGGCCCGCTTCGCCGTCTTCACAGCGGCGCCGAGCTCGGCCGCCATGATCCCCGTCAGGTGCACGACCTCGAGGGTGTGCCTGAGGACGTTCTGGCCGAAGCTCGTGCGGTAGCGCAGCCGGCCGAGGATCTTCACGAGCTCTTCGTGGAACTCGCCGCAGTTCGCCTCGAAGACGGCCTGCTCGCCCGCCTGCCGGACGTGCTCGTCCAGCTCGGCCTTGGACTGGTAGTACATCTCCTCGATCCGGGCCGGATGGATCCGCCCGTCCTCGATCAGCTTCTCGAGCGTGATCTTCGCGACCTCGCGGCGGAGGCCGTCGAACGACGAGAGGACGACGGCATGCGGCGTGTCGTCGATGATGAAGTCGACCCCCGTAAGGTGCTCGAGCGCGCGGATGTTCCGGCCTTCACGGCCGATGATCGGCCCTTTCATGTCGTCCGAGGCGAGCTCGACGACAGTCACCGTCGTCTCGGCCGTGTGGCTCGCCGCGACACGTTGCAGCGCGTCGGCGACCAGCGCGCGGGCCCGGCGCTTCGCGTCGTGCGGGCCTCCTCCTCGAGCTGGCGCACGTTCCGCGCAAGCTCGTGTCGCACGAGATCCTCGGAGCGCTCGAGCACCTGCTGCTTCGCCTCGTTGAGCGTGAGGCCCGAGACCCGCTGGAGCTCGTCGAGCGATTCCTCCTTCGCGAGCTTCAGCTCGTCCTGGAGTTGCTTCAGGTGCGTCTCGCGGTCGCTGATCCCCTGTTCGCGGCGGACGAGCTCGGGCTGCTTCGCCTCGAGCTCGATCTCCCGCTGGCACACCCGCTCCTCGACCTTGGCGACCTGCAGGCGGCTGTCCTGGAGCTCGGACGCGATCTCGGCCTGCAGGCGGACGGCCTGCTCGCGTGCCTCGATCTGCGCCTCGCGGCGCGTCGTCATCCGCGGTCCGCTCGGCGTTGGCGAGCAGCGTCCGCCGCTGATCCTCGGCCAGCCGGAGCCGGACCGCTCGAGGCGCGGAGCCACGCCCAGGCGCCAGCGCACCGGCGACGAGTCCGACCACCACCGCGACGACTGCGAGCACCAACGCTCCTTCGGGAGAATCGACCGCGGCGGTTCGCCGCGGTGCTCACATCCGGCACTCCGCCTGCACGGCGGTGCTCCGGTACGGGCATTGCGTCAGGGGCTCTAGGCCTGTGGGCCCTCCAGGGCCGCGCAGCGGGTCTGCGCTTCGGGAAGGCGAGCGGACGAAGAGGTTGTCATGTGATTCAGCCGTTGCCTGATCACCTCGTCCAGCGTCATCTCGCCCGGAACACCCAGCCGGATGCCGTAGAACTCCCACAGCTCCTCGACGGTGGTGGTACCGAGCATGGGGAATTCGATCAGCGGGGGGAGTTCTTCGGCCGATTTCCCATCGCGGCTGAAGATTCGATCCACCAGTGGCCGGGTCTCGGCGCGGAGCACGATGAAGACGTGATCGCCCGGCAGCAGCATCGTCGAACCCCGGGGTGGAATCAAGGAATTATCCCGCGAGATCATTGCGATCACCACCCCATCGGGGAGCGCGAGCTGGTTGAGCCGCCGCCCCGACACGCGGGAATCCTCGCCGAGCGAATATTCCACGATATCGGCATCCACATCCCGCAAGGAAGTGATCTCCAGCGTCACTGGCCGGGCCGGCTCCGGCTCCTCCTCGAGACCGAGGGCGCGTGCCACCATCGGCAGGGTACCGCCCTGCACCACCGCGGAGATGAGCACCACGAAGAAGACCACGTTGAACAGGAGCGCACCCTGGGGGACGTCGAACAGAAGGGGGAACATCGCCAGGATGATCGGAACGGCGCCCTTGAGCCCCACCCAGGAAATGAAGATGTGCTCCCGGAGGTTGAAGCCGAACGGCAGGAGGAGCGGAATCACAGCGATCGGTCGGGCCACCAGGATCAGGACGGCGGCAACCAGAAATCCCTCGAGCGCCACCGCAACGAGCCCGCTCGGGCTGCTCAACAGCCCGAGAACGACGAACATCAGGATCTGTCCGACCCAGGCGAGCCCGTCGTGAAAGAGGAGCGTTCCGCGCTGGAAGATGAGCCTGCTGTTGCCGATAACGATTCCCGCCAGGTAGATGGCGAGGAACCCGCTACCACCCAGCGATGCAGCGACTCCGAAGGCGAGAAGTCCCCACGCCCCCGTCAGCACGGGGTAGAGGCCGGCCGCCTCCAGGTTGATGTAGTTGACGCTCCTCACCGCCAGATAGCCGAGCGAGATGCCCACCACTGCGCCGATGCCCATCTGCAGCACGAAGAGACGCAGCAGGTCCGGACCGAACTCCATCCGGCCCATCAGCACCTCGATCACCCCGATGGTGAGGAAGATCGCCATCGGGTCGTTGGAGCCGCTCTCGATCTCCAGGGTGGCTGCAAGCCGCTCGCGCACCCGGATCCCCTGGGATCGAAGCACGGAGAACACCGCCGCCGCGTCCGTCGATCCCACGATGCTTCCGAGCAGGATCCCCAGGAGCAGCGGTATGTCGAGGATGTACGCCGCCGCCAACCCCGTAACCAGAGAGGTCACGAGCACGCCGACGGTCGCGAGAAGCGCCGATGGCTTCCAGGCCGAGCGGATGGAACGCATCGGCGTCTGCAGGCCACCATCGAAGAGGATCGCCGCCAGTGCGATCGTTCCGATGCCGTGCGCGATCAGGATGTTGTCGAACTGGATCCCGCCGATCCCCTCATCTCCCGCCAGCATACCCACGATGAGGAAGAGCACCAGCACCGGAAGCCCCATGCGGAGCGACAGCTTGCTGGAGACGATCCCGATCAGCAGCAGGACCGCACCGATCAGAACGAGTTGGTCAACGAGGAACATTCTCTCCGGGGGTGTGAAGGCGCTCTGTCATCGGCCGATCTGCGCGTATCTAGGCCTTCCCGGACGCGCGCGCAACCATCCAGAGCACGACGCGGGTCAGGAACTCCGATCCGAAGCCCTGCGCGGGACGGGCGGAGAGTGGAGTTGCGATCGAAAAAAAGCCGCCGCGATCGTCGCGGCGGCTCACCAGGAGTGCAGGCACGGCCTCAGGCGAGCGCCGTGCTTTGTCGGCGGGCGGAACTGGGGCCGCTCGTGCTACGTTTCACGGCCTTTCTGGGCCAGCGCTGCTCGATCAGCTGCAGCACGGGAGCCGCGACGAAGATCGAGGAGAATGTGCCGATCATGATTCCCAGGATGAGGACCAGGGCGAAGTCGCGAATCACGGCGCCACCGAAGAGATAGAGCGCGAGCAGCGTCGCCAGAGTGGTCATGGACGTCAGAACGGTACGCGGCAGCGTCTCATTGATCGATCGGTCCACGATCTCGCTGTACGACACGCCCCGCAGGCCCTTCGCGAGGTTCTCCCGGATACGATCGAATACGATGATCGTGTCGTTCAGAGAATACCCCACGATGGTGAGGAAAGCGGCCACGGTGCCGATCGAGATTTCGCTTCTGAGGAGCGCCAGCACGCCCAATGTGACAACAATGTCGTGCGCCGTTCCGACCACCGAGGCGAGCCCGAAGCGCCATTCGAAACGGATGGCGATGTAGATGAGCGTCAGTACCACGGAAATGAGGATGGCGAGAAGCGCACGCGTCTGCAGCTCGCTCCCGACCGTCGGTCCCACTGCCTCGGTGCGTACCACCTCGAACGAACCTGCCCCGAACTGCTCCTCGAGCGGCGCGGTTACGGACGCTGTCGCATCCTCTTCGAGGGCTTCGCTGAACGCCGAGGTGCGGATCACGAACTCGTTGGCGTCCGCGTCGCCGAACCGGGTGATCTGCCAGCCCGGACTCGTCGCCCGAATCTGGTCGATGGATACGGGCTCGGCGAAGCGCAGCTGGACGAGCGTCCCCCCGGTGAAATCGACCCCGTAATGGAGCCAGGAGCCGGTGGTGCTCGCATTGTAGATCATCGCTCCGACGCCGCCGACCAGCAGGACGACGGAGACGAGGAAGGCCCTGCGAAACCAGCGCAGGAAGGGGAAGCTCGCGTCGGCGAAAAGTCTCAGCATGAGAGTCTCGGAGGCCGGGTCAGATGCTGACGCCATGGGCCGCCGCACGACGGTCCAGGTACAGCATGAAGAAGGTGCGGGTCACGAAGATCGCGGTGAAGAGCGACGCGATGATTCCGATTCCGAGCGTGACGGCGAACCCACGTACCGGACCAGTGCCGAACTGGAAGAGGACCAGCGCGGTGAGGAAGGTAGTTATCTGCGCATCGAGAATCGCGGAGAGGGCATTGCCGAAGCCCTCGTTTACCGCGACTCTCGGGTTCCGTCCGGCAATGAGTTCCTCCCGGATGCGCTCGAAGATCAGCACGTTGGCGTCCACCGCCATTCCGATGGAGAGCACGATACCGGCGATGCCGGGAAGCGTGAGCGTCGCCCCGAGGCCCACCAGTCCCCCGAGAAGGAGAAGTACATAGACCCCGAGCGCGGCGACCGCGAGCGCTCCGGCCATGCGATAGTATAGCAGCATGATCAGGATCACGATCGAGATGCCGATGATCCCCGCGAGCTGTCCGCGCTCGATGGAATCGGCGCCGAGCGAGGGACCCACGCTCCGCTCCTCCACGATGTGGATGGGCGCCGGCAGTGCACCTGCACGCAGCACGAGCGCGAGGTCCCGGGCCTCCTCGATGGAGCCACCTCCCAGCGTGATGCGTCCACTGGTTCCGATCTGCGACTGGATCACCGGCGCGCTGATCACCCGGTCATCCAGTACGATGGCCATGGCATCGCCCACGTGCTGCCCGGTGGCCCGCTCGAAGATGCGGCCGCCCTGCCGGCTCAGCGTGAAGGAGACCTCCGGCTGCCCGAACTGCGGGTCGCGCTGGGCCTGCGCGTCCTCCAGGTACTCACCCGTCATCATCGCCCGTGACTCGACCAGGTAGAGTAAGCGGCCACCCTGGTCCGGAGAGCCCGGCGCCGGATCCACCCCCCAGCGGAACTGCACGCCCCGCGGCATCAGGTTCTGCACGGCCGGGCTGGCCAGGAACTGCTCAACGGCCGCGACGTCCTCGGCCTGCACGAACATCTGGCCAGTCTGCCCGGTGGGCATCAGCCGCCCGCTCAGGGTCGGAGCCGCAGCGGCCGCGGCCGCCGCGGCGGTGTCACCCGTTTCAGCGGCCGCCAGGGTGTCCGCACCCTCGACCGGCACCGTGTCGGCGCCCGGCGTCTGGAAGAGGCCGCCCACGCCGGTGGTCGGCTGCTGCGGCTGCGCGGGGGCACCCGTCTGCACCCCGGCCGGAAAGGCCTGCGCGAGCGCACGGTCCATCCGCGGAAGGGCACCCTCGATGTCGCTGAGAGGACGAACGATCTGGAACTGGAGGAAGGCCGCCCGCTGGATCACGTCCCGCGCTCGGCGCTGATCCTCCGCCGTGGCGCCCGGGAGCTCCACCACGATTCGCTCCTGGCCGACCTTCTGGATCACCGGTTCGGCCACACCGAGCTCGTCGATGCGGGTACGGATCACGCGGAGCGCCCGGTCGATCGCGTCGCTCCGCTGCTCGGCCGTGAGGGCCGACGACGGATCGGCGATTTCGAGGGCCAGGTGAGTGCCGCCGCGAAGATCCAGACCGAGCGTGACCCCCCGCTGACTGAGCAACCAGCCGCAGAGCAGGACGAGTCCCGCGATGAGCGCAAAACGTATTCTCAGATCTTTGAACATCGAAGATCACCAACTCCCGGAAGGGGGAGGCAGAGGGGAATGGACCCACCCGGCGCCGCGTTGGACGCCCTTGCGAGGCAAGCCGCAAAACTACCCGAAAGCACGCGGCCTTGTCAACCGCACACCGGCTCGCAAACCACGTCTCGATGCGCGGTCGCGAAACGGCGATGACCCGAGAGGATACCCGGATGCGGCGCGGTTGTTTGGCGGATCGAGGAGAGTGAATGGGAACGGCGGCTATCAACGGTCGGCGACTGACTGTCGGCTGCCGCCCGGCGGTCAGTCCATCTGCCGCCGGATGAAGGTGGGGATCTGCAGGTCCAGCGCCTTCTGCGCATCGTCGGAGGGGCGTGCGCCGGAGGTCGGCTGCGTGGGGTTCGACCGTTCCGGAGCGGCGCGGGTGCCGTCCAGCCGCAGGGGCGAGGGGGTGGCCGGGCGCGCTGCGGTGCGGGGACGGTTGAGGCCCGGCAGGCGCTGCACCGGGGCCACCGTTCGGTCGAAGCCAGTGGCGATCACGGTGACCCGGATCTCCTCTTTCATCCCGCTGTCGTGCACGGCCCCGAAGATGATCTCCGCCTCGTCGCCGGCTGATTCCTGGATGATGGAGGATATGGCGGTGACCTCGTCGATGGCCAGATCCATCCCGCCGGTGATGTTGATCAGTACGCCGGCGGCGCCCTGGATGCTGATGTTGTCGAGCAGAGGACTGCTGATCGCCTCCTGAGCGGCCTCCATGGCACGGTTGGGACCCGTTCCGAACCCGGTGCCCATGAGCGCCGGCCCACGGCTGCTCATGATGGTGCGGACATCGGCAAAGTCCACGTTCACCTCACCGGTGACGCGGATCAGATCCGAGATCCCCTGCGTGGCGTGGAGCAGCACCTCATCGGCCTTCTTCAGCGCATCGCGGAAGGTGGTTCCCTTCCCGACCACGGAGATGAGCCGCTCGTTGGGCACCACGATCATGGTGTCCACCGCGTCGCGCATCTCGGCCAGGCCGAACTCCGCCTGCACCATGCGTTTCTTCCCCTCGAAGAGGAAGGGCTTGGTGACGATGGCGATGGTCAGTGCGCCCATCTCGCGAGCCATCTGGCCGATCAGTGGCGCCGCGCCCGTGCCGGTTCCGCCACCCATGCCCGCGGTGACGAACACCAGGTCCGCACCCTCCAGCACCTTCCGGATCTCGTCCTGGTTCTCCTCGAACGCCGCGCGCCCGATCTCCGGCCGGGCGCCCGCGCCGAGGCCCCGCGTCAGCTTTTTGCCGATCTGCAGCTTCAGCCCGCTCTTGCTGTTCCTGAGCGCCTGTGCATCGGTGTTGACGGAGATGAACTCGACCCCCTCGAGGTCCTCGTCGATCATCCGGTTCACCGCGTTGCCACCGCCACCGCCAACCCCGATCACCTTCATCAGGGCGTTGCGCGGTGATGGATCTTCGTATTCGAAGTACGGCTCCGCTCGACGATCGTTCGCCATGGAGGGTCGCTTGCCGGAGAGAGTCTGGATGGGGGATTGCTCGCCGCGAGGCGATACGCATTACTATGGGGCCGGAAGCCCGCGATTTCAAGTGCTCGGTGGGAGTTGCATCACTTCCGCACCCGCAGCAGCCCCTCCTGGGCGACCGAGGCGACCAGGACACCCTTTCGCGTGAAGATGCTGCCGCGTGTGAAGGCGCGTGCTCCCGCGGCGCTCGGACTCTCCATGGTGTACAGCAGCCACTCGTCCGCCGGTATACTCCGGTGGAACCACATGGCGTGGTCCAGAGTGGCCGCCTGCACGTGCGACTGTCGATAGGAAAGCGCGTGCGGGAGGAGAGCCGCGCCGAGGAGACCGTAGTCGGAAGCGTAGGCGAGCACCGCCTGTCTCTGCAGCAGGTCGTCCGGCATCTCCCCCGCGGCACGCAGCCAGCTGTGCTTCAACGGCGGGGCGGGGGCCGGGTTGAATGGGTCCACCGGCTCGATCGGACGGAAATCGATCGGACGATCCTGAGTGTAGATGGAGCGCAGCGGTTCGGGGATGCGATCGGCGATCAGCCGGATCAGGTCCAGTTCGCGTGGAAGATCCTCCGGCTGCGGAACTTCCGGCATCTCCCCCTGGTGCTCCGGTCCCTCCTCCTCGTGGTGAAACGACGCCGACAGGTTGAAGATCGTCTTGCCGTGCTGGATCGCCGTGACCCGGCGGGTGGAGAAGCTGCGGCCGTCGCGTAGCCGATCCACGAAGTAGACGATGGGGGCGGCGAGGTCGCCGGGAAGGATGAAGTAGCCATGAAGCGAGTGGGCGATGCGGCCGTCTTCCACCGTGCGACCGGCGGCGATCAGGGCCTGGGCCAGCACCTGACCGCCGTATACGCGACCGGACCCGATGTCGCGATTCTGGCCACGGTACAGGTCGTGCTCGAGTGGCTCCAGGTCGAGCAGATCGAGAAGATTGCGGAGCGTATAGCTCATTCTGGCTCCGGGACGACTCCGGGGTGTACGATGAACCGCAGGACCGGGGGAGGATGCACCACCGCACCCCGCCCGGCAAGGCGCCCCGATCAGGTTCGCGCGCTCCATCGCACCACCAACGGAATTCCCGATGCTCCCCAGGCTGCTCGCGCTCTTCATCCTCGTACCCCTGCTCGATCTGGCGATCCTCGTGCGCATCGGCCAGTGGCTCGGCTTCTGGCCGGCCATGGGACTGGTGCTCGGTACGGGCATGGTGGGCGCACTGCTCGCCCGCAGCCAGGGGCTGGGGGTGCTTCGCGGGATCCGCACCGAGATGTCGGTCGGGCAGATCCCCTCCTCGCGCCTTCTCGACGGGGTGCTCGTCCTGATGGGCGGGCTCCTCCTGTTGGCCCCGGGCCCGATCACGGATGCGATCGGCCTCGTATTCCTCCTGCCGCCCGGCCGGCGGATGGTGAAGCGGGTGCTGCAGCGCCGCCTGGAGCGAATGGTTCGCTCGGGTGCCACCGGCTTCTCCCTGATCAGACGCTGACCTTTCAGCCGTTCCTGAGCTGAGCACATCTGATGGGACCGGTTTGTGCCTGTGCTCCCGGCGCCGGCACCCACTCACCTCGGCCCCATCCCCATGGAGACACCGGAATTCACCCGCGAGATCGCGCTGACTCTCGGGATCACTGCCGCGGCACTCACCCTCTTCATCTGGAACAGGGTCCGGGTGGACGTGGTGGGCCTGATCGTGATGGCGGCGCTGATCGTCAGCGGCCTGGTGACGCCGCAGGAGGGGATCAGCGGCTTCTCCAACGAGGCGATGATCACCGTGGCGGCGATGTTCATCCTCTCGGCGGGGCTCGGCAGGACCGGTGCGATCGACCGGGTGGGGCGGCTGGTCGCCCGCTTCGCCGGACAGAGCGAACTGCGGCTCCTGGTCGCCTCGCTCGCCATCGCCGTGCCGCTCAGCGCCTTCATCAACAACACCCCGGTGGTGGTGATGATGATCCCGATGGTGCTGGGACTGGCGCGGGAGATGAACGTTGCGCCCTCGCGGCTCTTCATTCCCATCTCCTACGCGAGTCAGATGGGCGGTACGCTGACGCTGATCGGCACCAGCACGAACCTGCTCGTGGCCGGCCTGGTTCTGGACCTGGGGATGGATCGCATCCGCCTCTTCGACATTACCCCGCCGGCGCTGGTCCTCACCGGCCTCGGCCTGCTCTACCTGCTCACTCTCGGGCGGCGGCTCACGCCGGTGCGGGAGACTCAGGAGGATCTGGTCGCCAGCTACGAGCTACGGGAGTATCTCACCGCGCTCATCATCGATCCGGACTCACCACTGATCGGGCGGTCGCTCCGGCAGTCGCGCTTCGGCGAGGAGTACGGGCTGCAGGTGGTGGGGATCGAACGCGGCGACCAGCGGATTCCCTTCCCCCGCGCCGACACCGTGTTGCTGGCGAACGATCACCTGCTGGTGCGCGGCAAGTCTCCGGAGATCGCGCGGATCGAGGAGGCCAGTGGTCTGCGGCTGGCGACCGGTCAACCCCACATGCAGATCGAGCAGGTGGAGCCGATGGTCTCCGGCGCTGCGGGTGAGGCACGGCTCGCGGAGCTGATCGTACCGCCCAGGTCGCACGTGGTCGGCCGAACGCTGCGGCTGCTCAACTTCCGCAGCCGCTTCGGGGTGCCGGTGCTGGCGGTGCAGCGGCACGGTGAGCCGCTGCACGAGTCGCTTCGCGAAACCGTCCTCCAGGCCGGCGACGTTCTCCTGGTGCGGGGGACGCCCGAGGAACTGCAGACCATCCATCGTCAGCGAGAGCTCGCGCTCCTCGGAGCGGTGGACATTCCTCCCCGTCGCGTGCGGAAGATGAAAACGGCTGTGGGCATCATGCTCGCCGTGGTGCTCCTCGCCGCGCTCGACGTGACCACCATCCTGGTCTCTTCCATCCTGGGAGTGGTGGCGATGTTCCTCACCCGCTGCCTCACCCCCGACGAGGCGTACGAGGACATCGACTGGATGGTGCTGATCCTGCTCGGCTCGGTGATCCCGCTGGGTCTCGCCATGCAGAACACCGGTACGGCGCAGCTTCTGGCCGCCGGGCTGCTGGGCGCCACACAGCCCATCGGGCTGTACGGATCGCTCGCAGCGCTCTACCTGCTCTGCTCACTTCTCACCGAGGTGATCAGCAACAACGCGGCGGCGGTGGTTCTCACTCCGGTGGCGGTCGCGGCGGCCACGGCGCTGGGAGCTTCGCCGCTCCCGTTCGTCATCGCGGTGATGTTCGCGGCGTCCAACAGCTTCATGACGCCCATCGGTTACCAGACGAACACTTTCATCTTCGGACCCGGTGGCTACCGCTTCACCGACTTCACGCGGGTGGGCGGACCCCTCACCCTCCTGATGCTGATCGCGGCCACCTTCGTGATCCCGTTCTTCTTTCCGTTCTGAACTTCACAGCCGAAAAAGCAAAGTGGGCCCGGTGGGACTTGAACCCACGACCAAGCGATTATGAGTCGCGTGCTCTGACCAACTGAGCTACGGGCCCGAAGCTGGAAATCTAGCAGTCCGAAGCGAAGGGATCAACGGAGCACACCACCGGCGACACCGCGTTCTGGCGCACGTTCTTCCGCTTCTTCGTCTGACGCTTCGTCAGTATTCAAGGCTCTGCGGGCGTTCTGATGCGCGTCTCTCCGACGCAGAAACACGTCCCCTGCTCGCCTGGAGCCGGGGACGTGTTGCATACGTCGCGCGGAGCGCAGAAATCAGACGTTGAGTTCCTTGTCCGACCTGTTGCGCCGACGGCGTCGAATCGCCGCAATCCCCCCCAGTCCACTGCCGAGCAGCACCATGCTGACCGGCTCGGGCGTCACGGTCTGGGCGGTCTCGAAGTTCCAGACGTTCGGATCTGCCCCTCCGAACCCGATCGTCACGTTGTCGGCATAGCCCTCGAACTGACCGGTCCACCCGGAACCGACACCGATGCTGATGCCCAGGACGTTGCGTGATCCCCAGCTTTCCATCCAGTAGCTGAGGGTCTGGGTATCGGCGCCTCCACCTGTGTGAAAGCGCGCGCTCATGAGATCCGAGAACACCCACTCGTCCAGGGGAACCGGGTTGGTTCCCGAGTAACCGTTGTACGCCCCTTCCCAGACGAGCTGCGTCGTCGTGAAGCCACTGCGGAGGTGGAGGCGAAAGGCCGGCGTGATGTTTCCACTCGTCGTGCTGAGCGAGGAGACGAACCAGTCGAACGAGAGGTCCGAAAGCTGGTCGAGCCGACCCATGGACGTCCCGCCGAGAAATGAATCCGTCCCGAACAGCCACCGGGCCCGGTCACCGCTTCCGGTGGTGGTCAACTCCAGCGAGCCATTGCCGCTGCGGGGCGCCGCGTTCGAAATCTCCGCGTTGCCGCTGCCCTGGACGTGCGCCTCGCGCCAGCCCTGCGGGTTCTCAGGTGTGACGATCGTCTGTGCAGCCGCGGGCTGTCCGACCAGCGCCACTCCTGCGAACGCGATTCCCAACACCACACTTCTTGTGTTTCGCCCCATGTAAAGCTCCCTCTCAGGTGGAATGCCATGCGCGGAATGCGCGCGGGTCGCGCGATCGGAAGCCGAACGGCTCCGATCGAACGGAACTGCCAACAGGATCCGTATGGGCTACGACCGTCCCGTCGGATCGGGTACTTCGGACGATCGATCGGCGGGTTTGCGGCAGCTCATGATTCCGGCAGAAAGGCAATCGGGGTGCCGGATTTTTCCGGAACGTTTGAAGTGTCTGACGCTACGTGCAAGCGCAGTGGCGGCACACGCTTGCCGCCTCCCGCACGCCCGGCGGCATGGCGCGGCGCTGTTCGTCGGAGCAGGGGGCGATGCATCAGGTGTACTGCGGATCCTACACTTCCGGGGGCAACCGAAGTGCACCGGAGAGAGCGCTGGTGAGCGATGGAGCGGCTGTGGAAAAACAGGAAGGCGGACCTATTCGCCGACAGGTCCCGGGGACGCTCAGTGGGGTAGCCGATGGGCCCCTAGTATCCGGCGCTCTCGTAGCGAGAGATGCGGCGGGCCAGGGCGTCCCGGCGGGCTGTTCAGCGGGTGCCGAAGAGCCGGTCGCCGGCGTCCCCCAGGCCGGGGCGGATGTAGCCGTTCTCATCGAGCCCGCGATCCAGCGCAGCGGCGAATACATGCACGTCCGGATGCGCAGCGCCGAGCGCCTTCACCCCCTCCGGCGCGGCGACCAGGCAGACGAACTGGATGCGGGTGGCGCCCTGCGCCTTCAGCGAGGTCACGGCGGCCACCGCGGAGCCACCGGTCGCGAGCATCGGGTCCAGGAGGATGAAGTCACGCGACTCCGCCTTGGGCGGGATTTTGAAGTAGTAGTCCACCGGGCTCAGAGAATCGTGATCGCGGTAGAGCCCGATATGCCCGACCCTCGCGGAAGGCATCAGCCGGACCACACCCTCCACCATCCCGAGCCCCGCGCGCAGGATCGGTACGACGGTCAGCTTCTTTCCGCTGATCCGCTCCTGAACGGTGCGCTCCAGCGGCGTATCGATCTCCACCTGCTCCATCGGGAGATCCTTGGTGACCTCGTACGCCATCAGCATCGCGATCTCGTCCACGACCTCCTTGAACTTCTTCTTGGAGGTCTCCCGGTCGCGGAGCACCGTCAACTTGTGACGGATGAGGGGGTGGCCGATGACGGTCAGGTTCGGGAACTGATTCACACTGGCTCCTGGGATAGAATTCGCCGCGAAATTCTAGGCCGATCTCACCCCCGGGGTCAAGTCGGGAGGGCGCCGCCCGCCGCGGCGGCACGGGCTCCGCGGGCGTACCCGGGGGGCCGGCTGCGGTACGGAACGTGCCGCCCGGCGGGGGATCCGGGAAACCCACAGAACGGGAGATCAGGAGCCATGAAGACCACGAGGCTGCAGGTATCGGGAATGACGTGCGGACACTGCCGCGAGGCGGTGGAGAAGGCCCTCCGCGTCCGCGACGGTGTGCGCAATGCCACTGTTCACCTGGAGAGCGGCACCGCCGAGGTGGAGTATGAAGAGGAGCGGGTCGCGCCGGAGCAGCTCATCGCGGCGGTGGAGGAGGAGGGCTACAGCGCGAGGTTCGCGGGCAGCAACTGAAAACGTCGCGGGTCTCGGTGAGCGGGAGGGGGCGGTGCCGGATCCGGCGCCGCCCCCTCTTCCTGCCATGGAACGAGTCGCACGGCTCTCGCCGTCCTGACTTGCAGAGTGAGGATCTGCTCCGGTAAGTTGCACGCCTGCATGGTCTCACCTCTCCCCTTCCAGCGCTCCCGTATGCAATCAGCACTTCGCGTAGACAGCATTTCGAAGCGGTACGCCAACCATCTCGCCGTGGACCGTCTGGATCTGGACATCCCGACGGGAACCATCTACGGGATCCTGGGCCCCAATGGCGCAGGCAAGTCCACCACTCTGCGCATGGTGATGAACATCATCGCCCGTGACAGCGGAGACATCGCACTGCTCGGCGTGGACCCGGCGACGGATCGGCGCGTCCTGCGGCGGGTCGGGTATCTTCCCGAGGAACGCGGCCTCTACAAGAAGATGAAGGTGCTCGACGTGATCATCTTCTTCGCGCGGCTGAAGGGGATGGATGAGAAGTCTGCCCGGCGCGAGGCGCACCGCTGGCTGGAGCGGATGGGGCTGGGTGAGTGGCGCGACGGCAAGGTGGAGACGCTCTCCAAGGGGATGCAGCAGAAGGTGCAGTTCATCACGACGGTAATCCACCAGCCGGAACTGCTGATCCTCGACGAGCCGCAGTCCGGCCTCGACCCGGTAAACCAGGAGGTGCTGCGCGAGACCATCCTCTCCGCACGGGACGAGGGGCGGACGGTGATCTTCAGCACGCACAACATGGATCAGGCGCAGCAGATGTGCGAGTCGGTGTGCATCATCGCGCAGGGACGCAAGGTCCTGGATGGCAGGGTGCGGGAGATCCGGCGGGAAAATCGCGGAGAGCGGTACCTGATCGAGTTCGACGCGCGCACGGAGGGGATCGACCGGCTGATGATGCCGGGTGTGCACTTCCGTGACGTGACGCCGCGAGGCGAGGCGTGGGTGGTGGAGCTGTCCCCGGGCACCGATGTCGCCGGGCTGCTCGCGCAGCTGGCGCGCCAGGAGGAGCCGCTGATCCGTTTCGAGCGCGTCCACCCTTCTCTGCACGAGATCTTCGTGCAGCATGCCGGAGACGCCAGCACCCCCCACCGCCGCCCGGAGCCGGCCAATGTCTGAGATCCTGCTGATCATCCGCCGCGAATTCCTGGAACGGGTGCGTTCCAAGGCATTCGTGATCGGAACGGTGCTCTTCCCGGTGCTGATGCTGGCGATGTTCATCCTTCCAATGCTGCTCGACCGCGGTGGCTCCACCCGGTCGCTGGTCGTGGTGGACGAGGTCGGCGGCAGCATCGGAGACCAGTTCGTGGCGGAACTCACCGCCCCGCGCGAGTCCGAAGACGAGAACCTGTACCGGGTGGAGCGGGTCACCGGCAGCTTCCAGGAGCTGCAGGCGGGGCTGACCGAGCGGGTGGTGGCCGAAGAGATCGACGGCTACGTGGTGCTCCCGGCGAACGTGCTGGAGACCAACGGCATCCTCTACCGGGCGCGGAGCATCGCCAACTTCAGGGTCATGGGCGATATTCGGCGGGCCGGGTCAAGGGCGGTGCAGGCGGAGCGACTGCAGCAGGCGGGGCTCGATGGCGCGCAGGTCGCCGCCCTGATCCAGCCGGTGCAGGTCAGCGAGGCGCGGGTGACGGCCACGGGCGAGGAGGGCGGCAACGCTCTCTCCACCTTCCTCGTGGTCTACATCATGGCCTTCCTGATCTACTTCATGGTCGTCTTCTACGGCGCGAGCGTGCTGCGCAGCGTGCTGGAGGAGAAGACGAACCGGATCGCGGAGGTGATGGTGAGCTCGGTACGCGCCAGCCACCTGATGATGGGGAAGATCGTGGGAGTGGGCGCCGCCGCGCTGCTGCAGGTTGCGATCTGGGGCGCGATGGTGGCGATCGCGTTGACGCAATCGTCGCTGCTGATGGAACGCTTCAACGTCTCCCCCGAGATCCTCGGCGCGATGGCGCTTCCGCTCCCGGTGGCTGCGTCGTTCCTGGCCTTCTTCGTTCTCGGCTTCCTCTTCTTCTCGTCGCTCTTCGCGGCGCTCGGGGCGGCGGTGAACAGCGAGCAGGAGGCGCAGTCGCTGCAGATGGTGGTGGTGCTCCCGCTGATCGTGCCCCTGCTCTTCCTGGCGGCGATCACCAACGAGCCGTTCGGCACCGCCGCTCGCGTGCTCAGCCTGCTGCCGCTCACCTCACCGCTGGCGATGCCGATGCGGATGGGCGCGGCTCCGATTCCCGCGATGGAAGTACTGCTCTCCCTGGTCCTGCTGGCCGGCGCGGTGGCGCTGGTCGCCTGGCTGGCCGGTAAGATCTACCGGATCGGGATCCTGGCCACGGGGAAGAAGCCTTCCATGGTAGAACTCGTTCGCTGGCTCCGAACGGCCTGACCCCCCACGACGACCCGGAAAAAATTCGACCGCGCCCGATGGAAAGCTCCATCGGGCGCGGTTCGCTTCCTGCCCCGTCTTCGAGTCGCTTCGATTGCTCTCGGAAACGAAGCTTCCGGACCGACCGATCAGCCCTCTGAGGGGTCTCTCCTGCGGCGACGCCTCGCTGCCGCGAGTCCGGCCAGGCCCGTGCCCAGAAGTGCCATGCTCACGGGCTCCGGGGCCACTCCAAAGCCCTGGTCGCGGTTGAACTGGAGATCGTCGATCCCCACGAATGCGCTGTGCAGCCGGAAGCTGGCGATGTCGCTGTTCAGGCTCCGGAAGCCATAAAAGAAGCCGGAATTCTGCGCCCCGCCGGTACTGAAGTCGAGGGCGTACGTGGCGAGCACGGTTCCGGAAATGGAGAGCGCCTCCATGAATGCGTTCCCGAAATCCGACGCCGCATGGTTGAGGAACCCGCCCACGAAGCTGACCGGCGACGAGAAGGCGAAGTCGATGTAGCCCGTCGCGGAATTCAGCCCGGCCATGCTCCTGATCCACATACCGTTGTCGGCGAAGCCCCAGCCGGAAGCGTAGTTCACCCACCCATCGTTGGATGCCGTGAAGATGACCGACTCACCCTTGTCGCTGAGGACGGGAACCGGCCCCACCGTCGGCGCTACCTCTGGTCCGTCGAACGTGATGAGGTGATTGTTCGGCGAGACGGGAGGCGAGGTGACCACGGAGACCTGTGCCTGCAGAGCCGTAGCTCCTGATAACAGGAGCAGCAGAATCGCCGTTCGGGTAAGTGCGCGCATTTCTTCCTCATTCGTGGGGAGCAGCTGCGACCGCGGGACAGCTGCGCCTCACGAGCAAATCGAGGACCCGGCAGGCGGGCACGGGAGCTTCCGCACAACCGTTGTCAAGTCATACGTTTACACATCCACCGCGGCGTGAGAGCGCCTGGCCCGGAGTGTTGCAGAAGCGCTCTCATCGTGGCAGCGTGGCCTCAAAGGCGCAGGTGCTCCCGGTCTTCCGTTCAATGTGCCTGCACGGGCGGCTGTGGTCTCCGGAGCCGCTCCTGCTGGGTGCCCACCTCGCGCTCCTCGGCGGAGGCGATCATCTCCTCCGCCTCCTCGGGGGTGAGCCGCGGCTGCGGACCCGGTCCGTCAGCCGGCCGTGGGGCCGGGTCGCCGAGATCACCCGGCTGCGGCGTCTCCCCCGCGCCGCCGCCGCCCGCGGGGGACTCCGGCGTGGGGGGCGGAGGACTCTCCCGGAGCAGCCGCTGCGCCAGCTCCAGGTTCCACTTGGCATCGACGTCGCCGCTGCGGATCAACAGCGCCTGCCGGAAGGCGGCCACCGCCCGCATCAGCCATTCGCGCCTCTCGAGCGACGGTTCCGCGCCGAACGCCGGTACCAGATAGCTGTTGCCGAGGTTGTAGCTCGCCGCTCCCCCCACCTCGCCGTCGTCGCTGGCGGCGGCGGCCGCGAGGTGCTCACGCGCTTCGGCGAGCTCCCCCGCCGCCAGCAGGGCGGTGCCGAGGTTGTAGCGGGCCAGCAGCGAACCGGGCTCGTCATCGGCGGCCCGACGAAGCATTGCAGCAGCGGCGGCAGGCTCACCCTGCTCGAGCAGTCGGCGAGCGTCGTAGGCATCGCTCTGCAGCATCACGGCCGCCACCGCGATCAGCAGCAACCCTCTCATCTCGTGTCCCGCCTTCCGGCGAGCCCCACCTGAAGCGCCAGGAGCAGCAGTGCGCCGGCTGCCACCCACGCGTACGGAGGCACCGCTCGGTCGCGTGTTCCCGATGCGCGCACGCCGATCGGCAGCGCTGCGATCACCCGCTCCACCCCCGTGGGATCATCCATCCTCGCGTAGACGCCGTCGGTGGCCGAGGCGATGGCACGCAGTGCCCGCTCGTCCAGGCGGGTGATGATTGGCGATCCATCCCGCGCCGTCATGAATCCCGTCGCTCCGCCCGGCAGCGGAACCGCCCCTCCTTGCGGAGTCGCCGCCCCGATCGAATGCACGACGATCCCCGCCCGGGCGATCAGACCCAGCGTCGCATCCAGGGTTCCCGGCTGATACGGGTCGTCGCCATCGGTGATCAGTACCAGGGTGCCGCCGGTCGACTCCTCCCCACCGGCGACCAGGAGGCCGGCTCCCTGCCGGATGGCGGCCTCAATGGAGGATCCCTCCTGCGTTACCATTCCGGGGTCGATGGCGTCGAGGAACACCATCACGGCATTGTGATCGTGGGTGGGCGGCGTGAGGGTGTAGCCGCGCCCCGCAAAGATCACGATGCCGACCTGTGCGTCCGGTGCGGCGCGGACGATGCTCCGCGCGGCTTCCCGTTGCGCTTCCAGGCGGTTCGGCTCCAGGTCCGCCGCGAGCATGGAGTTTGACGCATCGAGCACCAGCACGAGGGGACCCCCGGCGCCGGCCGCCGGCTGGTCCTCCAGGTCGCGGGTCGCCAGCAGCAGCGAGGCGCCGAGCCCGGCACCGGCGAGCAGCACGGTGAACACGGTGAGCAGGGGGACACGTCGCAGATCCGTGCCGAGCAGCCGCGTGACGATCTCGCGCTCACCCAGTGCCCTTGCGACCGTCCTTCGCCGTGCCAGGTACCCCGCCATCGCCACCAGCAGCAGGACCGGCAGGAGCCATCCCGCCATCGCCGCGACGTCCCGTGTCATCATCATGGCAGCACCCCCCAGCGCGAGGCCCGCAGCGCCCACTCCAGCAGCAGCGCGCCGCCGGCGAGGAGGAGGAGCGGGAGGTGCCACTCGCGGAAGGTGAGGTGTCGCCGCGTCTGGACGGGAGAGGCCACCAGCCGATCGATCTCTCCGTAGATCCGCTCCAGCGCCCCCGGCTGATCAGCGCGGAAGTACTGTCCGCCCGTCATCACCGCGATCTCCCGCAGCAGCGCCTCGTCCAGCCCGCCGGGGGCCTCCTGGACGAGCTGGCCGGGGACCGGCGTGACCGGCGCAGCCCGATCGCTCCCCACCCCGATGGTGTGAACCTGAATGTCGAGCGCCGCCGCGGCCGCGGCGGCCTCCATCGGCTGCACCACACCCCGGTTATTCTCGCCATCGCTCATCAGGATCACCACGCGTGACTCCGCTTCCACCCCGCGCAACCGCGCCACCGCGGTGGCGAGCCCCTCGCCGATGGCGGTGCCGTCCTCCAGCAGCCCCACGACGATCTGATCCACCGCGGCCGCGAGGATCCGCCGGTGCATGGTGATCGGAACCAGCGTGAGCGATTCTCCTGCGAAGACCACCAGGCCGATCGGATCCCGCTCGCGGTCCACCGCGAACCGACGGATGGCTTCCTTCGCGATGGTCAGCCGGTCCTCGTCACCGAGATCGCGGACGAGCATCGACGACGACATGTCCAGCGCGATGACGATGGGAACGCCGAGCGTCTCCTCCTCGATCGTCTCGCCCGGCGTGCGCGGTCCGGCGATCACCACGATCAGGAGGAGGAGCACGACGAGCCGGAGGATCAGCGGTGCCCGCGCCAGGAACCGGGTTCCGGCGCTGGCGCGGAGTGAGGTGCCCTGCGTGAGCGGCACGGCGGTGCCGCGGCCGCGCCAGAGCCAGACGCCCAGCGCTACCAGCGGCAGCAGGAGTAGCATTGCCTCTGGCCGGGCGAACTGTAGCATCATGCCGGTACCTCCTCACGCGCGGTATCCATCGGGGCGAACTCGTTCACCGAACGATGGACGTCGCGCCAGAAGGCGTTCACCTCCTCCGGTGAGGGACGGTGCCGGGCGAACTTCACCGCGTCGGCATGGTCCAGCACCTCCCGCAGCCGCCCGGCTTCGCCGTCCATCGGTCGCAACGTCACCATCCGGGCGAGGAGCTCTCCGGTGGTGAGGTCGGTGCCGAGCCGCGGGTCGATGTCCACGAAGAACTCTCGCAGCACGCGCGTAGCTGCCGGATACAGCAGCCCATACGCCTCCGTGCGAACGAGAACCGGCGCGCTCCAGCTCGGAGAGGCGCCTCCGTGCGCGTTCCGCCGGTTCCTCCGGCTCCATCGAGGGCTCAGGGCGCCGGCGGCGTGCGAGCCACCACGCCAGCAGCGCGAGCAACGGCAGTGCGAACAGGAGCCACCACCAGGCCCGGGGGGCGGCGAACTGCGGCACGTCCAGCAGCCCCCGGTCGGGTCGTGGGGTGTGCAGCGCCGTGTCGGCCGGCAGCACGGAGCGCACGACCGGGAGCCGGATCCCCACCTCGTAGGTGAGCGACTCTCCATCGGCCATGACGATGCGGACGGGGAGCGTTGCCTGCAGGTCGTCACCGGTCTGCCAGGCGACCAGGGTATAGATCGCGGTCGGGGACTCCCCTCCGGTGGCCTGCATGGTGTCCACCGGTTGGATGGTGTCGCCGGGGCTGACCTGGAAGAACTCGACGGCGTCGAAGTCTCCCTCGATGCGCAGGATGGACTGGAATGGGTCACCGACAGTGACGGTGTCGGGCACCACTCCGGTGGATATCCGCAGCTCGGGGCCCTCCTGCGCCGGCGCCGCGGCGGGAATCGCCGCAGCCACCGCGACGACGCCGCAGGCAGCCTGTGCGGCCACCCCACGAATCATGCGCATGAGCTGACGGATCACCGTGCCCTCCGGCGCTCCCTGCGGCGGAAGAAGCCGAGCAGTGGAGCGGCGAACGGCTCGTCCGTCCGCAGCGCGATCCGATCCACACCGTTGCGACGGAAGGTGGCGCGGGCGCGGGTCTCCTGCTCCTGCACGACGCTGGCGTATGTCTCGCGCACGCGGGGGTTCCCGGTGTCCACGACCCGGTTCTCTCCCGTTTCGGGGTCGCGGATCGCCAGCAGACCGGCGCGCGGCAGTGCGGCCTCTCCCGGATCGGAGAGATGTACGGCCACGATGTCGTGCCGCACGGCGGTGCGCGCGAGCGCCCGCCCGAAGGCATCCCACCCGTCGCCGAGCTGGAAATCCGAAAAGAGGAAGACGATGGAGCGTGACCGGAACAGGCGGCCCGCATACTCCAGTGCCCCCGCGAGGTCGGTCCCCTGCCCTACCGGACGGAAGGCGAGCAGATCGCGGATCAGGCGCAGCGCGTGCCGCCTCCCCTTCCTGGGGGGAACGAACCACTCCACGTGATCGGTGACCAGGAGCAGCGCCACCCGGTCGTTGTTGCGGGTCGCGGAGAGGGCCAGGGTGGCCGCGACCTCGGCCACCAGTTCGGACTTCAGCCGCTGCCGGGTGCCGAAGCGCTGTGACCCGGAGAGGTCCACCACGAGGAGGATGGTGAGCTCACGCTCCTCCACGTAGCGCTTGACGTACGGGTGACCGAGACGGGCCGTCACGTTCCAGTCGATGGTGCGAACCTCGTCGCCCGGCTGGTACTCGCGCACCTCGGCGAACTCGATCCCCTGCCCCTTGAAGACCGAGTGGTACTCGCCGCTGAAGCGTGAGTCCACGAGGCCGCGAGCGCGCAGCTCGATGCGCCGCACGCGTCCAAGGATCTCGCGCGAGGCGGGTGCCGCCACGGGCGCGGCGGGCTCCTTTCTCCAGCTCCGGATCATCGCCGACCTACGGGGTGCCGATCCGCTCGAGCAGGCGGGCGATCACGTCGTCCGAGGTGACCTGCTCGGCCTCGGCCTCGTACGTGGTGATCACGCGATGGCGCAGCACGTCCGGCGCGAGCGCCTTCACATCCTCCGGCGTGGCGTAGTTGCGGCCGCGCAGCCAGGCGTGAGCACGTGCACACACACCCAGTGCGATGGTCGCACGAGGCGAGGCGCCGAACTCGATCAGCGGGACCAGATCCTCGAGCCCGACCTGCCGCGGATCGCGCGTCGCGGTCACGATGTCCAGGATGTAATCGCCGATCTTCTCGTCGAGGTACACGCGGCCGATCTCGTCCCGCGCCTGCAGGATCTGCATCGGCGTGGCCACCGCCTCGATCGGTGCGGGTCCGGCCGCTGCGAGGCGAAGGATCTCCTTCTCCTCCTGCCGCGTGGGATAGCCGACCACCACCTTCATCATGAAGCGGTCTACCTGCGCCTCCGGCAGGGGGTAGGTGCCCTCCTGCTCGATCGGGTTCTGGGTCGCGAGGACGAGGAAGGGCTCGGGTAGCGGGAACGTCTCTCCACCGACGGTGACCTGTCGCTCCTGCATCGCTTCGAGCAGCGCCGCCTGCACCTTGGCCGGCGCGCGGTTGATCTCGTCCGCCAGGACGATGTGCGCGAAGATGGGCCCCCGGTGCGGGGTGAACTCGCCGGTGGCGGCATGGTACACCACCGTTCCCACCACGTCGGCGGGGAGCAGGTCCGGGGTGAACTGGATGCGCTGAAACGACGCCTCGATGGTCTCGGCGAGCGTCCTGACCGTCAACGTCTTGGCCAGACCGGGCACGCCTTCGAAGAGCACGTGACCGCCGGTGAGGAGACCGATCAGGAGCCGCTCCACCATCGCGTCCTGCCCGACGACGCGACGATGGATCTGGGCTGTGATCCGGCTGCTCAGGTCGGTTGCCGCTGCCATGCGGACGCTCCCGGGTTCTGGTGTGGAGTTGTGGCCGCGAACCGGCTGCGGCCGTGCAACCGGTGGGCCCGAACGGCAGCGGCCGCCATGCTCCGGCTCCACTTGAACCCGTGGAGCGACCCGGAAGGTCCGCTAGCGCTTGATGCGCTCGCCCCGATCCTCGTGTCGAAAGACCCAGGCGGCGAGGCTGCCCGGCCGCATCTCCCCGGTCAGGTGCCAGCTTTCGATATCGTGCCGCGAGCCGGCATCCGCGCCGGAGCCCGGAGGCACGGAGCGGAGCATGGCGGTGGCGCGATCGCGCCAGTGGCGCCAGTTGGCGGCGCGAAGGTCCACCCAACCGTTCTCGGCCAGCCGCTCCGCATCGAACGCCTCGCCGAGCCCCGGCCGCACCCTGACCTCCGCACCACGCAGTAGCCGCTCGCCGTCCCCGAGCAGGATCGGGAGGCCGATGGAGAGGATCCGGGTGCGGAGGTCGCGGTCATCGCGGATGATCTCGCCCGCCCGGCGAGCGGCGTCGTCCGCGTCCAGGGCCGCCGCCGCGGCGAGCTCGCCATCGCACAGCCGCGCGAGCAGCGCCGCTTCGAAGAGCAGCTTGGAGAGGCGCGGCGGGCCGAGCATCTCGTAAGCGACGGACTCCACGCCGTTGTCCGCCTCCAGCCGGTCCATCCGGGAGATTGCGTGCTGGCGGAGCACCCCGGCGCGGTAGGTCGGCCCCGAAGTGGAGGCGTCCAGCGCGGCGACGATGTCGCGGCCCGTGGCGTGCCCGAGAACCTCCCGCGCGACGTCCCGCGCGATCTCCTCCGGAGTGATGAATTCCATCAGGCCGAGCGCCGTGAGCGCCTCGAACTCCGCCGGGCTGAAGAGCCCGTTCTCGCCGGCATCCACGTAGACGCCGTGCAGCGACTCTCCCGAATCGGTCCAGCAGCCGGTGGCCTCCAGCGCGGAGGAGACCGGGACGGGCTCCGTCGCATCCACCCGCGCAACGGGCCGGCCCCCGCGAATCACCTCCCCGAAGCCGATCCGCTTCCAGGAGATCGCAGCCGTCGGCTTGATCTCCTTGACCGCCGGCCCCCCGGGCGTGCGTGCCATCAGATAGAGGAGCAGCGTGTGCGCGCCGGCGACCGAGGCCTTCGCGAGCAGCATCTTGGAGGGACGCTCCTCGGAGTGCGTGAACGGGATGTTCAGACCCATCCCTCCGGTACCCGCGGTGCCAACCTTGAGGTAGATGCGGGTCTGTGCACGCGTCATCGCGTCCAGTGCGATCTGTGCATGCCGGATCAGTTGCGGGAGGTAGAGCGTGGCGAGGTGGGACTCCACCGCTTCCGCATCCACGGTTCCCGCTGCCGCGGCGGAGCGGAGGGTGTTGACGCTGGCATAGACGTTCTGGTAGGCGAATACTGTGGCGGTGTTGATGCAGTCCACCACCACATCGGGGCGGTGCTCGAGCAGGAGCGCGCCGAGCGCCGACCGCTCCACGGCGTCGGCGGGTGAGGCGGCATACAGGTCGTCGAGCAGAAGCGCCCGCTGCTCCGGGTTCCGCATGATGTCGCCGCGGCGCACGTCCTTGAGCGCCTGAGGTACGAAGACGTCACCCCACGCCGCGACCACCTCGACACCCTGCGCCTCCGCCTCGCCCTGCAGCTCGGCGACGCCCTGCTCCGCCTCCACCCTCGTGAGCCCCGAGATCACCACCCGCGAAGGACCATGCGGGAGCATCTCCCGCGCGATCGCCATGCCCACCAGGCCCGACCCGCCGAGGATCAGGACCCGAGATCCGGAGATGTTCATCGAGCAGATACCGTGTTGAAGGAGGATGGCGCGTCTGTGACACCCCCGGCGGGTCAGCCGCGGAGCGTCTCGACCTCGTTCGCGGTGAGATGGCGCCAGTGACCGGTGCGCAGCTTGCCGATCTCGATGGGACCGAAACGCCGGCGGGCGAGTCGCCGCACCGGGTGTCCGATCTCCTCGAGCATCCGGCGAACCTCGCGGTTCCGACCCTCCTCGAGCACGATCTCCACGCGGAAGACGTCGTCATCCGTCTCACCGAGCGGCTTCGCGGAGATGGCGCGGGCGAGTCCGTCCTCCAGCTCGATTCCGGTGATCAGCCGCCGCAGCTCCACCTCCGTCGGCTCCCCCTCCACGTCCGCCCAGTACTGCTTGCTGGTGCCGTAGCGCGGGTGGAGCAGCCGGTTGGCCGTCTCGCCGTCGTTGGTGAGCAGGATGATCCCGGTGCTGTCGCGATCCAGCCGACCCACGTGGAAGAGGTGGTGCAGCTCTTCGGGGATCAGGTCGTATACGGTCCGGCGGCCGCGGGGATCATCACGTGTGGTGACGTATCCGGTGGGCTTGTTGAGCGCGATCCACTCGGTGCGCTGCGGCTCTACCAGCGCGCCGTCCACCCGCACCTGGTCGTATCCCACGCGAACGCTGGTACCGATCTCCGCACGCTCGCCATCGATGGTGACGCGGCCGTCCCGGATCAGTTCTTCGCTGGCCCTGCGCGATGCCACTCCGGCCCGCGCGAGGTACGCCTGCAGGCGCAGTTCCTCGTGCAGCGACGGGGTGGATGGACGCGAGGCGCGGCCCGCGCCCTTGCGACCGCTGCCGGACCCGCGCTTCGCATCGCGGGGGTCCTCCACCGGCTGTCCGCGAGAGCGACGGCCCTTCGCCATCGGCTGCTCCCGCTCCTCGCTTCGACCTCGGGACGGACCGCCCCGCCCCGCCGGACGATCGCCACCGCGGGGCCGATCGCCGCCCGAAGCTCCTCCGCGAGCCCGCGGGGCCTCCCGCGTACCGGCAGGGTCTCTGGAGCCACGTCCCGCCGGACGATCGCCACCGCGGGGCCGATCGCCGCCCGAGGTTCGTCCGCGAGTCCGCGGGGCCTCGCCGTCGCCAGTGGCCTCCCCGGAACCACCGCGAGGCGCCCGCCCGGCATCGCGCCCCCGGTCCGCACTCGAAGCTCGCTTGCGAGTGGGCGGGGCTAACCGCTCACCGGAGCCACGCCCGGCCGGCCGATCTCCCGCGGCTTCCCTGGCGCCACGTCCGCCCGGCCGCCGGTTCTCTCGCATCTCGTCGGCCTCATCGCTCCCGCCTGCGCGACCGCGGCGCGCCCCGCCTTCAGCCGCGGCACCCCTACCGCCGCGCCCGCCGCCCCGCGCCGGCTTCTCAGCCTCGCCCCTGCCGTCGTTGGGACGTGGTGACCGGTTCGCGGAGCCCGTCCCGCGCCGCGCACCGGTGCCGCCCTTGTTCCCGCCGGATCCGCCTTCGCGACGGGTTTCGGCACCGTCACCTCTGCCGCTGCGCGAACTATCCCGCGGGACGTCGCCGGACCGCGCGCCGCCTCTCGCTCCGCCGCCGCGCTGGTTCCCACCCGCCCCCCCCCGACCGCCCTTACCGCCCGCGGCGCGGCCGCCGGATTCCCGGCCCGTGCCGCCCTCCGATTGCCGGCGCGAATCACCGCCCGGACCCTTGCCCGAAGGTCGTCGCCCGCCATCACGTCCACCGCGGTCAGCCGTCACTGGTGCCACTCCGTGTCAGGACCACCGGCAGCTCGTCCGGCCTGGGAAGGTCGTCGAGCGAACGGAAGCCAAAATGATCGAGGAACTGTCTCGAAGTACCGTAGAGGAGCGGCCGCCCGAGCCCCTCTCCCCGTCCCACCACCTCCACCAGGCCGCGGTCCAGCAGAGTCTTCAGTACGCCGCCGGCGCCGACCCCCCGGATCTCCTCCACCTCCGCGCGCCCCACCGGCTGCCGGTAGGCGATGATCGCCAGTGTCTCCAGAGCCGGAGTGGAGAGATGCGCGACCGCCGGCACCGTATCGAATCGCTCCAGAACGGGTGAGAATTCGGGACGCGTCAGGATCTGGTAGCCCCCGGCGATCTCGAAGATGCCGAAAGCCCGCCCCTCTGCGTCGTACTCCCCCCGCAATTCCTGCACGAGCCCCTCCACGAGATCCTCGTCGAACGCGTCGTCGGCGCGCGCGAGGTCGGCGGCGCTGAGCGGCGCCTCGCTCGAGAAGAGCAGCGCCTCGATCAACCGGCTAGGCCGCATCGGCGCCCTCACCAGGATAGACCCAGAGCGGTGCGAACGGAGCCGTCTGGCGCAGCTTCAGCTCGCTGCGCTTGGTCAGTTCCAGGCACGCGAGCAGCGAGATCACTGCGTGCATCCGCGTTCCCCAAGGGGAAACCAGCTCGTTGAACTCCACACGCGCCACCTCGTGCAGCGCGGCGAGGATGTGGTCCATCTGCTCATCCATCTTCACCAGCCGCCCGCTGACCCGGTACACGGGCTCGGGGTCGGCGAGGCGCGCGGCCATCTGCTCCACCGCCGCCCAGAGCTGCGACCACTCTGTCTCCAGCGGCGCTTCGCTCAGTGGCCGCCCCGCCCGCGCCTGCACGAATCCCTTCGGGAAGAATCGCGCCCGCTCGCGCTCCGACCGCACCAGCACCCCCGCCACCTCACGGAAGTGCTCGTACTCCAGGAGCCGCCGCACCAGATCCACCCGCGGATCATCCTCTTCGTCCTCGATGCGGCGTGGGAAGAGCAGCTGCGCCTTGATCCGGATCAGCGTGGCGGCCATCTCCAGGAACTCACCCGCTCGCTCCAGCTCCAACCGGTCCACACCCCCGATCACGGCGAGAAACTGCTCCGTGATCCGGGATATGGGGATGTCGAAGATGTCGATGTCCTGCTTGCGAATCAGGTGCAGCAACAGGTCGAGCGGGCCCTGAAAGCGCTCGAGGCTCACCTGCAGTGGGTCGAGCGGCCCCGCGCTCACGCGACCCGCTTCAGACCAGGAGCTGCGCCAGCGACATCGCCGCGCCCATGAACCACTGCAGCGGGATTGCGAGCAGCCGGAAGCCACCCAGGAAGAGGAAGGCCAGGACCAGCAGCATCCCGAACCGGCCGAACTCGCGGTACCGCACCGCGAGGTGCGGCGGAAGGAGATGGTACATCACGTGCGACCCGTCCAGCGGCGGGATCGGGAGGAGGTTGAACAGCATCAGTACGAAGTTGATCAGCACCCCGTACTGCGCCATCCCCCCGATCGTCTGCCAGACTCCCGCCGCCTCCGGCATCAGCCGCATCCCCCAGGTGACCCCCACCAGGACGAGCGTGAAGGCGATGGCCAGCAGGAAGTTCACCGCCACGCCCGCCAGAGAGACGAGGATGTCACCCTTCTTGTAGTTACGGAAGTTGCGGGGATTCACCGGCACCGGACGCGCCCACCCGAAGATGAGCCCGCCAGGCATGAGCGCGAGTACCGCCGGCACCAGAACGCTCCCGATCGGGTCCAGGTGCGGGATCGGGTTCAGCGTCAGCCGCCCGAGCATCGCCGCGGTCGGATCGCCCTGTTGTCGTGCCACCCAGCCGTGCGCGATCTCGTGCAGAACCACCGAGAAGATCAGCACCGGGAGGGCCATGAGAAGCTGTTCCATGGCCGCCAAGCTATCGTCGCCCCGATGCGGTGTCAAAAGGCCCGTCGGGCCGGGTTGACAGTTGACCGCCGAGTGGGTAATTTTCCAGCTTGTCCTTGAAGGCGAGCGATCGCGCCGTCACGATTTCCATTCCCTGGAGGCCCGTTTTGCCGAACGTCAAGTCCGCTGAGAAGCGGATGCGGACCAACAAGATCCGCGAACAGCGGAACAAGCAGAAGCGCACCCGGCTCCGCACCGCGATCAAGAAGGTCCGTACGGCCGATTCGGCCGAGAACGCAGCCACCGCATTCGAGACGGCGAAGTCGCTGCTCGACCGCGCGGCCGCGCGTCGGCTCATCCACCCGAACAAGGCGGCGCGGCTGAAGTCGCAGCTGGCGGGTGTGGTGCAGGCCAGGGGCGAGTCGGCGGCGACCTGAAGCCAGCCGCATCGCGAACGGCGAAGAGCCCCGGCGACCATACGGTCGCCGGGGCTCTTCCGTTCGGGTGGCGGAGCGGCTCGCCGCTCAGGCCAGGTCCACTCCGCACACCCCGCAGTACCAGGCCTCGGGATCGTTGGTGTAGCCGCATTCGGGGCACTTGGTGCCCGGGGTCGGGCGGTACAGCTCGGCGTTCTCCTCGTCCGCGGGTAGGGCGGTGATTTCGAGCGCGTCCACGCTCTCCTTCTCGCCGTCGCCGCCGTCCTCGCCGGAGATCGCGCGGTCCAGGTCGCGCAGGAAGTCCAGATCCCGGCCCGAGGCAGCTGGCTGCTCCACCGTGCTCTCATCCGTCTCCGGCAGTTCGGAGAGGAAGGCGAGCGGATCGGGGGCGTGCACGATGCGCAGATCGGAGTCGTCGTCATCGAGCCCGCCGCCGGAGCTGAGGGCCTGATCCGGACGCACCTCCGGGGGCGCATCCACCGTGCCGGCCTCGTCGAGATCCACCATGCGCTCGGCCAGTTCATCCGCCGCTTCCTCGCCGGCCACGTCCTCGTCGGCAGGCTCCGCCTCCTCGTCGTCGGTATGACCGTCAGCCGCATGGTCATCGCCCGGGGTCTCCTCGATCTGGCGAAGGAGGTCGTCGAGGCGCTCCACCTCGGCGCGGGCGTCCTCACGGTCGGCCTCGGCCTGGGTGACGGCGTCCCCCAGATCCGGCTGGCGATCGCGCCACTCCTCGTCCGAGATCTCGCCGATCATGTGACGGAGCCGCGCCTCCTCCAGCTCCTCGCTCGCCTCCTCCAGCCGACGGTTGGCGGACGTCAGCTCCTGCTGCCGCTTCTCCCTGTCGGAGCGGATCGACTCCAGGTGGCCGGCAAGCTCGTCCAGGATGGAGCCGAGCCGCTTCGTGTAATCGGTGCGAACCCGCTCCACCACGCGGGTGTTCGCCTCGGCGCCGACGGTCTCCAGGTTGTCCAGCCAGCTCTGGATGCGCGAACGCTGCTCCAGAAGCTCCGTGACGTGGGTGCCCGACGCGCCTGCCGTGGCGCTGGAATTGGTGCTCATTCAGTCGATTCCTGCGTCGAGGTGTCTCAGCGGAACAGGTCCATCTCGGGCCCGTCGCTCTCGTCCGTATCCAACGGCTCGTCCGGCTGCTGCTCGCGGTCCGCCACCCGTGGGCGCCGCTGCCGGAGCATCGAACCGGTTTCGTCCTTCGGGTCCGCCGGGTCGGCCGGAGCGTCGAGTGGCGTGGCCGCGGTCTCTTCTCGGAGGCCGCTGACCGGCTCCTCCGTGTCGTTTCCCGGGTTCGCGTCAGCCGCGGTGCCCACGGACGCCCGCGGGAACCGGGCGGGCTCTTCCCCCGCCCCGATGCCGCGCTGCACGGCCGACGCGGGCCGCAGAAAGGAGCGGGCGAAGGAGCGGTCGTATGTCGACCATTCCCCCTCGGCCACATCCTCCAGGAGAGCGGCGGCCTGGTTCACCTTGGCGTCCAGATCGTCGGCGTAGTGGAGCACCATCGCCTCCAGCATCTGCGGTACCTTGGGGCTGTCCCACTCGGGGCGACCCTGGTGTGACGCGATCAGGTGCAGGAGGTGGAGCAGCCGATCTTCCGACAGGCCCTCGATGCTCTCACCGATGCGGCTCACCATCTGAATCCCGATGACGATGTGCCCCAGGAGCTGACCCTCGGTGGTGTAGATCACGCCAGGGAAGCCCTTCAACTCGCGAAGCTTGCCGATGTCGTGCAGCAGCGCGCCCGTGATCAGGAGGTCGCGGTCGAGCTCGATGCCGGTGGCGCGGTAATGCATCGCGAGGCGGTCACACGCCCCCGCTACCGACAGTGAGTGCTCCAGGAGACCCGAGAGGTAGGCGTGGTGGTTCCGCTTGGCCGCCGGGTGCGTGCGAAAGAGCGCGCCACTCTCCGTGTCCCCACCCAGGCAGCGCTGCAGCAGCCGGCGCAGCGTCCGATCCTCCACCGAGGCGATCAGCGCCTCCAGCTCGGACTCCATCTCGTCACGCCGGCGCCGCGACGCCGGGAGCAGCCGCGTCATGTCCTCCGCCGAAGCGGCGATCGACTCGACCGACTGCACCCGCAGCTGCAGCCGGTCGTTGAAGCTCCCCACCTTGCCGCGTACGCCGACGACCGCCTCCACCACGCACAGCGGTTCCCAGGTGTCGGCGTCGTCCCAGACCATCGCGTCGATCGTCCCGGTGCTGTCACCGAGAACCAGCTTCAGGTACGGCTTGTTGGCACGCGTCTCCGCCCGGCGGCTTTCCAGTACCAGGTACACCGCGGCTACGTCGTCTCCGTCTGCGAGTTGACCGATCAGCGGCCACGGGAAGGCGTCTGCGCAGAAGGCGCGCGCGTCCACCTGCCGGGGAGACCCCCGCATGCCGCGACGGTTCATTCGGCGTCCTGCTGCCAGACGGTGCGGCCGCCCACGATGGTGCGTACGGGGCGCCCGCGGAGGGTGCGGCCGACAAAAGGGGTGTTGCGGCTCATGGAGAGGAAGCGGGCGGGGTCCACCGTCCACTCCGCGTCCGGGTCGATGACGGTCACATCGGCCGGGGAGCCCACGCTCAACGTCCCGCCTGGAAGCGAGAAGGCACGCGCGGGAGCGCAGCTCATCCGCTCTACCAGTGTGGGAAGATCGATCAACCCGGCGTGCACCAGCTCCGTCATTGAGACGCCGAGTGCCGTCTCCAGGCCGACGATGCCGTTGGGCGCGTCCTCGAACGCCTGCTCCTTCTCGTCGTAGTGGTGCGGCGCGTGGTCGGTGGCGATCACGTCCAGCGTCCCGTCCACCACACCGTCCCGAACGGCGTCCCGATCGGCGGCGGACCTGAGCGGCGGGTTCATCTTGGCGCTCGGTGTCGATACGCCTCCACCGCCTCGTCGGTGAGGGTGAAGTGGTGGGGCGAACCCTCGGCGGTGACGCGGACGCCCCGCGCCTTCGCCCGCCGGATCATCTCGACGCCCTCGCGGGTGGAGACATGCTGGATGTGAAGCCGTCCGCCGGTGAGCTCCGCGAGCATCAGGTCGCGGGCGATCATGACGTCCTCCGCGGCGTTCGGGATGCCCGTGAGGCCGAGCCGTGTCGCCACCACGCCCTCGTTCATGGAGCCGCCGCGCGAGAGCTCCAGCTCCTCCGCGTGCACGGCGACCGGGATGTCGAAGGCAAGGGCGTACTCCAGCGCCATCCGCATCATCGCCGCGCTCTCCACGGGCCGCCCGTCGTCGGTGACGCCCACGGCCCCGGCCGCGATCATCTCTCCGAACTCGGTGAGCTGATCGCCCTTCTGCTCCACCGTGATGCAGCCGCTCGGATACACGCGCGCGCCGACGCGAGCGGAGCCCCTCCGCCGCGACGAAGCCGACGGTTGCGGGATCGTCGATCGGCGGGTCCGTGTTCGGCATGGCGACCACGGCGGTGAACCCGCCGGCCGCCGCCGCCCGCGCGCCGCTGGCGATCGTCTCCTTGTGCTCCTGCCCCGGCTCGCGCAGGTGCACGTGCACGTCGATCAATCCCGGCGTGACCACCAGCCCCGCCGCCTCGATCACCTCCGCGTCGCCGCCGCCGTCCAGCCCCTCGCCGAGCTCCGCGACCGCGCCGTCCCGCAGGAGGATGTCCAGCGTTGCGTCGAGCTTCTGCGAGGGATCGACGATGCGCCCCCCGCGAATCAGAATCGGCTTCACAGCTTCCTCCCCGTTTTGGCGGCTTCGGCGGTATCCGGTGCACCCCCCGCGAGGAGGTAGAGCACCGCCATGCGCACCGCGACGCCGTTGGTCACCTGCTGCAGGATCACGGAGTGCGGCCCGTCCGCCACCGCGGAGTCGATCTCCACGCCGCGGTTCATCGGCCCCGGGTGCAGGATCAGAACGTCCCGCGGCGCGCGCTCCAGCCGCTCCTGCGTGACGCCGAACACGCGGTTGTACTCGCGCAGCGACGGCACGAACCCGCCCTTCATCCGCTCCAGCTGCAGACGCAGGACGTTGAGCGCATCCGCCCATTCGATCGCCTCTTCGATCGCGCCGGAATACCGTGACGCCGAGCGCGCTCACGTCGCGCGGCATCAGCGTGGCCGGTCCGCAGACGGCGACCTCCGCTCCCACCTTCCGGAGGCCCCAGATGTTGGAGCGCGCCACCCGCGAGTGGAGAACGTCGCCCACGATGCAGACGCTGCAGCCCGTCCAGCCGCCCGAGGTGGTCGCGGATGGTGAGCAGGTCGAGCAGGCCCTGCGTGGGGTGCTCGTGCTTGCCGTCGCCCGCGTTGATCACGTTGGATGCGATCCGCTCGCCGAGGAATCGCGCGGCGCCCGACGAGCCGTGACGGATCACCACCATGTCGATCCGCATCGCCTCCAGGTTTCGCGCCGTATCCACCAGCGTCTCGCCCTTGGAGACGGACGAGCCGCCAGCCGCGAAGTTCACCGTGTCCGCGGAGAGCCGCTTCTCGGCGAACTCGAAGGAGATGCGGGTGCGGGTGGAGTTCTCGAAGAAGGCGTTGACGATGGTCTTTCCGCGCAGGACGGGGACCTTCTTGATGGGGCGCTCGGAAATCTCCTTGAACGGCTCCGCGGTGTCCAGGATCCCGATGATCTGTTCGCGACTGAGGTCTTCGAGGCCGAGCAGGTCCTTGCCGAGATACGGCGCCGTCGCGTGTGCCACCTAGCTCGCTCCTTTCACCAGCTCGATGCCCCGGCGTTCGTCCAGCTCCGGTACCAGCACCTCCACGCGATCCCCCTCCCCGACCGAGAAGGTCTTGCCGACGATATCGGCATGGATCGGCAGCTCGCGACCGCCGCGATCCACCAGGACACAGAGCAGGATCCGCTTCGGGCGGCCGAAGTCGGCGAGCTCGTCCAGAGCCGCGCGCACGGTGCGCCCCGTGTAGAGCACGTCATCCACGATCACCACCGTGCGCCCGTCGATGCCGCCTTCGGGCAGGCGAGTGTCACCCACCACCGGCCGCGGGCCGATCTGCCATCAGGTCGTCACGGTAGAGGGTGATGTCGAGGGTGCCGGTCGGGACCTCCGTCTGCTCCGCCTTACCGATTTCCTCGGCGAGCCAGGCGGCGAGCGGAACGCCGCGCCGGTGGATCCCCATCAGTACCAGCGAGTTCAGGTCGCCCACGCGCTCGACGATCTCGCGGGCCATGCGGGCGAGCACACGCTCGGTTCCGCGCGGGTCCAGCAGGTTGCTGCGCTCGGAAGTAGGCATGAGGACGGAGTCTGAGACGCGTGGTCGGACGGCCGGAAAGATAGATGGGCGCGAGGGAGGGTGTCAAACCGATCGTGCCGCCGTTTACAAAGAGCGGGGTGGGCCCTACGTTGCCGCACTCGGCAGCCGCGGCCGCGTCCGTCAGCGCTCCTTCTCGAGCCCCTCCATGACAGCCAGCATCAGAAATTCTTCTCGCCGTTTTCGCGATCCTGACCACCGTGATGCCGGCTCCGGCGCAGCAGGTGGATGGTGCGGGTGCGGAGGTGGTCGGACCGCGCGCTATCCTCTACGGTACGCCCTTCTCCATCACGGTTCAGGTGGACGAGGACGCGGCGGCGGCGGGACTCCCCTACGAGGTGCGGACGGCGCGTGGAGAGTCGCTCGCGACCGGAGTGGTGGCGGCGGCGGAGCAGGCGATCGGGGGGGTGATCGTCCGCTCGGCCGAGGACCTCCCGCTGACGGTGACGGTCGGCACGACATCCCACCCGGTGGATGGCGTTCGCCTGCCGGCCTGGGTCTCGGTTCTCCCCCCCCTGATCGCCATCGCGCTCGCCCTGATCTTCCGCGAAGTGGTGATCTCGCTGTTCGCCGGTGTATGGCTCGGCGCCTTTCTCTGGACCGGGCTGAACCCGCTGGCGGCGGTGCTCCGCACGGTGGACACATTCGCGCTTCCGGCGCTGGCCGACCCCGACCACGCGGCCATCATCATCTTCTCGCTGCTGATCGGCGGAATGGTGGGGATCATCGGGCGCAACGGCGGAACGCACGGGATCGTGAACCGCCTGACCCCCTACGCCACCACCCCACGGCGCGGCCTGCTCGCCACCTACGGACAGGGCCTCGCGATCTTCTTCGACGATTACGCCAACACCCTGATCGTCGGCAACACCATGCGCCCGGTGACCGACCGGCTCCGGATCTCGCGCGAGAAGCTCGCTTACATCGTCGATTCCACGGCGGCGCCCGTCGCAAGCATCATGTTCGTCTCCACCTGGGTGGGGTACGAGATCTCGCTCATCGCGGACGGGCTCAGCTCGGCATCGGCCGCGGTGGCCGCACAGAACCCGGAGCTGGCGCAGCAGCTCGCCGACGCCAACGCGTTCAACGTCTTCATCGATACGATCCCGTACCGTTTCTATCCGCTTCTCGCGCTGGTGATGGTGCTGCTGGTGATCTGGTCCGGGCGTGACCTCGGGCCGATGCACCGGGCGGAAGCGCGTGCGGCGACAGGTGGGGGGCTGTACCGTCCGGGTGCCGCGCTGATGACGGACACCTCCAGCGCGGCGCTGGAGCCGCCGGCGGAGGCGCCGCTGCGCTGGTTCAACGCGGTGATCCCTGTGGTCGTCGTGGTGCTCGGCGTGCTCGTGGGGCTCTACTTCAGCGGGCTCGGGGCGCTCGGGCCCGGCGACCATACGCTGCGCGACATCTTCGGGGAGGCGAACTCCTTCCACGTCCTGCTCTGGGCCTCTCTTCTGGGGTGCATTGCAGCCGTGGTGCTCACCATCTCACAGCGCATCCTCACCGTGCAGGAATCGATCGACGCCCTCCTCTCCGGGATGCGCTCGATGATGCTGGCCATGGTGATCCTGGTGCTCGCCTGGTCGCTGCAGAACGTCACCGATGCGCTCGGGACGGCGGCCTTCCTGAGCTCGGCGCTCGAGGGCAATGTGGTCGCACAGCTGCTCCCGGTGCTGGTCTTCGTGATCGCCGCCGCCGTCTCCTTCGCGACCGGCACGTCGTGGGGTACCATGGCGATCCTGCTCCCACTCGTGGTGCCACTCGCCGCCACCCTGTCGGTTTCCGCCGACTTCGTAGCGGACGGACACTACACGATCCTCCTCGGCGTCATCTCCTCGGTTCTCGCCGGCTCCATCTTCGGCGACCACTGCTCGCCGATCTCGGATACCACCGTGCTGAGTTCCATGGCGTCCGGCTGCGATCACATGGACCACGTCCGCACTCAACTTCCCTACGCGCTCCTGGTCGCCGTGGTGGGGATGGCGGTCGGTGATATCCCCACCTCCTACGGCCTCAGCCCGTGGATCTCCCTCGGGTTGGGGGTCGTGATCCTCTGGGCGGTGCTCCGCTTCTTCGGCCGGAAGAACCCCGTTTCGGGCGTGGAACTCGAGGCGCCGGAGACGGTGACCGGCTAGGACGGGGCGGGGGCGTTGCAGCTGGCTTCGCGGCCGGGGGGGGGGAACACAGAAGGCGCAGAAGGACAGAAGGCACAAAACGGACAGCCGCAGGCGCAGGCCGTGCGGCGCAGGCCGTGCGGCGCACTCCCGGGCGAAGCCGCGTCATCCCGAGCGAAGCCGCGTCATCCCGGGCGAAGCCACGTCACCCCGAGCGAGCGGCCCGGCGGGATTCCTCGACTGCGCTCGGAATGACGGGAGCCCCACCGTGGTGCCCGGCCTGCCGCCCCCGCCCGGGCGAGCGGCCCGGCGGGATTCCTCGACTGCGCTCGGAATGACGGGAGCCCCACCGTGGAGCCCGGCCCGCCCGCGCCCGGGCGAGCGGCCCGGCGGGATTCCTCGACTGCGCCCGGAATGACGGGAGCCCCACCGTGGAGCCCGGCCCGCCCGCGCCCGGGCGAGCGGCCCGGCGGGATTCCTCGACTGCGCTCGGAATGACGGGAGCCCCACCGTGGTGCCCGGCCTGCCGCCCGCGCCCGGGCGAGCGGCCCGGCGGGATTCCTCGACTGCGCTCGGAATGACGGGAGCCCCACCGTGGAGCCCGGCCTGCCGCCCCCGCCCGGGCGAGCGGCCCAGCGGGATTCCTCGACTGCGCTCGGAATGACACGGGTGCCTGCGAGACCATCCTACGGAAAGCTCCTCCATCGGCTACCCCGCCGCCCGCCGCCCCTCTGTCCGCCGGCGACGGAAGAAGTCCCGCAGCAGATCTCCGCACTCCTGCTCCAGCACACCGGTGGTCATCTCCACCCGGTGGTTCAGGCGCCGGTCCTGCACCAGGTTCTGCAGCGAGCCGCTCATGCCGGCTTTGGGATCCGCGGTTCCGTAGACCAGACGGGGGACGCGCGCGAGGACGATGGCACCGGAGCACATGGCGCAGGGCTCCAGGGTCACGTACAGCGTGCACTCCAGGAGACGCCAGTGCCCCGTGGCCTCCGCCGCGCGGCGGATCGCCAGCATCTCGGCGTGGGCCGAGGGATCGTTGTCGGTGTGCGTCAGGTTGAAGCCACGCGCGATCACCTCCCCGCCCCGCACCACCACCGCGCCCACGGGCACCTCTCCGAGCGTCTCCGCCTTCGCCGCCTCGATCAGCGCCTCCCGCATCCAGCGCTCGTCTTCCTCCATCCCGGTACGAGAACGGGACCCCGGCGGATGATCCGCCGGGGTCCCGTGTCCGGTGTCCAGCCCGTCAGCCACCGACCGCTTCGGTGTGCTCCCGGGTGAACCGACGGAAGAGCCCGGAAACGCGACCCAGCACCGTGAAGTCGTCGTACTCGTGCACCAGGATCGGTGCGAAGTCCGTGTTCGCCGGCTCCAGGACGATCTGCCCGTCCCGGGCGAAGTAGCGCTTCACCGTCCCCGCGCCACCCAGCCGTGCCGCCACGACGTCCCCGTTCTGGAGATCTTCCTGCCGTACAGGCTCCACCAGCACCAGGTCCCCCTCGAAGATCCCGAGGCCCTGCATGCTGTCGCCCTCCACCTCCAGGAAGAAAGCGTCCGGCGAGCCGCCCATGCGCGGGTCCACCGCAAACTCCTCGCTGACCTCATCACGCACCAGCGCGGGCTGGCCGGCGGCAATCCTCCCGTACAGCGGCACGCTCACACTGTTGGACGGGTCGTGCAGCTGAAGCCCCACGATCTTCACTCCACGAGAGCGAGAGGCCTCGCGCTCGATATACCCCTTGTCGGCGAGCGCCTGGAGGTACTCCGACACCGTCTTCGTCGACTTTATCCCGAACTTCTTCCCAATCTCGCGAATGCTCGGCTGGTACGTGTTGCGCCGAAGGTAATCCACGATGTAATCCAGGATGCGGCGCTCCATCTTCGACAGCGTATCCTGCATGGTACCCCCTGGCTTGTTGAGCTCTGCAAGGCCGCTCCCTCACGTACGATAGTACCGTTCACCCTGTGGAGTGTCAACGGTTTACTTCGGGCGCGCCTCTGCGGCCCAGAGCTTCGATCGCGGCGTCGAGCCGGCGTCGTACGAGTTCGGGCCCCATCTGAGCGACCACCGCATCGATACCGGGGCTCACGGTTGCGCCGGTCAGTGCCAGCCGGAGTGGGTGGACCACCTTGCCGAACCCCACGCCGAGCCGGTCCGCCGTCTCGCGGAGCGCCGCTTCCACGGTCTCCGGCGACCACTCGTCGAGCGCGTTCAGCGCCTCACCTATGGAGCGGAGTCGCTCCGCCGTCTCCACCGGGTCCTTCCAGTGCTTTTCCACGCCCGCTTCCTCGTACTCCACCTCGAGAGAGAGGTAGGCGCGGCTCTGCTCGACGATTCCGGACAGGTAGCGGGCGCGTACCTTCACCAGATCGATCACGCCGCACAGCCAGCCGTGCCGGTCCACGATCTCCGGCGGGGTGATCAGCCCGGCCTCGACGAGGAGCGGCCCGACCAGCTCGAGCAGCTCGACGTTGCCCATTCGGGAGATGTGCTGGCCGTTCATCCACTCCAGCTTCTCAGAGTCGAACACCGCGCTCTTGCGGTTGACGCGCTCGATGGAGAAGCGGCCGATCAGCTCGTCGGCGAGCATGATCTCCTGTTCGTCACCCGGGTTCCAGCCGAGCAGCGCGAGGAAGTTGACCAGCGTGCGCGGGAGGATTCCGAGCCCCTCGTACTCACCAACGGCCGTGGCGCCGTGCCGCTTGGAGAGACGTTTCCCGTCGGGGCCCAGGATCATCGGGAGGTGCGCGAACACCGGCACCGCGGCGTCCAGTGCCCGGTAGAGGAGGATCTGCTTCGGCGTGTTGGAGAGATGGTCGTCGCCGCGGATCACGTGGGTGATGCGCATCTCGATGTCATCCGAGACCACGGCAAGGTTGTAGATCGGAGTGCCGTCGGTGCGAAGGATGATGAAGTCGTCGATATCCTGGTTGCGGAAGGTGGTCTCGCCGTGTACCTGGTCGTCCCAGGCGGTGCCGCCCTCGGGGACCCGGAAGCGGATGGTGAACGGCTCCCCCGCCTCCGACCGCCGGTCCGACTCCGAAGGGTCGATGGCCTCGCAGGTTCGGTCGTACCGGTACTCCTCCTTCATGCGGTCGCGCCTGGCCTGAAGCTCTTCCGGCGTGCAGAAGCAGCGGTAGGCGGAGCCGTTTGCCAGCAGCCTCAGCGCCTGCTCGCGGTGACGCTCGAAGCCGTCGGCCTGGTGGAAGGGGCCCTCGTCCCACTCCAGTCCGAGCCAGCGCATTCCGTCGAGGATCGCCTGCGTCATCTCGTCCGATGAGCGGGCGCGGTCGGTATCCTCGATACGCAGGACGAACACGCCGCCGAGCTTGCGGGCGAGCAGCCAGTTGAACAGCGCCGTTCGTGCCCCTCCCACGTGGAGGTAGCCGGTCGGGCTGGGTGCGAAGCGCAGGCGCGGTGCTGAGTCGGTCATGCGGTACGGAAGGGGCGGCTCGGAACGGAAAGAGCCACGGTGCCTCGCGGGCGCCGTGGGCACGGTGCTCCCGCCGCGCGGGCGGCTCGGGAGCGGGCTTCCATTCTATCGGGAAGGGATGGAGGGCGCCAGCCGCGCTCGGTTGTAGATCGGCCACGCGCGCGCTATTCTTCCCGCCTTTCCGCCGTCCCGAACCCGCGCAGCCGAGCCGACCCGATGGAGCACAGCAAGCGTGACGCAGCGACCAGCACCGCGCCCCCCGAGGCAGTCACCGCACCGGGCGGGCAGGACTTCATCCGCGCGATCGTAGCGGAGGACCTGAAGGCGGGCCGCCACACCTCCATCGTCACCCGCTTCCCGCCGGAGCCCAACGGGTACCTGCACATCGGCCACGCCAAGTCCGATCTCCCTGAACTTCGGCATCGCCGCCGAGACGGGCGGCCGCTGCCACCTCCGCTTCGACGACACCAACCCGGAGACGGAGGACATCCGGTACGTGGAGTCGATCATCGACACGGTCCGGTGGCTCGGCTTCGAGTGGGGCGACCACCTCTACTTCGCATCGGACTACTTCGAGCAGATGTACCACTTCGCGGAGCACCTGATCCGCGAGGGGAAGGCGTACGTGGACAGCCAGACGGAGGAGGAGATCCGGGAGCAGCGCGGGACGGTGACCGAGCCCGGGCGGCCCAGCCCGTTCCGCGACCGCCCGGTGGAGGAGAACCTGGACCTCTTCCGCCGCATGCGCGCGGGCGAGTTCCCGCGACGGCGCGCACGTGCTCCGCGGCGAAGATCGACATGAGCTCGCCCAACATGCTGCTGCGCGACCCGATCCTCTACCGGATCCGGCACGCGCGACCACTACCGCACGGGCGACCGCTGGTGCATCTACCCGCTGTACGACTTCGCGCACCCGATCGAGGACGCGCTGGAGTGGGTCACGCACTCCGTCTGCACGCTGGAGTTCGAGAACAACCGGCCGCTTTACGACTGGGTCGTGGAGAACCTGCCGCGAGAGGGCGAGCATTCCATTCCGGCCGACTCGCGGCCGCGCCAGTACGAGTTCGCGCGCGGCAACCTCGACTACACGGTGATGAGCAAGCGCAAGCTGCTCGAGCTGGTGAAGGGCGGACACGTGAGCGGCTGGGACGACCCGCGCATGCCGACGCTGGCCGGGCTGCGCCGCCGCGGCGTGACCCCGGAGGCGATCCGCGCCTTCTGGGAGCGGATGGGCGTGGCGCGCACCGAGAGCCGGCGTGGACATCGGCAAGCTGGAGTACGCCATCCGCGACGACCTGAACCAGCGAGCCGCCGCGCGTGCTCTGCGTGCTGCAGCCGCTGAAGGTGGTGATCACCAACTACCCGGAGGGCAGGTGGAGCAGATGGAGGCGCCCTACTTCCCGCACGACGTGCCGAAGGAGGGGTCGCGTGCAGCTGCCCTTCTCGCGCGACGCTGTACATCGACCGCGACGACTTCATGGAGGACCCGCCGCGCGGATTCCACCGCCTGTCGCCGGGCGCGGAGGTGCGGCTGCGGTACGCGTACGTGATCCGCTGCGACGAGGTGGTGAAGGACGCGCGGCGGCGAGGTGGTGGAGCTGCGCTGCAGCTACGATCCGGAGACGCGCGGCGGCGACACGCCCGGACGGGCGCACCGTGAAGGGGCACCATCCAGTGGGTCTCGGCCGAGCACGCGGTCCGCTGCGAGGTCCGGCTGTACGACCGGCTCTTCACGGTGCCGGACCCGGACGCGGGAGAGGAGGACTTCAAGACGCTACCTCAACCCGGAGTCGCTGGTGGTGGTGCCGGAGCGCGCTGATCGAGCCGAGCGTGCGCGACGATGCCGCCGGGCACGCCACTACCAGTTCGAGCGGCTGGGCTACTTCTTCCCGCGACCCGGTGGATCACACCCGCGAGCGGCTGGTGTTCAACCGCACGGTGACGCTGCGCGACACCTGGGCGAAGTCGCCAGCAGAAGGCGCCGGCCGCGCCGCGCCACAAGGAACGCGATGGGTCTCGCGGAGGAAGATCGACGGCGGATCGCGCCCGCCCCGAGCGCGCCGCGGCGCCGCCGGCTGCCCGGAAGCGGGATGCCGCGATGGACCAGCGCGCCGCCCGCCTGCGCGCCGCGCACGACCTGCCTGCCGAGGAGGCCGAGATCCTGACGCGGGTGGAGCCGATCGCCGACCTCTTCGAGGCGACCGTGGCGCTCGGCTCCCGGCCCCGCGCGGTTTCCACCGCCATCGTGAACGACCTGCCTCCCCGAGTTGAAGACGCACGGAATCAACGAGATCGCCTTCGATGCGCCGTCAGCTCCACCGTGCGCTCACGCTGGTGGAGGACGGCACCATCTCCAGCAGTGGCGGCAAGGTGCTGATCGCCGAACTCGCGCGTGCGGGCGGGGATCCGGATGAGATCGTGGAGCGGAGGGAATTGCGTCAGGTCAGCGACCCGGCCGTCCTCGAGCCGGTGATCGACGCCGTGGTGGTCGCGAACACCGCCAGGGCCGAGGAGTATCGCTCCGGACGCACGGCGCTGATCGGCTTCTTCATCGGCCAGGTGATGCGGGAGACCGGCGGTCGGGCGAACCCGGAGCTCGTGCGGGAGCTCACGGAACGGCGGCTCGCCTCGGGGTGAGGCGAGCCGTCCGGAAGGGATTCCTGGGGGATCCGCAGACTCACGCAGAACGGCCGGTCCGCCGACCGCGTGCCCCCTCTCCATCGGATGAACAGAACCAGACCTGCGGCCGTGAAGTGGGCCTATCCTGTCACTGACAAATCGCGGGCGACTCCCCCCACGAGTCGCACATCCGCCGATCACGGAGCCGGGCCGTCCCCGTTGAACGACCATCCGCAGATCACGCAGATTTCGCAGACTGGCTGGATGAAATCCGCGAAATCTGCGTAATCTGCGGATCCTCCTCCCGCTGGATCTTTCCTCTCACTGTCGAAACGCGGGCGACTCCGGTTATTTCCGGCTCCAATCCGTCTGAATGACGCGGGCAGGTACCGGCCTGCCCGCAGTGATCAGCGGCAATCTGCGCAATCTACGGGTCAAGTAGTTGCGGTGCCCGCTCCGCCCGTCTGCGCGAGGGCATCCATCCCTGCTATGGGTCAGATCCGGAACGACTCCACCAGCCGCTTCTCCGCCTCACCCACCAGGTCCGCTTCCAGCTCGATGTACTGCTCGAGCCCGCTCCCCGCGAGCTTCTCGCGGAAGAGCTGATCGAGCTGGAAGATCCCCGCGGAGTTGGAGAGCTCGATCCGGAGCCGCACCGGCTTGTTCTCCCCCTTCTCGATGTGCACGGCCTCGATGGCCGCGGCGGAGATGGAGTGGATGCTCATCGACCCGCCCGCCACGGGGATGCGTGAGCGGCCCTTGGCCATGTCCAGCGCGTCGGCCACCCGCACGATCCCCGCTTCCAGCGTCAGCGGCTTCCCGCCCGAGCGGTGGGCGATGATCGCGTGCAGGATCTCCGAGCGAAGGATGGTCGCGGTCGCCCGATCGTACAGCCCCTCCAGCAGCTGTCTCGCCTTATGCTGGGCGATGAAGAGCGAGAATGCCTCGTGGTCCGCCCGGTGGATGGACATGCCGATGTCGTGCAGCAGCGCGGCGACCACCACCACGACCTCCGCCTCGTCCAGCGTCATGTCGTAGTTGCGTCACCACGCCCGGCTGCACCCCGGCGTCGGTGAGGAGCCGGAACAGCTTGTCCGCGATGTTCATCACGATCTTCACGTGGACGGGGCCGTGGTCGGTCATCCCCAGCCGCTCCACGGCGTTCACGTTCGCCGCGATCCAGTAGGCGTAGAGCTCGTCGTCCTCGTTGACGCGCTCCACCACCTGGCGCAGCACCGCGTTGGCGCCGCGCCCCGGCACGTTCAGCATCAGCCGATGCGCGAGCCGCTCCGCCACGCTCCTGCCGAACTCCGTCGCTTCGTCCGTCATCTCCATTTGCCCTGAACCCGTCTTCATGCGTGGATGTGTGCCGGCGGCGAAACCGGGCGAACCGCCCCGACCGGCCATGGGGGTGCCGCTCACTCGGTCGCGGGCACCGCCTCGGGCTCCACCTCGCGCACGGTTCGTTCCGCCTCCTGCGCCACGCGCCGCCCCTCGTCCTCGTCCACGAACAGGAGGATGATCCCACCCACCACGAAGAAGACGATCACGCTGAGGATCGCCGCCCGGCTCGAGCCGGTGAGCATGATGGCGATGGCGAAGAAGAGCGGGCCGAAGATGCCGGCGAACTTCTCGAAGACGCTGAAGAAGCCGAAGAACTCCCCGCTCTTGTGCGGTGGCACCATGCTCGCGAACAGCGACCGGCTGAGCGCCTGAGTCCCGCCCTGCACCATTCCCACCATCCCCGCGAGGATGAAGAAGTGCGTGGCGTTCTGCATGAAGTAGCCGAGGATGCTGATCCCGGTGTAGATGGTCAGCCCCACGAAGATGGAACGCTTGGCGCCGATCCGCCCGGCGAGATAGCCGAAGAGAAAGGTGAACGGGATCCCGGCGAACTGAACGATGAGGATGGCTCCGATCAGCGCCTCCTGCCCGATCCCGATCTCAGTGCCGTACGCGGTCGCCATCTTGATGATGGTCTGGATCCCGTCGTTGTAGATCAGGAATGCCAGCAGCATCAGGAAGGCCTGCTTGAATCCCCGAAGCTCGGTGAGCGTCTCCCGGAGCCGCGTGAAGGCCACCCGGAGCGGGTTGTCGCCGCGCCTTTCGTCCGCTTCGATGCGACGTGCCGGCTCAGGCACCCCCCGGAAGAGCGGGATGGAGAAGAGGAGCCACCAGAGCGCGACGGAGATCAGTGCGAGCCGCACGGGGAAGGTCCCTTCGGGGATTCCGAAGAGGTCCGGCCGCATGATCCAGGCGAGGTTGAAGGCGAGCAGCGTACCGCCCCCCATGTAACCGAGAGCATAGCCCGCCGTGGAGACCTGGTCGATCTCCGACTCTCCCGCGATGTGCGGGAGGAGCGCCTCGTAGAAGACCATGCTCCCCGACGCGCCCACCAGCGAGAGCACGAAGAGGATGAAGCCGAGCCAGACGTCTCCACGCCCGACGAAGAACATGGAGGCGACGGCGGCCACGCCCAGACCCATGAAGAGACCGAGGAAGCGCTTCCGCCCGCCGGTATAGTCGGCCAGTGCCCCGAGGATGGGCGACATCACGGCGATCAGCGCCATGGCCGCACTGTTGGCCATCGCGATCAGCTGCGTCGCCTGTCCTTCGGGTAGATCGGCCCCGGCCACCGTGATGTAGTAGACCGGGAAGACCGCCACCATGATGGTGGTCTGCACGGAGGAGACGGCCCAGTCGTACATGGCCCATGCCCGCAGCTCGCGGCGATGCAGCCCGAGGCGCGCGAGAATGCCTTCCCTGTCGACCGCTCCTGCACGTGGAGAGCTCATTCAGAAAACCGTTCCGGGGATGTGATGGGGTGCGGCGGAGCCGGGAATATAGCGGGGTTTCGGGCGCCGGCCAGCGCGGGTCGAAGACGGTTGCGTGAAGCGACGGTGCCGCGGTATCGTTCGCCTCGTTCCCGACCCGAGATCACCCTCGCCGGAGAGGCCTGGCTCGATGCCCATGACGTTTCTGTACCATGCCCATTCGGGGCTGCGCTACCTGGTGCTGCTCGCGGGGGTGATCGTGGTGCTGCACGCCGCCTACGGCTTCTTATCACGCCGTCCGGAAGGCCCCGGGCGCGTGCTGATGTCCATCTTCGTGGGCGTACTGGACCTGCAGATCCTGCTCGGTCTGCTCCTTGTGGTCGGCGGCATCTACTACCCGATGCTGATCGGGCACCTGTTCCTGATGGCGCTTGCCGCTGCCGCGGCACACGTGTTTGCGGTGCGGGCTCGCCGCGCGGCGGACGCGGTCGCCGCGCACCGTCTCCGGCTGATGGGTGCGCTGCTGGCACTCGGTCTCATCGCGGCGGGGATCACCGCCATCGGGCGCTCGCTGTTCGAGACGCGCGCACCGATGCTGGGGCTGCTCTAGCGGGTTCGGATCAGGCCCGCCCAAAAGCGGCGCGAATACGCGCTCGGGTCAGGTAGAACAGGAAGATCCCCTCGATCACGATCTCACCGATCGCCGCGACGGGTATGCCGGGAGAAAAGATGGCGCGAATCACGGAGGAGACCAGCAGCAGGGCCAGCGTCATCAGGATGGCCGACCACGCCCATGGGGTGAGCCGGACGAGGTGGATCGCCATGTACAGGGAGACCGGCGCGGCGACGAGCAGCATCGTCCACCCGACCCACCCCATGTCGCTGGCGCTCATCAGCAGGTAGACCCCCCCGAGGATGGCCCCCGCGGCCACGAAGCAGAGCACGGCCGCGAGTACCAGGACCCCCAGGGGTGTGCCGCGTATGGTGGCACTCCACCCGCCCGCTCCCTCCGGGGGGACGAGGTTCTCCACCGTCACGAGGGCTCCGGCCGTACCACCGCGGCGCGCTCCGCGCAGAGGTGGTGCACCTCCTCGTCGCTGAAGGTGTGGTCGCTCGACTTGGCTGCGGCGAACACGTGCTCGCACAGAGCCGTGTCGGTCTCGTCGTACCCGTGCGTGGACAGCCAGTGGCGCACGTTGGAGAGACCGCTCATCGGCGAGATCTCGATCCGCTGACGCAGTCCGAACTCACCGGCCGGGACCCCTGAATAGATCCGGTCGGCCAGATAGGCGTCGCCCTTCTCTTCGGCCTTGATGATCGCGGCGGCATGCACGCCGGTTCCCGTCCGGAAGGCATCCTCTCCGAACACCGGCCAGTTGTAAGCGACGGGCACACGGCAGGCGTGGGCGGCCACGGCGATGTACTCGGAAAGCCGCGACAGGTCCCGGTCGTGGAGGCCCAGCAGCTTCAGGTTCACGAGCAGCAGGTCCATCTCAGTGTTCCCGCACCGCTCCCCCACCCCGAGCGCCGTGCCGTGGATCCGGTGTGCCCCCTCCTCGATCGCCGCCAGCGCGTTGGGAACGGCGAGCCCGCGATCCCGGTGACCATGCCAGTCGATCTTCACGTTCGCACCACTCGGCTCGACGATTTCCCGGCGGATGAAGCGCATCAGCTGCCGAACGCCGTGCGGGGTCGCATGCCCCACCGTGTCCGCCAGGCAGATGCGCCGGGCGCCGGCATCGATGGCGAGTCCGTACAGCGCCTTCAGCGTTTCGGGTGCCGCGCGCGTTGTGTCCTCGGTGACATACATCACCGGTAGACCCTCGGAGACGGCGAACGATACGGCGTCCTCGGTGGCCTGGAGCATCCGGTCCAGCGTCCACCCCTCGGCGTACTGGCGGATCGGGGAGGAGCCGATGAAGGTCGCCGCTTCGATGGTGACGCCGGTGCGCTGGGCCACTTCCACGATCGGCTCCACGTCCGCGCGGACGGTGCGGGCGGCGCAGTTGGGGAAGATCGGGAGGCGGGAGTCGGCGATTTCGCGGGCGAGCGCCTCCACGTCGGCCACCGCGCGCGGCCCGGCACCCGGGAGGCCGATGTCCGCGGCGGCGATGCCGAGCTCGGCCATCAGGTGCAGCAGACGGATCTTCTCGCCGATGTCGGGATCCGTGACGGAGGGGCTCTGCAGCCCATCACGCAGCGTCTCGTCGTTCAATTCCACGCCACGAACGGTCGAGTAGTCGAACGACCCCTCGGCACGGTTCCAGTCGAAGATCAGTTCGTGTTCGAGCATGGGCTGCACATCGTGATGGTGATTGGATAGGGCGGTGGAGGAGGCGCGGCACCGCCACACGGTCGACCGCTCTCGTTCCCCCGCTCCCCCGCTACCCGGTCAGGACTTCAGGTTCAGGAACCCGAAGGAGAGAGCCAGGAAGAGGAAGGTGGCGGCCAGCCCCGCCTGCCAGCTCGCCGTGAACAGCATCAGGCTTCCGATCAGCGCGCCGAGGAAGCCGCCCAGGTAGATGATCAGGATCAGTTCCTTGCGGCTGACGCGCCAGATCAGGTCCTCCACCTTCGCGAGCGGGTACGACTTCAGTTTGTCCTCGACCATGCTCGCGACGGGAAGCCCGGAGACGGCGGTGGGCACGCGCCGCTGAAGGAAGTCCCAGAGCGGTCCGAACAGCAGCCCTTCCGCACGCCGGACGGCGTCATCCGGCAGATAGTCGGCCGGCCGGCCGATGGGTACGGAGAGCATCCAGGACGTCTGGTGCGCGGCGAGCGAGTGGACGAATCCGATGGAGCGGGGCCCCCGCAGCGCCTCGATCACCCATCCGCCCGCCTTCTCGGTGAGTTCCGCGGCCCGCTCCTCGCCGAGAATGCCGAGCACCTCGCCGACCGTCCGCTCCCCCGCCCCGGTCAGCGCCGCGTCGATCCGCCGCAGCACCACCTCCTCGGCGGTCGGGTGCCGGAAGAGGTAGAGGATCCGCTCCACCAGCAGAGAGCGCAGCCTCTCCGCTCGTTCCGGCGTGACGCTGGAGAGGAGGTCGTTGACCGGGCGGTCCAGAAGGTCCTCCACTCCATCGTTGACCGCGCGTGCGACGCGCTCCTGCACCTCGGGCTCCCGCAGCAGCGCGGAAATTTCGTCCACCCCGCCCTGCTCGATCGCCTGCACCGTCTGAGCGAGCGTCCGTTCGGTGATCACCAGCCGGCCGAGCATCCGCTTCCAGCTCTGCTGTTCCTCCAGGAACCGGTCCACGAAGCGGCGAAGGGTCTGCTGCAGGCTCGCCCGTGTGGCAGGGTGCTCCAGCACCTGACCCAGGCGCTCCAGCAGCAGCGGAAGGTACTGCGACACAACCGCTTCGCCCAGGTTGACGGCGCCCGCCGGAACATAGTGCCGAACCGGCTTCTCCGAAACCAGAGCGTTCTGCACCACGCGGTCCACCGCTTCGGCGATCACCCGGGCGAATTCGGGGCTTTCGCGAATGCTGATCCAGATCTCCCTCGCGGCGCCGGCCAGGTCCGCCTGCAGCTCCGGCGTCAGCAGCACGGAGAGCGGACGATCGCGGAACTCGCCGGTAAGGGAGGTGGTGAAGCCGCGGACACGCTCCTCGAAATCCGCGCTCTGGAAGTAGATCTCCAGTGCCTGGACCAGCTTCTCCAGCAGGCGCTCCAGCGTGGTCTCGAGACCCACGGCCTGCGAAGGCGTCACCAACTCCCGCAATGGGCCGAGGTCACGGTGCAGAATGCCATGCAGTGCATCCCGCAGCGCCTCGTCGAACCGTTGCCTGAAGGCGGCGGAGCCGAGGGTGCGGGAGATGTCCTCCGGTGTCAGCAGCTCCCTTCCCACCGTTTCGCCGATGCGCTTGGCGATTCGATCGATCTCCTTGGGTACGGCGCCCTTCGGCATCACCCGCACCGGGCCGAGGTAGACCGCCTCGTACGGGTGGAAGAGCATCCAGATGGCGATGGCGTTGGTCAGCAGCCCCGCCGTGATCCCGATGACCAGGGGGAGCAGCCATTCCCAGAGGGTGAGCCCGAGGAACTCCATCAGCGGGTCACCTCCGGCGCGCACCGAGCGCGTGGATGGCCGCCCGGGACGTTCGGGGCGCGTTTGACATCGGATGGCATGCGGATCAAGATACGACTCCTCCGTCCTTCCCTGTCATGGACCCGTGAATCGAATGGAACCCGGAACGCTCCAGGCACACCCCGCGATCCGTGCGGCGCGTGCCCGCATCCGCGAGATCGCACCCACCGCGCTGGAGGAGCAGCGGCGCATCGTTGCCATTCCCGCGCCAACCTTCCAGGAAGGAAAGCGCGGGGCGTACGTGGCGGAGCGATTCAGGGAGGTCGGGCTGCAGCGGGTGCACGCGGACGAGGTCGGAAACGTGCTCGGGCTGCTGCCGGGTTCGGGGGGCGAGCAGCCACATCCGGCGGTGGTCACGGCCCACCTGGACACCGTGTTCCCCGCCGGCACCGACGTGGAGCCGCGCACCGTGGGCCGGCGTATCCACGCACCGGGGATCACCGACAACTGCCGCGGCCTCACCGCGCTGCTCGCCACCGCTGCCGCGATGGCGGAGCTCCGGCTCCCCACCGTGCGGCCGCTCTGGTTCGTGGCGACCACCGGAGAGGAAGGAGCCGGCGACCTGTTCGGGGTGAAGCACCTCTTCCGCGCGGGCGGTGAGCTCTCCGGCGCGGGTGCGTTCGTCTCCATCGATGGGTCTGGGTTGCGCCGTATCGTGCACCGGGCGCTCGGCTCGCGCCGCGTGCGGGTGGAGGTGCGGGGCCCCGGCGGACACTCGTGGTCCGACTTCGGGCGCGCCAACCCGCTGCACGCGCTCGGCACTGCGACCGCGGCGCTTGCCGCAATTCCGCTCTCCACAGACCCACCTTCGAGCCTGACCGTGGCGCGCATCGGCGGTGGCACCACCATCAACGCGATTCCGGCGGAAGCATGGTGCGAGATCGACATGCGCAGCGAGGGAGCCAGTGAACTGGTGGCGCTGGATGAGGCCGCTCGCGCCGCGATCGAGCACGCCGTGGCGGGAGAGAACGAGCGTCGCCGCCCGGGCACCGAGCCGCTCGAGCTGGAGATCGTGGTGATCGGCGACCGACCCTCGGGGGTCATCCCGACCGGGGACCCGCTGATCGCCGCCGCCATCGAGGCGACGCGGATGGTGGGCGCCGAGCCGGAGCTGGTCGCCTCCTCCACCGACTCCAACGTGGCGATCTCGCTGGGGATCCCCGCCGTCACGATCGGTGCCGGAGGCGATTCCGGCGGCATTCACACCCTGGACGAATGGTACGAGGACGGCGAGGGCGCCGAGGGGCTCGAAAGCGTGCCTTCTCGTCACCATCGCCGCCGCGGGCGGGCTCAGGGATCAGTCGGCCTGACCGTTCCGGATCACGGAGTGGTCGCCGACGTCCACCCCCCCCTTCACCCCCGTCAGCCGCACCTCGTCACCCACCAGCGAGTTCGTGAGCTCGCATCCCTCCAGCACGGAGCCACGCCCCACGATGGTGTGGGCGAGCCGCGAGCCACGGATGCGGCTCCCGCTCCCGATGGTCACGTTCGGTCCGATCTCGCAATCCTCCAGCATCGACGTCGTCCGCCACGTGCACCGGCTCGTTCACCGTTACACCCGGCTTCGGCTGCGGCGAGCGCCCACGCGAGCTGGCGAGAAGATGGTGATTCGTCTCCAGCAGCGTTTCCGGCTTCCCGGCATCGTACCAACCCTCCACTTCCACCACCTTCAGCTTCGCCCCGTGGTCGATCATGTACTGGAAGGCATCGGTCAGGTAGAACTCGCCCGCGCCACCCGGCGCGGAGCGCAGCACGTGATCGATCCCCTCGGAACAGCAGCTTCCAGTCGCGGATGTAGTAGAGTCCGATGTTCGCGGCGCGCGAGATCGGCTCGCTCGGCTTCTCGATGATGCGCTGCATGTAGCCCTGCTCGTCCGTGACCACCACGCCGAAGCGCTGGTAGTCCTCGACCTCCTTGACCCAGATGATCCCGGCGGCGTCCGGCTCGCAGCGACCTCACCAGCGAGAGGTCGGCGTCGAACAGGGTGTCGACGAACATGATCAGCAGGTCCTCGTCGGCGAACTCGCGGGCGAGCTCCACTGCGCCCGCGGTGCCGTTCTGTTCGGCCTGCTCCACGAAGTGCGCCTGGAACTCCGGGTACTCCGCGCGGACGTACGCCTCTACCTTCTCCTTCAGGTGGCCGGTGATGAACACCGCCTCGTTCACGCCCAGCTCCCGCAGGTCGTCAAGGATGTAGCTCATCACCGGCTTGTCCGCGACCCGCAGAAGCGGCTTCGGCGTCACGTGCGTGTGCGGCCGCAGGCGGGTTCCCTTGCCGGCCAGGGGAATGACGACTTTCATGGGGCTCCGGGGGTGGAAGACAGGTCTCAGGATTCAGGAGTCAGGATTCGGGATTCAGGGGGGCCGTACGGCCGCGCCCCTGAATTCCGCCCGCTTACAGTTCCATCAACTTCAGATCGCAGAAATCCACCGCCTGGCGGAGGATGGGATCGGGCGAGGTTACGACGACCAGCTCCATGGTTACGGAGACGACGGCTTCGAACACATGGCCTCCGATGGTGGAGAAGTCGCGGCGACCGAATACGCCGTGCACGTGAGGGAAGGGGCCGCCGTCCACCACGGCGATGTTCCCCGTGAGCGAGGCAACTTCGAGGTCCTCCTCCCAGCGCTGGCGCTCGTAGGTGGTTCGGCCGAGATCGTAGAAGCCCAGCGTGAGGCGATCCACCGCGCCGATCCCCTGCAGTGACGCGGCGCGGACTCCCGTTTCGGTGGCGAAGCGGGTTATGCTCTCCAGCACCTCCGCTCCCCGATCGAGAACCAGGAAGTACCCGTTCTGCATCTCACGATACTGCATCTTCTACCTCCTCGTGCTACGCGGGTGGTGGACGGCGGCAGGATTATAGGGCGACCCACTCTCGGGCGTCAAACGGACGACGGGTAGCGCGACCGCCCTGCGAGAGCGGATATTCCCCTCGATGAATCGACGCCTCCCGCACCGCATTCGACCGCATTTGATGGAATCCACGCTGCGCAGTCCCGGTCCGATGAACATCGCCGCTGCCGTGCTCCTCCGGCGTACGCGGTGGCTGCGGGCTCCTACCATCATCGTCTACATCCTTACCGGGATGGTCCGGGCGGCGGCGGTCCGGGTCGCGCAGGTGCGGGTGCGAATCCCGGGGCCGCAATGAACCGGCGGCGTGAGGGAGCGCGGACGGCGCCCGACCACCCTGACGAGCGGCTGCGCGGCGCGCGGTTCGGGGTGCCGTTCGCGGCGGTCTGGGAGGCGGCGCTGACCGTCGCCCGCCGCCACCCACGCTGGAAGGTGACCGAATCCGATCCCGGTGCGGGGCGCATCGTCGCCGAGGCCACGACGCCGGTCTGGCGCTTCGTGGACGACGTGGTGATCATCCTCTCGCTGGATCACCAGGGCGATACCCGGGTGGACGTCGCCTCGCACTCGCGCGTCGGCCGCATCGACTTCGGGATGAACGCGCGTCGGATCCACCACTTCCTCCGCCGGCTGGAGAGGGAGATCGCGAAGCGCTGAGCTCCGCCTCCTCCGGATACCGGTGCGGGAGTACATCTTGCGGGTGGGCGTCGGCTTGCGACCACCCGGGAGCGCACCGGCCGCGCCCCACGGAGAGTTCAACCGAGCCGTAGGAATGATGCCGAAGAACCGTTCACTCTCGTACGACCCATCGGACTCGCTCCTCTCGGCACTCCCCGAGCGGATCCCCGTGATGCCGATCAAAAGCACGGTGGTCTTCCCGACCGGTGCGACCGGCCTCCAGCTCAGCTTCCCTCCCAATGTGGAGGTTCTCTCCCTGAACCCGGGGAAGACGCTCGTGGTGGCGCTGGTCGCCACCGAGGAGGAAGATTCGCCCATCGCGCCGGCGACCATCGAGAAGGTGGGCGTGGCTGCGCGTGTGCTGAACCGGCTCAACCTGCCGGGCGGAACGATTCAGGCGACCATCCAGGGGCTGATCCGCATCCATCTGGAGAGTGTCCGATACGAGCACGGGTACTATACGGCCTTTCCGCGGCTGGTCGAGGAGGTGCCCACGCCGGAGATGGAGGCCGAGCAGACGATCGAGCGGATCCTGACCACGCTGAACGGGATCGGCGCAAAGGTGGAGCGGCTCGCGGAGGTACCGCGCATCCTTCGGCGGAACACCGGCGACCCCGGCCGCTTCGCGGACCTGGTCGCCACGCTGGCGCACTTCTCGGTGCAGGAAAAGGACGCCGTGCTGCAGCGGCTGGACATCTCGGATCGGCTCGGTTTCGTACTTCGGCGGCTGGACGCCGAATGGCGCCGTGTGCTCACGCACGAGGAGGAGGAGCGCAGCGCGCCTCCGGCAAGCCCCGCGGGACAGGCCGCTCGCTCGACGGACCGCTCGGGCGATCTGCGGCGCCAGATCGCGGCCCTGCAGGCGGAGCTGGGCGAGATCGACCCGGCGGAGAAGGAGGCGATCGACCCTGCTGCGGCGGATCGAACAGGCGCAGCTCCCGACGCGCGCGGCATCCATCGCACGACGGGAGGCGGAGCGGCTCCGCGCCGCCTCGCCGACCTCCACGGAGGCGACGGAGATCCGCACCTACCTGGAGGCGCTGCTGGAGATCCCCTGGGACCGGTCCGCCGACGGGGCCACCATCGACCTCGACGTCCGTGCGCGCGTCGCTGGATCAGAAGCACCTGGGGCTGGAGGAGGTGAAGCGGCGGATCCTCGAGATCCTCTCCGTCGCCATGCTGCGCGGCGAATGTGACGGGGCTGGTGCCCTGCATCGTCGGCCCGCCGGGCGTCGGCAAGCGGTCGCTGGCTGCGGCGGTCGCGCGCGGCCTGGGCCGGCCGATGGTACGCGTGGAGCTCGGCGGCCGCGGCGAGGCGCAGCTCGTCGGGTCCGCGCCGCACGCGCAGCCGGGCGCCAAACCGGGCAAGCTGATCGCCGCCTTCCGCGATGCGGGGGTGCGACGACCCGGTGTACCTGCTGGAGGAGATCGACGAGGTCGGGCTCGGCAACGTGGAGGGCGACCCGGTGGAGGCGATGGAGGAGTTTCTGGACCCGGAGAACCGCACGGGGTTCATCGACCGCTACCTGGAGGTCCCGTTCGACCTCTCGAGACCATCTTCATCGCCACGGCGAACGATTTCTTCCGGATCCCGCGGGCGACCTGCGCGACTTCCTGATCGAGATCCGCATCGCCGGCTACACGCCCGAGGAGAAGGTGGAGATCGCGCGACGACAGCTGCTCCCGCGCCTCATCCGCGAGCACGGGCTGGACCCGGACGAGGTGTCTGTCGAGCGAGGTGCCCTGCTCTTCCTGACCCGCGGCTACGCGCGCGATGCGGGCGTCGGGCAACCTGCGCCGCTCCCTCTCCGCGATCCTGCGCTACGTCGCGCACGCGCAAGGCAACGGACAGGTGGTACCGGCTGGACGCTCACGCGTGGAGATGATCGAGGAGGTGCTGGGGATCCCGCGCTACGCGGCCACGGAGGCGGAGATCGCTCCGGAGGTGGGCGTGGTCACCGGCCTCGCATGGACGGCTTCGGGCGGCGAGCTGATGTTCATCGAGGCGCTCAAGATGCCCGGCACCGGACGCCTGATCATCACCGGGCTGCTCGGGCGACGTGATGCGGGAGTCGGTGAACGCCGCATACTCCTACGTTCGCTCGCGGGCTGAGCTGCTGGGGATACCGCACAACGCCTTCGGCGACCACGACCTCCACATCCACTTCCCCGTGGGCGCCACGCCGAAGGACGGACCCTCGGCAGGCGCGGCGGTCACGCTGGCGATCGCCTCTTCGCTGTCGGACCGGCCCGTCCGTCACGACGTGGCGATGACCGGCGAGGTGACGCTGCGGGGGAAGATTCTGGAGATCGGCGGGGTGAAGGAGAAGATGCTCGCGGCGTATCGCGCGGGGATCCGGCATGTGATCCTTCCCACGGGCAATCAGCGCGACCTGCGCGACGTGCCGGCCGACGTCCGCGACGGAATGACCTTCCACTTCGTGGACCACATGGACGAGGTGTTCGAGATCGCGCTGCTGGAAAGTGGGGAGAAGGGGCCGAGGCGCCGCTCACGCAGTCCCGCCGCGCTGGACCGCGAGACCCGCGCCGCGGACGAGAAGCGCGGCGAAGTGGACGAGGCAGGCTGACGAGGCGGGGGAACACGGAGTAGGGGTCGGGCGATGAGCCTGATCCCCCCTCGTCAAACACCGGACGGGTGGATTTCCCGCCTCCGGCGTGACCGACGGATTCTCCCTACAGCCAGCCTATCGCGCCATCAACGCGTTCGTCGTCGTTGGAATGTATCGTACCATCCGGGCATTCGCCCACTTGCCTGGCCCGCTACGGGTGTGTATTCGGGGTGTGCACTGTCTCGGGCGGCCAGAGCGCGCTACACGTCGGTCTCCGCTCCGCAGAACCGCAGCATGGTGAGCGCCAGAACCCGGGTGGCCGCGGCCAGCTCGGCGATGGGAACGAACTCGTCCGGCGCGTGCGCACGACGGACGTCGCCGGGACCGAAGAGGACCGTGGGGGTGGCGCCCTGGTGGACCAGCAGGCGCATGTCCGCGCCGTAGGGCATCCCCGCGACCGCGGGGCCTTCTCCGGTGACCGACCGAAACGCCTCCGAGAGTGTGGCCACCAGGGGATGGTCGCCGGGGATGGAGGCCGGGGCGAACTGTCCGCCCCACCATTCCAGCACCGGCGGATTTTCACGAAGCCACGGGTCGGCGCCGGCGGCCTCTGCCAGCGCCTCCTCCATCTCGCGCCGCGCCGCGTCCGGCTCCTCGTCCACCGCAATGCCCAGGCGTCCCTCGAAGGTCAGCGACTCCGGGACGGTGGACGCCCAGATGCCGGACCGTATGGTGCCAACGCAGAGGGAGTACGGCAGCTCCTGGTCCGCGAAGGCCGGGTGGCGGGGCCGGGCGTTGCGGCGCCGCTCCAAGTCCTGCAGCGCGTGGAAGAGCGGGATGAACTTCTCGATCGGGCTTACTCCCTCGGCGCGCAGCGAACCGTGGGCGGCGATCCCGGGCACCGTCACCCGGAAGTTGAAGGCCCCCGCCTGGGCCGGCGCCACCACCAGCTGCGTCGGTTCCAGGACGATGGCGGCGTCACCCGTGTGCCCGCGCCGGATGGCGGCCAGCGTGCCGAGCCCTCCGTCCTCCTCCCCGATCACGCTCTGGATCAGCGCGGAGCCGCGCAGGCGGACGCCGGCGTCACGCAGCGCGCGGACGGCGAAGCTCGCGCAGCAGAGCCCACCCTTCATGTCCGCCGAGCCGCGCCCGTAGACCCGGCCATCCCGAACCGTCCCCCGCCAGGGCGGCACGGACCACCTCTCGAGATCGCCCGCGGGAACCACGTCGACGTGACCGTTCAATACCAGCGTGGGCCCCCGCCCCGTTCCCGTTCGTCCCACCACGCCCAGGGCGTGCTCCCGTGGGATCTCCTCGCAGAAGGCGGGGTCCCGGCGCAGCCCATCCAGATCCAGATCCCAGACGTCGAGCTCCATCCCCGCGTTCGTCATCATGCGGGCCGCGAGCTCCTGCGCAGGCGTTTCCCGTCCTCCGCTGCTGTCGATGGCGATCAAATCGCACAATGAGGCGACCAGACCCTCCAGATCGACCGCCTCCAGGACCCACCGCTCCAGGTCGGTCACCGTGCGACGGCCTCCGGAACTGGTGATCGCCCCAGTCCGTCCAGCGCGGCGCCGAGGTCGGCGATCAGGTCCGCTGCGTTTTCGATTCCGACGGAGTAGCGGATCAGCCCCTCCGGGATGCCGGCAGCGGCGCGCTCTGCGGCGGAAAGCTCTACATGGCTCGTAGTGCTCGGCGGCCCGACGAGCGTCGCGACGGAGCCGAGGCTGGCGGCGCGGTGCGCCAGGCGGAGCCCACCGACCAGCTGGCGCACCGCCTCGAACTCACTCCGCAGGGAAAAGGCGAGGACCCCGCCGAATCCCCGCATCTGGCGCCGCGCCACCTCGTGCCCGGGGTGGTCGGACAGTCCGGGATAGAACACCCGCTCCACGCGCGGGTGCCGGGCCAGGAACTTCGCCACCGCCTGCGCGTTGGCGTTCTGCCGCTCGACGCGCAGCTCCAGGGTGCGCAGGCCGCGGGAGAGAAGAAAGGCGGAGTGGGGGTCCAGCGAGGCGCCGTTGATCTCGCGGAAGTGAAAGATCCGCTGCACCAGCTCGCGGGAGCCCGCAACCACCCCTCCCATCGCGTCCGAATGGCCGCCCAGGAACTTGGTGGCGCTGTGGACCACCAGGTCGGCTCCGAGCTCCAGCGGCCGCTGGTTCAGGGGCGTGGCGAAGGTGTTGTCCACGACCACCCGGGCGCCCGCCTCGCGCGCGCGCCGCGCCAGCCGCTCGATGTCCAGCACCTTGAGCGTGGGGTTGGTCGGGCTCTCCAGATAGAGGAGGTCGCAGCCCCGGCCGATCTCCGCCTCGATCGCTTCGTGGTCGCCGGTGTCGCAGAGCGCGACCTCGATGCCGAAGCGGGGGAGGAACTCGATGAAAATCTTGTTGGTCCCGCCGTAGGTGTCACGGATGCTCACCACCCGGTCGCCGGGGGACAGCAGCGCAAAAAAGGTGTTGCTGATGGCGGCCATGCCCGTGGCACAGGCGGTGGCTGCCTCCGCACCTTCCAGTGCCCGCACCTTGTTCTCGAACACCGCCACGGTGGGATTGGTGTTCCGCGAGTAGATGTGGCCCGGCCGTTCCCCCGTGGCGACGGCGCGCCATTCGTCGAAGTCGTCGTACGCGTAGGTGACGCCCTGAAATATCGGTGTCACAGTGGAGCCTTCCGGACCGTTCTCCGGCTCTCCTCCCCAGACGCAGCGGGTAGAGAGCCCCCAGGGCTCTTCTCGGTCGGTGGATATCACGTTGAGATGCCTCCGCGGGGATACGGGATTTGGACTGTGAGATGTTGGCGCGGGGAAGACCGCTCCGCACCGGGATAACTACGGGGGCGTGCAGCGAAGCTCAACCGGCGACGACGCCCACGCGACTTCCCGCCCCTGCCCTGGCGAGCGTCGGGATATCCCTCCCTCCGCTCGCCTTCGAAAGTGCCGCATGCCACATGCGGGTACGGCACCGCCCGTCAGCGCCTACCCTGTGGCAGATGCGCCTCGCCCGTGGCGGGGTCAAATACGCTCCCACTGGGCAGAACGTGGAAGCGAAGAGCTGCGCCCCCAAGCATTTCGGCGCCATCCTCCATGGTCCTCGCACCGCGTGCATCGTAGACCAGCACCACGCTCGCTCCAAAGATCTCCCACGTCCCATCGGGGTTGACCTGAATCCCCGTTGATTCATCGATTCCGGCGCCGATCAGGTGGGGGTTCTCGAGCACGCGCGAAATGAGGCGGTTGTTCCGCTGCCGGCGCACGAAGTGCTGGTCGATTATCGCGTTGTCGAGGAAGCCGAACCCCAACTCCCTGGCGATGTTCTCGCGCTCGATGGTGATGTAGCTGTCGTTGCTGGGACGACCATCCGCAGCGGGACCGCTCTGGCCACCCGTGATCATGATCCCCGACTGGATCGCGGCCCCTGCAGAAGTACCTCCGATCACGGCCCCGTCCCGTAAAAGTCTGTGGAACGCCTCCTCGATGGGGGTGTCCTTGAACGCTGTCGTGATCCGCCGCTGAGAACCACCAACGAACCAGACGCCAGTCACGTGGGCGAGCCGATCCAGGCCGACGCCGGCGAGTGCTTCCTCACGGGTCAGGTGGAGGTTGAAGGCATCCGGGGCGCCGTTCTCGCGCAGGATTGCGGCAAAGTCGTTCCCGGTCTCCTCCGGAGTGGTGCTCGCCGTCGGGATCACCACGATGCGCGCGACACCCGGGCCACCGGCAAGATCGATGAAGCGCTCGATCAACGAGTCGGGACGCGGACCGCCGCCGACGATCAGCAGGTGTCCATTGAACTCGCCCCCACTCGTCTGCGCCGCTGAGGGCGAGTGGAGCGCGATGGTCAGGAACAGAAGCGCGAGGCTGCATGGGCGCAAACGTAGCATCGGATACATGGGACAGGGGATGAGCGACTCCTGTCGTTTGACAGGTTACGAAAGGGAACCGACCGCTGGTACGACAGTGAGAACGCTACTTCGCCATCAGGCCGGCGTCCCCCGCTCGGAGGACGCGACGATGTGGGCGATCGCGAGGTCGCCGCCGACGTTCAGGGTGGTGTTCCCCATGTCCACCAGGCGGTAGACGCCTCCGACCAAGGCCGCAATCTCGAGTGGAAGTCCGAATGCCTGCACGAAGATCAGCGCCATCACCAGGCCGCCGCCCGGGATCCCGCCCGAGCCGGCGGACATCAGCGCGCCCAGCAGCAGCGCGGGCGGTACCATTGCCATCGTGAAGGGGGTGCCCGCAGCCTGCGTGGTGAAGACGAGGACTCCGGCGAGGAAAATGCAGGTGCCCGGCTTGTTGAGCTGCGCGCCGAGTGGGAGGGCGAAGGAGTAGATGGTCCGGGGGATTCCCAGCCGGTCCTCGGCCAGCTTGTACGACACCGTCAGACTCGCCAGGCTGCTGCAGGTGGCAGTGGTGGTGGCGTAGAGCGGCGCGGTTCGGCGCAGGAAGCTGAAGGGCGATTCCGGTGTGAAAGTGTGGATCATCAGCAGGTAGAGCCCGACCATCACGAGCTGCGCCAGGAAGAGCCCCGCGAGGAAGAGCGAGAGGGGCCCGAACACCTCCCGACCAAACTGTCCGACCGCGGCCGCGGCGAGCGCGCCGATGCCGAGGGGCCCGAGCCGCATCACCAGGTCGACCGACTTGCGGAGCAGCTCCGCCAGCATGTCGGACGCGGCCTGGAAGCGCTCTCGCTTCGCGGAAGGGAGCATCAGCGTAGCGACTCCGAGGAGGAGCGCGAAGACGACGATCTGCGCGACGTTCCCCTCGGCGAAGGCGGCGAAGACATTCGCCGGGATCAGGTCCATCAGCAGGTCGGCCGCGCCCGGCGCCTCGGCGACCTCCGCCTGGGGCGCCGCGCTCACCCGGAGCCCCGCCCCCGGCTGCATGAGGTGGGTCACGAAGATGCCGAGCAGCAGCGCCGACACGATCGAGAAGGCGAAGAAGAGGAAGAGTTTGCCCCCCAGCCGCCCGAGCGCCCCCGCGTCACGGAGACTGCTGACCCCCGCGATGAGGTTGAAGAAGATGAGCGGCACCGCTACCAGCAGGAGCAGGCGGATAAACATATCGCCCACCGGCTGCACGATCGCCGCCCGTTCACCCGCTATCAGGCCCACGATGATGCCGAGGACCATGAAGATCAGAATTCGAACCCCCAGCGAGAGCCGCCGATACCTTGCAAAGAGGCTCGGCGGTTGGGGCGGCGGGCCGCCCGGCGGCGCCCTCTCCTCCGGCGCGGTCTGGACCGAGCTCATTCGGGCAGGGCAAGCACCGGCCTCTGCAGCGCCCGCGTCAGCCGCTCGAGCCCGAGGTCCAGCTCCTCGCGCGAGCGAACGCAGGTGATGCGCAGGAAGCCCTCGCCCGCCTCACCGAACGCCGATCCGGGCACGACCGCGACCAGGTGATCTCGCAGGATTTGCTCGGCCAGCTCCGCGTCGGGGATCCCGAGTTCGCGGACATCCACCCAGGCATAGTAGCCGCCCTCGGGTGCCTCGCACTGCACGCCCGGGATCTCGTTGAGACGCGCTGTCATATAGGCGCAGCGATCCTCCCACTCGGCCCAGAGCTCCAGCACCTCGGGCTCCGGCTCGTCACCCAGCGCCCGGATCCCCCCCGTCTGTGTGAAGGCGCCGGCGCACGTCATCAGGTGCTGCTGCAGCGTGACCATCGCGCTGATCGCGACGGGTGGGGCGAGCACGAAGCCGATCCGCCATCCGCCCATCGAGAAGGACTTGGTGAGCCCCATCAACGTGATACTGCGCTCGCGCATCCCCGGCCGCGTCGCGATGCAGACGTGCTCTCGCCCGCCCCACGCCATCCGCTCGTAGATCTCGTCGGAGATCACCCAGAGATCGTGCTGGATGGCCACCTGCGCGATCTCGTCCAGGTCGGCCGACGTGTGCACCGTCCCGGTCGGGTTGTGCGGGGAGCAGAAGAGGATCGCACGGGTGCGCGGGGTCACGGCGGACTGCAGATCCTCCTGCGTCCAGCGATAGCCCTTCTCACGGTGGAGGCGGACAGGGACGGGCACGCCGCCGCAGAAGCGGATCGTCGGCGCATAGCTGACGAAGCACGGATCCTCGATCAGCACCTCATCGCCCGGGTTGAGGGTCGCGAGCAGCGCGAGGGTCAGCCCCTGCTTGCACCCCAGCGAGGCGATGATCTCACTCTCGGGATCCGCCTCGATCCCGTTGTCGCGGGCGAGCTTGCGGGCGATCGCCGCGCGGTACTCGGGCTTTCCCTGCGCCGGCGTCTGGTGGGTGTCGCCACCGCGCATCGCCTCCACCGCCGTCTCGACGACGTAGCGCGGCGTGTGCTCTACGGCGCGACCCGCGGAGAAGTCGACGACCGCATCGCCGCGCCGGCGCATCTCGGCGGCCAGGTCGGCGATCCGGACGGTGGCCGAGGGGGTGGTCTCGAGGATCCTGCTGGAAAGATTCATCGATCGACTCGTCAGTGCTGGATGGGGCCGGGAGCCCGCGCGCCCCCCATCCGGGCGATTCGGTTCCGAGGTATGAGTCCTACGACTCAGTCGCGGTAGATGTGGACGACGATCTCGCCGTCGTCGCGCACGTAGCCGCGGTACATCCCGTCGCCGGAGTAGGGCATCGCGATGTTGCCCTGCGCGTCGATGGCAACGACGCCGATCCCGCCGCCCATCTCCATGATCGCGTCGGCGCCCGACTGGGTCGCCTGTTTGAGGGTGTAGCCGCGGTACTCCATCAGATCCGACATGTCCTTCGTACTCACGCGCCGCAGCACGTACTCGCCGAGTCCGGTCGAGGAGACCGCGAGCGTGCGGTTGTTCGCGTAGTTTCCGGCCCCGATGATGGGCGAATCACCCACCCGTCCCGGCAGCTTCCCCTCACGCCCGCCCGTCGAGGTGCCCGCCGCGAGGTTGCCGTTGCGGTCGAGCGCAACCGCCCCGACGGTGCCGTACAGGCCCGCATCCTCCGCCGCCCCAGGCCGCGGTTCGGCGATCACGAGGCTATCCTCCGCGCCCGTGCCGTAGGGCGTGCCCTCGCGCAGCCGCTGCTGCAGCGACTCCCACTTCCGCTCGGTGAAGAAGTAGTGCGGGGCGACGATCTCGAGACCTTCGCTCCGCGCGAACTCGAGTGCGCCCTGACCCGCGATCAGCACGTGCGGCGAACGCTCCATTACCCGGCGCGCGAGTGAGATCGGGTTCTTCACCCGCTGCACCACGGCGACCCCGCCGGCCTCCAGCGAACGACCGTCCATGATCGATGCGTCCAGCTCGTGGTAGCCGTCGCGGTTGTAGCTCGCTCCCTTGCCTGCATTGAAGAGCGGCGAGTCCTCCATCACCCGGATCGCCGCCTCCACCGCGTCGACGCTCGTGCCGCCCGCATTCAGGATCGCATAGCCGGAGGCGAGCGCCTCGCTCAGGGCGGCCCGGTACGCCGCCTCCACCTCGGGCGTCATCTCGCCCACCGGACGCACGCCGCCTCCGCCATGGATCGCCATGCCGAACGTGGTCCCGTTCCCCGGCTGCTGGGCACTGCCCTGCGACGGGTTCGCGAGTACGATCATCGTCATCAGAAGGATGGCGATGGGGAGGGTTCGGAATCGCTCGATTCGGTCAATCATCATCCCGAGGGAAGCTCTGGTGTCTTTCGCGCGCGTCGCTCAGCAACCGCGCGAAGTCGTCGCTGCCCTGAAGCCGCTCGAGAAAGGGGTCCTCGGCGATGTAGGGTGCGCTGAAGAAGCCGGCGTAGATCGCCGCTTCCAGATGTGCGAGCGCCCGGTCCGTCTCGCCGGCCAGGGCGAAGAGGTGCACCAGGCGGTAGCGCCGCTCGCCATCGGCGATATCGTCCCGCTGCTCGATATCGGAAGTCAGGGCGATCAGCGCCTCGTAATCGCCCTGCCCTGCGTGTCCGTACGCGCGGGCGAAGTCGCTCCAGAGCGAGGTCGTCGCATCCGCGGACGCTTCGAGGAGCGCCAGTGCACTCTCCCTTTGCCCCGCATACAGGTGCGCGACGCCATCATAGAAGAGATGCTTCTCGTCGGCCTCGATGCCTTCGGCCTCCAGGATCCGGTAGATGCTCTCGTGCGCCGCGATCGCATCCTCGTACCGACCGAGGTAGATGAGTGACTTCGCGATCTGACCGTCGGTCGAGATGATCCGCGCCGGAGTCGGGTCGAGATCCTGCGCCCGCTGGTACCGGTCGATCGATGTCTCCATCAGGCCCGCGTACCGGTAGACGTAGCCCAGGCGCGCCAGCAGATCCGCCGATTCGCCGGTCTCATTGAGCGCTGCCTGCAGTACGCGGGCTTCCGCCTCCATCTGCCCCGCCTGGTGGTACCGCACCGCGGCCTGGAGCGGGTCGGGCTCTCCGGCGCCCGGCGGATCCTGCACGCCGGGCGCGGCGTCTGAAGCACACGCACCCAGCGTGGCGACGAGGAGGAGAGGGACGATTGGATTCACCATCCGAGAGATTCTACTGCTCCGAGGGCCATGTTCGTGTTGCAACGTCCGACTCCCGGGACGACGTGAACTCGCCATCTGAACGCAAGGTCCGATCGCTCGGCTCGATCTCCGCCGCCGCTGGATATGTCTGGCCCCGGGGCAAAGCGACGAAGACCCAGAGCATCTGCCTCAGGCGAGCGAAGCAGGCTTCTGTCCTCCGGGTCATTGTCCGCATCACCGAGGAGCACGATCATGGGGCGCTGCAACACAACTGCAACCCACTCATTCACCGTGCGGCCTCTGAAGTCGTCCAATCCGCCCATGTTCCCTCTGGAAGCAGGACCCCGGTCCGGCCGCCCGCGCGCCCCCCTCAAACCGACGACCCGATCGCGACCTCGTGGTCCACCGGCCGCGGGATCAGCTCCTCGCCCTCGGAGCGCGCCACGAAGGCGGCAGCCGAGAGGTCGCCGGTGACGTTCACCGCCGTCCGAAGCATGTCCAGGATTCGGTCCACACCCAGGATCAGCGCGATGCCGGCGGCGGCCTGGCCGGCAAGGCCCACCGACTGGAGCACGAGGATCAGCGTGATGATCCCGGCGCTGGGGACACCCGCGGCGCCGATGGATGCCAGCGTCGCAGTGAGCACGATGGTGAGCAGCGCGGCGACACCGAGCTCGATGCCGTACACCTGTGCGATGAAGACCGTGGCCACGCCCTGATAGAGGGCGGTGCCATCCATGTTCACGGTGGCCCCGAGCGGAAGGACGAAGGAGGCGACGCTGTTGGAGACGCCCAGCTCCTCCTCCGCCGTCTCGATGGTGAGGGGGAGGGTGGCGTTGGACGACGAAGTCGAGAAGGCGATCAGCGGCACCTTGCGGATGCGACGGAAGAACTCCAGCGGGTTGAGTCGCGCCAGCAGCGTCACCATCATTCCGTAGGTCCCGAACGCGTGGAGCACGAGCCCGGCGGCGACCACAAGGGTGTAGACCGCGAGGCTCTGCAACACATCCAGACCGAAGCGGCTGATCACCGACGCGATCAGCGCGAACACCGCGTACGGCGCCAGCTTCATGATCCAGTCGATCACGATCATGGAGGCGTCGTTGATGCCGCCGAAAAAGTTCAGGATCGCGTCACGGCGGACCGGCTGGAGCAGCGAAGTGGCGGCGCCGAAGATGATGGTAAAGACGATCAGCGGCAGGAGGTTCCCCTCGGCCGCCGCCGCCACCGGGTTGTTGGGGATCATCCCGAGCAGCACGTCCCAGACACCGGGGCGGTCTTCGGCGAGCTGAAGGCGCGAGGCAGCCTCGGTGGCGAACTCCGCACCGAGTGCGTCGCGCGACTCCGGCGCGATCCGGCTGCCGGGTCGCACCAGCAGCGCCAGGGTGAGACCGATCGTGATCGCGATCGCCGTGGTGACGAGGTAGTACGCGACCGTCTTCCCACCGATGCGCCCCAGCTTGCGGATGTCGCCGAGTGAGGCCACACCCAGCATCAGCGAGGCGACCACCAGTGGAATCACGATCATCGTGATTGCCCGGATGAAGCCGTTGCCGACGAAGTTGAGGAGTGGAAGCACTCCCTGCGCCCATCCGGGTGATGCTGCGAACCCGGTGATGTTCACCGCGGCGCCGACCACCGCGCCAAGTACCAGCCCGATGCTGATCTTCGTGTAGAGTTGCATGCCGGGGATTCGAATTGGGATCTGGGTGACGGCGAAAAGTGGCGGTGCGCGTGGCCTTGCAGTTTCTCACGCGCATCGAAAGTTGGTCCGCCCACACGACAGAAATCCCGCCGGGCGCTCAGCCGGCGGCGAAGTCGACGATGTCGACTCCTCCGCGCGGCACCTCTGGAGTGGAACGACGATCTCAGCCGACGAGGCGAGGACCGCTCCGCATCGTGTCCCGCTGACGCTGCACTGGCGGCGACAGCGAGCGGGCGCGGAGGCATGGGCGTCGACTGGCCTGCAACTCTCGCCCTTCAAGCGAGATATGCACTACCAGCCGAGGGCTTCCACGGCTGCATGAGCCATCTGAGCATTGCTGTGAGCGACTCCCGGGACGGTCTGAAGACGCCAGCCGAACGGCACGCCCAGCCGCGCCGCCGCGACTTCAGCAGCTGCGAAATAGGCATGGCCCCGCGCGAAGCGGTGCTCACCCTGCGCCATCGCCTCGGGGGTGCGGCGAAGACTCGCGTGGTCGGGGTCGGTGTCCGCGTCACCCAGCAGGACCACCATGGGTCGCTGCAGCGCATCACTCACCCATGCGTCCACCGAACGGCCCTGAAAGCCCTCCAGGTTCTGCAAACCGTAAGGGAAATCGTACTCCGTTGCCGGCATGGTATACCACCCCGCGTTGGCCGTGACGGCTGCCTCTGCTCGGGTGGTCGGCTGAAACATCAAGAACCGGTGAACGAACTGCGAACCAGCGGAGTGGCCGTAGATGAAGTACCTCTCGCTCCGGTTGCCGGTGCGAGCGAGCACCTCGTCGAACACCGCCTCGATCGCCGCGTACGACCACATCGCCGCGTCGTTCGGCTCTCCATCGGTGAACATGTTGCCCAGGTTGTATGATTCGGCACCGGGATAGTGCTCATTCGAGAACTCCGGCACCACGAGCAGAAATCCGTGGGCATCGGAGAGATCCGCCCACTGGTCCCTGTAATCTTCGCCGTTGCGCCGGGTGCCGTGCATCACGAAGAGTACGGGAGAATCCGACGTGGCGGTCGCCGGCTGATGATACCACACCGTCAGCGGTCGGTCTCTGGTGCCGGGAGTCGCATCGAACAGGAAGCTGCCCGAGCCCTGTTCCAGCGCCGGGTTCACGGTTGGCTGAGTCTCACTCGAGACGGTGCTGCAGCCGGTGAGGAGCGCCGCCAACAGCAAGGGCGTCACGACGGAGCTACACAACGAAATCGCAGAAGAACGCATCGAACTGGCACTCCCGTAAAATCGAGTCATCCGCTCCACGAGCGGGCGAAAAGCTGTCAGAGTCAGGTCGTCACCACGTCATGGCCGCGGCAGCCGCCGGCGCCATCAAGCCGTTGCTGTGTGCCACACCGGGCACGGTCTGGATCGACCAGTTGAAGGGAACACCGCGATCCTCTGTGACCCGGCGCGCATACTCGTAGAAGTACTGACCGCGCGCGAATCGATGCGGTCCCTGCTCCATCGCTTCCGGAGTCGTGCGCAGGTCGGAATCCTCCGTGTCGATGTCCAGCTCGCCGAGCAGAACCGTCATCTTGCGGCCGAGCGCATTCGTCAGCCGCACGTCCGCCGTCACCTGGGACGAGAGGCCGCCCAGGCCGTAGGGCCAGTCCACCTCGTCGTCGGGGAGCGTGTACCATCCCGCGTTGGCGGCAACGGCCTCCGCGACACGCGCGCCCGGCATCAACTGGAGCATCCGGTGCACGAACTGAGACCCGGCCGAATGCCCGTAGATGTTGTACAGCGTGCGGTTCGAGCCGGTGCGCTCACGGACCTCGTCGAAGATCGCCTCGACGGTCGTGAAGCTCCAGTAAGTGCTGTCGATCGCCGCGCCAGAGGCCGCTCTGATGTTGCCCTGATGATAGGTGCGGCTGCTGGAGTACTGATCCGCGGAGAACTCCGGGACGATCAGGAGGAAGCCGTACTCCTCGGCGAGCGGAATCCACACGTCGCGGTAGCCGGTGGCGTTCCGCCCATTGCCGTGCATGACGAAGAGGATCGGCGAATCGACGTCGACGGACTCGGGACGGTGATAGTGCACCGTGAGCGGGCGCTCCAGGGCTCCCAGTGAGCCCGAGAACGCGAAGTGCCCCGTTCCCACGCGCAGGCCCGGGGCGCCGGGTGGGTCCGGGTCAGGGTCTGGGCCGATCAGTTCACCGGATCCGCTTCCGCTACAGGCAACTGTCAGCAGCAGGGATGGACCGATCAACCAGTTCATTCTGCTCGAAACCTTCATCAGCGACTCCTCTTTCCGGGGATGATTCAGTCCGCGCCGTACGGGTGGTGCTAGCGCCCGGCGGACCGGGCGCTCGACGCTTCACCGGCAGCGGGGAAGGTTGACCGGGCAGGTCTCATGGCTCGGCGGCGGCGCACTCGCCTCTCCGGGCCCACCGAAGGTGTACAACGGCAGACCGAGCGTCTCGAGTTCCCGGCCGGGCACGGGGAAGTGGAGGTGCGTGCCCTCCGGCAGGAAACCCCATCCGCGTGCATCGTAGTACATCATCCCCCCTTCGACGCCCAGCGTCTCGACGAACTTCTCGTAGCGCAGCGCGTCCCAGAGGCTTCCGCAGCTTCCGTCGTCGCGGCGCGGCACGCAGTGATCACCGGCCGGCGGTCCATCGATCGTCACCGGCGGAAGCTCACCGACGTTGACCCGTGCCTCGTTGATGATCGGCACCGCCTCGGCGGCACGCCCGAGACGGATCAGCGCCTCCGCCGCCAGCAGATCCATCTCCTTGACGATCATGATCGGCTGCGGGCCGGTGAAGTAATCGTTGCCGGTGCTCCAGCGGTGATAGTGGTAGTACGACCGCAGATAGAGACCCCGGCTCGCCGAAAACACAGTGGACTGATGATAGCCGAAATAGGCGCCATCGGGCTCATCCCGAGGGTCATCCGCTCCCTGAATCCGCCGATCCGGCGTCGTCATCCGAAACGGAGTTCGGTTCTGCAGGGGCGTCGCGATCCACTGCTGGTACCCACCCGAAATGTCGGCGGGACCCACCAGCCGATTGCCGACGCGCATGAAGTCCCCGGGGGTGCCGGCCCGGTTTCGCCCAATCCGGTACCGGTACTCGCTTTCCAGGACGCCCTGGACGCCGTGCGGCGCGAAGTCCATCGTGATGCCGCCCCCGACGCGAAGCAGTACGTCGTCCCAGTCCGCTCGCTGACGCTCGTCCGGCGTCCGCGGCGTATAGGCGATGAAGCGAGCTGCGTACGAGTTGGCGAGACGGATCAGTTCCTGGTTGGTGATCGGCACGCCGTTCACCCAGGTGATGTCCCCGGGGATCCGGAACGTGTGAGCCTCCGCCACCGCGATCGCCCTGTCGAGCTGCTGGAGCGCGGCGTCGCGCACCTCCGTATACGGGCGGTAATCCGTCGGGTCCAGGTTCTCGACGTCGGTGTGCTCGTCGTAGATCACGGCCTGGTCGAAGTGCAGCGCCAGGTACCCGGTCGCCAGCCCCTGCATGAAGCGAGCAAAGGCCTCCATCTGAGGCGTGTTGTCGGCGCCGGTATCCGGATCGTGACTCCTGAACCCTTCCTCGAACTGCCGGAGCACGCCATTGACGTTGGCCAGGATCTCGTAGCTACGCGACCAGCGGGTCACAGCGAGATTGCTCCGCCGATAGGTGGGATCGTTGTCCCAGGCGACGCGCGGTTGGGCCGAAACGTCGTGGATCCCGAAGTCGAGGAAACCGCTGGTCAGTGCATCGGCCATTCCGGCCATCCCCAGGTTGGGGTAGCCGTTCTGGACGTTGGGCCAGAAGAGCTGAGTGAAGTTTCCGCCCACCAACGTCTGAAGCGCCGTCGGATCCTGGGCGAGCCGCTCCAGGTCGGGCCGGTTCACGTTGGTGACGTCGAGATCGAGGCAGCCTGTAAGCAGAAGCCCCGACGCGGCGATCGAGAGTATGGAACGCTTTCGCATAGGTTCTCCTTGCCGTCTCAGAATTGAAGCTGTACGGACGCCGTCACCGTACGATAGTGCGGATAATCGAAGTCGTCGTAGCGGTTCGTGGGGTGGCCGACCTCCGGGTCGAAGCCGGTGTAATCCGTCCAGCTCATTAGATTCCGCCCGGAGAGGGAGAGGGTCACCCGATCGATCCCGAAGCGGTCGAGGGCGGAGAATCGCGATGCGGCCGTCGAGTAACGCAGCGACAGCTCACGCAGCTTCACGTAGCCGCCCGGCTCGACGAACCAGGAGTTGAGATTGTTGCCGCCGTAAAGTGCATCGTAGTAGCCAACGACCTTCTTGTTCTCCTCCGGCTTACCGGCCTGATCGGTCTCGGCTGCACGGTAGTGCTGCACCATCCGCTGGCGGGTGCCGTTGTAGACGTTTCCGCCCACCTGCGTGTCCACGAGTCCGTAGAGCGAGAAGCCACGCCATCCGATCCGGTTGGAGAATCCAAGGCGGAAGTCCGGATTGCTGTCGCCGATCTTCGTCTGGATCGGGTTGCCGTCGTCGTCGCGCAGCATGACCGGCATTCCCCAGGCGTACGATTGACCGCCCATGGTGACGCTCTCACCCCACATCCGGTCACGGTAGCTGCCGTTGGGCCCGACCCAGACGAGGAGGCCGTCATCGTTGACGTCGAACTCGGCGGCAGGAACGTCCGCCGGCAACTCGTCGGGGCTGGTGAGAAACCGCCCGCCATACATCGTTCCCAGGGTCTCACCGGCGCAGTGGAAACCGATGTTGGCCGGACCGGTACGGAAGCAGTTCGAGTTGTACTCGGTGATCTCGTTGCGCGAGCGGTCGAAGACGAGACCGGTCGTCCATCTTAGACTGTTGCGGTCGAGCACCAGTGCTTCCAGCGAGGCTTCGAACGTATTGCCCTGCACCGTTCCGGCGTTCCGCCACTGTGCAGCGAAACCGGTGATGCCCGAGATCGGCACCCGAACCAACTGATCGACCGTCTCGACCTCGGCGTACGTGAGCTGCAGCGACACCGGCCCGACGATCATGTCAAGGCCGACCTCCTGCTCAGTCGCGCGCTCCGGCTTCAGCGAGCGGTTGCCGAGCGTCGTCCTGCGGAAGCCGCCCGCGTCGCCGAAGGAGAGCGTCTCGTACTGATCCTGGAAGGAGGGGCGTCCGCCCGCGGTCCCGCGCGATGCTCGCAGCTTGAACTCATCGAACAACGGGAAGGGCCACCACGCCTCCTCCGCCATCCGGTACGCGCCGCTGATGCGGTAGTAGGTATGCCAGCGCTCGTCCGGGCCGAAGAGAGAGCTGCCGTCCCGCCGTACCAGTCCGTCGAGGATGTAGCGACCGTCGTAATCGAGGCCGGTGATAAAGAAGTAGCCGTTGGACCGGACGTCCGACTCGGACATCCCCGAAACGATGTTCGTGGAGGCGTCGAGCGTGGGGGTCGCCGCCACCGTAAGGCCGGTGCCGTCGGCGTTGAACTGTTCGGCACGCTCGGACTCGAAGAGCCCGCGCAGCGTAGCCCGTGCGGAGAGATCTCTCCAGTGGCCCCGGAAGCTCGCACTCAGCCACCCATTGAGAGCGTCGTTCACGATGTCCGTACGCCGCACCGCACCTGTGTTGTAGGCCGAGACGTCCGTCTGCACCTCACGCGGATAGTAGAAGCGGGACAGCCGATCGAAGCGGTCGTAGCTCACGTTCGACTCGATCGACATCCAGGGCGTCGGCGTATACCGGAGTTCGGCGCTGGCCAGCGTTCTCACCCTCGACTCGTCGTTGGTCGTATGGAAGAGGCGGTAGAGTGGGTTGCTGGACGCCTGGCTATCCGAGTCAGGCCGGAAGAGGAAGGGCGTGCCATCCGGATCCGGCTGAAGCAGATCGACGTCCGGAGCCTGCTGGACGAGATTCGAGAAGATCCCGGACTGTACCACATCGCGTTCGGAACGCATGTGGAAGGCGCTCACGGAAATCCGGAGATCGTCGCGGAAGGAGTGATCGAGGTTGAGCCGTACGTCGTTGCGGTCGTATCCGCCGCTTTCGAGGACGACCCCGCCCGTCCGCTGGTTGCCGAGCGAGAGAAAGAAGTTGGTGTCGCCGGCGTTGCGGGCGATCGTAGCCGAGTAGTTGTTGAACGAGCCCGGGTTGAACAACTGGCCGAGCGGGTCGCCGAGCGGCGTCCGGTAGGGTACATCCAGGTAGCCTTCGTGAAATGGACGCTCGACGCGGTTCTCGCGCGATACGACCGCACCCTGGGCGTTGACGTACTCACCGCTCGCGTTGGTCAGGAAATGATGGTGTCTGGCGCGGGCGATGTCGCGTACGATGCTCGAACGGCCGATCTCCGCCCGCGCCGTCATCTGCGTGGTCCCTTCGGCGAGAGAGCTGCCGCGTCGCGTCCGGATCTGGATCACCCCGTTGGCTGCCCGCGAACCGTAGAGCGACGCGGCCGCCGCACCTTTCACCACCTCGATGCTCTCGATGTCGAGCGCGTCCAGATCCGCGGTGGACCGGGTGAAGTTCGAGAGGATGACGCCGTCGACGACCACCAGCGGAAAGGTCGTTTTGTTGAGGCTCGTGGGGGACCGTAGCAGTAGGCTGAGTCCGGTGCCCGGTGCCCCGCCACTCACGATGTTCGCACCCGCGACCCTCCCCTGAAGAGAGGCGAGAGCGTTTTCCTGCGGAACCTCGAGATCGGCCTCGCCGATCCGCGCGATGGTGAACGGCACCCGGCGGGCGGACATCTCGTCGGTCATCCCGGTGACGACCACCGCGTCGAGCGAAAGCGCTGAGATCTCCAGCGCGAAATCGACCGACTGAGTGCCCGCGGAAAGCCTGATCGGACGCTCCTCCGATCGGTAGCCGAGCGAGCGTGCCACGAGCGCTTCCTCCTGCCCGCTGATCAGCCGAGCAGGAACGACCAGCACATAGCCGCCGTTCCGATCCGTGATCGTTCCGATCTGGAGCCGGCTGATCATCACGCTCGCACCGAGGACCGGAGCGCCCGCCTGATCGCGCACGACGCCGCGGATGATCGCGGTATCCTGAGCGACCAACGGGGCGGGCTCCCTGAGAGCGGCACGCCGCGCACTCGGCTCGATCACGATCTGTGTTCGCAGCTCCGTGTACGTCAGCCCGGTCCCGGCAAGGAGTCGATCGAGCGCCTGCCTGACCGAGCCGCTCGTGCAAGCGCAGCTCACGACGTCCTGTTCGGGAAGGAGGCTCTCGCTGAAGACGAGAGGGATACCGGCACGGCGTCGTAGCTCGATGAGAGCGTCGGGGAGCGTTGCGGCCGTCACGTCCAGCCGGGCAGGCCGGTCGAGCAAGGACGTTTGTTCACCGTCGAAGTTGTCGGCGAACGAAAGCTCCTGGGCGGACGTGCCGCCTGCCGTAATCAAGACGAGCAGGATGAGCGTTCCCAGGCGAACGAGCGAGCTCACATTCATGCAGTGCCTCCTGCGAGGGTGGCGGCGCGAAGGGTGCGCCGCGGAAGGAGAGCCGTTCGGCCGCCGCTTCAGGTTAGCGGTTCCGATCGGTCACGATCACCTGTCTCCCGTCCAGCGTGCACCGGGAGTCGGTGGCGCGGCAAACGGCCGCAAGTACTTCGTCGATGCTCTCGTCGGCGAACCATCCACTGACCGTCCGCCGGCCCAGAGCCGGGTCCATGCTGCCGAAGCGCACCCCGAAGGTGCGCTCGATCTCACGCGCAACCTCGGACATGGGGGTCCCGCGGAAAACGAGGAGCCCATTGGGCCAATCGAGTAGCGCCCGGGCGTCGGACACGCGTTCCAGGGTGGGGGCCGCGCCATCGACGACGTAACTCACCTCGTCGGCGCCGACTTCGACGCGGCTTCCACTCGCGGACAGGCCCACGCGTCCATCGAGGACGACGAGGCGCAGATCCTGGCCTTCACTGGCGATCTCGAAACGCGTCCCCAGAACGACCGCCTCCCCCGCGTCCGTGCGGATCGTGAAGGGGTTCAGCGAGTCGGAGGTGACGGAAAAGAAGGCCCGGCCGTCCAGGTGGACGCTTCTTTCCTCGCCCCCGGTTGCCAGGGTGATGCGACTATTCGGCGCCAGACGGACAACGGACCCATCGGACAGCGCGAAGGTCGCCGCGCCCCCGCCGGCCATCAGCACCTCGGTCGCCGCGACTCCGCCCCGCGCGGCACGGTTGAGCAGGTCCGGAAGTGCGACTCCCAGGAGGAGTGCGGCGGCAAGCGCGGCCGCGACGCCAGCACGACGCCCCCAGCGACGCTCCGCCCGGGGCGCCGACGGTTGCCTGAGCGGCCGCATCATCGCGCGGCGACGCTCCGCCGCATCGATGATCGCAGCCACGGAAGGCCGGGAAGCCGGCTCACCATCAGGCGCTCCGGGAACCTCCAGCTCCCACAGACGCACGAACTCCTGGTAGCACCGCTCGTTCTCCGGGGAACCAAGGCGCCAGTCCCGCAGCCGTTCGGCATCGCTCGGGTTGATCTCGCCGCTCAAAGCGCGGCCAATCAGCTCATCCATGCACTCTGTCAACGAATCCGTGGTGGGACGAAGCGGCCACGAGCGTGACCGCTATGATGTACACGCATAGCAGAAGGGTTTCTACTATCGTGACGTGGAAGGACGTCGATGAGGGGATCCGCGCTCAGCTGTCGCCGAGAAAGCGTTCCAGGGAATCTCTCAGGGAGGCGAGGGCGGCGCTCAGCTGGTTGGCGACCGTCTGAGGGGAGATGGAGAGAGACTCCGCGATCTCCCTGTATGACAGCCCGTGCTGTCGCGACAGGAGGAATACCTCGCGACGCCGATCAGGGAGGTCATCGAGCGCGGCGCGGTACGCGGATAGGAGCTCGGTGTGATGGAGCGTGTCGGACGGGGTCGGCGTGGGGGGCGCTTCGACGGGCTCAGTTTCAAGCAGCGTGCGCCGCCGTTCCGTCCGGCGCAGCTCATCCAGCGCCAGGTTGCGGGTGATGCGGAAGAGTAGACCGCGGACGGATGCGTCGCCGCTCCATTCCTCGCGTCTTTCCCAGAGTCGGATGAACGTCTCCTGAACCACGTCCTCCGCGGCATCCCAGTTCGAGAGGACGCTCGCCGCGTAGCGGACGAGCTCGCCGTGATGCAGTTCGACGAGGTCCTGCAGGACTCCCGCATCGCCGCGCCGAAGACCGGCTACGACCGCTTCATCCCGGGTTGCGGACTCGTCCGACATAGGCGGTGCCATCGTTGAATTCGCGAGACGGAGTGGGCGCGGCCCCGCCGTACCGGTGGTGAGCACCTCACGACTCACGACGGAATCCTTGGTTGCACTGGCACAAGACGGGGAATGCACAACCCACTCGTCTCTCGCTCACCCGGGTGCAGCCCCGACCTTCGAGTAAAATGCTATTCGATCGAGCCCTGCATGTTCGCCCAGCGGATCGCCGGGTTCCATGCGGTGAAACGAGTAACGGCCTTCGCTCAAACCGGCGGCCCGAGCGCGACCTCGTGGTCCACCCGGCGCGGGATCAGCTCCTCGCCCTCGGAGCGCGCGACGAAGGCGGCAGCGGAGAGGTCGCCAGTGACGTTGACCGCGGTGCGGAGCATGTCCAGAATGCGGTCCACGCCCAGGATCAGCGCGATGCCGGCGGCGGCCTGGCCGGCGAGGCCGACCGACTGCAGGACGAGGATCAGGGTGATGATGCCGGCACTGGGAACACCGGCGGCCCCGATGGAGGCGAGCGTGGCGGTGAGCACGATGGTGAGCAGGGCGGCGAGACCAAGCTCGATGCCGTAGACCTGTGCGATGAAGACGGTGGCCACGCCCTGGTAGAGGGCGGTGCCATCCATGTTCACGGTGGCGCCGAGCGGAAGGACAAAGGAGGCGACGCTGTTGGAGACGCCCAGCTCCTCCTCCGCCGTCTCGATGGTGACCGGGAGGGTGGCGTTGGAGGAGGAGGTGGAGAAGGCGATCAGCGGCACCTTGCGGATGCGGCGGAAGAACTCCAGCGGGTTCAGTCGCGCCAGCACCGTGACCATAATGCCGTAGGTGCCGAATGCATGGATCGCCAGACCCGCCACGACGACCAGCGAGTAGACGGCGAGACTCTGCAGAATGTCCAGACCGAAGCGGCTGATGACGGAGGCAATCAGCGCGAAGACCGCGTACGGCGCCAGCTTCATGATCCAGTCGATCACGATCATGGAGGCGTCGTTGATGCCGCCGAAGAAGTTCAGGATCGCGTCGCGGCGGACCGGCTGGAGCAGCGAAGTGGCGGCGCCGAAGATGATCGTGAAGACGATCAGCGGCAGGAGGTTCCCCTCGGCCGCGGCGGCCACCGGGTTGTTCGGGATCATTCCGAGCAGCACGTCCCAGACGCCGGGGCGGTCTTCGGCGAGCTGAAGGCGCGAGGCGGCCTCGGCGGCGAACTCCGCGCCGAGCGCATCGCGGGATTCCGGCGCGATGCGGCTCCCCGGGCGCACCAGCAGCGCCAGAGTGAGCCCGATGATGATTGCGATTGCAGTGGTGACGAGGTAGTACGCGACCGTCTTCCCACCGATGCGCCCCAGCTTGCGGATGTCGCCGAGTGAGGCCACACCCAGCATCAGCGAGGCGACCACCAGTGGAATCACGATCATCGTGATTGCCCGGATGAAGCCGTTGCCGACGAAGTTGAGGAGCGGGAGGACTCCCTGCGCCCAGCCGGGTGAAGCTGCGAGGCCGGTGATGTTCACCGCGGCGCCGACCACCGCGCCAAGAACCAGCCCGATGCTGATCTTCGTGTAGAGTTGCATGCCGGGGATGTGGATGGGGAATGGATGACGCGCGAAGGTAGGCGTCTGCGCGCGGCTCTCGCAAGGTGCGGGTGGAGCCGGGCGCTCGCGGGCGCTATCTTCCGGACCATGAAACAGTCCGATCCGCCCTCCATCGTCCGTACCGCGTTCTGCTCCCTGATCCTCGCCCTCACCGCCTGCGGCGATGACGCGACGGACGAACTCGGGATCTCACCGCCGATGCCCGCGGCGGAAGCAACCGATCCCCGGTATGTGCGCGAGTACGTCTACCTCACCGAGCGGGCCGGCCAGCCGCTGGTGGTGCCGTTCAGCTTCCGCTCCGTGGAGCGGGGCGACAGCATCGAACGGACGGCGCGCGCTGAACTCGCCCACGGCTCCACCTGGGACGGGTTCGTGGACGAGCGGTGGCATACGATACGAGAGAGCGGCGTCTGGCGGGTGCTCCCGATTGGGGACCTCCGCATGACGGTGGGCGGCCCCACCGAGGTGGAGGCGCTCTGGTACCGTCGGGGCGAGCGCAACCTCCGGCTCCAGATGGAGCAGCCGCTCTCTGGGTGGCACCAGGCGAGCTCGGCGCGCTACCGGCTGATGCGCGGGCAGCTCCGCCTCGGCCCCGAGCGCACCTCCGGGTTCGTCCTGGAGTCGCTGCAGGTGCATGCCACCGGCCGCGCGGGGCGGGACTCCGACCTGCTCTTCCTGTCCGCGGGTGATTCGCTCGTCCTGGTGCTCGGTGAGACGCTGTCGCGGGAGGGTGCAGCGGGACGCGGCTTCGCCTGGGCGTGGACGCCCGCCTCGGAGACCGGGTGGGAACGCGCCGAGGTGCGATGGCTGGAGCTGAGGGCGTTCGAGGAGGCACGTCGCGACATCCCGCTCCACTGGAGCTTCCGGGTGCCCGAGGCCGCCATTCACGGGGAGGTCAGCGCCCTGGGGATGGAGTCCCGCGTCGGCGTGGACCGCCCGGGTCGGCGGGCGGTCGAGATCCGCTACACGGTGGAGGGGTGGATCGAGGTGGGGGAGGCGCGCAGCCCCGTGATCGGCGTGGTGACGCACATCCAGGAGTGAGCCGGAGGGGTCAGCGGGGCCAGGAATCGTCGCGCTCCGGGGAGCTCTCCCACGGCCGGGTTTCGGGCGATTCCGCCGGCTCGCCCCGCTCTTCCGCTTCCCCGCCCTGCTCCTCGTCATCCGCCGCGTCGACGTCCCGGGCGCGGTAGGCGCTCCGCTCCACGAGGCTCAGCACCAGGCCGATGGCGATCACGATGATGGCCGCCGCAGTGACCTGGAAGTTCTCCGCGATCACACCCGCCACCCAGGTGCCGGCGCCGAGGAAGAGGATTCCCACCTTCCACACGGTCCAGCGGCCGCTCCCGCCCGTGCGTCTGGAGATGAACATCGCGGCTACCCCCTGCCGCGCTCGGCGCGCGAGAGGAAGCGCTCGATTCCCGCCTGTGTGTCCTCGGTCATCCGGGCCACCACGTTGAGATCCGCCCCGGCGCGGATCGCGGCGTCGAAGCCGAGCGAGTCCTGATGGTACAGCAGCCGCTTGCACAGCATCACGGCCGATGCGCTCCGGCCCGCGAGTTCCGCCAGGAACTCTTCCCCTCCCTGCTGAAACCCGTCGTCCGGGAGAACGCGGTTGATCAGCCCGACCCGCTCCGCCTCAGTCGCCGAAACGGTGGCCCCGCCGACGATCAGCTCGAACGCTCTCTTCTCCGACACGTTCCGCCGCAGGATCGCCATCACCATCGCCGGCACGAAGCCGATCTTCACTTCCGGGTATCCGAACGAGGCCCCCTCGGCCGCGACCACCAGGTCGCACGCCGTCGCCAGCCCGCATCCCCCCGCCAGCGCGCGCCCGTGCACCAGCGCCACAACCGGCTTCGGGAGGGCGCGGATCAGGAGAAAGAGATCGGCCATGGCGTCCACGTCCTCGAGGTTATCGAGCACCGTGGCGCCCGCCATCCGGCGGATGGCGGAGAGGTCGGCGCCGGAGCAGAAGTCCGGCCCCTCACCCCGGATGGAGACGACCCGCACAGTGGGGTCGGCGCCCGCGTTGCGAAGTTGCTCCGTGAGCGCCGTCACCAGCTCCCCGTCCAGCGCATTCCGCCGCTCCGGCCGGTTCAGGGTCAGGTACGCCACCCCCGCGTGGTCGCGGCGCAGCAGCGACGCGGTGGGACCGTTCATCGGGGCGTCCGGGTCGGCGAGTTCGGCGATCTCGTCCGGCACCTCCACCTCCATGCGGAGCATGGCGGTGGAGAGCGTCTTCCCCTGCGCGTCCGTCTTCAGCGACACGGTGCCGCCGCCACCGAGGGAGTTGTGTAGCAGGAAGTTGATGGCCTCGAGGTTGGGTAGCTCGAAGCGCTCCACCTCACCGAGGCAGATCCCCTCGAAGTGGCGCTTCACCCGCTCGGTCGTGAGCTGCTCGACCAGCACCGGGTAGAACTCGGCACGGAGGGCTATGACGCCCACGTTTGCGGTATCTCCCTTGTCGCCCGAGCGGGCGTGGGCAAGGTCCAGCAGGCGGACTCGTCTCGTCATCTGCATACCGTGAGTCGGGGAGGAACGGAGTGAAATCGCCTACCGCTCGGGCGGTCCCATCTTCCGGTACATCAGCGCCCCGCCGCCGAGCACCAGAAGCAGGAGGATGAGGGCCACCATCGGAATCACCAGTCCGGCGGTCATCAGGACGAAGATCAGAACTACTCCGGCGACGATGAAGATCGTGCGCAGCAGGGTGTTCGAGTTCGTTCGTGCCATGATTCTCTCCGCGCGCGGGCTCAGGATGCGGGGTCGATCCCCGGGGCGGAGGGTCCTGGTTGCCAGTGCCGTGCCGGGCGACGGCGCGACCCGCCGCCCGGCCGGCGCGCGGTTCACCCGTGGTAGTTCGGCGCCTCGCGGGTGATGGTCACGTTGTGCGGGTGCGATTCGCGCAGCCCGCCGCCGGTGATGCGGACGAAGGAGGGTTCCGTGCGCAGCTCGTCGAGTGTGCCGCAGCCCAGATAGCCCATCCCGGAGCGGAGCCCGCCCACCAGCTGATAGATGGTATCCGAGACGGGCCCCTTGTACGGCACCCGCCCCTCGATCCCCTCCGGCACGAACTTGCGGGCGTCGGACGCCTCCTGGAAATAGCGGTCGGCGGAGCCCTCCTGCATGGCGCCGAGGCTGCCCATGCCGCGCACCGTCTTGAAGCGCCGGCCCTCCAGCAGGAAGGCCTCGCCGGGACTCTCCTCCGTGCCGGCCACCATGGAGCCCATCATCACCGCGTGGGCGCCCGCGGCCAGCGCCTTCACCACGTCGCCGGAGTACTTCACGCCGCCATCGGCGATCACCGGGACCCGGCCGTCCAGCCCCTCCACCGCCTCGAGGATCGCGGTGAGCTGCGGCACCCCGACGCCGGTGACAACACGGGTGGTGCAGATGGAGCCGGGCCCCACCCCGACCTTCACCGCGTCCACACCCCGCTCCACCAGGGCGACGGCACCCTCGCGGGTGGCGACGTTGCCGGCGATGATCTGCGCGTCCGGGCAGCGCCTCGCGCGTTCTCGCGACCGCCTGCAGGACCCCCTCGGCGTGGCCGTGCGCGGTGTCGATCACGATCACGTCCACACCGGCATCGACGAGCGCGCGGGCGCGGGCGATGTCGTTGGGCCCGGCACCGATCGGCCGCCCCGACCCGCAGCCGGCCAAGGTCGTCCTTGCAGGCGTTGGGGAACTGGCGACGCTTGTTGATGTCCTTGAAGGTGATCAGCCCGCGGAGCCGCCCCTCCTCGTCCACCACCGGCAGCTTCTCGATGCGGGCGCGGTGCAGGATCCGCTCGGCATCGGTGAGCGAGGTGCCGGCGGGCGCGGTGATCAGCCCCTCCCGGGTCATCACCTCCGACACCTGCCGGGCGTGGTTGGACTCGAAGCGCATGTCACGCGAGGTGAGGATGCCGACCAGTCGGCCCTCCCCGTCCACCACGGGGAAGCCGCTGATGTTGTAGCGGTCCATGAGGCGGTGGGCATCGCGCAGCGTGGAGCCGGGGCGAGATGGTGACCGGATCCTTGATCATCCCGCTCTCCGACCGCTTCACCCGGTCGACCTCCTCGGCCTGCCGGTCGATCGACATGTTCTTGTGGATGATCCCGATGCCGCCCTCGCGGGCCATCGCGATCGCCATGCGCGACTCGGTGACCGTGTCCATCGCCGCGGCGACGAGCGGGATGGGGAGTCGGATGGAGCGGGTGAGTACCGATTCGATGCTGGTATCCTTGGGATGCACCGAGGAGTGGCGCGGCACCAGCAGGACGTCGTCGAAGGTGAGCCCCTCGCCGAGAATACGTGCGGGATAGTTGTCGGAGCGAATCATCCAGTCCTCCGGAATGCGACACGCCCGCCGGCGTTCCACTCCCCAGCGAAGGGGGTGTGCGCGCGGCGGGCGTCGAGGTTCGTGCCAGTGGTATGGCGTTCCATGAGGAAAGCTACCCGCCGTCCGGCCGATCGTCAACCGGCGGTCGACCGGCACCGGCACCCCGCTTGCAGCATCGCCGCCCGGCAATTCCCCGCCTCACCCGACCGATCCGTCAGGTCCACCGAGATCCGATCGAAATGAGAACGCTCCCCTGCATCGCCCGTCGAGCGATGGTCGCGTGGTTGCTGTACCTCCCCTTCCACGCGAGCACGGCTCGCACACAGTCAGTTCCGCAGGCCGCCGTTCCGGCCGGCGCGGAGGTCATCGTTTCCGGGGTGGTGCTCGGGACGGACGCCCTGCCGGTGCACGGCGGCCGGGTCACGCTCTCGCTCGCGGGGAGCCGGCGCATCGTGGCCACGCTCACTGACCGGACCGGGCGGTTCCGCGCGTCCGTCGCGCCGGGCGTTTATACGGTTCGCGTCGTCGCGCCGGGCCACGAGCCGTACGAGCGACGCGATGTGGAAGCCCGCGGGGTGGACGTGCGGCTGGAGGTGACGCTGACGAGCCGGCCCTTCACCCTCCCCACCATCGTCGTGATCGGTGAGGCGCTGGACGGGGTGCCCGGCTCCACCGGCGTGGTCACCGCCGCCGAACTCGAGAGCCGGCGCCCCGCCGACATTCGCTCGGCGATCCGGGCAGTGCCCGGCATCCAGGTGGCCGACGAGGACGCCTTCGGGCTCAACCTCAACATCGGGATCCGCGGGCTGGACGCCCGGCGCTCGTCCCGCGTGCTCCTGCTGGAGGACGGTGCGCCGATCCACCTGGCGCCCTACAGCGACCCGAGTGCTCACTATCACCCTCCCGTGGAAACGCTGGAGCGGATCGAGGTGCTGAAGGGCTCCGGGCAGATCCTCCACGGGCCGCAGACGGTCGGAGGCGTGATCAACTTCGTGCGCCGCATTCCGGCCTCGCCGGGTGGCAGCATCTCTCTGGCCGGCGGCGGCGGACGCTACCTCAGCGGCCACCTCCTGGCCGGGGGGCGCTGGCGCGAGCACGCGCTGTCGCTGGAGATGATCCGCAGGCAGGGGGATGGCGTGCGCGAGTTCCAGAGTCACCTCGTGCAGGACGTGGGCGCGCGGGCCGCCCTCGATCTGGGCCGGGGGCAGACGCTGGCGCTGAAGGCGGGTGTGTACACGGAGGATTCTCGATTCGGCGAGTCCGGGATGACGCAGGAGGAGTTCGAGAGTGACCCGTTCGGCAACGACTTCCGCAACGACGTGTTCGATCTGACGCGGTACGCGGCGCAGGCGGTGCACCGGGCGCCGCTCTCCGGGAACGTGCTCCTCACCAGCAACGCCTACGTGCAGACCATCGACCGCACCTCCTGGCGGCAGGCGAACAGCTCCAGCGACCGGTTCGGGGCGGGCCTCTACGCGCAGCGCTTCTCCTGCGTGGAGGGTGCCGCGGGGCTGGAGCAGTGCGGCAATCAGGGGCGGCCGCGGCACTACACCTTCTGGGGTGTGGAGCCACGGCTGGAGATGGACCACCGTCTCGGCGCCCTCCTGGCGGAGACCCGGATGGGCGGGCGCTGGCACCAGGAGCGGGTGCGGCGGCGGCAGCTCTCCGGCTCCACCATGGCGGCGCGATCCGGCACCCTCATCCGCGACAACACGCTTGACACGGACGCCGTCTCCGCCTTTCTGCACCACCGCCTCACGGTCGGCGCGTGGACGGTGAGCCCCGGCGTGCGGGTGGAGCATGTGCGCTCGCTGAACCAGAACCTGATCGATGGCTCGCGGATGGAGGACCGCTACACCGAGGTGCTCCCCGGCTTCGGCGCCACGCTCGGGGTGCTTCCCCGCACCACCGTCTTCGCCGGCATTCACCGCGGCTTCGCGCCGCCGCGGCCGGCCGACGTGCTGAGCCCGGAAACGGGCCGTGGCCTGGTGCAGGTGGACGCGGAGGTCAGCCGCACCGCCGAAGCCGGCGTGAGGAGTCGAGCGATTCCGGATGTGGAGCTCGAGCTCACCTGGTTCCGCATCGACTTCAGCAACCAGGTGATCGAGGGCGGGCTGGTGGGCGGTGGCCAGCGGTTCGTGAACGGTGGCCGGACCGTACACTCCGGCGGGGAGATCGCGGCGTCGGTCTCGCTCGGATCGCTGATGCCGGGTGCCCACGAGCCGTTTTTCGCCACGGGCGTAACCTATCTACCGGTGGCGCAGTTCCGGAGCGAGCGGCTGAGCAGCGTGGAGCCGGGCGTATCGGTGGACGGAAACCGGCTCCCGTACGCGCCGCGGAGCCAGATCACCGCGACGGCGGGTTACCGGCTGCACGGATTCACCGCACGGCTGGACGGCGAGCACGTCACCGGCCAGTTCGCGGACGACGTGAGCACCCGGGAAGTGTCCCCGGACGGCCAGCGGGGGCTGATACCCGCCCACACCCTGCTGCACGCGACGGCGAGCCAGGAGGTGGCGGCGCGCGGGATCACCCTCTTCCTGAGCGCGACCAATCTCACCGACCGGATCTACATCACGGACCGGCGGGAGGGGATCATGGTGGGGGCGCCGCGGATGGTGCGAGCCGGAGCGCGGTGGGCCTTCTGAGCGTCCTGCTCAGGCGACCCGGCGCCGGAGCAGCTCGCGGATCTGCTCGGGGAGGAGAGCGCCCACGCGCTCCAGGCCGGAGAGCACCATCTCCAGCGTGGACGGGTGGCCCTCCCAGTGGTCGAGCAGCACGTCCACGCCGGCGTTGTTCATCAACCGGTCGAGCGAGAGCGCGAGGAGGAAGAGGTCGTCGAGCTGCCCGAAAAAGGGGATGAAGTCGGGGATGAGGTCCATCGGCATCAGCACGTACCCGATGGTGGCCGCGAGCAGCGCCTTGTCCAGTCGCGACACCCGTCCGTCCGAATACAGGCGGCCGAGAAGCTTCAGAAAGCTGGGGAGATCGCGGATCATCATCTTCAACGTTTCACGGTCCCCGCGTCCCTCGGGTCCCGATCCTCGTCGCAGCCGCGGGCGTGGGAAGCTGGAGCCTGCCGCGCTCTCCTCGCCGTCGCTGGCGGGCAACCGCCGCGCTGGTTCGCCACGTGCCGACATTCGCCTTCCCGGTTGCAGGTTGGTTCGCGCGGCGGCGTCAGCCGTCGGCGGGTAGATCCTCCGGACGCGCGGCCCGGCCGGGGTCTGCGGGCGGGAGCGCTCGCCGGCCCTTCTGCTGCTCATCCTCCTGCTGCGGCGCCGTGGTGACGTCGCGGAGGAGGGTGCGTCCCGCATCGGCGATCCCCGAGACGAAGCGGTCCGCGGTGCCCATGGCCGTCATCGTGCCGCGAATCGCACTGATCCCCAGGCGCTGTCCCCGGAGCTTGTCTTCCAGCCGCTCGCCGAAGCGCTGCAGCGAGGAGGACGGGGGGCGGACGCGGTCGCGAGCGTACTTGGAGCTGAGGAACTCGATGTAGTCGAGCACCTGGTAGAGCTGCTCCTCGGGGAGCGCGTCCAGGTGGCGCGACAGGCGTTCTCGGAGTACGTCGTGCATGTGCTCTCCTTGAGGAGTGTGGAGCCAATCTGCGGCTCGCGGGTGTGAACAGCAACGGCCATGCTGCAGCGGCGCGATTGACGCTCGCGCGAACCGAACCCTACCTTGCCGACATGCCGCGCCGGAAGCCGGTGCGGAACCCCAACCCTGGATGTGAGGACATGGCGATTCTTCCCCTGCGGCAGACGGAGCCGGATGCGTCCGCCGTCGATCTCTACGACGAGTGGCTCGCCCGGATCGCCACGGCGCTGGAGCGGGGCGACGACCGGTGGGAGCTCTGCCGTCGGACGCTCACCGCCCTCTTCTACCCCGCGCTGGCGGACGCCGATCCGGATTCGCTGCCCCACGGCACCCGCGTCGCCCTGGCCCAGATGGATGCCCGCTGCGTCACACTGGAGCCGGAGCACTACGCCGAGGTCGATCACGAACTCTTCCAGGAGCGGAAACCGCTGATCTGGATGTGGCAGATGTTCGACCGCTCCCCGGCCGGCGGCAACGTTCACCTGGGGGTGCGATTCCGTCGGCTGCTGGCGCCGTACATCTTCCGCAGAGTCGGGCGCAACTTCAAGGCGTTCCACTTCGTCGAGTTCTCCTTCGGGTACAACCTGGAGGTCGGCGACGACGTGGTGGTGCATCGCAACGTGCTGCTGGACGACCGCGGCGGCATCGTGCTGGGCGATCGCGTTTCCATCTCGGACTACGCCAATGTCTATTCGCACACCCACTCCATCGTGGACCAGCTGGACGTCTCGAACCTGAAGACGGTGATCGGCGACGGCGTGCGGATCACCTATCACGCCACGGTGCTCGCGGGCACGCGCGTCGGTGAGAACGCGATGGTCGGTGCGATGGCGCTCGCCACGCGCGACGTGCGTGCCTGGCACGTGAACGTCGGGATCCCGGCCAAGTCGGTGCGGGTAAAGCCCAACGCGCCGCCCGAGGCATACAAGAATGTGGTGCGGCGGCCCTCCGGGGACGACGCGTCCGAGGGGTGATGCCTTACGGGCGGTGGCGAGCCGAAGGATCCGGATGCCGAAGTCCGCCCGGCTCCCTCGGAACACCGCGGTCGCCCCGTCCACCCGGCCTTTCGAGTCTCCGGTCGGATGCTATATTGGCCGCCGCGACGCGCGGAGACCGCGCCCGATTTCGCACCCACACCACGATCTACGATGGCCAGCATCGGCGAGTTTCTGGAACGCAATCGTGACCGTCACCTCGAGGAGTTGAAGGATTTCCTCCGCATCCCCAGCGTGAGTGCGAAGTCCGAGCATCGCGGAGACATGCACACGGCCGCCGAGTGGCTCGCCGAGCGGATGCGTGAGGCGGGGCTGCAAACGGTGGAGGTGCTCCCCACCGCCGGTCATCCCGTGGTCCTCGGCGAGTGGCGCGGTGCGCCCGGAGCGCAGACGCTTCTGGTGTACGGTCACTACGACGTGCAGCCGCCGGAGCCGCTCGACGAGTGGGAGTCGGCGCCGTTCGAGCCCACGGTCCGCGGCGACCGCCTGTACGCTCGCGGCTCGGTGGACGACAAGGGCCAGCTCTACCTGCACCTGAAGGCGGTGGAAGCGCACATCGCTGCCAATGGATCGCTCCCGGTCAATGTGATCTTCCTGATCGAGGGCGAGGAGGAGATCGGGTCGCCACACCTCGCCGAATTCCTCCGGCAGCACCAGGAGCGGCTCGCCTGCGACGCGGTACTGATCTCCGACACCTCCATGTTCGCACCCGGCATGCCCTCCATCGGTGTCGGGCTGCGAGGCCTCGCCTACATGGAGATCCGCGTGCAGGGCGCGAAATCGGATCTGCACTCCGGTTCGTACGGCGGCGCGGTGGTGAACCCCGCCAATGCGCTGGCAAAGATCATATCACAGCTTCACGACGATCAGGGTCGGGTGGCGATCCCCGGCTTCTACGACGCGGTGCGCGATCTCACCGCAGAGGAGCGCGAGGAGATGGCCCGGCTCCCGTTCGATGACGAGGAGCTCCGCGCCGACGTCGGTTCCCCCGCCCTGGGCGGTGAGGCCGGCTACACGGTGCTGGAGCGGAAGTGGGCGCGGCCGACGCTGGACGTCAACGGACTGCTTTCCGGCTATACCGGTGAGGGTGCGAAGACGGTACTCCCCGCGCGGGCGATGGCCAAGGTCTCCATGCGCCTGGTTCCCGACCAGGACCACCTGGAGGTGGAGCGCCGCTTCGTCGAGCACGTCCGGTCGCTCGCGCCCGAAGGGGTGACGGTGGAGGTGGAGGCACTGCATGGCGGACAGCCGTGGTGGGCGGATCCCAGGGAGCCGATCTTCGCGGCCGCCTCGCGCGCGCTACAGGCGGCGTTCGGCAGGGAGCCGGTGTTCACGCGCGAGGGCGGCTCGATCCCGATCGTCCAGGTGTTCCAGGAGGTGTTCGGCGGGCCGGTGGTGCTGCTCGGCTTCGGGCTGCCGGGGGAGAACGCGCACGCGCCCAACGAGTGGTTCTCGCTGGACAACTATCGTCGCGGGACCGAGGCGATCGCGCGGCTCTACGACGAGCTGGACGCGGAGTAGCGGGGCGAAACCGGCGGAAGCCGGCCCGGGCGTTCCGGCGGGTGCCCACAGGTCGGGGAGATGGATGAGTGGAGCCGCGACCGGTGTCGCGGCTCCACTCGTTTTTTATGCGCCCGCGGTCAGGACCTCGCCGAGCACAACCGGCGTCCCCGCACGGAGATCGCCCCGCAGCTTCGGCGCTCCGGGTTCGAGCAGGAGCACCACCGTGGAGCCCAGATGGAAGGCCATCAGCTCATCGCCCAGCTTCATCTCCACCGGCGGGTGGTAGCGGTGTGTGGCGGGGGCCACTCCGCGGCGGTTGGTGACCCAGCTGCCGGAGCCCTCCGGCGCGTTCCACACCCGGTCGAAAGCAGCGGAGATGCGGCCCACGTTGTACGCGCCCACCGCCACCACCCCCACCCGCCCGACCGGCCCGTCGATGTGGCAGAGCAGCCGCTCGTTGCGCGCGAAAAGATCCGGCACGTGCGCCACCGCCGGCTCGTTGACCGGGAGGAGGAGCCCGGGGAGGTGCCGCGCGATCGCGATCGTGCCGGCAGCCGGCGCATGGATCCGGTGGTAGTGCCGCGGCGACAGGTAGATGGTGATGAACTGCCCCCGATCGAACCGCGCCGCCTCCCCATCGTCCCCGAGCAGCTCCGCCACGGAGTACCGGCGGCCCTTCGCCTGCACGATCCTCCCGCCGGTAACCGGTCCCAGCTGTCCGGTGATCCCGTCCACCGGCGAGGCGAGCAGGTCCACGCGGTCGGGCCAGCTCCGGGTACCGGGCCGGAGGCGCCGGACGAAGAAGTCGTTGAGGGAGCCGTACTCCTCCAGCGGGAGCTCCGCCTCGGAAAGGTCGATCCCGACGCCCCTGGCGAAGGTGCCGAGCACCGCGCGGCGCAGCGGCCGCGGGAGCGGGATGTCCGCGACCCGTCCGAAGGATCGGCTGAGCGCCCCCTGCGGAAGCCTCGACAGGAGGGCGAGCATGATCCGCCAGCTTCGCGGAGGGAGCTGTGGCGATACGTCCGGTACTCTGTTCATGGGCGGGAAGAGATGCAGGGATCGCTCCGGGCGCAACCCGGGGGCGCTCCCGCCGGGAAGGTGTTACATTGGGCGCCCGCGCGCAGCCGCCCCGGGCGGGCGCGACTCACAATCACCCGATCGCCTTCGTCACGCGTGACCCAGCTCCTGTTATCGCCGCTGCGGATCGCCACCGAGACGGCCACGCTCCCCAACGGGATGCGCGTCGTGCTCCACGAGGACCGCAGCGCCCCCGTGGTCGCCGTCCACATGATGTATCACGTCGGCTCCCGGCACGAGCGGCCGGGCCGCACCGGGCTCGCCCATCTCCTGGAGCATCTCCTGTTCGAGGGCTCGCAGAACTGCGCCAAGGGTCAGTTCGATCGGGTGCTGGAGGGGGTGGGCGGGAGCAACAACGGCTCCACCTGGCTGGACCGCACCAACTATTACGAGGTCGTTCCCACGCACGCGGTGGAGCTCGCCCTCTGGCTGGAGCGCGAGCGGATGGCCTTCTTCCTCCCCGTTCTCGACGAGGAGATGCTGGAGCTGCAGCGCGGCGTGGTGATCAACGAGCGGAAGCAGGCGTACGAGAACCGGCCGTACGGCATGGCGGACGAGCGCATCCATCAGCTGCTCTTCCCCGACCGAGCACCCGTACTCGTGGCCCACCATCGGGTACCTGCCGGACCTGCAGGCGATCGAACTGGCCGACGCGCGCGACTTCTTCTCGACCTACTACACCCCGCGGAACGCCGTGCTGGTGCTCGCCGGCGACATCTCACCGGACGACGGTATCCGGCTGGCGGAGCGGTACTTCGGCGACATTGCCGGCCGGGCCGGCGCTGCCGCGGCAGACGCCGGCGGCGGTCCAGCGGCGGGCGGTCAGCGAGACGATGGAGGACCGCGTCAGCTTTCCTCGACTGTTCGAGACGTACGTCTCGCCCGCGTACGGCACGCGCGAGTGGGTGGCGCTGGACGTGCTGACCTATCTGCTGGGCGACGGCGACAGCTCGCGGCTGCACCGCGCCCTCGTCCGCGATGGGCAGCTGGCGCAGGACGTGGACACCTTCCTCTATCCGACCGAGCTGGCGGGGATCTTCGGGATCGTGGCGACGGCGCGCTCCGGCGTCTCCTCCGGGACGATGCAGCAGGCGATCGACGGGGTGATGCAGGACGTGCTGGAGGGGGGCGTGGGGGAGGACGAGGTGATCGGCGCCGTGCGGCGTGCCCGTCGCGATCACGTGAGCGCCATCGCCACGATGGAGCAGCGCGCGGACGAGCTGGCCTACGCGACCACGGTGCTCGGCGCGCCCGAGGAGCTGGAGCGGGTGCTCGGCGAGTACGCGCAGGTGACGCCGGAGGAGATTCGCGACGTGGCCGCCCGGGTGCTGGTGCCCGATGCGCGGGTCCGTCTCAGCATCGTTCCCGGAAAGGGAGGGAAGAATGGACGCGGGTGAGGTAGCAGTGCTCCGGACGCCCGTTCCGGGTGCCCCGCCGCGGCCGCGAGTTCCCCGGCCGGAACGGTGGACGATGGACAACGGCCTGCGGGTGGTGGCGCTGACACGGGCCGGCGTGCCGCAGGTAGCCATGCGTCTGCTCGTGCCGGCGGGCGCGTCGGCCGATCCCGATAGCTTCCCCGGCACCGCGGCGCTGGTCGCGGCGCTGCTCACCGAGGGCGCGGGCGACCTGACGGCGGAGACGCTGAACGCTCGCCTCGACCTGCTCGGCGCGTCCCTCGGCGCGCAGGTGGGGCACGACTACGCCGAGGTAGACCTGTCCGCGCTCGCCGAAACCGTGATCCCGGCCGTGGAGCTGCTCGCTCTGGTCGTCACGCGACCGACCTTTCCGGCCGACGAGACCGAGCGGGTCCGCGCCGAAACGCTCGACTCGCTGGACGCGCGGCTGGACGAGCCCGCCAACGTCGCGGACGACACCATCTCCGTCGCACTGTTCGGCGAGCACCACCCTTACGGCCGTCTGACCTCCGGCACCCGGGACGGTGTCGAATCGGTCCCCCGGGAGCAGCTGATCGAATTCCACGCCCGGCACTACCGCCCCGGTGGGAGCATCCTGGTGGTCGCCGGTGACTTCGACCCGGCGCTGCTGCGCGCCTCGCTGGAACGCGAGCTGGGCGGGTGGTCGGGTCAGAGCGCGGACGCGGCGGGAGTCACGTCGGCGGTGGAGCCGCTCCGCTCCGGCGAGCGGATCGTGCTCCCCTGGGAAGATGCCGCCCAGGGCGAGATCCGCGTCGGTGGGATCGGCATGGAGCGCTCACACCCCGACTGGATCCCCGCCGCCGTCGCGAACTACCTCCTGGGCGGCAGCACCATCACGGGGCGGCTCGGGGCCAACCTGCGCGAGGACAAGGGGTGGACGTACGGTGTCCGCTCGGGATTCTCCGCGGCACTCCGGCCGGGCGGATGGTCCATCGAAACGGCGGTGGACGTGGAGGTGGTGGAGCGCGCGATGGAGGAGATAGTCGGCGAACTGGACCGGTTCCGGCGCGAGCCGGTGCCGGCTGACGAGCTGAGCCGCGCGAAGGACGCCCTGATGCTTTCCCTGCCCCGAGCGTTCGAGACCGCGGGTCGAATGGTATCGCGCTTCGCCACCATCGAGGCGTTCGGCCTCTCGGAAGATTACTGGGAACGGTTCGTGGACCGGATCCACACCGTCGGCGCCGATGACATCGCACGGATGGCGGATCGGTACTTCGCCCCGGAGCGGATGGTGGCCGTGGCGGTCGGCAGCAGCGGGGAACCCACCACCGTCGGGGAGGGAGCGGGGTCGTGAACGACGCGAATGCCAGCGGAGAGGCACTCTTCCTCGTGCGCCTCTCCGCGGAGCTCTCCACCAAGGCGCGGGGAACGCGTCGCCGCTTCACGCGGCAACTGGTGGAGAACATCCGCGACGCGTTCGCCGCCGGCGGCGCGCCGGCGCAGGTGGATGACCACTGGACCCGTGTGTTCGTCCGCACCCCGCGCCCTGCCGCGGCGGAGGCGCTGGCCCGCGTGCCGGGGATCTCCTCCTATTCCCTCGTGGAGGCCCGCTGTCCCGCAGACCTGGAGCGGATCGTGGAGGTGGGGCGGGAATTGTTCGCCGAGCGCGTGCACGGCCGCCGCTACGCGGTAAAGGCGCGGCGCAGCGGTGAGCACGGATTCTCCTCCCACGACGTTCAGGTGAAGCTGGGGGCCGCTCTGAACCCGGGCGCCACGGTGGACCTCGGCAACCCCGAGGTCACGGTCGAGGTGGAGGTCCGTGACGATCACGCCTACCTCTTCTGCGGCCGTGTGGCCGGCGCGGGAGGGTTGCCGCTCGGCGTGGAGGGGCGCGCCGTCTGTCTGCTGTCCGGCGGGTTCGACTCGGCAGTGGCCGCCTGGCTCATGCTGAAGCGGGGTGTGCAGCTGGACTACGTGTTCTGCAACCTGGCGGGGGACGCCTACGAGCGGTCCGTCGTCTCGGTGGGGAAGGTGCTCTCGGATCGCTGGAGCTACGGCACGCGGCCGCGGCTTCACGCCATCGACTTCGGCTCCTCGCTGGACGAACTCCGCGCCCGCACACAGCCCAGATACTGGCAGCTGATCCTGAAGCGCCTCATGTACAGGGCGGCGGTCCAGGTGGCCGACCAGATCGGCGCCACCGTCATCGTCACCGGTGAAGCGATCGGACAGGTCTCGTCGCAGACGCTCGCGAACCTCGCCGCCATCGAGGATGCCAGCGACCGACCGGTCTTCCGGCCGCTGCTCGGCTTCGACAAGATGGAGATCATCGAGCTGTCGCGGCGGGTCGGCACCTTCGAGATCTCATCCAGGGTGAAGGAGTACTGCGCCATCGCTCCGGGGAACCCCGTCACGCATGCGCGCCGGTCGCTCACCCAGGAGGAGGAGGGCCGGCTGGATCTCGAGGTGCTTGCACGCGCCACGGCAGCTCGCCGCGTGATCGACCTGAAGGAGGTGAACGCGGCGGACCTCGTGGAGGCCTACCTCTTCACCGATTCCGTACCCGTTGGCGCGCGGGTGCTCGACGTGCGTGACCAGGAGGAGTGGGATGAATGGCACTTCGAGGGTGCGGAGCGGCATGACTTCTGGGAGCTCTCCGCGGACCTCTCGAAGCTGGATCGTGACGCGACATACGTGCTCTACTGCGGCGCCAGCGTGCAGGCGGCGCAGCTCGCCGAGCAGATGCAGCGGAGCGGGATCGAGGCTTACGCCTTTCGGGGAGGGACGCGGGCGCTGCAGCGGCTCACCGGATCATCCGCGGACGAGTCGCCCCCCAGGCGGTGAACCAGACACGCTCCCGCACCCGCGTGGCGGGTCGGGAGCGTGTCGATCATCTGGCCGTCTCGTCACCGACCCGTCCGGTACGTCCGGGTTCGGCCGGGTCGCGTCAGTCGCGGGAACGCCAGGGAGCGTCGTCGTCGGCGTCACGGGCGTCTTCCGGCACCACCTCGAGCGTGGGAAGCGGGCGCCGCATCACCGCGTTCCGCGTGATACCCTCCCAGCCGCACGCCATGCACCAGCGCACCGCCGCCAGTCGGCCGGAGCGGACGCATCAGTCGTGATCGGATGGCCACCGTTTCGCATGTGCAGCGAGGACAGTCGCGGCCCGCCGGGAGGAAGAGAAAGAGCAGTACGAAGGGCGATAGGAGCATCGCCGCCCAGAGACCGGTTACGAGAAGCCAGAACATTTTGAGTTCCTCCTGGTGCGCGCCGCGAGCTGGTGATCTAAACTATTCTTCCGCCATGATTTCGGTTGGTGTCTCCGGCTATTCGACCTTGCATATCCCTTGCCAGCGCGCATCCCGGGAGGGCGCTCCGCAGACCCTCACCGAGCGCAAGAAGCAGACCCCGCCGAGCCGGCCGGTCGCGGCCTCGTGTTCCGTCGCCGGGAGAGGGGTGGGTGAGGCCGTGAGATCCGTCCGCATCGACGCTGCCTCAGCCGATCCGGAGCTGCTCGAGGAGGCGGCGGAGATCATCCGCGCGGGCGGGCTCGTGGCCTTCCCGACGGAGACGGTTTACGGGCTGGGGGCAAACGCGCTGGACGCCGATGCGGTGGCCAGGATCTTCAACGCGAAGGGCCGACCGTCGTACAATCCGCTGATCGCGCACGTGGCGGGGGTCGCTGATGCGAGGGCGCTGACCGACCGCCTGGCCGCACGCCGCGGACGCTGCTCGCGGCCGCCTTCTGGCCCGGGCCGCTCACGCTGGTGGTGCCCAGGATCGGCGGGGTGCCGGACATCGTCACCGCGGGGCTGCCGAGCGTGGCGCTGCGGGTGCCGGACCATCCGATCGCGCAGGGGGCTGCATCGAGGCGGCGCGAGTGCCGGTCGCGGCTCCCAGCGCCAACCGATTCACCGAGCTATCGCCGACGACGGCCGCGCACGTGATCCGAAGGGACTGGGCGACGCGCGTGGATCTGGTCCTCGACGGGGGTCCGACCCGGGTCGGGATCGAGTCCACGGTGATCGACGTCACCGGCGACCGCCCTGCCCTTCTCCGCCCGGGCACGCTCTCGCGCGAGCGCCATCGAACGCGGTGGTGGGCCCGGTCGGCACGGGCCGAAGACGCCGGGCGGCGACGCCGCGAGCCGGCGCCGGGGATGATCGAGCGGCACTACTCTCCGCGCGCAGAGCTGCGCATGCTGTTGGCAGGCGGCGACGTCGGCGGAGCGAGGAGATCGCGCGCCGCACGGGAAGCGGGCCGGCGGTGGGAGCGATCCTGATCGGGCGGGCGGCGCTCGACGGAGAGCACATCCGGCACCTTCCCGATCGATCCCGATCGTGTACGCGCGCGATCTCTACGCCACGCTGCACGAGCTGGACGACGCGGGCTGCGACCTGATCCTGGTGGAGCCGGTGCCGGAGGACGACGCCTGGGCCGGCGTGCGCGACCGGCTGCGGCGTGCCTCGCACCGCGCCTGACTCCGGTGCCGTTCCCTCCCGGCCGCTCTCGCGATAGCTTTCGGCGCCCGAACGAATTGAACCGTCATCGACGGATATGAACTCTCGCACTCGGCTCCTCGAGGGGCTCATCGCCCGCTTCCCGCACATCCCGCGCGAAGCGGTTCTCAAGGAGGATCTCCTCCGCACCGGCATCGCCTTCGACGCCTCCGCGCTGACGGACGGCGACGAGGGCGAGGTGAAGCCGAAGTCCTACTTCATCTTCTCCTTCGACCACAAGCCGCTGCGCGAGCTCGGTGAGGCCGCCACCCGGCGCCCGCCGGAGGAGATCGCGCTGAGCGGCGGGCCGCTCGGGCTCCGGCGCACGATCGTCTCCGTTCGCCTCAACCCGGACTCCCCCTACTCGCGTGTTCGCGGCTCCGACGACGGCACGCTCGACGCTGGCGCTGGAGGGCGAGGGGATCGCCGACGTGCACCTTCCGCCGATGCCGGAGTACTACCGGCACCGGCTGGAGAACGGGAAGTCGGTGATGGAGATCGCGCCCACCATCCAGTGGGGGTATCTGATCTACCTCACCGTGCTGCGGCTCTGCCAGTACTTCGGCGCGAAGGAGGAGTGCCAGTTCTGCGACATCAACCACAACTGGCGGCAGCACAAGCAGGCGGGGCGGCCGTACACCGGGTGTGAAGCCGGTGGACGAGGTGCTGGAGGCGCTGGCGATCATCGACCGGTACGACACCACCGGCAGCTCGCACGCCTACACCCTCACCGGCGGCAGCGTCACCTCCACCGTGGACGGGCTCGAGCGAGGCCGAGTTCTACGGCCGCTACGCGCAGCGCGATCGAGGAGCGCTTCCCCGGCCGATGGATCGGAAAGGTGGTCGCCCAGGCACTCCCGAAGGAGGAGGCGCAGATCTTCCAGGATTACGGGATCCGCATCTACCACCCCAACTACGAGGTGTGGGACGAGCGGATCTTCAAGCTGGTCTCCCCGGGAAGCAGCGGTACGTGGGACGCGAGGAGTGGCACCGCCGCATCCTCGACGCGCGCGACATCTTCGGCGCCCGCTACGTGATCCCGAACTTCGTGGCCGGGGTCGAGATGGCGCAGGCCGTACGGCTTCACCAGCATCGACGAGGCGATCCGCTCCACCGCGGAGGGGCTCGACTTCTTCATGTCGCGCGGGGTGACGCCCCGCTTCACCACCTGGTGCCCGGAGCCGACGACGCCGCTCGGCAAGGCGAACCCCGAGGGTGCGCCGCTGGAGTACCACATCCGCCTCCTCGAGGTGTACCGCGAGACGATGGAGAAGTACGGCCACCGGCCGCCGCCCGGGTACGGACCCCCGGGCGCGGGCAACGCCGTGTTCTCGGTCAGCTCCTTCATGGACACGCTGGCGCGAGACGGAAGAGAACGCCGACGATCTGATGGTCTCCGCGAGCTGAGCTCCAGATCGCAGGACGGTCGAAGTGAGGGGGCGGGCACCACGAGATGCCGGCCCCTTCCCGTCGCCCCTTTTTAGTGCAGCAGCATTACACCATTTCTGTGCGAGCCGCTCCGCACTGCAGCACCCGGCCCGCGGGCCGCTGATCCGGGCGGCGCGAGCCATCTCCTTTCATCCCAGTCAGATCCAGCCGCCGGCGAGAGCCGCGCCCGCTGCGGCCCCTGCATTGCCCTTCTCCGTCCGCACACCACACAGCAGTCCGAGGACCACACGAACAGGAGGCCGTATGGGGTCGAAACGTTCCATCGCCGTCGCTGCGCTCGTGATCGCCGCCGCTGCCTGCTCCGAACAGCGCAGCGACCCGATGATGCCCGAGAGCGGGCTCACCGCCACCGAGATGGCGCCGGTGCACTCTGCGGCGCCCGGTCGCGGAATCGAGGGGTCGTACATCGTCGTGCTGCGGGAGGGCGCGAACCCGCGCTCGGTGCTCGCTCTGCTGGGGATCAACCCGAAGTTCGAGTACACGCCCGCGACGCTGAACGGGTTCGCTGCCGAGCTGACGAACGGCCAGGTGACGGCGCTGCGCCAGAACCCTGCCGTGGCATATCTGGAAGAGGACCAGCTGATGGAGCCGATCGCCACGCAGTCCAACGCCACCTGGGGTCTGGATCGGATCGATCAGCGCGCGCGGCCGCTGAACGGCACCTACGTGTACAATCGCACCGGCGTGGGTGTGCACGCATACGTGATCGACTCCGGCATCCGGACCGCGCACAACCAGTTCGGTGGGCGCGCCACGAACGTCTGGGACGGTACCGGCGGCAACGGGCAGGACTGCAACGGCCACGGAACGCACGTGGCGGGTACCATCGGCGGGAGCGTGCACGGCGTGGCCAAGCAGGTGCGGCTGCGGGGCGTGCGGGTGTTCGGCTGCAGCGGGGGGAGTTCCAACTCGCTGATCATCTCGGCGGTGGACTGGGTGCGGCAGAACCGGGTGAATCCGGCCGTCGCGAACATGTCTCTCGGCGGTGGGGCCTCGAGTGCGCTGAACACCGCGGTGAACAACCTGGCGGCGAGCGGGGTGTTCGTGGCTGTGGCGGCGGGCAATGAGAACCAGAACGCGTGCAACGTGTCGCCGGCGAGCGCCTCGGGCGTGTACACGGTGGCGTCGTCCACGAGCACGGACGCGAAGTCGAGTTTCTCCAACTGGGGGAGCTGCGTGAACATCTACGCACCGGGCTCATCGATCACCTCGTCCTGGCACACGAGCAACTCGGCGACCAACACCATCAGCGGGACTTCGATGGCCTCGCCGCACGTGGCGGGTCTGGCGGCGCTGATCAAGGAGACCAATCCGAGCGCCTCCCACGCCGCCATCGCGAACTGGATGACGGACAACGCCACGACCAACGTGATCACCGGCAACGTGAGTGGGACGCCGAACCGGCTACTGTTCAAGTCGACGTGGTAGACGGCGGAAGTCAGCTGTTCGCGTTGGACTGTTGGCGTCTGTCTCCGGCTTCAGCTGCCTCTCGTCCGTCACCGCGGCCCCGCATCATCCCCTCGTTGGGGAGATGGTGGTGGCGGGCGAGGAGGCAGTAGTAGACGCCGTAGGAGATGAAGCCGAAGGCCCCGAAGGCGACGAGATAGGGGCCGTAGGGCTGCTCGGCGAGCTCCCGGATGGTGTCGGCGATGCCGCGTGCCTCGTCGGCATCGAAATGGATGGCCGCACGGACGGCGAACACGCCGGCCGCTCCGTACACCAGGGAGCGGCCGGCGTGGCCGGCGCACCCCGTCGCTATCAACCCCATCCGTTCAAAGCCCCGGATGTCGTCACGCCCCAGCTCCACCTGGAAGCGGCGAGAGAGGGCAAACCAGAGTTCCACCACTCCCCCGATGAACACCCCAACCCCCGCGGCTCCGATGATCCACCGACCGAACGGCAGGGTGAGGATGGTGGCGGTCCAGTCCTGCACCTCGCCCTCCTTGGTGCTCCACCCTGCCAGGATGCCGATGGCGTAGGTGGCGAAGAAGAGGTACATCAGCCCGATCACGATGTAGATCCCCCGCTTGGCCCACCCGAGCAGGTCGCTCCCCTCCCCCTCCAGGTCGAACGCGCCCTGCAGCAGTCGCCACGTCGCGTAGCCGATCATCCCGAACGCCATGAGGATCAGGAGCCCGGCGAGCACCGGCTGTGCGCTCATCTCCTCCATGGCCCCGGCGAAGTCCGCCCGCTCCGCGCGCTGCCCGAACGCCACTCGCGCCATCATGATGCCGATCACCCCGAACGAGACCCCCTTGGCCGCGTATCCCATGCGGGCGTAGGTGTCGAACCAGTCGCTGGCCAGGGCCTTCCGGGCCTTCTTCAGAACCATGAAGGGGTCGGTGGGAGAGGGCCGCGCCCGTGCGCGGTCGGGCTCCGGGCGGGAGGAGGTGGCGAGGGGGCCGGAGCGGCAATTCGCCACCCCGGCCCGGCTCCATGAGGCAGGTCCCGACCGATTGTTTCAGACCAGCCGCATCGGCTGCGGCGGGTCCTGGGAGTAGTCGTAGAACCCCTTCCCGCTCTTCCGCCCGAAGTAGCCGAGCGCCACCATGCGCTTCAGCAGCGGAGGCGAGGCGTAGCGCTTTTCCCGGTACTCGTCGAACATGATGCCGCCGATCTTATCGAGCGTATCGTTGCCGACGAAGTCGCAGAGGGTGAACGGACCCATCGGGTAGCCGGTGCCCAGGCGCATCCCCTTGTCGATGTCCTCGATGGAGGCGACGCCCTGCTCCAGCGCGCGGATCGCGTCCATCATGTAGGGGACGAGGAGGAGATTCACCACGAAGCCCGAGTTGTCCCTGCACTCGATGGGCTCCTTGCCGAGCGAGCGGGCGAAGTCGTAGGCCGTGCGGAACACCTCCGGATCGGTAGCGATGGTGCGGACCACCTCCACCAGCTTCATCACCGGGACGGGGTTGAAGAAGTGCAGCCCCAGCATCCGCTCCGGACGCCGGGTGGCGGCGGCCATGTCGGCGATGGTCAGCGAGGAGGTGTTGGATGCGAAGATGGTCTCCGGCCGGCAGACCGAGTCGAGGGTGCGCCACATCTCGTTCTTCATGTCGAGATTCTCGACGACGGCCTCGATGATCAGGTCGCAATCCGCGAGCTCTTCCAGCTGGCTGGTGCCGCCGAGGCACGCCAGGGTTGCGTCGCGGTCCTCCCCGGCGAGCTTCCCCTTCTCCACCGACCTGCCGAGCTGCCTGGAGATACCGCCGAGCGCCTTCTCCACCAGCTCATCGGAGATCTCCCGCACGATGGTGTCGTATCCGGACTGCGCGCACACCTGCGCGATCCCGCTCCCCATCAGACCGCACCCCAGAACGCCGACCCGTTTGATCTCTTGCATCGCTCCTCGAAGTTGAAAAGAACCGTCGGAGTGCGCCCATGCCCGGACGCGATCAGAAGCCGGTCCGCCAGCGCGGGGTGGCCCTGGGAAGCTCGTCGTGCTCGAGTTTGTCGAGCACGCTCTCCAGTTGGGTTTTCACGCGGTTGACCGTGGATCCGTACGCACCGCGCGCGGCGGCCGCGGCGACGCCGAGCGCCGGCAGGGCAAGCAGTGCGGCCGGCGGCGCAACCGCGATCGCCAGCGCAAGCGACCCCATCGTCGTCACCGCGCTCCCGATGGCCGCGCCACCCGCCGCGTAGCCGGTACGCCGGCCGGAGAGATCGGTCGCCAGCGTCACGTAGGCGCGCCCCTCCTCCAGCGGCTGCACCGACAGCTCCACATTCTCCAGACCGAGTGGCGGAGCGCGGTTGAAGAGCTGGGAGGTGGAGAGGCCGATCACCGCCATCACGCCTCGAGCCTTGGCGAAAATGATGCGCTCGGGGAGACGGCGCTGCACGACCATGTACTCGTGGTCCACCAGGTACCGCTCCATCCGCTGCCGCACCTCGCTGTCGCTGCCGCGAACCGCACGGGCGCAGGAGACCACCGCCACTCCCATCGCCCGGGAGAGGAAGCCCGGCTCCTCACGCCGCACGCCCCGGACCTCCGCCAACGCCTGTGTCAGATTCGCCGGGGAGAGCCCCAGTTCGCGCCCGATCCGCACCACCTCCGCTTCCGCCATCACTTCGGCGCCCGGATCCTCCGCGCTGCGCGCCTGCAGCTCCGCCGCGCGGCGGATCACCATCTCGAACTGCTCGTTCGAGAGCTGCCGTGCGGGGAGGTTCTCGCCCTCGGGGCGCGCGCGGTCGGGCAGCTGGTTCACGGCATCAGAACGGGGCCAGCAGTGACTGGATTCCCTGCGCGAGCGCGGCAGGCAGCGGGTCCTGCAGCGGGAAGGCGCGTTCGAAGGCACGCTCCCGCTCGATGGTGGAAGCCGGTACGGGCACGCCGGTCCACCGTAGATGGGCTTCACGATACGCCGGCACGGCATCCGGCGCCACCTGCTGGAGCACCAGCGCGCCCGAGCGGATCGCCGCGCGACGGGCCAGAAGCGGGCGATCCGCATCGCGCAGCTGGGCCGGGGCGAGCTGGTCCTCCAGAACACCGTCGACGAACGGGTACATCACTTCGTGGAGCGTCGCCCAGATGACGTCGGGTCCCCGGCCGGTGGGCGGTGCGTTGACCGCCGTGCGAGCGTACCGACGGCCGAGTTCCAGCATCCGCCCCTCCGGTCCGATGGCCGGCGAGACCAGGATCTCACCCTGGTTCAACTGCAGCGCGTCCATGACGGGCCGGAGGCGGGGGGCCAGCGCGTCCCATTCGGATTGCACCGCGGCCACGGTGGCGGCGAGCGCCGCCGTCTCCCGCTCCCGGTGCGCGGTATAGAACACCCGCCCCTCCTCGCCGAGCACCTCCATCCAGGTCGACAGCGCGCGCCGTTCCGCGTCGGTCGGGAACTGCCGTGAAAGGAATGCGACCGCCTGTGCCTGAGCCGGGTCGGGGACGCGAGCCGGGTCACCACCAACCTGGATCCAGCGCTGCAGCGCAGCGATAAACGCCTCGCCGGTGGGAAAGTTCAGGGGGAGGAAGTGCAGTGACGAGTAGCGGGGACCTGCCTCGAAAACTGCCCGGAGTTCGTCGGCGCGTCGTTCCAGCGCCGTCGGCTGCACGCCGGCGCCGCGCTTCACCGCCGCCATCCGCTCGGCGTACTGCGGGGGGTGGATCGGCAGTCCCGCGGCAGTGCCCCGGAAGTCGATGGTGGCGAGCCCGTGGTACCACAGGTCCACCTGGGGACGCGTGGTCGCCGTCCAGCGCACCTCACCGGGCGGCAGCGGCTGAACGGCAGGCGCGAGCGGTCCGGTGGCCGGCTCCTCCACGGGGGCGCAGGCGCTGGCGAGGACAAGGGCGCCAGCGGCGGCCGATCGGGCGATCAGTGTACGGGCAGGCATCCGGTTTCCTCCGGTCAGCGGTCGGCGGTTTCGAGAATGGTGAGCAGGGTCGCGTCGGTGATGTGATCGCCGGCGTGGCCGCCCAGATGCCGGAAAATCACGACGCCGCGATCATTCAGGACGTACGCACCGGGGAGCGGCGCGCGCCGCTCGGCCTCCAGTACGTCCCAGGCGTCGAACACGGCGCTGTCCACGCTGACGATCTGGAGATCGCCGGCGAGCCGCTCCGCGGTGCGGGTGCTGAGCTCCGGCGGGTCCAGCGTCACCGCCAGCACTCGCGCTCCCAGCGTACGATACGCAGGCAGATTCGCCTGCAGCTGCTCCAGCCGCAGCCGGCACAGGCCACACGCCTCACTGCGGTAGAAGAGCAGCACCGTGCGCTCCCCTCGTGCGGGTGTCATCGAGAACGCCTCGCCGGACGGGAGCCGTCCCTCCAGAGGAGGCGGCGCCTCTCCGACCTCCGTGCCCGGAGGCGCCGGTGGAGTGGTTTCGCGACCAACTCCTTCACACCCGGCCACCGATGCGGCGGCCACCACGAGCAGCAGCGTGAAAGCACGCCGCCTGATAAACGTTCGAAGTATCATACCCGGCGAGGGGTCAAGCTCTGTGCCAGCGGGCGGGAGGCGGGGGTCGGGGGTGGAAGGGAAATGCCTGTCCGCCGGCGGTGTACATGCATCCGGCATCCGGCCGCGAACTCTGGATGACAGAACGAGCGGCCCGTTCCCCGAATGCCGAATGCCGATCCCCTCCCCTACATCGCCTCCACCACCACCGCGATCCCCTGCCCGCCCCCGATGCACGCCGTACCCAGCCCGTACTTCAGGCCGCGGCGACGCAGCTCGTGGAGGAGGTGCACTGTGATTCGGGCCCCGCTGGCCCCCAGGGGGTGGGTGATGGCGATGGCGCCACCGGAGACATTCACCTTCTCGCGGTCGAGCCCGAGCTCCTTCTCGACGGCGCAGTACTGGGATGCGAATGCCTCGTTGACCTCCACCAGGTCCATCTGATCGACGGTGAGTCCCGCCTTCTCCAGCGCCTTCCGGGAAGCGGGCGCGGGTCCGATCCCCATGAACTTCGGCTCCACGCCCGCGATTCCCCAGGAGACCAGGCGGCCCATCGGCTTCATCCCGTTGCGCTCCGCCCACGCCGCGGAGGAGATCAGCATGGCGGCGGCGCCGTCGCCGATCCCGGAAGCGTTCCCGGCCGTCACCGTACCACCCTCCTTGAAGTACGGGCGCAGCTTCGCGAGGCTGGCCTCGTCCGTCTCCGGGCGAATGTGCTCATCCCGATCGAAGGCATTCTCGCCCTTGCGAGTGCGGATCATGACCGGGACGATCTCGTTCTTCTTTCGACCCTCCTCCCACGCCTGATGGGCGAACCGCTGCGAGCGCAGGGCGTATGCGTCCACCTCCTCGCGGGTGATGCCGTAGCGCTCGGCGAGGTTCTCCGCCGTCATCGCCATCGAGCAGCCGGCGAAGGTGTCGGTGAGGGCCTCCCAGAGCAGATCCTCGTAGTGCTGGCCGGCCGGTCCGAGTCGCTGGTCGCCCCAGCGTGCCCCGCGCACCACGTGGGGTGCCTGGCTCATCGACTCCGCCCCGCCACAGAGCACCACCTCCGCCTCGCCCAGCATGATCTCCATGGCGCCGGTGACCAGCGCCTGGAATCCGGAGCCGCACAGCCGGTTCAGCGTGATCGCCGGGGTCTCCTGGCCGAGACCGGCGCGGAGGCCGACGTGCCGCGCCAGGTAGATGGCGTCGCTGGAGGTCTGCAGCGCATTGCCGAAGACGACGTGATCCACAGCGTCCCTGTCGATGCCCGCCCGCTCGATCACGCCTTTCGCCGCCACGACGCCCAGGTCCGTGGCCGACAGCTCCCTGAGCGTGCCGCCGAAGGTGCCGAACGCGGTGCGTGCGGCGGAGAGGAAGACCACCTCATCCGATCCGCCCTGAGTTGCCATGTGCGGTCGAATCCCGTTGCTGGAAAAGGAGGCGAGAGCGAGTCGCGGGGCGGTGTGAACGCCGTCCGCGCGGGGTCCGGAATATGCCCGTGGCCGCCGACGGCAGTCAAGCGGCGGCCGCGGGCGTGGAGCGGCGGCCGCGTACCGGATTGGCGCCGCGGCGCCGGGCGCGGTAAGCTTCCCGCTCGCCCCTCCCCGGAGGCGTGGGGGTCACCCGTCCACCGTGGAGTGAAGCCGTTGTCGCTGCCGTACAGAATCGCCCGAACTCCGCTCTTTGCGCTGGACGCCGAACGCGCGCATCACCTGACCACGGGTATGCTGCGCCGTGCCCTTGCGTCCGCCCCCGCACGCCGCCTCACCCGCGCCATGATGGCGGTGGACGACGTGTCGCTCAAGAACCGGGTCTGGGGAATCGACTTTCCAAGCCCGGTGGGGCTGGCGGCAGGGTTCGACAAGTCGGGCGATGCGTACAACGCGCTGGGGGCGCTCGGCTTCGGCTTCGTGGAGATCGGCACCGTCACCGCGGAGGCACAGCCCGGAAACCCGCGACCGCGCCTCTTCCGCCTCCGCGAGGACGAGGCGCTCCTGAACCGGATGGGCTTCAACAATCCGGGCGCCGAGGCCGTCGCCGAGAGACTGGCCGCCGAGCCCGCGGAGGTGGTCCTCGGGGTCAACATCGGGAAGAGCAAGATCACGCCGCTGGAGCATTCCACCCGCGATTACCTGCGGAGTCTGGAGCTGCTCGGCGCGTACGCGCGGTACCTGGTGGTGAACGTCAGTTCTCCCAACACGCCCGGGCTCCGCTCCCTCCAGGACGCCGAGCCGCTTCGCGAACTGCTGGCCGCGGTGGTGGGGCGAGCGCGGCAGCGAGCAGCCGGCAGCACCCCGCTCCCCGTGCTGGTTAAGATCGCCCCGGACCTGACGGACGGGCAGATCGAGGAGGCGGTGGGGATCGCGGGTGACGTCGGCGTGGCCGGCATCGTCGCGGTGAACACCACCACCTCGCGCGCTGGCCTCCGCACCTCGCCGGAAGAGCTGGCGGCGATCGGTGCCGGGGGGATCAGCGGCGTCCCTTTGCGCACGCGCGCCCTCGAGGTGGTTTCCCGAATCCATCGAGTTACCGGGGGGCGTATCCCGGTGGTCGGGGTGGGAGGGATCCGCAGCGCGGAGGATGCGTGGGAGCGAATCCGCGCCGGCGCCAGCCTCGTCCAGCTCTATTCCGGGTTCGTCTACGGCGGGCCCGGCCTGGTTCGGTCGATCAACCAGGGACTGCTCCATCGGCTGCGCAGGGAGGGCATGGCATCCATTGCCGAAGCCATCGGCGCCGCCCACCGCTGAGGACAGTCGGGATGCTTCGCGTCGCACGCTTTCTCCACGGCTTCATCCGGCACCCGCGCCCCCGCATTCGGGAGGAGGAAATCCTCGTGCCGGTGGGCGACCGGCAGGTGCCGGCCACGCTCTTCCGCCCGCCTGGTTCCCACGCTCTTCCGGGCTGGCTGGTGCTGCACGGGATCACCGTTCCCGGTCGCCGTCACCATATGCTCAGCCGCTTCGCACGCGCACTGGCCGGGTCGGGGGGAGTGGTGATCATCCCGGAGGTCGAGCCGTGGCAGCAGCTCCGCATGGAGCCCGATGCCGCCGACGCGATCATCGCCGCCGCCGCGCATGCACTGGTGCAGCGGCCGGACGTGCTGCCGGGTGGAACTTCGCTCGTCGGCTTCTCCTTCGGCGCCACCCAGGCGCTGATCACGGCCGCGCACGACCAGTCGCCGGGGGAGATCCGCTCCGTGGTGGGATTCGGCGGCTACTGCGACCTGCGGCGCACCCTCACCTTCCAGATGACCGGTGAGCACGACTGGGCGGGCCGGTCGTATCGCCTGGATCCCGACCCCTACGGCCGCTGGATCGTGGCGGCGAACTATCTCACCGATACGCCCGGCTACGAATCGATGTCGGGCGTGGCACGTGCCGCGGGGGAGATGGCGGCGGAGGCGGGGCGGGTGGGCGCCTACGCGGCGGATCCGATCTTCGATCCGCTGAAAGCGGATCTGCGGGCGGGTCTCTCGGCCGCGGAGATGGAGGTCTGGGACCTGATCGCGCCACCCTCCGCGATCCGTCCGGACCCCGAGCATGCCCGCGCCCTGGCGGATGCGCTGGCCTCCACCGCACTGCGCCGCCATCCGGCGCTGGATCCGCAGCCGCTGCTCCCCACCCTCCGCAAGCGCCTGGTGCTCGCCCACGGTCACGCCGACCACCTGATCCCCTTCTCCGAAACGCTCCGCCTGCGCTCGCTGCTCCCCCGCGACGCGCCGGTGGACACCTTCATCACCCGCCTCTTCGCCCACTCCACGGAGTCCAGGGGCTTTCCGGCGTATCAGTATCCGGCGGAGGTGGGGAGATACCTGAGGCTGCTGCGGCGGGCGCTGGGGTAGGGGGAGGATTCAGGATTCAGGATTCAGGATTCAGGATTGGGGATGCAGGGGGTGTATCGTTCGTGCCGGAGCCCGAGAGATCCCTGAATCCCGAATCCTCCCTCACCGTGCCCCCGGATTCTCCACCAGATGAATCGGACAGAGCGGCAGCCGCTCCTCCTCGCTGAGCACCAGATCAAACGTGTACGTCCCGGCCACCGGGAAGACCACGCCCTCCAGCGGCATCACCAGGCGGGTCTGCGGTGGCGCTTCGCCGGGGGCGCGCTCTCCGACCTCCGTGTGTCCATTGATGGTGATCGCCGGGCTTCCCATGGGGTCCGTCAGGTCGATGCGGAAATCGTAGCGGCCGAGTTCGTCGCCGTCCCACTCGATGCCGACGCAGAACACCATCTCGTCCTGCTTGGCCGGAAAGCCGGGTGCGTACAGCTGGTGAAAGATGCCGTGCGCATCGAGACGGCCGTCGTGCCGCTCGCCCGCCTGCTCGCAGATCAGTGCGTAGAGTACCCTCACTTGCCATTCCCTTCCTGAATGTCGTTGTCAGATGGCGGGCCGAGGCGGACCCGCACCGCTTCCGCGTGGCCGTACAGCCCCTCCGCCTCCGCAAAGCGGATCACGTGCTCCGCATCGTCCCGGAAGCGAGCGCGAGAATAGCCGATCAGGCTGGTTCGCTTGACGAAGTCGTAGACGCCGAGAGGCGATGCCCAGCGCGCCGTTCCGCCCGTCGGCAACACGTGGTTTGGACCGGCGAAATAGTCGCCCATCGACTCGGGCGAATGCTCACCGATGAAGATCGCGCCGGCGTTGCGGATGGCGCTCACGCGGGCCATCGGATCGCGGACCAGCAGCTCCAGGTGCTCCGGCGCGCGCAGATTCACCGCCTCCACCGCGGCTTCCATATCCGGCACCAGGAGGATCAGCCCGTTGGTGCCCAGCGCCTGGCGGGCGATTTCCTCACGAGGGTTTTTCGCCAGCAGCCGCTCCAGGTGCGCGGGCACGGCATCGGCCAGCGCGGCCGAGTCGGTGACCAGCCAGGCGATGGCGTCCGGATCGTGCTCGGCCTGGCCGATCAGGTCGGCGGCGACGTGGAGGGGGTCCGCCGAGGAGTCGGCGAGGACCACGATTTCGGAGGGGCCGGCCACCATGTCGATGTCCACACGACCGAACACCTGCCGCTTGGCCTCGGCGACCCAGCGGTTGCCCGGGCCGACGATCTTGTCCACGCGCGGGATGGTCGCGGTGCCGTACGCGAGGGCGGCGACCGCCTGGGCACCGCCGATGCGGAACACGTCATCGACGCCGGCGATGTGGGCTGCCGCGAGCACCGCCGGCTCCACCCGACCGCCGGGTGCGGGCGTCACCATCACGACCCGCCCGACCCCTGCGACGCGGGCGGGCACGGCGTTCATCAGCACGGAGGACGGGTAGGCGGCCCGTCCCCCGGTACGTAAACGCCCACGGTCGCGAGCGGGACCACGCGCTGGCCGAGGAGGGTGCCGTCCGGCTGGAGATCGAGGAAGCCGCGCTCCACCTGGCGCGCATGGAAACCGCGGATCCGCTCCGCGGCGCGGCGCATGGTGTTCAGCAGTGCCGGATCCAGCGCCTCCGCGGCTGCCTCGAGCTCGGCGTCCGGCACCCGGAGCGCCGCGACGTCGGCTGCTTCCACCCGATCGAAGCGGCTGGTGTACTCCAGCAGAGCCGCATCGCCGCGGGAGGCCACGTCGTCCACGATGTCGCGCACGGACCGCTCCAGATCGCGATCAGTGGTGGAAGCGGCGTGTATCAGCGATTCCGCCCCGGCGAAGGGCGGCTCCATCGTCAGCGTACGGATCATCGACCCACCGCCTCCGCAACCGGGCGCGACACGTCCAGCGCGGCCTCCAGTTCCCCGATCAACCGCTGGTGCTCCTCCAGCCGCAGTTTGTGGCTGGCGCGGTTCACGATCAGCCGCGCGGTGGAGGAGAATGCCGTATCCACCACCACGAGGCCGTTCTCCTCGAGAGTGCGGCCGCGTCTGCACCAGGTCCAGGATCCAGTGCGAGAGGCCGAGCAGCGGCGCGATCTCCACGGAGCCGGAGATCTGCACAAGCTCCACCTGGACCCCCCGCTCGGCGAAGAAGCGGCGGGCCGTGCGCACGTACTTGGTCGCCACCCGCGGCGTGACTCCGCCGGCGAGGTAGCGGGTAGGGCGTACCCGACGGCGCGGCGACGGCGAGCCGGCAGGGGCCGAAGCCGAGGTCGAGCGGGCGAAGCACGTCCGCATCCACCTCGTACAGGACGTCCAGGCCCACGACGCCGGCGTCCGCCACGCCGGCCTCGACGTAGGTCGGCACGTCGCCATTCTTGACCGGGAGGAACTCGAAGCGGCCATCGGCGGACGGGAGGATCAGGCGGCGCGAGGACGTGACATCCGAGGCGACCTCCGCGCCGATCCGCCCCCAGAGCTCCAGCGACTGCTCCATCATCCGCCCCTTGGGGAGCGCGATGCGCAGCGGCCGCGTCATCGTCCGCTCCCCGCGGAGAGCTCCGCGAGTGTATCGGTCTCCAGCGCGAGGCCCACCGCGGGGCGATCGACGCCGTACAGCGCGAGCAGCGAGTCGTATCGACCGCCGAAGCCCACCGCCCGTCCGATCCCCGCCACAAACACCTCGAACTGGATCCCCGTGTAGTAGCCGAGACCGCGGATCTCGCCCAGGTCGTAGACCACGTGCTCCCGCTCCTGTGGACTGAGCAGCGAATCGATGGTGCGGAGCCGCTCGATGGCATCGAGCGCCTGCGCGCCCGGCGCCAGCGATCGCGCGCGCAGGAGCACGTCGCCACGGCCAATCAGCTCTGGCAGCTCCACCAGCGCGCGCGCGACCGCGGCCGGTGCGCCCCAGCTACGCGCCGCACCCGCGAGCGCCGCCCGGTCCTTGCGGTCGATCGCCTGCCGCAACTCCGCCGCCGCGCTCTCCGGCAGGTCTGCGAGGAGCGGCCGCACGAACTGCACGTCTCCGAGGTTGATCTGAAAGTCGGGCACCCCGAGCGCACCGAGCATCTCGATGGCGAGCCGCAGGATCTCGACGTCGGCCTCCGGCGAATCGTCGCCGATCAGTTCGGCCCCCTGCTGAAAGAGCTCACGTCGCCGGCCGCCGCCCTCCACTTCCTGGCGGTATACCTTGCCAGCGTAGGAGAGGCGCAGCGGCAGAGGCGCCTCGGCCAGCTTGGTCGCCGCCACGCGTGCGATGCTGGAGGTGAAGTCCGCCCGCAGCGCGACGATCCGGCCATCGCGGTCCACGAAGCGCACGAGCCGGGACGAGAGGTCCGCCCCGGCGCCGCGCGTGAATACCTCCTCGTATTCGAAGGTCGGGGGGATCACCTCCTCGTACCCTCGATCCCCCGCCAGTCGGAACCATTCGCTCTGCACGCGTCGCCGCAGCCGGACGTCGTCGGAAAGCAGGTCCTGAGAACCCGGAGGAGAGTAGATCCTTGTCGTCTGCATCCGTTCAAGATAGCGTCCGCTCAGCGGGCGGAGCAACGGATCGCGGGAGAAATTCCGGGAAACCGGGCATGAGGATTGCAAATCCCTCCGCCGTCCGGAGGTATGATCTGTCTTTCCTCTGATCCCGGAGCTTACCGTGGACGTCATCCTCATCATCGGTATTTTGCTGCTGGTGCTCGCCCTGCTCGGCTTTGGCGGGGTGATCGGCGCACTCGCCGACATCGCGTGGATCTTCCTCATCATCGCGGTGATCGTGATCGCCTGGCGCATCATCAGTGGGCGGCGGCCGGTGTAGCCGTCGCAGTTCCATGAAGGCGAAGGGAGGAGCCGGCCGGGGGTCCATGTGACCGCCGGCCGGCTCTCCTATGTGCCCGCATCAACAGGGGTTCGGAGATCGGTCACCGCGGGCGGGCGGAGGTGTCAGAAACCGAAGGTGCCCCGCAGGTGTACAGGTTGACCATTGCAGGAGTCCGCCGGTAGCTTCCCCGCGCCACCGGTTCGGTGGAATCTTCCCGTGCGGAGCAGAGGCGGACATGAGCTGGATCGAGGAACTGAGGTTCGACGCGGCCGGACTCGTCCCGGTGGTGGCACAGGACGTCTCCAGCGGTGCGGTTCTGATGGTGGCGTACGCGGACCGTGAAGCGCTGCGATTGACGGCGGAGAGCGGGCGTGCCCACTTCTGGAGCCGTTCCCGTCGCGCGATCTGGGAGAAGGGCGCCACCAGCGGCAACACGCAGCAGGTCGTGGAAGTGCGCACCGACTGTGACGGGGACGCCGTTCTGTACCGCGTCCGTCAGACCGGCCCGGCCTGCCACACGGGGGAGGCGAGCTGCTTCCACCGGGCGCTGTCCGGCCAGTCGATGGAGCCGGCAGACACTGCCGCGCACATCCTGGCGCGGGTGGAGGCGATCGTCGCCGACCGCTCCGTATCCCCCGAGGAGGGCTCGTACACCTCCTATCTGCTCGATCGCGGCATCGACAAGGTGCTCAAGAAGGTGGGAGAGGAAGCGACCGAGGTCGTGATCGCCGCAAAGTCGGGCGTGGGGGGTGGGCTGGAGGGCGAGATCGCCGATCTTCTCTTCCACCTGCTGGTGCTGCTCCGGATCCGGGGCGTGCCGCTGGACGCGATCTGGGATGAACTGGAGAGCCGCTTCGGTCAGGCGCCGCGGTTGCCCCGCGACACCCCCGCCACCCACACCCACAGCTGACTTCCATGATGCGCTCGACGATCCGCACTTCTCCGAAGCTGCCCCTGCTGCTGGCGGTGGTGCTCGCCACGACGCTGGCCGGCTGCGATCGCCCCCGAGCGATGGGGCAGATGAACAACGTGGTGGTCGCCAGCTCGGACGCCGTCTATGCCGAACTGGAGGACGACATCGACGCGGCACTGGAGTCCCGCGCCTTCACCGTTCGTGACGAGCGGATCTTCGAGATCACACAGGTGGATCCGCAGGGCGAGGAGTGGGGCACGCTGCGCCTGCTGCGGCAGGTCCTGGTCATCGGTGAGCCTGAGGATCCGTGGGTCGCGGAGGCGCTGCGGCGCCATTCCGGCCCCACCCCTGCCCCGCCAGCGGTCCTCCAGGTGCGCAACGTCTGGGCGCAGGCGCAGCTCGTCAGCGTGGTGCTGCTGCCGCCGGGATCATCCCCGGCAGCGGCCCGCCCGCTGCTTCAGCAGGCCGGCAACACGCTCCTTCAGCAGTTCGAGGAGTACGCACGGGAGCGGATGTTCGCCAGCGGCGCGAACCAGGCGCTCGCCGACTCGCTGCGCCAGAACGCCGGTTTCACCATGCTCTTCCCCAGGGTCTACTACCACAGCGAGGTCCGCCCGGGGCTCCTGATCTTCCGAAACGACTTCCCGGATCCGTCGCGGCTGATCCGCTCGGTACAGGTGGAGGCGAGACCGACCGGACAGGTGGATTTCACCCCGGAGGGTGCGCGGGCGTGGCGCGAATCGATCGCCCCCGACTATACGGACCCCGTCCAGGTGACCGATCCGCAGATCGTGCAGACTCGTGAGCTTCAGGTAGGCGGACGGCCGGCGCTGGAGATCCAGGGCATCTGGTCGAATCCGCCCGGCGAATGGCCCGCTGCCGGGCCTTTCATCACGCGCCTGGTGCAGTGCGGCGACCGCACCTTCCTCGTGGACGCCTGGCTGTACGCCCCGGGCGCTCCGAAATACGAGTACATGATCCAGCTGGGGACGATTCTGGACAGCTTCGAGTGTGTGGGATAGGACGAGGATTCGGGATTCAGGGGTAACAACAACAGAAAGTTGGGTGCGAGCCCCCCTGAATCCCGAATCCTGAATCCTTCCCTCACCCGAAAGCCGCATCCAGAATCATCTCCTCCTCGCCCGGATCCATCCAGCCGTCGGTGGCGCTCTCCTCCCAGGTGATGCGCTGCCCGGACTGACGGAAGGGCTGCATGAAGAAGAGGCGGGTACCCACGTTGTCCCGCGCCTCGCAGACGAGGAGGGGGCGTGGCTTGCCCTGCTCGTCCTGGCCGAGAACGTCCATGACGAGAAGGAGGGCGTGGGGGTCGCGGCTGGCTGCGTAGCTGGCGATCACCCGTGAGAGCACTGCCGGGGAAGCCCCCTCGGCACCCGGCGGGATGGGCACCGCCAGCGTCCGGTACTCCGCGGTTGCGTGACCGGGCCGCTCGTGCACGATGCGCAGGCGGGGCGGCACGTCGCCGCCCTGGGCCGCGGCCCGTTCCAGGTCGTGTCGGGCCTCCTTCAGGAAGGCCTCCGCCAGCTCCTCGGTCCTCCCCCGTCGTGCCACGCTCGAGTTGCCCACCCGTTCACCTCCGCGTCCCGTGTGCGTTCACGAGCCGAGCGCCCGCGACCGCAGTGATGATGAACTGCAAGGGGACGGCCAGCAAGGGAGGATGGGATGGGGGGACGAGTCCGATGGAGACACTGTCTCACGAGGGCGACTCCTCCACGCGTCGCACATCCGCCGATCACGGAGCCGGTCCGTCACTGTTGAACGACCATCCGCAGATTCCGAAGATTTCGCAGATCGGCTCGATGAAATCCGCGGAATCCCCGTAACCTGCGGATCAACCTCGTGGATCAGGGCTCGCGCAGAGGGAACTCGGGAAGTTCGCTGCCGGCGCCGCGGCCTGCGCTTCCCGTCCGCGACGAGGGACGGAGCAGCGCCGAGGCGAAGGGATTGCCCGCGCAGATGGTAGTGGGCGGCCGCACCGCACCGTAGAAGGTGGGTGCTACCGCGGTGACCCGGGTCACCAGCGATGCCTGCAGGAGCAGATCCTCGAAGGCGGGCGAGAGATCGATCAGTGCGGAGTCGAGTGGCTCCGGGGCGCCGTACATCCGCCAGTGGATCCACTCCTCCACGACGGGTCGTTCGCGCGGCCTGAGGTACATCTCGCCGAGCGCACGGATGGCGTCGATGGCCGCACCGCGTGCTGCGGCGCCCGCCGTGGCGTCGATCAGCGTGCGCTGTGCGCCGGTGAGACGGCGGATCCCGTCTGCCGAGCTGAGTCGGCACGCCTCCACGTCCAGCGAGGAGAGCGTCCGCTCGCGCGCGATGCCGATCGCCGTCAGTCGCGACTGAGGACCCAGCTCCTGCCCCGCATCCAGGATGGCGCCCGCGATCTCGCCGGGCGTCAGAATTCGGGCCGGTCCATACGCCTCGACCGCCCAGTCGCGGGTTCGGTCCACCACCGGGGCGACGCCGTCGAGGATGGAGAAGAGAGCTGGCACCGCCCCGCCGCCGACATCGGGGCCGCGCGTGGTGCCGTAGCCGGTGAGCGCCGCGTCCTGGAAGGAGGTCAGATAACCGCCGGTGCGCCCCTCGTGCGCGAGGAGCACGGCAACGAACCAGTCGAAGCCGCGGGCGAACACCTCCGCCGGGCGGGTCTCGTGGGGGTTGGGCGCCAGATCCGGGGCTGAGGGCCGTGTCAGCGCGGCGGAGAGCCCGCTCACCGAGGTGGCGATGCGGTCGCTTCGCTGCGCCCGCACGGCGAGGTCGGTGGCATACCCGCCCCGGGTGGCGTAGCGATTCCGCGCCAGCTGCCAGTCCAGGTCGTGCGCGATCTCGTGGGCCAGCGTACCCGACCCGGTCATTGGCGGCAGAAAGAGGGTGCGGGTGCGCGGCTCGTGCAGCGCCAGCGCGCGCAGGTCCTGCGGCAGTGGGCCGATGCGGATGCGGAGTCCGCGCACCGACGCGGTCGGCATCACGCGCTGGAGGTCCGAGAGGCCCCTGCCGAGCATGCGCAGGTAATAGGGCCGCCAGCCTTCCCGCACCTCGCCGGAGAAGTCCACCCCGGCGAGCCCGAAGCGGGCTTCCAGGTCGCGAGCAGCGGGCGCAGGATCGCCCGGGAACCAGGGCTCCTCCTGGTTCCACACGCGCATGAAGGTCGCCGCCTGCAGTTCGATCAGGGGGATGCGCACGCCAATGGTTGCGCCGGAGCCGCGAAGCACCTCGCGCGCCGCCACCAGTCGCTCCTCGTTGAAGGCGGCGTCCGCGAACCTCTCGCGCGCATCCCGCTCCCAGGGCTGTAGCCCCGATCGGCCGAGCAGCGGTTCGCGATTGATGGAGAGCGCTACGGAGATCGGCGCCTGCGCCGGGTAGTCCCGCGCCTCCGCCAGCGCGAGCAGCCGGGCCGCGGTCTCCGGTACCAGGAAGGAGCGGTGCACCAGGAGCGGCTCTCCCATCTCGCCCACGAAGCTGGTCGGAGCGCTGTGCCGCTGCGCGAGCACGCGCAGCGCCAGCGCGACATTCGGGCCCGCCCGCGCCTCCGACTCCTCCTCCCGCACGGAGACCGCGGCGAGCGCCGGCGCCTCGACCCGGAACCGGAGTTCGCGGCGCCATTCGGGGATCATCTCCAGCGGGTCCTGACGCAGCTGCGCGGCGGTTCGCAGCAGCAGCGAGACGTCCTCGCGCGCCCGCCGCCGGTCCGATAGCAGGGCGGCGACGTGCGCCACCACGGACTGCGGGACCCCCGCGACCGTGCGCTCCGCTTCCGCGAGGCGGTATCCGAGCCGCACCGCCCGCTCCCCGCTGGTCGGCGTCGGGGCGGAGGCGATCTCACGCTCGATCAGCTGCATCTGCTGCGCGCCCGCGCGGGTCGCCCCGCGCGGGCCGGCGAGGTGCACCAGGTCCAGCACCGACGGCTCCACTTCATACACCCTCCCCTGCACCACCTGCGAGAGGATCGCATAGGCGACCCCCTCCCGCACGTCCTCGCCCAGCGAAGGATCGTTCAACGCGAACTCGATGAGCCGGAAAGGGCTTCCCATCCCCAACCGCCCGCGTTCCAGGTAGCCCAGCGCGATCACCTCCTCGTCGCTCAGTTCGGCCGCGCGACGCTGGGAGATGGAAGCGGCGAAGTTCGTCCCACGCGCCAGCAATACGTTCACATCCCCGCTGAAGCCCGACTGGTCGATCCCCTGACAGGCGGACTGGACCAGCAGGACGAGCGCGAGCGCGGCGCATGCCAGAAGGCGGCGGTGTGCAGGACGAAGGTTCATGGGGAGCGGGAGATGGTTCCTGTGCCGGATCCCCTGACTCTACCCATGGGCCGGCGCAGGGGTCCTCCCGGAACGCGGAGAGCTCACCTGCGCGTGCGACGCGACTGGCGGTTCGCCGCTTCCTCGACCGCTCGCTTCAGGCGGGGCCACACGTGGGTGGCGTGCTGCAGAAAGTTGGCGCGCTCCACAGGCCGCTCCGACAGGTAGAGCCAGGCGGGCGCAGCGCCCTTGGCGGCGTTGCAGGTGAGACAGGCAGTGACCAGGTTGCCGTCGGAATGGTCGCCTCCGCGCATGCGGGGCTCCACGTGGTCCAGGCTCAGCAGTCGCTCCTCGAACTGCTCGCCGCAGTAAACGCAACGGAACTGGTCACGCCGGAAGACCCGCGCCCGGCGGGAGGGCGGTTCGGCAGGCATGGGATCGAAGTCGCGGATTACGAGTTACGAATCACGAATCACGAATCACGAATCACGAATCACGAATCACGAATCACGAATCACGAATCACGAATCACGAATCACGAATCACGAATCACGAATCACGAATCACGAATCACGAATCACGAATCACGAATCACGAATCACGAATCACGAATCACAAATCTCGAATCACGAATCACCCATTGCGCGTTCCGGATCGGTGGCAGAGTGCGGTCGCGGAGGAGTCATCCGCGATGCACGTCGTAGCCAGCGGCGGTGAGCGCATCCATCAGTTCGGTCGCGTGATTCGTGCCGCGGGTCTCCAGCGTCAGCGCCACTTCGGCCTCGGTGACCCAGAGGCCGTGGGTACCGCGGCGATGGTCCAGACTGAGGATGTTGGCGCCCTTCTCGGCCAGCAGCGCGGTGAGCGCCGCCAGCGCGCCGGGGCGGTCACGCACGCGCACCTCCAGATGCGTGACCCGGCCGTCGTTCACCAGCCCCCGGTCGATGATGCGCGAGAGCAGGTTCACGTCGATGTTGCCGCCGCTCAGCAGGAAGACGACGCTGGCGCCGTCCACGTCGCGAACCGCACCGCTGAGCACCGCGGCGAGAGCGCTGGCGCTGGCTGCCTCCGCCACCGTCTTCTCGCGCTCCAGCAGCAGGAGCACCGCGCTGGCGATCTCCTCCTCGCCCGCAGTGACCAGATCGTCCACGTAGCGCTCGATCAGTCCGAACGTCCGCTCGCCGATGCGAGCGGACGGCGATGCCGTCGGCGATGGTCTCCGCCGCGGGGATCGTGACCAGTCGGCCGGCTTCGCGGGAACGAAGTGCCGCCGGCAGCACCGCCGCCTCGACACCCACGACGCGGACCTCCGGGCGCACCTCCTTGATCGCGATCGCGATCCCGGCGATCAGCCCCCCGCCGCCCGACGGGGACCACCACCACGTCCATGTTCGGGCACTGCTCCAGCAGTTCCAGCCCGATGGTCCCCTGCCCCGCGATCACCGCGGGGTCGTCGAACGGGTGGACCAGCGTGGATCCCTCCGCATCGCGGATGCGGAGCGCCTCCGCCATCGCCTCGTCGTAGTTGGCGCCGTGCAGCACCACTCGCGCGCCGTACCGCTCCGTGTTGGACACCTTGATCAGCGGCGTCCGCTCGGGCATCACGATGGTCGCCCGGATCCCCTGCCGTCCCGCATGGTAGGCGACGCCCTGCGCATGGTTTCCAGCGCTTGCCGCGATGACGCCCCGTCCGCGATCCTGCGGCGGGATCAGCAGGATCCGGTTCAGCGCACCGCGCTCCTTGAAGGAGCCGGTCCGCTGCAGATTCTCGAACTTGAAGAAGGCGTGGCCGCCGAAAAGCTCACCGAACGCCTCCGAAGGCGTGCACGGTGTGCGAACCACCGACCCGGCGATCCGCTCCCGCGCCTCGCTCACCTCTTGCAGTGTGCTCATCTTCGTGGGGCCGGGCGTGAAGCTTCCGAGCGGCCGAATTGCCGCAGGGCGGGCGAGGTGATAACCTGCCGACTGCCACAGCGAAAGGGAAGGCCGCGCCCGCTCCATCCAGAACCTTCCGCACGCGACCGATTGGACGATCACAGCATCCTCGAGATCCGCCGGCAGCTTGCCGCCGTCGCCCCCGGATGGGCGCCGCTCCCCGTCGATTGCCCGCGGGCTGCGGTGGCACTCATCGTGCGACCGGCGGAGCCCGGTCTGGAGCTTCTCCTGATCCGGCGGGCCGAGCGGCAGGGCGACCCCTGGTCCGGCCACATGGCGCTGCCCGGCGGGCGGGAAGACCCGACCGATCGGGGGCCGCTGCACACCGCGATGCGGGAGAGCCGGGAGGAAGTGGGCATCGATCTCCGCGAAGATGCGGTGCTCGGCCGCCTGAGCGACGTGCGGCCGATCTCCGGCGCGCCGCGAATCGCCGTGTCCGCCTGGGTCTTCGGTGTATCCACAGGAACCACCGTACGCCCGAACCACGAGGTCAGCCTGGCCATCTGGGTGCCCGTCCGGGAACTCCTACACCCCGGCGCCAGTCAGCAGTACCTTCATGCGCTCACGGAGGGCGAAACGCTCGCGCTGCCGGCGCTCGCATATCGGGATCACGTCATCTGGGGCCTCACGCACCGGATCCTCACCGAGTTCCTCGAGATCGCCCGGATCATCTCCGGGACGGGAGACGCGCATTGAAAGACAAGAGAGTAGCGATCCTGGGCTGCGGTTATGTGGGGATGGAGCTCGCGCGGATCCTGACACGGGCGGGCGCGGAGGTGGTGGGTACGACGCGGCAGGCAGCGCGGTTCGAGCAGATCGAGGTGACGGGAGCGCGGGCCTTGCTGGTGGACGTGATGGAGCCCGGGAGCCTGAAGGCGCTGGCGGAGTGGGAGCCGCACGTGGTGTTCGATATGGTCCGGCCTCAGCAGATCGGGGACGATCGGTATACCACGTGGGGGACGCGCAACGTGGCGCAGGCGTTCGCCGGTTCGGGTCTGGAGGCGTTCGTCTACGTGAGCAGCACCTCCGTGTACGGACGCCGCAGCGGCGAATGGACCGACGAGGAGACGCCGGTGAACCCCAGCTCACCGATCGGAGAGTCGCGGATGGAGAGTGAGCGGCTGTACCTCGCGGAGCACGCGGCCACCGGCCTGCCGGTCAGGATCTGCCGCGTTCCGGGGATCTACGGCCCCGGTCGCACGCTGCGCCAGCGCCTGGAGACCGGCGCCTACCGGCGGCTCAACGACGAGGAGCTCTGGGTCTCGCGAATTCATGTGGAGGACCTGTGTCAGGCGTTGATCGCGGCCTGGATGCGTGGGCGTTCCGGCGAAGTCTACCTGCTCTGTGACGACGAGCCGGTGTCGGGGCAGGAGTACGCTGAGATCACCGCTTCCCTGCTCGCTCTCCCGCTGCCGCCCGCGGTGGAGCGCGAGGACATCCGGCAGGAGCTCAGCTCGAGCGCTTTCGAACGACGGGTCGCGGCACGCCGGTGCAGCAATCGCAGAATGCGCGAGGAACTGAACGTTCACCCTCGCTTTCCATCCGTGCGCGAGGGAATTCCCGCCGCGCTGAGAGCTGAAGGAGCCATCTAACCCGATGTCCAGAGAGACGATCACCCTGTCGCTGACCACCCGGCAAGCGGAGGCGCTGCGCGCCCTCGCGCGCCTGGAAGAACTGCCGCCCGAGGTGTACGCGGCGGAGGTGCTGGTGAAGCACCTGTATCACGCCTACACCCCCGAGGTGGCGCGGCAGTCGGAGGCGAGATGATCCCGCAGAACTCCTTCGATTTCCTCCGACGGCTGCTGGACGAGAACGCGCCCAGCGGCTTCGAGACCCCCGCCGCGCGGGTCTGGCGCGCCGAGGCGGAGCAGGTCGCGGACCGCGTGGACACGGATGTCAGCGGCAACTCCATCGCCGTCCTGAATCCGGGCGGCAAGCCGCGGGTGATGCTGGCCGGGCACATCGATGAGATCGGCCTGATGATCACTCACATCGACGACGACGGCTTCCTGTACGTCGATGGCATCGGCGGGTGGGACTCCCAGGTCCTGGTCGGGCAGCGGCTCCGGATCCTCACCCGCAGGGGGATCGTGATCGGGGTGATCGGCAAGAAGCCGATCCACCTGATGAAGGCCGACGAGCGCGAAAAGGTCTCCAAGCTGTCGGACCTCTGGCTCGATGTGGGAGCGCGGGACCGCAAGGAGGCGGAGGCGAGGGGGGTGCGCGTGGGCGATCCCGCGGTGATCGACGCCGGGATGGTGCGGCTGAGCGACGATCTGATCGCTTCACGCGCGATCGACAACCGGATCGGCGCCTTCATCGTCCTGGAGGCGTTGCGGCTGCTCGCGGAGCGTGCCGAGCAGCCGACGGCGGAGGTCGCGGCGGTGGCGACGGCGCAGGAGGAGATCGGGTTCCATGGCGGGGGCGCGCGTGCGAGCGCATTCCACCTCGAGCCGCAGGTGGCGCTGGTGGTGGACGTGACCTTCGCCAGCGACGCGCCGCAGATCGAGAAGAAGCAGACCGGCGAGCACCGCCTCGGGAGCGGACCCGTGCTGAGCCGGGGCTCGGCGATCCACCCGCTGGTGTTCGAGCGCCTCGCCGAGACGGCCGAGGCGGAGGGGATCCCATTCACCATCCAGGCGCAACCGCGCACCACCTCCACCGACGCGGATGCGATCTATCTCTCCCGCGCCGGCGTAGCCACCGGGGTCATCTCCGTTCCGAACCGCTACATGCACAGCCCTAACGAGATCGTGGCGCTGAGCGACCTGGCGGCCACGGCGCGGCTGATCGCCGCCTTCATCGCGGGACTCAGCGCGGACACCGACTTCATCCCCCGATGACGAGCCGGCCCGCCGTCGTCGAGCGCGCTGCCTATCGCGCCATGTACATGTTCGACGCCCTGGAGATGAAGGCCCCCGTGGAGGCCTGCTTTCGGGCCGCCGCCGACGTGGAACGCTGGCCGGACATCCTCCCGCACTACCGGTGGGTCCGCTTCCACCGGAAGGACGGGTTCGGCACCGGGCGGGTCGAAATGGCGGCGCGTCGCAGCTTCGGTCCCCTTTCCTATCCCGTCTGGTGGGTTTCCGAGATGCGGATCGAGATGGAGCGGCCGACGGTTCTGTATCGCCACGTTGCGGGTGTGACGACGGAGATGGACGTGGAGTGGAGCTTCGAGGAGCTCGGTCCCTCGCGTACCGGAGTGCGCATCCTGCACGCCTGGCGTGACGGCCCACGGTGGCCGCTGCCGAAGCCGGCGCGGCGGCTGATCAGCGCCTCCATCATCGGCCCGGTGTTCATCCATCATGTCGCCAGCCGCACCTTGCGCGGGATCGGGGCGGCGGTGGAGAGCGGGACGGTGGGCGCGGGGAGCCGCTCGTGAGCCTCAGAGCGGACGGCCAGGCGCGCGACATCGCGGAGGAGCGGGTGCGGCGTGTGGTGATCACCGGCCTCGGGCCGGTGACGCCGATCGGCACCGGTACCGAGGGACTCTGGGAGGGGCTGCGCGCACGCCGCTCGGCGGTCCGCCTGCTGGACCGCTTCGACGCGTCGCCCTTCCGCACGCGCATCGGGGCCCAGGTGGACGACTTCGATCCGGCGGATTACATGGAGCGCGCCCGCGTGAGGCGCCTCGACCGCTTCGCGCAGTTCTCCGTGGCCGCCACGCGCCTGGCGCTGAGCGACGCGGGCCTCGATCCTGCCACGCTGGATCCCGAGCGCGTGGCGGTGCAGATGGGCACCGCACTCGGCGGAATGAGCTACGGTGAGAGTCAGCTGGAGAAGTACGTCCGGGGCGGTGTGCGCGCCGTGGATGCGCTGCTCGCGCTGGCCGTGTTCGGCGGCTCCGCCTCCTGCAACGTCGCCATCGAGTTCGGATTCATGGGTCCGAACTCCACCAATGCCATGAGCTGCGCCTCGGGCGCCATCGGGATCGGTGAGGGCTGGCGGTACATCCGCGATGGAACGGCGGACGTGGCGGTGACGGGCGGGGTGGAGGCGCCGCTGGCGCCGCTCTGCTACGGCGCTTTCGCCATCATCCGGGCGATGTCCTCACGCAACGACGACCCGGAGCGCGCGAGCCGACCCTTCGATGCCGGGCGCGACGGCTTCGTGATGGGTGAGGGCGCGGCGGTGCTGGTGCTGGAGGAGCTCGAACATGCCCGCCGCAGGGGCGCCCGCATCTACGCGGAACTGCTCGGCTACGCCAACACCAACGATGCGCACCACATGACGGCGCCACGTCCGGACGGGAGCCAGGCCGCCCGGGCGATGCGGCGCGCCCTGAGCATCGCGGGCGTGGAAGCGAACCGGATCGACTACGTGAACACTCACGGTTCATCCACCCCGCTCAACGACTCCACCGAGACGCGGGTGGTGCGTGAGGTTCTCGGGGCGCGCTCCGAGCAGGCGGCGGTGAGCGGCACCAAGGGGTATCACGGCCACTCGCTCGGTGCGACCGGGGCCATCGAGGCGGCGATCACCGCGCTCGCCATCCAGCGCGGATGGGTGCCCCCGACGCTGAATCTGGAGGATCCGGACCCGGAGTGTGACCTCCCCTACGTGCGCGGCGAGGGGGAGGAGCGGGAGGTCCGCTACGCCATCTCCAACTCCTTCGGCTTCGGCGGCATCAACGCGGCGCTGGTATTCGGACCGCCACCGGCCTGAACCCCCACGAAAAGCCCCGGCTGCCAGGACGCCGGAGCGCCGGCAGACCACGAAAGGGCCGTTCCGCCGCCCGCTGGCAGGGATCATGCGGTGCTGCAGTGGCTCGCCTCACAGGGGTTCCGGGGCAGGTCACCGGAAGCGTTGGATGCGGGTGCCGGAAGCCTGGGTGCCGGGCGATGCAGCGTGCATCGTGCGCCGAGGGACCGGGGGATCTTGCATGCGGCGGGGAACCATTCTCCCCCTCCCCCACTATAAGACGCCAACGTGACGGTGCCGTATCGGTGTGGCGACAGGCCTTTGACATTTCCCTGACCGATTCCTATATTGTGCGGGTTATGAATCATACGTCCAGGGACGAACGCCGGTACGTTTAACCGCGGGGGCAGCGAGCGTCGGAAACCGACGAGGCTCGCTGCCTTTGTTGTTTATTCCATCAGAACGAGCCGAACTATGTTCTTCAGCTCCCGCGCTCTCGATTCCTTTGACCAGTACCTGCATGACGTTGAGAAGTACCCCCTGATCGAGGACCCGCTCGAGGAGCGGGCATCTGGCACGGAGGGCGCGAACCGGTGACAAGGAGGCGGCCGAGCGGCTGGTGACCGCGAACCTCCGCTTCGTGATCTCCTACGTGAAGAAGTACCAGGGCCGCGGCCTCGGGTTGGCCGAACTGGTCTGTATCGGCAACGAAGGTCTCCTGAAGGCGGTCAAGAAGTTCGACCCGGAGAAGGGGGTGAAGTTCATCTCCTACGCCGTGTGGTGGATTCGCCAGACGGTGCTGCAGGCGCTGGCGGAGCAGACGCGTTCGGTGCGGATCCCGCTGAACCAGAATTCCAACCTGGTGCGGCTCTCCCGAACCGAGACGGCGCTGACGCAGACGCTCGGGCGCTCGCCGACGGACCAGGAGATCGCCGACGAGATGGCGGAGCCGGTGGAGACGATCCGCGCGCTGCGGCGTGTGGCGGCGAGCGAGCTCTCGCTGGATGCTCCGCTGGACCGCGGCGACCGGGATTCTTCCTCCTTCGGTGAGCGTTTCGCCGGTGCCGAGGCGGAGGAGATCGAGGAGGAGGTGGAGTCGCAGGCCCGCCGCGAGTTCCTCGAGCGGATGTTCGAGAAGTACCTCACGGAGCGCGAGCGGAAGATCCTGTACCTCTACTACGGTCTCGACGAGGGCGAGGAGCGGACGCTGGAGGAGATCGGTATGCTCCTCGGCGTGACGCGCGAGCGGATCCGGCAGATCCGGAACCGCGCGTTCGAAAAGCTCCGGGAGAGTCCGGATGGCGCGGCGCTCGAGGGGTTCTGGGCCGTCACCTGAAAGCTCGGGCAGGTTGAGAGTCCCCGCAGGGTGGAGCCACTACGGCCTCCACCCTGCTTTCGTTCGCGGTCGGGCGCCGTGTGCGTCCCCGGATCCGGATCGGAGGATGAGAGGGAGATGTTCGACAGAACGCTGAGTGAGGCGGTGCGCAGACAGTTCCCCGCCCTGGAGCGCGAGATCGAGGGGAGTCCGCCGGCATTCTTCGACGGGCCGGCGGGGAGTCAGGTGCCGCGTCAGGTGATCGACGCGATCGGTGACTACCTGGCGTACCGCAACGCCAACACGGGGGGCAGCTTCGCCACCAGCGTCCAGACGGACGCGATGCTTTCCGAAGCTCGCCAGGTGGCCGCCGATTTCCTCGGGGCGCACGTCCGCGCGTGAGGTGGTTTTCGGGGCGAACATGACCACTCTCACCTTCTCCCTGTCGCGCTCTCTGGCCCGCACGTGGCGCGAGGGAGACGAGGTGATCGTGACCGATCTGGATCACCAGGCCAACATCGCGCCCTGGCATCTCGCCGCTCGAGAACGGGGTGTGGTGGTGAAGGTGGTCCCGTTTCACCTCGACAGCTGCACGCTCGACTTCGAAGCCCTGGAGCGGCTCCTGTCCCCGCGCACGCGGCTGGTAGCCGTCGGCATGGCGTCCAACGCGGTGGGGACCGTGACGGATGTCGCTCGGGTTGCGGCGATGGCCCGCGCCGCCGGAGCGCTCACCTTCGTGGATGCGGTGCACTTCGCCCCGCACGGGGTCATCGACGTCCAGGCGATCGGCTGCGACTTTCTCGCCTGCTCGGCCTACAAGTTCTTCGGCCCCCACGTGGGCGTGCTCTGGGGCCGCACCGAACTCCTGGCCGAGCTGGCGCCCTACAGGGTCCCCCCGCCTCCGACGAGGTGCCATGGCGCTGGGAGACGGGAACGTTGAATCACGAGGGGATCGCCGGAACGGCCGCCGCCATGGAGTGGATCGGCTCCCTCGGTGCTGAGGGTACCCTCCGCGAGCGTCTGGTGGGGGGAATGGCCGCAATCCATTCGCTGGAAGGTCCGCTCCTGCAGCGCCTCAGGGACGGGCTGCGCCAGATCCCCGGGGCGCGCATTCACGGTCCGCCCGAAGGTCATCCCCGCACCCCCACTCTGGCTCTCGTCCTCGACGGCCGTCACCCGACCGAGGTCGCCGCGCGGCTCGCGAGGGAAGGCGTCTTCGTCTGGTCCGGTGATTTCTATGCCTCCACCGTAATCGACCGCCTCGGCCTGCGAGCCGGTGGCGGAGTGATCCGCATCGGCCTGGCCCCGTACAACACTCCCGAGGACGTCGATCGCCTGCTGCGGGGCCTCTCATGAAAAAGGCGGCGGTCGCTTCGCGCGGCCGCCGCTTCAGTCATCCTCCGCACTGTTCGTCCCGGCAGGCTCTCATCCCGAGCGAAGTCGAGGGATCCCGCTCCGTCCTCTGCCTCCTCGCCCATGAACGAGCGCGCTCGCCCGGGTATCTGCGCTCCGCAGGGTCACCCGACGACCGCAACCGCAGCCATGCGGACTCATCCCTACATCTGGCACTCCGCTCCGGCGGCCTCCACCGGCTGATCGATCACCAGTCGCCCCGGCCGATTGGCCAGTGACAGCGCCAGATCGCCCATCAGGCGGGCGGCACGCGCCGCCTTCTCATAATCGATCCGGTCGGCGGTGTCCGAGGGTTGGTGGTAGTCCTCGTGGAGCCCGGTGGTGAAGAAGACGATCGGAATGCCGAAGCGTGCGAAGCTGTAGTGGTCTGAGCGGCAGAAGATCTGTTCCGGGTGGTCCGGACTGTCGTAGCTGTAGTCGAAGATGAACGGCCGCTGGAGCCGCCGGTTGGCCGCCTCCACCTCCGCGGCGAGCTCGCTGGAAAGGCGCCCCGCGCCGACCACGAAGATGGAGTCGGGACTGTTCCGGCCGATCATGTCGGCATTGATGTTCACGACGATGGAGTCGCGTGGAACGGTCGGCGCGTCGGTGAAGGTGCGCGACCCCAGGAGGCCGTGCTCCTCCGCCGTGTGCCAGATGAAAAGCACCGAGCGTGCGGGTCGGCGGGTCTGCGGCAGCGACGCCAGATACTCCGCCACCTCGAGAAGCCCCGCCGTGCCGGACGCGTTGTCATCGGCGCCGTTGTAGATGGAGTCGCCGTTCACCGGAACGCCCACGCCCACGTGGTCGTAATGCGCGCCGAGCGAGATGTACTGCTGCGCCCGGGACGCATCGAGCCCGGGGAGAAGCGCCACGATGTTCCAGGCATCCACCGGGCCAACGATCTCCTGCAGGTCGAATGTGAACGTGCCCACTCCGGTCCGCGGCTCCCGCGCGCCGGCGAGGGGTGCACCGAGGATCCGCTCGGCGAAATCGGGGGAGATCATGAAGAAGGCCGGCCCCTGCGGGCGTGGGGAGTCGTCCGGAAGCTCGATGGCGCCGCGCCGGGCGATTCCCGAGACGTAGGTCCAGAGGTCATCCTGACCCTCCTCCGCCACGAGGAGCACGGCAGCCGCGGTGCTCCCCGGCCCGAACAGCTGCACCAGCGGTGCACGAGGCGGGGTGGCCTGCGGGTCCACGCCGGGCGGGGGTGAGAGCCGCACGACCACCACGGCGTTGGCGAGGTCGGCCGCACCCAGTTCACGCGAGCCCACCGTCGGGTCCGCGAGGTGACCACCGTAGACGATGGGACCCGAGCCGCTCGGTGCGCGAGCCGCGGGAAGGCCGATCATGCCGGACACCGGCACCATCTCCTCGATGGTCGGCGAGAAGGTGGATCCGCGGGCCGTTGCGCTCGCCCGGACCTCCATGCGTCGCCGCTGTAGAGGGCTGCGGTTGTAGAAGGTGCCATCGTCGCCCGCCGGAGTGAGGCCGATCCGGGTAGCTTCCGCCACCAGGTATCGGGCGGCGCCGGCGATACCCGGGGTGCCGGTGTCACGGCCGCGGAGGCTGTCGTCGGCGAGTACGTAAACTCGTTGCCGCATGTCGTCCGCCGTGATCGCGGCGGACGTCATGCCCGGCGCCGGTCCGAGCTGCGTAGGAGCCGGCGCGCACGCCTGAACGGCGACGAGCAGTACGGAAAGGATCAGACCCGCGCGTACAGCGCGGACGGGGCTGGCGTTCATTGCAGGGGCCGTTTGGGGTATGTGGGCACGCTTCCGTGGCACTCAGAGTACCGGAGCCGGGGCGACCGGCGCAAGGAATTCGCCGGTGTCCACAGCGCCGGGATCCTCACACACCGAAATCGATGAACGGAGTGTAGCGTGCGAGGGTCGCGGTCAGCTGCGCGAAGCGGCCGGTGGCGAGCATCACCCCGAGCAGCAGAAGCACTGCCCCGGTCGCCCGCTGCAACGGACGGCCCCAGCGCCGGAGAGCCCGTGTCCCCGCGAGAAAGTGGTTCAGCGCTGCCGCGGCGACCAGGAAGGGGATCCCCAGACCCACCGCGTAGGCCATCAGAAGCAGCATCCCCCGGCCCATGGTCTCCTCCATCCCGGCATAGAGCAGGACCGAAGCGAGTACCGGGCCTATGCATGGCGTCCAGCCGGCGCCGAATGCGACCCCCGCCAGCACCGACCCGACCTTGCCGACGGGGCGGGAGGCCAGCTGCATCCGCCGCTCCCGCATCAGGAATCCCGGGCGCAGCACACCGAGCAGATAGAGTCCGAACAGTGCGACGGCCACGCCACCCACCCGCTGCAGCACCGGCAGCAGACCGCGAAGGGTGGCACCGAGTGCCGTCGCCGACGCGCCGAGCGCGACGAATACCAGCGAGAAGCCGATCACGAAGAGCAGTGCGTGCAGCACTGCACGGCCCCGGTGCGGAGTAGCGGGAGAGCCATCGTCGGGTGCAGCCACGCTGACGCCCGAGAGGTAGCCGATGTACCCCGGGACGATCGGGAGCACGCAGGGAGACAGAAACGAGATGAGGCCGGCCGCGAAGGCCAGTCCGAAGGAGATGGATCCGGCGTCCATGCTTTCGTGAGGAGATGATGTGCCGCGAGTGGCCGATCGGCCTGCAGCGGGTCCTTGATGAGCTCCGGGAGCGAAGCGCCGCTGGGGTGGCCTGTACCGTCAAGGTACGGGTGTCGACACGAAGGCGCGAGGTATGTGATCCGAGTTTCCCAGGTGCCGGAGAAAGGGACCTGCCACCCCGGGGTCGAAGTGCAGACCCGTTGCGTCGCGAATCACCCGCACCACCGCCGCTCGTGGCAGCGCGCGCCGGTATGGCCGATCGTGCGCCAGCGCGTCGTACACGTCCGCGACCGCGACGATCCTCGCACTGAGAGGAATCGCCTCGCCACGCAGCCCGGCAGGGTAGCCGCTGCCGTCCCACTTCTCGTGGTGCGCACGCGCGATCTCCTCCGCCATCCGCACGTGCTCCGATCGCCCACCCGAAAGCAATCGGCCGCCGATCTCCGCGTGCGTCTGCATCAATTCCCGCTCTCCGGCCGTGAGGGGCCCGGGCTTCCGCAGGATGTGCTCGGTAATTCCGATCTTCCCCACGTCGTGCAGCGGTGCCGTGCGCCGCAGCAGCGCCACGTCGGCCGGCGAAAGCCCCAGCACGTCACCGAGAAGCGCCGCCGCCTCCCCCACCCGCCTGGTGTGACACCCGGTCTCATCGTCGTGCAGTTCCGCCGCCTGCGCCAGACGCTCCAGGATCTCCATCTGCGCCTCCTCCAGCTCCAGCGTACGCTCCCGCACCCGCTCCTCCAGAAGCAGGTTCTGCTCACGCAGGCGGAGGTGCAGCGCCCGCACCTCCAGATGGTTCCGGATCCGCAGCAGCACCTCCGTGGCATCGAACGGCTTGGTCAGGAAGTCGGTCGCACCCGCGCCGAGCGCCCGCTTCCGCGTCTCGGTGGAGGTATCTGCCGTCAGCACCACCACAGGTAGAAAGGTATCCCCGCCATTCCGACGCAGGCGATCCAGGATCGCCCACCCATCCATCACCGGCATGTTCAGATCGAGCAGCAGGATGTCGGGTCGGCAGGATGACACCAGGTCGGGAACCTCCCGCGAATCCGTCGTGGACACCAGATCGTCGTGACCGGCCCGGGCGAGCACGCGCTTCAGCAGCAGCACGTTGGCCGGCTCGTCGTCCACGATCAGAATGCGGCCTCGCTTCGCTTCGGGGGTCAGCAGCGGAGGGATGCTCATCGGGGGTTCAGGAGATTCGGGTTCCAGTACGGTCGCCTCGACCAGGGGGCAAGGCGGAGACCATCCACCGCTCCCGCTTGTACGGTGTGCAACCCTGCATCTCGGCCGCCTGCACGGTGTCTCCCCACTGCCGCTGCCGGTACTGACGGCGCCACCGGTCGCGATCGTTCCAGGCACCGGCGTCGCGCACCTGCCTCACGCACGAAACGGCTGATGCCGTCTCCTGCCGTGGCGACCACCTCTCGCAAAGAGCCGGGCCTCGAACGCATCGAGATCGATCACTGTATCTTATTTTATCATTGATGTTTAGCGCTCACGATTCAATTCACATTCGAACCCCCGGATCACACGCACGCGGAGATCGGTACAGCTCCGGTTCGCCACTCCGGACCGTCGCGTCGGCCGCGATGTTGCGTCCGGGTTCCGGCTGCCGTCGCGCACGGAGGCGCGCCGGTCCGAAGGGCGGACACCCCAGGCAGCGGAGGATCATGGCACAGGTGACGGCGGGCGATACGGTGAGGGTGCACTACACGGGTCGGCTGGACGACGGGTCGGTGTTCGACAGCTCGGAAGGGCGTGAACCTCTCCGCTTTGAAGTCGGCTCGGGACAGGTGATCGGCGGATTCGACGAGGCGGTGACGGGAATGGAGTCGGGAGAAACAAAGACCGTGCGGATTCCCGCCGAGGAGGCGTACGGAGAGCGTCGTGACGACCTTCTCCTGGACGTGGAGCGGAGCGCCTTCCCGTCGAGCATCGAGCCGGAGGTTGGGCAGCGGCTGCAGATGAGCCAGGGACCGGGACAGCCCGCGGTGGTGACCGTCACGGAGGTGACGGAGGAGCGGGTTCGGCTCGACGCCAACCACCCACTCGCCGGTGAGGCGTTGACGTTCGAGCTGGAGCTGGTGTCGATCGAGTGAGAGACCGTCGGGGTACGCCGACAACGAGAACGGGCGCCCGTGTGTAGGGCGCCCGCTTCCCATCGAGCGTCGTCGGTGAGGCCGGCCCGTTCAGCCGCGATCGTCGTAGCCGCCGAGCCCGCTCCCGCCGTACCCACCGCGGCGCTCCCCCGCTCCGTCCGGACCCTGCGGAGAATCTCCGGCGGGCGCATCGAGGCGAACGACGTTCACCGCCTTGACGCCGCGCGGCTCCTCGACCACCTCGAACTCCACGCGCTCCCCCTCGTCCAGCGTACGGAATCCCTGCCCCTCGATTGACGTGTGGTGAACGAACACGTCCTTGCCGTCCTCACCGGTGATAAAGCCGTAGCCCTTCTCCTGGGAGAACCACTTCACGGTTCCGTTCCTCTTCGACATGTCTCCTCAGGGGTTGAGGGTCCGGGCCTCCGGCCGGCGAGCGGTGGAAGGCTCAGTCGTGGGTGAGAAGCCGGGCGCCTGCGACAGCGCGCCCTCAGGAAGTACCCGCAGAGCCCGGCGCGGCCGGATCAGCTCTTGTGACGGTAGGTGATCCGTCCGCGGGAAAGGTCGTAGGGAGAGAGTGACAGTGTGACCCGATCACCGACCAGCACGCGGATCTTGAACTTGGACATCTTGCCGGCACCGTACGCGAGTACCACGTGGCCGTTCTCCAGCTTCACACGGTACTTCCGATCGGGCAGCACCTCGGTGACGTGCCCCTCGACTTCGATCCCTTCTTCCTTTGCCATTCGGAGCTCCCCGCGCGGGCTTCACGCCCGGCGCAACTGGTTGAAAAGCAGCGGCGGCCAGGAGCCGCCCGCGGCGGGCGCCATCGACCCGCGAGTCGAGGCACCTGCCGAACTGTTGATGTTACCCCGGACACGGATGCCGGTTTCCCGGACGTCGCGAAGCACGCGGCGGATCACGCCGCATGCTCCCGCGAGGGTATCCGGTACGACCCACCATCACGAATTTCGTACATCCGCCCCGTGGAGTCCAGAGTGACGTTCACCCATTGCGTCCGAATGCGAGCGATGGGCCGCTCCGCCGCGCGGGACGGGAGGTCCTGCCGTGACGAATTCCTCCCGCTCCGGCAGGTGGCCCGAGCGGGAGGAAGGCGGTGAGGAGAACTCACCGTGACGGCAGGTGCTTACGGCCGCGGCGGGGTGGTGCCGCCTGCGCCGGTCGCGCCGACGCCCACGGTGTCAGCGCCCCACATGGCGGTGTCGGTCGTCATCCCCGGCGCTGCCGGATCATAGGCACCCGGCGTCGTCATGGCGGGATCGGTGCCCACTGCGCCGGGCGTGGTCGTCTCGGTCGCCGGCGGAACGGTGTCGTAGGTCCCGGCCGTGTCGTCGGTGCCGCAACCGGAAAGGGTCAGGCCAGCCGTGAGGACAAAAGCGGGGACGATCGAGCGGTACCGCATCGAGATCTCCTGTGTTCTGGTTTCAGGTCGCTGGCAATCGCCAGCGCAGGTTCGTCGTGAAGGATTTTGCAAGAGGCGGTCCAGCGCGGGGGCGGCTCTGTCAGCCAGCCTGCGGCAGTCGCGCGGTTGCGTGGAGCGGTCGCGAGGGGCATCCTGAGCAGACGCTGCGCACCTCCGGAGCGGGCCGCAGCAGCTGGATCCGTGCGCTGCGGGGATCCGGGGCCGGGCGGAACCGGCACGACATCACGCAGCGCAGGAGCGAATCGGCGGAGGGCAGCCGGCGGCTCACCGGCGCCCCCCCTGGCACCGGCCCGCCGGATCCGGCGCCGGCCTCCCCGTCGGGGAGAACCGAGGACACAACCGGGAGGAGATCGGATGAGCACAGACGAGCGTCCCGAAGACAGCGTCCGCCGGGAGGCGGCAGCGGAGGAGCGAGTGGCGATCATCCGGATCGTGGAGCGATACATGCGGCTGGTGTCGCACGGCCATGGCGCGGACGGCGCCCAGGTGCTGCAGCACCTGCTGAACGAGTTGGAGGAGCGCGACCGGCTCGCCCGCCACCCGACGCTGGACACCTGAGGACGAGACGGCGGACGTGATGGCCATCGCACGGGAGCTCTGGCCCTACCTGCTGGCGATCGCGGTGGCCGCGGGAGCGATCGGCGCGTCGCTTCACGCGATCACCACAAAGCGGACCACGGGCTCGGCGCTGGCGTGGGTCGGCCTGGTCTGGCTCTCCCCGCTGCTGGGGGCGATCCTGTACCTGCTGCTGGGTGTGAACCGGATCCAGCGGCAGGCTTCGGAGGCCCGCGCCGGTGCCGCGCGCTACCGTGAGTCGTGGCGCATGGCGCCCGCCCCGGCCCCCGATCTGGTGGAGGAACGCGGCGAGGCATATCACCACCTCGCAGTGCTGGCGCGGCTCGGCGACCGAGTGGCGGAGCGACCGCTCCTGCTGGGCAACCAGCTGGAGGTGCTGGAGAGCGGTGACGCCGCCTACCCCGCGATGCTCGCCGCCATCGACGCGGCGGTGCGGAGCGTGACGCTCGCCACCTACATATTCGATTACGACCGTACCGGGAGGAGCTTCGTCTCAGCGCTGCAACGGGCAGCGGCGCGCGGCGTGGAGGTGCGGGTACTGATCGACGATGTCGGCGCCCGCTATTCCCGGCCACCATCCGCGGTGGCGCTGCGCCGCGCCCGCATCCCCGTCGCCCGCTTCATGCCCGCGACGCTGCACTGGAAGATGCCGTACTTCAACCTCCGCAACCACCGCAAGATCCTCGTGGTGGACGGACGGATCGGCTTCACCGGCGGGATGAACATCCGCGAGGGGCATGAACTCTGCCTGCAGCCGAAGCACCCCACGCCGGACACTCACTTCCGGGTGACGGGGCCGGTGGTGGCCGAGATGCAGGAGGTTTTCGCCGAGGACTGGAGCTTCGCGACGCGAGAGCGTCTGAGCGGAGATGCGTGGTTCCCGGCGCTGGAGCCGAGCGGAGAGATGCTGGTCCGTGGGGTGAGCGATGGACCGGACGTCGACTTCGAGCGGCTGCAGTCGGTGATCCTGGGCGCGCTCACCGCCGCGCGTCACCACGTCACGGTGATGACTCCGTACTTCATCCCCGACCAGGTGATGAGCTCCTCGCTCACCCTGGCGGCCATGCGCGGGGTCGAGGTGCGGATCTGCGTTCCGGAGCGCGGCAACCTGCAGCTGGTGCAGTGGGCCTCCACCGCCCACTGGGCGCCGCTGCTCGAGAAGGGGTGCCGGATCTTCCTCGTGCCGCCCCCGTTCGACCACTCCAAGCTGTTGATGGTGGACGACGTCTGGGCGCTGGTGGGTTCCGCCAACCTGGACCCGCGCAGCCTGCAGCTGAACTTCGAGTTCAACCTGGAGTGCTACGACGCCACGCTGGCCACCACTCTCCGGACGATGGTGGAGCGGAAGCTGGAGGGTGGCACCGAGGTCCTGCTGGCGGACCTGCGCGCCCGGCCCTTCCGGCTGCAACTGCGTGACAACCTGGCGCGGCTGTTCTCTCCCTTCCTCTGAGGCGCGGCGGCCTCAGCGTCTCCCGCCGGCGTCCGGCCGCACCGTGTCGCGCATGCGCTCGCCCGGGGAACCGTTGGCGCCGCGGCGGTCTCGTCGCTGGCGAAGTTCGTCGAGACGGGCCTGCTGATCCGGGGTGAGTACGCCGCGGATGGCCGCGCGCGTGTCGTCCGCCACCGCGCGGATTCGCGGGCGGCTCTCACGCGTGATCTCCAGCACCCTCTCCTGCTGATCCACCAGGATGGCGTCGATCCTCGCCCGCTGCTCCTCGCTCAGATCGAGCTCGTCGGTCAGGTGGCGAAGATAACGGTCACCGGGAATTCGACTCCCAAGCATGCCCGTGCCCCGCGACCCGTGCCCGTCCGAGCGGGCGGTATCGCCCGGCGCCACCACCTCGCCGGCGTATCCGCTGCGCGGAAGCAGGACCAGGCGGTCCAGGGCGATTCCGGTCACCGCCCCCAGCGCGAGCATGGAGAGGATGAGCACCGCCGCGAGAGCCCGCGGACGAGCCGGTGAGCGCTGCATCATCGCATCTCCTGCAGGGTGAAGCTGAGCAGTGCGTCGGTCTCGCCGGCGCCGGCGACGAGAAGGTTGTACTCGGCCTCCGGAACGGAATACGTGAGCACGTCCTCCAGCGACGGCAGCGTCACGGCGGCCACCTCGGGAAGCGGAGCCACGCCCGGAAGGGACGAGGTACCGATCGCGAAGGTCAGCGCCAGGCCGGCGGCGAGCGCCAGCGGCACCGCCGGACGGGCCCAGCGGGCGGCGTACTCCCACCACTGCGGCTGCAGGCGAAGGCGCGCCAGAGGCAGCTGCGCCCTGGCGAGGATCACCGCGTGCAGCGACGCACGGTCCGCCATCAGCGGCTCGCCGGAGCCGACATGGAGCCACTCCGCGACCTCCGGGTCGCGCGGTGGATCTCGGGAGATGTCCGGGTAGTTCATCGTTCTTCCTTTCTCTCCAGGGGCGCCAGCGCCTCGCGCAGCGTCCGCCGCGCTTCGTGCAGGTGCCAGCGGACCGTTCCCGCAGAGATGTCCAGCATCTCAGCGATCTCGGCGCCTGTGTAACCTTCCAGCTCGAACAGTTCCACGATCGTCTTCTGCCTGTCCGGGAGTGCGGCGATGGCCGCGTCGATCCGCTCCCGGGTCTCCACCTGCTCCGCGTGGCGCGCGGGCGAGGTGCCCGCGGCTGCCGCCGTCTCCGGAATCTGCTCCATCCGCCTCACGGTCCTCGCCTCCCTGGCGTTCAGACCGCGGTTGACCACGATCCGGTTGAACCAGGGGGTGAACGGCCGTCCCGACTGGAAGGTGTCGATCTTCTCGAGCACCGCCACGAAGCTTTCCTGCACCAGATCCTCCGCATCCTCGCGGTGGCCCAGCAGTCGGTACGCAATCCGGAACGCACGATCCATGTGCCGGCCGACGAGAGTGGCAAAGGCGTCCGGGTCACCGACCCGGACGCGCTCCACCAGCTCCTCATCCGTGGGTTCGCCTGCCGGGATTTCCCCGGCGGGCGACGGAGACCGGATCATGTTCGAGGTGCCGGAGTTCCCTCAGCGCGCGGCGGGGCGGCGGTTCGGCCGCTCCCCTGCGCCACGGCGCTGCTGCGCGAGCTCACGGAGGCGGGTCTGCTGCTCCGGCGTGAGAACCGCCTGGGCCTCCTGACGGGCGGCCAACGAGTTGGCGCGGAGCTGCTCCATCACCGGACGAAGCTCCTCCGGCACCTGACGCCCGCCACGCACGCCCGCCTCGCCCCGACGCTGCTGCATCTGCGCACGCATCTGCTCACGCTGCTCCGGCGTCAGGTTCTGCATGCGCTGCCGCATCTGCTCGCGCTGCTCCGGAGCGGCCTCGCCACGCGCACCACGCGCACCGCGCTCTCCCCGCTGAGCCCGCATCTGCTCGCGCTGCTCCGGCGTCAGATTCTGCATCCGCTGACGCATCTGTTCACGCTGTTCGGGCGTCAGCTGCGGGCGCTCTCCGCCCCGGGCGCCCGGGCGGCCCTGCCATGCGCCCGACGCGCGCATCTGCTCCAGGAGCGGCGCGTTCTGCGCCCGGAGCCGCAGCCCGATCGCCTCGAGGCGGGCGACCTGGTCGTCCGTCAGGTTGAGGGCGGCGCGCTGGCCGATGATCATGCTGAAGGCGTGGCCGCCGCGCACGCCGCGCTCCTGCTGCGCGCCCGGGGTGGCCTGCGCCTCGAGCGCCACGGGGGCGATGGCGAGGGCCGCGACCAGCGTCATACCGAAGATCCGCTTCATCATTTACACTCCGTGCAATATGGTTCGACCATCCAGATTCCCATCCGAATCAATGACCCGCAGCCGGCGTCCGCGGGCTCTGAACTCATGTACCGACCAACCCGGGTAAATGTTGGTACCTCGCGTCGGTTCGTCCGGGCGTCAGCGTGCCGGGATCTGCAGCGTGGAGCCGGCCACGATCCGGTCGCCCCTCAGGTTGTTCTCGGAACGCAGCGCGCTCACCGAGACTCCGTGGCGACTCGCGATCACCGAGAGGCTCTCGCCCCGCCGGACGGTGTGCGACGCACTCCCCGCCGGAGCCTGCGCCAGCTGCGCCGCGTTCTGAGGCGACGCCGCGAACGCGGCGAATGCCTCCCCACTCCCGGTCGGGAGCCGGATCGCGTAGCTCCGGTTGGTTGGCACGTGTCCACGACGCAGGTGCGGGTTCAGCGAGGTGATCTCGCGCGCCGTGACTCCCACGGCCCTCGCCACCTGCTCCAGCCTGGTGCCGGGCGCCGCCTCGACCACGTCGAACTCGAGCGGCGGAAGGAACTCCACGTCCTCGAAGCCGTACTTCGCCGGATCCTTGGAAATTCGGGCGGCCGCAACCATCAGCGGCACGTAGTCGCGCGTCTCGCGCGGGAGCCGGTCCCAGATGCGATAGAAGTCCTCATCCTTACCCGCTTCGGAGCCGGTGGTCTCACGCATCAGGCGAGCGACCCGATTCTCGCCGGTGTTGTAGCCGGCAGCGGCGAGGTACCACGAGCCCAGCCGGTTCTTCAGGTAGGTGAGGTAGTCCAGCGCCGCTTCCGTCGACTTCACGGGGTCGTTTCGCTCATCCACCACCTGGTTCACCGTGAGGCCATACCGCTGGCCGGTCTCGGAGATGAACTGCCAGAGCCCTGACGCATGCGCGTGGGAATAGGCCGTCGGGTTCATTCCCGACTCGATCATCGCCAGGTAGATCAGGTCCTGCGGCATGTCGCGCGCCGCCAGCTGCTCCTGGATCATCGGGCCGTAGCGACCCGAACGCTCCAGGAAGCGGGTGAAATCACCCCGCTTGTCCGTCGTGAAACGCTGGATCCAGAAATCGATCCGCGGATGATCGATGTTGGCGATGTCCCACTCCTCGGTGGCGAGGCGGAACGGCTCCGCCGCCGCCGCGACCTGGACCACGCCGGCATCGGCGTGAGCCACCGCCTCGGACGCGAACCGATCCTGCGCCCGATGCGTTCCGCTCAGCCATGCCACGCCAAACACCCCCGCAACGCCGAGCGCGGCAAGGGTATTCCGGTTCACCGGGATCGAACTCCTGTCGAGCTTGCTCATATGCTTTCCCCTCCTGCGGCCCTGAGACCGCCGCACTGGATGAAGGTCGGCGTGAATCGGGGAGCAAGATGCATCCGCCCGGCACGCCGGCTCATTCGATGTAGGGTGGGAAGCCCTTCCACATGTGGCTTCCCTGCAATGAGTTATACCGGTGATCGCGGTCGGGTGTTGGGGACGGCGGGAGGTCTTAACCGAGTCTTAAGACAGGGAGTGGAAAGATCCAGTGGAAGGGATCCGCAGATTACGCAGATTTCGCGGATTACGTCGAGCCCATCTGCGAAATCTGCGTAATCTGCGGATGGTCGTTCAACGGTGACGGCCCGGTTCCGTCATCGGCGGTCGATACCCACCATTCGCAACTCGGAATTCGATACTCTTTGCTCAGTCGATGGGTTTCAGGTTGGCGACGATCGCCTCACGGCGGTCCTCCAGAAAGGGCGGAAGCACCACGGACTCGCCGAGCGTGTCCGGATCCTCATCCACGGCGAATCCAGGCCCATCGGTGGCGATTTCGAAGAGGACGCCATTGGGCTCGCGGAAGTAGAGCGAGCGGAAATAGTAGCGGTCGATCTCGCCGCTGTTGGGGACGCGGAGTTCGTTCAGGCGTTCGGCCCAGGCGTGATATTCGTCTTCCGAGGGCGTACGGAAGGCGACGTGGTGCACGCCGCCGGCGCCCAGTCGCTGCTGCGGGAGGTCCGGCTGCACCTCCACGTGCAGCTCGGCCGACGGGCCGCCCTCCGCCATCTCGTAGACGATCACCGAACGGCCGGGATTCTCGGCGGCCGGGTACTCACGCGCCCGACGCATCCCCATCACCTGCGTCAGCACGGCCTCCGTCGGGCCGATCACCGGCACGCTCATGACGATGGGTCCCAACCCGCGAATCTGCCGCTCGGCGGGCACGGGGCTGCCCTCCCAGATCACCGGGTCGTCCCCGGCGCCGCCGTCGTCCACGAGTGAGAGACGCTGACCCTCGGGATCCTCGAAGTCCAGAGTTCCGCGGCCGTCGCGCTCCTCCGCCTCCCGCACCGTCATTCCCGCCCCGCGAAGTCGCTCCGCCCACCATTCCAGCGTCCCGCCCCCGCTCACCCGCAGCATGGTGCGCGTGACGCTGTTCGTCCCCCGCCGCTCCCGCGGCATCGTCCAGTCGAAGAAGGTCACGTCGGTACCGGGAGAGCCGGCGCCATCGGCGTAGAAGAGGTGGTAGGCGCTGACGTCGTCCTGGTTCACACTGCGCTTCACCAGTCGCATCCCGAGAACCTGCGTGAAGAAGCGGTGGTTCTCGCGGATCTGCGCGGTGACCGCGGTGAGATGGTGGATTCCGGTGAGTTGCATGATGCTGGATGAATGATAGTAGGTGGGAACCGAATCCCTCGCCCTCGCCCTTGCCGTTGCCTTCGCCTGTACAGCAGTTCACACCCTGCCAGCGAACTCGGCCCTCAAACCCCGACGATCACAAGAAGCGCGCTCGTCGATCCTGCGGCAAGGCCGATGCCCCCGCCCCGGCCGGCAAGGCGTGAAAGGGCGAGGGCAAGGGCGAAGATAATGGCGATGGCGTGTTACCGTCCGCTGATCACCCGGATCGGCACCGGGTTCGGGATGCTCACATCCTGACGCTCCGTGCGGTTGTCTCTCGCGCGGCGGTGGAACGCCTCGTCGCGCTGGGCGCCGCCGGCCTCCATCACCATCCGGGCGAGCTCCAGCGCCACCTCGTTGGAGACGCGGATGGAGCCGTGCGACACCGCCTGCCCCAGCGACTCCGGCGCGTTGGTGCCGTGGATCGAGTTGGGCGGGCTGTACACCAGCTGTGCGCGGCCCAGCGGGTTCTCAGGATCGCCCGGCTCGCGGATCTCCTCATCCTCCGCCCACTCCTGCTCGGGCGGAACCCAGCGCGGGTTGAATACCACCTGACCGATGCTCCACTCGCCGGTGGGTGTCGGCCACTCCTCGCTTCCGACCGCCACCGGGTGGGTGGCCACCCGCTGCCCCCCGCGAAAGACGTGGAGCTCACGCGCGGCGAGGTTCACCTCGATCCGCATGTCACCGCCGGTCGGCTGCGGCGGCTGCTGCGCCGGCATTCCGTCGGGTGACTGCATCCCCACCGTATCCTGTCCGGTGTGCACGACCGTGGTGTCGTCGGTGCCGCTGGTGTCGCAGGCCGCGAACAACGCCACCAGCACGAGCGGCCCTGTGTGCCGCCATCTGAGCATGTTCATCAAAATCTCTCCTTGAAAGGTCGCCGCGCCCCAGCGCAAGGAGTGGACCGGCTGCCGTGTTCCTCACCCCGCTTGCCCTGAACGCCCGCTTCCCACATCGTTTCTCCCGTGGCACCCTGCGCCGCACAAGCCGCGGCCCCTTTCAAGCTCCGGGCGAGGCCTTCCGTTGCGGATTCTCATCCTTGGTGCCGGTGACGTCGGGTTCCATCTGGCGCAGCAGCTCGCGCAGGAAGGGCACGACGTGGTGGTGATCGAGCAGGACCGGGAACGGGCGCGGCTGATCCAGGACACGATGGATGCGCTGGTGGTGGAGGGGAACGGCGCCAGCCTGGCCACGCTGGAGCAGGCCGGCATCGCCCGCACCGATCTGCTGCTCGCCGTCACCAGTCAGGACGAGATCAACCTGATGGCGTGCCTCTCGGCGGCACAGTACGAGGTGCCGACCCGCATCGCCCGCGTCAGCAAGCCGGACTACTACGACCATACGGGGATCCTGCCGCCGGAGCGGCTCGGGGTGGATCTCATGATCAACCCGGAGCGCGAGTGCGCCCTGGAGACCTACCAGCTGCTGCAGAGCGCGGCTGCCACCGAGTTCGCGCAGTTCGAGGGGGGGCTGGTGCAGCTGATCGGCGTACGCGTCAAGCCGGGCGCACCGGTCGCCGGGCACCGGCTGATCGAGATCGCACGGCGCGCGACGCACCTGCGTGCGCTGGTCGTGGCGATCGCCCGCGACGGGCAGACCATCATCCCGAGCGGAACCACCCGGATCGAGGCGGGCGACCAGGTGTTCATCATGGGCGAGCCGAATCACCTGCCGGAGATCCTGCCGCTGGCGGGCTATCCGCGCTTCAACCTGAAGCGGGTTGTGATCGCGGGAGGGAGCCGCGAATGTGAGTTCCTGGCGCGGATGCTGGAGGAGCACCGGATCGGCTGCACCATTCTGGAGCGCGACCGCCGGCGCGCGCTGCAGCTGGCGGAGTCGCTCGACCGCACCCTGGTTCTGCACGGCGACGCGACCGACCTGGAACTGCTGGAGATGGAGGCGGTCGGGGAGGCGGATGGCTTCGTGGCATACACGGGCAACGACGAGACGAACCTGCTTTCGTGCCTGCTCGCCAAGAACCTCGGGACGCGGAAGGTGGTTTCGCTGATCGACCGGTTCGACTACCTGCCGCTGGTCTCCCGCGTGGGGGTGGACGCATCCGTTTCGCCGCGCCTGGCCGCGGTGAACGCGATTCTGAGCTACGTCCGGCGCGGCTCGGTGCTGGCGGTGGCAACGCTGAAGGGCACCTCCGCGGAGGGGATCGAGTTCGACGTGCCGGCGACGTATCCGCACGCGGGGATCCCGCTGTCCGATGTGAAGCTCCCCACGGGGAGCCTGATCGGCGCCATCATTCGCGGGGATCGGGTGATCATCCCACGCGGCACCGACGCAGTGCGGGTCGGCGACCGGGTGATCGTGTTCACGAACCGCGAGGCGTTGCGCAGGGTGGAGGAGCTCTTTGCCTGAGCGACGGTCGCACCTCTCCCTGGGGGACGTGACCCACCTCGTTGCCACCGTCGTGCTGGGTGTTTCGGCGGTGCTGGCGCTGTGCGCGCTGGTGGCGCTGGCGATGGGCGACGGTTCGGCGCTCCCGCTGTCGTTCGCCGCCATCGTGGGCCTCATCTCGGCGGGCGCGGGGCGCTTCTTCACCCACGTCCCCGAAGGGATCAACTTCCGGGAGGCATTCGTCATGGTCACCTTCTCATGGGTGGCCGTGGCGGCGATCGGCGCGCTTCCTTACCTCTTTTCCGGGACGCTGACGGAACCGGCGGAGGCGCTCTTCGAGTCGATGTCCGGCTTCACCACCACCGGATCCACGATCCTCAGCGACATCGAGGCGGTGGCCCCGGGGATCCTGCTCTGGCGCAGCCTGACGCAGTGGCTCGGGGGGATGGGATTCATCGTGCTCGGCGTCGCGATCCTCCCGTACCTGGGAGTGGGCGGGATGCAGCTCTTCCGGCTGGAGGCGCCCGGGCCCACCGCGGACCGGCTTCGCCCGCGAATCCGCGAGACGGCCAAGCTGCTCTGGGTGGTGTACGTGGCGCTGACGGCGGTGCTGATCGCCCTCTTCCGGATCGGGGGGATGACACCCTTCGAGGCCGTGAACCACGCGCTCACCACCATGCCCACCGGCGGGTTCTCCACCCGCAACGCGTCGATGGCGGCCTTCTCCGGCTACATCCAGTGGGTCACCATCCTCTTCATGTTCCTCGCCGGCACCAGCTTCACCCTGCACTACCGGGTGCTCGGGCGCGGGCCTCGCGCCTATCTGCGAGACACCGAGTGGCGCCTGTACGCCGGGATCATCCTGATCGGCACCGCATCCGTCGCCCTGCTGACGGCCGGGCGCGGAGTCCCGCCGGAACAGCTGCTGCGCGACTCCATGTTCCAGGTGGTCTCCATCATCACCACCACCGGCTTCGGAACCGCCGACTTCGCGCTCTGGGTACCCGGCGCCCAGCTGATGCTCTTCCTCCTCCTGTTCCTCGGGGGAATGGCGGGCTCCACCTCCGGCGGGATGAAGATGATCCGTGTGCTGCTGGTGCTGAAGCAGGCACTGCTCGAGATCCGCAAGCAGCTGCATCCACGCGGCGTCTTCGTGCCCAAGGTGGGAGGAAAGCCGATCCCGGAACACATCATGATGAACGTGCTCGGCTTCACACTGATCTACATGATGCTGTTCGGCGCCGGCGCGCTGGCGATGGCCTCGCTGGGCCTCTCCCTCCCCGCGGCGGCGGGTGCGGCGGCCACCGCGATCAGCAACGTCGGTCCCGGTCTCGCCGAGCTCGGACCGGTGGAGAACTTCGGCGCCGTACCCTGGCAGGGGCACCTGATCCTCACCTTCCTGATGCTGGTCGGGCGCCTGGAGATCTTCACCGTGCTCCTCCTCTTCCACCCCGGGCTCTGGCGCCGCTGAGGGCCGGGGGGGTGTGATGGTGCGATTGCTGTGGCGCTCGCAGGACCGGGATGACCGGCGGGGGGGCCGGATCGCCCCTCGCCCGAGCCGGCGAGGGGATGGGTGACGCTGTGCTGTTCGCCGACCGGGGCGGGCCGGAACAGGGGGAGGCGGGCGGCGGGGCACTCGCCTTGCACAGAAACGTCTGACGTCACCCGACCGCTCCACACTGCCCCTGCGAGGCCCGATGCATCAGTACCCTGCCGCCGAAACCGTCCCCGACAACGCGCACAGTGGCAACGGAGCCGCGGCACCCGGCGTGCGCGTTCTGACCCGCATCGCGGGCCGGGACCGCACCACCGCGCCCAGCGCTTCGGACCTGGTGACGCGCTTCCTGGAAGCGACCGTCGCGCTACCGGCCGGCGACGTGGCTGCGCTGGCGAACGTCAGCGAGGCGACCATCGCGCGCTGGCGGCGCGGCGGGGTGAGCCAGCTGCGGCGGCGGACCCGGGAGCGGCTGGTGGCGGTGCTGGGCGAGGGGTAGGAGAGGATGCGGGATTCAGGTGCAGGTGCGGAACCGCTGCGATCCTTCGCAGATTTCACCGTCTGAGAGCCCGACGCAGCCGGCGTGAACCGACGAAGCCCCGGCAAGTTCGACCGGGGCTTGGTCGTACATCCTCCGCGCATCACCGTGGTCAGGCGGCGGACAGCACCACCTTCTCGCACCCGTCGTGCTTCTGGTTGAACATCTCGTAGCCCTTCGCGGCCTCGTCGAGGCGCATGCGATGGGTGATGATGAAGCTCGGGTCGATGTCGCCGTTGCGGATGTGCTCGTAGAGGGGCTTCAGGTAACGGTGCACGTGGCACTGCCCTGCCCTGATGGTGAGCGAGCGGTTGATCACCGCGTTCATCGGGAACTTGTCGATGAAGCCCCCGTAGACGCCCACCACGGACACCGTTCCCCCATTGCGGCAGGCGAGGATCGCCTCGCGGAGAGCGATCGGGCGATCGGTCTCGATCATCATCGCCTGCTTGGCGCGGTCCATCGCGTACATTGCGCCGTGCCCATGGGCCTCGAGGCCGACCGCGTCGATGCAGCCGTCGGGTCCGCGGCCGCCAGTCATCTCCTTGAGCGCGTCGTGGACGTTCACTTCCTCGTAGTTGAGCGTCTCGGCACCGGCCTTCTCGCGCGCCATGCGGAGCCGGTACTCGAAGCGGTCGATGGCGATGACCCGCTGGGCGCCGAGCAGATAGGCGCTGGCGATCGCGAACTGGCCGACCGGTCCCGCGCCCCACACCGCGATGGTGTCACCCGGCCGGATGTTGCACATCTCCGCACCCATGTAGCCGGTCGGGAAGACATCGGTCAGGAACAGCACCTGGTCGTCGCTGATCCCGTCGTCCACCTTCATCGGTCCCACGTCGGCGAAGGGAACGCGCGCGTACTCCGCCTGACCGCCGGCGAAGCCGCCCATCATATGCGAGTACCCGAAGATCCCCGAGGGTGAATCGCCCAGCATCTTCTCGGCGATCCAGCCGTTGGGATTGGAATTCTCGCAGACCGAGGTGAGTCCCTTCTGACAGTTCCAGCAGTGGCCGCACGCGATCGGGAAGGGCACCACCACGCGGTCGCCGACCTTCAGGTTCTTCACGTCGCGGCCGACCTCCACCACCTCGCCCATGAACTCGTGGCCCAGAATGTCTCCGTGCTCCATCGTCGGGATGAAGCCGTTGTAGAGGTGCAGGTCGGAGCCACAGATCGCGGTGGAGGTGATCTTCACGATGCAGTCGCGCCTGTTCAGGATCTGAGGGTCCGGCACCTCGACCACCTCGATCTTCTTCTTGCCCATCCAGCAGGTTGCCTTCATCGGAGCCTCCTCGGCGCGCTCATCCCGGGAGCGAGCCCGTTTTCGGTTTCAGAGTGGAGAAGCGGGGGTGGCGTTGCCGTGGTACGGCTCCTCGGGAGGCTGAGCCGGGCGCGGTCCGCGTCGTAGCGTTCCGTCGGAGACGAGGATCTCGCCGACCTCCACCAGCTGCTTGAAGCGCCGCAGATCGTCCCGCACCTGCTGACCGGGCTCCTCGCGGAACAGCTTGGCGATGGTGGCACCGAGCAGCCCCAGCGGCGGATCGTACTCCATCTCCAGCGTCACCTCGGTGCCGCGATCGCCCGGTGCCGGCCGGAAGCGCACCGTGCCCGAGGTCGCGATCGGCATCCCCTCCGAGGAGCGCCAGGAGATCGACTCGCCGGGGCGATACTCCATCGTCTCCACCTCCCACTCCACCCGCTCTCCGCCCGCCACGCTGGCCGTCCAGCGCGTGCGGTTCTCTCCGATGCGGGTCACCGAGTCCAGGTGCCGCATGAAGCGAGGGAGGTTCTCGAAGTCGGCCCAGAAGCGGAAAGCCTCCTCCTGTGACACATGGACGGTGACGGTGCGACGCACGCGGATGTTGCCCTCGTCGGTCCGGGCGCGGGTGAGCTTCTGGCCGCGGGAGAGTGCCTGCGCCGCCACCACGTCGAGCGCCGCGACGCCGAGCACCGCGCCGATGGCGGCGGTGGTCCGCTCGGGACGCTCGCTGTGCGCCGCCAGCGCCCGGCCAAGCAGCCCCACGTCCAGCACGTCGCCCGCGACGCGGCCCCAGAGCCAGTCACGGGGCCGATCCTGCGAAAGGATCCCCACGCCCTTCACGATCTCACGCACCCCCATGGCCTGCATCACCGCGCGGTTCCGCCGCGTGGGACGCACGCCGATCACCCCGGAAAGCTGATGCGGAGCAACGATCTCCGCCACGCCCAGCCCGATGCTGAACCAGCCGAGAAAGCTCGCCAGCCCCTCCGACTCCTGCCGGCCGGACGGAGTGACGCGTTGCGGATTTTCCATCGCCCCGCGCACGGCCGCAGTGCCTCTGCTCTGCCCCGCCACGGTCCCGACTCCGTGCCCTGTGTCCACGCTCATGCTCCCTCCCGTTATCGAGTTACCGGATCTCCGGCGCCGCTCGCCCGGTGACCCGGTGAGGGTTGCAACACGGGGGCCAGCGGGCCGGGGGGAGGGTCCGCTGATCGGGGGGAGGAGGCCGGCTCGGATGGGGATCCCCAGATTTCGCGGATTTCATCGAGCCAATCCGCGAAATCTGCGGATCGTCCCGGCCGGACGGTGGCATCCGCTCGCCGTGCGGCGTATTCTGGTCACCTCGCACCGCGGGCCGCGGCCCGCTCCACCCGCGCCAACGAATTGCTGCCGAGATGGGATATACGAGCCTGCGTGCCTGCGTCGAGGAGCTGGAACGGAACGGTCACCTGGTACGGATCGAGGAAGAGGTAGATCCGCATCTGGAGATGGCTGCCATCCACCTGCGCGTCTTCGAGAACGGCGGCCCGGCCATCCTGTTCGCCAACGTGAAGGGCTCGCGCTTTCCCGCCGTGTCCAACCTGTTCGGCACGATGGAGCGCTCGCGGTTCATCTTCCGTGACACGCTCGAGCGGGTGAAGGCGCTGGTGGATCTGAAGTACGACCCTACCCGCGCCCTCCGGCACCCGTTCCAGTTCCTGCGCGTGACTCCGACGGCGGCTGCGGCGTTGCCGCTGCGCTCCCTCCGCCGCGCGCCGGTCGCGTACGGAGTAACCCGCATCTCCGAACTCCCGCAGATCGTCAACTGGCCGATGGACGGCGGGCCGTTCATCACCCTGCCGCAGGTGTTCACGGAGGACCGAGACCGGCCCGGCGTGATGGGCGCCAACCTGGGTATGTACCGGGTGCAGATGGGTGGCAACGAGTTCGAGCAGGACGCGGAGCTGGGGCTGCACTACCAGATCCACCGCGGCATCGGTGTGCACCAGACCAAGGCGAACGCGGCGGGTGAGCCGCTGCGGGTGAGCATCTTCGTCGGCGGGCCGCCGGCGCACACCCTCGCGGCGGTGATGCCGCTTCCGGAAGGGCTCCCGGAGGTGGTGTTCGCCGGCGTGCTGGGCAACCGAAGCTTCCGTCACTTCCGCGACGACAACGGACACGTGGTGTCCGCCGACGCGGACTTCGTGATCACCGGCACCATCCGCGCGAACGAGACCCAGCCGGAGGGGCCGTTCGGCGACCATCTCGGCTACTACTCGCTCGCCCACGAGTTCCCCCTGATGAGGGTGGACCGTGTATACCACCGGCGGGACGCGATCTGGCCCTTCACCGTCGTCGGCCGTCCGCCGCAGGAGGACACCAGCTTCGGCGCGCTGATCCACGAGATCACCGGCAGCGCCATTCCGCAGGAGATCCCGGGGCTGCGCGCGGTCAACGCGGTGGACGCCGCCGGCGTGCACCCGCTGCTGCTCGCCATCGGCAGCGAGCGCTACACCCCCTTCATCGAGGAGCGCCGCCCGCAGGAGATCCTCACCATCGCCAACCACATCTTCGGCAAGAACCAGCTCAGCCTGGCCAAGTACCTCTGGATCTGCGCGGGCGACGACGATCCGGCGCTGGACATCCACGACATTCCCGGCTTCTTCCGCCACATGCTGGAGCGGGTGGACCTCACGCGGGACCTGCACTTCCAGACCAACACGACCATCGACACGCTGGACTACTCCGGAACCGGGCTCAACGCCGGCTCCAAGCTGGCGGTCGCGGCCGCGGGGGAGCGGCGACGCGAGCTCGGGACCGAGGTGCCGGCGCAGGCGCGCTTCCCCCGGCCCTACGATGCGGTTCGACTCGTGATGCCGGGCGTGCTCGCCGTGGAGGGGCCCCCGTTCAGCAGCTACGACGCCGTGAAGCACGAGATCGCACTGCTGAACCTGGAGCTCGCCGGCGCGGAACTGGGCGGCTTCCCTCTACTGATCCTCTGCGACGACGCCGACTTCGTCGCGCGCAACGTGGACAACTTCGTCTGGGTGACCTTTACACGGAGCAATCCATCGCACGATGTGCACGGCATCGGCGCCTTCGTGGAGCACAAGCACTGGGGGTGCCGCGGCCCCATGATCATCGACGCGCGCAGCAAGCCCCACCATGCACCGGCACTGGAGCGGGATCCGGAGGTGGAGCGGCGGGTGGATCGAATGGGGGCGCGCGGCGGCGTGCTGGAGGGGGTGATTTAGGGGAGCCGGGCGAAAGGCCGATTCAGGATTCGGGATTCAGGATTCATGGGGGCATGCGGCCGGGGCCGTCGAGACATCCTGTGCCTCCCCCCGCCCTCCTGAACCGAGGGGGCGACTCAGATTTCGGCGTAAACAGATCGTTATCTCCGCCCAGGGGTATGCACCTGACTCAACCGATCCCCGGATCTTGTGGTCGGCCGACCCGGCTCAAAGCACACGCTCGCCACGTTCGGCCCCCTGTCATTCCGAACGTTCGGCCCCCTGTCATTCCGAACGTTCGGCCCCCTGTCATTCCGAGCGAAGTCGAGAGCCTGCCCTGAGCGCAGCCGAAGGGAATCCCTCTCCGTTCCCCGCCCACGCGCCGCCGGTGAAGACCTCGCGCTGCCCGCAGATCGCTCTGACCTGGCGGGCGCCCCGGAGGGATCTCTCGACTGCGCTCGGGATGACCCGGTCGCCCATGCCCGCAGACGCACCGGTTACACGCGAATCAGCGGGTCTTCAGAACCCCTGACACGACATCCGGTGCCTGGTCGAGTCAGGTGCATACCCCTGTCTGCGCCTAACGTTTGCTTGACGGCGCGCGCTACCCTCCGCATACATGGGTTGCCTCGCTCTCGTCGGTGACCCGGCCGCCCCGGCCGAAGACGGACCGCCGACGAACGCAGAACCCGTCCCCGCAGGTGGCCTCGCATGTCGCCGCTTCTCGCCTCGCTCGCGCTGCTGATCTCATCCCCCGCGCTCGCCGCGCCCCCGCAGCCGGCCGATGACACCCTTCGGGCGCTGTCGCAGCTCGCCTCACGCGCAGCGGAACCGGGAGTGGTGGAGCTGGAGCTCGTCGCGGGGGCCGGGCGCCTCGAGATGGTGCCCGGCCGAACCACCCCCGTCTTCGCGTACAACGGCACCGTGCCCGGTCCCGTCATCGACGTGCGTGAGGGGCAGCGGGTGCGGGTGGTGTTCCGCAACGAGCTGCCGGTGGAGACCACGGTGCACTGGCATGGGATTCACCTTCCATTCGATTCGGACGGCAGTCCATTCCACCCGGTGGCTCCGGGCGGGACGCGGGTGTACGAGTTCACGCCGGCGCCGGGGAGCGCGGGCACGTACTGGTACCATCCGCATCCGCACCACGCGACCGGGAACCAGGTGGCGCGCGGGTTGTTCGGGGCGCTGATCGTTCGCGCCGACGACGACCCGCTGGAGGACATACCGGAGCGGGTACTGATCCTTTCGGACAACCGGCTGCGAGAGGACGGTGAGCTGGACCTGCCCGACCCGCATTCGCACGCAGGCCGCGCCGATCGTGAGAACGGTCGGGAGGGTGAGTTGATCTTCGTCAACGGACAGCGAATGCCGGAGCTGACGATCCGGCCGGGCGAGGTGCAGCGCTGGCGGATCATCAACGCCTCCGCCGGTCGCTTCTATCGGCTGTCGCTCCCCGGCCACGCGCTGCAGCACGTGGGTTCGGACGGGGGCCTCTTCGAGGACCCGGTGGACGTCGAGGAACTCCTTCTCGTTACCGGCGAGCGGGTGGAACTCCTGGTACGGGGTGACGGCGCACCGGGAACACGCTCGGTGCTGCAGGCGCTCCCCTACGACCGCTACATCCCGCAGACCCGCCCGGGCGACTGGCGAACCACGCGGGATCTGCTGACGCTGCGCCACACCGACGAACCGCGACTCGCCTCCCCGCCCCTCCCCGAACGACTCCGCTCCATCCCCCGCCTCGATCCCGCCACGGCCACCGCCACACGCACCATCGTCTTCTCCCAGGGGATGATCAACGGACGGATGATGGACATGGAGCGGGTGGACGTTTCGGCACGGCTGGGAGCCACGGAAATCTGGGAAGTGGAGAACGTGGTGGGGATGGACCACCCGTTCCACCTTCACGGCTTCCAGTTCCAGGTGCTGGAGCGGAGCGGGGTGCCGGAATCGTTCCGGAGCTGGAAGGACACGGTGAACGTGCCGAAGCACGGCTCCGTGCGACTGGTGGTCCGGTACGACAACCATCCTGGCAAATGGATGTTCCACTGCCACATCCTGGATCATGAGGATCACGGGATGATGGGCGTTCTGGAGGTCCTCTGAAGGGAGAGTCTGCCATGCGACCCGTACCGGGTGGGTGGGAACGCTTCGAATCGCTGCTGGCCGCCCTGCTGCTCGCGGTGGCGCTGGGGCTTGTGCTGACGGTGACCTCGCGTGCGGAGGAGAGTGCCTACGCGCGAAACCTCACGCCGGACAATGCCACGGGGCTGGGCCGGTTCAGCGAACGCCAGATCTTCAACGCGCTGCGTTTCGGGCTGCGGCCCGGCGAGACGCCGGACGTGGAGATCACCTCCACGATGGCGGGACAGGGCAACCATCCGGTGATGCCCAAATACCTCGCGCCACCCATGCCCTGGCCGGCTTTCCGGCACATGAGCGATCAGGAGCTGCGGGACATCGCCGCGTACCTCAGGGAGGGCGTCCAGCCGGTGAGCAACCGCGTGCAGGACAGCGAGGGGCCGCCCGACTTCTGGGCCTCCGACTACACCCGGGAGAAGATCGGCAGCTATCCTTCGCCGCCGTTCCCCACGCGTCGGGAGGGTCGCCGGTAGCACCGCTTCCCACACCCGTCATCCAGGAGCGTCGCCTCGCATTTGCCGGACGTTCCCCTTCCACACGGGACGCGGAGGATCCGGATGCCTGCGGTCCGCACGGCCGCCGCATCCGGATCCTCACGCCCGCGGTGGGGGGCCGCACCCGTTCGTACGAGCGGGCGGGCTCAAAATGACCGATGATGATGACGTCGCACTTCCCCTCATTTGGAACCTTCTCCCCTCCAGTCGTATACTTCTACGGGTCTCCGCCCCGCCGGCACCACTGGCGAGGCGCTCTTGCAGGTGTACCCGGATACGAGTGACATGCGATCCTTCTCCATGCTACCGCCCATCGCCCTGGTGCTGCTGCTGGTGAGCGGCTGCCGCCCGGATGGCGAGCGCACCTTCGACGACGTTCCCGAGGGGGAGCGGTACGGCGGCACCATCGTGGTGGGCGGGTACGGGGATCTGCAGGGGATGAACCCCCTGGTGACCAGCGACAACAACAGCAACCAGATCCAGCGGGAGATGCTGTTCATGTCGCTCGTCCGGTACGACGAGAACATGAACGTGGTGCCGTACCTGGCCGAGCGGTGGGACACGGTACGCGTCCACCCGGATACCCTCGAACTCACCTTCCACATCCGCCAGGACGTGCAGTGGCACGACGGCACGCCGACCACCGGCGAGGACGTGCTCTTCACCTTCCAGCGGCTGACGGACGAGCGGACCGCCTTCCCGAACTTCCAGCGCTTCAACCACTATTCCCGAGATGCGCAGCTTGTGGATCCGTACACGGTGCGGATGCGGCTGCGAGCGCACGCAGACTTCCTGGACATCTTCGTAATGACCGTGGTGGCGCCCCGACACCTGCTGGGCGACGTTCCGCCGGAGCAGCTGCTTCAGCACGGCTTCGCGAACAACCCGGTGGGCAATGGACCCTTCCGCTTCGGATCCCGCGCGCCCGGCCAGGAGTGGGTGTTCGACGCCAACCCGAACTTCCCGGAAGCGCTCGGAGGCCGGCCCTATGCCGATCGGATCATCTACCGGTACATCCCGGAGATGACGACACTCCTGACCGAACTCCTCACGGGCCGTGTGGACCTGTACCTGCAGCCCAACCCGAACCAGGCGGACGCGATTCGCAGCGCCAGCGGGGTGGAGCTGAGCGTCTCGCCCACGCGTCAGTACAACTACCTGGCGTACAACACAGCGCTCCCCATCTTCAGCGACGCACGCACCCGGCGCGCGATCACCATGGGGATCGACCGTGAGCAGATCGTGAACGCGATCGTCTACGGTTTTGGCGAGGCGGGTGTCTCACCCGTGCCCATGACGCACTACGCGTATTCGCGTGACGCCTACATCCCCTACGATCCGGACGGCGCGCGGGCGCTGCTCGCCGAGGCGGGGTGGCAACCGGGCCCGGACGGCGTGCTGCGCGACGCGCAGGGGCGGCAGTTGCGGTTCACCATCATCACCAACGCCGGCAACGACGTTCGCCGCGACATGGCCGAGGTGATCCAGGCACAGCTCCGGCCGCTCGGAATCGTGGTCCAGCCGCGGCTCGTGGAGTGGAACTCGATGATCCAGCAGCTGCAGGGCTCGCTCAACGCCCAGGGCCAGCGGGAGCGTGAGTTCGACGCGGCGATCGGCGGCTGGGTGAACTGGGAGCAGAAGGACGACTCCGGCCTCCTCCACTCACGCAACCTGGATGGCCCGTACCAGTACGTGAACTACTCCAACCCGCGGGTGGACGCACTGATCGATACGCTGAACCTGATCATCGATCGAAACGAGGCGCGCCCACTCTGGGACGAGTACCAGCAAATCCTGGCGCAGGAATCGCCGTACACGGTGCTCTACTACCCCGAGCGCCTGAACGGTCTGCGGACCCGCCTGCGCGGCACGGCTTTCGACGTGCGTGGCGATTTCAACGACGCGCGCCTCTGGTGGATCCACCCCTCAGATCGCGGGCGGGGCGCGGTGCCGCAGCAGCAGCCGGCGACGGGGGCGGATACGGCTCAATGAGTTTTTGATTTTGAAGTGAGTTGTGAATTGAGCGGGTCAGTTCATTCGCAGTCGTAGAGAGACGGTGGTGAGGCGGTCGCATCCAACAGATGCGACCGCCTCGCCCATTCACAATTCACAAGTGAAGATTCCCGGCCCGATGCTGCAGCGCACGCAGAAGGGAATTTTCTGGTTCTGGGTTCCGCTGGCGGCGCAGTGGTTCATGATGGCGGCGGAGAGTCCGTTCCTGGCGGCGGTGATCGCGAGGATGGAAGACCCGGCGTACAACCTGGCGGCGTACGGTGTGGCGTTCGCGATCGCGATCCTGGTGGAGTCGCCGGTGATCATGCTGATGAGCGCGAGCACCGCGCTGGTGGAGGACGCGTCGAGTTACCGGCGGCTGCGGGCCTTCGCGGGGGTGATGAACGCGGGGGCCACACTGATGCTGCTCGTACTCCTGATCCCACCGGTGTACGCGGTGGTGATGGGGACGCTTCTGGGGCTGCCGGAGCAGGTGAGCGGGCTCGTGTATGGAGCGCTCTGGATCCTGCTTCCCTGGCCCGCGGCGATCGGCTATCGCCGCTTCCTCCACGGAGTGCTGATCCGGAGCGGTAGAACGCGGAAGGTCGCGTACGGCACCGCGGTGCGGCTGGTCGCGATGTTCGCGACGGCGGTGGTGCTGTACGGGTCGGGCGGTATCCCGGGGGCGTGGCTCGGTGCCGCCGCTCTCTCCGCGGGCGTGTGCGTGGAAGCGGTAGCCGCACGGATCATGGCGGCGCCCGCCGTACGTGAGCTGCTCCAGGGTGAGGTACGGCCGCGGCCCGCGGTGCCCCCGCCGCCCCGCATCCGCGGCTTCGGCTGGGTTGCTCGCGCCTCCATCCGCGGGTACGGCGATATCTCCCGATTCTACTTCCCGCTCGCGCTCACCTCACTGATCGCGCTCACCGTGCACCCGCTGCTCACCTTCTTCATGGGGCGGGCGCCCTTTCCGGTACAGTCGCTGGCGGTGTTCCCGGTGGTGCATGCGCTGGTGTTCTTCTTCCGCGCCCCGGCCTTCTCCTTCCAGGAGGCGGCCATCGCGCTGGTCGGGCGCCGCTTCGAGCACGTGCGGGAGCTGGGCGTGTTCGCGGCGATGCTGGCGATCGGGTCGTCGGGCGCCCTCGCGCTGGTCGCCTTCACGCCCGCCGCGACCATCTGGTTCGAGACCGTTTCCGGCCTTCCGCCGGAGCTCGCGGCCTTCGCCTACGTACCGGTGGCGATCCTGGTGCCACTTCCCGCCATCGCCGTCCTCCTCTCCTTCCAGCAGGCGCTGCTGGTGCAGGGTCGCAGCACCCGCGCCATCACCGTGGCCTCCGCTCTCGAGGTGACCACCATCGTGCTGGTGTTCATCTTCACCGGGTGGCGGATGGGCGTCGCGGGGGTAACGGCAGCGGTGCTGTCGGTGGTGGCTGGCCGGGTGGTGGCGACCCTCTTCCTCGCCGGAACGGCGCGGCGGGTGGTGCGGGTGGGCCGGAGCTGAGGCTCCGCACCCGGATCGGCGACGCGGCGCCGATCATCTGCACGGCACAAGCGGCGGAGCGGAGCGGCGACCGGGCCCGCCGTCTCGCGCGGCTCTCCGCAGCGCTCAATGAGGCATCCACGCGGGATGACGTCGCCGCCGCCTGCATCGAACACGGGGTCGCCGCGCTGGAGGCGAATCAGGGCTCGCTGGCGATGCTGAGCGCCGAGGGGAGCGAGTTCGAGGTCGTCCACTCCTCCTATCACCCCGAGATCGCCAGCAGTGGCAGCGATTCCCGAGCTCGACGGGTGGACCGCTCTCGCTGGCGGTCCGCTCGGGCGAGCCGGTGCTGCTCCAGAACGAGCAACCCTTCGTGCAGCTGGACCGGCAGGCGACCCTCGAGAGTCAGCAGGGGGTGGGGCTCTGCCTTGCGATCTCGCGTGAGCTCGCCCGGGCCATGAACGGTGAGCTCACCGCCAGCAGCGAGCCGGGCCGCGGGAGCGAGTTCGTGCTGACGTTACGGAAGGTGGATGGCGGGTAGGCTGCTGCGACGACAGAGCTTACGGCGGGTGGGAGTTGATCGGCGACAGGGGCATCGCCAGCAGCGGCGCCAGTTCACCGGTCAGGTGAGCCGGAGAAGTGCCGAGGCCAGTCGCGGGTGACGACCCGCCACCGCTCCGCCGGAGCCCTCGCGGGGGTGGGGGCAGGTGGAGGCGGTGAGCGGCTTCACTTTGCGCCCCCCGGAGTCCGGACGTAAGTTGTTGCACACAGAGTTGTATCCCGAATTCCCGGGCGGCTCCCCGAGCGGCATCGAGCCCGGGCTGTCTATCCCCACCCCCTCATCCGGGTAACCGATGATCCAGCTTCCACGCACGCCCCTTCTCGCGCTCGCCGCACTGCTGGTACCCGCCCTGCTCGTCTCCCCCGCCAGCGTCGCCGCGCAGGGTGAGGATCTCGCGCGGCAGGTGGAGGTGACGCGAACCGCGTACGGCGTCCCGCACATTCGGGCAGAGAACTTGGTGGCCGCCGGTTACGCGCTGGGGTACGTGCAGATGGAGGATCACGGCGTGCGCGTCGCGCACGGCCTGGTGCGCGCGCGGGGGCGGCTGGGCGAGTGGTTCGGGCGCGACAGCATCGCCGCCGACTTCGAGAATCGCCGCACCCATGCCTACGCGGTGGAGACCTGGCCGCGGCTGGAGAAGGACACACGCGATTTCATGGAGGGCTTTGCCGCCGGCGTGAATCGCTACGTGGAACACCACGCCGCGGAATTCGGCAGCCACATCCGCCCGGACCTGACCGGGGTGGACGTGCATGCGTTCGGGCTGCGGGTGGCGCGCCCGCCGAGCGCGCGACGGTTTCTGCAGCGCCTCGGGGTGACCGACACGCCCGAGCCGGAGGCGGATCGCACCGCCGACGCGGAGGACGGCTCCAACGCCTGGGCATTCGGCCCTTCCCGCACGCGCTCGGGTCGCGCGATCCTGATGCGCAATCCACACCTCTCCTGGAGCGCTGGTTACTACGAGGCGCAGCTGGTGGTGCCCGGCAAGCTCGACTTCTACGGTGACTTCCGCGTGGGTGGGCCGCTGGGGATCGTCGGCGGGTTCAACCGGAGCCTGGGCTGGGCCACCACCAACAACTCACCGGACCTGGACGAGATCTACGCCCTCGCGCTGGATCCACGCCGACCGGACCACTACCTCTTCGATGGGCGGTCCGTCCCGATCCGCGAGGAGCGGGTGACGGCGCAGTTCCTCGACGGCGATTCCACCGGCGCTGCGACGCGCTCCTTCCACTCCACGGATCTGGGTCCGGTGATCCACCGCGACTCGGCGACCGTGTACGTGCAGCGTTTCGCGGGCGACGGCGAGTTCCGCATGGACGAGCAGTTCCTGCGGATGATGAAGGCACGCGACCTGGAGGAGTGGAAGGCGGCGGTGAACCTCCGCGCCCGCACCTCGTCGAACCTCACCTACGCCGACGCGGCCGGCAACATCCTCTACGTCTGGAACGCCACCATTCCGCGGCTTCCGCACGCCCCGGGTGGCGACACGCTGGCGATCCACGCGAGCAGCAGCGCCGAGGTCTGGCAGCGACCGGTCGTGTTCGACTCGCTGCCGATGGTGGTTAACCCACGTGGTGGCTACGTGCGCAACGAGAACGATCCGCCGCACCTGACCAATCTGTACCAGCCGCTGCACCCGTTGCTCTTCCCGTCCAACTTTCCGGATGCCTCGCTGCGGCTGCGCTCGCAGCACTCGCTCGAGCTGATCCACAATGCCAGGCGGTTCTCGCTGGAAGAGGTGGTCGAGCTCAAGCACAGCATGCGGATGACGCTCGCGGACCGTGTGAAGGCGGACCTCGTCAGCGCAGTGCGGGCCGCATCACCGTCGTCGGAGGTTGCGCGGGCGATCACGCTGCTGGAGCGGTGGGACAACACGGTGGCGGCCGACAGTCGCGGCGGCGTGCTGTTCCAGACCTGGTGGGAGCGCTACCTGAGGACCGCTCCTCGCGCCCCGGGCACCCCCGCATCCGTCGGCTTCCCCGCCCCGCCGGAGGCCCTGTTCGCGCACCCGTGGTCCGCGGCTGCCCCGATCACCACGCCGCGCGGACTGGCGGACCCGCAGCGCGCGGCGGCGGCATTCGCCTGGGCCATCGAGGAGACCGCCCGCCGGCATGGGAGCTGGGACGTGCCGTGGGGCGACGTGCACCGCGTGCAGCGCGGCGAGGTGGACGTCCCGGTGGGCGGCTGCACGGGGATGCTCGGCTGCTTCCGGGTGCTCAGCTTCCGGGAGGCGGAGGATGGCAGGCGCGAGGTGGTGGGCGGCGATGGCTGGGTGCTCGCGGTAGAGTTCACCGATGTGCCGCGGGCCTACTCCGTGCTGGCATACGGCCAGAGCTCGCGCGAGGACTCGCCGCACTTCGCCGATCAGGCGCGGATGTTCGCGGAGAACCGGATGAAGCCGGTGGCGATCACGGAGGAGCAGGTGCGCGCGCAGGCGGTGCGGCGGTACCGGCCGGGTCTGGGGGAGGTGGAGTAGCGGACAGAAATGACCGGTGGCGTCGGCGCCGCTCACCGCCGCCGGTAGAGCGCCGCTTCCCAGACCAGAGTCCGCTCAGTCCCCAGCCGTACGAAGCCCTCGCCGCGGATGATCGCGTCCATCGCGTCGATGGAGTGCACGAAGGTGCGGAAGGCGCTCCCGCGGACCCGGAAGAAGAGGTTGCCGAGCCCCATCGCGAGACGTGTCGGTCGGCGCTCCCTCGGATAGGTGAGGCCGAGCAGTTCCCGCGCCCGTGACGTCGAAGCGCGCAGCAGCGCCGGCATGTCCGGGTAGCAGCAGACCACGCGGTCGAGGGTCACCACGTCCGCCTCAGGCAGATCCGGTGCGAGGGCCACGAAGTCGCCGTGCCGATACTGGATGCGCTCTCCGTGTCCTCGCCGCACCGCCTCCTCCGCCGAAAGTCGAAGGTACGCTACCGAGGCATCCACCTGCCGCGCCGAGTCCAGCCCGCGCTCCATCAGCTCGTGCTGCAATGCGCCGATGCCGCCGCCCACATCCAGCAGCGAGCGCCCGCGAACCGGCTCGTCCCGCATCAGGTGGAGGAGTCGCCGCGAGATCGGCTGCGGACCGCGGCGGCGGTAGCGCCGCAGATCGCGCCTCGCGGTGCGGCGACTGAAAAAGGATTCCGCGTCCTGACAGTGATCGCAGCAGCTCATCGGTGGGGATTACGAGTGATGGGTCGGGATCCAGCACGTTGGGATCCGCAGATTCCGCTGATTCGCGTGTAACCTGTGCGTCTGCGAGCATGGGCGACCGGGTCATCCCGAGCGCAGTCGAGCGTGTGCTTTGAGCCGGGTCGGCCGACCACAGGATCCGGGGATCGGTTGAGTCAGGTGTATCCTGTCCGCAGAAGCAACTGGAAAGAAGTGGACACCCATTTCTGCGAAATCTGCGGATCAGCTGTTCCTCTCGATCACGGCATCCCACCCGATCAGAACAGCCGCTCGTCCCACGGAACCGGGAAGGACGGAGAGATGACGATGCGTCCGGACGCCGGGTGGAGAGGGTTGATCAGCACGCCGCGTCCCACCGGCCGGCTCGGCAGTGCGGGCACGACCAGCGCGAGGGTGCGGCGCTCGTCGATCCAGCGGGTGCCGAACTCGATCGCCCCCCGCGACTCCCGCCCTTCCCATCCGGGCAGCGCCTCGGGCTCCAGCGTTTCCACCAGGTCGGGGGGGATCTCGAAACGTGCGGCGTGGTGCGGCCCCGGCAGCGTTCGCGGCCGGAGCGCGTGGGCCAGGATCTCGAGCAGCGCCCCGGCGAAGCTATCCGCGGCATATACGATGGGGCGACCGGGTTCGTTCCACCGGCCGCCCCATCGTTCAGCGCCACTTCCATCGAACGGCTCGTAGCGCGTCTTCGTGACCCTCCACGCGATCATGCGGGGAGGGCGTGCTCGATGCGCATCAGCACCATCTCCACCTCACGCGCGCCGAGTTCGCTGCGTGCGAGGTCGAGCGGGCGGGCATCCTGCAGCTGCGGCTGCGACGAGGTCATGAATTCCCGCGCCAGTGCTTCGTCCTCCCACACCCGCTCCGCGAGCGCGCTCAGGCGGGCCAGCCGCTCCGTACGCTCGCTCTCCTCGGCCGTCAGACGGCTGCGGCGGCGGAGCGTGCTCTTCGGCACCACGCGGTACTTGAGCCGGGTCGCTTCCGCATCGTCGTGCGCGAGGTGCGCCGTGATGGCATCGAGCGTCGCCACCGGTAGCCCGTCCTCCACCGCACCGCGCAGCTCCGCCAGCGTAGTCACCCGCCGCCCGATCACCCCTGCGCCTCCCAGGCGCTCCGCCACATGCATCACGTCGACCGTCATCGTTGCCTCCCGGGGTTTATCTGGATCTAATTTAGGGGCCAGATGGTCGGGCGGCAAGGGGGTCGGGATTCGGGGGGCGGGATTCCGGGATCGTGATTCTTCAGGATTCCACGGGGGAGATTGCCGCCCGGTGTCGGGATGCGCGATGGAGGTGCCGCGGCGCCCCGGTTCCGCGGCACGGTGCGCGGGCGCCGCGCGTTCAGAGGCCGAGGTCGAAGTCCAGGTCGGGATTCCTCGTGATCGAACCGGAGGGCGGTTGAACGGCCGCGAGTGAATCGGAGGTAGCCGAGCTCCGTTTGCCGGCGGCGTCCCGGGTGTCCGCGGCAGCGGCCGCGGGAGGGTTCGTCTGATCTGAAGTCGGCGCTTCCACCTCGGCAGGTACCTGCGCCTTCGCATCGCCTCCCCCGCGATCCTCCATCCCGGCGAACAGTCGCTGCAGCAGCGACTCCACCTCGTCCGGGGCGATTTCGCCGTCGCGGATCTCGGTGGCGAGCGCGGCGAGCACACGTGTGTGGATCTCACGCGGCTCCAGGCGCGGGCGCCGGTCGAGGTATCCCTCCTGCTCGAGGTAGCTCTCCAGCGCGTCGATGGACCCTTCGCGAAAGCGGGCGATCGCCTTCTCCCGCAGCGCATCCACGAGGGCCGCGGCATCGCCCCGCCGCTCCGAGGCGAGCTCCACCACACGGTCGAGGAATGCCGCCGTGACCGCCGCGGACGATTCGATCGCCTCCCGATCCACCCGCTTCCCGGCCCCGATCCGGCTCTCCTGGATGCACAGATCGGCGGCGCGCGCGGTCAGCGCCAGTCGTCGTACGACGCCCGCCTCCAGCAGCCGCTCACCGCCTCTACCGAGGAAAGACTCCATCTCCCCCCATCGCTCCGGGCCCACGAGGAGCAGGCGGTGCAGCTCCGCGGGCGAGCGGGTCAGGTACCAGAGATGGAGCTCGCCGACCCGCCCCCCGCCCCGGTCGATACGCGGCACGCGCAACCGCAGGCCGTACGCCAGGTGGTCGTCGTCATCGGGGTGCGGCACCGGCTGCCGCGACTGGAAGGTGGCCGCTCCGGTGACCAGATCGGCGGCGGCCGCACCGCGCCGCACCTCACGCAGATCGATCGCGCGGTGCTCCACATCCGGGTGCCGCTCGAGCAGCGACCGCCACTTGCCGATCTCGTCGTGCTGTGCGGTGAAGTAGAAGATCTGCCGGCCGTCGCGCACCAGTTCGATGGCCGCCTCGATGATCGCGCCCGCCCGCTCGTCGTCGCTGTTCCCCAGCACCTCGTCGAGCACCAGAGGGAGCTTCACCCTCTGCTCCTGCGACTCCACGAAGGCGACGCGCACGGCGAGCAGCAGCTGCACGCGGGTGCCGCTGGACAGCTGCTCCAGCGAGCGGCCGCGGCCCTCACGATTGTCGAAGGCGCGAAACCGCGGACCATCGCGCGTCTCGAAGCGGAGCTCGTAACGGCCACTGGTGAGACGGGTGAAGAGCTCGCTGGCGGAGTGGAAGACGGTCGGAAGATGCTGGTCGCGGGTTTCCTCCTGCACGTGGTCGATGAGGACGCGGGCGATCACGCCGCGAACGTCGGCATCGCGAGTCTCGCGCAACGCCCCCGCGCACCGCTCCTCCCGCTCCAGTGCCGCCTCGATGTCGTGCGACCGCTTCGCGGAGGCGACCTCGTGGCGGATCGTAAAGATCCGCTCCCGGAGCCCGTCCAGCGCCACGGCCGCCGCACGCGCACCCTGGAGTTCGAGCTCCAGTTCCTCGCCGGCCGCGTCCAGCAGGCGCGCCTCACCGCCGCGCGATTCGAGCCTCTCACGCGCCTGCGCCAGCAGCGTCACGCGGCTCTGCAGGTGCTCGCGCTTTTTCCGGTACTCCTCGATGCGCCCCGTCCACTCGGCGAGCGCCTGCTCCTCGGCTGGCGAGAGCCCCAGTGCTTCGAAGATGCCGCGCTCCTCCGAGTGGCACCCTTCCAGGTCGCCCTGGAGCCGCTCACGGTCGGTGCTGGCGCGCTGCAGATCGGAGCGCGCCTCGAGCAGGGTTCGCTGCCGCGCTTCCAGATCGTCGATCGCCCCCCGAAGCTCGCCGGTGGTGGCGAGACCGGACAGCGGAACGTGCGCCGCCAGCCGTTCGCGCAGAGTGCTCCGCAGCCGCCCGGCCGTGCTCGCGGCGGTCGCATACCTCTCGTCCCCCGCTGTGAGCTCCGCGTGCGCGTCCTGCCAGCGGCTCACGCGCGAGGCGAGCCAGAAGAGATGCCCCTCGTCGAGCCCGGGCGCGACGCCGAGCCGCTCCGCGACGGCCAGACGCTCCGCTTCAAGCGCTTCCACCACGGGGAGATGCTCGCGCAGCTTCGTGGAGATCTCCGCGTGCCGCCGCTGCCGCTCGCGCGAGATCTGCGCCTCGGCCTGCAGCGCCTGCAACGTGCGAAGGGTCCGCGCCACCTCGGCGGGAGTCCAGGCAGCGGGTGCGTCGAGCCGGAGCGCCTCGTAGCCGCGGCGGTGCACCGGGCCAGCGTCGTCGGCCGCGATGGACCTGCCGAGCAGGAGCACCAGCAGCACCGCCCCGGCAACCACCGCGCTCAGCGCAAGCAGGTTCAGAAAGGCGAACACACCACCCGCCGCGATCAGCAGCGCCGCGGCGATGATCCCGAGCCGCCGCGGACCATCGTCCGTCGCCGCCGGCGCCGGTTCGCGGAGCCAGCACTGCAGCAGCCGAACTCCCTCGTCCAGCACGTCCGCGCGCTTCGGCGGAGCCGCATCTCCGACCATCCCCAGTTCGAGTTCCAGCGCCCGCCGCGTCACATGCGCCTCACCCGCCCGTCGGCAGAAGTTGGCGAGCGAGGTCATGTCGGCGTGGTCCAGGTCGCTCGGCTCCGCCTCTCCGAGCGCGGCGCCGATACGCTGGCGCTCCTCCTCCATCCGGGCGCGCAGGCCCGACTGCTCCTGTTCGAGCCCGCGGATCTCCCGCTCGGCCTCGCGTAGCGCCTCCCAGTCCTCGCGCAGGGCGGAGATCGCGTGACCGGGCAGCCCACCTTCCGGGAGCGCTGCCCCGGCAATTGCGGCCTCGGCGCGCCGAGCGGCTTCCTCCGCCCGCTCCAGCTTTCGCACGAGATCCGCGCGCTGCTCGCGGATGCGCTTCAGCCGCCCGGTCTCATCCCCCCGCAACCTCGCGATCCAGACGGGGAACGGCTCCATCGCGATGCGCGCGTCGCGCTCGGCGTCGCGGGCGCTGGCGTGAGCGCACGCATCCTCCAGAAGCCCGGCGCGCAGCACCGCCTTCTCGGCAGCCTGCCGCTCGCTCTCCAGCCGCTCCAGCGACGTCTCCTCCCAGCGGATCCGCTCCTGCGCTTCCAGCGCCGTCCGCCGGTTCCGCTGCGCCTCCTCCAGCGCCCGCACCTCGTTTCCGCTCCGGGGCGCACCCGTACGGGGACGCAGCGCCGCACCGGCCTCGGCCACATCGTATCCGCCTGCGCTCTCGCGCAGGATCTTCTCGGCGAAGTGCGCATCCTCGCTCTGCAGCAGCTCGTGCAGCGCCAGCGAGTATCGGTCGCGCTCCGCCTCGGACGGCAGCGCGGGAAGGTCGGCGCGCACCCCATCGCGCTGGTGCTCGGCGCGTCCGGCCTCCACGCTCGCGGACCACTGCACCCCGTCGAGCGTGAACTCTGCGTTCAGCGCCGCTCGCTCGGCGCCCTTCAGGCCGGGCCAGAGCACCGCGTGGAGAGCGCGCGCGGATGTAGTCTTCCCGGAGGCGTTGGGACCGTGGATCAGGTTGATCCCCGGAACCAGTCCCGTGAGTCGGAAGCCGCCATCCTCCACACCGGGCATCCGCCGGACGTGCAGCTCGCGGATGTGCAACGCGTTCATCAGACCACCTCCTTCTGAGCCATCAGCGTGTCGAGGAGGAGCAGCGACTGCTCGCGGAGCGTCTCCAGCGCCTCCGTTCGAGATCTGCCGGCTCCACCTTCATCCATCACTGCACGGTAGATGCGCGCTCCCCTGACCTCGTCGGCGGCACGCGTGGCCCGCTGCAGCAGCGCCTCCTGCTCCGACGTCATCTCGCCGGAATCGATCGCCAGCGCCAGCCGCGCCAGGATCCCCGGCGCGTCGCGGCCGCGCGCGAGCTCGGCCAGGTCCCATGCGGGGCGCGTCGCGAGCGAGGCGCGCTCCACCATGACCCGTACCCCACGATCCTCCGTCTCCAGATCGGAGGCGATCCGGTCGAGCCGCTCGGCCAGCACCCGGTGCAGCGTGGTCCGGCCGGTCAGCCGCAGACGCAGGCTCAGGTATTTCAGCGGCCCGCACCCGCTCTCCACCACCTCCCGCAGGAAGTCACGCACCGCGCCGCTCACCCGCGCATCCAGCCCGCCCTCGGTCTCCTCGCCCCCGACGTCCACCTCGAGCGTCTCGTAGCGAACGGTGGAGAGTGGAATCATGCGCAGCTCGAAGCGGTTCGCACCGTCCAGCTCCGCCAGCCAGACACCGTGCGGGCCGGGCTCGCCCGGATCCATCGCCTGCGGCGAGCCCGGGTAGAGAACGGTGGCAGCGCCGGACAGCTCGAGCAGCGCCGGCGCGTGTACGTGCCCCAGGAGCCAGAGCGCCGGCGGCTGCATCCGCAGATCGGAGAGCCGCACCGGCGCGTAACGGCTCACCCCCACCTCCAGGTCGGCGTGCAGCAACCCCAGAACGGGAACACCGTCCGTCGTCGGCGGTCGATAGTCGCGGAGCGGATCCTCGTCGCACCACGCCTGCGGGAACGACCAGCCGTCCACGTGCAGCGCGGCGGCGCCGTCCCGCTCAATCGTCATCCGCTCCCACTGCCCGCCGCGCCCCAGCAGCGTGAACTCGCCGGGATCGAGGTGCCGCGCCACCGCCGCCAGCGTCTCGTGGTCGTGGTTCCCCGCCACCGCCACCACGCGGATCCCCGCCGCGGCCAACCGCGCCACCCCCTCCTCGAACGGTCCCACGGCTTCGTAGAAGCGGTTCGCCTGGTCCACCACATCGCCCGCCAGCGCGACCAGGTCGACACGCTCGGCGATCGCGGTCTCCACGATCGCCGCCCACCTCGCGGTGCTGGAGAGCGGACCCGCGTCGATGTGATCGGGCAGCCGCGACGGGCGGCGACCCATGTGGAGATCGGCGGTGAGGAGGAGACGCATCGAGGCCCTGAGATGAGGAACGGACGGGTGATCGGACGTGCGGGAAATCTATCGCGGAGCACTGACGGTGGGTACCGGGGCGCAGATTCTGTGGATGGGTGATCCGCAGGTTTCGCCGATTCCCGGAGATTGTGGGCGCGCCTGCTCCGCAGGACCCGCTCTGTCAGTACCGCGTGAGACGCACATCCGCCGATCCCGGAGCCGGGCCGTCACCCTTGAACGACTATCCGCAGATTCGGCAGATCTCGCGGATCGGCTCGATGAAATCCGCGAGATCCGCGAAATCTGCGGATCCCCCTCCCGCTGGATCTCTTCTCATCACTGTCGAAACGCGGGTGGCTCCAGTATTCCCGACTTGACGCCGCGCCCCCGCCCCCGCAGGATGCTCCATCAATCCAAACCCGCAACCGGAGGCAAACATGCCCCGCTGGACTCGCACGATCCCCCTCATCCTCGCCCTGTTCGCCGCACCTGCCTGTGGCGGCGGATCCGACGGAGTCGACACCACCCCGGCGGCCGCCGCCGGCACCGCCGCGGACGCTACCGCGCAGAGCCCGCAGGACGCCTTTCTCGCCCACCTGACCTCCCTCTGCGGCCGCGCCTTCCGCGGCGAGGCGGAACTGGTGTCGGGGTCGGGATTCGAGGGGGAGATGATCATGCACGTGCGCCACTGCGAGCCGTACGAGGTGCAGATCCCGCTGCACGTGGGCGAGAACCGCTCGCGCACCTGGATCATCACGCGCACCGCCGACGGACTGCGGCTCAAGCACGATCACCGCATCGAGGATGGCACGGATGATCCGGTCACGCAGTACGGCGGCGACACGAGCGAGCCGGGCACGGCCACCCGCCAGAGCTTCCCGGCGGACGCCTTCACCGCCGAGCTCCTCCCCGAGGCGGCCACCAACGTCTGGACCATCACGCTGACGCCGGGCGAGCGGCTGCACTACCACCTGTCGCGACACGGCCAGCCACGCGCGACCTTCGTATTTGATCTGACGGATGAGGTGCCGCCGCCGCCGGCGCCGTGGGGATACGAGGGGAGCTGAGATCGAGCAGGGGGACATCCGCGGATTACGCCGCCCACGCAGATGTAACCGAGCCGTGCGGTACCTGCCGGTGTCATTGAGACGGTTCTGGGGCTGGTGATACTGGAGTCGCCCGCGTTTCGACAGTCAGAGGAAAGATCCAGCGGGAGGGGATCCGCAGACAGGGTATGCACCTGACTCAACCAGGCACCGGATGTCGTGTCAGGGGTTCTGAAGACCCGCTGAGTCGCGTGTAACCTGTGCGTCTGCGAGCATGGGCGACCGGGTGATCCCGAGCGCAGTCGAGAGCCTGCCCTGAGCGCAGCCGAAGGGGATCCCTCCGGGGCGCCGGCCAGGTCAAAGCGATCTGCGGGCAGCGAGAGCTCTTCACCGGCGGCGCGTGGGCGGGGAACGGAGAGGAATTCCCTTCGGCTGCGCTCAGGGCAGGCTCTCGACTTCGCTCGGAATGACAGGGGGCCGAACGTTCGGAATGACAGGGGCCGCACGCTCGAAATGACAGGGGGCCGCACGCTCGAAATGACAGGGGGCCGAACGTGGCGAGCGTGTGCTTTGAGCCGGGTCGGCCGACCACAGGATCCGGGGATCGGTCGAGTCAGGTGCACACCCCTGTCCGCGGATCCCCCGTCGTTCGCTACATGACCACGAACTCATGTGAGACCCGCTGCTCCGGCGGCAGCTCCACTCCCCCGGCCTTGATCTCCCGGGCACAGAGCCGACCGCGACCCGCCGATCCCGGGCGTGCGGTCGCCGCTCGCCTAGAACTGGAGATGTAGCTCCGCGAGAAGCCCTGTTCTGCCGGTCCGACCCTTCCTGTCGGTCGAAAACACCGAAGCGCGATTTCAGCGAATGACCCATGTGGAAGATGGAAGCCACCGCTTCGGTCAGTTCGCCCCTTCCGAGCAAACCTGCCCGTTGAACTTCGACCGCCGAGTGCCGGATGGCGAGTTCGATCGGTACCGGAGTCCCGAGCACGTAGCCCGCCGCCGCCATCCACGATCGACCGGTGGCCGGGTTCGGCTCCACTCCCGCATCCCTGCGCCGTTCCGAATAGGCGGCCTGTACCGCCGCACCCCGGTGCTGCAGTTGAACGTCTCCGACAACGCTCACCCAATCGTTGGGAACGGGAACCGCGTGCTGCCCGGTCAGAGCCGCCGGCCACAGCTCCATCTGGCTCCGGGAGCCTCGCTGCAGCCCCACGCCGACCGCGCTCGCGAACGGCGCCGTGCGGACAAGGTCAGTCTCCTCGCGCGGCAGGGCTCCCACCAGCGCGACATGGACGCGCGCCGATGCCAGATGACCGGTCCCAGAACCCGACTCCGTGCCCCCCCCCGACCCGTCGAAGAGTCCCGCTTCGTAGCTCAGAACCTCTCCTGCACGTCCCTCCAGCACGATTCCGACATCGCGACTCTCCGGAGAATCGAGGAGCAGCGATGCCTCGGGGAACTGACGCCGACGAGGACTGACCTGGAATGCGAACGGAAGCGACTGCTGGCCGATGCGTACGCTCACCGCGCTCACGGGCGTCCACGCGACCCACGCGTCCCGCAGCCGCCCACCCTTCGCGATGTCCGCCTGCAGGCGAAAGGAGAGATCGGGGGCGACCACCCTGCCGCGAAGGTCCAGCCGCGCACGTCGGATGACCATCCGGCTGGTCCACTCGCCATCGGCGCCCTCTTCCATCTCGAGCCGCGGCTGGATCCATCCTCCAAGCGACAGCGCGAGACCTTCGTGGAGATCACCCGCACCGGCCTGTGCGGCCAGCGGAGTTGGATCTCGGAAGCCGATGCAGGCGAGCACGGCCAGAATCCCTGGCCGTGCCCACCGCCTCACCAGAGTTCCTCCAGAACCGGGGCGCGCAACCGAAGAGCTATTCCCGCCTCGCGGATGCGGCTCGAGGCTGCAGCCCTGCATAGGCGGTGGCGAACACGAGGCCATGCTTCACACCCGCCCACATGTTCTCGATGGCCTGGCTCTCAGTGACGTCGTGCCCTCCCTGTCGGCCGCTGGGACCACGCTCGAAGCGACCATTGCCTCGGTCGATCACACTTCCGCGGAAGGAGAACGAGGGAAGCCCGGCCTTGTACATGTTGCTGCAGTCGCCGCAGCCACGATCGGGCTCGATGATCGGCGGGAATCCGTACAGCGCATGACCCGCGGCGGCGACCATCCGTGCCGCCGGATTCTGGACCCGGTCGAAGCCGGGTATGGGATCCACCGACCAGTCGCGGCCGTACACCTCGTCGACCCGGAAGCTGTACGAGCACCGCTCGGGCCGGTTGTGGGGGCCGAATCCACCGGAACGCAGGACCCCACAGGATTCGTCGGCGATCGTCATGATGCGCTCGTGCAGACCGCGCATCTGCTCGATGTTCGCGGCCCGGATGTCCATCAGGATCGCGGCCTCCGAACCCGGGCGATTGCGGATCGCCGAGGCCTCCAGCTGTGCCATGTTGACGTACCACTCCGCACCGTCCGCCACCTCCACTCCCGGACAGCGCAGACAGTCGGAGCGAGGATCCGTGATCTCGGCGCGGATGCGGGCGATGGCGTGTGCCATGACGTCTACGGCGTGCGGCCGCCAGCGGCGATCGGCACCCGGCTGACCCTCGATGTTCCGCTCGAACGGCGTGAAGAACCTGAGCGTTGCCAGGTTGATGGTGGGCTCGCTGCCCGTGGTCACCCCTTCACCCGATCCACCGTGTAGCTGCACGACCGCGTCTCCCCTGCGCCAGTCGAGATTGTGCGGATAGTTGCCGCGGGCGAAGTTCTCCGCCCCCACCGAGCCACTCTCCTCACCACTCAGCGCCACGAACCACACGTCGCCGCGGGTCTGAATGTTGGCTTCGTTCATGGCGCGGAGGATCGTGAAGAGCTGTACCACGCCGACCAGATCGTCTCCCGCCGCGGGGCAGTACATTCGTCCGTCGCGGAAGAAGGCTTCGATCGGCTGATCCCTCGGGAGCAGCGCCACGTTGTCATGATGGGCATTGAGGACCACCTTGGGCCCCCCTCCCGTCCCCGGCCGCACCGCCACCACGTTCAGGTCGCGGTCGATGTATACGTGCTCCAGGCCGTAGATCCTGAACATCTTGTAGATGTGATTCGAACGATACAGCTCATCCCGGGACGGGCCGTAGGCGTTGCACACCCCCGTCCAGTCCTGGATCACATACTGGGGATCGACGATCTGCCGCTCCACGAAGGCGAGCGCTTCGCGCATCTGTGGCGTGGCCATGCTCTGCCGCACCACCGCCAGCTCCTCCGGTACGTCGACCACCACCTGCGCGGCTGCCGGGCCCGCCAGGCTGGCGGCGATCGCCAGGGCTGAGAGGAACCGCCCCGTGATTCGGGTGAACGGCGAAGCGAGCCGTCGATGGATGTGTCTCACTGCGGTGTGCTGGTGCCGCATGGTATCTCCTCCTGATGCGATCGTGATGGGACGTCGGCGGCGCTCCGGCCGGCCGACTCTTTCCGGTGCTGCCGGAAGATGAATCAGCGTCCGGCAACCGACGTGGCGATGAAGCGCGCGGCGTCCTGGCGGAGCCGCCTGAGTGAGGGTGGATGGATGTACATCATGTGCCCCGCCTCGTAGTAGGCGAGCTCCACGTTGCGGCGCTGCTCGGCGGAGAGTCCCATCTGACTCACCGTGTAGTCCATGGCGAAGAAGGGCGTGGCCAGGTCGTAGTAGCCCGAGGCCACGAGGAGCCGCAGTGACGGGTTCTCCGCCATCGCGTGGCGGAGATCCTCCGCCACGTTGAGGTACCTGTTCTGTGACCCCGCGTAGCTCCAGGGCCGGACCAGATCACCCGCACGGATCTCGTAGGCGCGGTCCGTCCGATATCCCAGCACGTCACGCAGATACTCGTTCACCAACGAGCTGAACGGTCCGTAGACGTAGTAGCTCGGATCGTAGTCGTACCGCTCACCGGCCGCATCCCGATCCTCGCCGCGGAAGCGACTGTCCAGGCGACCGACCGTTACCCGCTCCGTCCGCCGCAACTCCTTGGTGAACCGGCTTCCATCGATGCGCAGGTTGCTCCGTTCCACATAGGCTGGATCCAGCCCCGTCAGGGATGCCAGGCGCTGGACCACCCTCTCTCGTCGGTCCGGCGGCAGATCGTCGCCCAGCAGCAGTGCCGTGGCGTACTCGCCCAGTGCGAACTGCCGGGACGCCGCGAGAGCTTCCTCCAGGGTCCCCCCCTCCAGCTTGCCGTGGTACCAGGCCGTTGCCGTGTAGCTGGGTAGAAAGAGCAGATACGGGAGATCATTGCCGACGTGAAAGCGCCCCGTCTGCCAGTTGAGCATCCCGGAGACCAGGACTACCCCGTTGAGATAGATCCCGTGCCGGCTCTGAAGGTGTCGTGCGAGACCCGCTACGCGAGTGGTGCCATAGCTCTCTCCCACGAGAAATTTCGGTGAGCCCCAGCGGTCGTATCGTCCGAGAAAGAGACGGACGAATTCCGCCAGATACTCGACGTCTTCTGCATAACCATGGAATTGCGACGGGCTCTGACCGGGCGCCGCACGGCTGTAGCCGGTGGAAACCGGATCGACGAAGACCAGGTCGGTATCGTCGAGCCACGATCCCTCGTTCGCCTCGAGTGAGGCGAACGGAGGTGGTGCGGGCGAACCCGTGGCGAAACGACGGTCCGGGCTCGGCTCGGGAATCACCGCACGCATGGGCCCGATGCCGAGATGTAGCCAAACGGCGGGTTGTCCGGGCCCGCCATTGAACGCGAAGGTGATCGGCCGTGTACGGCTGTCGACACCCTCCTTCGTGTAGAAGACGAAGAAGATGTCCGCCAGATGAACACCGGCTTCATCCCGCAGGGGCAGGTGACCCGTCCGGGCCAGGTAGGACAGTTCACCCGCCCCGGTACGGATGCGGTGCCGGGTCTCCACCACGTGCTCACCGCCCGACACCGCGGACTCGGACGTCGTCTGAGCGAGCCCCGCCGACGTCACCACCGCCAGCAGGAGCGCCGCGGTCAGGTACTCCCGCGCCCCCGCCATCGAGCTCGATCTCCGATGGCTGCCCGCCCGGGTCGTGCTTCCGATCATCGCGAAAGCAGCGCGGGAAGGTTCAGATGCGTGCCCAGAAAGCGCTGCTGCTGAACGAGTCGATCGCGCACGGTGGAGCGGTACCGAGTGAGTGAGTGGTCCTCATCCGCGTACTCGACGTATTCGATCAGGTCGCCCTTGCCGAGCTCGCGCATCCGCTCTGCCCAGCGGCGCGATTCGTTCGGGGGCACGGAGCTGTCACGCATCCCCTGCATGAGTAGCTGGGGCACCACCACGTTCTCGACGAAATTCAGCGGTGAGCGCTCCTCGTACCGTTCCGGAATGTCGGTGTACGCGCCGCCGAACTCCTCTCGTGCTCGCTGGGGCTCACGGGTCGGGGTGGCGAACCGGCCGGGAGACACGAACCGCTCCATCGCCAGCCACTTCCAGTCGGAGACCGGCGCACGGATCACCTGGGCCCGGAATACCGTCGGCGCCTGCGTGGCGATGACGAACTGCATGTAACCGCCACCGCTGCCGCCCCAGGTGGCGAGGCGGTCCATGTCCACGTAGCCGGTCTGCCTCAGGTACTCCACCGCTCCCATCGCATCCTCGAACTCGGTGCCGCCGTAATCACCTTCATGAAGGTCGTGGAACCCCTGCCCCAGACCCACGCTTCCCCTCGGGTTGGGGGCGATGACGACGAATCCCAGCTGCGACAGGTGCTGAAGGAACACGTTGAAGGTGTGATTCCACTGCGTTGGATGACCGTGCAACGCCACGACGGCGGGGTACCTGCGACTCGGGTCGAAGCCCGGTGGACGCATGAGGATGGCCGGGATCGGGAGGTTGTCGACGGCAGGGTACGTGACCTGATCCGCGTCGCCGAGCCGGGCGGGGTCCACCCGACCCATCGAGTTCGTGATCTGGCGCGGCGTGCCGCCACCCGGTGCGATGGCCCAGATGTCGGCCGTCCGGTTCGCGGTGGTCTCGAGATATGCGATCTCCCGTCCATCCGGGGAGAAGCGAGGAGAGGAGCGGATGCCGGGCCCGCTGGTGATCACCCGTACCTCGCCACTGCCGTCCGCCGCAGCGATCGCAACCTGTCGACTCACGCCGATCCCGTCGCTGACCGTGAACGTCAGCGACCGGCTGTCCGGCGACCAGTCGACGGAGGTGTGCTCGCGGTGGGCGTAGGTGATCGGTGTCAGCTCTCCGCTCCCCACGTCGACCACGCCGATCTGGGAGAAGCCGCTGGCGCTCGACTGTACCGCCACCCGCCGCCCATCCGGCGACCAGGTCGGTGACCCGACGGAGCCGTAGCCGGCTCGCGCGAGTCGCCGGGCTTCACCGCCTCCGACCGGCTGCACCCAGAGGTCTCCGCCCCGGGTGAACAGGAGCATGGAGCCGTCCGGTGACCAGACAGGGTTGCGCTCCGTTTCGTTGCCCGGTGAGAACAGCCTTGGCCAGGCGTTGGGTCGCTGGAGATCCAGCAGGTAGATCTTGGTTCCACGAGCGCGGCGATCGAAGAAGGCCAGTGTCCGGCCATCCGGAGATGGTGCGGGCGCCGTCTGGATCACCGCGTCGTGCCATGTGTGTTGCCGCACATCCCCGCCATCCACGGACATGGAGAAGATGTTGTCCATGTTCTGGAAGTACCGCGCTGACGTGAAGAAGAGGCGTCGCCCGTCCGCGCTGATGGCGAGATCACCCTTCGGCTCGGGCCGGTCTGCTACGGGTGTCGTCTGGTGCTCGGGCGGGATGGTTCGGCTGAGCTGCTGCGGTGCTCCCCCCGCCGTGGGAACCCGAAAGATCTCCCAGGTACCGGTGTCACCTGCATCGCTCACGTAGTAGAGGTGCCGACCGTCCGGCGCCCACAGAAAATCTCGCACCGTCGTGACGGTGAGCAGATCGTCGATGGAGTAGCGAGCCTGCGCGTCGGCTGAGGTTGCCGCCGCAGCAGACAGCACGACCACCGTCCACCATCGAGGCACCGCTGGCGACAGTTTCATGGATGCGATCCTCATCGGAAGTTCGGGTTGGTGCTGGTCTCAGCGAACGGGAGGGGAAAGCAGGTATCCGAACCGACCGGTCCTGCCGCCGGCTTGTACAGCTCCGCACCCGTCGGAATCACTCCGGTGATCAGCTGAGGGTGACGGCGGAAGTCCGCCATCCGTCGGCCCTCGATCCAGAAGTCGAGCGACTTCTGCGCGAGCAGTTCGCGCAGCAGCTCGTTCCCGGTGATCCCGGCCACGGGTCCGTGACCGCCCGCGGCGCGCCGCTCGTTCACGAAGGTGAGCATCGCGACGTCGTTTGCCGCTGCCTCCACGGCGATGTATCGCGCCTCCAGCCCTGTCGCGAGGCGGTAAGGAGAGGCCCAGCCGGTGTACTTTCGTTGCGCGTACATCCGGAGGAACCCGTCGTAGGCGGTGGTTCCCGTGTCCTGGTAGCGAATCCGCGTGTCGCCGCCGTCCGCGAGGGCGCGGTAGCTCGGCGGGACTACGAGCGCCGCCCTGTTCGCTGTCGCCTCCCAGAGACGATTGCCGAGCCTGTCCCGGTTCGCGGGGTCGTCGAGGTTGTAGAGAAGGAACTCGAAGCCGGCCGGGACTCCCTGCACGGCCGCGGCCGCGTCCGTGGGGCGGCCGGCCTGCAGGTGTGTGCGGCCGAGCCCGACCGCCGCGGCGTTGGCGATCGCCGTTCCATCGGTGCCGCCGGCCGCGGTGGCGACGGAACGTGCCCGTGTCAGCCGCTCCGTGGCCAGCGTCAGCATCTGCTCCGTGGAGAGCGGGGGGCCACCACGCACCGCCCCCTCGCAGAAGGTCTCAGCCATCTGCAGGTACGCGAAGCCGGACGCCAGGCTGACTCGCGCCAGATGGATGTTCCGCTCCGGATTCGGTGCCTCGGCGAGGATGTCCGCCGCATCCTCCGCGGTGGCCATTCCACGGGAGAACCAGACCCACACATCGTTGTTGAGCCGTGAGTTGGTCGGATCGATGGCACGGCGACCCACCTCGGAACGATCCTCTGCGGAGTCTCCGGTCCACGCCTCGGTGGTGAACCAGGCGGTGTACAGCACGATCCCACCGTAGCCGGCCACGAAGTTCTGGTAGGCCGACCAGGCGATCAGAGGCCCGTCGGTGGCGGGGTCGATCCCGCTCGCCTCCACCACGTTCGGATTGCTCACCGAGATGAAGTCGTCACACCCGGCCACGGCCATCGTGCACGCGACCAGCGGCAGGCCCGCCAGCTTGCGGATCTTTATCATGAAGTGATCTCCAGTCATCAGTAGGTCACATCCAGCCGCAACCCGATGCGGCGGGAGGGCGGCAGCGTGAAGAAGTCCGCCCGCCCCGCGACGGCGTCGAACTCGTTCTGGACGTCGGGATAGAAACCCGTGTACGGAGACCAGAAGGCGAGATTCCGCCCGGAGAGGGTGATCGATGCCGCCTGCGCCCGCAGCGTGCGCCTCGCCAGCCCGGCCGGAAGGGCATAGATCAGCGACAGCTCGTTCAGGCGGAGGATGTCCGCCGGCTCCAGATACACGTCCAGCACACTCCCCACCCCGATCGACTCGCCGCTCTCCGTCACGTACGGCCCGAACCTGCGAAGTCGCTCCTCATCGGTGAGGATCTCGTTGCGACGGACCCAGCGCTCCCCGACTCCGAAGTTGCGCTCACGGTAGGCATCGGTCGCATTGTACTGCATCACGTTCCGCTTCCAGTCCAGGTTCCCGTAGATGCGGAAGTTCGTGAACATCGTGATGGTGGAGGAGACGTTGCCCTCCAGGGTCGGCAGGAGGTTTCCGAAATACTCCACCGTATCGGAGACGATCGCATGGCCCGCGGCGGCGTCCACCGAGCGGACCCGATGCGTGAAGTAGGCGCCGACCTGACGCCCCTCGGCCACCCGATTCACCCCGAAGCGGATCGACTCGAACGATGCGACTCCGCCCAGATCCACGACCTCGTTACGAAGCGCGTTGACTCCGGCCTGCACGTCCCACCCGAAGCGGGGAGTGGCGATCAGCTGACCGCGCAGGGAGAGCTCCATCCCGCGATTCAGCACCTCGCCGATGTTGTCGTAGGGATTCTCTACGAAGCCGAGTGAGGGCGGCTGCGGGACGCGCAGAAGTAGATCGCGCGTGACCTGGTTGTAGAGCGTGAGCTCCACCCCCAGCCGCTCGGAGAAGAGCGCCGCGTCCAGGCCGACCTCGAGCTCCTGCCCGCGCTCTGCTCTCAGGCTCGGATTACCCGCGTTGAGCGGCACGATGCCGGACGCCACCGTCCCCGGGCCGATCAGGTAGGGACCGGCGCTGAAGGTCTGAAGCGACGCACCCGCCACCGGTGCCCGCCCGGTGGTGCCGAAGGCCGCCCGCAGCCGGAGCGACGGAATCGCAGCCACATTCCAGAAGGGCTCATCGGAGAGCACGTACGAGACCCGGGCCGACGGGCTCACGAACCAGGGCGCCTCGACCCCGAAGGCGGCAAAGCGGTCGGCACGCGCCCCGAACTGGAAGTAGAGCCGCTCGCGAAGGTTCGGCTCCCACTGCGCGTAGAACCCGACCCGCCGGTCCTGGATGACGGACTGTCCGCCCGAGATCTGCGCGGCGGCGCTCACCGATCGTGCCGCGTTGGTCGTCAGCGAGTTTCCGAAGGCGTAGGTGAGATCCTCCTCCTCGGCCTGAACCTCGGTCCCGACCGACAGGCTGGACCCCCAGGCGCCGAACGATGGCAGCGTCGCGGTCGCGAGGTAGTTGAGTGTGAATCGCTGAAGCTTCTGCCGATCTTCCTGAATCTGTCCGCGGTTCTGCTGTGCCGTGTACCACGACCGGTCGTTCTTCGGGTAGAACTGCACTCGATCGGACAGCGCTATGTCGGCACCCACCGTGAAGCGGTTCACCAGCCAGCTCGTCGGGTCCCAGTTCACCTTGAAATCGGGGATCACGCGCGTCGTGTGAAGCGAGTTTTCGATGGCGCTGATGGCTTCGGGAGTCCGGTTGGCCCCGAACCAGCCGTCGGTTGGCGTTCCCACGGTGAGCGGGCTGCCGGCCATCCCACCGGTCGTCCAACCGGCACTGCTGCCACCGGTCACCGGGAAATCTCCGGTCACGCGCTGGATCGGGAAGTTGAACTCGAGTCGCATCCTCTGCGACGGCATCGCATTGAAGTTGATGCGCGCGGAGAGGCGATCGAGGTGGTTGTTGGGGAGGATCCCCTGCTCCGTATCCGCACCGAGCGAGGAGAAGAAGCCCCAGCGCTCACCGCCACCCCGCGTGGTCCAGGTGAAGCCGAGTTGCTCGCCGGTGCGGGGAATGTTGTAGCGCTCCATCGCCTGATCCGAGACGATCGAGCCGACCGCCAGCCCGTTGCACAGGCTGGTGGCCGTCGTGATGTCCACCGCACGGCAGGCCGCAAAGGTCCGGTGAGGTGTGAAATTCCCTTCCGACCGGCTCGTGCTGAGCGAGACGGTGTGCCTGAACTGGCTGCCGGCCGCCCCGCGCTTGGTGATGATCTGGATCACGCCGGCGGTTGCATCGGCACCGTACAAGGTGGCCGCGGCCGGTCCCTTCACGATCTCGACGGACTCGATCTCGTCGGGGTTCAGGAAGTTCAGCGGGTTCACCACCGCGCCGGCGGTCAGTGAGGTGCTCCGTGTGTCGATCCGGATGCCGTCGACGTAGATCAACGGCTCGTTGGACAGCGAGATCGAAGACGCGCCTCGCACCCGGATCTGCTGTGCGGAGCCGAGTACGCCGGAGCCCTGTCCCACCGAGACCCCGGGGATCCGCCCCTGCAGCACTTCGGTGACGCTCTGCACCGGCGTCACCTCGGCGACCTGGCCCACGTTCAGGTTCGTGATCGCGGCACCCTGGGCGCGCCGCTCCTGCCGGCCCGCCGTGCCGGTGACCACGACCTCATCGAGCCGGAGCGCCTCCTGCCCGATCTCGAACGCGATGTTGGTGGTCTGGCCGGCGGTCACCACCACCGACTGCTCCGCGGCCGCGTAGCCGATCAGCTGCACACGAACGGTCACCGCACCCGCCGGCACGTTGGGCAGGATGAACTGCCCGCGGGCGTTGGTGATGGTGCCGATGCCCGTCCCCTGCACCATGACCTGCGCGCTGACGAGCGGCCGCCTGGTCGTGGACTCCACGACGGTGCCGGTGATCCCTCCACGTTCCTGCGTTTGCGCGGGCGCGGCGCCGCAGAGGACGCCCACGAGCACCAGCAGAAGCGTCCTCACGGAAGTGCTGGAGTTCATGCTACCTCCTGGAAATGGGACGGATTCGCTCCGCGAATCGGAGCCTGATCGGGACCCGTACGGTCCGGGTGTGCGATCGGTGTAACGTCTGGAGATCTGCTACCGGGAAGCCTGTACGCCGGCAACTTCGCCGCGCGAGCCAACGAGATCGAGGAAGCCCGGATCTGGCTGGTGGCGTGCTGTTCCCTGCCGGAAATGATCGGTGGTGGCTGGCGGAGTGAAAGGCAGAAGGTGTACCATCCGGGGCCGAAGAGTCGACGGTTTCGGGGAACCCCTTTGGCAGCAATGCATTGGTGCCGACCGAGACGGTCTCGGGACCACCGCGACGGGCTCGACCCGGGCCACTGGACCGCCACCCCCGAGGTGCGGATTCGCACCTTCTGGGTTGCACCCCCCAGGGATCGGGCACTCTCCGTCACACGGCCAGTCGACACCCGTCCCACCCCCTAAACACCGCAGAAGTGGCCAGAAACGGTCGATCCGCAGTAGACTGTCGGCATGGGTCCCGCCGTCCCGCCCGTGCGGTACACATCTGGCAAGTAGCCACTGCCGCTCGGCACGACTACAGACGCCTTCCATCCTCCCCACAGGCCCGCCGTGATGCATTCTCCGGCACGCGCGCTCCGCGCCCCCGCTCCGAGCGCCCCGAACCTCGCTACCCTGCTTCGCGGATTGCTGATCGGGCTCGGGCTGCTGATGCCCCTGAACCTGCCGTCCGCCATTCCGAGCGGTCACGATGTGGAGCTCGGCTGGTCCGGCGTACCGATGGATGACGAGGTGGGAGGATTCCTTGTCACGCACACCACCTGGGTAGCCAATGGAGCGGGGCTGGTTCCCGGGGACAGGGTGGTCGCGATCGACGGGGATCGCGCCACGGCGGAGCGACTCACGCTGCTGCGGTCGGCTCGATCCGCAGTCGCGGTGGAGCTCGACATCCTGCGGCGGGGAGTCCGGCACTCGCTCACCATACCGATCGTGGAGAGCTCCACGACGTTCTCGGGCTATCTGTGGTACCGGTTCGGGCTCGCACTTCTGGCCTGGCTGATCGGGATGGCGCTGATCATCTGGAGAGGGGAGTACCCGGACGCGATGGTGCTGGGCGCGGCCATGCTCTTCATCGCACCCGTCACCCTTCCGGTGGAGGTCCCGCTCGGCGGCTGGCTCATCAACACGGCGAACGCGCTCTGGCAGATCCAGGGAGGTGCCTACAGGTTCTTCTTTCCGGCGCTGCTGCTGCACTTCCTCGTGCTGCATGCCGGTGTGAACATGCGCCTGCGGGACGCCCGGCTCTGGGCCGGGATCTATACGTCGCTGGCCGTCACACTCTTCTTCATCACCCGGGGCTTTCAGGCACCGCTGGCCTGGCGCCCCCCGGGCTTCGAGCAGGAACTCCGGGCCGGCGCGGGTCTCATCTCGGAACTCCTTGCAGTCGGTGGCTCCATGATGGTGCTCCGGAGGATCCGGGAGCCGAGCAACGCTCTCCGCTGGCTCGTTCTCACGATCCTCTTCTTCCTTCTGGCGGGAATTCCCGGCTCCATCGCCGTGCTCACACCCGCTGCGCCGCTCGAGGCGCGGGAGTTCCTTCGTCAGTTCAAGGCGCTCCTCCTGCTCCTCGTCGTGGGCACCGCGACCCTCTACCTCTTCACCATCGATGATCGCGGGAGCGGCCGCTGGCGCCTGCACGGCCGCTTCGCCTCCTCGGCGTCCTTCATGCTCACCGGTCTGTACGGATTCGCCGTCGCGGGCGCCGCCGCCATCGTGCACTCACTGGAACCGAGCATGGGCGGCGTCGAGAGCCTCATGTTCCTCGCGATCTTCGCGGCCGCGATCATCTTCTCCCCCGTCCTTCGCTGGGCGCGCGAGATGGTGGATCGCCAGCTGTTCACCCGCTGGGCGGATCTGGAGCACCGCGCTCATGACTTCGTCGACAGGGTGTGCACGGAGCTGCAACCGGAGCGCATCATCGATCTCGTTTCGCGCGACCTTCCCCGCCTCCTCGAGGTGAGGGACGTGAAGCTGGAACTCTCGGCCGAACTGGTCGACTCCTGGGACATCGATCATTCCGCAGGCATTCCAACGCGCTCCGAAGCCGAGCTGCGGCGTATGATCAGCCGCGGGAGGTCCGCAGGGCGCGTGGACCTGCCGATCTACGCGCCCGATGGGTACCTCCTCGGCCTCCTCTCGTTCGGGAACCGGCTCGACGGCCGGGACCTCGAACCTCCGGAGCACGCGGTGCTCAGAGCGCTGGCGCAGGGTGTCGCCGCGGCGCTGCGAAACGCCTCCTCGTACCTCAAGCTGCGAGCGGCGCAGCGGGAGCTGGACGAGGCCGATCGGGCCGCCTCCCTCGGCGATCTCGCCACCGGACTCGCCCACGAGATCAAGAACCCGCTGGCGAGCCTGAAGATGGGTCTCTATCTCCTGGGCAGTGAATGCGATGACACGGAACGTCTCCAGCGCATTCAGCGTGACGTTCAGCGCATCGACGATCTGGTCTCCGGCCTTCTGCGCTTCACTCACACCGGTGCGGGCGAGCCTCGCCACCCGATCGAGCTGCTTCAGCTCGTGCGCGCCTGCGTCAGCGACATCCGGCCCATGGCCGAGGACCGCGGGGCAATGGTGACCGAGACCTACCCGTCGCGAGTGGAGCATACTCTCGGGGGCCCGCACCACCTGCGTCTGGTCATCTCCAACCTGCTCGTCAATGCGCTGGAGGCGGTCGGGGCGGGCGGCATGGTGAACGTGAAGCTGCGCGCGCGGGGCGACGCCCTCCTCCTGAGCGTCGAGGATACCGGCCGCGGCATACCCGCCGACGAGCAGGCCAGGATCTTCGACCTCAACTACTCCACCAAGCCCGGTGGGTCGGGGCTGGGGCTGGCCCTCGCCCGCCGTGAGGCGGAGCGCATGGGCGGGAGCCTGAGCGTTGATTCCGAGGTGGGACGCGGCACCACGTTGCGACTCTCCCTGCCCCGGATTACAATTGACGGCAGCTCTCCCGCACATATCAACCAGGCTGCTCCGGCAGGTTCCTGATCCGATCGCCCCGCTCCCGGGGCGCATCGAGCGCGGCCTTCTCCGGCATCGCTATCATGCGGCCACGCGTCCTGATCATCGACGACGAGCGAAACTTCCGCGAATTCCTCGCGGAGGCTCTGGACAGCCACGGCTATGAAGTGGACGTGGCGGGCACCGCCAGCCTCGGTCTCTCCCGGGCAGCGGCCCGCGCGCCGCACGTGGTTCTTCTCGATCAGAACCTGCCGGATCGTCCCGGCCTGGAGATCCTCCCGGACCTGCGCCGCCTCCGCTCCAACCCGGTCGTGATCGTCCTGACGGCCTACGCGGAATACTCGCGCGCCGTTACGGCGATGAAGGCCGGAGCGTTCCACTATATCGGCAAACCCTTCGAGTTCAGCGATCTCCTGGCGATGGTGGGTACCGCGTGTGTGGGCTTCAACGACGATGCCCCGGACTCCGGTGCCCCGCTGGCCGGCCTGGTGGGCGGGTCCCCCGCGATCGTATCGCTGAAGCAGCGCATCGCCCAGATCGCGCGCAGTCCGGTCGCCAGCGTCCTCCTGCAGGGTGAATCGGGCACCGGCAAGGAGGTGGTCGCCCGCGGGATCCACGATCTGAGCCCGCGTTCCCGGCGCAGCATGATCTCCGTCAACTGTGCCGCGCTCTCCGAGAGCCTGCTGATGAGCGAACTCTTCGGCCACGAGAAGGGCGCGTTCACCGACGCTCGCGAGCGGAAGAAGGGTGTGTTCGAGGCGGCCAACGGCGGGACGCTCTTCCTGGACGAGGTGAGCGAGATGGGACCGCGCGCACAGGCCGCGCTCCTCCGCGTTCTGGAGCAGCGAACCGTTACCCGCGTGGGTGGCACCGAGGAGATGCCCGTCGACATCCGCATCATCGCCGCGACCAACCGGCCGCTGGAGGACATGATCGCCGACGGTGCCTTCCGCTCGGATCTCTTCTATCGACTCAACGTGGTGCAGCTCGGCCTCCCACCGCTGCGAGAGCGGCGAGCCGACGTGCCGGTGCTGGCGCGCCACTTCTCACAGCAGATCGCCGCGCAGTACGGCGTGCCGGCCCGGTCGCTGTCCGCCGCCGTGGAGGAGGTTCTCCTCCGCTACTCCTGGCCGGGCAACGTGCGCGAGCTCCGCAATGCGGTCGAACGGAGCTACGTGCTGGGTGATTCGGTGGAGATCACCCCTGCCGACCTGCCGGCGGAGATCACCGATCCTGCGACGCCCGCCGCCGGATTCATGGAGAGTGGCGCCGACGAGGGGCAGGGCTTTCAGCGGGCCAAGCAGGAGGTCGTGGAACAGTTCGAGCGGAGCTACCTGGAAGCACTGCTCCAGCGCACGCTGGGGAACGTCACACGCGCCGCGCAGGAGGCGGGCATGCTCCGGCAGGGATTCCAGAAACTGCTGATCCGCCACGGAATCGATGCAAGGCTGTACCGGCAGTGACAGGCGGCTCTCCCGATTCGGTGCAGATGATCGTGCAAAGCTGGTAGATGGGCCGAGATCGGTACCGGCCCATCTGCGAAATCTGCGTAATCTGCGGATGGTGGTTCATCGGTGACGGCCCGGCTCCGTGATCGGCGGATGTGGCACTCGTGGGGGAATCTGCGGATCGAGCTCGCCGGGCGTGAGCACGACCCGCTGGAACTGTAGGCTCCCCCCCCGAAGTTGAGGATGAGCCCGCGGCGCAGACCTGTCGCCTTCAGATAGTGGATCATCTGCGCCTGTTCCACGCTGGAGATGGAGGCGAGCGCCTTCAGCTCAAGGACGACCTGCTCGTAACAGACGAAATCGGCACGATACGAGGCCCGCAGAACCGTGTTCCTGTACCGCACCCGGACCGGGACTTCTCGCTCAGAGGGGATTCCACGCGATTCCAGTTCCAGCGAGAGCGCCTCCTGATACACGGATTCGAGGAAGCCGCAGCCGAGATTGGCGTGGACCGCCATCGCGGCTCCGATGATGGCGTAGGTCTGGGGATCGTTCAGGGAGGTCATCGGGGTGCCTGCGACGGGGCGGACATCGAGCCGTTATGATCCGCAGATTACGCAGATTGCGCAGATTGGAAAGCTTCGGTGCGGGGCTAACGAAACCCACAAGCACCCTTCACGCTCCGATGCAATCTGCGCAATCTGCGTAATCTGCGGCCAGGCAGTTCCGTTCCGAATCGACTCGATCTTGTGTCACCCTGCGCCGCCCGCGACCTTTGCCGAACTGCTGAAATGTCCGCCGCCCTCCCGTCCTGAACAGATGCAAACGGCCGATCACCTCCTGGACGCCCCCGAGACGGCCGCCCTCGACGCGGCGATGCGGGGCTCGCGCGCCTCGCCGACGAGGTGCGCCACGAGGCGAATGCGCTCGCGCGTGCAGAAAGTGAGCGCGGATCGAGCGAACGGGCGCTCATCCCCCACGATCTCGCGCTCGCTTTCGCCTCCGACCGCCTGGGCGAGGTGGCGCTCGAGGAGCTCGACGCCGCCATGCTGCTGACCGCCGACCGCCATGTGGAGGAGCGTTCCGGCGACCACGCGGTGCTGCGCGATCTCGGCAGCGGGGACCGCCTCAGAATGGTGGAACACAGCCCTGACAACGCCTCCGGCATCGGCTGGATCGGGCTGGGGCGGGTGATCCAGGTGGAGCCCGATCTCTGGATCCGCTCACCGTATGGTGATGCTGAAGAACCGCTCGGGAGAGCCGCCTCTCAGCCTCGCCATCGCCATCGCGGTGCACGCGCCGGAGGCACGCGCGATCTCCGTGGAGGGCGCGATCAGCCTCCTCGCTCTCGGGAACCGGAACCTCCCCCGCCGCGTGCTCCCTGCCCCACCCGAATCGCGGCCGAGGAAATGCTGGACTCCTTGCGCTGGATGAAACGCTGGCGGAGTGGATCGATGCGCTGGTCGCAATGGCGAGCGCGAGAGGGGGCGATCCGGCAAAGCCGCGGGGCGGGATCGGACCGAGCGCGAAGAAAAAGAAGCGCCGGCGGAGGTGACCCGTGGTCGAGCACCCATTGACTCCATCGAACCAAAACATCCCGAATGTCCCAGGATCGCACCCCCGACGAGCCCACGTCCGGCTCCCATTCTCTCATCGAGGAGACGCGTGAGATGTTCCGCGCCGCGGTCGAGGAGATGCTGCGCGAGGATCCCCACCTTGCGGTGGAGCAGATCAATGAGGGATTGCAGCGCGCAGCCATGCAGTACAATCGGCGCCCTCAACGGGAGCTCGGCGGCCTCTCGCCCGAACGGGTCCGGCTACTCCTCCAGGATCCGTGGGACGGTGCCGGCGTCCTGACGCTGTACGAGGGAATTCCACACCGCGACCTGGCCGGCGTGCGCATCGTGCGTAACGCGAAGGCGATGCTCGGCTACCTCGAGGAGACAGGTGAAATCCCGGCCACCGCAACACGTGGCCACTTCACCCGCCAGGCGCTCGCTGAGATCGCGCCGCGCCTTACCTGGCCTGATGATTACCTCTGGGAAGGTTTGCTGAGCCGGCGAGGGAACGAGGAGGATTATTCTCCCATCCACGTCCTCCGGCTACTGCTCGGTCTGGCCGGACTGATGAAGATGCGGAAGCGCAGGTTCTCGCTCACGGCACGGGGACGGAAGCTCCTCCAGGAAGATCGCGCCGGTGAGCTCTTCGCGCTCCTCTTCCACACGCAGTTCCGCGAGATGAATCTCGCCTACCTCTGGAGCTACGGACCGCCCCTTTCGTCGCTGCAGCACACCCTCGCCTTCACCCTCTTTCGACTCGGGCGTGTCGCGTCGGACTGGAAGACCCCGCAGCGGCTGCTGCCGGAAACGCTCCTCCCCCCGGTCATCGAGGAGCTGTCCGATCTTCCGAGTTGGATCAACACGGGAGCGATTCTCGCGGGGCGCGTGCTCCAACCGCTCGCGGAGTTCGGGCTGCTCCACGTGAAGACGACGCAGAGCCGCGAGCGACATCGGACTGTGCGCCATTTCCGGAAGAGCGCCCTTTATGATCGATTTCTGCGGTTCTCGTTTCCCCGCTGATCGTGGTGGGGCAACCCGGTGGCCTCCTCCCCCACGAGTCCAACATCCGCCAATCACGGAGGCGGGCCGTCATCGTTGAAAGACCATCCGCAGATTACGCAGATTTCGCAGATTGGCTCGATGAAATCCGCGCAATCTGCGTAATCTGCGGATCAGCCGTTCCTCTGGATCACGGCATCGCCACGGCCACCGGCCGACTCTGGTTCCCCAGCCGATCTACAGCGGAAATCCACACCACCTCGGGCGCCCCGCTGAGCCCCACGGAGCTCCCGACAATCCACTCCCTACGGGCGGCCGGCACGATTTCCGTCCTCCACCCCTGCGCCCAGCGCGACTGCACCACCCAGAGGAACGCCGCCTCTCCGCGCCCGGGCTCGATCGCCACCGCGACCCCATCCCCCTGACGCCGCAGGCTGCCGCTCGGAGCGGGAGGCGGCACATCGTCCAGCCAGGTCGCCGCCGGCACCAGCGCCGGACGCGCATACGCCTCCCCCACCAGCTTCTGCGTCAGCGTGTCACGCCGCGCCTGCACCGCCACCTGCCGGGCCCGAATCGAATCCAGCCGCGCCACCGCCATCGTGTCCGCCCCGCGGATCGGGCCGTAAGCGCCATCCGCCATCAGACTCCCCATGCGGAAATGGACGTGCCCGTTGCTCCCCGGATGGCCGCGCGTCACGTAGATCTGCCCCAGGATCTCGTTGGGGTGCCACCCACTCCGGTTCTGCGGCCCCGGCACGTCGTGGTTCACGTTGCCGGGGATCAGCCCCGCGTACAGGTCCCGCCCCATCGGGTTCTGCTCCGCCCACCAGTTCAGCAGCACCGGGAAGCTCACGTCGGTCCGGGAGATGGGCCAGTAGAGCTGCGGCACGAAGTAGTCGAGGTTCCCCTCCATCAGCCACTTCCGCGAGTCGGCGTAGATCTGCTCGAAGGCGTCGAAGCCGCCGAGCTGCGGCGCGCCGCCCTGTCGCCAGGTGCCGATCGGGCTGATCCCCACCTTCACCCACGGCTTGGCCCGCTTCACCGACGCGTACAGCTCCTCCACGTACCGGTCCACGTTGGAGCGCCGCCAGTCGGAGCGGCCCAGCGTGCCGCCCGCCGCCCGGTACTTGGTGTAGCTCGCCTCGTCCGGGAAGTCCAGCTCCTGGCCGTCCGGGCCGCGCTCCCGGTACGGGTAGAAGTAGTCGTCGATGTGCACCCCGTCGATGTCGTAGCGGTTCACCACGTCCAGCACCACGGCGATGCTGCGCTCCCGGATCGCGTCCTCGCCCGGGTCCATCCACAGGTAGCTGCCGTACTGCTTCACCAGCTCAGGATGGGTGTTGGCGATGTGCGTCGCCGCCAGCGGACCCTGCGCGGAGGGGTGCCGCGCCCGATACGGGTTGAACCAGGCGTGCAGCTCGATCCCGCGCGCGTGCGCCTCCTGGACGGCGAATGCCAGCGGATCGTAGAACGGCTCCGGCGCCCTCCCCTGCTCTCCCGTCAGGTACTCCGACCACGGCTCGAGCTCAGAGGCGTACAGCGCATCCGCCGCCGGACGGATGTGGAAAATGAAGGCGTTGAGCCCCAGCTCGCGCGTGCGGTCGAGCATCCGCACCAGCTCCGCCTTCTGCGAGTCCACGGGGAGACCCGGGCGCGACGGCCAGTCCATGTTGGCGACTGCGGCCACCCAGACGCCGCGGAACTCCCGCACCACCTCGGGCAGACCATCCACCGGCTGCGGGGGGACGATCTCGGCGGTGGCGCAGCCGGTTGCGAGCACGGCGGTTACCAGGAGAGCCGCGCGTCGGAGCGAGCGGCTTTCTCCGGTTCGGATCGGGAATGGCATGGAGGGTATCAGGGCTGGGGTGGGCGGACCGCGTTCGGTGGCAAAGGTGCGGTCGTCTATCGATACCGGAAGTTTACAGTGATCGGCGGTACTCGGCCAATGCGCGCGGGAGGGATGGAGGCGAACGTGCGACACCCGGTAGGTCAGACGCTTGCGAGCACCGGGGTGGCGGCTCGGAGCGGAGCGTGCCCACTTGCCGTCTGCCACCCCAATCGCCAGGCTTGTGGTATTCCGAGGGGCACTCCCGGGGTGAAGCCCGCGAACGTGCAACTCGCCGACACTGCAGCCATGACCAGTTCCGATGCCCGGAGATCTCCCCCCGTCCGAGCCGTACACACGCCCGCGTCCGCCGATCGAGGAGGCGAGGGAGATGGCACGCCGCGTGGTCGAACAGATGCTGAGCGAGAACCCCAATCTCTCACTCGAGGAGATCAACGCCGGATTGATGCGGGCGTCCACGAAGTACAACCGACGCCCTCAGCGGGAGCTCGGCGGCCTCTCGCCGGATCGCGTGCGGCTCCTCCTCCAGGACCCGTGGGACGGCACCGGCGTGCTCACCCTGAACGAGGAGATCCCGAGCGGCGACCTCGCCAGCTCGCGCCTCCTGCGCAACGCGCGAACCATGCTCCTCTATCTTGAGGAGAAGGGAGAGGTTGCGGCCACCGCCACCCGCGGACATCTCAACCGCGCCGCACTAACCGGGATCGCCTCGCGTATGCTCTGGCCGGAGGGTTATCCGTGGGAAGAGGTGCTGAGCCGGCGGGGGAACGAGGAGGATCTCTTTCCCCTTCACGTGCTTCGCTCCCTGCTCGGTCTCGCGGGGTTGATGAAGATGAGGAAGCGGAAGTTCTCTCTCACCGCGCGCGGCCGACGACTCCTCGACGAGCGACGCGCCGGTGAGCTCATCGCGCTCCTCTTCCGCACGCAGTTCCGGGAGATGAACCTTGGCTACCTCTGGTGGTACGGACCGGAGCTCGCCTCGCTGCAGCACACCATCGCCTTCGTTTTGTACCGGCTCGGGCGTGTTGCCCTGGATTGGAAGACCCCCGGGCGACTGCTGACGGAAACACTTCTCCCGTCGGTCACCGAGGAGCTGGCCGATCTGCCGCACTGGATCGATACGGGGGCCATCCTCGAGGGGCGGGTGCTCGAGCCGCTCGCGGAATTCGGCCTGCTCCGCGTGAAGGAGACACAGAGCCGCGGCCGGCACGAGATCGTGCGCCAGTTCCGAAAGGGTGCACTGTACGACCGCTTCCTCCGCTTCTCGTTTCCGGACTGATGCTTCGGATCGTCACCCTGCACCGGCTCCGGGCTTGATCGTCCTACACGCACTCTGGTCGCCCTCCCACGGATTCCACGTGTGGGGAGAACGGGACGCCGTCGGCGCGCCTCCGCGAACGCGCCGGGGCGGCCGGCTTGCCGCCGGAGCTCCCCGGCCGCACCCGTTCGCCCTTCCCGCGGACGCGCTCGAGGAGGCGCTCGGCGGGGAGTCCGGCGTGAGCGGCACCTGCACCATCCTCCTCCCCACCTCGCGCCAGGCACCGCTCCCATCCCCGGGTCCGCTGCAGGTGGAGGTGCATGAAGCCGGGCCGGATGACGAAATCACCCTCACTCCGTGGACGGTGCCCTCGCTCCTGCTCGACCCCGGCGAGGCGCTGGATCTGCTTCTCGATCTCGACTCGGTGCGTGGTTCCCGGGTGCACGTCGGCAGCTCGCTCGCGTACAGCGCGGAGCTCGCGAACTACGCGATCGAGCTGGTATCCCGCGGCCGTGTTCTCCCCACCCTCTGCCGCGAGGGCGAGCTGTTTTTCGCACGCTGGCGTCCGGTGCTCACCGCGGCGGCGGATCTGGAACGAAGATCGTTGCTGGAACGCCTGATGCCCCCGGCCTGCCGCGCGCTCGCCCCGGGCGTACCCTCCTCGGCGGTATCGAACACGCCCGGCACCGCCACCGACGCCGCTCCCGCGGCCGCCGCGGTGCTCGGGGATGCGCTGGCGATCCTCACCGACGCCTGCGCCCGGCGTGCGGCCGGAGCGGTGCCCGTCCGTGGGCGCGGTCGCGTCGCAGCCGAGGTGTCCGCGCGCGACGCATGGTTGGACGCACTCACCGCAGAGACGGGGGTCGTCGCTGGTTCTGCGACCAGCCTGAGACGGCTGGCTGGCGAACTCGACGCCTGGACCGAGGGCGCGGGTGTCGGCGGAGCTGATCGCCCGTTCCGCACCTGCTTCCGACTGAATCCCCCGTCCGACCCGGACCTCGAGTCCGGCCGCGACCCCGCCGCCGGTTTCGATGCAGGTGCCCTCCCGGATCCCGGCGCCGACGCCCGCTGGCGGATCGATTTCCTCCTCCAGGCCACGGACGACCCCAGCCTCCTGGTGGGTGCCGACCGGGTGTGGCAGAGCAACGGCGGCGGGCTCGCGGTACTGGACCGGCGCATCGATCACCCACACGAGTGGCTCCTGGCCGATCTCGGCCGCGCGCGCCGCCTCCTCCCGGAGCTGGAGGGGCCGCTCCGTGGGCCCCGCCCCGAATCGCTGGAGCTCGACACGGCCGGCGCGCACCGCTTCCTCCGCGAGTCGGCGCCGCTCCTGGAGCAGGCCGGCTTCGGCGTCCTGGTGCCGTCCTGGTGGACCCGCCCGACCGCCCGGATCGGGCTTCGCCTCGGCGTCCGCTCGCGGGATGAACGCGAGCCGGGCGGAATGGGACTGGGTGCGATCTGCGACTTCGAGTGGAAGCTCGCCCTCGGTGGCGAGACGCTGACGGCTGCGGAGTTCCGCACGCTGGCGGCGCTCAAGACTCCCTTGATCCGGCTGCGCGGGAAGTGGATCGAGCTGCACGCGGATGAGGTCGAGTCAGCGCTCCGGATGCTGGAACGGGACGCGAGTTCGGGCACCATGACCGCCATGGAAGCGCTCCGCCTCTCGGCCGGCCTCACCGAGGGACCGGCCGGCCTGCCCGTGGTGGAGGTCACGGCTCTGTCGGGTAGCTGGCTCGAACGGCTTCTGTCCCGGGATGACGGCAGCCCCGAACCGGTGCGGCTCCCTCCCGGCTTCCGCGCGGTCCTTCGCCCCTACCAGGAGCGCGGCGTCTCCTGGCTGGCGTTCCTCGATCGCCTCGGCCTCGGCGCCTGCCTCGCCGACGACATGGGGCTCGGCAAGACGGTGCAGCTCCTCGCCCTGCTGGCAGCCGAGCGCGCCGGGTCCGCCGGTGGCGCCCATGGCGCCGATGGCGCCCCCCCACCGGCTACCCTGCTGGTCTGTCCCATGTCGGTGGTCGGGAACTGGCAGCGGGAGGCGGAGCGGTTCGCCCCGGACCTCCGCGTGCACGTGCATCACGGGGGAGGTCGCATGGCGGGTGAGGCGTTCGCCGCATCGGTCCGTGAGAGCGACCTGGTGATCACCACCTACGGCCTGGCTGCCCGCGACCGCGACCTGCTCGCCACGATCGACTGGCATCGGCTGGTGCTCGACGAGGCGCAGAACATCAAAAACGACGACTCGCTTCAGAACCGCGCGATCCGTTCGCTCCCCGCCCGGGGCCGGGTGGCGCTCACCGGCACGCCGGTGGAGAACCGTCTCTCCGAGCTCCGCTCCCTGATGGAATTCCTCAACCCGGGCCTGCTCGGCTCGGCGCGCGAGTTCCGCACCCGTTTCTCCATCCCCATCGAGCGGTTCCGCGACGCGGACAGCGCGCAGCGCCTCCGGCGGCTCACCGGCCCCTTCCTCCTCCGCCGGCTCAAGACCGATCCCGCCCTCGTTCCGGACCTGCCGCGGAAGATGGAGATGAAGGTCTTCTGCACCCTCACCCCCGAGCAGGCCTCGCTCTATCAGGCGGTGGTCGACGACATGCTCGCGCGCATCGAGCAGAGCGAGGGGATCGAGCGGAAGGGGCTCGTCCTCGCCACCATGCTGAAGCTGAAGCAGGTGTGCAACCACCCCGCGCACCTGCTGCAGGATCGCTCCTCGGTCGCGGGCCGATCCGGGAAGCTCACGCTGCTGGAGGAGCTCCTGGAGGAAGCGGTCACTGCCGGTGATCGCGCGCTCGTCTTCACCCAGTTCGTCGAACTCGGCGGGATGCTCCAGCCACACCTCCATGACCGGCTCGGTCGGGAGATCGCCTTCCTCCACGGCGGTACACCCCGCAGGCAGCGCGACGCCATGGTCCGCCGCTTCCAGGACGACGATGGCCCGCCCGTCTTCCTCCTCTCGCTGAAGGCGGGGGGCACGGGTCTCAACCTCACGGCCGCGAACCAGGTGATCCACTTCGATCGCTGGTGGAACCCCGCCGTAGAGGACCAGGCCACCGACCGCGCCTTCCGCATCGGTCAGAAGCGCAACGTGCAGGTCCGCAAGCTGGTCTGCGCCGGTACTCTCGAGGAGCGGATCGACGCGATGATCGAGCGCAAGAAGGAGCTGGCGGAGCGGGCCGTCGGCGCGGGAGAGTCCTGGCTCACCGAACTCTCCACCGCGGAACTGCGCGACATCGTGCGCCTCTCCACCGACGCGGTCGCGGAACGGGGGGAACGATGAGCCGCTGGGACCACTTCCCCGCCCCGAAGCCGAGACGCGAAGCGGCCGATGGCGTGAAGGCCCGAAGCCGGCGCGGCGACATCGGCGAGAGCTGGTGGTCGCGACGCTTCATCGAGGCGCTGGAGTCGTTCACCGACCCCAATCGTCTGAAGCGCGGCCGGTCGTACGCGCGCAGCGGTCAGGTGACCGGACTCGAGGTGGAGGCGGGGGTCGTCACGGCCCTTGTACAGGGATCCCGGCGCCGACCCTACCGCGTCGGCATCCGCGTACCCCGGTTGGACGACGTGCAGTGGGCGGCGGTCGAGGAGTCCATGGCGGCGCAGGCGATCTTCATCGCCTCCCTCCTGGCCGGTGAGATGCCCGACGGGGTGGAGGACGCCTTCGTCACCACCGGTGTTTCGCTTTTCCCCGCCTCCAGCGCCGAGCTCACCACCCACTGCTCCTGCCCGGACTACGCCAACCCATGCAAGCACGTCGCGGCCACCCTTTACATCCTGGCCGAGTCGTTCGACGATGACCCCTTCCTGATCTTCGCGTGGCGCGGGCGTGGCAGGCAGGAGCTCATCGCCAGGCTTCGGGAACGACGTGCGACCCGTGCGGCGGGGACCGATCTGGAGGGTGAGACGGAGGAGGAATCACACTATCGGGCCGGGCCGGAAGGGCTCCCCTCCTCGCCCGGCGCCTTCTGGTCCGGCGAGGGCTCGCTCGACGACCTGCACTACGACCCCCGGGCTCCGGATCCACCCGACGCCGTTCTCCGGCAGCTCGGCCCTCCACCGCTCGCGCTGCGGGGCGCAACGACCTCGCGCCGCCTGGAGGAGATCTATGCACGCGTCACCACCGGCGCGGGAACTCTCGCCCGGCGGGACGCCTAGGCGGGGAAGCGCCTTTTTCGGTGCCCCGGCAACGCTCGTCGAGAGGGTTGATCCGCGGATCGCGGGCGGCTCCCCAACGAGTCGCACATCCGTCCATCACGGAGCCGAGCCGTCACCGTTGAACGACCATCCGCAGATTACGCAGATCTCGCAGATTGGCTCGGTGGAATCCGCGTAATCTGCGTAATCTGCGGATCTCCCTCCCACTGGATCTTTCCTCTCACTGTCGAAATGCGGGCGACTCCAGTTTCCAGCCCCAAACCGTCTCAATGACGCTGGCAGGTTCCGCACGTCCGGCTGCACCACCTGTGCGTCGCGCCAGGTCACTCCGTGTGGTCTGCCTCTCCGTTCCCTCGGAGGCCGGCGGCCGACACCGGCGCCCGCGTTCACCAGGCCTCCCCTTCCGTCCTCACCTGCGTCGGTACGGCCGGCAGTCTGCGGATCCGGTGCACGGGCAGCACCGCACCCCGCACCTCCTGGTTGATGAACCACCCGGCCCCGGCCAGCGACTCGTCGTCCTCCGGCTCGAGCATGTGGAAGACGAGCCCCGCCCGCCTCTGCCCCGCGCGCACGATCCAGCTCCCCGCGGGCAAGTCCACAGTCCGCTGCTCCAGCACCGTGGAGAATTCGCGTGGGATCACCCCCTCGAACGGCTCGGCGCGCACAACGGACTGCACGCGGAACCGCTCCACCTCGATCTCCACCGGCTCGAGCGTGCGCTCCACCACGATCCCGTGGAGCTCCAGGTGCCGCGCGATGTCCTCCCGGTGCGCCTCGATCAGGTATCCCTCCGGTCGCACGCGCGCGAGCACCGGCCTGCGCCCGTCCCGGATCGGGATGTTTACGTCCACCACCCGGTCGCCGACCCAGACCCGGTACGGTGCCTCGCGGTTCACGAACGACTCCCACTGCACCACGATGGAGTCCGCCTCGTCCCACCGGGAACCCCGGGTGATCATCTCCTCCCGCGCCGCGGCCACCGCACCCCGGACCCGCTCCGGGTGGTCGGCCACGTACCGAGCGAGCCCCTCCATGGCGACGCGATGCATCCGGGCGCGCCGCTCGATGCCGGGCCGCGGATCGGGGAGGCGGAGGCTCTCGAAGAGGAAGGTGATCGCCCCGTGCGGCCCGCCGTACGACGACAGGGAGCGGGCGCCATCACCGCCCCGGGTGATGGGTGGGAGCGACCCCTGCAGATTCGCGGGAATGCCCGCCAGCGCCGGCTCTCCCGCGCCCTCGCCCACGAGCGCCGCGGACAGGGTGTCCATCAGCGCCCGCGGGATGACGTGATAGAAGTAGTGGTTGAACCCGGCCGTCGCGAGCGCCTCCACGATCGCCGGGAGCACCTCGCGCTCGGTGATCTCCACGATCGCCGCGCCGCCGTACGGGTTGCGCGGATGGAGGGTGTAGAAGTCGTAGTAGCGCGGCGGACCGAACGCCTCGTGCGCGTCCACCAGCACGTGCGGCTCCCAGCGGGCGACGCCCCGGCTGATCAGCGCCCTCGTCTCCGGATTGCCGAGCTGCACGTAGTCGCGGTTCATGTTGTACCCGGTGGGATTCGCGCGCGTCCCCACGCTGTCCGCCTCGGCGCCGTCCGGGTTGATCTGCGGGACGAGGACGAAGACGACCCGGTCGAGCAGGGGCCGCAGCGGACCGAGCGCGAGGTCGCGCGCGAACAGCATCAGCCCCTCCTTCCCCGCCGGTTCGTTGCCGTGCACCTGCGCCGCGATGAAGACCACCGGTTTGCCCGTGGCGTGCGCCTCGGCCGGCGTGGCCACCGCGGGGCTCGCCACGGTGAGCGCGAGCAGTTCCCGCCGCTCACGACTCCACCCCAGGTGGAACGTCCGCACCAGCGGCGAGCGGGCCTGCAGGTCGCGGTAGAAGGCGTTCACCTCGGCGTGCGTGGAGAGCGATGCCCAGCGGTTCGACTCACCCGGGGTCAGGAGCGCGGGCTCCTGCGCGGAGAGACCGAAAGGGAGGATCAGCGCGGCGAGCGCCGCCAGCATCCGGAGGTTCCAGTTGGGCATCATACGTGTCGTCTTCGGGATCGGGCGCGGGAGCAGGGATGGTCGAAGAGGCGGAAGCTAGGAGGCGCTCTCCACCCCGACAAGGCGAGCCCGGCCGGTCGCGGAGGGGATTATCCGCGGACTACGCAGATTTCAACGATTGAAGAACCCGTGGTTCTGCGAAATCTGAGTAATCTGCGGACAAACGCGGTTCACCATCACCTGACGCGGAGGCTTGCAACCTGTTCACCATTTTGGGTGTGACTATACCCATTTGGGTGCACGCACCTCTGATGGACGTCCCACGCCGGTACTCCACCTACGGGAGCCGCTGCCATGCTCGTCCACGTGCTCGATGCGGTACTGGGGACCACCACAATGGTTCGCATCCTCCGGACACTCTTCCCGCTGGGCAGTGCTGCCACGGGGAACGAGGCCCGAGGCCTTGCGCGCGTGCGGTCGGTGCGGGCGACGTATGCGGCGCCGGATGAGTTGACCTCGCTCGGCATCCTGCTGCGGGAGGAGACTCGCGGACCGCACCTCTACCGCGTCAACCGCGATCACCACCTGGCGGAACCGCTCGCCGCCCTCTTCGCGGCCGAGTCTCGCCGCGTGGGAGAGATACGGACGGCGTTGCAATTCGCGCTCGAAACATCCGGCCATCTCGCATCGGTGGTTTCGATGGTGCTTTACGGTAGCAATGCGCGCGGCGAGGCCCGGCCCGCGAGCGACCTGGATGTGTTGGTGGTCACGCGCGATCCGACAGCCGTGCGCCCGGTTCAGGACGCCCTGCTCGATGCATCCGAGCAGCTCGGCCGCCGCTTCGGGATCGAGCTATCCGCATACGTTCTGGCCGAGGCACGTGTGCGCGACCGGTATCGTGACGGCGACCCGCTGATGCTGACCCTTGAGACGGAGGGCCGTGAACTCCACGGCACCCCCTTCCCTGATCTGGTACGGGGATGATGAGGGTCGGAAGCACCAGGCGCGAAGATCGCGGGCGTTCCGCGAAGTATCTCGCCGTGGCACGCGCGCTGTTCACTACTGCCCGGGACCTCGAAGCCATGGGAGAAGCCAGATACGGCAACGGTCTCGCCATCATCGCCATTCATGCCACGATTGCATATACGGATGCTCTCACAGTGGCGTTCCGGGGGATCAGGGCAACGGACGGCGAGCATCTCAGGGCGGTGGATCTGCTGGTCAAAGCACTCGGCCCACGCGCCGAGGCCGAGCAGATTCGCCGGCTCCGTCGCATCCTGGGCGCAAAAAGCCCCGCCTCCTACAGCGGGAGCTTCTACACGCTGGACGACGGCCGCTCGATACCCCTGGACCTCGAACCGTTTGTCGATTGGGCCGAAGACCAACTGACCGATCGACGGTTCGTGTAGGGTGGGCTGCGGGCGGACGCACCACTGAAGCAGGTTGTCTACCCGGCGAAATCACGGCAGCGAATCGGCGATCCGGGCAATCTCCTCCACCTGTCGCCATGCCACCTTCAACGTGGTCAGTTCCTCGTTCAGTGCTCGCCGCACTCGATGGGCGCGGCAGAACCGATCAGGGCGACTGGGATCCCGGCCAGGGCGGCACGAACTCCAGCGGAAGTGCCCGCTGGATCAGGGCGAAGTCCCTTCCGATTGTCGGTGACGAGCACGAAGCCGTGGTCCTGTGCCGAGGCGGCGATGATGCAGTCGTAGACCAGCGACATCGTGATTCCCATGCCCGGGCTCACCTTTCGCTCGCGGACGAGCCGGGAGAGCGCCCCCGCCGCACGCTTCCAGGCAGCGTGCGAGGGGGTGAAGACCCGGCCGCGGCGCTCGAAGGAATGGATGAACCGTTCCTCCGTCTTCGGCGCCGGTCGCGCCGGCCAGCAGTTCCAGCGCGACCACGGAGTGCAGATAGATCTCCGGACTGCGCGCGAGAACGAACCTTTCCAGTGCCTCGTTCCAGGCGCGTCGCGTGTGGCTCGCACGTACAGGTTGGTGTCGAGCACGTACCGCGGCACTCAGCCCTCATCCTCTCCGAAGAGATTGACGAGGTTCCTGCCACGCATGGCCCGCACGCCGTCCGCGAGTTCCTTGCGGAACACCACGAGCTCCAGCGCCGCCTCGATGGTCTCCGTGGAAGTGCCGAGGATCGCCCGTGCCGCATCGATCTTCGACTGATGCAGTCGGTAGTTCTTCCGCGCCACCCTCTCGTCGCTCTTCGGCATGACGCCGCCTATGTCGGTACCATCTTCTGGTAGTTCACCAGCATCCCGCACGGGATCCGCAGCGCGACCTGTCGTTGGGTTACGGATGGCGTGTGATGTTCAGGATCCGGATCATCCCGGGTTCCGGACCATAGTACCAGAAGACCCTCCAGGCGCCAGAAGTTCGATTCTCGACATACGCCTCGAACACCTTCTCCCCCTGGGACCGGAGAGCGACGAGAACTCGTGCGTTTCCAGCCCGGGATGGCGGGGATTCGTCTCGAGGTAGCCCAGCGTCTTCTGTACTTTCTTCAGCTTCGGATGCTTGAAGATGGCGCGTGGGGTATCCTCCGCCCACAGCTTCAGCAGCGCCCGGTTGTCGAACCCCGCGAACTCCCGCAGGTACATCGCCTCGCTTACCGCGGTCAAACCCTCCTCCGCGTTGAGTTCTGCTTCTCGAACTCTCGTCGATGAGTCTACGGTTCGCTACTGCCGGGGAGTACAGGGGGAGGCATGAGCCCCCCACCGTTCCTCACAACAGCCGCTCCCTGATTCTCGCGATCCGGGTGATCAGCCCCTCCCCGCCGATCCCCAGCACCTCGTCCCGAGCATCGCTCGCGGCGTCCCGCGAGGTGCGCTCCCCGTGAGCGGCCGGGTTGCGGAGCTGCACCAGCGAGCCGAGCCGGTCCACGAGGTGAGAGCACAGCCAGGAGCCGTCCGCGTGCCCCAGCGCCGCGGGGAGCTGCCCGCGGACCACTCCGTTGTGCTGCAGCAGGTTCTTCAGCGTGCCGAGCGTCTGGTGCGGCACCGTGCCGCCGAGGTCCAGTCTGCGTCCATCCACCGAGACCTCGCGCTCAGCGGGCGCGCGCGTGCGGAGCACCTTCCGCAGCGCCGGGAAGACGAGCGCGTTCAACTCGGTCTCCACCGCCTTGGCGTACTCGATGGCCGGCCCGGAGAAGTCGAAGCGCGGATCGTCCCGTCGCGCACGGAACACCGCCTCCGCGCTGGCGAGGAAGTTTCGCGTCACCGGCTGCAGCACCACCCAGAGCTTCCGACCGATCAGGTTGTCCCGCAGCTCCGGCGCGAGCCGCTCCGTCTCGCCGCGCAGGTCGGCCGCCCGCTGCGCCCAGAGCTGCCCATCCCGCAGCGCCTCCTCCTCCCCGAACCAGCTGACGCCGTCCTCGCGCATGACGATCAGCGGGAGCTCCACCATGCCGCCGTACAGGGAGATCGGCCTCCCGTGGTACCGCTCGTTGCGCAGCTTCTTCAACTCCTCGATCGTGAGAACCGTGTCGTCGGCGACCAGGAGCCGCAGGTCCAGAAGGCGAAACCAGAAGTCGGCCTGCATGCCGGCGTAGTACCGCGGCATGTGCTCGATCTCGTCCGGCGTCCCGACGAGGATGTCCTCGTCCGTGATCTCGTCCAGGTGCGCGACGTAGAGCGAGCGGTAGTCGGTCAGGTAGAGGTGCGTCTCCTCGCCGGCATCGATCTGCCGCTGCAGGCGGAGGATCTCCTGCGTGTGGGGGAGCGGCTGCTGGCGATTCGGCGACCTGATCTTCCCCCACCAGACGTACAGGTCCTCGTCATCCACCCCTCCTGCCCGCGGCGCTCGGCCCAGGAGAGCAGGACGTCCAGGTGGGCGTCCATGATGGAGTCGGCGTAGGATGGGTTCCAGACGGTGAGGAGGTGGGGCATGGGCGCGAACCTACGTTCATGGCGATGGAAGAGAAAGCTCCTCTGCGGAAGTTCCTCTTCGACGATCGGATACCGAATCCCCCGCTCGCAGATCCGCCGGCGCGGAGATCTCTTCCCGGTCATGCCGATCAGCGTCACCTACGGGATCGGCCCCGCGGCGCGTCTCCAGTGGTGTCCGTGAAGAACCGCCTGAAGGTGCTGCGTGCCGAGCGGGATTGGACACTGGCCGAGTTCGCCGCGGCGCTGGAGGTCTCGCGTCAGACAGTCAACGCCATCGAGACCGGGAAGTACGATCCCGCCCCTGCCGCTAGACTTCCGGCTGGCGCGGCTGTTCGAGCTCCGATCGAGGAGATTCTCTGGACGATGAGGGTTGGTGGCGCTGAAGGGCGGACCCATCTAAACCGGTGACACATCGAGGGGCGGCACCTGTCCATCCGTGGCGATGGCTCGCAGACACTCTGTGCCCGCTCTCCGCTGAGAGGCTCTGCCCCACCACGCCGCGGCTTGTAGCGGGGATACTGCTGCTGCACGATTGATCGGCTCGGGTCCGCTGCTACCAGAAGTCGACTCCCACGGCGGTGGCGGCAGAACGACCGTTCACGGCCTTAGCGCGAGATCCAGACGTGTAGCGGCGTCCAGCAGGCGACGATCACGGGTCCAGAGCCGTGCCGGAGCGGCCAGCGAGGTCGAGGCGAGAAGGTGCACGTCGAGGTATCCGATCCCCCACCCCATCAGCCGGTGGCGATCGATGAACATGCACGCCTCCGGCTCGCTTGCCATTGGAGCCGAAGGAAGCCGGGACAGGAGATGCAGCAGCTCCTCCCGATTCCGCAGATTCCCGCAGGCGATCTCCCCGAGCACGAACGGATGCATCGAAACGCGACCCCGGTTCAATTCGGCGGCGAGGACGGCCTCGTTCTGTCTCAGGTGGTCGATCCAGATTGAGGTGTCGACGAGAATCATGCCGATCGGCTCTGCCGCCTTGGCGGCGACTCGAGCGCCGGCTCGCTTCCGCCGAGCCGCGCCAGACGCCGGGCGCTCTCCCGCTCGATCAGCGCCCGCAGCCCTGCGTGGATCAGCGCAGTCCGTTCCGTGACGCCGGTCAGCCGCCGCGCCTCCGCGATCAACTCGACGTCCAGATTGATGGTGGTCCGCATCGTCTGCCTCTCCGGTGAACTGTCCATGCATACGCATGATACATCAATTCGTGCACGAAGTCACGCATGGGCTCGGATGGTGAAAGCACTCGGCCGATCTCCCGGAACTGCTGCGGGTCCGAGGCGCGGAGCAGTTGCTCGCGAGCGAGTTAGAGGGCTTCTGCTCGTGAGATCCGAAGGTTCTGTTCGGCCGTCCTGATGCATCCCTCACCTGGCTGCGTCCACGGGAATCGGTTCGCGTGCAACAGGGCGCTGAGGCAACAGGGACGGATGGTCGAGCTCGACGAACCGACCTCCCTGCGCGCGGCGCAGCTGGGTCCGGAGCACGGGCTGCCACTCGCCGACACCTGATGCTGGCGACGGCAGTGTCGTTCGAAGCGGTGCTCTGGACGCAGGACGCGACTTCGAGGGCATCCCGGGCGTTCAGTACCGGCCGAAGAAGGAACCACCTCTCCGCAGGGTTTGATGCCCACGAGCGAAAAAGCGACCAGTTCGCTTCCATGCCTGATCCTCTGGCGAAGGCCCGCTGCCGAGTTACCCGACTCGACCACCCTTGTCCAGCAGCGGTTAGCACTCCATATTCGGTACACCCACTCCGTTTTCAGAATGAACCCCCCGTTTTCGGAGCACACCGGAGAGACGCATGCTCTTCCATCTGCTTGATGCCCTGCTGGGGACCACTACCAAGGTCCGCGTGCTGCGGACCCTGTTGGGTCTCACCGCGCCGGTCTCCGGGAGCGAGGCACAGCGTCTCGCCGGTGTGCGCTCGGCCGACAGCATGTGGAGAGCGCTGGACGAGCTGAGCGATCTCGGCATTCTGACGCGCGAGCAGACGCGGGGAAGCCACCTGTTCCGGATCAACCGCGAACATGATCTCTTCACTCCACTGGCGGCGCTCTTCGAAGCCGAAGCTGGCCGCGTGGGCCGGCTGAGGGAGTGGCTGCATACGACGCTGGCGGAGGCGGGTGTGCGGGACGCCACCCGCTCTGTAATCCTGTACGGGAGCAATGTCCGGGGCGAAGCCAGAACCCGCAGCGACGTCGATCTGCTGGTGGTGATGGGGGATGAAGGCAGCGTTCCGGCGGCTCGTGATGCGCTGATCGCCGCCACACCTGCACTGGAAAATCGAACCGGGCTGTGCATCTCACCCTACGTTCTTCCCCGTGCGCGTGTGGAGGACCGATACAGCGACGGTGACCCGCTCATGCTGACCATCGCCGAAGAGGGCCGCACCCTGCTCGGGGTACCCCTGCAGGAGGTGGCGAACGCATGGTGAAGCTGGGCAGGACGAAACAGGAGGACCGGGGCCGCGCGGCCAAGTACGCGGCCGTCGGGCGGTCGCTGCTGTACACCGCACGCGACCTCGACACGATGGGCGAGGAGAAGTACGGCAATGGGCTCGCCATCGTCGTCATCCATGCGGCGATCGCCTACACGGACGCGCTCACCGTGGCGCACCAGGCGATCAAGTCTACCGCTGGTGATCACGCGCACGCAGCCAATGTGCTGCTACCCGCAAATCACGGCAGCGAATCGGCGATCCGGGCAATCTCCTCCGCCTCTCGCCAGGCCGCCTTCAACGTCGTCAGCTCCTCATCCAGGGCTCGCCGCTCCGACTCCTCGTGCAACGCCATTTCCATTGCCAGCGCCGCCACGTCGGCCGCCGGGCGACCTGGTATGAGCGGACCATCGTTCTCCACGATCATGCGCCCGAAGTGACTCCGGAATCTGAGAGCTGCCTTCGGACCGCCAGCTGCGTGTCCCAGGTGCGATATGCAGGCCTCGGCAGAGCCGGCGCCGGTCAGGAGCTCGAGCGCCTGGCGGAGCTTTCCCGGGGCAGCGCCGCGCCGATTCACCTGAACCAGGAACCGCGAAAGCACCGCCCTTGCCGTGTCGCCTTCCAGGGTGACTGAGGGACCTCCTCGCGGCATTCTGCCGGTGTCACGCAGGAGCGCCGTCTCAGGAATGATCAGACGCAGTCCATCGACCGAGCTTCCACCGGTGAGACTCGCGCCCTGGAGGTGCCGCGCCTGAATATGAACCTCGGTACCGGTGGGGGAATCCACCGGCATCAGCCGGTGCAGGAGTGCACGACTGCGATCGTGACGCTTCACCAGAAGGACGATCAGTCCGAAATCAGCGAGCGCCACCAGTCCCGCCGCACGCCACCAGTACCGGGAGCGCCGTCGCCGGAGTTCGCGGCCGTAACGCCAGGCGGCCAGCTCACCCGGAAGCGTCTCTCCGATGCGCACCAGGTAGGTGTCGTCCCGCAGACGCGCCAATCCGACGTTCTCCGACTGGACGCGCTGCCGAGTGTCGCGGAAGATTCGCTCGGCCGCCTCGACGGCCTCCCACCGTTCTTCCAGAGGCGCCAGGTTCCACCGCGAACACCCCGGACAGATCGCCCACAATCACCCCTTCCAGGCATCGAAGGCCAGACGCCGGCCAACGGGAAATGCCTCGAGGATCTCGTTCGAGCCCAGATTCGCAGAGCAGAATATGCAGTGCCGATACATCTCTTTCACAATTGGAGGGTGCTGAGAATCGTACGATGAGGGCGACTGACTTCCGCCTCACTCCGGCGGTACGGAGAGGACCCGCCCCTGTTTGACCCGCATCCGGATCTCCCGCACCCGCTCGAAATCCTCGATCGGATCCTCGGCGAGCACCAGGAAGCTCGCCTCGCAGCCATCGGCCAGGCACCCCACCCGACGCTGCGGGAAGATCGCCCGCGGCGTATCCTCCGCCCACAGCTTCAGCAGCGCCCGGTTGTCGAACACACCGAGCTCGCGCAGGTACATCGCCTCGCCGACCGAGGTGTCGCCATAATCGTCGCTGCCGAGCGCGAGCCGCACCCCGTGGCGCCGGAGCAGGCGCAGATTGCGCGCGTGCAGATCGTCGAACGACCGGCGTCGCAGGCTGTCCGGCCCGGCCGGATCGATCCCGCGCACACCGCCGACCGTCGTCACCACAACCGTCCCGCGTCGCGCGGCCAGACGCGCGTCGGCGGCCGAGATGTGGTACACGGTGGGATCCGGGAGCCGCACCTCCAGATCGCCACGGAAGCCGGGCATGTGTGCGATCTGGTCCACGCCTGCCGCCACAGCGTGGTGGAAATCGGCGGCGGTCTCCACGTGCGTCGCCACGCGCAGCCCCGCGGCATGCGCTCGCTCCACGATCCGCGGGAGGAGCGCCGGGTCCAACCCCTTCCAACCCTCGAAGTCCGCACCGCGCCGCTGCGCGTGCTCCTCCGAGTGGAGCAGGAACGTCTTGACCAGATCCGGACGTCCGGCGACCACCCTCGCCCAGACCCGCTCCAGGTCGGCGACGTTCGCGACGGTGTGGTAGAAGGCGCCCTCCCCGTCCGCCTCCGTCCAGATCTCCCGTTCGATGTTGCGGCGCACGTGCGGGGCGGGGTGTCCGCCGGGTGCGGTGATGCCGCCGTTCGCGAAGACCACGTCCACTCCCGTGGCCACGTTCACGCGCCCGGCCAGCGGCTCCCTCTGCCGGGGCAGGATGTTGAGGTTCTGAACGTAGAAGACGCCGTCGCGGAGGTACTGCGCCAGCGTCTGCTCCACTCGCGCGGAGTGCTCCACGTTGTGGTTGTGAGCCTCGCCGAAGGGCGGGATGACGAAGCCGCCCGCGAGGTCGATTGTGGCGAGGACGTCGGCGGGGCGTTCTGAGATGAGGACGCCGTCCACGACGGGGCACGAAGCGCTCGCCGTCGAACCAGGTGCCGTTGACGTAGGCGACGGTAGGGGGCGTCGGAACAGGCAGCTCGATGAGCGGGTCGATCTGGCCAGCGGCGGGCGCGGCCGAGCAGCCGCAGAGGAGGAGAACGCTGAGACGCGTGAGGACGGGTGTCAGTCGGAGCATGCCATCCTACGAGGAGCGGGCGGGATCCAGCAGCTGCGGGCGAATCGCAGCAGACTCTCCCGACCTACGACCAGTCTGTCGTAAGGTTTCAGCTTACCCACTGCCATCGCCACGATCAGCACGAGCAGTCTCCGCCCGCACGGTCCCGCCGAGGGGGAGGTTCGCACCAGGAGCCGGTCACCAACTTTCGACCGATAACGCTCATGCCGGGCGAGCGGCCGTACAACCAGCGAAAGCGGCAACGGGTAGGAACGGACATGATCTGACGGATCAGTTCCGCCGCCGGGTGCGTTCAGTGTGCCCTCCACCCCGGTGTAGGCTTCTACGTACCCGCTACCACTATCATATCGCTGGCACGTCACTGTCGAATTTTGGCACGGCCCACCGGCGAAGATTCAATCATGGGCATTGAACTCGGCGCTCCGCGTCTACCGCCGAAGGTCAATTTCGGCCAGAACACGTCCGACGATGTTATCAACATCAGCAAGTACATCACTCTCCCAGAACCTCAGTACACACCAGCCTGCTGTGCGGAGAGTTTCGGACACATCCTTGTCGCGTTCCACCGTTCGCCTGAGCTTCTGGACCCACCACTCTTGCCGTTCGGTCCGGAGGTGGGCGCGAAGCGCTGCCTCGCCCTGCTTGACCAGAATTCTCGCGTGCCACCAATCAGAATCGACGAAGACGACGGTTCGGGATCTTCTAAACACAAGGTCCGGCTTCCCCGGTAGCGTCTTATCGTGCAGACGGTATCGGCGCCCAACTGTCCAGAGTGCCCGACGAAGCGCCATCTCCGCACGGCCGTTCTTGTGCTTGACCCGCGACATCATAGCCGATGTGACTTGCGGATCACGTGGCTTGTAGATACTCGTGGGCGGCTTACGCCAGAAGTCGTCCATAAACACACTCTCTGCACCGACGCTAAGGCACCGCATTAGCTGACAGCTGTGGACTCCGCTGCGCCACCTACCCTGGGAGCGATGGTCATGCCACCCGAGCGACGGTTCGAGCCTGATCGAGAATATCACGAACGCGATCGGCGACGACTCTCGCCAAGTTTACAGGCACAGCGTTTCCGAGCTGACGCATCGCTCGAGTCCAAGCGCCTTGAACGACAAACTCGTCGGGGAAACCCTGTAGCCGGGCCATTTCTCGGATGGTGAAGTAGCGCACTGAGCCGTCCGGCCGGCGCAGCATATTCTCGCCTCCGGGTACTCCGTGTGCTCCTGCTTTGAGAGTTTTAGCCGGATAATCAAGGGGGCTGCCCGTGTGTCCGGGGTACGAGCGCGCCCCAGGGATGCCTGCATGGTTAGAGATCCACGGGTGCTCTTCCCCATCAACCGGTTCTGACAGGTCGCGGAGCGCATCCCGGACCGTGCGCCACCGGGCTTCAGACGGAGCATCGAAGAGCCCAAGTTGTCCGATTCTCTTCCTCATGCGCGGTGGCTCCTGGGTGGGGGTCACCCCATGCTCATTCCAGTAGGATCCGTTCACCCACTGCGCGTATAACAAGGAATCCCGGGAATGTGTCGGCTGAAGTCGACGCCATTGAACGCCCAGATCGCTTCTAAATCCAATAACGAATACCCGTTCACGATGCTGGGCGAGACCGTAATCGGCTGAGTTCAGGAGCTGGTGAGCAACCTCATACCGTAGATCACAAGACTCCTCCGCACCATTAGTTTTGAGCCCATGCAATCGGGCTCGGTGTTCCGTCCAGCTTTCCCCAGGGGCTATAGCACAACCCGCAAACCGAAGCTGCGCGAGGATGTAGTCGAAGTACTCTGCTGCGCTCTCACGCAGCAGCCCTTTCACATTCTCAATGATGATCGCCTCAGGACGCATCGCGCGCACGGCACGAAACACCTCTGGAAACATATTGCGCTCGTCCTCTTCTCCACGCCGCTTCCCGCCCTGCGAGAACGGCTGGCACGGGGCCCCGGCCGAGAGCACGCTCACCGATCCGGTCCATTCGGCGTAATCAAGTTCACGTGTGTCCGTTTCGAGAATCGGCCACGCCCGCATCCACGGAATGCGTTTCGCGTTGTGATGGAGGGAAGCGCAGGCCTCAGTGTCTCGCTCGACGACGGCCAAGTGCTTGAACCCTGCTTGCGATAATCCGAGCGCGAGTCCGCCCGCACCCGCGAAGAGCTCAACCGACGTCAGCCGATCATAATCACGGCCCGGGCCGGCCGAGCACGCGTGTCGATGCCGCGCGTTCGGACCCGCACCCTTGGTCTCTCGTCCGCAATAGGGGCACGTGTACAGAATCCCCGACGAGGCGAGTACGCCTCGTCCCTTCGCTTCCATTAGGATCTCCCGCTCGCGCGCGTTCTGCTCCACGTCGGTCATGCGGCCTCGCCATCTCGGCGAAACAGCTCCAGCGTTGCCGTGTCCACGACACCTGTCGGCTGGTCAGCGCCCCGAAGTTCTTCTTGCTGCGCTAGACGCATCAGCTCCATAGCGGCGGTCTCCAAGGCTCGCCCGTGTTCGAGAAGCACGCGTCCCAGCTCCATCAGGTTCCGCGGCGTCGGGTTTCGGCGCCCGTTCCTCCAGAGCGAAAGGGTGAGAGGAGTTACGCCCACCTCCTCCGCGATCGCGCGGTGATGGGGGCTTGCGAGGTCCGTCGCAGTCCGAATCGCCTTGATCGTCTGATTATCCATGGTCATATGCACGTGTTACAGCAAGCGGGCATTAGTATAAGATCCGTGATACAAACTGCGCAAGCCACGCACACGTACCTGGTGCCCAGAACGCCAAATAAGCTTGACTCCTACTGGTGCTTCGGGTATTCTGCCGGTGCCAACAACCCGATGGGCGCCGCAGGGCCAGCGGACGCCTCCCGTGCTCATCGGGTCACATACACTTCAATGCAGGGGGACGCAAACCCACTCCCTGCAGGAAGGAGGACTGCTATGTCAGCGACTGTAGCTCACCAGCCCCAGCCTCGCCGTACCAAGGACATGAGCGTGCACGACACGTCGTTCTTGGTGGATCGCCTCGGCAAGGACTGCTCGCCTCTCCAATTCCTCCGCGAGTTATCGGAGAACGCCCTCAAGGCCATCACCCTATTACCGAACCCGTCGGGTGAGGTCACATGGGATCTATACTGGCCGTGGTACGACCGTAATGGGGTCTACAAGCTGTGCGTGATCGACAATGGAATCGGCATGACCGGTCCCGAGATGGTGGAGTACATCAACCAGCTTGCCTCCGGCCTCGCGGAGCGTGGTCTCGACAAGAACTACGGGGTGGGCGCCAAGATCTCCTCGCTGCCGGACAACCCTGAGGGACTCGTGTACATCTCGTGGAAGGACGGTGTGGGCCACATGGTCCACCTGTGGAAGGACCCGACCACCGGCAAGTACGGCCTTAAGGTGCTGGAGCGGCCCGATGGCACCTTCGACTACTGGGCGGGAGTCTCCGACGAGCTCAAGCCAGAGCAGATCAAGGAGCACGGGACGATGGTGGTTCTCCTCGGGCATGACGAGGATGACGACACCATGCAGATGCCAGCCGGGGGACAGATCCCATCCCGCTGGATCATGCGGTATCTCAACTCGCGCTACTTCCAGTTTCCGGAGGGCGTCATCGTCAAGGCGCGGGAGGGCTGGACCCAACCCCGCGGCGATTCGCACAACTCGCTTCGGCGGGTCACTGGGATGCGGGCGTGGCTAGACTATAACACGGAGTCTGCCGGCGTACTGGACCTGACGGGCGCCCATGCTCACTGGTGGATTCTGAAAGAGGGGACTGACCCCAAGGGTCACTTTACTCCGGGCGGTCAGGTCGGCGCACTATACAGAAACGAACTGTACGAGGTAGTCTATGGTCGCGCCGGGATCGCTCGCTTGCAGTCGTTTGGGGTGATATTCGGGCACCCTCAGGTGGTGCTCTATCTTGAGCCGACCGCGTCAAGCAGTACGCTCACTTCCAACACCGCCCGCAGTCAGCTCCTCCTCAATGGTGAGCCGCTTCCGTGGGACGAGTGGGCTGCGGACTTCAGATCTAATATGCCGGCGGAGCTAGTCGCACTGATGGAGAAGATCGGTTCAGGCTCTGACTCCGAGGACCACTCGCGCTCAATCTGGGAGCGCCTGAAAGCGATCAAGGAGCTATTCCGGCTCAGCCGGTACCGGGCCGCGCGTAAGGGGAACATCGAGGTGGGTCCGGATGAGGATCGACCGGGAACCGACGTCGTAATCGAGGATCCGGATCCTGAGCCTGAGCCGAATGAACCTGAAGCGCGCAAAAGCCGGGGGCCGTCGAAGGCGGATCAGCTCTTCTCGATGTTTCTGAAAGCAGGGGGTATCCCTGGCGAGGAAACCGAAGGTGATCGCGGTCCAAATGTGCGCTGGGTCTCGGTTCAGCAGGGAACGCGGACGCCGGGAGATATGGAGGATCGCGCCGCCAAGTACCTGGAGGAGGAGGACTTGATCCTGATCAACGCCGACTTCAGAGTCTTCACGGACATGGTCGAGCGGTGGGTGGAACTGTACCGCGGCGTTCCGTCGGCCGCTGATACAATCCGCGGAGTCGTCCACGAGTGGTTTGAGCAGCAGCTTTTGGAGGCCGTGGTTGGAGCTAAGGAGCTCCGCGGATCCTCCCAGTGGGCTGGTGACACAATTGAGCAGCTCTGGAGCGAGGAGGCGCTCACGGCAGTTGTCATGCCGCGTTACCATGTTGACGGCAGCATCAAGCGCACTCTGGGCGCGAAGCTTGGAAGCCTGAAATCGGCCGCTGCCTGACATGTCCGCGCCGAGCCGGTGCTCGTTCGCCGGCTCGGTGGTCAAGGTCTCTGAACCGTTGCTAACTTTGGAGGTGTCACGTGGCTCTCGTAACTCAGATCATGGAGGTCCAGAAGGAGAGGCAACGGGTTCATGAGATTGTGGAGTGCTCGGCCTCGGTGTTCGACGCCGCGGGGCGCCGCTTCCTGCAGCTGGACACCTACGGCTCGGCAGACCGGAAGCACAAGGGAAAGGTGAGCCAGGCCCTACAGTTCGATCACAAGGGAGCTGAACAACTTCTGCGCCTGATCCGCCAAACTTTCCCAGACCTCGCCTAGGCGCCCGAGGCTTCGTACCGAGCCAGTGGCCGCTTCGCCGTGAGTCGCCAGTTCCCGATGCATGCCTTCTACAGGAGCAAGTCTGAGTGCTCTTTAACGACAAGCAGATCGACAGCGTTTCCCGACTGCTAGACGTCCTGCAGGACGTCACGCCGGCGGATAAGACATGGTGGTATCGTGGGCAAGCAAATGTGAATTGGAGGCTTGAGCCGAGCATAGCCCGGGCGCCCAACACGCCTGCCCACGAGGTTCCGTTGATGAACCGGTTTAAACAGAACGCGACCTCCATTCTTACGCGCGCGCCCTCTGACGCCTGGGAGTGGCTATTCCTGATGCAGCACCATCGAGTTCCAACTCGACTGCTCGATTGGAGTGAGAATCCGCTTGTCGCGTTGTATTTCGCCGTTACGGATCCTCATCAGACCGGCGAGGACGGTTGCCTGTGGTGTATGGATCCGATCTCTCTGAATGCCACCTCAAAAATCAACAATCCAGCGGTTCCGAGGGACATCCCGTGTTTCAGCGAGGACGAGGAACTCGACGCGTACAAGCCGGTCCCTATTGTGAACAGGCTCGGTCCGCGACGGCCGGTCGCCGCGTTGGCGATTAGGTACTTTCCTCGATTGATTGCTCAGGCGGGGGTCTTCACGATCACGCACATCGACCAGACTCCGATAGAGGAACTCGATGCCGGAGCGCATGTAGGTCGCCTGCTTATACCGCATGAAGCGAAGCCAACCATAATCAACGATCTCCGGCTGCTTGGGATCAACGAACTCGCACTCTTCCCTGAATTGGATAACGTGGCCCGGCATGCTATTCGGGAGGTGATTGGATGAAGTCGTTCGAGGTATATCCACTCCCGAAACGCAAGGTTCAGGATCTGTACGGCCTGCGCCCTATGGTTCAGACTGATCCTGAGTATCAGAGGCAATCTGAGCTCTGGGAGACGGGTCGCAAACAGCTCTTCATCGACTCCCTGATTAACGGGTTTGATGTGCCGAAGCTCTACTTCCACGCTCTGGCGAGTTACCACGACCCTGCTGCGGCAGCCTACAGTTATGCAGTTGTGGATGGAAAGCAGAGATTAGAGGCGGTGTGGGGATTCATGGACGGACAGTATGGCCTATCAGACGAGTTCGAGTTCATGGAGAACCCGGATTGGCAGGCAGGAGGACTCACCTACCCAGCGCTCACGTCCCAATTCCCAGTGATCGCGAGCAGGCTCGAGCTCGCGGAGCTTCCCGTTGTAGTTATCGATACAGGAGACATTGAGATCATTGAGGAGCTGTTCTCCCGACTCAATGAGGCCACACCTCTGAACGCGCCGGAGAAGCGGAATGCAAAGGGAGGACCCCTTCCGAGCCGCGTTCGCACGCTCGTCACTCACGAGTTCTTCAAGAGCCGGGTACCGTTCACGAATAATAGGTATCGACATCTCGACCTCGCGACGAAGTTCCTATACTTCGAGCACAGTGGTGGTGTCGCCGACACGAAGAAGCGGGCGCTGGATGAGTTCTTCGTCGACTACAAACGTAGGCGAGAGTCTATAAGGGCCGATCACCTACTGGCGGCGTCCCAGGCTGTGCTGACGAGAATGACAACCGTTTTTCATCACGGCGACCCTCTGCTGTCTTCGATCGGCAACGTTGTCGTTTACTACCTGCTGTTTCGAGATGCAGTGGCGCACAAGGACTTCCCACCACTCGATCGCGAAGTGTTCAGCGCGTTCGAGAGCCGGCGACAGGAAAACCGGGTGCTGAGCAGAGAGATTCAAGCGCTGTCTCAAGCTGAGCGCCCGGTACCCACGAAGCTGAAGAAGCTCCTGGATACTCAGCTGCTCCAGTACGATCGATACGCCCAGAGCGTGAATGACAGTGGCGCCATGCGATTCAAATATCAGGCGCTTTTTTCGTTCGCTGCTAAACGGAGCGCTGCTCCTTAGGAAACGTGGCAAGCGGCCATCTCGGTGTTGAGCCGCAAATGAGTGCGCCAGTAGAATCGCTCTACTCTTGACGCACTGGCAACCGACTGCGCGCGAACTCCGGCCATCGATTGCTGTTACGGCTCCCGATTCCGGTCGAGCGCAGTCACGCGTGCGATCGGATCATCGTTCCGAACCCCTGCGGCAGCTGCCCCCTCTTGCCCCCGCCCCCGCCGACGCTCTAATCTCCCCCCACACCTCGTCGCGCCGCAGCCCATCGAGCGCCGCATGCCCGAGCGCCCGCGCGCGCCGCGACCCGTGCGCCACCCCCACCCCGCCGCCCATGCAACGTCGCGACTTCCTGAAGCACTCGGCCGTGCTGACCGGCGCGCTCGCCGCCGGCTGTGCCCCGGCGATGATCGACCCGATCGCGGGGGTGCTCCCCACCGCCGACCCGGCCGCGCGCGACCTGATGATACGCGCGCTGAACACCGCGCAGGTGGCGGGCGCGAGCTACGCCGACGTGCGCGTCTCGCGCAACCGCAACCAGGCGATCGCCACGCGCGAGCAGCGGGTGCTCGGCCTCTCGGACAACGAGACCATGGGGCTGGGCGTGCGGGTGCTGGCGGACGGCGCCTGGGGCTTCGCCGCCACGCGCGATCTGACCGCCGCCGACGTGGACCGCGCCGCGCGCGACGCGGTGGCGCAGGCGCGCGCGAACCGCGCGGCGATGCTGCGCCCGGTGACGCTCGCGCCCACCGAGCCCGTCCCCGATGGCCGCTGGCGCGCGCCGGCGGAGATCGACCCGTTCGACGTCCCCATCGAGGAGAAGGTGGAGACGCTGCTGGCGGCGAACCGTGCCGCGCTGGGGGTGCAGGGCGCGCGCTTCGTGAACTCGCAGATGTTCTTCCTTCGCGAGGAGAAGAGCTTCGCCTCCACCGAGGGGACGTTCACGCACCAGATGCTGTACCGCGCCTTCCCGCGGATGACGGTGACCGCCGTGGCCGCCGACGGCTCCGACTTCCAGACACGCGTCTCCACCGACGTGCCGCCGATGGGGCTCGGCTGGGAGCACGTGCAGCGCGCGGACCTGGTGGGCAACGCGCCGCGCTGGGCCGAGGAGGCGGTGCAGAAGCTCTCCGCGCGCTCGGTGGAGCCCGGGCGAGTACGACCTGGTGCTCCTCCCGACGCACCTCTGGCTGACCATCCACGAGGCGATCGCGCACCCCACCGAGCTGGACCGGATCATGGGGTACGAGGCCAACTACGCGGGCACCTCCTTCATCTACCCGCTGGAGCAGTATCTCGGCAGCTTCCGCTACGGGCCGGACTTCATCAACGTCCAGGCGGAGCGCAGCCAGCCCGGCGCGCTCTCGGTCGGCGGGGTGGGACGACGAGGGGGTCGCGCCGATGACGTACAACATGATCGTAAGAACGGGATGCTGGTGGACCTGCAGACCACGCGCGAGTTGGTCCCCTACCTGGAGCCCTGGTATCGCCAGACCGGCCGTCCGCTGCGCTCGCACGGGCAGAGCTACGCGCAGAGCTGGGCGGACCGAGCAGTTCCACCGGATGCCGAACATCAACCTGCTCCCCCACCCCGAGCGCGACGTGCCGCTGGAGGAACTGATCTCCGGCGTGCGACGCGGGATCCTGATCGATGGCGACGGCTCCTTCTCCATCGACCAGCAGCGCTTCAACGCGCAGTTCGGCGGGCAGGTGTTCCACGAGATCCGCGACGGGCGTGTCGTGGGGATGCTGAAGGACGTCGCGTACCAGATCCGCACCCCGGAGTTCTGGAACTCGGTGGACCTGATCGGCGGGTGAGAGCACCTACTTCCTGGGCGGCGCCTTCAACGATGGGAAGGGTCAGCCGTCGCAGAGCAACGCCGTCTCGCACGGGTGCGTCCCGACGCGCCACCGCGGGGTCAACGTCATCAACACGGGAGCAGCGTGACCATGGAGCCGAGATACCTGAGCGAGGCCGAGGCGCGCGAGCTCGCGCGGCGGACGCTGGCGATGTCCGGCGCCGACGAGGCGCGGGTCAACATCAACAGCGGGGTGGAGAGCAACACCCGCTTCGCGATGAACCAGATCACCACCTCGGGCGAGTCGCAGAACGCATCGCTGACGGTGAGCAGCGCCTTCGGCCGGCGCATCGGCTCCGCGACCACCAATCGCTTCGACGACGAGTCGCTGCGCCGGGTGGTGGAGATGAGCGAGCGGCTGGCGCGACTGGCGCCGGAGGACCCGGAGTACCTGGGCGAACTGGGGGAGCAGCAGTATCCGGCGGTGGATCACCCCTGGTTCGATTCCACCGCGGGGCTGGACGCCGAGCGGCGGGCGGCGGCGGTGCAGGCGGTGACGCGTCTCGCGCAGCAGCGCGGGCTGATCTCCACCGGCTTCCTCCCGGTGGTGGCGGGCTCGCAGGCGGTCGCCACCTCGCGCGGGCTGTTCGCGTACAACCGCGCCACCAACTCCGCCTTCAGCACCACCGTGCGCACCCCGGACGGCACCGGCTCCGGGTGGGCGGGCGTGTCGCACATGGACTGGGCGGGGGTGAACGTCGATGAACTCGCGCGGCGCGCGGTGGAGAAGGCGGAGATGTCGCGCAACCCGCAACCGATCGAGCCCGGCCCGATGACGGTGGTGATGGAGCCGCAGCGCGGTGGGTTCCCTCGTCAACTTCATGTTCGGGCAGATGGGCGCGCGCGGCGCGGACGAGGGGCGCTCCTTCTTCTCGCTCCCCGGCGGCGGCAACCGCCTGGGCGAGCGCTTCGTGGACGACCGCGTGACCATCTACAGCGACCCCAACGACCCGACGCTGCGCACCGCGCCCTTCAACGCGGAGGGGCTCCCCAACCGCCGCATGCTCTGGGTGGACCGGGGCACGCTGGCGAACCTGGCGTACGACCGCTTCTGGGCACAGCGCCAGAACCGGGAGACCACCGGCTTCGCCGCCGGCTTCCGCATGGAGGGCGGCGACGCCACCGTGGAGCAGATGATCGCCAGCACCGAGCGCGGCCTGCTGGTCACCCGCTTCTGGTACATGCGCCCGGTGGACCAGCGCACCATCCTCTACACCGGCCTCACCCGCGACGGCACCTTCCTGATCGAGAACGGCCGCATCACGCGCCCGGTGCAGAACCTCCGCTGGAACGAGTCGCCGATCAACCTGCTCAACAACATCGAGATGATGGGGCGGCCGGAGCGGGTGCTGCCGAGCGAGGCGGGGAGTCCGAGTCACGCGGTGATCGTGCCGGCGTTGAAGGTGAGGGGATTCAACTTCACGTCGGTGAGTGACGCGGTGTAGGGGGATCGGGGATCGGCATTCGGAGGTCGGGGGGCTCTTACGGGGCCCCCCGCTTTTTGCCCCGCGTCGTCATCCTGAGCGAAGTCGAAGGATCCCGCTGGGTAACCGGCCCCCCGCGCCGCCCTTCGACCGCCGCAGCCACCGCCGGCTCGCGCGCGGGATTCTTCGCTGCGCTCAGAATGACGGGGGGGGAGGGGGGGCGGTGACACTGCAGGGTGCACCACCTGTCCCCCTGCCCCCACCCCCGCCGCTTCCCCCTCCCCGCGCCCTCTGGCACACCTCCTGCCATTCCCCTGCCCTGCGGCATCGCACCTTATCGCTGTGGGCCGCAACCAGTTGCATCCAGCGAACACCCGGAGGTACGACCATGATCCGATATCTGACCCGCACCTGCGCCCTGGCGGCCGGGCTCCTGATCGCGGCGCCGCATGCGGCTGCGGCGCAGAGCACCATCGGCAACGACGGCTGGTGGGACTGGGCTGTGCCCGTGGTGGAGGGCCGGCGTCAGAATGCGAGGCAGGGGCAGGGCCCGCCCTTCTGCCGCGGCAACCGCCCGCAGGGGCACCCGGTGCACGGCCGGGCGTGGTGCCAGGCGAAGGGGTGGCAGGCGAACTGGAACCGCACGCGTTGGGACGACGCCCGCCTCCCGGATCGTCGCCGCGGCACCGTCTACGAGCACGACACGCTGGCGGAGGCGCTCGGGCGGGTGGTGTTCGGTCGGCTCGAGGGGCAGCGGCGCCAGCTCGGCGCCAGCGGCGACATGCAGGGGCGCTGGGTGGATGGAAGCGGCGGCGCGAGGGTGCTGCAGATCCGCGCGGGCGGTATCCCGATCGCCGAGCTCACGGATCTCAATGGAAACGGGCGGGTCGATGTGGTGCTGCTGAATACTCGCTGAGGCGAGCATCCAGTTTGGTTGTCCGGTAGAGTAGGGGCCAGGCAGTGGTGCCTGGACCCCCCTCTTCAAACCGGACGTGCGGATTTCCCGCATCCGGCTTTCCCGGCAGATTCACCTTGCAGTTATCGGGGAGTTGCGCGCCGGTCTATAGCAATCGTAGACCGAGTCGTTGGGTGATGAACCCGTAATACGTCATCCCGGCCGGTGGTCGGCAGGGGCGCTGGCTCCGACGTTTCAGGTGCCTGGTCATGCGTGCGACTACGAACGCGTTGATGGTCCGGTAGGCCCCGCGAGGCCGGCCATAGCTGAAGTACTGCTTCCAGCCACGCTGCTGCCGGTTCACCTGACCTACCAGGTCCTGGACAGGTACGAACGCCTTCTTCCTGTCCAGGAGCTTCCGCAATTCTTCCTTGCGGTGGACCAGCGCCTTCTCCGAAGGAACGGCCGTCAGATAGCGCCACCCCCGGCCAAAGCGGTCCCACTCATACCGGAAGGTATAGCCGACGAAGTCCAGCTCGGCTCCCGTCTCCGGCCTGAGCACGATCACTCGCGTCTTCTTCCGATTGATCGTCAGTGCAAACCTCCCCTCCAGTTCCTCTTCCACCCAGCCCGTAATGCGCTCACCCACGTACCTCGCCATGATCACGAAGTCGTCGGCGTAACGGACCAGCCGGGCGTTCGCCCACCTGCCTGGCCCCTTTCGGTGAAACAGTACATCGAACCAGTGGAGGTACAGGTTGGCCAGCAGAGGCGAGATCACCCCGCCCTGCGGCGTCCCCTGCTTCGGCCGGCTCACCGTCGTCCGACCGTCCTCGCCACGCTCCTCGACCACGGCGCTGAGCCACAGCCGAATCAGGTGCAGGACCGAACGGTCCACCACCCGCTGCTCCACGCACTTCATCAACTTCTCGTGCGGGATCGTGTCGAAGTAGGCTTGCAGATCCGCGTCGTAGACCGCCGTGTACCCCGCCTTCAGATTCCGCTCGATCTCGCTGAGCGCCCCATGCGCACTGCGCGCCGGTCGGTAGCCGTGTGAGCAATCCAGGAAATCCGCTTCGAAAATCGGCTCCAGGATCAGCAGCGCCGCCGTCTGCACCACACGGTCTCTCACCGTGGGGATCCCCAGTGGCCTCTGCCTACCGTCTGCTTTCGGGATGTACACCCGCTGCACCGCCTGAGGCGTGTACCGCTTCTCCTTCAGCTCCTGGTGCAACTCCTCCACCAGCGCCTCCGGCCCTCCCGGGCAGGTTCGGATCTGTTTGATCGTCACCCCATCCACCCCTGGCGCGCCCCCGTTTCGGGCGACCAGACCCCAGGCTGCCTCAAGCACGTCTCGCCGGTAGATCCGGTCATACAGTGCATAAAACCGGAACTTCGGCTCCCGCTTCGCCTTCAGGTAAAGCTTCTGTCTCAGCGCGAAGAGTTTCGGGGGCAGTCGCTTCCCGTTGACCGCAAAGGCCTTCGGTAGCTCCTCCCCTTCTTCCGTAGTGTCGTCTTTCTTCTGCAAGCGGCTCTCCTCGTTTCTGACTCTGCATTCCGCCGGCGGGGGCCCTTCGCTCCACGGGCATTACTCCGCTTCCCCGCTACTATGACCCCCTCCGATTCCCGGCTGTGCAGCACAGGCTGGTTATGGATTCCCAACCCTGCCTCGGGGCACGACCCCCGCACACCGGGCCTCCCAGGTTCCTCGGTCTTTCTCTCGCCACGCGCCGTCCTCACCTACCCCGGAGAGCCGAATGACTGCACTTGCCTGTGTCTTCGTCACCCGTGCTGGCTTCACCCAATCTGGAAGGTTGGCCACTCTCATCTTTGCGTTTCGAGGCCGTCTTCAGGTTCGCTTATCGCTACGGCTCGCGTCGTCCGCCTCCCGAGGCTTCGACGAACCGATTGCTCGCATCCGCCGCTCGGTCAGCTACATGTCTCACAGGCATTTCACATGGTGAGCTCCTCTCAGCCCACAAGAAAGACCAGGCTTGGCCTGGCGCACCAGATTCCGCAGATTCCGCAGATCTTGCGGTCGGGTCGACCGGGCTCAAAGCACACGCTCGCCACGTTCGGCCCCCTTTCGTTCCGAGCGCAGTCGAGAGCCTGCCCTGAGCGCAGCCGAAGGGAATCCCTCTCCGTTTCAGGCCGCGGCGACGCCGGTGAAGATCCCGCGCTACCCCCAGATTGCTTCACCTGGCCGGCGCCCCAGGGGGATCCCTCGACTACGCTCGGGATGACCGAGTCGCCCTGCTTACAGGCGCACAGGTTGCACGCTGATCAGTGAGTCCTCGAGACCCCTGACACTCCATCGAGTGCCTGGTTGAGTCAGGTGCATACCCCTGTCCGCGGATAAAACACCCTTCGGCCCCAGCCATGGATCGCGCACCATCGTCCCTGATCGTCCTGGCAGTTCTCGCCTGCGGCTGCGTGACCATCTCTGCGGGAGTGCTCCTGGAGGAGGGGAGCAACGGCACCGTCCGAGAGCAGAGGGTGCCGCGTGGCACCATTCCGGTGTTCGCGCCGTCCATGGCGATGCACGACGAGATCGTCCGGCTCGCGCTCCGGCGCCGCGGACCCGCTCGGGCGACGGTGCACGTCTGGTCGTTTCCAGAGACGAGCGGGCTGGATTCGGTTTCCGTGACCTGGCGGGGCGATACCGCGAGGGTTATGCGTTCGGGTGGCCCGGATCTGCACGTCCGCGTGGACGAGCGCGGCAGGATCCTCCCGCTCGGCACCGTGGACGGGGAGTTCCGGGTGGTGCGAACGCGGTGAGGCGCAGCGGCTACCGGCCGATCTCCCGCTCGAGGAACCAGGGCATCCCGTGCAGGTGGTCGATGTGATCGGGCGCCGAGTTGCCGGCGAAGCCGAGCACGCGCAATCCGCTCGCCTCCGTCCGGCTGAGCAGCTGCATCCCGAGCGGTCCCCACTCCAGCACCGGCGTGCGGCGCAGCGCCAGCTCCGCCAGCAGGTGATCCGCCGTTTCCGTGGTGCTGGCGAAGGTACCGGGGAAGATGGTGGAGTGGGTGATCAGCATCCGCTTCTCGCCGCGCACCGCCGCTTCCGCGAAGCGCAGCACCGACTCCAGTTGATCCGACCGCAGCCGCCCGCCCTCGGCGAGCACCGTCCGCGGCGGGTCGTAGCCGGCGTGGAGCCCATCCAGCAGGATCACCGCGTCCACCCGGGCGAAGTGCCGCGCATCCCGCAGGATCGCGCGCACCGCCCCGTGCCCCGCGCTGAACGCGCTCAGTTCCAGCGTCGCCGGGACCACGCCGAGCGCCGCGTGGATGGAGGCGAGCAGCGAGTCGAGCGCCGCCGGATCGTCGAACGCCGCGTCGTACCCCCCCGACCCGGCGCCGAGGTTCACCACGGCGAGCGCCCGTCCGCGGCCGGCATCCGTCACCGCCCGCTCCGCCACCCACGCGGCCCCATGGAAGTGGATCAGCAGCCGCTCCGCCGCCCCCGGCCGCGTCCCCTCCGGCACGAACACCGTCACCTTCCGTCCACCCGGTCCATCCACCTCCCCGCGCCACCCCTCGAGCCGCTGCTCGGTGAGCCGCTCGTGCGCGCGCGTGGTCTCCACCATCGGGGAGGGATTCTGTGACGCCTGCGCCTCAGCCCCGTCAGGCAGCAGCGCAAGGAGGATCAGACCAGGCAGGTATCGATATCTCATGTGAGGATGATAAGCTGACGGCTGCGGCTCTGCACTGCCTTTTTCCGCGGACAGGGGTATACGCCTGACTCAACCAGGCACCGGATGTAGTGTCAGGGGTTCTGAAGACGCGCTGATTCGCGTGTAACCTGTGCGTCTGCGAGCATGGGCGACCGGGTCATTCCGAGCGCAGTCGAGCGTGTGCTTTGAGCCGGGGACGGACATCGACCGGCCCCTCACCTACCCCGCCCTGGCCGACGACGTGGCGGCCTTCATGGACGCGGTGGGTCTCGAGCGAGCGCACGTCTTCGGGTACTCCATGGGGGCGGCGGTCGGACTGCAGCTCGCCATCCGGCACCCGCAAAAGGTGAATCGGCTGGCCGCGGCCTCCGTCTCCTACGACGAGTCCGGCTGGCAGCCGGCCTTCCGGGAGATGCTCCCACAGATGACGGTGGAGATGATGGTGAGCATGCCCTTCGCCGACGAGTACCGCACGCTGGCACCCGATCCGGACGGTTTCCGGGGCCTGGTGGAGAAGCTGATCGCCCTCGAGCATGAGCCGATGCACTGGGAGGAGGACGTCCGTGGAATGACGACTCCGGTGCTGATCATCACCGGCGACGCCGACGTCACCACCCTGGAGCACTCCGTCGCCATGTTCCGGCTGCTCGGCGGCGGCGGGATGGGGGACATGGGGACGCCGTTGCCTGCTTCGCGGCTGGCGATCCTCCCGGGGACCTCCCACACCGCGGTGATCTCCCAGTCGGACATGCTGGCGGCGCTGATCCTTCCGTTTCTGAGAAACGAGGAGCCGCGGGGGATGTTCGCCACGGAAACATCGTAGGAGGATCCGCAGAGTTCCTGCTGGAGGTTTTGTCCGCAGATTACGCAGATTATGCAGAGTGGCTCGATCAAATCCGCGAAATCTGTGTAATCTGCGGATCGTCGTTCTGTGATGCTTGCGTGAGAACCGCCACCTCAGTATCTATTGTCTAGTTCATCTAACCAATATGTCATTGGGAGGACCGATGCCGCGGAAGTACCGGATGGGGACCCGCCTCGCACAGCTGGAGGAGACGCGCCGCCGCATCGTGGAGGCGACTGCGGAGCTGCACGCGCGGAAGGGGATCTTCGGTACCTCCTGGAAGGAGATCGCGGAGCGCGCCGATGTGTCTGTGGCCACCGTCTACAACCACTTCCCCACTCTCGAGGAGCTCGTCCCCGCCTGCGGCGAGTGGATCGCCGAGCAGAGCGAGCCGCCCACCCCGGAGGATGCGGCTCGGATCTTCGAGGGCGCCACGTCGACGGAATCCCGGGTCCGGCGACTGGTGACGGAGCTGTTCGCCTTCTACCAACGGGCCGAGCCGTACCTGGAGATGGACGCCCGGGAGCGGGAGCTGCCCTCGGTGCGGGAATGGGAAGCGGAGACGCGCTCGATGCGTGAGCAGTTCGTGCGCATCGCGCTGCAGTCGCTGGCTCCCGCGGACGAAACGGTCCGCGCGGCGGCCGCCCTGCTGGACTTCCCCATGTATCGATCGCTGCGTCGCCACAGCGTCTCCCACGACTCGGCGATGGACATCACGGCCGGGCTCCTGCTGGCGCTGGCGCGAGCCGGCGCCGCGTCTCCCTGATGCCGACCATCTCCATCGCCCCGCGCCCGTCAGGGCGCTCTCCTCACCACCCGAATAACCCGAGGATCCGATGACCAGAACCAATGCAGGCGCCTTCCGCGTGGGACCCGATGAAGGAGAAGCGCGCTGGTGGCTGGGAAGTCTCGCCACCATCAAGGCGACGGCGGAGGACACCGGCGGGCGCTATTCCCTCGTGGAGGTGCTGGAGCCTGCCGGAGTGCAGGCACCGCTCCACGTGCACCACGCGGAAGACGAGGCGTTCTGGGTGCTGGAGGGCCGGGTGACCTTCACGATCGGGGACGAAACCCTCGAGGCGACGCCGGGAACCTTCGTCTTCGCGCCGCGGGACGTCCCACACACCTACCGCGTCGATTCCGGGGATGCCCGACTGCTCTTCATCCTCTCCCCTGCGGGATTCGAGGGATTCATCCGCGCCAGCAGCGAACCGGCGGCTACACGCACCATTCCCCCGGGCGACGACGTGTACGACGAATCGGAGATGGAGCGGTTGATGGAGCTCGCCCGCGAGTACGGAGCGGAGATCCTGGAGCCGTAGAAACGGCCGTCTCGCTGGATCTCTCCCCCGCCCCGTTGCCGCGGCCGGCCTCCCGACCCATCATACCCGAAGATCCCCATCCACCCATCGCCGCACCCACCCCATGGATCGACGCGACTTCCTGAAGCACGGCGTGCTGCTCGGCACCGGCCTGGCCATCGGCTGCGCCCCGAATCGCCTCCCGGGGCGCGTCTCCCCCGGAATCCCCGCCATCACCTCGGCGGGCGCCGACGCCGTCTGGCGGGAGATGGGGCTGCTGGCGCTGGACACCGCTCGCGCCGCCGGCGCCGAGTACGCGGACGTGCGGGTGAGTCGCCACCGTAACCAGAGCATCGGCACAAGGGAGCAGCGGGTGACGGGGATCGTGGACACCGAGTCGGTGGGGCTCGGCGTGCGGGTGCTCGTCGGGGGGGCGTGGGGCTTCGCGGCGACGGGCGAACTGACGCACGAGGAGGTACAGCGGGCAGCCGCGAGCGCGGTGCGGCAGGCGCGGGCGAACCGCTCCGGGATGATCCGCCCGGTGACCATGGCGCCCGCGGAGGTGCACCGCGACGCCGGGTGGCGCTCGCCCATCGAGATCGACCCCTTCACCGTGCCGGTGGAGGAGAAGGTGGCGCTCCTGCTGGAGGCCAACGCCGCCGCGTTGCGGGTGAACGGGGCGCGCTTCGCCAACTCCTCGATGGCGTTCGTCGGCGACGAGCGGCTCTACCTGAACAGCGACGGCGCCTCCATCCACCAGGAGACCTTCCGCTGCTGGCCGCAGATGAGCATCACCGCGGTGGCGCCCGACGGCCGCGACTTCCAGAGCCGCAACTCCACGCCGGTGCAGCCGATGGGGCTCGGCTACGAGCACGTGCTCCGCTCCGACCTGGTCGGCAACGCGCCCGGCTGGGCGGAGGACGCGGTGACGCTGCTCTCCGCGCGCCCCGTCGATCCGGGCGAGTACGACCTGGTACTCCTCCCCTCGCACCTCTTCCTGACCATCCACGAGAGCATCGCGCACCCCACCGAGCTGGACCGGGTGCTCGGGTACGAGGCGAACTACGCCGGCACCTCGTTCATCAACCCACTCGAGGAGTACATCGGCCGCTTCCGCTATGGCCGGGAGATCATGCAGATCCAGGGGGAGCGCTCCACGCCCGGCGGGCTGAGCACGGTGGGGTACGACGACGAGGGGGTGCGGCCGCGCGACTACCTGCTGGTGCGCGACGGGGTGCTGACGGACCTGCAAACCACCCGCGAGCTGGTGCACCACATGGAGCCGTTCTACCGACGCAGCGGTGAGCCGGCTACCTCACACGGCCAGAGCTACGCACAGACCTGGGCGGACGTGCAGTTCCAGCGGATGCCCAACATCAACCTGCTCCCCGACCCGGACCGCGACACCTCGGTGGAGGAGCTGGTCTCCGGCGTCCGCCGCGGGATCCTGATCGAGGGGCGCGGCTCGTACAGCATCGACCAGCAGCGCTTCAATGCGCAGTTCGGCGGCCAGACCTACCACGAGATCCGCGACGGCAGGATCGTCGGCATGCTGCGCGACGCCGCCTACCAGATCCGCACCCCCCAGTTCTGGAACTCCATGGACGCCGTCGGGGGACCGTCCACCTACCAGCTCGGCGGTACCTTCAATGACGGGAAGGGGCAGCCATCTCAGAGCAACGCGGTTTCGCACGGGTGTCCGGCGGCGAGGTTCAGGGGGGTGAGCGTGATACGGACGGGGTGAGCCCCGCTCCGTCATCCAGCGCCGCCACGCACCGTCGTCCAGCGCTTCCACCCGCTGTCATCCAGCGCGCCCTACCCGCTGTCATCCGGCGAGCCCACCCGCCGTCATCCAGCGCCCCCACGCGGACCCCACCCGTCGCCATCCGGCGCCCCCCACCCGCCGTCATCCAGCGCCCCCACGCGGACCCCACCCGTCGCCATCCGGCGCCCCCCACCCGCCGCCATCCAGCGCCCCCACGCGGACCCCACCCGCCGCCATCCAGCGCCCCCCACCCGCCGCCATCCAGCGCCCCCCACCCGCTGTCATCCAGCGCTCCCCACCCGCTGTCATCCAGCGCTCCCCACCCGCTGTCATCCAGCGCTCCCCACCCGCCGTCATCCTGAGCGAAGCGAAGGATCCCAGCGCGATCCCGGCTTCGTCGATTGAGCCAGTAGCGGCGCGGGATCCTTCGCTTCGCTCAGGATGACGGCGGGTGGGTCTCAGGAAGACGCGGGAGTGGCTTTCTGGTTGACGCGGGAATGGCTTTCCGGTTGACGCGGGAGTGGCTTTCCGGTTGACGCGGGAATGGCTTTCAGGATGACGCGGGAGGGTGCAACTGACTATCTCTCCTCCTGCTCCGCCAGGAAACTCAGCGCGTCCCCGATCTTCACCCCCGGAATCCGCAGCCGGTCCCGCATGCGCAGCGCCGCCGAGCCGCCGAGCACCAGGGGGATCCCCTCGGGGACGGCCTCGCGCAGCGCGCGGATCTCGCGTATGGTCTGCATCGCGTCGGGGGCGCACACCAGGCTCAGCGCGATCATCGAGGCGCGGGTCGTCACCGCGGCCCGGGCGATCTCGCCTGCGGGGAGGTTCGGGCCCAGGTAGATCACCTGCCACCCCGCCGCCGTGGCGCTCGCGGCGGCCAGAAGAGCGCGAGCTCGTGCTGGTCGCCGCTGGTGGTGGCGATCAGCACACGGGTATCCGCCGGGCCCACGTGCATCGGCGTCGCCACGATCGACATGAGGACCTGCCTGACCACGCTGGAGCTCAGGTGCTCCTGCGCGATGGTCATTCGCCCCACGTGCCACTCGTCGCCGACCCGCCGCAGCAGCGGCGCGATCAGCTCATCCAGGAAGGCGGCCACACCCAGAGCCGCCAGCCGGCGCCGCAGCAGCGCGTCCAGGCCGGGGCCGTCCATCGCCCTGATCAGCGAAACCGCGGCGCCGACCTCCTCCGAACGATCCGGACGCTGCGGCGTGATGGGCACCGGCGGCCGTGACGCCTCGTCCTCGCGCACCAGCCGCTCCAGCTCCTCCGACGGCAACTCCGCCACGGAGCCGATCTGCCGCCCCGCAACGGCATCATCCACGTGATCGACCGGGTGCTGGCGCCGGCGATGTAGGGGCATCCGACGGGTAATCAGTGAACTGGCACCGTAGGCGAGGGACGCCTCCGGTGCCAGTCTGTCGCTGTGGAGCCGCGGACGCTTCGTCGCCAGTGTACCCGTTCCAGTCAGGGCCGGCTCCATCACCAGTGAACGGTTCACTGGCAACCAGGTGTCCCCCGGCTCCGCTCTCGTTCACCAGGTCCTGGCCCCGAGCCCCGCCGCCATCACCGCCTCCCCGGAAACGGGCGCCGGCGCCGTGCCCCGCACCGCCGCCAGTCTCCAACTGGCGTACCTCTTGCCTCCACCCTATCCTGGTTCGCACGGCCGTGGCGCGAAGGCGCGCGGCGCATCGATCCTCGCCGGTCTCTCCTCGGTATGAAACACACGATAGCCGTCATCATGGGTGGCGGTGCAGGCACCAGACTCTTCCCGCTGACCAGCGACCGGGCCAAGCCGGCCGTGCCGCTGGCGGGCAAGTACCGCCTGGTGGACGTCCCGATCTCCAACTGCATCAACTCCGGTCTCGACCGGATCTTCGTGCTGACGCAGTACCTCTCCGCCTCGCTGAACAACCACGTGGCGCGCTCGTACCTGTTCGACCGCTTCCGGAGCGGCTTCGTGACGGTGCTCGCTGCGGAGCAGACCTCCACCTCGGAGAACTGGTATCAGGGAACGGCGGACGCCGTGCGCCAGAGCTTCCCGCACATCAAGAGCTATCCGCACGACCACGTCATCATCCTTTCCGGCGATCAGCTGTACTCGATGGATTACCGGCAGATGATGGCGCACCACAAGAAGCATGACGCGGAGATCACCATAGCCGTGACGCCGGTGGTGGCGGCGGAGGCGCCCGGGTTCGGGATCCTGAAGATGAACGACGAGCACCGGATCACCGAGTTCCACGAGAAGCCGCCGCTCAGCGACCTGGACGGCAAGGAGAGCCCGGTCAGCGAGGAGATGGAGACGGCGGGCCGGATCTATCTGGCCTCCATGGGGATCTACATCTTCAACGCCCGCGTGCTGCACGAAGTGCTGGACGATCACCCGGAGCAGCACGACTTCGGCAAGCAGATCATCCCCAACTCGATCGCTTCGCGGCGCGTCGTGGCCTATCCGTTCACCGGGTACTGGAACGACATCGGGACGGTGCGATCGTTCTTCGACACCAACATCATGCTCGCGCAGCCGAAGCCGGACTTCAACCTGTACGATCCGGCGATGCCGCTGTACACCAACGCGCGCATGCTGCCGCCCGCCAAGATCACGCGCACGCGGGTGGAGCACAGCATCCTGGGCGAGGGGAGCGTGATCGTGGACAGCGAGATCACCGACTCGGTGATCGGGCTCCGATCCTTCATCGAGAAGGGGACGCGCGTGCACCGGACCGTGATGCTGGGCTCCGATTACTACCACTGGGAGGAGGTCGAGGACCGCTTCCCGAAGCAGGGCCCGCCGCGCCCCGGCATCGGCGCCGGCACGCGCATCGAGTGCGCCATCGTCGACCGCAACGCCTCCATCGGCAAGAACTGCGTGATCACCAACAAGGAGGGGGTCCTGGAGGGTGAGGGCCCCGGCTTCTACATCCGTGACGGGATCATCGTGATCACGAAGAATTCGGAGATCCCGGATGGGACGGTGATCTGAGGCGGGACCGGGGACCGGCATCCAGGGGTCGGGGGAGCTGCCCCCGCCCGCTGCCGATCCCTCCCTGGTCCCTGAATGCCGATCCCCGATCCCCTGAGCGCAGACATCGACCCGTGCACATCGCCCTCCTCACCAACGAATACCCCCCCAACGTCTACGGCGGTGCGGGGGTCCATGTCGAATACCTGTCCCGCGAGCTGGCGCGGCTGGACGGGCGGGAGCACAGCGTGGAGGTGCTCTCGTTCGGGGATCAGCGCGAGGAGCGGGAGAACCTGCGGGTACGGGGGGTGCAGCCGGCGGGGAAGCTGGAGGCGCGGGATCCGCGGCACGCGCGGCTTCTGGAGGCGCTGATGCGCGACCTGGCGATGGCGGGGCTGGTGGATGCGCCGGACATCGTGCACTGCCACACCTGGTACTCGCACATGGCGGGGCTGCTGGCGAAGCCGCTCACCGGCGCGCGGCTGGTGCTGACCACGCACTCGCTGGAGCCGCACCGGCCGTGGAAGGAGGAGCAGCTCGGCAGCGCCTACCACGCCACCACCTGGATCGAGCGCACCGCCTACCAGAACGCGGATGGCGTGATCGCCGTCAGCGAGGCGATGCGCGACGACGTGCAGTCGCTGTACGGGGTGCCGGCGGAGCGCGTGCGGGTGATTCACAACGGTATCGATCCGGACGAGTACCGCCCGCGGCGGGATGATCGTGTGCTGGAGCGCCACGGCGTGGATCCGGGCGTGCCCATCGTGCTCTTCGTGGGGCGGATCACGCGGCAGAAGGGGATCCTTCACCTGGTGCGCGCCATCCGGCACATGGAGGGCGATCTGCAGGTGGTGCTCTGCGCCGGAGCGCCGGATACGGAGGAGATCGGCGCGGAGATGGCGGCGCTGGTGGAGGAGGCGCGACGGGAGTCGAGCGTGCCCATCCACTGGCTCGCGGACATGCTCGGCAAGGAGGACGTGATCACCCTCTACTCCCACGCGGACGTGTTCGTCTGCCCGTCCGTGTATGAGCCGTTCGGGATCATCAACCTGGAGGCGATGGCGTGCGAGACGCCGGTGGTCGCTTCCGCGGTGGGGGGGATCCCGGAGATCGTGGTGCCGGAGGAGACGGGGCTGCTGATCCCGTTTCCGGCGAGGGGGGCGGGTCCGCGGAGCCGCGCGATCCGGAGCGCTTCTCGCGCGATCTGGCGGCCGCCGTGAACCGGCTCATGAGCGACGCGGCGCTGCGCCGGCGGATGGGTCACGCATCGCGCGAGCGAGTGCTGGAGAAGTTCAGCTGGGCCGCCATCGCCCGCGAGACCATGGACTACTACCGCGAGCTGGTCGCGGGTCCGGCCCGTGGGTAACACCCCGGTCGTGACCCTTCATCCCGAGCCCCCCGCGCGTGCCCCGATGAATGCTCCGCCGCTGACACCCCCACCGTGTCATCCCGAGCCCCCCGCGGGTGCCCCGATGAATGCTCCGCCGCTGACACCCCCACCGTGTCATCCCGAGCCCCCCGCGGGTGCCCTGCCGCATGCTCCGCCGGCAGCGCGGGCGAGGGATCCGGATGCCGAGCCCTTCCGCGGCATCCGGATCCCGGCACTCGCTCCGCTCGCGCGGGATGACAGAGGTGGGACCACCCACCCCACCCCATGACCGACCCCCTCCTGCGCGATCCGCCGGTGAGCAGTCGCGAGAGCGACATCTTCCGCGCGCTCGGAAAGGCGGTGCTGCTGGCGGCGGGGCTGATCGCGCTGCTCTGGTTCCTGCTGCGGATCACCTGGGTCATCCTCTTCTTCACGCTGGCGCTGGTGCTCGCGCTTGCGCTGAATGCGCCGGTCACCTGGCTGGAGCGGCGCGGGTGGCCGCGGCTGCTCGGCACGCTGACGATCTTCGGAGCGTTGGGCGGGCTCGGCGCGCTGGTCGGCTGGATGATCGGGCCGTCGCTGGTGCGCGAGGTCACCGCGCTGATCAACTCGCTGCCCCAGCATGCGCAGGACCTCGCCGACCGTGTGGCGCTCCTCCTCAGCGACTACCCGGAGATTCAGCAGCAGCTGCAGATCGACGCGCAGACCGCGTCTCAGTTCATGCCGTGGGTGCTGAGCACCCTCCGCAACATCTGGTACTACGGGCTCTCGCTGGTGCTGCTGCTGGTGCTCGGGCTGGTGCTGTTCGGGGTGGTTCTCTACATGGTCCTCGACCCGCGGCCGCTGCTCTCCGCCTACGTCTCGGCCCTCCCTCCGCATCTGCGCGCACCCGGGATCCGCGCCTTCACCAAGGCGTCGCAGATGGTCGTCGGCTGGGTCTACGCCAGCACCATCATCAGCGCGATGAAGGCGGTCCCCGCTTACTTCTTCCTGACCTGGGTCGGGCTTCCGGGGGCGCTGGTCTGGGCGGTGTTTACCTTCTTCGCGGACCTCGTCCCGCGCCTCGGCTTCTATCTGATGATCGTGCCGCCGACGCTGGTGGCGCTCTCCATCGACCCGACGATGGCGCTCTGGGTCGCGCTGTTCTACTGGGGGATCAGTGAGATCCTGGGCAACTTCGTGGCGCCACGAATCCAGGCGTCCACGATGAACATGCACGCCGTCTTCCTCCTCTTCATCACCCTCGCGATGGTCGCCGCCTTCGGCGTGCTCGGCGCCATCATCGCCAGCCCCGTCGCGGGCTTCATCAAGGCCTACTACGAGGAGTTCTACCTCGCCCGCGTCCCCCGCGAGCCGCACATCCACCAGCGCGTCGAGGGCATGCTTTCCCGCACCTTCAACCCCGACGAGCTCGCGGACCCCGGCGAGCCGGAAGCGAACCTGTAGCCGCCATCCGGACGGAAAACGAACAACGAACAACCTGTCGCATTACCCGAACGAGCCCGGCGCCTCTTCCATCGGCACCGGGCTCGTCGTTTCCTTCTCCCCGCCGGAGGCAGGCTAGAGTGGCCGTCGCCCCTGGATGATGCGGACGAGAACGACGATCACCGCGATCACCAGCAGGATGTGGATCAGCGTTCCGATGTTGAAAACGGCATAGCCCAGCGCCCACAGGATGATGAGCAACACCACGATCGTCCACAGCATGACAATGCCTCCGTTCACGGGTCCGGGGGCGCGCCGGTCGCGCGCCGCTGAGGCTCCTCTTTGCACACGCTGTGCCGGATCCGGTTGGTGCCGTCTGCGGAACATCGTAAAAGAGGATCCGGGATCCCAGTTCCCGCCTTGTGTTTCCGCTCCGATCCCGCGCGATTTGGGCTCAGCAGACCATGGGCAACGACCCCCTGCCCCGGGCGGTCACTTCGCCGGCGCGCTCCGCTCCAGCTCCTCCAGAGTAACGATCCGTGCCCCGGACCGCGCCCAGCGCGCGAGAGTCTCCGCCTCCGGCTCCAGCCCCAGGCCCGCCGTGCAGTCGGAGAGCGCGACCACCCGGAAGTTGCCCGGCCGCCGCAGCGGTTCCTGCACGGAGTCGATGAACTGCGTCACGCAGACGTCGCGTGCGAGCCCGAGCACGTAGAACTCGAGGCCATCGGACTCCAGCGCGGCCGCAAGGCCGTGGAGAAAGGCGTCCGTGGCGCGGTTCCCCTCGAAGACGTTGAAGCGATCCTTCCGGATGAACACCGGCCGGCGCCGCGACACAGCATCCCGCGCCACCCCTCGCGCCTCATCCCCTGTGGCATCCCGATCCAACACCACCGGATCCTCCGGTCGAATCGGCTCGATGATCTCCGCGCCCAGCCGCTCCGCCGGATCCTCGGAGCGCCCCATGCAGTGCGGCGGATAGGTACCATGCCGCGCGTCCGGCGAGACCGGGTCGATCTCCTCGTCCTCCGGTCCGTGCCAGTCCCCGGTGAACACCATCACATCGCACATCCCGCGCAGCACTTCCACCGCGCGGACGACCCGCTCCTCCACCGCCTGCGCGCCCGGATCGGCATCATCGAAAAGATCCCGCACGTAGAGCCGCCCCCCCGGCGCCGCCGGACGCGCGAAATCGTTCTGCACATCCACCACCCACCCCACCCGCGCCACATGATCCATCTCGACCCCCTGGAAACCCGAGTCCCGACGAACAACGAGAAACGAACAACGAAGAACCAGTTCTCCTATCCGACGCTGCCCCACTCCACCCCCACATGCCTCCGGTTCTCCTGATACGCCCTTCCCGTCTTGCTTTCCGGTGCGCCATTCAGCCGCACCACGTCGGCCGTGAAGTCGAAGCCCGAGAGCAGATCGTCGTCGCGACTGTGGCCGAGCAGGCTGCTGCCGATGCCGTAGGCGACCACCGGTGCCTGCTCGCGCTCGAAGTGCGCGATCCGCCCCGGAGTGAAGCCGCCGCTCGCCACGATCCCGACATAGGCGAAGTTCTTCGCATCCAGCGCCTCCCGCAGACGTCGCACCAGCGGGACGTTGACGCCGTTGAGACGGGTGCGGCCCCAGAGCTGGGCGTCCTCGATCAGTGAGCGGTCGATCAGCGTCTCGCTGGTATCCACGCGCACCCCGGTGAGCGCCCCGGGTCCGAACTCCCGCTCCATGGCGCGGGCGACCGCCAGCGATTCACCGATCACGTCGTTGCGGTAGTCGACCAGGCTGACCACCCCGACACCCGGCTCGTTCTCCCGGATGTAGCGCGTGAAGGCGAGCGTCGCCTCCACCGTGTCGCCTCCCATGGCGGCGATCAGGGAGTGAGGCATCGTGCCCACCCCCGCGGCTCCCCACCAGGAGCCGCCGGCGTCGCTGGAGACGCTGCTCGCCCCGCCGATGCGCGCCGCGTAGCCGTCCGGCACCTGCACCCGCCAGTCGTCGTGACGCGCGGCCATGAAGATGATCGGCTTCCCCTGCGCCGCCCCGATCGCGCGCCGCACGTTGGTGGCGATCAGCGAGCGGCGGGCGAGTGCGCCGAGCACCGGCGTCTCCAGGTGCGCGAAGGCGCGGTACGGCCCGGTGATGTGCATCACCGGCTCCCACGGCTCGATGGTGTCGCCGTCCAGCAGCGTGCTGACGCGGATCGCGCGATGGTCATACGGCGGGAGCAGCCCGGTCTGGATCAGACGGATGGCCTCGTACAGGCCGGCGACCACCCCCTCCTCCTTGGCGAACAGCTGCAGCGTCACCTCGGGGTCGCGGCCTGCGCGTTCCAGCGTGCTCGCGGCGCGGACGAAGTAACGGTCGGAAAGCCACCCCTCCGGGATCCGCGGGTCGAACTGAAAGAGCTCGGTCGGGAACTCCGCCAGACCGGAGTGCAGCAGGTCCGTGCGTGTCGTCGTTTCGGTCTCGGTCATCGGGGAATGTGGGGAGGAAAGATGGCCAACGGGTCAGGTGGTCGGCTGTCGTGGCTCGGGGCCGCGGGTGGAGCGTCCAGAGTGGCACGGGGGTGCTCCGCTGTTCCTTGCGTTCCCCGGCATCCGGATCCGGCGGTCGCGCCACCGCCGGTTCACTCACACGCACCGCGCCGCTCCCTCTGAATGACGGGAGGGCAAATGGCACCGGTCGTCACCGGACCGCTCATCACCCCGCAACGAAAGTCTTGTACTCTGTAGAAGCGCCGGGTATCTATCGCACAGCCCCACCGCGCCACGGTCTTCGACAGGCGTCCGACCGCCCGCCCGCGCAGGGCCTCTCCGGATCTCCTCCGGAGCGTCAGCTAAACTTCGGGACAGGAGGCATGCATGCAAGTGTGTCTACGTTCGTGGTACGCGGCATCCACGTTCCGGTGGATCGTGCCCGCTCGCGTGGCGCTGTCGCTCGCCCTGCTGGGTTCGGCCCTCGGGATCGCCGCTCCGCTCGCCGCGCAGGCGCGTGGCACTCTGACCGGCACCATCACCAGCGCACAGACAGGGGCACCGATCGGCGGCGTGACCGTGCAGGTGCCGGCGATGCGTTCGGGCACCATCAGCCGCACCGACGGAACGTACCGGCTCGAGCTGCCCGCCGGCACCCACGAGGTGCGCGCGGGCTTTCTCGGTTATGCACCGGTTGTCAGGACGGTGACCGTGCAGGCCGGTGCTTCTGTGAGCCAGAACTTCGAACTCTCCCCCTCCGCCCTCGCGCTCGACCCGATCGTCGCGGTCGGCAGTCGCCGGGCGGATCGTACCGTCACCACCTCCCCCGTCCCGGTGGACGTGATCACCGCAGCGGTGATCGAGAGCACCGGGCTGACCGAGACGTCGCAGATCATCCAGCGCCTCGCACCCTCCGTGAACTTCCCGCGCACCGCCATCGCGGACGGGACCGACCACATGCGGCCTGTGACTCTGCGCGGTCTCGCGCCCGACCAGGTGCTGGTGCTGGTCAACGGCAAGCGCCGGCACATCACCTCACTGGTGCACGTCAACGGCACCGTCGGCCGCGGCTCCACCTCGGTGGATCTGAACGCGATCCCCGCCAGCTCCATCGAGCGCATCGAGGTGCTGCGCGACGGCGCGGCGGCCCAGTACGGCTCGGACGCCATTGCCGGCGTGGTGAACATCGTGCTCAGGTCGGGCCCGCAGCAGAGTGTGCAGGCACAGTCCGGACAGTCGATGTCGAGCGAGAACGGCCGCACCCATCGAGATGGTGAGGTGGTGCAGGTCGGCGGCACCTTCGGCACCGGGCTGGGGGCCGGTGGCTTCCTGACGGTGAGTGGCGAGTTCCGTGACCGCAACCGGACCAATCGTGCCTACCCGGACACCCGCCAGCAGTACTTCCCCGTGAACGACCCACGCAACGCGCAGGCGCCAAGCATCAGCAGCTGGCAGGGGGATGGTGACTCACGCGACCTCGCCGGCTTCCTGAACCTGGCCCTCCCGCTGGCGAACGGGATGGAGGTGTACGCGTTCGGCGGTGCCACCGTCCGCGACGGGATGGCGGCGGGCTTCTTCCGCCGCGCGCTCGACGACCGGACCGTTCGCTCCATTCACCCCGATGGCTTCCTCCCGCACATCGGCAGCGAGATCCGCGACATGTCCGGGGCAGCCGGCGTGCGCGGGATCATGGGCGCCTGGAGCTGGGATGCCAGTACCCTTCATGGCGGCAACGACTTCCGCTTCAGCGTGCACAACAGCAACAATGCATCCATGGGCGCTTCCAGCCCCACGGAGTTCTATGCGGGAACCCTCGGCTTCAACCAGTGGACCAGCAACCTGGACCTGTCCCGGGAGTTCGGCATCGGCATGGCGGGTCCGCTGAACGTTGCCGTCGGGGCGGAGTTCCGCCGCGACAGCTACTCGATCGAAGCCGGTGAGGAGTCCTCGTACCGGGACGGCGGGCAGCGGATCCTGGATGGGCCGGCCGCCGGCGGGCTCACGGCGCTCGGCGCGCAGGTGTTCCCGGGCTTCCGCCCCTCCGACGAGAGGGACGTCTCGCGCAACAACACGGCGGCGTACCTGGATCTGGAGAGCCAGATCACGCGAGCGCTGCTGCTGACCGTGGCGGGCCGGGCGGAGAACTACAGCGACTTCGGCTCCACGGCGGACGGCAAGATCGCCGCGCGTTTCGAGCTGATTCCGCAGGCGGCTCTGCGAGGTGCGTACGGCACCGGGTTCCGCGCTCCGTCGCTGGCCCAGTCGTTCTTCTCCTCGACGGCAACGAACTTCATCGGCGGCGTGCCGTTCGACATCCGCACCTTCCCGGTGGCGAGTGCGGAGGCGCAGGTGCTCGGCGCGGCCGCCCTGAAGCCGGAGGAGTCGAGGAACTTCAGCGCGGGGCTGTCGCTGGAGCCGATCGCCGGGCTGAGCGCGACCATCGACTTCTACCACATCCGCATCGATGACCGGATCGTGCTCTCCGGCAACTTCGTGGGACCGGAGGTGCGGGCACTGTTCGAGAGCCGCGGCCTCGGGGGTGTGGGCGGTGGGCGCTTCTTCACCAATGCCATCGACACGCGCACCAATGGGCTGGACGTGGTCGCCAGCTACGGCTTCCTGATGGGTGATGCGGGTCTCCTCCGTGTCACGGGTGGGTACAACCAGACCCGGTCACGGGTGACGCGGATCTCCGCGACGCCGCCCGAGCTCGCCGCCTTCCAGGAGGCGCTGTTCGACCGGGTGGAGCGCGGCCGCATCGAGCTGGGCCAGCCGCGCAACAACGTCAACCTGACGCTGAACCACACCTTCCGCGGCCTCGGCGTGAACCTTCACAACCAGCGCTTCGGCGAAGTGAGCCAGCTTCACGCCACCGATCCCGCGATGGACCAGACCTTCAGCGCCCGCTGGATCAGCGACCTGGACCTGTCGTACCGTCTCCCGCAGCGCGTGCGGGTCGCGCTCGGCGCGAACAACCTGTTGGACGTGTACCCCGATGCATGGAAGGACTTCGACCAGCAGGGGACGCTGAGCACCAACGGGCTGTACAGGTATCCGGGGGGCGTTTCGCCGTTCGGGTTCAACGGCCGCTTCGTCTATCTCCGCCTCTCGTACGGCGGCTGACGGCAAGCCCGATCGCAGTGAACCGAAGCGGGTTGGGGCCCCCGGCGCGGTGCCGCGGGGCCGTTTCGTCGATGGCGCTCGCTGCGACACGGACGCCTGCGTTCGTTCCGCCCTTCGAGATGCTTGTTCCCTCTCCGGATAGCGTATAGATATGGAACACGGCTGCTTCGTGGCGGCAGCATTCGCTCCGGGCCACCGTGCGCTCCCTCCCGTCGAAGTCACCTTCCGCAGCAGGAGCACTTCCATGATTCTCGTCGCGGGCGCCACCGGCCTTCTGGGTGGAATGATCACGAACCGGCTCCTGGACGCCGGCCGGGACACGGCGATGCTGGTGCGGGAAGGGTCTGATTACGCGGCACTCGCCGGTCGCGGCGCCGCTCCGCGGATCGGTGACATGCGGGATCCGGCGAGCCTGGTGCGAGCCTGTGTGGGTGTGGACGTGGTGATCAGCACCGCGAACTCCGCCGCTCGCGGCGGCGACGACACCGTGGAGACGGTGGAGATCGAAGGGAACCGGAACCTGATCGACGCGGCGAAGCTGGCCGGGGCCGGGCAGTTCATCTTCATCTCTGCGATGGGTGCCGACCTGGAGAGCCCGGTGCCGTTTCTTCGCGGCAAGGCACTCGCCGAGGAGCACCTGAAGGCCAGCGGGATGACGTACACCATCTTCCAGCCCAACATCTTCCTCGAGATCTGGGCGGGGATGCTGGTGGCGGCGCCGCTGATCTCCGGACGTCCGGTCGCGGTGATCGGCGATGGGTACCAGCGGCACAGCATGATCTCGGTCGCCGACGTGGCAGCCTTCGCCGTCGCGGCGGTGGGGCACCCGGCGGCGCGCGACAGGACCATCGCTCTGGGAGGGCCGGAGCCGCTCAGCTGGCGCGATGTGGCCGATCGCTTCGCCACCGTCACCGGCCGGGCCGTCCCCGTTCAAACCATCCCGATCGGGCAGCCGCTCCCCGGGCACCCGGATGTGGTCACCGGGCTGGCCACTTCGCTGGCGACCTTCGAGTCCCCGATCCCGATGGAGGACACCGCCCGGACGTTCGGGGTCAGCCAGACGCATATCGAGACCGTGATCCATCAGATCATGCCGCCCGCCGAGCTGGCGCCGATCCCCACCGTCTGAGCCGGCCACGCCACGGGGCGCCTCCCCCCGGGCGGTGGGCGATTCGCTCTTCAGCGTCTGGGGGATGGAAGAACGACCCGAACCGGGAAACAGCACCGGGAAGGGTGGTTCTGCGCTCGATCTGCTCGACGATGCCCCCACCCCCGGCTAAGCTACCACCTCCCCAGCCACGGGGAGGGTGAAGTGGAAGGCCGCTCCCTCGCCGGGCGGGCTTTCCACCCAGATGTGGCCGTGGTGCTGCTCCACGATCCCCCGGGCGATGGCGAGGCCGAGCCCGGCTCCGCGCCGGTCGCCCCGCCGCGCCTGCCAGTAGCGGTCGAACACGCGCGACAGCTCCGCCGCGGGGATCCCCGGTCCCGAGTCGGCGACCGTGAACCGCACCTGGTCGTCCTGCAGTGCCGCTTCCAGGCGGATCATTCCTCCTTCCGGGGTGAACTTCAGCGCATTGCCGATGAGGTTGGAGAAGACGCGATGAATCCGGTGGGCATCCACCCAGACGGTGCGGATCTCCGGCTCGATGCTGCAGCGGATCGCCACGTTGTCGCGGGTGGCGAGCGGTTCGAACGTGTCGCAGACCAGCTTGACGACCTCCGCGACCTCGTGCGCGGCGGGGTTGATGGAGAGGCGACCGGCGTCGATGCTGGAAAGGTCGAGCAGATCCTCGATCATGTGCTCCATCTCGTCCACCGAGCGATCGATGATTTCCAACCACCTGACGTTGTCGGCGCGACGTTCCCGGTTGGCGTCGTGCAGCATTCCCGTGGCGAGCTGAACGGTATGGAGCGGGTTGCGTAGGTCGTGCGTGACCACACCCAGGATCTCCTCGCGTGCCCGAACCGCCTCCCGCGCCTGGCGGTACAATCGCGAGTTTTCGAGGGCGAGCGTGCAGCGACGCGCGAGCTCCTCTCCCAGCAGCAGCTCCCGCGGGCCGTACTGGCGCCGCGACCTGGACGTGGCGAGCACGAGCACTCCGAGAGTCCCCTCGAAGGAGACGAGCGGGACCACCATCAGCGAGGTGGTGCCGAGCATTTCGATCCAGCGCTCTTGGCGCGGAGCCCGCACCTGGCGCGGCACGCCGGGGGACCATTCGGTGATCAGGATCGGCTCCGCGGTGCGGAGGGCGCGCGCGATCACCCCGTTGCGCGGTTCCGCCGCGAGCTCCCGATCCCCGAGCGCGGTAAGCGCGCTGTCGCGCGGCGGTTCCACGTGCGCGACCGCCACCCTGCGGAGCCGCTCCCCCTCCACGAGGTCCACGAAGCAGTGGTCGCAGAAGCCGGGGACGAGTAGCTGCGCCATCCTCGACAGGCTCTCCTCCGGCTCGAGCGAGCTCGCGAGCATCCCCGTGGCCTGCCCCAGCAGCCGCTGCGCCTCCTCCGCCTGCCGCCGCTCGCTCACATCCAGCATGCACCCGATCACCCGGGTCGGGGCGTCCCGATCGTCCCGCACCACCCAGACGCGGTCGAGCACCGTCGCGTGCTGACCGTCCCCGCGCTGGAAGCGGTACTCACCCGACCAGGTGTTGTCCGTACCCGCCATGACCGCGTGAAGCGCGCTCACCACCCGTTCCCGATCGCTCGCGTGGATCCGCTCGTACCACCAGTCGATGGAGTCTCCCATCTCGTCGGAACGATAGCGGAGCACCCGCGGCGCGATCTCACTCCACGTCAGCGTGCCGGCCCGGACGTCCCACTCCCAGATCGCGTCGTTGGTGGCGCGGGAGACGAGCTGCAGTCGCTCGTCGCTGGTGCGCAGCGCCTCCGCCGCTTCCTCGCGCTCAAAGACGCGGCCAAGCTGCGCCGCAACGTCTGCGGTCAGGGCGATCAGCGAGGAGTCCGGACCGGCCGTAACGGCATGATGAAACTCCAGCACCGCCGCCAGGCCGGAAACGGTCAGGATCGGCACGGCATAGGAAGCGGGGCCGGTCGACGCCTTTCGGACGAGCTGTGACGGCCGCTCCGACCGCTTCCCCTCCGGGGCGCCGCTCTGGATGACGGGCGTCTCTGCTTCACGCGGCGTCCTCGCCGATTCCCGCGAAGTGATGACCTCCGCCACGAGGTCCCTGCCGGCAATGCTTCCCCGCTCCACCGCCCGCCGCAGGGAGCGGGTATCCACTTCCTCGGAGTGGTGCCAGATCTCGTCCGGCTGCCGTGTCCCGTGGACCCCGACCAGTACGGCGCGCGCGAGCGGCCAGCCGGAATAGTGGCAGACCAGCCGGAGCGCCCGCTCCACGGCCTCGCGAGCTGTCTCCGCCTCGTTGGACGCCACGGCCACCCCCCGCATCAGCTCGATCACCGCACTCCGGCGCTCCAGCTCGCGACGCGCCTGGTGACGGGCGGTGAGGTCGTGCATGTTGAGGAAGGTGGTTGGTTCTCCATCCGGGTCCGTCAGCACCCGCGCGCGCATCTCCACCGTCCGCCACTCGCCGTTGCGGTGCCGCACGCGGATGTCCAGCGGCTGTGTGTCCGCCGCACCATCCTCCGCGCGCATCGCACCGCTCACCGCGGCCCTGTCGTCCGGGTGTACCATCTCCTCGAACGCCGTACCCAGGATCTCGTCCTCGGCGAGCCCGAGCACGCGCTCCGTCGAGGGGCCGGTGTAGCGGATCATCCCCTTCCCGTCCAGAACCTGCACCATGTCCCAGCTGTTCTCCACCAGCCAGCGGAACCGCTCCTCGTTGCGCCGCAGCGCCTCCTCGACCTCGCGTCGATGGGTCACATCGTGGAGGAATGCGCACAGCAGCTGACCCCCATTCTCCGGCACTGCCGTGACGGTGAGCTCCACGGGAAACTCGCGACCGTCGCGATGGAGTGCGCGCAGCTCCATGCGACGTCGCAACTTCGACAGATCCCCCGCTTCACGGAGACGGCGGATCGCCCGGGTGTGGGCGCGACGGTAGCGAGGCGGCAGGATGGTCTCGACGACCGGCTGCCCCAGCGCCTCGCGGCGGGACCAGCCGAAGGTCCGCTCGGCTTCCGCGTTCCACTCCACGATCGTTCCCTCCTCGTCGAGGGCGACGAATGCGTCGTGAGCCCCGGCCACGATGAGCCGCAGGCGCTCCTGGCTGGAGCGAAGGGCCTGCTCCGCGCGGGTGCGGGCGGTGACGTCGAGCACCACGCTCACGATGGCGGGCTGGCCCTCCATGTCCACCCGCGTGCCGTGCACCTCGACATCGATCGGCGATGCATCCCGACGACGCCCGCGGAACTGGTAGTGCAGGCTCGACACCTCACCCTCCACCCTGCGGCGAAGGTTCTCCGCGACGCGGAGCCGGTCCTCCTCCGCCGTGACGTCGAGCACGGAGTCCAGGGCGAGAAGCTCATCCAGAGAGTAGCCGAACATCTCGGCAAAGCGGCTGTTCACGTAGCGGAATCGACCGTCGCGAACGATGCAGATGCCGACGATCGACTGCTCCACCAGAGCGTCGTAGCGAGCGGCGATGGCGAGAAGGTTCTCCAGTGCGTCACGCGCCATCTCCGGTGGCGGCCCCAAAGGCACGCTGTCGCGCAACCCGCGCTGCGCCACCTCCTCCTCCACCAATCCCGCGAGGTCGGCGAGCACCCGCACATCCTCCTCGCTCCAGTTCCGCGGCTCGCTGTCCGACACGCAGAACGCGCCCACCACCTCGCCCTGGAAACGGATCGGCACGCCAGCGTACGCCACCATCCCCAGTTCCCCCACCGCGGAGTTGTTCGTCAGCCAGCGGTGGTGTCGCGCGTCCGGGACGACCAGCGGCCGGCCGGTGCTCACCACGTATTTGCAGATGGAATGGGTGAGCGGCACGGCTACGCCGCCAGCGAAGGGCTCCGGTACGCCGACACTGCTGCGGAAGCTCTGCGCTTCCCGGTCCACGACGGTCACCGCCGCCAGTGGAACCCTGAGGATCCGTGCCGCCGTACGCGTCAGCCGATCAAGCTCGGAATCATGATCCACCGGCTCTGCCAGCCGGCTGGATTTCACCGCCTCAAGACGTGCTGCCGAACGCAGGGCGGGCAGGGCCTGCTTCGCCATGACCACCTCCTTCTCCGCTACCTTCTCTTCTCCACCTTCCACACCGCCCAACGGTGCCACAGGGGGCACGAACCGTTCCCCGTAACCGCTCCCTTTGACACACGGAAGCCTCGCGCGAAACCCCGTGGCATGGGAGACGATCCGGGTTTCCCGCGAGTCCACGGCCGGAGCACGGGTCCCACATGTGGGACAGCTATGTCCCGGACCGCAGGCTCCGGTGCGACGCACCGGGCCTGACCGGAGGTCTGCGGACCGGGTTCTACCGCGGGTGGCCCCGGGAACGCGGGCGGGTTCAGAATTCCTCCACCTCGAAGCGCAGCCGGAAGTGGCTCATCGTCGCCGGCATCTCCCCGGGGATCATGCGAGCCGGCTCGCGGAGCCGGATGTCGTGGTCGCGGATGATGGTCGCCAGCATGTTGCTGGTCAGCAGCAGAACGAGGTGCCTGCCCGGGCAGATCCCCGGGCCGCCGCTGAAGGGGATGAGCGGCCACTCATCGGCGCCGCGCTCGCGCATCCAGATCTCCGGGTCGAAGCGATCGGCGAAGGAGAGCCGATCGTCATCGCGGTGGAAGAAGGGCGCGTAGATCATCACTCCGGTGTCCGGCGGCATCACGCCATGCTCCCAGCGGGTGGAGCGGGTGGTCTGGCGCAGCACCAGCGGCGTCGTGGGCCAGAGCCGCAGCGACTCCAGAACGGTGGAGCGGAGATACGGATGGTGCCACACGTCGTCCGGGCCGTGCGCGCGTGCCTCCTCCCGCCCCCGCGCCAGTGCGGACGGGTGCGCGGCGAGGAGTGCCAGCGAGCGGAACGTCGCCATCCCTGCCGGATCGAAGGCGAAGAGCCACTGGGGCACCTGGTGCAGCGGCGCGGTGGTCTCCGTCGTCCGGGTGCGCGCCATCACCGCGGCCAGGCTGCCGGGCTCGGCGAGTTCGGCGTACCGCTGCATCCGCGCGAAGAAGCGCTCGCGCAGCCCCTTCCGCCTGGGCTTCAGGAAGGCCCAGTTGGCGTCCGAGCGTAGCTGCGCCATCATCTCCGTGAGCCGGTGGTCGTCGCTGGCGGCGTCTCCGAACACCACTCGACGCACCACGCGGAACCAGCCCTCGGCGAAAATCTCCCAGTTCAGCTCACCGTTGGGTATCGCCCGCACGAGAATGCGGCGGCCCTCCTCCTGCACCTTCGGGACGAAGCTACCGGCGTAGTGGTGCACCGGGTTGTCGGTTTCCAGCACCTCCTCGTTGTAGCGGCGCCGCTCCACGCGCTCCGGCAGCTCGGAGATCAGCGCGCCCTTCGGCTCGAAGTGGGAGAGCGCCGCCCGCTTCTCGGTGGTGGCGGTGGAGAACGGGTCCGGCGACTGGTGCAGTACGCGGTGCACGTGGTCCGGCGAGAGGATCACCGCCCGGGCGCGGCCGGGCACGCGGAGCATCAGCGGGCCATCGCCGTAGCGATCACGGAGCCGCTGCATCCGCCGTACCCCGCGCGCGTCGATCTCCAGTCGATCCGCGAGCCCCACCACCCGAGCACGCCGGATGATCACCCCCTTGGCCACGTTGGGTGCGACCACGTCCGCCGCGATCGCCAGCGTCTCACGCACCGTGGCGCGCGGCAGATCTCCCTTTCCAGGAATCACTTCCAGCATCGTCTTCATCCTCCCTGGCAGCCGTGAGCGACCGGCGCGGTCGAGGCGCGCCCTCGGGTACCGGTTCGTGCACGAGCGGTACCAGTGGGGTTCCGAGGAGCAGATGGAATCTGGTCCGCAGCACAGCTCCCGCCCTCCCCGGCGGGCAGCGCCAGATGGTGCGCACCTCTTCACGCCGTCGCGCCTGCCACCCCGAGCGCGCTCCTCTCATCAGGCGCCCCCCGTCCGAGGCGGCAGCCCTACGCCGCGGCGTCCGCGACGGCCCCCGACGGCGCGCGGAAGCCCCCTCGAGGATATCTTGTGTGCATGAGACTCCCACTTCTCGCATCGCTTCTGCTGCTCGCCCTGACCGCGGGCGCCTGCCGCCACTCACTGGAGCTCACCCGCACCGGCGCGACGACGCTCCGCGTGGTGAGCTACAACATCCGGGCGGGGACAGACATGCAGGGCCAGCCGGCGCTGGAGCGGCAGGCGGCCCTGCTCGATTCCCTCGCGGCCGACATCGTTCTGCTGCAGGAGGTGGATCGAAATACCACCCGCTCCGGTGTGGTGGACCAGCTGGCTGAGCTGGCACGGCTCACCGGGATGCACGGGGCATTCGGGCGGGCGATGGACTTCGGCGGCGGCGAGTACGGCATCGGTATCCTGTCGCGGCTGCCGCTGCGCGACACGGCGACCATCGCCCTGCCCGTGACCATTCCGCCGGAACTGACCGAACGGTACCACGAACCGCGCGTGCTGCTCCGCGCCACGGTGGCCACACCCGCCGGGCCGCTGCACCTGCTGGCGACGCACCTCGACCACCACGGCCCGCCGTTCTTCCGTCACCCGCAGCTGATGGGAATCCTCGCGCACCTGGGCGAGGTGGTGCCCGAGGATCGGATGGTGATCTTCGGGGGCGATCTGAATGCCGTGCCGGAGGCGGTGGAGATCCGTGCCCTGGCGATCCACTTCACCGACGCCTGGACGGCATGCGGCGGGGGAGAGGGTTTCACCTTCCCCGCCGACCGTCCCGACCGGCGCATCGATTACCTCCTCATGCGCGGCGCGACCTGCACCGCCGCCTCCGTGGTCCATTCGCAACGCTCCGATCACCGCCCGCTGGTGGTGGACCTGCGGCTCGCACCGCGCCGCTGACCGCCCGCGCGGTCCGGAAGCGGTACGTTCAGCCCGTCCGCGGCGTATCTTCAGCTCTGCAACCGCCGCCCTCCGCCGGCCCCGCTTTCCAGCATCCGATTCCATGAAACGCTCACATTCGCTCTCACTGCTCCCGCTCGCGCTCCTTCTCCCGGTCGCCTGTACGCCCGCGCCTCCGGCCTCCGCTCCGGCCGCGGTCTCCGCCGCTCCCGCCACGGCGGTCGATCCGGCCATGGCCGCGGAGAACACCCGCGCGCTGAGCGGCTGGCTGGACGAGGTGTTCCAGAGCGAACTGGCGCGTTCGCCGCAGGCCCAGGCGCAGTTCGGCATGATCGGCGACCTGGACGCATACGGCCGCTGGGACGACCCCTCGGGGGCCGCGGCGCTGGCGTCCCGCGAGCGCCAGCGATGACCTGTCGGCGGCGGAGATCCACCGCATCGGGCTCTCCGAGGTGGATCGCATCCAGGCCGAGATGCGGACGATCATGGTGCAGGTCGGCTTCACCGGGTCGCTGCAGGACTTCTTCGAGCACCTGCGCACCGACGACCGCTTCTACTATCCGGATTCGCCCGAGGGGCGGCAGCCTCAGCTACGAGCTCTTCCGCGCCGTCCGTCTGGTGGTGGATACCGGGATCCACGACCAGGGTTGGACGCGCGAGCAGGCGATCGCCTACATGCTCGAGAATACCCCGATGACCGAGGGTGACATCACCCCCGAGGTGGAGCGCTACATCGTCTGGCCCGCGCAGGCGCTCTCGTACAAGATCGGGATGAACACCATCGTGGAATTGCGGGATCGCGCGCGGGCGGAGCTCGGGGATCGGTTCCACTGGGGCGGCTTCCACGACGCCGTGCTGACCGCCGGCTCGCTCCCGCTGCTGGAGGAGCGGGTGAACGCCTGGATCGCGGCGACCACGGCACGCTGAGGCGGGACGTCTGCTCCTCGGTCGGCATCGGGATCGGGGAGCGGACACGCCGTCGACACGACGAACGGACGCCCCCCGAACGACTGAGCGCGGGGCCGCCCGCACCCCGTGGCTGAAGAAGGCGCGTTCCGCCTTCCCAGACCCCACCGGTGCGCGGCCCCGCGCCACGTTCGTCCGCGGAGTAGCCGCGGCCGGCTCTACGGCCGGGCGGTTCCGGCGCGGAAGTCACTCGGTGCTGGAACCCTCCCGCGAAGGGTCACCATTGGCCCGGAGGGGCCGCACGACGACCTCGCGGGTAACCCCATCGTCAATCAGCCGGATCGCATTCCCTTCCGTGAGCCGGCCATCCACACTCATCGAGCCGCCGAGCCGACCCACGGCGGCAGGGTCGAGCACGGAGATCACATAGAGGCTCTTCCCGAACCGGTACTCGATCGTGTACTCCTCCCACGCGACCGGTGTGGAGGGCTCCAGAACGAGCATGTCGCCCCGCTTCCTGAAGCCGAGGATCCCCTCCAGACCCACCCGGTACATCCAGCTCGCCGAGCCGGTGTACCACGTCCACCCCGCACGTCCGAGGTGGTTCGCCGCCGTGTATACGTCCGCCGCCACCACGAACGGCTCGGCCTGGTAGATCTCGACCTCCGCAGCCGTGCGCGTCCGGGTCAGCGGGTTGATCATCTGGTAGAGCTCGAACGCACGATCACCATTTCCCGCTTGCGCCGTGGCGAGTGTTGCCCAGAGGGCGGCGTGAGTGTACTGGGCGCCGTTCTCCCGGACGCCGGGGAGATATCCCTTGATATACCCGGGGTCACGGGGAGTCCGGTCGAACGGGGGCGTGAGCAGTTTGAGAATTCCGGTGTCGTCGTCCACGAGGTGTGTCTCCAGGGACCGCATCGCGCGTTGCTGGCGATCCGGGCGTCCGGCTCCCGAGATCACACTCCAGCTCTGCGCGATCGAGTCGATCCGGCACTCATCGCTCGTTGCCGATCCGAGTGGCGTGCCGTCGTCGAAGTACGCGCGCCGGTACCACTCGCCATCCCAACCGTGGGCCTCGACCGCAGCCACGTATGCGTCCGCGCGGGCCGTGAGGTCGGCGGCCACTTCACCGTCGCCACGGTCGTCCGCTCTGATGGCGAATGCACGCAGCGTCGCCGCGAGGAACCACGCCAGCCAGACGCTTTCGCCGCGGCCCTCCACCCCGACCCGGCTCATCCCGTCGTTCCAGTCACCGCTGCCGATCAGCGGCAGCCCGTGCTCTCCCCGCGTACACGCCCTGCGAAGGGCGCGCAGGCAGTGCTCGTAGATGCTCCCATGCTCGTCGGAAACCGAGGGAAGATCGTAGACCTCGTGCTCGTGTGGCTCCAGGTTCCGCATGATCAGGAAGGGTACGTACTCGTCCAGCACGGACGCATCCCCCGTCACACCCATGTACTGGTCGACCACGTAGGGGAGCCACGCGAGGTCGTCGGAGAAGCGCGTGCGGACGCCTCGTCCGCTGTGGGGATGCCACCAGTGCTGCACATCTCCTTCGAGAAACTGCCGGGCCGCGGCGCGCAGGATGTGCTCGCGGGCCAGCCGCGGTTCAGCATACACGAACGCCATCACGTCCTGGAGCTGGTCCCGGAACCCATAGGCGCCGCTGCTCTGGTAGAGCGCCGAGCGAGCCCACATCCGGCAGGCGAGCGCCTGGTACAGCGTCCAGCGGTTGATCATGACGTCGAACGATGGCTCGGGAGTGCGCACCGTGACCACCGACAGCCTCTCGGCCCAGCCGTCGGTGCCGGCGGAGATGGCGGCCCGGGCCCGCTGCGGATCCCGGTACTCTGCCGCGACCCGCAGCGCCTCGGTCTCGCTCTCCAGCGCACCGAGCACCACGACGATCTCCCGAGTTTCGCCCGGGGCGAGCTCCATCACGCACCGCAGCACCGCGCACGGGTCCACGCCCATACCGTGGACGCCGGTGAGCGGAATGTCACCGAGACCGGCGGGGGCGGCCAGCGTTCCGTTGCGACCGACGAACTCACGGCGGTCGCCGGTGTGCTCGACCACGGGCTCGCTCATTCCGCAGAAGGCGACCTTGGCGGCGAACTCCGGATCGAAGAAGTTGCGCGCGAGAATCGCCTCGTGCTGCGGATCGAACGCCGTGCGCACCTGGTGCTGGGTGTGCTCACGGAGCACCCCGAGCGTCCACTCGACATACGCGGTCACCGAGAGCCGGCGCCGGTCGGGGCCGTGGTTGGTGATCCGCAGCAGAGAGATCTTCACCGGCTCGTCCGGCGCCATCGCCAGCGTCAGGTGCGAGTCGAGCCCCGTGTGCTCGTGCGCAAACGAAGTCCAGCCCGCGCCGTGCCGGACGGTATAGGCGATCTCACTCGGCACCGGAGCCGGTGTGGCGCTCCACACCTCGCCGGTGCGCTCGTCGCGCAGGTAGAGTGCCTCGCCCACCCGGTCGCTCACCGGATCGTTGTGCCAGGGTGTCAGCCGATAGAAGTAGCTGTTCTCCGCCCAGGAGAACCCGCCCCCCGCTCGGTGACCACGAACCCGCCACGGGGAGTCGCGACGACGTTGGACCAGGGTGCGGGAGGCAGACGGTCACCATGGATGCGGATCTGGTAATCGCCCTCCTCCGTCATGCCGCCGAGACCGTTGTCGAATCGAAGCCGCTCTGGAGCCGGTGTTCGCCCAGGTTCGCCGTTGGCGCCTTCCGCGGCCCGAAGCTCGAGACGATCGGCGACGAACGCCACCGGCTCCGGCGTATCCGGAACCGTGGGATCTCCCCGCTGCCCGCCTGCTGGCACGCTGCGGCGCTCGGGCGCACGTGGGGGTGCCGCGAGCTCCTCACCGGTGAACACCGCCTCCTCCGGAGCCAGCAGTTCCTCGAGGATCAGACCCAGTGAACGTCCGGCGCACGGGATGTGAACGCGGGCGGTGGCACGCAGCATGAGCAGGTCGTCGGCCCCGAGAAGGTCTCCCTTCCGCACGAAGATCCCGCCAGGTTTGTCCTCCATTCCCGCGTTCCCCGAGGTCACTATGGCCTCCGCGATCTGATCCGACAGCTCCCTGAGGTAGCTCGACGACTGGGTATCCACCACGACCAGGTCGATGGCCATGCCGCGTCGATGCCAGAAATGCTGCGCGGCGAAGAGTTGACGGAGCGTCGGAAGGCCTGCCGTGGAGCCCACGGTCGCCAGCACGATCGGGCGGTCCCCTGAAATGCCGTTGGCCCACAGGAGCTGTCGCGATCCGCGGTTCCGGAGCATCTCTTCCCCTCCGGCCCGCAGGGCGGGCTCGGAGTAGAGGAGGTGCCCGGCGATCTCCTGGAAGACCGCGGCGTCGGTGGGTGTGATCGCCATCTCCCGCAACTCCACCTGCGCAGAGGTCCAGGCCAACTCGAGCGCGCGATGCGCGGCGTGCGGGTCGTGGTAGCGGCCGGCCAGCTCGAAGGCCCGTACCCGGCTTTCCGCGACCAGCGTCGTGAACGTGACCGACGCCGTCTGACCGGGCTCCAGCGCGATGCGTGCCCGGAGCGCGAAGATCGGGTCGAGCACGGCACCGACGGTTCCCGACAGCGCGCCGTCCGCCTCGAGGGCGACGGGATTACGGGTCGAACGCCCCCGGCCCAGAAAGCGATTCCGGTCGGTCTCGCACGTCACCGGTCCCACCCGCTCCCGGCCCGCATCCACCACGTGCACGCACCAGAGAGGCGTGTCATCGGCGGACCGTGGGCGCCGGGTGGCGGTGATCGCCGAACACCACTCGTGCCACTCCGTCTCCACGAAGAGGTTGGAGAAGGCCGGGTGGGCGCGGTCGTCCTCCGGCCGGGCCAGCACGACCTCTCCGTAGCTGGTCAATTCGATCTCCCGCGGCTCCGCGCCGTTGTTGGTGACGGTCACGCGCCGCACTTCGGCCGCGTCCTCGGGCACTGCCGCGATTTCCGTGCGGGTCTCCAGGTCGCCGTCCACGCGATGGAAGGTCACGCGATCGGTCGCGAGCAGCGCCTGGTAGACGTCCGCGGGAGCGCAGACGGGCTGGTGTGCCGCGGACCAGACGCGATCGGTCGATAGATCCTTCAGGTAGCAGAACTGGCCGGTATCATCCAGCGTGCCGTCCGACCGCCAGCGGGTGACGGCCAGCTCCCGGAATCGGCTGTACCCTCCTCCGCAGTGACTGACCATGACCGTATACGGCGAGCGGCCCAGCAGGGCGATGTGGGGCTGCGGCGAGTCCGCGGTGCGAAACTCGCGGACGGCGGGTTGCTCCAGCTCGGGCTTCGTCAGCGTTTCCTCCGCGCGTCCCCCGTGCGGCCTGTGAAACACGAGCCTGCGCGGAAGACGCTCATGCAGCAGGAGCTCCGCCGAGCGGACCAGCGGGTCGGCATGGAAGCGTGCCTGCCAGACCGAGTCCGCGAGGACGTTCGTCAGCGCGACGAGGGTCATCCCGATGTGGTGCGCCATGTAGGTTCCGACCACTGCCCCACGCCCCCCGGGGAGCGCTCGTGTGTAGTCGATCGCGTCGCGGAAACCGTAGGGACCGAGGGCCCCCACCTCTTCCAGCCGGGCCAGGTTGGCGAGCGCGCCGCCGGGCTCTACCATGGTCGCGAGGCCCGAGGCGTAGGGCGCCACCACGAGGTCGCGTCCCATGCCCCGCTTGAGCGCCAGGTCGGGCACGCCGAAGGCACGGTACTGATAGGTGAGGTGCCGGTCGCGGAAGTTGTAGGCGCTTTCGCTCGTCCCCCAGGGCACCTGCCGCTCCGCTCCGTAGGTCATCTGCCGTCGCACCGCGCCCCGCATCGCATGGTCCAGCAGCGTGGAGGGGAGCGTCCGCATCACCAGCATCGGCATGAGGTACTCGAACATGCTCCCGCTCCAGGAGACCATGGCCACCTCACCACCCGCACGGGTCAGTGTGCGGCCCAGGCTGAACCAGTGCTCCGCGGGAATGTCGTTCTTCGAGATCGCGAGGAAGCTCGCGAGCCGCGCCTCGGATGCGAGGAGGTCGTAGCTGGCAGGGTCCAGCGCATGGTTGCCCAGCTGGTATCCGATCGAAAAGAGGTCCTTCTCCTCGTCGAAGAGGAAGCGGAAGTCCATTTCCATGGCGTAACGCTCGGCGCGGCTCGCGAGTGCATCCAGCCGCATCATCAGCTGCGATGCCTCGGTGGACGCGCCAGCGAGCTCGCGCAGCGTACGGGCGCCCGACATGGCTGCGTGGTCACCCGGACCCACGTGCGCGCCTGCCTGCGCCAGCCAGGCCCGCTGCTCCTCCAGGCGCCGATTCCGCCACGCTGCCCACTCCGTGGCCGGCTCGAGCGTTTCGGAGGCGTCCAGCGCGCTATTCATCCGCCCATCCACGAGTGGTTCGTCGGGAATCGAAAGGCATGCCTGGCGCAGCGCGAGCAGGTGCCCGCCGAGGTTGCCGCTGTCGACCGTGGAGACGTAGGCCGGCTCGAGGACGCTCAGATCCTCCAGGCTGTACCAGTTGTAGAAGTGGCCCCGGTAACGCCTCATCCGCTCGAGTGCGCGGAAGGTGAGCTCGATCCGGCGGGTCATCTCCTCCACCGTGATGAAGCCGAGGTCGTAGGCGCTGGTGGTGGCGAGAAGCTGCAGTCCGATGTTGGTTGGCGAAGTCCTCATCGCCACCACGGGCTCCGGGTCCTCCTGGAAGTTGTCCGGCGCCAGTCCGTGGGTCTCTTCGGTTACGAATCGCTCGAAGAAGTTCCAGTGCAGGAGAGCGTAGCGCACGGCCTGCCGGGTGGCCTCCGGCGGCAGTTGGCGCTGATCGCGCGAGGGCGGTCCGCCCAGCACGTGGGCGACGATTGGCGACGCCGCCCAGAGAAGGGTGAGCGGCAGGACCGAAAGGAGGAGCGGCAGGCCCACGTCACCGCCCGTGGTGATCGCAACGCCGCCGAGCAGCACCCCCAGGCCCACCGCCGGCCCCATCGTACGCCAGGTGTTGATCGCGCGGGTCGAGACGGAGGCCTCCATCAACGAAGCCGTCTGCCACTCCAGCAGGTTGCGCCGGCTGACGAAGAGTCGCCAGAGCGTGCGTCCGATGGCGTCGGCCGAGATCCAGGCCTGGTGCGGCAGGAAGGTGACGGCGATCGCGATCTGCTTGACGCTGGTCACGGCGTCGTGGCCGACGGAGCGATAATACGCTCGCCACGACCGATCCATCGGGGGCCTGAGCGCGGCGAGGAGGAGGGCCACGATCCAGGGGGCCGCGATCGCGAGGAGACCGAGCACCGTCCAGCGGGCCGGCGAGCCGGCGAACGCGATCCATCCCCCGACGATGAACCCGAGCTGGGCGAGCTCCAGAGTGCTCCGGCGCAGGTTGTCGACGATCTTCCACCGGGAGAGCAGCGAGAGCCGGTTCGGCTCCGTCCCGTCAGGCCCCGGCACCCGACGGCCGAGCCACCGCAGGAGCTGCCAGTCGCCGCGAATCCACCGATGCTTTCTACGCGCGTGGGTCAGGTACCGAGTCGGGTAGTCGTCGTAGAGGGTCAGGTCGGTCGCAAGGCCGGCGCGGGCGTAGCTCCCCTCGATCAGGTCGTGCGAGAGGAGCGCGTTTTCGGGGAAGCGCCCGTGCGTCGCCTCCTCGAACGCATCCACCTCGTAGATCCCCTTCCCCGTGTAGCTACCTTCGCCGTACAGGTCCTGGTAGACATCGGAAACGGCGGACGTATACGGGTCCACGCCCGGATGCCCCGAATGGATCGCCGCGAACCGCGAGGCGTGGGCGCTGGGAAGCGAGACACCGACCCGTGGTTGAAGAATGCCGTAGCCCCGCGTCACCCGTCCCGCCACCGGGTCGTAGACGGCGCGGTTGAGCGGGTGCGCGATGGCCCCGATCATCAGCGCCGCCGTACCCGGCGGGAGCACCGTGTCCGCATCGAGAGTGATGACGTAGCGCAGCCGCCGGAGCGACTCGATATCCCCTTCGACGACCGAGAAAGCCCCGTGATCGCGGCCGCGCACGAACTGGTTGAACTCGGCGAGCTTCCCCCGCTTTCGCTCCCAACCCATCCACACACCCTGCGCCGGGTTCCAGCGGCGGGGGCGATGGAAGAGATAGAAGACGTCGGTACCACCGTGTGCGTACCGCGCGTTGAGGTCCCTCACACTCTCGACGGCAGCCGCCACGATCGCCGCATCTCCCTGCTCCGCCTCCGTGGCGGCGTCCCTGAAGTCGCTCAGCACCGCGAAGTGGAGGTTCTCCTCCCGGTTGGCGAGGAACTGCACTTCCAGGTGCTCGAATGCTTCCTGCACCGCCTCGACGGAGGGAAACAGGTTCGGCACCACCACCGCGGTCCGCAACTCGTCGGGGATGCCGCCCTCGCGCAGGTCCAGCTTGGGAAGGGTGCGGGGCGGGAGATAGGCGGCGACGAGCTGGTTCACGACGCCGACCGCAATGTCGTGAGCGAGGATCGCCGCGAGCAGACCCGCACCCAGCCGTGCTGACCAGGGAAGAGGACCGGCGAGCCAGAACACCGCTGCGAGAGCGGCCACCGTGCCGGCCGCCATGCCCCCGACGAATGCCCCGTTCGGATGGTGGACCACCCAGCGGTGCAGGCGCTCGGCGAAGCGCGCTCGATACGGCACCCTCCGCTCCAGCTCCGCCACGCCATCATCGACCAGCCAGTAGCCGACGTGCGCGCGACAGGAATCCCCATCACCATCCTCCCGGCTCGCTTCCACGGCGAGTCCGATCGCCGCTCGCGCCACCTCCGCCTCCTCGCCGCCGCTCCCCCGCGCGATCCTCTCGACCACATGACGATACCGGTCGCGGGTGGCGAACGTCATCCGCTCGTAGAAGCGCGCAGGGTCCTCCCGCAGCACGGATTCGACCGCGCTCCGACGCTCCACGAGGGTCTTCCAATCCACCCGGTCCACCGCCCGCAGGCTCGTGATGCTGTTCGCCATCACTACCTGCGTGAGGGCCAGCCGCTGCGTCGCCTGCGCGGCGGCCTGCTCGCCCGTCATCCCTTCAGCAGCGATCCACTGCTCCACCAGGGGGAGAGCTCCGTGCCGCAGACGCAGCCGCTGCAGGAAGTGGGAGATGAAAGTCGGCGTGAGCTTCGGGGGATCGGCGACGAAGGCGAGTACCGCCCGGGTCAGCGCGTCCTCTCCCGACTCCCCGGCCGCCTCGATCTCCGCGGAGGATCGCTCCGCCGCCTCGACCTCGTCCAGCCGCTGGACGGTACGGAGCGTCATCCGTCGCACGCTCTCGATGAGGCCGAGCCGCAGCATGGCCGGCAGCGCCCAGAGCTCACCCAGCCTCAGCGGCGAGGCCTTCTGGAAGGCGGCCACGAAGAGGTCGGTGTTCTCCAGGTCCACCCGCGCCTCGCTGTGCGAGATCAGGGTGATTGCCAGCTCGTAGATGCGCGGATAACCCGCCAGCAGCCCACCCGCGAGTTCCGGTAGCTCGCGATAGTAGCCGGCGGGTAGACTCTCCCTCACCTCCTGGATGTGCTCCCGGATGACGTGGAAGTTGTCCAGCAGCCAGTCGGCGGCGGGTCCCACGTCCACCCCGGCATCGGCCGCAGCGGCCAGCCTTGCGTGCGCGTCGTCGAGGATCCGGCTGCTGCTCGCCAGGCGCGCGAGCAGGAGCGGCTTTCGCGCCCGGAAGCGGGGCGGGGCGAGTCGCTGCGCCCGCGCCACCACTGCAGCCCGAGCCGCGAGGTCCTCCGCACCGAGAAGCTCGCCACGCAGGGGACCGGGGAGGATCTCGGGGGGGTTCGGCTGCCGGTGACCGAAGAGCCGCTCGAGAACGGACGGAAGCGATGGGGAGAGCGGGGCTCCGGGGGGCATCGAACCCCGTGGTGAGGATCTCATTCAGCCGGCCATGCGCCGGCGGTGGTCGAGCGGGTGGGAGGATCGATGGTTCTGATCAGGAACTTCTCCAGCTGAGTGACCGTGGCGCGTATCGGAGATGCCGATGCACGCGATCCGAAGCCGCTCGCCAACTCGGCCCTTGCCAAGGTAACACCGCTCCTCCCGCCTCAGCGAACGACGCGGCTGCGAGCTCAGGTGATCGAGGGAAGGGGGGGAGTGCCGCTCGGCTCCATTGGCGATGGTCTGCGAAATCTGTGGATCGTCCCGCCCTCCCCCGCCGCCGATCACGGAGCCAGGCCATCACCGTTGAACGACCATCCGCAAATTACGCAGATCGGCTCGATGAAATCCGCGAAATCCGCGAAATCTGCGGACCCCCCCCGCTGGATCTTTCCTCTCACTTCCGAAACCGGGGCGACTCCAGCATTTCCGGCTCCCAAAACCATCTCAATGACGCTGGCAGGTACCGCTGCTCCGCAGCAATCTGCGTCGGCCAGTCCCCCGCACCCGCCGAGGCTCGGCAGAAACTCCCATCCCCGCTGAGTGCTCCGCCGATGCCGACGTGGCGGTCGGTACATACGCAAGAAAGCCCCCGCTTCAGCGGGGGCTCACCTGCTCTGGGAACAGCCAGCCGACCAACCCGCGATCCACCCGCCGTGGTGAAAAAGCCGAGTTCTCGAGCGGAGGGCCAGGGATTCGAACCCTGATGTCCTTGCGGACGCCGGTTTTCAAGTGGGATAAAGATGATATTCTGAGGGTTTGCAGAGCGCTCTGAGTTGTGCTCAACCTAATTATACGGCGGGATTTACGCACAGGGGTGTCAAAGGGTCATTCGAGATGAATTGTCGCTGGTTTTTCTGAGTTAGCACACAGGAGGCACACACGCAAAAAGAGCCGTCTTAGGGAAAATCTTAATGCTGTCGGCGAGGTGAGGCGGATCGGACGCCTCTGCGGGCATCGTCGGCTCGCTGGCGATCTGTGGCGATCGGCAAGGTTAGCATCACGGCCCTACAGGGCCGGGCACCGGCAATTCGCCTCGCGATCACGTCAGCACGACCGATCGCGACAGGCGACCGGAAGGCTCTCACTGATCAAGTCGCGAGAGCAACCGGGCTCGTGCCGCATGGTGATCCACCCCTCCCCCGCGAGCGATCTGCTCCTCCGCAGTCCGGATCTCTACGGGCAGTTCAGCGCGCTCGACGAGTCGCACGCGCCGGTAATGCATAGCGACCGCGCCGTTGCGGAGCGGCGTCGACGAGACCAGCTCGAGCCGTCGCGTGCTGGGTAGGCCGCTCTGGTAGAGGGTCGGGCCGTGACCGGCGATCCTGGGGTGGACGAGGAACTTGTACTCGTCGATCAGATCCAGCCGGTCCAGCTCGGTCGCGAGCTTGCCGCTACCGAGGAGCACGCCGGCAGGGGTCGCATCCTTGAGTTTCTGCACGCTCGCGCGCAAGTCGCCGGCGATGTGGTGGCTGTTGGTCCACGGGAAGTCCGTTCGAGTCGACGACACCACGTACTTCGGCTTGGCCTCCAGCTTGACCGCCCAGTCGCGCATCGCCGGCGGTGCCTCCTCGTCGCCGCGAGCGACCGCCGGCCAGTAGCCCTCCATCATCTCGTAGGTGACGCGGCCCCAAAGCATCGCCCCACCCTCGTCCATAAGGCGGGTGAAGAAAGCGTGTGTCTCGTCGTCGGCGATTCCCTCCTGGTGGTCGACGCAGCCGTCCAGGGTGACGTTGAGGCTGAAGGTTAGAAGTCCCATGCGAGTTTACTCCGAATTGGGCGTTCCGCTGGATAGGAGTGGCTCCTGACTTCTCGGTTCATACGGCGTCGCCACCATGGTCTGCTAGGCGGAAACCTCGGTGTCGGCGGACCGATCCGCCGTAACCGCGTTGGCGATCTGGAACAGGAACTCGTCCAACTCCATCCCGAACGCACCCGCGAGCTTGGCTGCGCTGTCGCCGGTGATCCGAGCGATCCCCTGCTCGATTCGGCGCACATGGCGCTCGCTCAAACCCTCGATGTCCCGTTGGCGAAGCCCTCGATGTTCGCGTAGCTCAGCGATGAAGGCGCCCATTGCCGCGCTCGCTGGATAACGACGCACCTCCACGTCCGCCAGAAAGGACGGGTCCACCGCCTGGAGCAGCTGCGATGCGCCGAGGTGAAGATCCGCCGCGGGCCAGTAGAGGAACGATCCGTCTTCGTCCAACTCGAAGCGCCCGAGCTCTTCCGTGTCCATGTCACTGAGGGTCGGAATCTGATCCACGGGGAAGCTGCGGAACGAGAAGTCTCCGTGGAGCAGATGCAGCGTCCGCCGTAGCAGGTAAGCGTCCGCGATTCCCTCCCAGGCCACGTCGCGGCACCGGGCGATCAGGAGGCGCGCGATCGCCCGCCGGTCGGTGGTGACGTGCATCCGCTGCTCGGGCCGACGCAAGTCGAAAAGCGAGCTGAGGCGGATCAAGGCCGGGACCGGGACGTCCGCGACGATGAGATAGCGGGTTTCGCTCGTGATCGCCGCGGATGTCGGGCGCCAGCCGCCCAATACCTCTGAGGCGAGGGCGACAACGACGGGGAAGTGCTCGTCCTGCCTCCTACCGGCGGCGCCATTCTCACTCGCGCGCCAGAGGGCAGCGGAAATCGCCGTATCGCGTCGGACGGCCGGGGAGAAGTGCCACATGCTCAGTCCACCTTTACCTTTCGACTCCATTCCTCCAGAAGAGCGACACGGTGCGTCCTCGCCAGCTCGGCGATCTGCGTCCTGAGCGACGCCGGAACACGAGACAGCGCGAACTTGACCTCGAGCCGCGGAGGCTCCTCGAGAAAGAAGACCCGCACTTCCCATTCGCCCGGTGATTTGGCGTGGAAATGCGGGTCCAGATGGTCGTGCGAGAAGAACCAGCAGCGGCAGCCGTCGATGCGGAAAGCTTCTACCCGTCCCACGAGCTGCCCGCCGGCTCATCGTTGATCGTTGCGATCAGCCCTTCGGCGGAAGAGGATCCTTCCCGTAGGTATTCCGCTCCCGGATCTTTCCGTCGCGGCCATGGATGATCAGCTCCGCCCCCTGCTTTCGCGCTCGATCCCGTGCGGCTTCGATCGCGCCCTTCTGAGTCGCGTGCGAACTGGTGACGCGGGAGTTCCCTTCCCCGCGCACTGCCCATCCACCGTCCTTCGGCACAACGTGCTGATTCTTTGTTGCCATCTTCGCACCTCTCGCAATTCAACCGGACGCGGCATAAAGTAGCGGTAGTCATTTGTCCGGTCAAGGTCGAGGCGTCATCGCGCTGCAGGATGTTGGTCGATGCATCCGCTCATGATCCTGAGGCGAGGAATCTCCATGGTTCAGGATACGACCTAACCTGAACCCAGCATCGGCCTTCGCCATGTTTGTCACCAGTACCATGACGCCACACGAGGATGAACGAAGAACCGACCGGCTTCGGTGCCCCGGTGAAGAGCCTGCCGGGCACGTCGACGCTCCTTCCGGTTCAGGTGGTTGCGGTACCAGTGCGGCGGCACCCGGCTGATCCATCGGCAGCTGTGCCGACTCTCTTTCCACCTCTTGATCCTTCCTCCGGGCAACACCACCCACTTCTTGCTGGCCATGCGCTCCTCCGGGTAACGGGTGAACCGTTACCGGAAGGGCGCCCTCCAGCGGAGAAGTCGACGTGTGTTCATGCGTACGAAGGTGGAGGAGTGATTCGTGGAAGCGTCGGCCGCATTCGTCGGGAGCGCTGCGTCGGGCGCCTCACAAACGCCGTTGCACCAGAGGCGGCGAGAGGCATGCCTTACTCGGGTTCGCGTCTCCAGCCTCCGGCCAGAGACTGACCGCCACTCTCAATCCATTCGCTAAGCGCATCTGGGCTGAAGCGAATCTGCCGGCCAATGCGAACGGCGGGCAACGTGCCGGTCCTGGCCAGCTCATAGAGCCGCGCCAGCGTCACGTCGAGGCGCTCGGCGGCCTGGCCGGCGGTAAGAAGGCGATGCGATCCGTTGCCGTGTTGTACCGGGGATGGTGCGACTGCGGGCGCCGAGCACTCCTGCAATCGAGCCCAGAGGCGCGCCTTGAGCGCCTCCGCGTCGCCGATCAGCCGGGGGATGTCCGCAGCGGGAATCGCAACGATCTGCTCGGGATCCTCCACGATCTGCACCAGGCCAGGATGTGCCATGGTCGTCTCTCAGTCGATCAGGGTTTCGTTCTTTCGGCGGCCACCCCTCTTCTCCTCCTACCCGGAAGTACTCTGGAATCGCCGAAAGCGTTCTGCGGTCGACCGGCGGATGAAGCGCCACCTGTAAGGCCTGAGCTGTGATGACCTTGAGCGCGGAGCGCGAATGGTGAGTCTGCTGACGGATCATCGGTATCGCGATATCGCGATACGTATCCTGCACTCTCGATTTTCTCCCGGTGGCCCATAGCGAGGACATTGGGGATTTAGCGGCGGTGGCCCATGGCGAGGACAGTTTCGAGAACTCGAACGCGCGGCTGAGAGAGGAGGATTGAGCGAGCATTGGGGGCGAGTCGGACCCGAACGACGTGTTTTGCCATTCGCTCACCGACTGCGTTGCAAAATGCTCAACAATTCCGTTGCATATTGCTCAACGCCACCGTTGCTATATGTTCAATGGAACCGCCTTTCCATCGCCGGGATCCTTTGCTGAGCGCGCCGATGTATCATAGCCGAGTAGTCGACGACGAGCTGAAGCACCTGCTCACCGCCATGGGAGCGGTCGTCCTCGAGGGGCCGAAGGCGTGTGGGAAGACGGAGACCGCGCGGCAGGTTGCCGCGAGCGAGGTCCGCCTCGATGTCGACCAGAACGCGCGGAAGCCGTCTCCATCGATCCATCGCTCATTCTGGAAGGGGCAACACCACGCCTGATCGATGAGTGGCAGATTGCTCCCGTTCTCTGGAATCACGTCCGGCGAGCCGTGGACGATCGAAAGATGACCGGGCAGTTCGTATTGACCGGATCGGCGGTGCCGCGAGATGACGAAACACGCCATACCGGAGCGGCACGAATCGCTCGGCTGCGGATGCGCCCCATGTCGTTGTACGAGAGCGGTCACTCGGAGGGCGCCGTCTCTGTCTCGAACTTGCTACAGGGAGCTCCTCCGCGCGCGCCCGATCCAGGCCTAACGATCGAAATGCTCGTGGAGAGAATCGCCGTTGGCGGCTGGCCCGCCTTCTTCGATCAACCGGTGGCGAGAGCTCTGACGGCCGTCCGGGCTTATGTGGACGAGGTCCGGCGGACCGACATCCAACGAGTCGAAGGTATCGCCCACGATCCCGAACGCGTGCTGATGCTCATGCGTTCGATCGCACGCAATGTCGCCACGATGGTGAGCATCACCACCCTGGCGGAGGACGTGAGGGGTCCGGATGAGACCCTGGCGAGGAATACGGTCATCAGCTACTACGACGCGTTGACGCGCCTCATGGTCGTGGAAGATCAGCCCGCCTGGGCGCCGCACCTGCGCTCCCGCTCGCGCATCCGGACGACACCAAGACGGCACTTCGTCGATCCTTCGCTTGCGGTGGCGACACTCAGAGCCACACCGGAGCGGCTGCTCGGTGACCTAAACTATCTCGGCTTCCTTTTCGAGTCGTTGGTCGTTCGAGACCTGCGAATCTACGTCCAAGCATCCGACGGTCAGGTGCTGCATTACAAGGACAACACCGATCTCGAGGTCGACGCCATCATCGAGACGGCCGATGGCCGTTGGGCCGCCTTCGAAATCAAACTCGGCACCGGAGCAGTCGACGCGGCAGCGGCAAGCCTGTTGAAGTTTGCCGATCGAATCGACACGACGAAGTGCGGGCCTCCTCAAATGCTTGGGGTGATCGTGGGAACTGGATTCGCCTACATGCGTCCGGACGGCGTTGCGGTCGTTCCGATCGGAACTCTCGGACCGTGAGGGAACGAGATCCGGCCTCCGGAGCAGCCTTCTCGCGTGTTTAGATTCTAAACAAAGCCTCACGGGCTCGTGCGAAGGGCATCGCTTCGACGAGGAAGGGGGCTCCGCCGGGCAGGCTTCAGGGGCTCGAAGCGGCGGCAAGCTGTCAACGCCGAGGAAATTATGGCAGGCTGGCGGTCACCTGCGTTGGCCGGGTCAGCGTTGCACGATTTCAAATCCCACATCGAGAACGCCTGTGAGCCCGAGGACACCCGAGGGACCCCAGCACTTCGTCGACGCCGCGGCTCGCCTCTACGTGCTGAACCGCGTCTACGGGTCCGACGCGGCCGTAGCCAAGTTGCTCGACGTCGATCACTCGCAGCCGGGTCGCTGGCGTGAAGGGCAGGTTCCGGATCCGGCGAACGCCAGCCGGCTGACCATCCTCGCCACCGTCGTCGAGGTGCTGAGCGCCATCCTCTCTCCCGAGTCCATCCCGAAGTGGCTTGAGGGGCCGAACGCTCACCTCGGCGATCGAACTCCGATGTACCTGCTCAAGACGGGTCACGTAGCCGAGGTATTCCACGCCGTGGATGCGTTGCGCACCGGAGGTTACGCGTGATCGCACGCCTCTGGCGCGTTTCCTGGGATCCGCCGCGGGGAGGACTTGGGCAGCCGTTCAGGGGGGAGGACTCTGCTGCCAGACACCGCTAGAACCGCTTCACGAGCCTTGGGTGACACCCATGATGCCACGCTGTACCCTTTTGAAGCACATCCGTAGACCCTCCTCCGGGAGGGGGTTACCTTGACCAGACTCGACGATTCGGCGTTTTCTGGAGGTCGGATTGGTTGGAGCGAGACTTCCTCAGACCGCGTTGACTTAGCATGGGCTCGCAGCGATGACACTTGAAGAGTACTACGAAAAGTACGGTGGTCGAATAAGCCAAGAGTCGGAACGACTCTTCGTCGACGAGTTCCTCTATCCGTTACTCGGGCCAAAAATTGCCGAGATCGAGCCGCAGCATGTGTTCATCGACCGAACTGGTAGTTCGCGACGGATCGATTTCGCCAACCATTCCGGTTCCCAACGAATTGCTCTGGAGGTAAACGGCGAAACTTACCACGCCGAAGGGATTATCCCCGACGAATTGTTCGACGATAACCTATTCCGTCAAAATGAAATCTTGCGGAGAGGCTATCGGCTGGTACGCTTCTCATATAGTCAGCTCCAATCACCGCGTTGGCGACCAGTGGTGATGGAAACACTCCGCGACCTCTTTGCTGACTACGCACCTCACCTGCTCAGCGAGTACTCGCTGGATCCCAATCCAATTCAGCTTGAAGCTCTCGATGCTCTCGACCATGCTCGCGAGACGAGAGGTTGGAACAAGGGGGTAGTGGTCATGCCGACAGGCACTGGAAAAACCATCCTGTCAGCCTTGGACGCCAAGCGGCATGGCGGGCGCGTGTTGTTCCTTGTGCATCGTTTGGACATCCTGACGCAGAGCATCGATGCATACAAAGCGGTCTGGGGCAATCTAAAGGAGGGACTGTTAACCGGCGATGAGCGGTATGAGGAGATGTCCTGTGACGTTTTGTTCGCAAGTAAAGACACGCTCCGGCAGCCTGACCAGCTATCTCGATTCCCTTCGGACTGGTTTGATTACATAGTCGTCGACGAGGTTCATCACGGGCAGAGTCCGTCTTATAGCGCAGTGCTTAGGCATTTTCATCCCCGGTTCATGCTTGGCATGACGGCGACGCCCGACCGGACCGACCGCAAGGACATTTTCGAGCTATTCGAGTACAACAAGGTTTACGAGATTCCACTTTCGGACGCAATTGAACGTGGTTTCTTGGTGCCCTACACCTATTACGGCCTCACAGACGACGTCGATTACACACGGATTCGACATCAAAACCACCGGTACCGAGTCGACGATCTTGAGCGACATCTCATCATTCCGGAGCGTAACGCTGCGATTCTAGCTGCGTATTTGGATCCTCAGAAGGGTGCTGCTGACAAGGCCATCGGCTTTTGTGTGTCGATCAACCACGCAGAACGGATGGCTGAGTACTTCCAATCGAACGGCGTGCATGCTGCCGCAGTACATTCGGGGACGCCGAATCGCCAGGAGGTTATCGACCAGTTTCGAGGCGATGAGTTGCAGGTGGTTTTTACGGTCGACCTCTTCAATGAGGGCATCGACTTTCCGAACATTCGAGTCCTACTTTTCCTGCGGCCCACCGAGTCGAAGACAGTCTTCCTTCAGCAGCTTGGCCGCGGCCTGCGCCTATGTGCAGGAAAGGACCGAGTGCGGATTCTTGACTTTATTGGAAATTACAATCGCGCAAATCAGATACGAAAATATCTCTCAAAAGGAAGTCGGCGAGAGGACGGCCGCGATTCGGACGGCCGGCGATTGAAGAGGGTGGTATACGAATACTCCACAGGCTGTGAGGTGTTATTCGATGCCGCAGTTGAGGAGATCCTCAACCGCCAAGATTCGGCCGATCTGGGCATAGACCGTGATGATCTGAAGGAGGCATATTTCGATCTGGCGGAAAGGCTCGAACGGAAGCCATCAAAGCAAGATTTAGACGAAGCGGGCGATTTCCCCAGTCGATTGTATGTTCAGCTCTGGGGCACCTGGCGCAACTTCCTCCAAGAGGTCGGAGCTTACACCGAGGCCAGCTACCATTACCCACAGGGTACGCACTTGGGGCACGTTCTTTCAATCCTGTGGTTTTTTGAAGCAGATTCACGGGAGGGGACGCACTTTGACGATCGATTTATCAGAATGCGCGGGGGGTTGGACGACGGTCGGGTTGGGACCTACCAGCGACAGCTGAAGTACAAGCTCCAGGCGGCGATGGAACTCGGGATACTCGAGGATGACCGCTCAATTCCTGCTGGAGAAGGCAGACCTCCGACCCTCACACCGATTGGCGAGGACCTGAGAGCTGCACTCGCTCCCGAGCTGTCGCAAGCCGATCTGGCCTTTCCTCTCGATTCCGCAGGGATTCCGAGCTCTCGCATGGGTGGGAGCGAATCGTATTACAACGATCTCCTTCGGCAGGCGGCGAACCGGGATGGTGAGGCGGAGCGGCTTATTTACAGTGTCTTCTTGGGCATGCACGCTGTTCAGCAGATGATGATGTACCTCTATCAGGTCGTCCGTGCCGGATCAGTAGAAAAGGCTCGCATATACGCTGAGTTCTTCGATACGCCTTTTGTCAAGCGTTTCTGCGAACAGGAGGGAATTGAGCAGGCCACCTTGGAAGCTTCCCGGCGCCGCTGTCCCTTTCTGCTAAACGTTCTTGAAGCGTGTGGCGCGCTAACGATTTCGACCTCCTCCGTCACGATTCATCGACTAATTCTGATTCCGGAGTTAGTACGTCCTTATCCTCGGGAGGACCCTTCGGAAACGCTGACACGGTTCGAAGCCGTTCGGACCAGGTGGCCGCATGATGAAGCCGGCCTCGATGGAGCGGATCTCAGTATCCTAAGAGAATTGTTTGGCGCGTCATTCCTCACGTCTGCGTACATTTGGCCTGAGGCCATCTTTTTCAGAGGTTGATCTATGGGTAACCGTTCGCACCGAAATGCCGGCCACATTGCTATGAATGCTCTTAAGAAGCGCGGGCTCAACCACGCTTCGGAAGCAGCTGCTCAGAGCAACGATCCGGTGAACACTCTCCACAGTGTACTCGTCGGCGACTGTCTCGACGTGCTTAGTAAGATCCCGGACGAGTCGGTTCAGCTGATAATATGCGACCCGCCATACAACATCCAGCTCGCTCATTGGGATGTCCACTCAGATTATCTTGCGTGGGCGACGCGTTGGCTTCAGGAAGCCGAAAGGGTTCTATCACCGTCAGGCAATTTCGTGCTATTCGGTGGTTTGCAGTATCAAGGTGAAGCTGGATCAGGCGACCTGCTGAGCCTCCTGTCGCACATGAGGTCGCATAGTAGGATGCGTCTCGTAAACCTGATAATCTGGAATTATTCCAATGGCATGAGCGCCCATCGGTTTTTTGCGAACCGGCATGAGGAGATTGCCTGGTTCGGCAAATCCAGTAAGTACTTTTTTGATCTGGACGCGGTGCGGGAACCGTACGATGAGGAAACCAAAGCCGCCTATCTCAAGGACAAGAGACTACGAGCTGAAACCATCGAGAAAGGGCGCAACCCGACGAATGTGTGGCGAATGGGTCGATTAAATGGAAACTCCAAGGAACGCGTCGGACACCCAACACAAAAGCCGCGAGAGGTGATTAAGCGTCTTGTACGAGCGCTATCGTTCCCTGGATCAGTCGTTCTTGACTTCTTCGCCGGCAGCGGGGTTACTACTAGGGTCTGTATCGAAGAGGCACGACACAGTATATCCAGCGATGTCGATCCCGAATTGCGGTTGTATCTAGGGCAGCACCTAGGGCAATTAAGAGCGGGAAATCCGACGTTCTTTCAAGATGCTGCCTCGTCCGAGATTCTCGAAGAGCTCCCCGAAACCCACCCCGTATACGCAGGAACGAGTCGGAGTAAGGAACACAGAGCGGCATCAGCAGGCTGAGCTGCTCTGCTTACGTCAACACGAACGTGCCCAATCTGCTTGAGTGGAATGACTTCTGGGATAGGTTCGCGGAGCCTTCGACTCACTGAGGTCGGCGCGAGATCAACTGGTCGCGGCGGACCTGAAGGGGATAGTGGTGATGGATCTGTCGGACTGTCTCGAGGACGTTGGGCTGCGGGGGTGCGTCCCGTCATTCACCGTTTCCTCGCACGAGGAGCTGAAGCCGGCGTTCCGAGCGTTTCGCATTCAGCTAGGGGAGGTAGTTTGGGACGCGGCGCGGCGTCAGTATCGACCCAGCTTCAGCAACGTTGTCGGCCTCTGGGTGCTTGCCCGCGGGTGGCGGTGGGCGTTGGACGACCTGTCGCGACCGGAATACTTCGAGGCGCAGGGGATGTATCGCTTCGCGTCCACCCGGTGGAACATCTGGGATCACCGAACCGACGAGTTTCAGCGCAGGGTACAGGCGGCGCTGCGAGACGGCGGGTTCTTCATCCACGAGGCGGAGCAGGAGTCCAGCGCTCCTGTGTCACGACCGTTGGGAGTGAGACCGCGTCCCGACACACCGGGCTATGCCACCCCCTCTGCGACATCCCCTTCCTCCTCGCAAAAAGACTCTTGGAATGGCAAGACACGACACCACGCCCAAGCAGTCTTCCGGGGGTGGATACCCGATAGAGAACGAAGCGGTGGCATGGACCCTTGCCCATCTCCTCGCACGGTCATCCCCCTTTGATCCACCCGGCGGCATCATCGAGAGAGTAGATACGCAGAGACCGGCCAGCCAGTGGCATCTCGACGATCTGCTCGTCACTGCCCGCACCCGCCGAGTGCATCGCCTAGCATTTTCCATCAAGAGCAACCGCCAGATCACTCGTAAGGGGTTTCCCGAGGACTTCATTCGTGATGCCTGGGAGCAGCTCCTGCACGATTCCTCCGATATCTTCGTGGAGGAAAGGGACTATCTCGGCCTGCTCACGGCCCCCGTCGATGCCAACCTCAGAGAGGCGGCCTTCGAGCTTCTTCGGCTCGCCCGTGGCCAGGATCCCGAAGATCTGGCGGTGCAGGTCGAGCTTCCGAAGCGAGCGAACGCCATCATCCGGAAACTCCATAAGAGCGCGCGGTGCCCCGATGATCTCGCCATCAAGCACGGCGTGGATGAAGCCACGAGCGCGGGCAGACTCCTGCGCCGGTTGCTATGGCTTCCACTCGATTTTGAGGATGATGGCTCCGTAAAGCGGGCGCAGGCGCTTACCCTCTGCCGAGGGCTCCTCCGTTCCGGCACGGACCGGCACGCCCGCGAGTTGTGGGAACGGCTGAAGGACATCGCCGACCGGCTCCGCCGAAGCGGCGGAAGTATTGGGTTGACCCGCCTCGTCGATGAGATCCGCGACGACTTCGATCTTCGCGATTTCCCCGATCACGAGGCAGACTGGGAGCGTGTAGACCACGACACGCATTCCGCACTGAAGCGGGTGCACACCAAGATCGGCGGACGGGTCTCCCTGCCCCGTTCAGCAGATCACGACGCGGTGTCCACCCGTCTCGTCGCTCAACGAACCGCAGTTCTGCTCGGCGCTTCCGGAACAGGAAAGTCCGCTGTGGCACGAGCACAGGCGGAAGTCTTCCAGAAGCGCGGGAAGGCGCTCTGGTTCGACGCTGAACGGCTCGGTGCGAGAACCCTGGCGGATTGGCGTACCCATCTCGGCCTCACCCATGCCCTCGGTGAGATAATACGGGCAGCACCAGGGACCGAGGGACTTCTCGTCTTCGACGGGATGGACCGCCTCTACGACGACAGCGGATTCGCCACAGCTGCCGAGTTCGTTGAAGCTGCGCGGATTAGCGATCCGGCTTCCCCGTGGCGCCTGCTCATCACGTGCACGCCGGAGGAGTGGACTCGTGTTCGCAACGGGCTCGCCTCGCGTGGTGTTTCACTGCCCGAGTCGCCACTTACCCTGGATCTTCCATCACCCGCGGAACTGAAATCCGTCTGGGCTGAATTTCCCCAGCTCGCGGCGCTGCGCCTCCGGCTCCATCTCGCACCCGTCCTGTTCCGGCCCAAGGTTCTCGACCTCCTTGCGACCCACATCACGGTCGAGGATGACCTGACGCTCATCGGTGAATCCGATCTGGCGCGCCTGTTCTGGGACCGCGAGATCACACGTGGTCCCCACTGGCTGGCCCGCGGCGATGCCGCGCTCCGCATCGCCCAGTTCTTCGCAGACCGTCTCCGGCCGGACGTTTCCGAGTCCGCCCTGGCTACCGAGATCGGCTCTCTAGACCTCGCGGCCGTGGGGGAGCTTGCGCGCGAACGAGTCCTCGTGCGAACCGACGGCCGCGTCGCATTCGAACACGACCTCTACGGCGATTGGGTTCGCGTGCGCCAGATTCGCGATGCTAGCGAACGCGGGCAGCTTACAGAGTTTCTGACCTCACGGATGAATTCTCCGGTGTGGCACCGGGCACTTCGCCTGTACGCTGTGGACCTCCTTGAGCAGGCTGACAGTCTCTCGCCCTGGACCGGCGCTTTCCAGGAAGCCGAGGGGATGGCGGGAGGTGCCGGCGTCCTGGCCCAAGACATACTTCTCGAAGCCACTGCATTCGCTTCGGGGGGTGGGTCCACTCTGTATCATCCAGACCTGTGGCCGCTCTTTGCCGCGGACGACGGCAAACTTCTCAGCCGCCTTGTGAAGCGGCTCTTCCACACCGCAACCATCGCAAACAACGCAATCGTCGAGGCCGTAACCGAGAAGGCTCCGGACTTGGCGATTTACATCGCGGCAACCTCACGCCTGCCGTACGCCCCCTACTGGTACCGCATCCTCACATTCCTGCATTCCCACCGTAAGGAAATCCCGGCACCCGCGTTCGGGCTTGCTGCGCGCGCGGCCGACCTGTGGCTTCGCTCCACCCTTCCAGGATGGCCCCTCCGAAAGGAAGCCGCTGCCCTCGCCGTGGCCATTGGAGATGCTCTTCTTAAGCTAAAAGAGGAGCACGACAGCCTCTTCACGGATGGCGAGCCGGATCAGCATGTGTACCGTGCGGTGCTCGCCGGAGGCCACGAAGAGCCCGACCGCGTCACCCATATCGTACTTGAGGCTTCAGGGCGGCGAGCAAAGCGGTTCGCTCGGCCCCCTCGCCCCGTGAACGTAGCTGCCCAGAGAAAAGCGCGGGTGATCTCCATCCCACCTTCGTGGTGGGACAACGGACCCTTGCCCGACCCATGGCCGCATGGTCCGGCGTTCCGTGTTGATGGCGCCCTCCAGAAAGCGGTGCTGGACGGCGACGCGCTTCAGCCTCTCACTGAGAGTCTGCCGGATGTCGCGCGAGAGGTGCTGCTGGCGCTCCTCATCTCGGAACCGACCCGGCGCAGATCCTACAATCCGTTGGATGAGCCTTACGCACTCGAATGGCCGCAGTGGCATCCGCAGTTCTATACGCGGGGCCCGTTTTTGTCCTTCCTGGCCACAGCCGAGGAAGCCGCCGTCACAACAATCCTGCAGTTGATCAGTCATGCAACCGATCGTTGGGCGGAACGCCGTGCGCTGTACTTCGCGCGGGAGCGGAGATGCTCTCCCGTAGACGTGCCGACGCCAACCCTTGAGATCGAGGTTGAGGGAGAGACGCACGAGTTCGTGGGCGACAACAGGGTTTTCATCTGGTCCATCAACGGCCCGGACCATGGGAATATCATTGGCAGCGCACTCACTGCCCTGGAAAAGCACCTGTACGACCGTGCGGATGCTGGTGAGGACTTGTCACCGCTCATTCTTCGGCTGCTCACGGAAGGGCACTCGGTCGCCATCATTGGCCTTCTGTCGGTATTCGCACGCCGCCATCCGCAGTATCTCCGAGGACCGCTCCGCGGACTGCTGAGTTCCCCCTACGTCCTCTGGTGGACAACGCCCCAAGGCGTGGGGATGGGCTGGCAAATCGGCATCTCGCTTCTCTCGCGGCCGCATCACGAGGCATACCGCGTCTGGCATCAGATGCCGCACCGGGAGACGTCGCTCCGGGACTTGGCGCTCACCCTGTTTTTATCCGATCACGAGCTTCGTCCGTTCTTTGACGAGTTGCGTGAGCGGCTTCGAGCGGGGTTTGAACCCGGCGGAGAGTACGAAGGTTGGGATTTCGTAGAAGGGCTTGTGGCACAACTCGATCTGGACAACTACGCCACGGTCGAGGGCGATGACGGGAACACGTACATCCAGTACACCCCCCCCGAGGAGCTTCGGCGCAAGCACGAGGCGCTGATCGAGCCCATGGCGGGGCATACGCTCCTGATCACGCTTCCTTACGAGTTCCGGAGGCTCGTTGATAGCCAAGAGCCGCTCGACAGCGATGCGCTTGATCGCATTTTTTCGCAGGCTCAGCAGGTGGCCGCGATGGACCGGGATGCCGGGAACGAGGTCGCGACTCCGGCTGACGTCATAGCCGGTGCTGCGGCCGTGATCACGTTACTGGGTAGACCGTGGCGCGCGGCGCACCCGGACCATGCCCAATGGGCACGCGTTGTCATACTCCAAGCAATCGAGGAGTCACCCCGGGGTTTTTCCGATGGGTCGTCGCTGAAGACAGACCGCAGTGCCTTCGCCGCGGACGCGGTCTGTCAACTCTGGTCCGAGTCTCCCAACGACCCAGACGTCCGCAAGGCTGTCGCGAGGCTCGTGCTTCACGGCCCGTCGGACCACGTAGGCACCGTGGCCAGCGCGGCCGCCCGCCTACGCAGTCAGTGGCCAGAGGACCACAAACGGCTACTGCGAGCCATTCTGCAGCGTGCTGCGCTCGGAGCCAGGCTCCGGGAGGCGGAAGAACGGACTAGATGGGCAACGGACGGCAAAGACGAGGACGAAAACAGTCCCAATTCCGACGCGTCTGTGCTGCGGAAGGAACTGGCTGCTGTGGAGCGTGGCCTTCAGGTGGGTACACTTGACCCGAGTGTGCCGGGCCTAGATGAAATCGCTCCGCTGCACCCCATCCCGGAGCGCGCCGCATTGGGCCGTGACCGGCGGCTGATCCCCGAACGCACCATCCACGATGGGTTCCTAATCGCCGCATTCCGCGGGATGCCCGATCCGGGGAGTGCTGATTCCGAGTGGCTGGACATCTGGGAGAGAGCTGTCCGAGAGACGCTCTCCCCACTACGCCAGCCCGACGATGAACCGTCAGAGGAACCGGAAAAGCATTCGGACGCCTGGGATCATTACCTCCTAGAGCGGGTTGCTGGAGTTATCGCCGGCCTCAATGACCTGGAGGCTAAGGCGCGGCTATGGCGGCCGATTATCGAGCTCGGAGCCTCCGCGGAAAGCTGGGTGTCGTGGTTCGCCCGCGACTGGGCACGTTACGCGTTGTATCCCGCGGCCGACACCCATGTGCTGGACACGTGGGTCGCCATGATCGACCACGCCCTCGCGAGCCCTCGATGGGCGGGAGATGGAGGAGTGACGTACCTCGCCCATAAAACCGGCGAGTTGTGGCGTTCGCTCCTAGGGTTCAATCATTACTCTGGCGACGTCTGGGGCGAAGCGCTCCGGCCCCGCCTGCGCACCCTTGAGTCCCGGCTTGCCGCTTGGGCGAAGGACCATCTCCTCAACGTAGATAACGTCAAGGCATTGGCGTACATCCTCGCCAAACCCGCTGCGGCGGATATCGTCCTCCAGGGACTGATCTGGCTACATGAGGCAGAAGCGGACGATCGGTTCTGGGGGTGGGGCGGGCGAAGGGAAGGCCCTGACGACGCGATTCTCAGTCTGCTCTCCCATGTGTGGGAGCATGTTCGGGAACGCCTTCGCCGGAATACATCTGCATTCGGCGCGTTCCGAGGCCTACTCGAGCACCTCGTCAGTCGACAGTACCCGCCCGCGCTGGAACTCGCCGATCGCGTCGGAGCGATGCTTCCCTAGCGGATCGCCCACCTCCGAAGCGATGATTTCACTACATCGGATTCCGCTCGTAAAAGCCCGCGCACCTCCGGCATCCCAGGTAGTTCAGCTTACCCACGTACAGCGGACGGTGATCGCAGACGAGCGGGACCGCAAGGAATTACCTGACGATATGACTAGTAGAGCTGAGCCCACCTCCGCCCACCAGGCTGTCGAGCCTCCCCGCCGCCCTCTCCTGCATCCCCCGCGACACGTGAGCGTATACATCCGCCGTAAGCGCCAATGTGCTATGGCCAAGCCTTTCGCTCACCACCTTCAGATCCTCGCCCGCCGCGAGCAGCAGGCTCGCGTTGCTATGCCGCAGATCGTAGATCCGCATCCACGGCAGCTTGGCCGCCTTCAGCACATTCCGGAAGTGCCATCGGGTGTTGTCCTGCCGGAGCAACCCTCCCACCTCGGTGGTGAACACCATCCCAAGATCCTCCCAGGCCGGCCCTGCCGCCAGCCGCTCCTCCGCCTGGCGCCGCCGGTGCTCACGTAGCGCCTCGATTGCGACGGTCGGCAGCACCACCGCTCGCCGGCTCTTCTTCGACTTGGGTGGAGCGAAGTACATCTCCCGGCGCTCGACATCGACGAGCACTCGGTTCACCTGGACGGTGTCGCCGCGGATGTCCTCCCAGCGGAGCGCCAGGGCCTCCGACGGCCGCAGGCCGCCGAAGAGCAGCACGCACCAGTAGGCATATAGCCGGTTCTCCTTCGCAGCCTCGAGGAATGCCCCGATCGCCTCCACCCCCACCGTCTGCCGCTCCTCGCGCTCCGTCCGCGGCAGCGCCTTCTTGACGAGCCGGCTGCGAGCGGGGTTCTCCGGGATCAGGCAGTCCGCGACCGCCTGCTCAAGCGCGTTGCGCAGCACCTCGTGCGCCTTCCGCACGGTCCGCGGGCCCAACCCGCGATCCCGCAACTTCACCAACATCGCGCGGACCTCGATGGGGGTGACGCTCGTCAGCCGGAGCCGGCCGAGGTTCGGCCGCACGTATAACCGCAGGGTTTCATCATAGCTGTGCAGCGTACGCTGGCGGACGCTCGGCCGCACGACCGTCTCGAGCCAGACATCGAGGTACTCGTCCACCGACTGCTTCGGCTTCACATGCAGGCGGCCGGTGTCCCGCTGCGCCAGCAGCTTCCGGAGCTCCTGGTCGGCCTCCTTCTTGGTGCCGTGCACCGTCTGGTTGATGTACGACCGCTTCCCGTGCGCGTCCCGGCCGGTGTAGACCCGGACGCACCAAGTGTTCTCCCCACGCCGGATGAGCTGACCCGCCATCGCGACCTCCTGCTGTTGAACCGCTACCCAGAAGTACTCTCCACCGCCCCCGCCCCGTTCGAAAAATTCCCGAAAAAGGAGTATGCGCCGGCACACTTTGGCACACAAGTGGCACACAAATGCCGAGCGGGCCCGCCTCTTCGGAGACGGACCCGCTCATCGCAACTATCGTCTCATCAACCACTTACATCCAGCGGAGGGCCAGGGATTCGAACCCTGATGTCCTTGCGGACGCCGGTTTTCAAGACCGGTGCAATAGCCATTCTGCCAACCCTCCAAGTTGTTACAATGTAGCGATTTGCGCGCCGCGGCTCAACCGCATCGGGATGAAAACGGGATGGATCGCTTGCCGTTTCCTGATCGCAGCCGGTGGCGCAGCTCCGCAACACGGAAGATTGACGTGGCTGCACGGCTCTCCGCAAGGGCGGCTGTTACGGGTCTTGTGATCGACCTTTCTCAACGAAGTGCGGATCCTGATAGACCTCGAAGGCCCGCACCCGGTACGGCTGAAGCCCACTGCAGCGCTCGACGCTATCAGCAGCCCCTCCAAGTCCGGCTTCCTCGCACCGGTGAGCCACCGCCTCATGGTCGGGTCGGACGCTAGCTCCCCGGTTCGACAGGCAATCAGCGGAGCCGAGGACATTCTGTGCTCGTTCGATCACCCGCTGCTCCACCCTGCGGCTCGTGCGATCAGCTTCTCCAGGGTGGCGCGGGCGAGGAACACAATGACTCCTCTCAAGAACAGCAGGCCATCTCAGTGGGTGATGTCGGACGGGAGGAGTTTTTGATCTACTCGGCTTGAGGTCATCAGGGCGTCTTCACCGCCTCATGGTTCCTGCGCGCGATCGCCGTTCACCGAACTCTCCGCCCGATTTTTGGGTAGTCGGCCGCTCGTCGACTACTGTGAAGTTCTCGCGAAGGTGCATGGAGTAATGACCCCCCACGGAGGACGTACGATGAAGATGCAAACTGTTGGAATCGCCGGTGCGGTTGTCGTGATGTTGTTCGCTCCCACCCTGAGGCTGTTCGACGCTTCCTTGCTGGCGGTGGCAAGGCAAGCGGCCTACCTGCAGGTCGAGTACTACGAGAGATATAATCGGTACGCCGACACCCCGTCGGAGCTGGCACACGCCGGCCTATGGGACATTCACCACCGTGTCCATGTCACCTTCGAGCCCGTTGCTGGCACTGGCCCCCGTATCCGAGCCACACGCTGGGGCCGCAGTGCCGCGGTCGACGTGTTGGCGGAAACCGAACCGTGAGGCTTCGGAAATGCTGAGATATAGCATCCACGTGTAGTTCGAACGCCGTTCTGCGCAAATTCACTAGAGTTCAGGATCCCGACAGCAACAAAGCTCTCGGGATCCTGTGTGCTCCTGGTGACCGATATGATTTGATGCAATGCGTGTTTCGGGTGAATCTGATCACCGCCGGATGCTTTTAGTCGGCCGCCTTCAGATGCGCGTGACGGGCCGACGCGAGGCCGTCGGCGTCTCCCGCGCAGAACAGGAAGCCGATCGGGGGGCTGGATGGCAAAGGTGATCTGACATCCGGTTGGACCCATAGGTCAAGACTCTTGACAATGTCAGGCATAGCCGTCATCCTTCTTACGTGAATAGTCTTCCCACAACAAGCGGGAGCCACATGCCCGACGGTGACATCTATCATCCCGGGGTTGTTCGTCGCTTCCAGAAGCCGTACCGGATGATCTGCGAAGGCCGAAGCGATCCGCGGGTGACTGAGCGGGTGGTGCTGAGTGCCGTGAAGTCTGAGATCCAACATCACGGCGACGGAGCGCTCCGTCACGTGCGGAAGCTCGCTTCCGCTGTCGAAGGAGCGTTTCTGGAAGCTGGATTCGACGTAACGCGAGGCTGCGTGCTGGCGAGCTCGAAAGTCGATCGCCTTCGCTATGCCGGCGGCCTACCCCCGCGCCTGGCGGACCTGATCGCCGATGCTTCGAAAAGCTACCTTCATGCGGTCCGTTACGGTCGGATGAAGGACGCCGGCTCCGCCGAAGAACTCATCCTGCGGCAGGTGTACCGGCGCTACTACCGTACGGCTTTCGAGGGGCCGGTTGAGACCAAGTCGGACCACTACGGTGATGCGGATCCGGCTGCGGTCTCGGACCGTCTCGCGACGCTCCGGCCTGCGGTGGAAGAAACGCTCAGCAAGTGGGCTCACAAAGCGCTGGATGACGGCACCGTGATGCGGCTCAAACTGCCGCGGCGTCCCCGGACGGCCGAGATCGGACTGGACGACAACCTGCTATGACCACCTCCACAGAGCAGCAGATGCGGCCGGACGCGCTGGAGGGCTATCGCGACTCGAGCTTCGTCTTCGAACACGCCGTGGGCCGCGGCGGGTCGATGAGGTACTGCAGCCACGCGACTGGCGGTTCATGGCGTCGCGTCGATCTGACCGTCGACGATTCGACCTTCCTGTTCAGGGCGCTGGCCAGCATGCCGCCCCTCGTGGCGGACCTTGTAGATCTTGCGGCCGCGATCCTCGCGGCGGACCGGCTCTCCCCACAGAAGCTGGATGCGAAGATGCGCCGCATTCAGCTTACCGTACCTGTGCGCGAGCGGGAGCGCCTGAGTTCCTGCTCCGCCGAGTTATCGGCGCTGCTTTCATGGGCTTCCGCTACCAACTGGGAGTTTGAGTTCGTCCCCCGGCGTGCGCCGATGCGCACAGCGGAGGCCGTAATGCTTCTGCCCGACCTTACCCCGCCGGATGCGGAAGTCGTGCTCTGGAGTGGGGGGCTCGACGCACTGGCGGGCGTATACGGGCGGCTGCGTGCCGAGTCTGCGCCACCGGTCGTGCTGCTCGGGTCGGGGAGCAACGACCGCGTCTTCGGACGCCAGAAAACGCTGGCGTCCGAACTGGGCGCCAGGTTCAGGGGGAAAGTCTCTTTGCACCAGGTGCCAATCCGTCTTCGCGGGATTCAAGGACTCCCCCAGGATCGCCTGATGCGTTCCCGAGGGGTCATCTTCACGTTGGTGGGGTGCATGACCGCACACCTGCTCGGGCAGCGCCGCTTGGTTCTGCACGAGAACGGAGTCGGCGCACTCAACCTCCCTTACCATGAGTCGTCCATCGGACTCGACCACGTACGGTCCGTGCACCCCTTCACCCTGCAGAGAGTCAGTTCGTTCGTCTCCGCGATCCTCGGTCACCGTTTCGACGTCGAAAACCCCTCTCTTCTTCGCACCAAGGCACAGATGTGTGCCTACCTAGCGAGCGACGAACGCGAGGACCTGGTGCCGCATACGGAATCGTGCGACAGCTACCACCGCAAGTCGGTGGGCCAATGCGGGTACTGCTCCTCCTGCTTACTTCGTCGACAGGCACTCGCGGCTGCCGGACTCGTGGACCGTACCCCATACGTGGTTTCGAGCAGCAATCGGCCGCGCCGGGACCCGTCCGTCCCGCTGTGTGCCATGCTCACGCAGGTGGACCGGCTTCGGATCGCGGTCGGCAGGGATGTGCCGTCGGACGCTATGCGCTGGGAGAAACTGACTGCATCGTATCCGGTGCTCGACGATGTCGCGGACCGACTGCACGATCACATAGGATGCACGCGCATCGAGTTCGCGAAGGAATTGCTGTACATGTACACTCGCTACGTCGACGAATGGGACCGCGTCCGGGAATCCATCGCGGCCGGCATTCTGGACTGGCAGGCGCCACAAGCATCGTCTGAAAACGTACTCGCTCTCGATTGAAATATATGGCCGCCAAGGTGCTGGACCAGATCGACCCGCGTATTCTCGGGGAGAGGCTGCAACAGGCCAGAAAACGCCGTGGGCTTACCCAGGCTGATGCTGCCGAGATCCTGGATGTCGCCCGAACCACCATCACGGCCATCGAGAAAGGAGAGCGCCGGGTCAAGGCTGAGGAACTGCTCGCACTCGCCGGGGCTTACGGACAGCCGGTCAGCGACTTCGTGGCGGATCGGCCCCAGATCGAACCGTTTGAAGTCCAGTTCCGGGCCTCCATCCGCCGTTCGGACACGGACGAGAAGAAGATCGAGGAGGTGATTGGGGAGTGGGAGGAGCTCTGCCGCTACTATCTCGAACTCGAAGAAGTGGTGGGGGCACCGTTGGCGCGGAACTATCCGCCTGAGTACCAGGTCGAGCGGATCCGCACGGATGCGGCGGCAGAGAGCATTGCTCTGCGGGAGCGGGCTCGCCTAGGCCTCGGCGACGGACCCATCCCACTCCTGCGCGACATCCTCGAGCAGGAGGTAGGGATCCGGATCTTCTACATCGAGATGCCGGCCGCGTTCTCCGAGATCTACGCGTACGATGAACGGCTGGGCGCATGCATGGCCGTGAATCAGAACCACCCCGAGGAACGACGCCGATGGTCGATGAGCCATGGCTATCTCCACTTCCTCGCGCACCGGCGGACTCCAGTTTTCCACTATGCCGGTCAATACCAGCGGATGCCCGAGAGCGAGCGCCTCGCGGAGGCATTCGCGATGTACTTCCTCATGCCCACTTCCGGGCTGGTCAAGCGATTCAGCGCGTACAAGGCGAGCGGCAAGTTCACTCCTGCCGATCTCTGTACGCTCGCCCATTACTACGGAGTTGCGGTCGAGTCGCTCGTCTATCGGCTCGAGTCACTGAGCCTCCTGCCGGCTGGTACCTGGGACAACCTGAAGGAGCGTGGGTTCCGGGTTCGGAAGGCTCAGAGCGAGTTGGGACTGAGCGAACTGCCCCAGCGCACGGACCGCGTCCCGCTACACTACCAGCACCTCGCCATAGAGGCACTGGACCAAGGACTGGTCACCGAGGGGCGTTTCGCCCGCCTGATGCGGATGCCGCGACTCGAAGCCCGTCGTGTGGCGGCAGTGCTGCGCGAGCACTCCAGTGGGATGGAGGGCGCTTCCGACGTCGATCTCACCGAGATGCGGGCGAGCGGATGGACTCAATGATCGTCAACTACCCAGCCCTTCTGCTCGACGCCTGCTGCCTGATCAACCTGCACGTTTCAGGGCGACTTCCGGAGATCGTCAGCTCCCTCGGCCTACCTGTGCGAGTCTCTGAAATCGTGTGGGAGGAGGAAGTACCGACCCTGCGTGAAGCCGGAAATGAGGGTGCCGAGCTGGCCGTCTCCTCAGGCTTAATTGAGGTCGTGCCGTTCGGCGGAAAAGAGGCTGACGATTTCATCGACTTCGCCGCTGAGCTGGGCGACGACGGCGAGTCGGCAAGCTGTGCGATCGCGTTCAACCGAGCGTGGGCAATAGCGACGGACGATCGGGCGGCGATCAAGTTCATCCGTGGCCGAGTGCCAGAACAAGCTCTCGTCTCATCGCTCCAGATCGTCAAGTACTGGGCGGACACCTCAGGACCCAGCGGCGACGATGTGAAGAGGGTGCTGGTCGGTATGCGGGATCTCGCTCGATATGCTCCAGGACCCTCGCACCCGCTGTGGGATTGGTGGAGGTCAGTGGCGTCGAGTCCGTGATAGGAAGACGGTCTGCACCTGCAGCCATGCAACACTAAGCGATGCTTGAGGAAATACGGACTCTATTTCACCACGCCTTCGAAGATGTGTCGGAGCACCCCGGGCAGCTTGATCGGCACGATGACCCGAGCAAAAGGCAAACGAAGCTCGATCGGAACCACGAGGCCGAGGCAGGATGCGGTGCGCTCCGCGCTGGAATCGGTGCTTCCAAGGTCGCCGGCGGCGCCGGATCAACGGTGCAGCCCATCACGATCACATGCGCGTTCAGGCGCTCGGCTGGCCGCAAGATGACCTCGGCGGGTGAGCCGAGAATCATGAAGACCCTGCCGGTTCCGATGCGTCCGGCACCAGCACCCTCCGAGCCGAGGGCCCGACCCCGAGAATGCGTCTGAGCCGAACCTCCCGCCAGGGTGAGAACAAACGCGCTCGCGACCGTGCAGAACCTCACTCAGCACAGACGTCCCCCAGACGAGCCAGCAGCCGCCTGGCGGCAACCGCTTGTCCTGACCCGCTACTCCTGTCCACCGGCCGCCTTCAGCTCCTCGAAGCCCGTTGCGGGCCCGACGCGAGGTGATCGGCGTCGCCCGCTTCCCCGCCCCGGTGTAGGAGAGGCCCGTTATGGCTGGATTCTCCGCAGATCGAACATTTCGGCAACCGCACGCAGAACCTCCGTGTGATCGCCCGCGCACGCCACCTCCAACAACGACCGGCCGCCGAGCGTATCCGCCGGGCGGCGTATGACCGCAGCGATGTTCTCGAGTTTCACCGAAGATTCCAACATGGCCGTGGCCGAGACCAAGCTGGCCAGTGCCGGGCCTTCCTCAATGGGGACGCCGCGTACCCACTCCAGAAGCACGTGACGGCTGACGCCAAACGCATTCGCTGCCTCCGACTCCGAAAGCCCCCAGACCTGCATGAGATGGATCAATGACTCAGGCTTCAACCGGCGATCCTCCTGAGAAGGCGAGGATGTCATGGGCTCGTTCGGAGGCCACGCAAGAGCCTACTTCCTCTTCAGATCGCATCGGCTCAGCTCCTAAGGTGCAACTGCCAGTGATGCAGAGCCAACCACGAGGTAGGTGGTCAGCACGAACCAGCATCCAGGCCGATCGAACAAAGATTTCCTTTTTCCCTCTCCGCTTCAGCAACGCCAGCGTCCGCTGAGCCTCGTCGGCCGAGGTGCAGAAGGCTTGAACCTTCCATCCGGGCGTTCCGGGACGCGTGCATGCAACAACCCAACGGTGATCCGCCACGCTGCCTCCTCCTAGAGTAGTGACCAACTTGCCATAACGTTGATGTCCGCGTCCCGATCGACAAGCGCCGTGACTGGCGGTTCGGTCACGATGGGACGACGTCCGCATCTGGCAGTGAGTACCCCACCCGTTCTCGTCTCCCGTTAGCACTCTGGAGGCGAATCCAAACAGTTCCGAACCCGAAGACCTGCTCTCAGAGCAGTTAGAGTGGAGGGATCGGGGGCAAACCGAATCGGTCGCCCCCCTGTTTTCATTACCCCTGGTCTCGCGCAACCGGACTGGCGTAGGCGCGTCCGTGCGATCGAACCCCCTCAGCCGCGGCGACCTCGTTCAATCGGCGCCGATAGCACGCTCTCGCCCTCGGCGGAAGCCTGACATTCTCCCCATCCATCCGCCATAGCCCGCCAATCGAGTATGGTGGCTTCAAGACCTGTGGGACCAGGGGAACGGCCCCTCGCGAGCAGGTACGAACAACCAGCCTCCCGATCAGACAGCCATGGCATTCCCTCTCGGCCGAATGGGCCTCGTCGAACTCCGGCAGAAGGCCGGGCTCGCCAAGAGCACCTTCTACGACAACCACAGAACTGATCCGGAGTGGATCCGCCGAATGGATCTGCGGAAGGATCGACACGGAAGGCTGCACGTCTGCGCGAACGCCGCCGAGCAGTTCATCCGTGAAAGCTTGGGGGAACTCGCCTTCGGTCCCTCGGGACGGGCGGACCCGCTGCTCCGACGCTGCCCGTTCTGCGATGAGCTGATCCGTCCGCTAGCGAAGGTGTGCAGGCACTGCGGCCGCGACGTGCCTCCGCCGGACGGCGCGAAGTGCGCCACGGCGTAGGATCCCAGCCTCTGATGCTTCCACACGCGCGGGATCTAAGCCTGATCCGCGAAGCTGAAGCGGCATACCCAGTTGCACCGGCTCGGACCGGGCCGGACCATCGGCAGCAGACACGTAGGGCAATGGGAGAGGCGAACTGGTCATGCACAAGCCTGCCTCTCCCATGCCCTACACGTAAGGAGTTAGCACCCGTCGGACCGAGTCGGACCGAGCCGGAATGGGGCGAAATCCTATGGAATCCGCTCCCTCAGACCCCAATTTCCCTCACAGGAGCTACGTAGGATGCTGAAGAACCCTGACTGGACTCTGGACGAGGCGATCCGGTACTTCGATCGCAAGAACGAGCGAGAACAGATTCCTAACCGGAAGAGTGGCGGCTACCGACGCGTCAGCGACGTAGAGCGTCGCGTGATCATGGCCGATGTTCGGAACGCCATGACCTGGGCGTCGGGTGTGAGTTGCCCGGGCTCGGAGAAGCTGGCTCCCTACCTGGAGGTGCTTGAGCACTTCGCTCGCGTCGGTGCTGAGGAGGATGGTCGCTCCCGTCCGGAGAACCGTGTGTCCTCGGTTCGGCTGTTCCTCCTGGTCGTGGAGGGGAATGAGCGGAAGGGGAGGCGCCGGGTCTTGGCCGAGAGCTTTCTCCCTGCATGGAAGCCACTCCATGATGCGGTCCGCTCGCTGCGGGACGCGAACCCGAATGCGCGTCAGCCGATCCCGCGCCGTTACGGCGGCTTCCTGTACTCCTTCCAGACCTTCCTGCAGCGTCACGGGATCTCAGACCCGCGCGCGATTCCGTCGTATGAGCAGTTGAAGAAGTGGGCGGAGGCCGAGGCGCTGGCAAACGACTGGAAGCCGTGGCGACAGCAGTTCCATAACTGGCTGACGGCTTACCGCTGCGCCAGGATGCAGCTCCAGGACCCCGCTCTCCCCGACCTCGCGCATTCGCCGATCGGCTTCCATCGCGGTCTGCGCGGTCTCGAGCTTGGCGAGATGCTCCGCAGGCGGAACTGCACCATTCCCCCGCGGGATCTCACGACTGAGGAATTGCTCCGCGTCCTGGCTCCGCAGATTGCCCAGGCAGTCGATTGCTACATCGAACACCGTGCCCGGTCGAAGGACTGGGCTATTGCGGTGGTGACGGCAGCGAGCTGCCTGGTGGCCGAGCTTATCCGCATGGGCCGGGAGGGCATCCTTGCGGAGATGGACCTGATCGACCTCTTCGAAACGCGCGTCACAATCGAGACGCCGCGGGCGGTCTCCGCGAGTACGCTCCTCGAGCGTCGGCTGGGCCACACCACCAGCACGTCCACGGTCAGTCTGCTCCGCCAGTACGCCGACGAAGCTGCGAGTCGCTCATTCAAGAATTCTCCGATTAGGCTCATGGAGGCTGTCCCTGCCGGCCAGCCGGTTGCCTGGTACACCCACGCCCTCTTCGACGATCTGAGCGCGCTCTGGAGCGTGACCGAGTTCGTCTACGGATCGGGCGCGGGAGCCACGGAAGGCGGGATGTCTGCCCACCGTCCCGAGGAGTGGTCTCGGATCCATGCGGAGTACCGGCTCGTGCGGGAGCACATGAAGACGGTCAACGGCTCCCGCAAGGCTGAGGGCTTCAAGGATCGGGGGTTGATCGACGTCACTCTTGCCCAGGCCGTCTGCGTCGGGCTTCCGCGGCTGTGGAAGCGTGCGCGGAAGCTGCGGGCAGCCTACCACATTGCCTGCGGGAAGCACGCGGAGGGTGATGCGGCACCGGTAGCCGTCGCGCGGAAGCGCTACTTCCGGGCGCTGCAGCGGTACATCCTCTCGGCTGTGCTTCTGGACGACGGTCTCCGCGTAGCAAACTACGCCGGTGCCCGGGCGGGCAAGAACTTCATCCCCCAGGTGGAGCGCGAGGCGGACGGGTCCTGGAGGCGGATCGTGGGAGTTGAGACTTACTTCCGGGGCTTCTGCGCGGAAGCGAAGCTCAAGATTGCCAAGGATGCGCGCGGGAAGGAGCGCGAGCGCAGACGGACGCTCCGCCGGGGTGTGGTCGACATGGACTTGATGACTGACTTCTGGCTGGAGTTGCGGCCGTGCAAGTTGGCCGCCTGCGGTCTGATCCCCAGTGTGGAGGCCTACGATCCGGACCAGGACAGCTTTGCCTTCTTCGTCTCCCCCTGGTCAAAACAGGAGGGACACGGCGGGTATCGAAAGCAGTGGCTCTCGAAGCAGTTCGGGCAGGTCCTGCACTGGATCATGCGTGAGGCGATGGGTCGCGACGTGGAATCGTGGAGGGAGATCATGCTTAGCAAGGAGCTTCGGCGGAAGTGGCGTGGGCTGTTCGGCGCCCATGCGACGCGAACACTCATCTCGACCTACTGGGGCGTGGTGCGGGAGAAGTGGTCCGTGGCGCAGGAACTGACTAACGACCAGCTCCGGACGCTTCACCTCCACTACAGCGTCTTCGAGGGCTGGGTCACCGAGGCGCGGACGTTGACCGGCATCGAGCACCCGGATCACTTCAACCAGATCATGGACCTGCTGCGGAATGGATCAGTGATCGACTGGGCCAGCTTCGATCCGGCGCGCCCGGAGGCTGCGACTGTTGTCGGGGAGACGGGCCAGCAGGTGGCGTGAGTGATCCGCAGTCCGGATCCAGGCGAGGGAGGGGGCGCTGATCAGCGCCCCCTCCCTCGCCTGTAATTCTGGCCTCCGGCGAGATTCGGCCGTTCCCGTTCGCGTAACCACGGAAGCGGGGTGTCAAGATCCTTCCAGGGACTGTCAAACGGCGGAATCGAATGTCACAGTTCCGGCGGCGGTAAAGTCACACCTGACCGGTGACGCGCCGCCTTCGTCTGAAGCTCCTTTCTCCGGGTTCGGCGTCGAGCTGGACCACCAAGTTCGCGCCGTTCTCGCCAGAGGGGCTACGCAACGGCGCGTGGGGCTCGGAATCCGTGCGAGTTACTTGCCGAACAAACTCCGAACTCATACTTTCGCGAGGTGCCCACCCCTTGTCTTCTTCGGCGCGGTTGCTTGGGATAACGCTGGTGGTTCATCCCGGTGACACGGTCATCGAATTCAAACCCGAGAGGAGAAGCAGCTTGGGAATGACAATGCTCCAGCAGTTCCTGAACGCGGGCTTGCTCGACATCGGCGAGGATGACGCCAAGTTCGTGTACCTCGAGGGAGCCGCCGACGATACGGCAAAGCTTCTTGAAGATGCACCCGGGAAGGTGCCCTCCTACACCCTCGTGGCGCTTGACCCCGAAATTGAACCAGATGACCCGGTCCTGCAGGAGGTCGAAGCCATTCTCGCGCAGAGGTGGAAGACGCTCCGCAACCGCTTTCGCGACCGGCCTCGGCAGCTCCTTCGTGCCATCATCCTCGAGGCGCTGCACCGCGTCGCAGAGCACCGTGGCCACCCAATTCCAGCCGTCATCTGGCTGTCGGGCGCGAGCTATCTTCCGCACGCCGATTTGGGGGCCGAAAGGGAGATCCTACACAACTTTCTGCTTCGCCTAGGAGACGCGGCTGAGGAGGATGCCGCGCGCACCTGGTCTCTGCACGAGGGCGGCCTGCCCAGGTTGCCAGCGCCACAGATCAGGGCCCCGGAGATCAAGACTCCGAAGATCGACGTCCAGAAGCTGGAAGCTGGCTTCTCGGCTGCGGCCGGGCCACATAACGCAGACGGCAAAGCCGCTCCGGGTGCAAACCCCTTCTGGCCGAATACCGGTTCGCAGTGGTCATACCATTTTCCTTCCCTTGCGGCGAAGGCGGTATCAGGAGCGATCGCGCCCGTGGTTGACGAACTCGGCAAGGGATTGGGCGCCGCCGCCGGTGCGATCGAGGAACCGCTGCGGGACCACGCGAAAGCCATCCGGGCGGCGCTGAAGGTGGCGATGGATCGAATGGATCAGGCGGTCCAAACCGAGCGGCGCCGCACGGCTCTGCTGTGGTGGCGGCAAGCCCTATACTCGCCGTCGGCGCGCGTCGGGTACCGGACCATGAACCTCTCGGCCGCGACGTTCTGCATGGTCATGGACCTTCAGTCGGAGGCGCGGATCAATACGCCCCGGGGCGTAGAGTACCTGCTGCGTGAAGCCATCCGCGAGCTCGTGGGAACTGGCCGCGCGCCTGAGGACCTGCCAGTCCTCTCCGTGCCGGAGTTCTGCGAGGAGGTACACGCGGGCCTTGCGAAGCTTTCCCACCGGCCAGCGATCGCCCGCTCGGCCAACAGAGACGGGCGGATGCCGCTCCTGCTTTACGTCCGATCGCGCATCTTGGACGAAGGCCCGACAGACGAGGAACTGCCCCGTTGTGTAGGTCTCAATCCCGACTCGAGAATCCCGCTGGATGACATAGCTGTCTGGTTGTTCCGGGACCTCCAGGCGGAGAACCTTGCCCCCGAAAGGGGGGCGTAACGGTGCCGAGTTGCCCCTACCCGGCGTGCGACGCCCCGCTGACCCTGTGCAACCTTGGGCACGCCCTGGGGGAGTGTCCGCACTGGCTGGACGCGAAGCCGAGTACGACGGGCGTCGAATCGCCCGCCACCGAGCCGGTCCTCCCGTGGCTCGGCGGCTCTCTTGGGCACCTCGACCTGGACTTCGTCACATCGCGCTCTCGTTCTCGCCTAATGGGCATCGTTGGACCGCATGACGCCGGGAAGACGACGCTGTTGAGCATCCTGTATCTTTTACTCTGGCGAGGTCGGGCCCTTTCGCGGGGGTCCTTCGGCGGATCGTATACTCTCGGAGGGTGGGAGGGGCTGGCCCACGCGCTCCGTTGGCAGCCCGGCCAGCCGCCTCATTTCCCGCCGCATACTAGCCGGGCGCCGGGGCGTACCTCCGGGCTGCTCCATCTGGCACTTCGCCGCCCGGACACTCGACTCGAGGATCTCCTCTTCACGGATGCTCCCGGCGAGTGGTTCGAAAGCTGGGCGCTAGATCGTGCCGCCCCTGCGGCCGAAGGGGCCCGCTGGACGTTCCGGCACGGGAGCGCTTTCGCACTCGTTGTTGACTCGGGCGCCCTCAGCGGGCCTCAACGCGGAGAGGCCCGGGGAAAGATCGTGTCGCTGGCGCGCAGAATCGGCGACGTGTTGGATGGACGGCGAGTTGCCGTTGTGTGGTCCAAGAGCGATCGGGCTGTCTCGGACGAGATTCGGACCCGACTTCAAGCCGTGTTCGAATCCACACTTCCGGGCCACCAGGAGTTCTCGGTCAGCGTCTATCCGCCGGCAGGGGAGAAGGAGCCTGATGTGCAGGTCTACCTCCGCCTCTTCGACTGGCTACTCGAGGTGCCCGAGCGGCGTGCGGTTTCGCCGATCCCGACTCCGGCGGAGTCGAGTGACCCGTTTCTCGCATTCCGGGGCGCAAGATGATGGAGGACCGCTCCCGTTCGATCCTCTTGATCGGTGGGCCAAACACCGGAAAAACCCATTTCGGGGGTCAACTCCTCGGGCGCTTGCAACTCGAACAGGGGAAGCTCCGGCTGCGGAGTGAGCCCGAGAGTATCGCCCCGCTCGAAGACGTCCTGCGACGGCTCGCCCAGGGCCTGTTGGCGGATCACACCTCGGTAGACACGTACGAAGAGATCGTTCTGCCCATCGCGCTTCCGTCCGGAGAGCAAGTGGACCTGGTCTGGCCGGACTACGGCGGCGAACAGATACGCCTGATGATGCACCAGCGGCGCGTCAGCGATGCCTGGAAGGAGCGGATCCGGGGGAGCGACAGTTGGCTACTTTTCATGCGTCCCTCCATCCTGCACACGTACGACGACATCTTCACGCGCCCGCTTCACGAACTCACCGCCGCCGAAGGGAACGATCCGGCGCCGCACGAGTGGACCAGCCAGGCGTTCTATATCGAGCTCCTTCAGTTGCTGCTCTACGTGCGGGGGCTCGGTACCCTCACTCGGGCTACCGCCCCCCCCCTCGCCATTGTGCTTTCCTGCTGGGACGAACTGGACACGGAGGATCGGGCTCTCCCCCCTCCCATGCTCCTGAGACAGGAGATGCCGCTGTTCGCGGCCTTTCTGGAATCCACGTGGCAATCTTCTTCCGTTGCGGTGCTCGGGCTCTCCTCGCTGGATCGTCCGCTGAGCAACGAGCGGGAGGACGAAGCTTACATTGAGCGAGGTCCGGAGACGTTTGGCTACGTGGTCCGGTCCGACGCCGAACAGACTTCCGACCTCGCGGTGCCGATTCAGTGGCTGCTGGACAAGACCGAGTGAGCATTCGCATTCACCAGGCGCTCTATGGGGAGCGGGAGCGCGGGCACGGGTTGATCGCGACGAACCCAGGAGCACCGACAGCCGTCGTACGGCAACTCGAAGGCTTAACAGATCTGCCCGCGAGCCCGCCATCCTCCATTCCATGGGAACCTTATCTCAGCGGCTTCCCGCTGGACGAGTGGTACGTGGTTTCACGGACCGGCCCGGATCCTGGTGCAGCCCGCGGGGGGATGGTGCTGACACACGTTCTCCTCGTCCCCGGCCCCGACGTCGGTGACCTTGAAGATCTGCAGGCGCTCTTCGGCCTAATCCCGCAGCGTCCGACGCGGCAACTGGATCTCACCCCGGTCGACTTCTCGGCCGGATCCTCGCAGTCTGGTGGCGCGATACGTACTCCGCCCGCCCCGCCCGGACTCGCCAAACTGGTCCACGAGCTTCTCGCGAGCAGCACCGTGGGCACCGTCGGTTGGGTAGGTGAGGAGGGGTTCGCCCCGGCTATCGGTGCGCTATGGACGAATCTCTGGCCAGAGGCCCGCCGGAACTTCAGGTTTCGCTTGAGCTTCCGTCCGTCCGATCTGGGCCTCGAACCGCCGCCGGTTGTATTGATTCCCGCTGCGGCAGAGCACTGGTGGCATGGGTGGCCTCTAGTACGTTCGACTGACGCCTACACACCGAGCAGGCCTGCGGAGGCGTTCCTGCTGGGCGACCCAGAAGGGGATTCGCTCCGGCAGTTGATCCGCGAAGTTGAGGGACGGCTCGGTCCACTGCGTGATCTCGACCTGCTGGAGAGAGCCTTCGTTCGTCTCGAGCGGCTCGGTGAGGCCAGTGTCGACGAGGTCCGCGCCCTCGCCCGCCTGCTTGGGAAACTATCTCCGGAAGCTGAGCGGGGCGTGGATTTGAAACGGCAAGTGCTTTCGCGACTCGAGGAGCTGACGCGCAACGGTAACGCTTCCGCGATCCGCGCACTGGAGAACTTCGACTCCGGTCCCTTCTCTCAAACGATGGACGTGCTGAGCCCTGTGATCAGAGATTGGGTCGGAGCAGCAGTCCGTTCCACACACAGCTCGCTGGAGATGGGCAGCCTGATGGAACGCGCCTTTTCGGTCCCGGTGAACGGGTGGAGCGATGCGATCACGGGGACAGTCGCGGCGGAGGTTGCCGCGTGGAAGCCGGACTATGCGCGGATGCTCTGGGAGTGGTGGACTTCATATCCGCAGATCATACCGCGTACTGGGTGCCTCCTGCCCCAACGTTCCGACGTTGAGGTGGACCTAGAGAGGGCATGCCCGGCGCGCCTCCCCGAGGAGGCCGGGACGCTGGTGCGCGGGCTCGCCCAGAAGCGGGATTGGTGGCGGGTCCATGCGGCTGCAACCGCTGCATCGCTCTCGCCCCAGGCAGCGATTGATGCGCACCTCGCCGTAGATCGGGATTTCAAGACTGACTGGGGCGTTCGGGTGCTCGCGGGAAGGCTCCCGGCAAGAGAAGTTCTGCAGGCGGCACTCCGGACCTCCGATCCACGTCTCATCGCGGCGGCCGGGGCCGCTTGCGCAGAGATGCCCAACCTGCGTGCCGGACTGGATGTGAGCCGTCCGCGGTGGCGCGACATCTGGCTAGCGAGTATTCGCGACGACAAAGACCCTTGGTCGGGGATTTCCGACCCGTCAGCGACGATGAGCCGACTGCTCGACCTCGCAAGTGAGCGGGGGGAGGTGTCTCCACTGCTCCTGGAAGCCCTCGCGAGTACCTCACAGGGAGACCTGACCGAGTATCCGTCGCGGGCCGATTTGTGGGCGAACCTCGAAAGCCCCGCGAGGAGTGCACTTCTAGAGGCAACGGCCGAGGGGTGGCTTCAACGCTTCGGGCGCGAGCCCAGGATGAATGACCTCGAGCCCCCCCTCCGATCAGCCATTCTGGAGCACCGAAGGCTGGAGCGACACCTGCGGTCCGGGGCTTTCCGACGCGTGCGCGTGGGCGTCGCTCTCTTCGAGGGACTCGGAATCGGTGAGGACCTCTTCGACTCATGGCTGGAGGATCTCCTGCGAACTGGCACTCCGCTAACTCGTCCGGATGCAGAAGAGCTAGGCGCATTCATCAGCCGCCGCAGGTGGGCGGCTGCCGCTGAGCGTGCCGCATATGCGGTCCGCCGGCACGGACGTAACGATCTGATCCCTGCAGTAACGCTGGTCCGGGATCTACTCGACCTCTTCACCCGCTTGCACCTAGGTTGGCAGGGTGTATGGAATCACGATCATCGAAGCGCGGACGACTGGTGGAGGGCTCTGGTCGACGTGACTGCCGAGCTTTACAGCTTCGGTCCCACAGAGCGGAACATATGGGAGCGGGCAGGGGGCGATGCCGCGGATCTCGATCGCAACGGTGATGGCCGGCAGCAATGGCGAGCGGCAATTGGAAAGCTAAGGTCGGGGGGCGGCGGGAAGATTACAGGAGATAGCCTCGTCACCGAGATGCGCGCCGACTTCCCCCGGAACGAGAAGCTTCAGGCGTTGCAACATGTAGGGGGGACTCGTGGTTGAGGGACAGGAGAGCTGGAGAAGTGGGCCGCAGAGACCGCGGGCCGTTATCGTGACGGCGATTCCCATTGAGTTTAAGGCTGTTACCGAGCATCTGAGAAACCGCCGGGAGGTGATCCACTCGCAGGGAAGTGTATATGGAATCGGCGAATTCGCAGGGTGCGAATTTTCGTGGGAGGTAAGCGTCGTCGAGACCGGAGCAGGCAATGTCCAGGCCGCGCTCGAATTGGAGCGCGCGATCGGTCACTTCCACCCTGCCTGCGTGTTGTTCGTCGGCGTGGCCGGGGGGCTGAAAGACGTGGGTCTCGGCGACGTGGTAGCCGCGACCAAGGTGTACGCGTATGAAGGAGGAAAGGCCGAGGACGAGTTTCGGCCTCGACCCGGGCAGGGAGAATCCGCCTACGAGATGATCCAAATCGCACGCTTCGTCGCGCGTAACGCGGAATGGACCGGACGAATCCAGGCATCCGAGGGAGGCGAGCCGTTCCCGGAGCCGCAGGCCTTGGTGGGGCCGATTGCAGCGGGCGAGAAGGTGGTCGCTTCCAAAGCGTCCGAGGTCTACGACCTTCTCAAGAAGAACTACGGGGACGCACTCGCCGTCGAGATGGAGGGGTACGGGTTCACGCGGGCCCTCCATGCGAATCGTTCTCTGCCGGGGCTTGTGATCCGTGGTATCTCCGACCTAGTCGATGCGAAGGGCGAGGCTGACGCCCGAGGGTCGCAGCCCGTCGCAGCGCGCCGCGCTGCTGCGTTCGCGTTCGAGGTGCTCGCTCGGTTCCAACCTACCTATCCAGCCGGTGTAGGGCGGGCCGTTGCGAGAGAGGACGAGCCGCCCGCGGGTGTCCGTGTGGATGCCTGGCGGGAACTTGTGAATGTGGCTGCGGATCTCTACCGGCGGGGGCCAACCGACCGCGGAATCTGGGAGCGTGCAGGGGGCGACGTCGGCTGCCTTGCGCTCGGCGCGACCGGAAGGGCCGACTGGTTTGCCGCCGTATCAGAGCTACGCCGCGGGGGTGGGGGTGGCGGGATCACTGCAGATAGCCTTCTCACTGAAATGCTGCTCGACTATCCCGGCAATTCCTTGTTGAGAGAAATAGGCGAACTGCTCGGCGTCTCCCGCGGAGTGTAAACGCAGCAGACGCAGGATCAGCGAAACGCGACGCCTGACGCGAGCAGGTCATTCTCCTGCTCGCACCAATTGGCGTGATACGCATTCTCGCCGCTCTCGCGCCTAGACGCAGTTGTACGCCGCGAGGTCGAATAGCGCGGTGGACGCGACGGCGACGATCCGCCGGTGGGTGAGCGATACCGGCATGCGCTACGCAGCCGCCAGGTGGTGTACCGCGGATGCGGCTAGATGTGCGCTCTTCTCGCGCGCGGCGGTGAGCCGGGCCTCAAGCAGGTCGCAGAGTGCCATTAACTCGTCCAACTTGGCTACGATGCGCCGCTGCTCGGGGAGCGGCGGAACTGCAATGAGCACTCTTGAAAGCTCATCTTGATTGATCTTCGGCATGGCAACCCGCGTATCATTTCGGACTGCCATGCTCAGGAACGTGGGCGACAGGATATACTTGTGTAGGTATGCGGTGTCGATATAGGCGTCCAGAGGATACATGTCCGCGCTGCATAGCCCCTCAAAGCCGATCAAGACCGCTTTTGAGAGGTTTGGTCGGATCTTTGAGTAGATGATCTGTCCAGCGAAGAAATGGTGCTTGCTGCTACGCACCTCGTCCTCTGCGACAGTCTGATATGAAAGCAGCCGACCTGTAGCTTTCTCAATGCTGTCAGGCGCGATATGCGGCATCTCACGGAAATCTTCCGGAGACACGAGATTCGAAGCGATGTTTGCGATGTCCGAGAAGCGCGCCCATTCCCACCCCTCTGGCTCCGCGAACGGCACCTCATTCTCGACTATTGGCGGCAGCGGCTTCGGCTTGCCCACTTTGCCTTCCTTGAACAGCCGCTGCTTCTCCGCTGCGATGCGCTCCAAGAGCACACTGGCCGGCTCGTCGCTGGGATCCTGCGGCACCAGCTTGCCTCGCACCGCGAGCTGCAGCACCGCCTGGCGCAGTTCGGCCACGGTTTCGGGCGTGTCGTAGAGCAAGTGGAAGTTCTCCTGCAGCCGCTCCCAGTGGGTGGCGAGCTCCGCGTCGTCCGCAGCAGCGGTGAGGTGGTGCAGCGCCGAGCGGTTCAGCCGCCCCCGCGCCTCGGCGCGCCGCTGCTGCCGCGCCTCCAGCCGGTCGCAGAGCGCCATCAGCTCGTCCACCTTCGCCACGATGCGCCGCTGCTCGGGGATAGGCGGGAGGGGAAAGGACGTCTGCGCGAAGTAGTCCTTCGAGACACGCTGTTGCCCTGCCGTACCAGTCATTGTGGCAACCCCGCCGCTGACGAATCCGGGCGACTTCAAGAAGATCAGTACATAATCCGGCTCGATCGTACCAGGGATCGGCCGGAATACATGCAGTTCGGTGGTGCCAGCTCCCGCACCACCTGGAAGGCTTCGCATCACTGCGGCCTTTCCGTTCTGGAAGCACGGCGTGATCTTCGCCACCACCACGTCATCGTCGGCGAAGTGGGTGTACCCCTTCTTGATCTCCCGCCAGGACCGCTTTTCGTGCTCCACGCGACCGCCGTAGTTCTCGGGAAGCACGGACATGGGACAGAAGGCGACCGTCAGGTCATCGGGTAGGTCATTCCGAGGATTGACCACCCCGAGCGTCTCCAGTCTCGACCACGCCCACCCCTCCGGCACCTCGAAAGGCACTTCGTCCTCGCCGACCGGCGGCAGCGGCTTCGGCTTGCTGATCTTGCCTTCCGTGAACAGCCGCTGCTTCTCCGCCGCGATGCGCTCCAGCAGCACGCTGGCCGGCTCGTCATTCGCGTCCTGCGGCACCAGCTTGCCGCGCACCGCGAGCTGCAGGATCAGCTCGCGCAGCTTCTGCACGCCGTTCGGCGCGTCCGCCATCACCTCGAACTGCCGCAGCAGCGAATCCGGGCTCACGCTGTCACCTCCGCCAGCAGCACCGATTCCAGCGCGCCGGCCAGCTCCGCTTTGAGCGTGTCGCGGGTCTCCTCCACTTCCGCGAGCAATTCCCGGTACTCCGCGAGCAGCTCGTCGGGGTCGCGGTGGTCCTCATCGGCGGCGTTCGGGTTCTTGATGTCGAGGTTGCAGCCGCGCTTGCGAATCTCCTCTACGGAGACGCGCCAGGCGTGCTCGTTCTCCTCGCGCGCCGTCCACCACGCCTTCTCCGCGTCGAATTCCTCGATGCGGATCGGCTTGGTCTTGCTGTAGCTCTTCTGCCCCGCTGGGTAGGGGTGCTCGTAGTACCAGACCTCGGTGGTGGGCGCGCCCCTTGGTGAAGAAGAGCAGGTTGGTGTTGATGCCCGTGTAGGGCGCGAAAACACCCTTGGGCAGCCGCACGATGGTGTGCAGGTTGCACTCGGCGAGCAGCTTCTCCTTGATGCGCGTCTTGACGCCCTCGCCGAAGAGGGTGCCGTCGGGCAGCACCACCGCCGCGCGGCCGCCGTCCTTGAGCAGGTGCATGATGAGCACCAGGAAGAGGTCGGCCGTCTCGCGCGTCTGGAAGGTCTGCGGGGAAGTTGGTCTCGATGCCCGTGCTCCTCCATCGCCGCCGAAGGGCGGGTTGGTGAGGATCACGTCAACCCGGTCGCTTCGAGGCGTAGTCGCGCAGCGGGCGGGCGAGCGTGTTGTCGTGGCGCACCTGCGTCGGCACGTCGATGCCGTGCAGCAGAAGATTCGTGGTGCAGAGCAGGTGCGGCAGCGGCTTCTTCTCGACGCCATGGATGGACGCCTGCAGCATCGCCTCGTGCTCCGGCGTCGTTACCTCACGGGCGCGCAGGTGCTCGATGGCGCAGACCAGGAAGCCGCCGGTGCCGCAGGCGGGGTCGAGCACCTCCTCGCCGAGCTGCGGGTCGACCATCTCGACCATGAACTGTGTGACGGCGCGCGGCGTGTAGAACTCGCCCGCGTTGCCGGCGCTCTGCAGGTCCTTCAGGAGCTGCTCGTAGATGTCGCCGAACAGGTGGCGGTCGGTCGAGCGGTTGAAGTCGATCTCGTTGATCTTGTTGATGACCTGCCGCAGCAGCGTGCCGCTCTTCATGTAGTTGTAGGCGTCCTCGAAGACGCCACGCACCACCGCCGAGGCGTCGCCGGGGCAGTTCGTCACCTCCAGGCTCTTGAGCGTGGGGAAGAGGTCGTTGTTGACGAAGTCGAGCAGCGCGTCGCCGGTCATGCCCCTCGTCGTCGGCCGCCCAGGTGCGCCAGCGCAGGTGCTCGGGAACGGGCGAGACGTAGGCGTCGTCCAGCAGCTCGCGCTCTTGCTCGCGATCATCGAAGATCTTCAGGAAGAGCATCCAGCCGAGCTGGCCGATGCGCTGGGCGTCGCCGTCGACGCCGACGTCCTTGCGCATGATGTCCTGGATGGACTTGATGGTGGTACCGAGTGACATGGTTCGGTGCGATACTGTGGCAGTGCGGCTCAGGCGATCAGCCGGGCCGACGAACGATCTTCTCGTTATGATATCGGATGTACTCCGCACGAACGGCATGGCCAGGTGCGAAGCGCAACGAAGCCGGCCTCATCTCGATGGCGCCGAAGTCGCAGGCGGCGTGATGGTTCGGGCAGAGGACCAGCAGGTTGTCCTCCGCGTCGGGACCGTTATGTGGCTCACCCAGGGGGCGGACGTGGTGCGCCTCGGAGTACGTCCAGCCGTGTAGCCCGCCGACCCGCTCGCCGCAAAGCTGGCAGCGGTTGTCGTAGAGCCGCTTCAGCCGGCGTACGGTGGCCGAGTCGCGGACGATCCGCGACACCACCGTGTCCGCGCGTGCCGGCAGGTCGACCCGTGCGTCCGAGGCCGGTGCAGGACCCATCTCCTCAAGCACCCTTACGAACTGGAGGAATGCGTCATCCGAAAGCGCCGAGAGGTACGCGATGTCCCAGGCAAAGGGCTTCTGTCTCGCCGCCGGCCTCGTTATCGGGAGTAGCCGGTTGTACAGCACCGCGTACTCCTCCGGTGAGGCGTATCGCTCGGGAGACGCAAAGATTGCGATTCTTCCCATAATCCTGCTGTCGTCCCGCTCCCAAACCGCGAGTACCCGACGGCCTGAGTTCCCCGCCACCCCGAATGCAGGGTTGACGGTCCTGCCAATGAGCAGGCGTCCCAATCCGTCGACGTGGTTCATGACTTCGGTGATACGCCTGGCGAGGTCTCCATCAGCGTTCTCGCGGTACGCATCCATCAGCGACTGCTTCGTCCAAGCTTTGGGTACCCCCTGCTTCATCTGGTTCTTCTCCCGATCACGCTGCCGAATAGAGTTCCCGCTCCAGTTCGCTCACCGCCTGAAGGTACTTCTGCTTGCCGCCGAAGCGCCGGATGATCTCCAGCGGCGTACCGAGCCGAGAAAACGGCTGCACTGTGAGCACGCTGACCTCTTCGATCGGCGTGATCCCCTCGTCGGCATACTTGTCGAGCAGCGCCTCGAGCACCGCCCGTGCCTCGGAGCCGAACCGGGTAAAGTAGTCGCGCTTCTTCACCTGGTCCGCGCGTTCACGGCGCGTCAATGCCGGCTGGCCGAAGGCTACATGGCAGACCAGGTCAAAGGCGTCGTAGCCGCGGCCCACCTCGTCCTCCAGCGCATCGAAGAGGACCCCCCGCTCCTGTAGCTCGCGGATTACGGCGTCCTTCTTCTCCGCATCGTCCCAGGTGCGGAGAAAGTCGTCCAGCGAGACGAACTCCTCCGTCACCTTGCGGCGGGTATAGTCCCTGAGCGACTCGGTGATCAGCTTTCCGTCAGGGCCGTAGTACTGCACCCGCTCGGAGACCACCAGTACGGGGACGCCGGAGACAACGTAACGCTTCTGACCGTTGCCGCCCGGTCCGGAAGGGCCGACGATCATCGGGCCATCACCGCCCGTCGGGCCGTCTCCGCTCCCAGCCCCATCCGTGCCGACCTCTTCGTCCGGGGGCACGACGGAATCGCCGCCACCGGGCTCGTAGATCTGCACCGGATCGCCGTCGAAGTCGGGGTCGGCGAACAGCTCGGTCGCCTTCTTGAAGTCCATGATGGTGAAGTAGAGCTTGTCGTAGTCCTCGTTGATGCGCGTGCCGCGGCCGATGATCTGCTTGAACTCGGTCATCGAGCTGGATGCGTCTGGTCGAGCACGATCAGCTTGCAGGTCTGTGCGTCGACGCCGGTGGTCATCAGCTTGCGAGGTGGTGGCGATGACCGGGTAGCGGCTCTCGGGGTCGATGAAGTTGTCGAGCTGCGCCTTGCCCTCGTCGTTGTCGCCGGTGATGCGCATGACGTACTTGCGGTTCGCTGCGGCCAGGTCGGCGTTCGCGTTGACCAGCGCCTGGCGCATGCGCTCGGCGTGGTCGATGTTCTCGCAGAAGACGATGGTCTTGGCGAAGCGGTCGGTGGCCTTCAGGAACTCCGATGATCTTCGCGGCGACCAGCTTGGTGCGCTTCTCCAGGACCAGAGTGCGGTCGAAGTCGCGCTGGTTGTAGATCGCGGTCCTCGATCACCTGGCCGTGCTTGTCGCTTCTGCCCTGCCTCGGGGCGCCAGCCGGCGAGGTCCTTGTCGAGGTCGATGCGGACCACCTTGTACGGCGCGAGGAAGCCGTCCTCGATGCCCTGCTTCAGCGAGTAGGTGTAGACCGGCTCGCCGAAGTAGTCGATGTTCGAGACGTCCTTCGGTCTCCTTCGGCGTGGCGGTCAGGCCGAGCTGCGTGGCCGAGCTAGAAGTAGTCGAGGATCTCGCGCCAGGCCGAGTCCTCGGCCGCGCTGCCGCGGTGGCACTCGTCGACGACGACGAGGTCGAAGAAGTCGGGCGAGAACTGCTTGTAGATGTTCTGCTCCTCCTCGGTGCCCGTGACCGCCTGGTAGAGCGAGAGGTAGATCTCGAAGGCCTTGTCGACCGTGCGGTTCGTGATCTTGGTCATCGCCTGGCCGAACGGCTTGAAGTCGTTCGTCTTGGTCTGGTCGACGAGGATGTTGCGGTCGGCGAGGAAGAGGATCCGCTTCTTGATCCCCGCCTTCCACAGCCGCCAGATGATCTGGAACGCGGTGTAGGTCTTGCCGGTGCCGGTGGCCATCACGAGCAGGATGCGATTCTGGCCGCGCGCGATCGCCTCGACGGTGCGGTTGATCGCGACGAGCTGGTAGTAGCGCGGCGCCTTGCCGCTGCCGTCCGTCGTAGTACTCCTGCGTGACCACGCGCTCCGCCGCTCGGCGTCCAGCTCCTTCCAGGCACGGTAGCGCTGCCAGAGCTCCTCGGGCGAGGGGAACTCGTCGAGCGGCGATTTCCTGCTCGACCTGGCCGCCGAGCGCCCGTCGCGGTCGTGGAACAGGAAGCCGTCGCCGTTCGAGCTGAAGGCGAACGGCACGTCGAGCCGGTCGCGCGTAGCCGAGCGCCTGCTGCATGCCGGCGCCGACGGAGTGGTTGTTGTCCTTCGCCTCGACGACGGCGAGCGGCAGGTTCGGCTTGTAGAACAGCACGTAGTCGGCGCGCTTCGCCTTGCCGCGCGTGGCCAGCTTCCCGTGAACGAGTACCCTGCCCTTCGTTAGCTGGACCTCCTCACGAATCTGGCGAAGACCGTCCCACCCCGCGGCGGCTATCGCGGGTGAGATGAACTTTGTGCGGATATCCTGCTCGGTGAGCGTCTTTATATCCATGCGGTCGACCGAGCGTGGGCAAGGTACGGGGGAATCCTGAGGGGAGTTTCGAGCGGCATCATCGCAACGGCGGAGGGCGGTAGCTCGCGACCGCCAAGATACAACACACCTCCGACCGTCACCAGTTGTACTGGACTCCGAAGTTGCCGTTCGCAGGTGGGGCACGGTTTCGCGCCTATGCCGCATGCCCGGAGTTCCGATCCGGCGACCTCAGGAGGGACGGCAGGTGAAACGGTTCGTTCGCGCGTGGTCGCGATCATTGTGGGACAGAGAATTGCGGATCGGCACAGGAACGCTCGTGCTGTCCGCTAACCATTTACTTAGTAAGTCAGTGCTTAGTAAGTAATGCTTAGTAAGAGGTGGCATGGAGAACCCGTTCAAGCCCAATGGAACAGGGGCGGAAAGGCTTACCCTTTCCACCCCTGCCCCTCCATCCGAAACACCAGCAGAGCGCTACCCGGACACGCTGCCGTCCGCGGGCTGCTGAAGCTGCGGCAACAGCTTCCGAAGTTCCTGAAGCGCCCTGCGGCTCGACTTCACCTCCCCGGCGAGTTTCGCCTTCTCTTCACGCAGCTTTGCAACCGTGGCTTCCAGACGCCCCATTGCGGAGCGAGCCGCCATTTCTCCACGCGCTGCCGCGTCGCGACCAACCGTCAGGATGGCGATCTCGCGAAGACTATCCTCGGCACATGACGCGGCAGCTTCCGCCCGGTGTCTCTCGCGGGAGGCCTCCTCCCGAAGAACGTTTACTTCAGCAAGGTGCTCACGCAGTTCGATCTGAGCGTGCTCGCGTGCAGCGCTCGCTCGCGTCGCGTCGGCCTGAGCTGACCGGGCCTGTTCCCTCAGCTCCGTGCGCTCGACGTTATGTGCAAGGACCAACTCGTCTTTGCTGCGGATCTCCGCCGCCAACTGATTCTTGACCACGAGGAGTTCTTCCTCCAGCGTCGCGATCGTCTGTTCCCCGGCACTCACGATGGCAACCGCGTCGTCCCAGTCCTCCTGCAGCCGCGCAAGCTCAACCGCAGCAGCCTGCAACTCGTGAGCGTGCCGGTGGCGCAGAGCATCCTCCTGCATGCGGACGTGGTCTCCTTCACGACGACGGATCTGACGATGTACCTCGAGAGCCGCAGCATGGGCTCTGCGGAAGACGTCGTCGAAAACCCCTGAACCGTCGCCGCTTTCCGCGTCCTCCGTGCCGGCGAGATCAGTTGCGAGATTCTGCTCGCGTGCGCTCTCCTCCCGCACCCGCTTCACACACTCGCAGGTACGCTTGTAGTCGCCCCCGGCCGCGGCTACGAGCGCGCGAGTTGTAAGCTTTCCCTCCGCCTGAAGGGTGCGGGCGTGCCTCTCCAACACCTCGTCAGATACCAACCGACTTCTTGCCATAACGCCTCTCGATCTGTGGAAGACCCGGCGGTTGCATTTCATTCCATTCCATCGCGATCGTGGTATGGAATGCGGAAGGCGGAGTGCCGACCCATCGCCGGACTTCCACCATACCCGATCTCCTCCGACAGCCGATCATCACCTCTTCTCGCCGCTTGTCACCTCAACCTCTCTGAGGCCCATGGCTTCCTCCAGCTCGCTCACGCGGATGCGCGCGCGGGCGAGAACCTCGGCAGCACGGGACGAGAGCCGCATCCCGCGCTCGACCTGCGCCAGGGCATCCTCGATCCCAATGTCGCGATCGACCAGGCGGCGGTTGATCGCACTCAGCTCCGTGACGCACTCCTCGAAGCTCATGTCCTCCGGTTGAACAACGGTCTTCATCATCTGTCCTCCTGATGGTCGGCGGTGTATGCTACCCGGGCGTGGATGACCCCTCCTGCTACCGTCACACGGATCGTCTCACCGGGTGCTACCTGCCCGGGGTGGCGGACGACCTCGTCCCGCTCCGAGGTCACGAGGCTCCATCCCCGAGCGAGTACGGTCCGAGGTGCCAGCGCCTCCAGCTCAGCAACCGCGGCCGCCTGACGCTCCTCCGAGCGGTCCAGCAGAGCAGTCAGGTGCTGGAGGAGTACGGAAGGCCCCGCGCGATCCAGTCGGCTCTCTGCCCTGGAGATCATAGATCTGATGATGGCCGCCATCCGCCCCGCGGAGATCTCATCGAGATGTTTACCGCATGCGTCCACTCGATGCTGCAGCCGCTGGTAGATCTGGTCAGTGCCAACACTTTCCAGCTCCCGCCCCGCGGCGGATAGAGTCCTGTCCATCGCCGCGACGGGGTCGCGAATGCAGTGGGCGCGTAGCTGCGCACGGTCGACCGCGAGCCGTTCCGTCAGACGGCGAATGATGTCCTTCCGCCCCTGCTCCGCGGTCTGTCCCCGAAGGCGGAGCAATGCGGCCGTGTTCGCCCTCAGCAGCTCGCGCTCCCGCTCCACGCGTTGCATGACCTCCTTGACGTCCGGCACAGCCAGTTCGGCTGCTGCCGAAGGGGTGGGCGCCCGGCGGTCGGCAACGAGATCGCACATCGTGACGTCGGTCTCATGTCCAATGGCCGAGATGACCGGAATCGGTGACTTAGAAATCGCGCGGGCCACGGTCTCCGAGTTGAATGGCCAGAGATCCTCGAGTGAGCCTCCGCCTCGCGTCACGATCAGCACGTCAGCGCCACTTTCCGAGAGGGAGTTCACTGCTCGAGCGATCTCCACCTCGGCTCCTCTTCCCTGAACACGGGTGGGGGCAAAGACGACCTCCACCAGGGGGTATCGCCGCGTAAGGACAGCGAGAACGTCCTGGAGTGCGGCGCCCTGCGGGGATGTCACGACGCCGATGACAGCGGGCATCCGCGGAATTGTGCGTCGACGACCCGGGTCGAGCAGCCCCTCGGATTCGAGGACACGTCGGACACGCTCAATCTGGAGCTGCCATTGCCCTCGCTCATCGAGAGAGCGTACCGCAGCAGCCTTGAGTTGCATTTCGCCGCTGGGCACGTACACGCTCATCTGTCCGTGGACGACTACTCTCATCCCGACGGGCAGGTCGTACGGAATCCGGGTGGCTAGGTCCGGCCTTCCCACCACCCTCAGTTGCGACGTCTCATCGCGCAGCGTCATGTACAGGTATCCACGTCCCGAGCGACTCCACCGGGATACCTCTCCGCTGACCCAGATGTCGGGGGCTTTACGCTCGAGGAGCCTGCCGGCCCGGCCCGTTACATCGGCAACAGAATACGGTGCGGCCTCTGTCCCGCAGCGGCTGGGCGCAGGTGTGCGGTTCGCGATTCCAATCATCCTGGGACCTCACAGAGCGTGATTTCGCGCGCTCGTCCTGGCGGCGAGTTGCGGTGACCTATGGGCCTCAGAAGTAGCGCCGGAGGAGGGGAGACGGCGGACCGGCTCCCCTCCGTCTCGTGCGCTAGGCCGCGTCCCTGACGTCCAGTTCCTCAGATCCCGACTTATTCCAACCCTCCAGTTGATCTCCAAGGAACAGCGCGAGACCGCGGAGCTGCTCGACCATGGCAGACGTGAACCGCGAATCTCCGGCGGCGAGCTCACGATCGATCACACCGACGAGGACCGACGCCATCTCGCAGGGCAGGTCGAGGATGATTCCCGGTTCGTACAGCCAACTCTCCTCGGGAACTGTGGAGACGTCCGGGTACAGCCCCCTGATCTCCATCACCTCGACGTCACGAGCGCCACTCTGCCAGACTTCGGTGACCTTGCAGCGCATCCAGACCTCATCCCCCGGGCTGAGATGCGCCCACGCCCGGTGATCACTCCTCAGCCATGCCCAGGACGGGCAATCCAGCCGGTCGTCGATCTCGAGGATGTCGTAGGGAGCACCCTCAACCGCAGGTTCCCTGACCCCGACGATGCGACACCGACCCTCAACGATCTCCCCCACCTGCGAGTCCGCAACCCTGAGCATGACCATGATCCGATCCTCGGTACGGGTGTGATCCCAGATGCGCCGGACGGTGCACCATGGGTTCATGGTACCGGTGCTTTCGACACGCACGGATTTCCGGACGGACGGAAGAAAATGAGGCCGACGGTACAATCCCGTCGGCCTTGCATGGCATCGTGATGTGAGGATCCTGCCTCGTCATGGACTCTTACCACTCCTCATCGTCCTCGCCGTCGTCGGTGATGAGGACCGCGGCCGCCAGCTCCCTCGGCTTGAGCCCCAGGTACACACCTTCCGATACCTCGATGCCGCCGTTGCCAGGCTTCACCGAATGCCCGATGAGCCACCTTGCGTATTTCGTCTCCACCTTCCGGAGTTCAGTTCTCCGATTGATGCGGAGCCCGTGGTAGGCATTTCCTTTCTCAAGTGCGATGTCGCTTCGTCCCTCCCGCTCCTCGGCAAGGCGAACCGCGGCATGCCACCACAAGTTCACCTGCCGCTCTGAGATCGGGCCATTGAGACGTTCGCCGGGAATCAGCGGAGCATCGGGCCCGAGCTGCCTCGGGAGGATGAACTTACCCCGATAGCGTGCGAACTCTTCCTTGATCTCCGGGTGGATGGGTACCACCGCATCGAACTGCTCTGCATTACCCTCATCACCGGACTTCCCCGGCTTACGCATGTGCTGGCGGTAGAAGACGGCACCTCCGTTCTTCGCGTAGAGATCTGCTGCCTTTTTTCGAATTTTCCGCATCGGGATGTAGTTGCAGAGCTGACAGTCGAACGCCATATAGATATCCGCGGCTTCGAACAGGAGCGAGCCTACCAGTAGGTTGCGTACGGTGCTGACTCGCTCACCCAGGTAGCGCAAGAGGACGAGAAAGAACCTGAATCGCCCTGTCGGATCAACTTCATCTGCGTACTTCAGGACCATCACGTAGCGCTCGCCATCGACCATCTGTCGCTTACGGCGGGTTCCGAACGCAGGCAGCTCGTGAGCCTCCATCGGGTTCGAGTGGAGCAACTGGCGGACGGATCCGGGGCGGTACTTCATTCCCAGGGCGCGTTTGAAAATGGTCTTCAGGACCCGCATCTCTCGAACAGCCGTATTCCGGCCGGACGGTGCCAGATACGTGGGGTCTCCCTCTCTCGTCGTCGAGCGAACTCCCTTCTGGCGTTGCTCATAAAGGTCCGCCTGTACATCAGCATCCCACCTGCTGAGGTCGAAGTCGTTGCCGAGATGCGTCTCCACCCACCGCATTGTGCGACTGACTTCGTCGAGCCGGGATCCGCTCAGCTTACGATACCAGACACTCGTGCGGACGCGCTCGAAGACGTGACCGACCTGCACCTGATTCGGCACCGAACCCATCGCTGCGAGTTCCGCGGCAATTCCACGGCGCTCATCGGCAAGCTGCTGACACCGGCCCTTGGCCCACTGGATGGCGAGGTCTGGGACCTGGTACACGGGAACAGACTGCCCCTGCTTCCCGATCTTGTGACCCGCGGGAGAGGCGGGTCTGAGCCCATCCTCTCCAAGACTCTTGGGAACTTTTCTCTTCTTCGACTGCTTCCCATCCGGCAGAGTTACCCGGTAGGTGATGCTCCGGCGGTCGTTCTCGGCATACAGGGTGATCTCCTCCTCCATGTACTGCACCTTCAGGGGGAAAACCTCGAAACTAAGCTCTACTGTCATGACCTCTCCTTGGGTTCTGTGGCGTGCGGGACACAGGGGCGCTCCGACGGTGGTCGCTGAGTTCTTCATGCCGCACTGCTGGTTTCTGCCAGCGCCGCCTGCAGCCTGGCGTACCTCGAATCAGCCGGCGACGGAGTTCCCCGATTCTCGGCATTGGGATCCGGGCAGGGGTCTTCAGTGCCTTGCCGGATTTCCGCCGCGTCGTACGGATTCCGGATCGGCAAGTCGCCGCGCCTCCACCGCTTCGCGCTGTAGCTTCCAATGCTCGGGTACGCGTCGAGCGCGTCCTTTTTTAAGCCTGACCACTGCATCGCCGTCTCGCGGTCGAGTAAGTCGTTGGCGCTCGCCCGGCCCGCGTCGGTCAACCGGCGCAGCATCTCGATCTCGTGCTTGAGCACATCGACAGCCGCTTGCGACTGCGGCACACCATCAAGGGAGGCGATCAGCTCGTACAGAGCCGCGAGTTCCTGCTCGATGATGAAAACCGGGACGATGAGAACCATGCGACTGCCAACTAGACGTGGTCTGACGGATGCCGATCGGTGCGCGTGATCACCGGGCAACCAAGGGGTTTCCTCGCTCGTGACCACCATACCCGATGAGATCATTTTTCCAATGACTCCTCTCGAGGACCTCGGATGGGGCACGAATCGGGGTGCCTCCGGCTGGCGCAGGAGGAGTCCCGCGGGGGACCTCTTCTCCGGCGGCTCAAGCCGCACATGCCACGACTACGGAGCCCGAGCGGAAGGCGGGATCTCCGCGGATCCGGGGGGGGGGTGCGCGGTCCATCCCGTTTTTCAGAAACGGGATGAAACGGGATGAGATGGGTGGGAGAAGCTGCCAGCCGGCTGGCGAGGGTTGGCAGAAACCCGTGTAGAACAAAGCGAATCGGCGGGCACCCCGATCTCGGGGTGCCCGCCGATTCGCTTTCAAGACCGGTGCATTAGCCGTTCTGCCAACCCTCCAAGTGCACCAATCTACAACTAGTTACCGCTTCCTGCCAAGATGCTGTTTCAGGTTTGTTCCAGCTGTTGCATAAAACGCTCAGGCCGCAGACCGTCGGCGCCCCGCAACCGCCCTCTCCGCGGAACGTCGTCGCCGGCATTCCAGTCGTGCCGGGGGGGAACGGGCCGCCCAGCCACCGCACCCCCTCCCGTGTAACGAAACCTCTCCTCGGAGGACTTGCAGGTAACGAATGCGTCGATCTCGACGCGACCCCCTCCTTCCACCGGAGGTATCAGGTGAATGCCGTGATCTCTGCACCCACGTACCCGACACCGACGGGGCGCAGCGTGCCGACGCGCGCGCTGATCGATCGATTGCGAGAGGAACTCGTGGCTCTCGAGTCGGCGTCCTCCGCGGATGGCCCGGCGGCCCGTCGCGTGCGCCCCATCCGTCCGGTGGGAGTGGATGTCGCCCGTGAGATGGCCTTCCTGCGCCGTGTCGCGGCGGGACTCGCGGACGTGGAAGGGCCGTGCTTTCCGTACGACCGCGCAGCCGCCGGATCGGTGCTCCTGGTGCGGGATCTCCGCTCGGGACGTGACCGCTTCCGAAAGCTCATGCCGGGGCCGATCGACCCGCGGGACGCGGCCCAGCTCCATGTCGATTCCATCGAGGGGCGAGCCCTCCTCGACCGCGCTGTCGGCGACACCGTCGCGGTCGGGGGAGCCGGAGGCGACGGAACGCTCCTGATCAGGCTGATGACGACCCTCCCACAGCGGTTGGGGCTGCATCCCCGCTGAGCCAACTCTCCTCGCGTCACGACGCGGGGTCTGACCGCTCCGGGCATCGGAACGGCGATGGGGTGTAACGAAAGCTCCGGCTCGTGGACAGCACATGTATGGAGCCGCCGCCTCACGCAGGGGCGCGGTTCGGATCACTCTTCGGGCGGTCGCCGGACAGGCCCGAAGAGATTGCTCGTGTACCCGTTTTCGAACTCTCGCGCCGACAGCGGCCCGTCCGCTGCCCAGGAGGAGTCATGAAGCAGACCATTGCGGCCCGCCTGGAATCAGAGCTGGCCCGACTGACCCACGAGCTTACCGTTCACCTCCCCGCCCGACTCGGGACGGAGCAGAGCCCGCGCGATTATCGGGACACGCTGGACGTCCAGAAGCTCGCGCGTGCCGAAGCCAACCAGCTCCGCCGGCTCCTGGAGGGGCTCGAGCGGGTCTCTGCCGCCGCTCTGCTCCCGGAGCGGGCGGGGTTCGGATCGCGCCTTCAGGTTCAGGACCTGGACACCGGGGAACCCATCGCCTACACCATCATGGATGGAGACGGCATCGACCTCGATGGCAACGAGGTCTCGCTCCATTCCCCGGTGGGCCAGGCACTGGTGGGGAGCAGTCCCGGCACGGTGGTGGAAGTCGAGACACCGCACCGGAAGCGGCGTCTGCGAGTGCTCTCCGTGTCCACACTGTTCGACCGTCTCTCGCTGGCGGCGTCGCCCACTGCAACTGTTTAGTTAGGCGCTGCCCGCGTCGCGATCACGGTTGAGATCCGGCACCGGGAGTGGTACATTGAACGCATCGAACGTTGGGGCCGCCCTCGGCCCCAACGTTCGACTATATCTACTTTTTTCCTTCACAGGAGCGGAACTCATGTACCCCGCGAACATTCAGGGGCTTCGCAGTCCCAGCGAGCGTGTCGGCACGTTGTCGCACGCAGCGCTCCCTCCGCCGCACGCGGAATCTCGACCCGATGAAGAAGCGGCCCTGTTGCGCTCTCTCCGCGCGCGCGACGAAACGGCCTTCGAGGAGATCCTCGATCGTTTACATCCATCCATGCTGCGCCTTGCCCGCCTTTACGTCCGCAGCCACGAGGAGGCCGAAGAGGTCGTCCAGGAGACGTGGCTGGGCGTGCTCGCGGGCCTCGACCGATTCGAGGGGCGCTCGTCTGTGAAAACGTGGATCTACCGGATCCTGGTCAATCGTGCGCGGAGCCGCGGAAAGCGGGAATCGCGCCTGGTGCCCTTCTCCGGCCTCACCGCCGCCGTGGCCGGAAACGAGGAAGCCTCGTCGGAAGGGGAGTGGTACGTGAGCAGCGACGCCCTGGCGGATGTGACATGGCATGGCTCCGGCTGGCACTCCCCTGCCCCGGACGATGCCGCGTACCTGAAAGAGGTGCGTACGCTGATCGACGGCGCAATCGATCACCTGCCGGTTCGTCAGCAGGAGGTGATCACCCTGCGTGACCTCGAGGGCTTCCCGGCGCCTGACGTATGTGACCTGCTGAAGATCTCGGAGGCCAACCAGCGCGTGCTGCTCCACCGTGCCCGGCTGAAGGTACGAGCGGCACTTATGCCGTACCTCACGGATGATCCGTCTTCCAGGGCCTGCACCTGGCGGCGAATTTCGGCCTGACCGCCTCATCCGGGCTCTGAAGTATGCCTCAAGGGCATCGTCCTGTTGGACGATGCCCTTTTCCGCACCCGGTTCGCTCCGCGTTGGCCCGGTACAGTCGCACCGCGCCCTCCACGATCAGGTGCAGCCCCCGACACTCCTCTCCCTCGGCGAGGATCCGCTGACCGGCGGGAACACGGCGACAGAGGGATCGCCCAACCAGAGCGCGACACTCCTCCATGGTGAGCGAGGCGAAGAGCGCCTGGCGCCCGACGATCTCCGCCGGGTCGAGACCACAGCGCCCCTTCATCGCAGGAGGTGATCGAGCAGGCATGCACGTTCTTCATGCTGGCCGCATCGCCGTCGGCTGCCTTCCCCGAACGTTGCGGCGACGGGGTTCTGAAGCTTCACATCGAGGTGGGGGAGATCATCGTGGCGGCGCTGCCGCAGGGTGACTCCACCCGCGTGAGGGGCTCGGCATCGCGGGGCGCACACCTCCTGACGCGCTTCCTCGCCACCATCGGCCAGCCACTGGAGGTGAACGAGCGTGTGAAGCGATACAGGTACCGGAAGACGGTCGGAGCGCTCACCACCAGCGCCGTGGTGCAGTATCGGGCGTCCGCGGCACCCGGGTCGGGAGCGCCGGACCATGCCGCAGCGTCACGCGCTGCCTGAAGCCGGCCGGCAGGTGCGGTCTGCGTTTTGACACCAGAGCGGACCGGCGGCCCCCCCGGCGGTCTCATCCTTGCGGCGCCCCAGGCGCTCGAAATCCAGCGCGGCAGCGCCCGCGCTGGACATGCCTGTCGCGGGTCGTGTATGCCCGCGCCGCCGATTGATGGAGGAAACGAAGTGAAAGTACGTCTCAGAGGTTCCATACTGGCCGCGCTGCTGCTCGCCGCTCCCGCAGTGCTGCAGGCGCAGGACCCCGCAGCAGCTCAGACTCAGCTGCCGCCTGAGGTCCAGGCGCTCCTGCTGGAGGCACAGCAGATCCAGCAGCACCTCGCACCGCTGGAGCAGAGGGTACTGCAGGACTCCGCGCTACAGGCGGAGCACCAGGAGATCACGATCCAGGTGACCACCGCGATGATGCAATCCGACCCCGAGCTGGAGACGCAGGTTCAGCGGATGCAGGCGCTCCAGGAGGAGGTCCAGAGGGCACAGGCCGCGGGCGACGAGGAGCGGATCGCCGCGATCTTCGGTAAGGCGAATCAGATCCAGGGCAATGTGGCCGCCGCGCAGGCACGGGTGCTGGAACAGCCGGAAATCGCCGCCCGTGTGGAGGCATTCACCGCCCGGCTCCACAGCCGGATGATCGCCGAGGATCAGGAAGCGGCGGCGATGATCACGCGCCTGGAGGAGATCCGCAGTGAGATGGCGGCGGCTGCGGGCGTGCCGCTGCCGTAGCAGAAGGAGTGGCGGATGTCGTGAGAAGCGGCACCCGCCGGCGGCGGGTGCCTCCCGTGCCCGTCCGGTCTCTCGCGCCGCCTCGGGTCACGGTACTCCGGTCCGACTCAGCAGCATACCTCCACGTCACCCGATCGCTCGCCCGGTCGCGCTCTGGATCAGGATGCGGAACAGTTCGCGCCGCTCCGGCGTCGGATCCTCATCCCGCAGGGCCAGGTGGTCCATGCGCCGGATGGTGCCGAGCGCCCGCAGGTACTCTTCCCGGCCCGAATCGGCTTCCGCGACCACGAAGGTGCCGTGGATCAGTACGCTGCGCCACTGCCTCGTGGACTGGACCTCATCCACCTCGAAAGCCACGGCGGTCCCGTGGGGATTCATGGCCAGCAGCTTCCCGCCCGGCGAGGTCCGGCCGTAGATGGAGCCGTCCGCGTAGACGTAGCGGATCGGGAGCACGTCGATCCGGCCATCCCGCAGCCAGGCCAGGCGACCGAACAGGTTGCGGGCGAGAAGTGCGTTGATGTCGCGCTGGTCCAGCTCGCGGATGGGATGGGAGACGATCTGCTGCATCGAGCTCTCCTTTCCGTCGGGTGACCGGAGGCGAAGCCTCGGAAGAGGGTCCTGACCGCAACTACCAATGTAAGGTGCGGTGGCGCGGAGGAGAGTCGGGAGATCTCCCCTATTCCCCGGGCCTCCGGAATCTGTCGGGATCTCCGGACGCTGACATCTCCTGGTTCCCGACTTCGCAGCGGATTGGACGAGGCCATGTTTCCGTGCAGACCGTCACTCGAGCCGAAGGTGCTCTCGCCCGAGCGGCTCAGCGAATCGGGCGGGGCCGAGGTCACCCGCTTCCTCGCGGATCGGCGACCGAGGTGGCGTGACGTCGAGGGAGTCGTTCGGCTGGGCGAGCCCGCCGTCGGGATCGAGGCGGAGTCTCACTCGTGGGAGCCGGATCTGCTGGTGCTCGGGACGCACGGCCGCACGACGATGGAGAGATGGGTCCTCGGAAGCGTGGCCGAGGCCACCCTGCGCTCGATCGGTGTGAACGTACTGGTGGTGCCGGCGCTGCGCGGGGAGGCACGGCAGCCGGACAGCTCGGAGCCGCTCGAGAAAGATCCGCCCCCCCCGGCGTCGGGCTGAACCGGGAGGGCGCCGTTCAGCCGCCGATCCGGTCGAACCGGAGGTCACGTACGCGACCCATCCCCAGGCTCATCGCCGTCACCCGTCCGTCCGCTCCCCGGACGAACCGCACGATCCAGCCCTGCGGTGTCGTGAACACGTCCGCGTAGGACGGTGTCAGAGCGATGCGGACGTGGGGCCGAAGCACCAGGTGCAATGCTCCGACTTCCTCGGTGACGGTGTACTCCGCCTCGGCCTCCTCGCTCCGGAAGCGCCCGGTGAACTCCCCGAGCGCCGCCCCGGCCGGTGTCCAGGGCTCCACCCGCAGGTACTCGACGGCGTCGCCATCGGAATCGTGCAGGGTGAAGCCCTCCGGGACCGCGTCCGTGCCGCGGAACACCAGCCGCCGCTCACCAGCCATCAGTTCGTCCGGCGACAGCGCGACGAGCGCCGTCGATCCGCCGAGGAATAGCCGGCCGCCGCGCCAGGTGAGCCGCAGCGGCCCGGCCGTACGGGTGCTGCGGTACAGCCCGGCAAGGTGATCGAGGGAACCCGGAGGGTTCCAGCCCGGGACCGGCCCCGCCGGCTCCCTCAGCCGCCCCTGCAGGAACAGCTCGGCCGCAGCCAGCCCCAGTCTCGTGGGGTTCGCGTCGCCCGTGTTGCAGAGAAGAGCCACCGACAGCCCCTCATCCGGGTACCGCGTCAGGTACGCGCGGTACCCTGCGGTGGCGCCACTGTGGGCGACCTCCCGCACACCGCGATGCTCCCCCACCATCAGTCCGCCCGCATAGGAGATCCGCCGGCCGTCGTTCAGAACCCCCTGCCGGTGCAGCTCATCGATCAGGAACCTGCCACCCACGGTACCGGATCCGAGATTCCGATTCCACGCGAGCAGATCCTCCACCGTGGTCAGCAGCCCTCCGTTGCCATGCACGTTCTCGAACGGCATCAGGATGGTGATCTCCCCGTCCCGCCGCGCATAGGCGGTCGCCCGCCCCGGCACCACCCGCGTGTGGTCGTCCCTCCAGCGGGTGCTCCGCATCCCCAGCGGCGCGAAGATCCGCTCCTCGGAAAAGCCGGCGAAGCTCTGTCCGCTCACCCGTTCCACGATGATCGCCAGCAGGTTGTAACCGCTGTTGGTATACGAGTACTCGGCGCCCGGCGCGTAGTTGAGGGCGCGCTGGCGGGAGATCACGTCCAGCGCGTGGTCGTGCGTGTGCACTCGCGTGGTGCGGGGCCAGCCGGCCGCAGCCACCACCGTGCCCCAGTCGCGGAGGCCGCTCGTATGCTGGATCAGCTGGCGCACGGTGACCGGCGTGCCATAGTCCGGCAGTTCCGGCACGTACCGCCGCACATCATCGTCCAGAGCGAGCCGGCCGTCCGACGCGAGCAGCAACACCGCGGCCGCGGTGAACTGCTTCGCCACCGAGCCGGCCTCGAACACCGTTTGCGGCCGGTTCGGAACGCCGTGATCCAGATCCGCCATCCCGTACGCGCGCAGCAGCGGTGGCTCGCCGGCGCGCTCCACACCCAGCGCACACCCCGGCGAGCCGTTTCCGCTGAACTCCGCGAAGATGGCGTCCACTCGCCCCCCCACGTCGACGGACTGCGCCTGCGCGCCGGCGGGTGCCGCGGCCAGCAGCACCGCGAGCGCGACAGCGGATACGGATCGGAGGTCTGTCAGGATCATCGGCAGATGGTTCGGTTGAGTGGATTTGTCTCTGCCCGGGGCGCGGAATCGAACGAAGTGGGTATCCACTTCCGTCCAGCCGCAGCCCCCGTCGAGCGCGGAGCCGGGCCGTCACCGTTGAACGATCATCCGCAGATTCGCAGATCGGCTCGATGAAATCCGCGAAATCCGCGGATCCCCCCTCCCGCTGGTTACCGCCCTCGGGGTAAACGGAAAAAGGAAGTGGATACCCCCTTCGAACGAATCCGGGTTCCAGGATCCGGAACAAGGTTCCTCCTTACGTGTTACACCTGGACGCGGCCGCCCTGGTCGGCACCGACCGTCGGTGGCGCTCCCTCTTCAACGCACATGGTGAAGCGCGCATGTTGGATAACGCAATGGAGGTCCTGAACCTCTTCGACGAGCGCCGGCGGGAGATCGGCGTGGTGGAAGCGGCCGAGCTGCTGGGCCGCCCGAAGAGTACGGCATCGCGGTGGCTCAGCGCCATGGAGCGCGCCGGATTCCTGGACCGCGACACGGACAGCGGAAGGTACCGGATCTCGCTCCGGCTCGCCGCCTTCGGTGAGCTCGCGCGGCAGTCCAGCTCGCTGCAGCAGGCGGCCTACGCGTGGCTGCGGCAGATCACTTCGGAGACGGGGGAGACTTCGAACCTCGTGGTACCGGTAGGCAGCGAGGCGTCCAACGTGGAGGCGGTGGAGAGCCCGCGACCGGTGGCGCACATGGGGGCGGTGGGGCGGCGTTTCCCGCTGCACGCCAGCGCGGGCGGCAAGGCGCTGCTGGTGGATCACGGAGCGGATGAGCTCCGCGACCTCTCCAGCGGAGTGCTGGAGCGGCGCACGGAGCACACGATCACGAGGGGGGAGGATCTGATTCGGGAGCTCGCGGTGGTGCGCGAGCAGGGCTACGCGGTGAACTGGCAGGAGATGGAGGAGGATCTGGTCGGGATCGGTGCTCCGGTACGCGATCATCGTTCCCGGGTGGTGGCCGCGCTGACCATCAGCGCGCCCATCTGGCGTGTCTCCCGGGATGATCTCCCGCGCATCGGCGGGGTGATCCGGGATGCGGCCCGGGGTCTTTCCCTTTCGCTCGGGTGGCGCGGCTCACCACCCGTCGGTTGATCTGAAGCGGCCAACCTGTGGGGCCGCCGCCCTGCACCCGGTCCAGGCTCACCGCCGCCCGAAGTTGTAGGAGAAGCTGACGATGGGGAAGTACGGCAGATCGGAGTCTCCGACCAGCGCGGCCAGGCCGAGGTCGGTGGTCCAGCGGTCCCCCATCATGCGCACACCCCCGCTGATCACGCCACCCTCGCCGGGAAGGAACCAGTTCTCGCTGATCAGCTTGTTGCGCCGGCTCATGCGCATCTCGCCTCCCAGCATGACGGGAGTGGATCCGAGCCCATCCACGCTGCCGAAGGTCACACCGGCACCCGCATGGATCGCCCGATCGGCATCTCCAAAGGTCCCCACACCGTACGCGATCCCCGCGATCTCGCTGCTGCTCCGGGAGGTACCGGCCTCGTTATCCCAACGGGTGCCGGGGAGGTGGATTGCGAAGAACCCGGCGGAGACCTGCGCCGTCGGCAGGTTGAGGACGCGCAGTTTCGGCGCGATCCAGACCGGCATCGTCTCCAGGGAGCCCACGGGGGGAATTCCGCCTGCGAGCGTGATCTCGTCGGTGGCGCCCACCGCCACGAAGGGAAGGAAGATATAGAGCCCGGCGTACCCCTCACCGGCCCGGAGCGAGCGGCCCGTGGGGGCGAAGAAGAGGCGGGTGGCATTGCGATCCTCCGGCCAGAACTCGCCCTCCACGATGCGTCCGCGGACCGGGGTGACGCGCGAGTAGGTCCGATTGGCCTCGATGCGCACGCCGGCGATGGTCTCGAACACCAGGCGGTCGGGTGTGAGCTCGACCACGTGACCGACGTGGCGGGTTCCGTCGCCGAGACGGAGTTCCTGCAGCGAGTCGGGCGACTGGGTGACGCGGAGCGTGTCCTGCTGCGCCAGTGCCGGTGCGCACAGTGCCAGGCAGAGCACGAGGGTGCGAAGCAGAGTATACATGGGCGCCTTTCCCGGGCGGAGTGAGTGCGGACGCGGCGGAGCGCCGCAGCACGGACAGCGTCACTTTCGATTTCGACGCCGGCTTCCGATCTGACGTTACTCTTACGCGCGGGGCCCGGGCATCCGTCGTGATACGTATGCGCGAGGCGGAGATTACGTAGTATTCCGTTCCACCGCTCTGGTGGCGGGGTGACCCGCGACCCACATTTGTCGCCGGCCACCGTCGCTCCGAGTTCTCAGCCTTCCCCGGTTCCGCCCCATGCACCCACGACGCACCTTCGCGAACACGCTGCCGCTGGTGGCGCGCGTGCGCGAACTGGAGCTGATCGGCGACATCCTTGCCCCATGCTTCTGGCTGACGACGAACCAGATCGCGGCGAACCACGACCGAAGGGGCGTGCGAGTCCTGTCGAAGATGGTTCCTGCGGTGACGGAAGTCTGCTTGCGACACCCGGGGCAGAGGAAGAGATTGCGGCGCGTCATGCGCCAGCCTTCGACTAGGCCGCACCGCGGGCACACGAACCCATCGGCCCAACGCAGGCGCTCCAGGAACGCCAAGCACTCGGCATCCGTTGGGAACAGGTTGTCGAACTCGGTCCAGTTGCGCGGATAGTCAATGCCTGCAATCGGTTCCGGCATCTGCTCGCTTCCAAGCGGCCGCGGTAAAACAGCACACCACTACATCTTGGGGCTGGTTGAGCAAAATGGAAACCCCGTTTCGGGATTTCTGCTTTCGCCTCTTGATTCCGTTCTCGTCGGATATGCGTTTTCAGTGGGTGCAGTGGCCGCGATCGCGATCCTGACACGACTTCATTCGGCGGATCATCCTCGATCGGACGGCGGCGTGCCGGAACGCGGTTGAGCATTCCAGTCCCGCAACAAGCGTGATTTGCGCGATCAGATTGTTTCACGGGCCGCGATTATCATGCTCTCGAGGGGCTCGTCCGGACGCGACAAGGCGAAGGGTCACCGAATCGCGGTTGCAGCAGGATCTGTCCGACCGTTTTTTTGGTTCATTTCCGCTCCAGGAGACACGTCTCTCGAGGGCGCGATCCGGGTCGCGATCGGCCTGGGCGGTGGAGGACTCCAGCGTCGCCGCCAGAGTGAATCCCCCTCCGTTCGATGGTGTGCCAGAGCTGAAGAGCCGGTCCAGCCTCGGGTGACAGCCGATGAGCCGCAGCGTGATCCCTCGGGCGCGGCGGCTCACGCCGCACGGGATCAGGATGATGCCGGGCAGGAAGCGCCTGAACTCCATGGCGATGTACTGACGCCGCTCCGCATTGCGGTGCATCATCAAGGCAAACCACAACTTGATGCTCCAGTCGGGCGTGGCGATCACCATGTACACCCGGTTGCTGACCAGGTCGTACAGCGGCACTCCCCGGGGACGAGGGCGCGGTCACGGCTTCCCGCGCCCTGCAAACCCATGCCAGGCGACGCTCTCCCGTCAGCCCATCGCCCTGCCGGTCGCGCTGTGCACCACGATCCGGAAGATCTGGTCGCGCTCAGGAGTGGGGTCGTTGTCACGCAGAGCCAGATGGTCCAGGCGCCGCACGGCACCGAGCGCCCGCATCCATTCCTCCTGACCGGAATCCACTGAAGACAGCATCAGGGTGCCGTGGATCAGCACGCTGCGCCACCGACTCATCGCCTGCACCTCGTCCACCTCGAACGCCACCGCCGTGCCGGACGGGTTCATGGCCGCGAGCTTTCCGCCCGGTGAGGTCCGTCCATAGATCGATCCCTCCCAGTACACGTAATGCAGCGGCAGGATGTCGATGCGCCCGTCCCTCAGCAGGCCCAGGCGGCCCACGAGATTTCGCGACAGAATCGCCCGGATGTCGCGGTGGTCCAGCTCACGGATCCGCGGAGCCATGGTCTGCATGGAGATGCTCCTTTCCCGCAGAAGTTGCCGTCAGCCCTCGCGGAGCGGTCGGGATTCACGCCCCACGCGGCTCGTCCTGATGATCGATAACGGTTCCGTCCCCTCCTTGCAGTCGGGAAAAGTTCGGTTCTCACGTCCGGCTATGGACGAGAGTTGAACTCGAGGTGCGAGCGATCAATCTCGAGTTGCGGGTTCCGCGTTTCGGATTCAGGTTGTGGGCCGGGAATGATGCCCGGCAAATGGCGGGTGGAACGCCCGAGGCCCCAGGACCCACGACTCGTCACCCGCAACTCGCAGATCACGAGGCAGAACAGCCCCTCACCCCATCGGAGGCTTCATGAGCTACCCGATCCGAACCATCGTCGCCGGCGTCGCGGACCTCGTGGAAGCCGATGCCGTGCTCGCGCCCGCCATTCAGCTGGCGCACCGAGCCGACGCCGTGCTCCACCTGGTCCACGCGTTCGACCTGCCGGAGATGACCTGGGACATCTACACCCGGATCGGATACCGTGACGGTGAGGCTGTGCAGCGGCACACGGCGGAGCGGCTGACGGAACTCGAGCGACTCGTCCGAACCCTGACCCGGAGTGAGCGCGTCCACTGTCACGCGATTCCACACGCGGCCGCGCAGGCGCTCCACCTGGTGGCGAAACGCGAGCAGGCGGATCTGATCCTCACGGGAGCCACCCGGCATGGCCTGCTGGGGCGGGCGATCCTTGGCACCACCGCTCAGCGGGTGCTTCGTGACTCACCGGCGCCTGTGCTGGTCATCCGTGATCCGCTGCCGGAGCGACTCAGCAGGGTGCTCCTCACTACCGACCTGTCTCCATTCAGCGCCGGTATCCACGAGCTCGGGTTGGACGTCGTGGAGGCACTGTGTCGCGACGATGCACCCGACATCAGATCGCTGCTGGTGGTGTGGTACGGCAGGGAATTGCCACCTCCACTGCGGAGCGACCTGCTCGAGGATGGCGCTCGACGGGAGCTGCAGAAGTTCCTGCGGGAGCGTCGGAGCAGGGCGACGCCGGTCACCGGCGTCGTGCGCATCGGTGAGCCCGCGGACGGAATCGCCGCCGAGGTTCGCGCCTGGCAGCCCGACCTGCTGGTACTCGGCACGCACGGCCGGCGCGGGGCCGCGCGATGGGTGCTGGGCAGTGTTGCGGAAGCGGCCCTGCGCAGCACGCCCGGCGCGGCCCTTGTGGTACCGGCGGGAGCTTACGATGCACTCCCCCTCGACACAGAGGCCGGCGAACAGGAAGCCGAATCCTGATGGCGCGCCGGGCGCGGCGATGAGGCTTCGAGTACCGGACGCCCCGGCCACCCGGGACGTCCAACGGCGGTCCACAAAAACACGAAAGCTTAAAGAGAAAGCACAAGGGGGCGGGGGCTGAGGATCTGCGAATCAGCACCGGAGCCCACCAGAACACACTTCTGTGCCTTCTGTCCTCCTGTGTTTTTTGTGTTCCTGTTCCCTCGGTGATTGCGAATGCCCGGCGGGCACGCACCGTGTATGGAAGCGCCTCTACTTGCGTCGGCTAACGTTCGCCCATCCTCTGGAAACGAAGGTCGCGCACCCGTCCCATTCCGAAGCTCATCTCGGCAACCTTGCCGTCGGGGCCGCGGATGAAGCGCACCAACCATCCCTGTGGCGTCGTGAAAACGTCCGAATAGGAGGGTGTCAGCAGCGTTCGCACATGCGGCCGGAGCTCCAGCAGCAGCCCATTTTCCGTGACACGAATGGAGTACTCGGCCTCCGCTTCGTCGCTGTGATAGGAGCCCTGATAGTCGATCAACTCCTCGGACGTGGGGCGTACCGCCTCCACGGGCTGATAATCGACACGGCTCCCGTCCGAATCGATCAGGGCAAAGCCCCGTGCGCCAGCGGAGGCGGGCTGGAAGCTCAACCGGCTGGCGGTGGCGCCGATCTGGAACTCGGTCTCGGAAAGCGGAACCAGATCCACGCGATCCATCATCCGGAGGCGCCCATCGGTTGCGGTCAGTCGAAGTGGCTCGTGGCTGCGAACGTTGCGGTACAGCCCGGCCCGTGCGTTGAGTGCCGCGGCGGACACCGCGGTCGCCGATGGCGCCGCCGGAGCGGGAGCATGGCCATCCAGGAACACGTCCGCGGCACGTCGGGACAGCGACCCCGCATCCACATTGGTGGTGTTGCACAGCAGCGCCACCGAAAGCCCCTGCTCCGGATAACGCGTGAGGAATGCCCTGTAGCCGGCCGTCGCACCGCCATGGCTCACCTCCGGCACCTCGCGGTGGCTGCCGATGATCAACCCACCCGCGTATCCGATCTCACGGCCGTCACTCAGAACGCCCTTGCGATGCATCTCGTCCAGCAGCGGGCGGCCGCCCACGGTGCCCCGCTGCAGGTTTTCGTTCCAGATCAGCAGATCTCCCACGGTGGTGAGCAACCCGCCGTTGCCGTGCACGTTCTCAAACGGCATCAGGATGTGGAACACTCCATTTCGCGGCGTATACGCGGTGGCCCGACCCTTCACGACCCGTGTATAGTCGTCCCGCCACTGCGTCTGCAGCATACCGAGCGGCTCGAAAATCTGCTCGCGACTGAACTCCGCGAACGGCTGACCACTGACCCGCTCGGCGATGATCGCCAGCAGATTGTAGCCGGAGTTGGTGTACGAGTATTCCGCGCCGGGCGCGTAGTTCAGCGACCGCTGCCGGCTGACCACGTCCAGCACGTGCTGATGCGTGTGGACCCGCGAAGTGCGTGGCCAACCCGCGGCGGAAACCACGGTTCCCCAGTCCCGCAGCCCACTGGTGTGGTGGATCAGATGGCGCAGCGTCAGCGGCGCCTGGTACGCGGGGAGCTCGGGCACGTGGCTGCGCACGTCGTCATCCAGCGAGAGCTTTCCCTGCTGTGCAAGCAGAACGATCGCGGCGACCGTGAACTGCTTGGAAACGGACCCCGCCTCGAAAACCGTCGCCGGCGTATTGGTCGCGCCGTGCTCCAGATCGGCCATCCCGTACGCCCGCTCCAGCACGGGTGAGCCCCTCCGGCTCACACCCACCGCACAGCCAGGGGAGTCCGCGGAGTTCCACGGCGCGAAGATCCGGTCGAGGCTGGCCGACTGCGGCTCCTGCCCGGCCACCTGCGCCCCGGCGGATCCGGAGATCGCGAACAGCGCCGGTAACGCCAGGCAAATCGTACGAAGTTTCATGGCTGCGGATGCTCCCCTCAGGTGAATGCTGGCATCAGCCCCGCGTGAAGCCGATGTTGCGGACCCGCCCGGCGTCCAGCTCCATGCCGGAGATACGACCCCGGTCATCCCGGGTAAACCGGACTTCGAAACGGCCGGCGTGAAAGGTATCCCGCGCGCCGGGGCGGAGCTCTGTGTCCTCTGCCGCCGGGCGGAGAAGGTAGAGCGTGCCTGCCCGCTCGGCCACGGCATAACTGGTCCGCAGCTCGGCGCTGTGGTAGTCACCGACGAGATCGCGCAGTTCGGAGGCGCTCGCGGCGACGGTGGTCTGAGCCGCGGCGGCGTTGCCCACCGATGCATCGGCGCGAGGAGGCGGCGCCGGGAAGCGACCGTCCAGGTAGATATCGGCGATCTGCTGGCTGAGCGCGGCGGCGTCGACCGTACCGACATTGCAGAGGGTGATCACCGAGAAGCGCTGCTCCGGGAAGCGGAGCAGGTGAGCGCGGAAGCCCATGGAGCTGCCGCCATGCCGCACGGTTCGGAGCCCGCGATAGTGGCCCACATTCATTCCAAAGGCGTACTCCAGTGTATCGCCCGAGGAGAGAACGCCGCGGGTGTGCATCACGTCCATCAGCCGGTCGCTTCCCAGGCGATCGGCGTCGAAGTTCTGGTCCCACCGGTGGAGGTCCTCCACGGAGGTGAGTAGCCCACCCGAACCCACCTTCTCGAAGTTTGCCCAGTAATCCTGCCGAAATCCTTCGCCCCGCGGAGCGTAGCTGATCACCCGGTTCGGCACGATCATGGTACGATCGTCGTGGAAATGAGTGTTCCGCATGCCCAGAGGCTGGAACATCGCCTCGTCCGCGAACTGGCGAAACGACCTGCCCGTTACCCTGTTCACGATCACCGACATCAGAAAGTAGCCGGTATTGCTGTACAGGTATTCCGAACCGGGCGCGAAGTTCAGCGCGTTCTGCCTCACCACCAGGTCCAGTACGGCCTGATCGCTGTGCACGTCCTCCACGCGCATCCCGGCCAGGTTCATCAGGGTGAGGTAATCACGCAGACCGCTGGTATGGTGCACCAGCTGCCGCACGGTGATCACCGCCCCGTAATCCGGAAGTTCGGGCACGTAACGGCGCACGTCGTCGTCCAGCGAGATCAGGCCGCGATCCGCAAGCAGCGCCATGGTCGCCGCGGAAAACTGCTTGGCCACCGACGCGATGTAGAATACGGACTGCGGAGTCAGCGGAACGCCGTGGTCCAGGTTCGCCATTCCATAACCGCGTTGATGGATCAGCGAACCGTTCTCCGCAACTCCAACCGCGCAGCCGGGCGAACCGGGTCGATCGAAGCGCGAGAACAGCTCGTCCACACGCGCAGTGCGCTCCAACTGCTGCGCATCGCTCGCGACGGGGGCAGCCAGCACGAACAGCAGCGTCGCGGCGGCGATCGGCCAGGCTCTGGAACGGCCGGGTTCATGGAACGTCGGGGGCATCGTACCTCCGGAGCGGGCGAAGAGTGAGCGGATGAAACCGGTAGGCCGAGGGAACTGCACGGGCACGCCGTGCAGCCCCCTCCACCTCTGCCCAATCAGATATTCGGGTTGTTGAGGCGCTCCACGTCCGGCAGCGGCATGCACCTCATGTCGCCGTACACCCCGCCGTTGACGAAGGCCGTTCCCGTCGCGGGAAGCAGCGGCAGATCGTAGCGGATCAGATCGCCCAGATGTTGTCCTTCCAGGAACAGCGTGCGCCGCCGCTCTTCGATGACCTGGCTCCGGATCTCCTCCGCATCGGTGCTCTGGAAGTGTGGCAGCCCGGCCGCGGTCCGCAGCTGGTTGATGATGCCCACGGCCTGCTGCCCGCCCTCGACCTCCGCGATGATCAGCTGCGCCTCCGCCCAGCGTGCGATGGGAATGGGGCTCGCCGCGGTGGGGTACTTCAGCTGATTCCAGATGACCGTCTGCTGGTTGGCCCCGCGCGCATTGGTATTCAGCAGCGCGACGCGGGAGTCGGGCACGCCGTCCACCGTCAGTTCCCGGAAGGCATCGTACACGGACGCGAAGCGGCCGCGGTTCACCAGCGTGAACAGCTTGTTCTCCGCCCGTCCCGCGGCGGCCGAGTAGTTGGCGTTCTTGACGAAACCCTGCGGAACCAGCCGGGCGTCCGCGGCCGCCTGATCGTTCAACCCCAGGTTGAGCCGGGTACGGGCCCGCCCGACATGGGCCATGTGCAGAAGGTCGTTGCGATTGGCCGCCTGAGCCGCCTGAATGGCGCGTGTGAAGCGGGCCTCCGCTCTCGCGAAGACCTGCTCCCGCGTCTGCTCCGGACCCGCATCGAAGGCCGCCGAGCAGAAGCCTTCACCCATCAGCACGTGGGCGTACCCCGAATAGGCCGCCGCCGTCGCGATCAGCTCGTTGCGGTTGGAAACCTCGGCGTCCGTCCACTCCTCCAGCCGGTTCAGCGTGTTGTCGGCAGCCCAACGCGCGGTGGACAGCGGGGTGTACGCGCCGAGCCGGTTGTTGCAGGTTTCCGTCGCGTACCAGCCGCCCGAGGGCGTGATGGTACGGCGGTCGTAATCCCACTGCGCGGCACTCTGCTGAGCGTCCGTCAGCTCACTGCCAATCAGCCCGCCAGCCGCGATGTAGTGCCCCAGCGAGCACTCCAGCTCGGCGACCGCCCCGTCCACCAGCAGCTTCGCGTTGCGGGGATGCTCCAGGTCGCGCGCATCCACCTGCGCCGGCGCCTCCACCTGGAGCAGCCGGTCCAGCGCGTCGGTGCAGCCACTTCCCGTCAGCACCATCAGGCTGAGCAGCAATGCTCCTCCCGACCCCCATGGCCGCCTGCTCTCTCTGTTCCGCAGATGATCACACCTCATGCTCGCTCCTCCAGAAATCGATTCGTTTAGGCACCTGCCCGATGGTTCGGGACGGGCTCAGAAGGTCAGGTTCACCGTTGTGATGATCTGCTGGAGCTGGGGCATCGCCTCCTGCTCGGTTCGGCTGTGCAACTCGGCCATGCGGTACGACTCCGGGTCCAGACCCTGCCAGCTGGTCCAGGTGTAGAGATTCCGGGCCGCCACCCGCACCGACGCACGGCTCGCCCCCGCGCGCGCCGCGAAGGCCGCCGGCAGCGTGTAACTCGCCGACAGCTCACGAAACTTCGCGAAGCTGGCGTCGTGGATCCGCAGGTTGGTATTGAAAATGAGCGGGTTCTGGATCTCGGCCGTGATCAGCGGATACTGCTCCGGATGCATGTTCTCGATGCACACCTGCCGGGTGTTGCAGCGCGCCTGCCGTTCGGTGTTGTCCTTCTTGTAGCCGGTCTTGAAGTCGAACATGGCAAACAGCGTGAGCCGCTCGAACAGCGTGAGCGTGGGGCTGAAGGATCCTTCCAGGTCCGGCTGGGAAGCGCCCAGGAAGATCCGTGGTGCGTCACTGCACGCCACGGATCCGCCCCGGCCGTCGTCGCAGAGGATGTTGATCGCTCGACCATCGGGACCCAGATCGGCGCTGACGATCTTCTGCTCGAACCAGGATGCGATCGGGTACCCCACGCGATGCTGCTGCGCGCCCAGCGCGATGAACTCCTCGCCACCGAGATCGAGCACCTCGTTGCGGTTGCGTGACAGGTTGAACAGCAGCTCGAGATTGGCGCGCGGCCCCTGCATCGCCAGGGCGCGTAGCTGCAGCTCGGCTCCCGAGTTGCGAATTGCGCCGACGTTCACGTACTGGCTGCTCGGGAAGCCCAGTGAGGGCGGTTGCTGGCGCAGCAGGATCGCGTCCCGGGTGCGCTGATTGAAATAGGTGAAATCGATGCCGAAGCGCTGGTTGAACAGCGAGGATTCGAAGCCGACCTCCAGCTCCTCGCCACGTTCCGGAGCCAGGTCCGGGTTGCCGATGAACTGCGGCGTCAGAGCCGCTCCACCGCTGCCGGTGGTGATGGGACCGTACGTGCGCAGCGCGGCGAAGCTCTCCGGCTGCTGACCCGAGGCACCGAAGGCGAAGCGGAGCCGCATCGCGTCCACCAGCGGAACGTTCCAGAACGGCTCCTCGCTCAGAACCCAGCTCGCGCTGAGCTTGGGATACACCACGAGGCTGAAGTTCTCCCCGAAGGCGCTGTTGTCGTCCGCCCGTACGGCACCGGTCAGGAACAGCCGGTTTCTCCAGTCGAACTGCTGCTGCGCATACACGCCGACGGTGGCATTCTCCACGAAGTTGTCGCTGCCGAACGTCACCGCGGTGGCGGAGATGGTCCGCAGATTGGGCGCCGGGAACTCGTTGCCCGTGGCACTCGCCGTCTGGATCAGCTTGCGATAGTACTGAACGCCGAACGAGCTGTTGGAGTTCAGTTCAGGCGCCACGCCGAAGCGGAAGGTGCCGCCATAATCCACGGTGGTGTAGGAGACGTCGCGGCGGTCCACGGACTTCGTGCCGAGCGCCGCCTGCGCGGTGTAGAACCTCGCCATCTCATCGTCCATCCGTTCCGTGATGCTCTGGTTGTTCTCACCGGTCAGGTCGAGGCCCACGGTCAGGCGGTGTGAGAACCAGTCGGTGACGCGATGGTTGGTCTGCACGCCGGCAATGAAGCGCTTCAGCTCCTGGAAGTCGCGATGCGCGGCCCAGGTGACCTCCGGCGGCCGCGTCCAGAAGCCACGCTGCGGGGTGTTCAGGAACTGCGGTGATGCCAGCCGGGTGGCGAACCAGGTGCCGCCGTTCTCCCGGGCCAGATCGGTGGTGGACGTGATCAGACCCAGGTTGGTGCTCACCTCCATCGACTCCCACGGAGCGAAGGTCAGGTTCAGCCGCCCGGCCACCCGCCGCAGGCTGTTGGTCGGCTCGATGCCGTTGTCGGCGTCGTAGTTGGTGCTGGCGTGATACCGGAAGGTCTCGGAGCCGCCGCTCACGTCCACGCCGTACCCCTGCAGGCGTCCCGGCGTCCAGATGGGGGTGCCCCGCTCGCGCTCGCTGCGCACCAGGTTCATCTCCTGAATCTGGCCCGACGCATCGCGATACACGGCCGGCTTCACCCGCGTCTCCGCGTTGGCGAACCAGTTCACGCCCTGCCTCGTGAAGGCCGAGATCTGCGGGCGGTCGCCGGCGCGGCCACGCTTGGTGATGATCTGCACCACTCCGTTGGCGGCCTCGGTGCCATACAGCGTTGCCGCGGCGGGGCCCTTGATCACCTCGATGCTCTCGATGTCCGCCGGGTTGATGTCGCCCAGCCGCGAGATGGGTGAGCTCCCGAAGCCCTGCACGCTCGGACCCGAAGACACATCGTTGTTCACCCGCACGCCGTCCACGTAGATCAGCGGCTGGTCGTTCAGCGAGAAGCTCGAGGCACCCCGGATACGGATGCGCGAGCCGGCGCCGACCATGCCGGTGCCCGGCATCACGATCACGCCCGGCGACCTGGCGTTCAGCATCATCCCCACATCGCTCACCGGCGCCACCAGGTTCACCTGCGCGGCATCGATGGTGGTCACGGAGTTGCCGATGGCGCGGCGCTCCTGATTGCCCGTCGTGCCGGTCACCACGATGCCGTCCAGCTCGATGGCGGACTGCTGCAGCGCGATTCGCAGATCGGTGGCACCCACGCGCGCCGACTCGGTGTGTGCCCGGAACCCGAGCATCTGCACCCGCAGCCCGACCTCGGTGCCCTGTACGTTCAGGAGCTGGAACCGCCCCCGCGCATCGGTGATCGTTCCCTGTGTGGTGCCGGACACCATCACCTGCGCTCCCACGATGGGTTGCATGCTGCGGCTATCCACCACCGTACCGGCGAGTGTGCCCTGCTGTGCGGTCACGGGCGACGCGGCCAGGAGCTGAGCCATCGCCAGAATCAGCGTTGCGACGCCCGGTACTCCCGACCCCCGGAATGCCGCGCTCCACTTCGTACCGATCCATCGGCAGATCATGCAATGCTCCTTGTCTGGGGGAATCCTTCGGCCGGCCGGATGAGGCCGGTGGTGCTGCACGAGGAACTGATCAGATGTCCGCTCGAACCAGGGGTGCGGAACCAGACGGTGGGCCGCACGCCGGTAACGTCGATGACGAAGTGCCGGACATCCACTCCAGATAGGCACTCTGGAGCCGCTGCGTCATCACTCCGGGCCGCCCGTCGCCGACCTCGCGCCCGTCCAGCCGCGTGACGGGCATCACGTCCGTGGTGGTCCCGGTCAGAAACAGCTCGTCGAGGCCACTGAGTTCCCGCTCCTGGATCGCCTCCTCACGAACCTCCATCCCCATCTCCTCCGCCAGGCGGAACAGCACACGGCGTGTGATGCCGGGCAGCACCCGATTGGTGAGCGGATGCGTACGGATCACTCCGTCCATCACCGCGAAGACGTTGGAATGAGAGCCCTCCGTGAGCACGCCGTCCCGGATCAGCACGGCCTCGAACACACCCGCCGCGGACGCGCGCTGCTTGGCCATCACGTTGGGCAGGAGGTTGATGGTCTTCAGGTCGCACCGGCTCCAGCGCAGGTCCGGATACGTGATGCACGCCGCACCGTCACGATGCAGCGCCGCGGCCGGAGAGAAGCTGGCGGTGGAGACCAGCACCGTGGGTGGGGTGCCGGCCGGCGGGTAATGGTGTGTACGCGGCGCCGCACCGCGGGTTACCTGCAGGTACACGGTGGCCTGATCGTGCTGCAGTCCATTCTCCCGGAGCAGGCACCCGGCGATCTCGATGAGTCGCTGGGACGAGAGGCCGTTGGCCTCCATCTCCAGGCCAGACATTCCGTGCGCCAGCCGATCCATGTGCGCCTCGGGCTCCACCATCCGGCCGTCCACCGCGCGGATCACCTCGTAGACTCCGTCACCGAAAAGGAACCCGCGATCATCGATGGACAGCCGCGCCAACCCGCGCGCCAGGAACTCGCCGTTCAGGTAGATCATTCGAGTGGCCCGCCGACGGGACCCGATGCCGACGCCGTCGCGCCCGGCAGCGAAGGGTGCTGTTCGCGGCCGGTACCCCCGGGGCGCCGCAGGACGCGGCCCGCGCGGGCGTCCGTGAACTCACCGCCGTCCACCACCGTGACGCCGTTGACGATCACGTGGTCGATTCCCGCGGGATACTGGTGCGGATCACTGAACGTGGCGCGATCAGCAATGGTGCCCCTGTCGAACACAACCAGGTCCGCGTGCAGACCCTCCGCGACGCGGCCGCGGTCCAGCATCCCCATTCTCCGCGCGGGCATCCCCGTCATCCTGTGAATCGCGTCCTCCAGCGTGAGCACGCCCTCGTCGCGGACGTACTCTCCCAGGACCCGCGGGAAGGTGCCATACCACCGCGGGTGCGGGTGCCCGTCACCGGGCCGCGTGAGCCGCCCATCCGAGGCAATCATGGTCTGCGGGTGCTGCATGATCCGCCGCAGATCGTCCTCGTGCAGCACATGGAAGATGCCCACGGTTCCGCCTCGACGCGTGGCCTCGATCACCAGCTCGGCACCCACCTCGGGCGTCGGCTCCAGTCCGCGCATCCGGGCCCAGTCCGCAAGCGTCCGCCCCTCCAGCTCGGTCTGCCACGGCACCCGGCCGAACTGCACGCGCGAGAGGTCGTTGCCGCCCCGGTCGTTGATGATGTTGAACACGGTGCCCGCCACGATGCTGTCCCGCAGCACCGGATCCTCGAGCCGCCTGGCGAAGGCGCTGTCGCCGTTCGCCAGCGCCCACGCCGGCACCAGGATCCCGATGCCGGTATTGGTCGCCGTGTACGGGTACTGATCGATCATCACGTCGATGCCGGCCCGGCGGGCGGAGTCCACCATCGCCAGCGTCCGTACGCTCGCTCCCCACATCGGCTGGCCCACCACCTTGTGATGCGTGAGCACCACCGGCATCCGCGCCAGCCGGCCAATGTCGATCGCCTCAGCCACCGCCTCGATCAGAACCCAGTCCCTCCTCCCGGAGGTGCGAGGTGTAGATGCCACCCGAGTCGGCCGCGACCGCCGAGAGCGCCACCACCTCCCCGACTTCCGAATAGGCGCCCGGGATGTACTTCAGTCCGGTCGAGATTCCCCACGCACCTTCCCCCATGGAGCGCGCCACCAGCTCGCGCATCCGCTCCAGTTCCGCACCCGTCGGCTGCCGGTCTTCCGTTCCCATGACCCAGCGGCGTACGGAATTGTGTCCCACCAGGAAGGCCACGTTCATTCCCATGCCGGCGGCTTCCGCCTCCAGCAGGTGCTCGCTCAGCGGCAGCGGCGACGTGCCATCCGGCCCGCCGACCGCCGTGGTCACCCCCTGCCGGACATGGCTTTCCGCCCCCGGCAGTCGCAGCAGAGGGTCCAGATGCGCGTGAATGTCGATGAAACCCGGAGCCACGACCCGTCCGGTCGCGTCGATCACACGGAGCGCCCGCTCCGCGGCGATCGGCTCGCGCGAGACCCGCACGATGCGGTCACCGCGTATCGCCACATCCGCCCGGAACGGAGCCGCTCCCGTGCCGTCCACCACCGTGCCACCGGTGATCAGCAGATCGAACGGCTCTCCGCCGGCTGACGCTGGTATCCCGTTTGGCATACCAATGCAGCCGGTCAGCAATGCCACCATGCATATCGACAGAATCCGAATTCGGCTTACCTTGGACGGAGAGGAACAGGAGTATGGAACCGGCAGAGTGTTCCAGATAATGGAACACGGTTTCACTTTGTGGGTCTACTATACGGCCTCTGCGCGTTCGGCACAAGAGTCTTACCCCGAACCCCTCTCCAACATGGGAGAAGCGTGCGGGGAGATGATCGAGGTGAGGCGCAACCCTTCCTTTCCGTGGAGATCCGATGCTCGAGAATGCGATGGACGTACTGAACCTGTTCACGCCGGAGCGGCGCGAGATCGGTGTGATCACCGCTGCGGAGCTGCTGGGACGACCGAAAAGCACGATCTCCAGGTGGATGAGCGGCATGGAGGTCGCGGGTTTTCTGGACCGTGACGACGCATCGGGGCGGTATCGTATCTCGATGAGGCTGGCCGCGGTGGGTGAAATGGCGCGGCGGGCGAGCTCACTCCAGCAGACCGCATACGCTTCGCTGAAGCGGATCACGTCGGCGATCGGTGAAACGTCCAACCTGGTGGTGATGGCGGGAGGTGAGGGGACCAACGTGGAGGCGGTGGAAAGCCCGCGACCGGTGGCTCACATGGGGGCGGTGGGACGTCGCTTCCCGCTGCACGCCAGCGCCGGCGGCAAGGCGCTGCTGGCGTGGCGCAGTGAGGCGGAGATCAGGGAGCTTCTGCCGGCTGCGCTGGAACGGCGCACCGCGAACACCATCACCGATATGGATCGGCTACTGGAGAACCTGGAGGGTGTTCGAGCGCGCGGGTATTCGGTGAACTGGAGGGAGATGGAAGACGATCTGGTGGGGATCGGAGCTCCGGTGCGTGATCACCGGGGAGACGTGATCGCCGCACTGTCCATCAGCGCCCCGGTGTGGCGCGTATCACGCGAGCATCTCGATGGGCTGGCCCATCCCATCAGGGAGGAAGCGGCGGCGCTGTCCCTGTCGCTCGGCTACCGGAGCGAATGATCTGCCGCCCCGACGGCGTTACGGAACGACCGACGCCGACGCCTCCTCGTCGCCCATCTTCCTGAGGATCAGTTTGTGGGCCCGCAGGCGAAGGGCGTTGATCCGGATGAAGCCGCGCGCGTCCTCCTGATCGTATCCGCCGGCCACGTCCATGGAGGACAGTTCGCGGTCGTACAGGGAGCTTTCGGAGGTGCGGCCTTCCGGGATCACGTTGCCGCGGTAGAGCTGGAGCTGGACCCGGCCATCGATCAGGCTTTCCGACTGGCGAAACGCGGCCTGAATGAAGTCCATCTCGGGAGAGAACCAGAAGCCGTTGTAGATGATCTCCGCGAAGCGCGGCGACAGCATGTCGCGGAGGCGCAGTACCTCGCGGTCCATCGCCAGACCCTCGAGGTCGCGGAGGGCGTGGTGCAGAACGGTGCCGCCGGGGGTCTCGTAGACACCGCGCGACTTGATCCCGACGAAGCGGTTCTCCACCATGTCCACCCGCCCCACTCCGTGCAGCCCCCCCATCTCGTTCAGGTACTGGAACAGCGCCAGCGGATCGGAATGCACGGTGCCGTCGTCCAGATTTTCCATCCGCACCGGAACCGCGTCCTTGAACTGGATCTCCAGCCTGGCCGGGGTGTCGGGGGCCTCCCGCGGGGAGCGGGTCAGTTTGAACATGTCCGCCGGCGGCGGCAGCATCGGGTCCTCCAGCAGCCCCGCCTCGTAGGAGCGGTGCATCAGGTTCTCATCGCTGGAGTACGGCTTCTGGGCGGTCGCCTCCACCGGAATGTCGTGCTCGCGCGCATAGGCGATCAGATCGCTCCGCCCGCGAAAGCGAGCCAGAAAATCACGCTCCTTCCAGGGGGCGATCACCTGAAGGTGCGGCGCGAGCGCCGCGTAGGCGAGTTCGAAGCGCACCTGGTCGTTGCCCTTGCCCGTGGCTCCGTGGGCCAGGTGCGTCGCGCCCTCACTCAGGGCGACCTCCACCTGCCGCTTGGCGATCACCGGCCGCGCCAGCGAGGTACCCAGAAGGTACCGATTCTCGTAGACGGCGTTGCCGGCGATCGCAGGGAAGATGAAGTCCGTGACGAACTCCCGCCTCAGGTCCTCCACCAGCACCTTGCTGGCACCCGTCTGCCGTGCCCGCTCGGCGACCTCGTCGAAGTCCTCCTGCTGCCCCACGTCGGCGACAAGCGCCACCACGTCGTAGCCGCGCTGCAGCAGGACCTTGAGGATGCACGCCGTATCGAGGCCACCACTGTATGCGAGAACGATCTTCTGAGGCATCGGTCGGTCGGGTCGGGAGATGGGGGGCGCACGCACCGGGAATGGGAGGGGCAGGCGGCAAGAATCTCTCCCGCAGCTCTCCACGCATGCGGGTGAACACCGATCGATGGCGGGGGGGGGGTGTTCAGAGGCCGCGAACGGACCACGCCGGTCGGCTTCCAAGTTACTGGGTCACCGCGCCCGGTTCCACCTGGATGCTGACGGGCTCGCTGGTGATCAGTCCGTTCGGCGGTCCCACGATGATGCCCACCAGCTGGTACTGTCCAGCCGGCAGCAGAACCGATCGCCCATCCGGCTGCTGGACGCTGCCGTTCCACCGGAATGAGTGGACCAGTATGCCACCCGCGGGGACTCTCCACTGCCGGATGCCGGCGGTGCAGATCCTCTCCATCGCCGGATCCGCATACGGCTGCATGGTGCCGCCGACGATCTGAAAGCCGAACGGAGGGCAGCTGCCCGAGCCGGTGAGCAGCACAGCGCGGCTTCCGCGGTTGCGCATGGTGAGCACCACCTGAACCTCACTTCCCTCCAGCAGCGTGGCAGGCGTCACGTCCAGCGTGAGCCGAAGCGCCGCGATGTCGGGAGTGGTCGGGACGCTGCAGCCAGCCAGAAGCAGGCAGAGGGCGAGCGGCGTCAGAAGGGAGCGATGGACGGGTTTCACGGAGCTGTGCGGAAAGCGTGATCGGCAGGGGCGTGCGTGCGCCCGTCTACCTGTCAACGTCCCGGCCCTCCTGGAAATGACGCCGGCCCGCCCGCGACGGTCGCCTGCAACCGCACCGGGTTCAGCCGGCGGCCCGCCGATTCCGAAAAGCCGCTGTTGCCCGCGAATACCCGACAAGGTATACATGCTCACGTGCGGCTCATCCCCCCACATCATCCCCGGAGCAAACGAATGACCAGTGAGTTTCGCAAGTTCATCGCCCGCGGCAACGTCATGGATCTCGCCGTGGGTATCGTCATCGGTGCGGCGTTCACCTCGGTCGTGAACTCGTTCGTCAACGACGTGCTGATGCCACCCATCGGGCTCGTGACGGGCGGCGTTGATTTCTCGGAACTGTACATCAATCTCTCCGACCAGGAATTCGCGAGCCTCGCCGCGGCGCGTGAAGCGGGCGCGCCCACGCTGGCCTACGGTCTCTTCCTGAACAGCATCATCTCGTTCCTGATCGTCGCCTTCGCCGTGTTCATGCTGGTTCAGTCGTACAACCGGATCCGGGAGGAAAAGGAGTCCGCACCGGCGGAGCCGACGGACCAGCTGTGCCCCTTCTGCCGCTTCACCGTCCCGATCGGCGCGTCACGCTGCGCGCACTGCACGTCGGCGCTTCAGGCGGCGGGCGCGGGAGACTGATCGACGGCCCGGATCAGACGTCCCGCACCTGACCGGCGTCCAGGAAGAGCAGCCGGCACGCGACCGCCGGCTCCGGGATGCGGAAGCCGGCCGCGACGCCGCGCCGGTAGGCTTCCAGCTGCGGTCTGTAATGCGCCACCCGGTCGTCGATCACCGCCGCATCGGCGATCGCGTCGGTCTTGAAGTCGATGATCTCTGCCCGCGTGACCCGTCCCCCCTCACGGACGATCACGAGGCGATCGATCACCCCTTCGACCAGTGCGCCCTCCACACGGTGTACAAAGGGTACTTCCCGCTCCAGAGCCGTGCCGGGCGGGTACCCCGTCCGGCTCAGAGCGCGGCGGATGGGTTCCGCCTGCAGCCAGCCGCGCAGCCGGGTCGCGAGCCCGGCCCCCCGCTCCGGTGAGAGGTCGGGCTCCAGCCGCCGCGCGATGTCGAGCAGCTCGGCATCTCCGGGAAGGCCGGCCTCCACCCAGTCGAGCTGCTCCAGCCACGCGTGGATCAGCGTGCCCTCCGAGGCCGCGCGCGAGTCCAGGCTGAGCAGCATGCGCAGGTCGATACGTGACCCGCCCGCGAGTTCCGACGGGGTCCTCCGGGCGAACACCCGCGTGCGGTCCGCGGCCCGCAGAGGCACCGGACCGACCGCGGGGGAGGCCGGCGCGTCCGGCGTGGGCAGCCCACGCACCGCGGCAGCGCGACGTGACGCGATCAGCGGCTCGTACCAGTGAGGATCACCGGACTGGAACAGCACTTCGCCTTCCACGGCGGGCCCGGTGGCGTCCAGCGCATGGCGCACCAGGCGAGCGGCGCTCATGCTCTGCCCCATCCCGCTCTTTCCATCGGGCCGGATCACCATGTGCACGGCGTGACGGGCGCGGGTGAGCGCGACGTACAGACTGCTGAGCCCGTCCCTGAGGCTGCCGGCCCGCGCCTGCTCGGCCGCGAGGCGAAGCTCCGGCACCTCGGGGAACAGCACGCGCTGCGGCTCGCCCACAAAGGGAAACGCATGAGTGATCCTGCCCGCCGGGTGAGGGCGGTAGGCGAGCAGCGTCGGATTTCTTCCGCTCAGCCCGGAGTCGAGCTCCGGCAGCACCACGATGTCGAACTCGAGACCCTTGGACTGGTGCACCGTCATGACCCGGACATCGGCGCTGGTTGGATCCTCCACGCGCTCCTCTCGCACCAGCGCCAGAAAGTCGGAAGCGCGCAACGTGGCGCGTGCATCATAGCGGAAGGCGAGCTCCACCAGCTGCGCCATGCGGCGGCGCTCGCGGGCGCTGCAGGCGTCCGTCAGGCGGCGGGAGAGACGTTCCAGCGTCGCGCCATAGCCGTCCTCCACCAGCCGACGACGAACGTCGTGCGCCAACCGTCGCGCGGCGGTGGCGTCGTCCGGATTCCTGAATCGCTCGAGCTCGCCCAGAGGGGTCATCGCCACGTGGTATCGCGCGATGGTATCTCCGGGGTGATCGGCGAGGCGGAGCAGCGCCAGCACCGACGCCACCGCGGCCGAGTCGGTCAGCGGATTGCCGCCCTCCTCGCTGGCGGGTACATCCAGGCGCCGCAGCTCCAGCATGATCTGCGCGACGGTCCGATTCCGACGCGTCAACACCCCGATCGACATTCCGGGCGCTGCACGGCGCAGCTCCGCCACGATCTGCGCAGCGCGGCGGCAGAGATTCGGCCGGTCGGCCCCCTGCCCCTCATCCTCCGGCCCCACCACCAGGCGCACGTGGCCGGGGAGCTGCTTGGCGGCGGTGTGCTCCGTGAAGTCGCTGGCCCAATCGGCGGCGACTCGCCGCGCCACCTCGTCGTCATCGAAGATGGGGTTGCCGGCCAGGTCGCTGAAGATCAGGTTGGCGGCGTCCAGCACCACGTGGCTGGACCGGTAGCTCAGGTGCAGCCCCTCTCCCCCGAGAGCGTACCGCTCGCCGACGTGCCTCACCAGCAGCGGCTCGCCTCCACGCCAGGCGTAGATGGACTGCTTCGGATCGGCGACCACCACCGCCGCCCGCTCACCCGCGTAGCCGGAGAGCAGTTCATCGAGCAGCGGCTCCAGCGCCTCCCACTGCGCCAGCGATGTGTCCTGGAACTCGTCCAGCAGAATGTGTTCGGTGCGCGCATCCAGCCGGTAGTAGAGGTCCGGCCGATTGGCCAGCGGGTCCGGCCCGCCGATCAGCCGCGTCACATCGCCAAAACCGTAGGCGCCCAACTCGCGCTGCTTGCGCGCCACCGCGGCGGCAAGCAGCTGCGCCAGACGCCCCAGCGAGTGCGACTGCTGCGCGAGGCGGCCGGCGATGTCGAAACGGGCGAGCTGCACCGCCTCTCGAAAGATCGTGCAGATCTCGGACGGAATCTCCCGCCTGGAGAAGCTGCCACCATCCTGGCGTGCTTCGTCACATAGACGTTCCTTCAGCAGGGCGCTCCAATCTCCGCGCGCGATCAGATCGGCGCTGCGGCCCAGCGCGTTTGCCCAGCTGCGATCCGGCGTGCCGGATTTGGTGAGAGGCGGCTCGATGGCTCCGAGCCGGGCCGCGAGCTGGAGCTGTCGCTCGCGAAAATCCACCGGCCGCTCACCCACCACACCATCCAGCGCGTGCCAGGCTCCGGCGGCATCTTCGGCCAGCGCATGGTGGAGGTCGAGGAGGTCACGAGCCCTGCCGAGCAGCGCGTCGTGGACGGACCGGCCGGCATCGGTACTGGTGACGCCCCGCACCAGCTCCACCAGCACGCCGCCGTCCGCGGCATCGAGCACCTCCTGAAGTGCCTCGCCTCGCACCCGCTCCTCGGTCGCCGCATCGGCGATGGACCACGCCGGTGGCAACTCGATCTCGTCGCCGAAGCTCAGCGCCGTGCGTACGAAAAACGCGTCCAGCGTGCCGATGTTCACCCGGTGAAGCTGTCTGACCAGCTGCTGGAGCAGGGTGAGCCAGAACTCCCGCGAACCGTCCACCAGGTGATCGTGCGCCAGGCGCACGTCCGCGGCCAGCTTCAGAACCGGCCGCCTCGTCGAGAGCGGCATCCGCGATCCTGGCGAGTACGCGGTCCAGGATCTCGCCGGCCGCCTTGCGCGTGAACGTCGAAGCGAAGATGGTCTCCGGCGCGACTCCCGCCGCCAGCAGGCCGATGATGCGCGACGAGATCCTGAACGTCTTCCCTGTGCCGGCGGACGCAAGCACCAGCTCGCGCGGCAGGTTGATCGGGTTGCTCATTCACCCTCCTCGCCGTCGGCGCCCTGCAGATACCCGACCCCCAGCACCGCCGCGAGCGGCCCGGCACTCCGCGGCGATACGGCGGCGGCATCGAAGTGAAAGGTGTTGCGCCGCAGAAAACGAACGACCTCGCGCGCCTGTTCGTCGGCGGAATCCAGCTGGTCCCCGGTCCACTCCGCGAAGCATTCGCCCACCCGTTCCGAGTCCCTGGGCAGGAGGATGTAGCCGAGCTGAACCTCATCGGCCGCGGTCCCGCTGAACGGGGTCGAACCGCTGGCGTCCCGCACCTCGGCGAGGAGGTGCCTGTAGAGGGGGAGCTGAAGATCGACCCAGCGCTTTTCGCGGCCCCTGCGATGGGTGGCTTCGGGACTGTCGCCGGCATCGCCGGTCTTGTAGTCGAACAGCGCCCAGCCGTGCTCCGGGTGATGGTCCATCCGGTCGATGCGTCCGCTGATGGTGAACGGCTCTCCATCCACCGGAAAGGGGGTGCCGCCATCCGGGGTGCGGCACTCCACGCCCACGATGGACCACCCGGCCCGACGCCACTTGGCCTGCCAGACGGCAAAGGCGTGCAGGCGAACGCGGAGCTGCTCCACCTGCAGGCGCACAGCCGGCAACGCGTCGGTGCCGTACAGCTCGTGCACCCGGTCGCTCAACGCGCGATCCAGCAGGTCGCGGATGGCGGCCGGGTCGGTGGAGTCTGCCAGGTCGGAGCGACCGAAGCTCTCCAGGACGTCGTGAGCCAGATTGCCGAACGCGAGACCGTCCAGCTCGACATGCGGAGTCGTCGAGATCCTTCAGATTTCGAAGCTTCTGGAGCGCGAACAGGTACGGGTCCGCGAGCACCGCCCGGAACCGACTCACCGGCAGGTGGTTCAGCGGCTCCGCGGCGCTGAGGGTGGGCTCCGGTGGCAGCGTGAAGCGCGAACCCGGCTCGGCTCCGGGCGCTGCAGGCAATCCGGCAGGCGACCATTCGGTTTCCGCCTGCTCGCCATAGAAGCGCCTGACCCGGTGCGCGATCTCCGGTGCGTCGACAGCGAACATCAATCGGCTCGGCCGCAGCGGATCGCCCCTGGCCGTCCTCCTGCCGGCGATCAACCGCACCTCACGACGGGAGGCCAGAAGCGCCGTGAGCTGGTACGCGTCTCGAGCGTAGCGACGCTCGTTGTCCACCAGGCCGAGGGCGGAGCGCAACGAGTTGGGAAGAAAGGCGTGTGCACCGGTGGATTCCGGTAGAAACTGCTCGTTGAACCCGGTGATGATGGCGACGGGAGCATCGTCCAGGTGAAGCTCCAGCCAGCCCAGCAGCTCCACCGCCACGTCATCGGCGACGGGGGCGATCATCTCGCCGGCGACCTCATCCAGGAGCACCGCGATGGCCGCCGATGCTCCGCACGCCTCGTCGGCGCCGGGTGGGAGCGAGTGCAGATCGGAGGCGGCCCGTCGCAGTGTCTGCAGCGCATCCGCGAGCCGTCGGTGCTCCGGTCGGTTGCGGTCCAGCGCGCTGGAGCCGTACAGCTCCAGCAGAAGCTCCATGATCTCCGATGCCCAGCCGGAGAGGAGCTTCTCACCGCGCAGCCGGCCGAGGCGCTGCTCCTGGTCCAGGGCACGGCAGAAGCGGCCCACCATGTCGGCTGCGGCACCACCGCCGGCACGGGCGCCGGTGCGGAGCCGCGACGGCAGCGTGGACGAGAAGTGCCGGTCCAGCGCCTCGATCCACGGGTCGTCTCCACGAGCACAGCCGCCGATGCGCTCGCTGGTCGCGCCGGCCCGTGCCTCCGAGAACCAGCGACCGATCTCGGGGTGGCGCGCCAGCGCGGCTCCGGCCGCGAACCGCCGGCCGTTCACGAACTCGGCGATCGCATCCAGCAGGCGTGCCACGGGGGCCCGCTCCACCGGGTCGCCCTGGCCCGGCCGGACCGGCACGCCCGCTTCGGTGAGCCGCTTCACCAGATACGGGAGCAGCTCCTCGTCCGGGACGGCGACCACCACCTCATCGGCGGCGAACCGGCCGTCCAGCGACGCCATCCAGCGCACCACCTCATCGGCCTGATCCGCGGGGCGGCCGCAGACGGCGAGGCGATCATCGTCCAGCGGTACGGATCGGGTGAGCCAGGCGGCTGGCACCACACACCCCGTCGCGTCGAAGGCGTCCGCTTCGCGCGCTGGCGCGTGCACCAGCGTGGTGATGGAAGCGCCGGAGCCGGCGACCTCGTGCAGCATCCGCTGAACGACGCGCGGCATTTCCGCGACACCACAGAGCCAGAGCTCCCCCGGCAGCGACAGCTGCCCTCGTTCCAGCGCGTCCAGCCGCTGCAGGCCCGGATCGCCAGAGCCCAGCTCCGACAGTCGCCGGCCGTACGCGGTCTGGACCTCGGCCAGCACCTCCCAGCGATCGCTGTCGTCGAACAGGAGACCGGCTGAGCATGAGCTCGCCACATCCTCGAAGCGAACGGCGGCGCCCGAGACGTCCACGTGCAGCGTCGCCACGATGCGGGCCAGGCGCGCCCAGCCGGACAGATCGTCGGCGGGTGGGCGCGAGCTGAACAGTGTGCCGAAGCGCCCGGAATCCAGCGAGCGCAACGCGAGCACCCACGCGCGACGAGACAGCGCACCGCTGGCCGCCGGCAGTGCGGGCGTGTACAGAAGCTCCGCGAGCTGCCCCACGGTGACCACCCGCGGCGGAACCAGGCGCTCCCCCCGCCGCTCCGATTCCATCACCAGCAGCTCCTTGAGACGACGGCCCGCCCGGGTACCCGGCACGGTCAGCACCGCCTCCTCCATTCGCAGCTCGCCTCCGCGAGCATACCGTTCCGTCAGGACGCTGGCGGCTGCCGGCAGGAACGGCTGCTCCCAGGTGAGAAATGATCGCCGGATCGTCGCCTCGCCGAGCGTTCCCACCTCTTCCCTCCCCGCCCCCATCAATGTCTCCTCAGCGCGCGTCCGGGTCGTTGCCCTGTGGGAGTACCGTCTCGGAGCACCGGCACCCCGTTGACGATCACGTGCTCGATGCCGACGGAAGTCTGGACCGGCTCCACAAAGGTGGCGCGGTCGCAGACGGTGTCCGCGTCGAAGATGGTGACGTCCGCGTACATCCCCGCCTTGAGCACGCCGCGCCGGTCCAGGCCGACCCGCGCCGCTGGCAACGCGGTGAACTTCCGGATGGCGTCCTCCAGCGTGATCACCTCCCTCTCCCGCACGTAGTGGCAGAGGATGCGCGGAAAGGAACCGTAAGCACGCGGGTGCGGGTTGCCCGTGCTCTCCACATCGGGCGAGCGCGCGCCGGCATCGATGCCCACGCTGACCCAGGGCTGCCGCATCGCGAACTCGATGTCCTCCTCCGACATGGAGAAGTAGATTGCGGAGGTGCGGGCGCCATCCGCGTGCAGCAGATCCAGCATCGCGTCCACGACCTCCTGACCGCGGCGGCGGGCGACCTCATCGAGCCGCAATCCCTCGTACCGCCGCAGAGAGTCCGTCATCACGCCGCCGATCATCACCCCGGATGGGCCGCCCGCCGACGCGCCGATCACGACCCCCTCTGCCGTGAGCTCCTGGCGAAGACGCGCGCGCTGCTCCGGGTCACCCAGCCGGTGCACCAGCGAGTCACGCCCACCGGCGTGCGCCCACCGCGGGATGATCGCGCTCAGGCCGGTGCCCGAGGCCGCGTACGGATACTGGTCGGCCGATACATCCACTCCCCTCTGACGCGCACGCTCGATGGTGGCGACCGCTTCCGGCATCTTTCCCCAGTTCCTCTGGCCGGACGCCTTGAGGTGGTGGATCTGCACCCAGGTGCCGGCGCTCTCGCCGATCTCGATCGCCTCCTCCACCGCCTCGATCAGCTGGTCACCCTCGGATCGGATATGCGACGCATAGCCACCGCCATACGCGGCCGCAACGTGGGTCAGCTCCACGATCTCCGCGGTGGTGGCGAAGGACGCCGGTACGTAGATCATCCCGGTGGAGAGACCCATCGCACCCTGTCGCATGGCCGCGGCCACCTGCTCCTTCATGGTGTCGAGTTCGGCGGGTGTCGGCGCGCGATCCACGTCGCCCATCGCGTAGCGCCGAACCGAGCCGGCCGTCACGTAGGTGCCCAGGTTGATGGCGGGCCGCGCCTGCTCCAGCGCCCGGAAGTAGCCATCCAGATCGGTCCACGACACGCGCTCCCGCGCCTCCGGCGCCATCTCCCGCAGAGTGTTCTCGTTGACCGGTACCACGCTGGTGACCTCACCCGTGATCTCGGAAGTGATCCCCTGGGTGATCTTGGAGATGGCCCGGCCGTCGCGCAGCAGCGTGTGCTCGGAATGGCCGAGCATGTCGATGAAGCCGGGTGCGACCACCAGACCGGTGGCATCGATGGTATCGCCAGCCACGAATCCCGGAAGCTGGCCCACCGCGACGATCCGATCTCCGCGGATCGCGAGGTCGCCCCGGTACCACGGGCTCCCCGTTCCATCGATGATCATCCCTCCGCGAATCAGCAGATCCGCACGCTCCGGGGACGCTGGCGCCGCCGAACTCACGGGTTCCCTCGCGGCGCAGGAAGCAGACAGAGCAGTGAGCAACACAAGGATCGGGATCCGTAGGAGTCTCAAAGGGCGATCTCATGAGGGTAAAGGCCGCGTCAGGCGCAGCGGCCGAATCGGGTCGGAGTGTCGTCGGAGGCCGACAGGCAGAGTACCACTCGGAGCCGGCCGATGCCAGCGTGAAGGTGGGCCTCAGGAGCGAGCGGACCTGCGGGCGAGCCGGGCAGCGGCGAAACCCAGGGCAACCGCGCCAATCAGCGACTCCAGCGGCAGCACGCGGATCGTTTCCCCGAGCGTGAGGCCACGCCATCCCGGCTCGCGCCAGCCGGCCCGGATCGCGGGCGGCACGGCGGTGGTCGGGGCGTCCACATTATCGCCCGGGGCAGCCGGAACACCGGAGTAGGTGAACCCCTCCACCCGGTGCAGCAGCCAGTCACCGGCTGCCGGTGAAACGGTGTTCAGGGTGGCCAGCGCACCGGCCCACCCGAAATACCGGTGACGGGCACCGGTCTCAGCGAGCCGCACCAGCTCGCGCGCCGCCTGCAACGGGTCGGCCACCGGCGCCGCCGGCCGGGGCATCACGCCCAACCCGCCGCGCGCCTGGTGGTAGATGGGAGTATCCACGGTGGGCGGATACAGAATGGAAAAGGCGACGCCGCTCCCCCACAGCTCCGCCCGAAGCGTGGACGTGAAGCCGTCGATCGCCGCCTTGGCCGCCGCGTACGGGCTCGTGTACGGCACGCCGCGTTTGGCCGCCACGGACGACACCTGCACGATCACCCCGGACCCCCGGGGAAGCATGACCTCGAGCGCGCGCTTGGTGCCGTTTACCACGCCGAGGAAGTTCACCTCCAGCAGACGGCGATACTCGTCGAGCTCCAGGTCCTGCACGCGACCCTGGATGTACACGCTGGCATTGTTGATCCAGCAGTCGATTCGACCGTACCGCTGCACCGCGGCGGTCGCCACCGCTCGCATGTCGGTCTCGCTGGTGACATCCCCCGGAACCGCGATCGCGTCGCCGCCGGCGCTCACGATCTCCCGCACTGCGTCCTCCAGTGCCTCGGCGCGCCGGGCGGTGAGAACCACCCGGGCTCCGCGTCCGGCCATGTGCAGCGCCGTGCAGCGTCCTATGCCGCTGGACGCACCGGTGATCACCACCACCTGCTCCCCGATCGGCTTCCTCATCTCACCCCCTCTGCACGGTTCGCTCGCTGCAGATGCCAGAAGTGTGCACGTGAACGCCGCCACGTCCATTCGCGGGCGCCTCCCGCGGACGAGTTCTCAACCCAACGGCGCGTCCTCCAACCAGGGACCGTCCACATGCAGAAGAGGGGCCCCGGGAGGCCCCTCTTCTTCCATCCCAACGATGTGCCGCGAACTCAGCTGCCGGCGGGCGCAGCCGCGCAGGTGGCGCCCGTGATGGTGTACGCGGCCGTCACGTTCTGACCCGATCCCACCTCGATCTGCGATGGGGTCACCACCGCGTCGAATGCCAGCGTCGCACCGTCATCGAACGAAATGGACGGAGTGTGCGACAGCGCGTAGCTGCCAGGCGTCACGAAAGAGAAGCGGAAGGCGCCATCCGCTTCCGTTCGGCCCGTGACCGTGCTCTCGCCGGCGGTGGCGATCGGGATGAAGTGCGCCCGCGTGATCGCCTGGCCACCGCAGCGTTCGGGCAGTGTCACACCATCGCCCAGGGCGACGGTGCCGCGGATCACGCTCGCCGTCGAGACATCGGTCGCGTGAATCACCGGCCTCATCACCCAGCGCCCGGAGCGACCCGCCTCGCGGCCAAAGCTCTGCGCCACGTCGAAGTCCAGCAGCAGGATCTCCGAGTCTCCGTCCAACCGCATGGAACCGCCGGGCATCTTCACCTTGAGGCCGCTCTGCTGACAGCTCGGACAGTGCAGCGTGCCACCAGCGGTGGAAAAGGTTCTACCGTCCAGCGTGGTCAGCGAAGCCGACTGTACGACCAGGCGAAGGTCCGAATACTCACCACGCGGGACCAGCACTTCGGCGAGCTCCGCGGTGACGCCGTTCTGTAGATCGAGAAGGTTGTAGATGCCCGGCCCGGTGAACAGCGTCACCCGGCCATCCTTGCCCTGAAGGTAGATCTCCGAGATCGTGACCTCGGCGACCGCCAGATCGCCCGGCGCGTCGGTGAGCAGCACCCGAACCCGCGACATGTCGTTGCTCGCGACCCCGCCCTCACACCCCGCCACGCCCACCGCCAGCGCGATCGCCATCAGGCTCAGCTTCCGCTTGTCCATACCTGTTTCTCCCGGCAAAGTTGGTCATGATGCCGGCGCCCGCGGTGCCGCGCCGGGTGCTCATTACCGGAAAGACGGGTCTGTGGTGATTTGGTCACAACGGTGCGGCTCCGTCACGGGTGGCGCCGGCAGCGGAGCCGGGCCCCCGTGCGGAAGATGCTGCGTCAGCTCGGCACCTCGTCGGCGTCCAGAACCACTTCGCCGAGGCCGGTGCGAAGGCGGTCCCAGTGCATGATCGCGTTCCAGACCAGCGCGAAGTTGCCGTGACTCTGGAAGCGGTGGAGCGGGTTGAATCCGAACAGAACCGCCTGCCCCTGTCCGACCGGAACCGTTACGGCGGCGGGGCGCCCGGCGAGCTGCGCGGGGTGGGACACGTAGCCGCTCATGAACACGTCGGCGGCGGCGCCGTACTGGAGCACGGTGCGGCCACGCTGGGGCGCCGGCACGCTGAGATAGGGGCCGAACTGGTGGAACAGCGGCACCGACTCACCGTACCCGAAGGTGATCGGGTTCAGTGGCCGCTGCACCCTGCCCTGCACGATGGAGCCGGGAACGAAGAGCTGCCCGCGATCGGAGGTGGAGATCTCGCGCACCAGCCCCATCTCCAGTGGCAGGCTGGTGGCCGAGCCGAGGGTGATCAGCGTGCCGCCGCGCTCCATGAACTCCCGCAGCGCGGCGAGCCCCGCGAAGCCCATGCCCCCCGTCATGTCGTCGGTGGAGCTCTGGATGCCGTGAGACGGCGTCTGTTCGGTGGTGGTGTACGGCAGCGGCCCGTGCCGCGGGTCCATCCCCTGGAAGATGCCGCGACCGGTCTGCATCCGTCCCTGCGTGGGGAAGAGCACCACGTCGAAGCGGTCGCGCAGGTTCCCTTCGCCCAGGCGATCCTCGGCGAGGTAGGTGTACGGCACGCCCATGAAGTCGAGCGTATAGCGCGCCCAGCCGTCGTCCTGCGTACGCGACCAGGTGTGAAGCATCGCGATGCGCGGCAGGCGCGTGGGGATCCGCTCGACGTTGCGGACCACCGCATCGGCGACGCCGATCAGCTCAAAGCCGTGCTGCGCCGCCCACCGCTCGGCATCGGCCCACCCGAGCCGCGACGCCTCGATCATCCAGGTACCCGCCGGCATCCGGACGTTGCCACTCCGGATGCTGTCGGCGGCGGCGTACACCGGCAACTCGCCCAGCGCGTAGCGTGCGCGAATGGAGTGCGCGGATGCATGCGGGTTCACGAGATACCACGCCGTGCTCCGCCCCACCCGCCGGGCGAATCCCCCGGCCTGGATGGAGTCGGCGACCCCGGACATCGCCAGCCGCCGAACGGCCGAATCGGCCACGGCGTGCACGTCCACGTTGAACATCATCGGCCACGTCCAGGCGACATCGTCGTACGGGCGCGGCGCGTTTTCGGGGAACTGCTGCACCTCCATCAACGTCTGGACGAAGTTGCGGAACGGCTGATCCATGCGCACCACGTGGTCGCCGCGTGCGACCCGCACCTCGCCGAAGGTGCCCGCCGCCTCGGCGCGGTGCACCTCGATGCCCTGCCGGCGCAGCAGGTTCAGCATGTACACGGCGTCCGCCCGGCGCGGCTGATTGGCCGGCACCACGTACGCATACGGCGCCTGGTTGCGCCCGCGGTTCACCGAGTTGTTCGCCTTGGTCCAGTACTGCTCCAGGATGCGGGCGCGGTTCGCCGCGGCAAGCTGCAGAACCGTGAGGGTCCCGGACTGCATGTAGTTGGTGTTGTTGCGGAGCGACCAGACAGTCTCGCTGCGCGGCGGGTTCGGGCGATACCACTCGACGCCCGTCGCGCCCGTTCCCAGCCGCCGGACCATGGTGTTGGGAACGCTGCTCCCGAAGGTCTCGTAGAAGCGGCCAATGGCGTTGCGCACGTTGGGCACCCAGAGCAGGTAACCCGGATACCAGCCGTCATAGAAGCCGTGCGTCCACACGCCGGGCATGCCCAGCGCGGTGAGCGCGGTCACCTCGAAGTTGGAGAACCACTGCCACTCGCTCACCGTGATGGGGTCAATGGCGGTGTTGTAGGGCCCGGTGCCGGTGGACACATACAGGTACGGCACCGACTCGTGCAGGTCGTGCCCCACCGGGTAACGCCACCGGTTGAAATGGCCGGTCAGCTCCTGCGTCGCGCGGGCGGTGAGCTGCATCCCGTCACGATTGATGTCGTGGAAGATGTACCTGCCCCAGTACGGCGGTCCGGGCCGGCGATCTTCCCACAGGAAGGTGTCGGCGTTATGGCGCCGGTGCCATTCCACCACCCGGTCCCGCCCGGTTGGCTCGGCGACGGGGACGATGAAGACGATGGCGCTGTCCCGAACCACCCGCAGGCGCGGGTCTTCGGAGACGGCGAGGCGGTAGGCCATCTCCATCACCATCTCCGGCGGGCCGGTCTCGGCTGAATGGAGACCGGCGAAAAAGGTGTAGATCAGCGGCATCTCATCGATGATGCGCCGGGCCTCCTCTGCGGAGGTCCCTCGCGGATCGGAGAGCCGCTGCATCGCCATCCGCACCTCTTCCAGACGGGCGAGATTGGCTTCGCTGCCGATCTGGACCACCACCAGCCGCTGTCCCTCTTCCGTGGCGCCGAGCCAGTCCAGCTGCACCCGGGGTGAACTCGCGGCCAGCGCCTCCATGTAGCCGTAGACGTCGGCCGTGCGGTGCAGGTGACCGGGACGTCCCACGGGATAGCCGAAGTGGCGCGTGGGTGAGACCACGGTCGGGTGATCCGGGAGATGGTCCACCAGCGGAGTGGTGTACTCCGGCATGGTGGTCCAGGAGAGAATCTGGCGGGTGCTCGCGGTATCCACCGCCTGCCCCCATGCGGTGGTCGTCGGAATCCCTCTCTCACGCCACCAGTCGAACGTCTGCGCGGGCGCCGGTCTGCGCGACGGCCGCTCCACGTCCAGCATCGCCACCGTGTCACCAGGGGGCGGGCCACCGGGTGGCAGCAGCGGAATGGTGTCGGTCTGCGCGGTCAGTGCGGTCGCGCACAGGGTGAATAGCAGGGCGATGGACGGAACGCGCATTCGATTCTCTCCTGGCGGGTGGTTGAACTCTGCCGGAGAAACGAACTCGCGAGGGGCCGCTTGGCAAGTGGAGTGACGGTGGTCCCCTGGTCTCAGGGAGCCGCCACCGGATCAATCGTCCGGTGCCCGGGGCACCGTCAGCTCGAAGGTGCTGCCCACACCCGGCTCGCTGGTCACGGTCAGGTCGCCGCCGAGCCCCACCGCCAGGTCGTGGCTGATGGCCAGGCCGAGACCGGTACCACCCAGCTGGGAGGTGAGGCCTCGGCCCACCTGCACGAACGGCTCGAAGATGTGCTGCAGCTGGTCCGCGGCAATGCCGCGGCCGGTATCTCCCACCCGTATGTTCACGCTGTCGCCCGAGGTGCCGTAGCTGACCGTGATCTCCCCGCCCGGATCGGTGAACTTCACCGCGTTGGAGAGGAGGTTCAGCAGGATCTGTCGGAACTTCTCCGCGTCCACCAGCGCGACGGGACTGGTCGCGACGTGCTCCGGCGAGCAGTCGCGGAACTCCATGGTCAGCTGCTTCTCCCGCGCCTGCACGGCGACCAGCGCCTCGACTTCCCGCAGCGCATCGACAACGATGACGTTGGTGGTCTCGTACAGCACGCGCCCGGCCTCGAGCTTGGCGTAGTTCAACACCGCGTTGATCAGGCCGAGCAGGTGCTCCTGGCTCATCTGGATGCGGGCGAGCGCCTCCAGCTGCGGTTCGGTGAGGACCCCGTGTACACCCAGCTCCAGAAGCTGGGCGTAGCCCCCGATGGCGTTCAGCGGCGTGCGGAGCTCGTGGCTCATCATCGCCAGGAACTCGCTCTTCGCGGCGTTGGCGGCCTCCGACGACTGCCGGGCTGCCACCAGCTCGGTCACCTCCGTGGCCACCACGACGATCGAGGTCGTTGCGCCACCGCTGCCCCGCATCGGCTGGTATACGAAGTTGAAGACCGCCGCCTCCATGCTGCCCGTGCCCGCACGATCCACCTCGATGGCGAATTCAGAGGCCACGTAGGGCTTGCCCGAGGTGAACACCTCGTCGAGCAGCTCGACGACGCCCTGCCCTCTGAGCTCCGGCAGCGCTTCCATCAGCGGGAGCCCCCGGATCTCTCGACCGGGAAAGAATTGCTGGTACAGCGGGTTCACGAGCTCGAACACGTGCTCCGGTCCGTCCAGCACACAGATGGCGACCGGAGCCTGCCGGAACACCTCGCGCATCCGCGATTCGGCGCGCTCCGCCGCGGCACGTGCGACCTCGGTCTCTTGCTTGGCGCGCACGCGTCCGGTGGACTCCGCGGCGATGTTGAAGAAGCCCATCACCTGGCCCGATGCATCGCGGATTGGGCTCAGTGAATACGAGAAGTAGACCTCCTCTGTCCGTTCCCCGCGATGCACCTTGAAGAGCTGATCCTCGGCGGAGCTGGAAGGGCCGCCCTGGCGGATCGTCTCGAACATGGGGGCGATGCCATCCCAGATCTCCGCCCAGACCTGCGGGCCCGGCCGCCCCAGCGACTGCGGATGCTTGTTTCCGAGCAGCCGCCGGTACTCGTCGTTGTAGATGATGGTCAGGTCGGGTCCGAGCCACATACAGATGGGGAGGCGTGACTCCAGCGAGGTGGCCACCACGCCGCGGACCTCGGCCGGCCAGCCGGACGGGTGGCCCAGCGCGGTAGCCGTCCAGTCGAACGCGCGGCAAAGCCGCGCCAGCTCGCTGTCGCCCGGGAACACCTGCTCCGCCACCCGCCCAGCCACGGAAACTCCGTCGGAGCCCGGCCGCAGCCCACGATCGGAATCGCTGCTGCTATCCGCTGAATCGCTCATTCTCGCATGATTCGTTGTTGTGGCGTCGGCATCGCGACGCCCTCGCTCCCGCAATCCAGCTCCATCTCACCGCCCTTCAGCCCGCCCCATGACACGTGGATCGTCCAATATCCGGGTCTCACGCCGGGCGGCTGCACCCTCTCCACGCCGAACAGCCCATCGCCCCCTGAGCCGCAAGCCCGAATCGGAGCGGCTCCGCGGCAGAGCGGCGTACTGCGCGCGATCGACCCGCGGGCGGGTTCGGGGGCGAACATCTCCGTGCCGCTTCACCTGAGTCCCCGGCTCGCAGGTGCTTGCCGGGACGCTCGATCGACGGGCGCGATGCATCGTTCGCGCCGTCGCAGAGCGCGGGCGCTACACCGGCGTGACTCCGGGATGGTTGCGACGAGAGCGATCGGGTGTCGTGCACATCCTCGCCGAGCCGCTATCTCTCCTCGAGGGCGCCGGAATCACCCAGCACGTCCGCCCGATAGAAGCGGCTCAGCACCAGCACGACAGCGGCGAGGGGCGTCGCGAGAACGAACCCGAGGATCCCGAGCAGCGTGCCGAGCAGGATCTGCGTGATGATGGTGAACACGGGCGGCAGGTACACCATCCGGTGCTGGATCAGCGGTGTGATCACGTACCCCTCCACCAGCTGCACGGCGGTGTAGGCGGCGACCACGTAGAAGAAGGTGGTCGCGCCGAGTGTCGCCGCCACCAGCGCCACGGGAACGGCTCCGATGATGGGGCCGAGGTAGGGGATGAAGCCCAGCAGGCCGACGATTACCCCGAGCACGGGCGCGAGCGGCACGCCGAACGCCCAGAGCACCAGCCAGGTGGACACCCCGATGAGGAGCATGGCGATGCCCTGTCCGATGAGCCACCACCGCAGCGCCGTGCCAATGCGATGCAGCGCCTCTCGTACCCGCTCCCGCCGCGCGATCGGGAACAGTGCGACGGTGCCATCGATGTAGAGGGCCGGATTCGCCGCGGCGAACACGCCGACGAAGAACGCCGTCAGCAGGTAGGTGGACCATGCCGAAGCCGCCCCGAACAGGCTGCCGAGCGCCGCGAGCGCACCATCGGCCGCGCCTTCTCCACCACCCTCGCGAAGCTGCTCCAGGATCCAGCGGCCCCAGCCGTGCTGCTGCAGGAAAGCCTCCACCTCGCCGGCGATTCGCTCCGCCTGCTGCCCGATCCCGTCGGCTTCCGCACCGATCTGTGGAGCCAGAAACCAGCCGGCGCCGAGCAGCAGAGCGGTACCGAGCAGCAGCACCGCCGTCAGAGCCACGCCGTCGCCGACGGGGGCGAAGCGGGTGATCGCACGGGCGAGGGTGTGGAGCAGGATGGCGAACAGAATCCCGCCGAACGCCGCCAGAATGATGTCGATGCCGAGGACGAACAGAGCCAGCAGAAGACCCGCCAGTACGATGACCAGAACAGCCAGCACCAGCCGTCGCGGGTAGTCGTCAGCCGACCGTGCGGCGGGTGGGTGTGGGGGCGGGGTCGCGCTCATGGGGGGGAAGCTGAAGCACGCACCGTGCCTCTCTGCTCCCGCCCCTCAGCCAACGCTGGCGTGTGTCAGGGCGCGCGGGGATCCAGCAGTCGCTCGATCTCCAGCCGCACGTCGCGCAGGTGGAGGCGAGTCATCGTATCCGTCGTGCGGGCGATGGCCTGCTGCGCGAGACGGTCGAGCTCCTGGAGTTCGCCGCGGAGAATCGGCCGGGCGTCATTGGCCCAGCGGGGCTGCTGCGTCGCGCCGGGGCCGCCCGCCTGCTGAGTGACCGGTGGCGGTGGTAAAAGAGTGCGCTCGACCGATTCCAGATACGAGCGCTGCAGGTTGCGCCGGTACACGTCCACGCGGGGACTCGAGTGGCCGAGCTCGGTCCATACACCCTGCCTCAGGTCGGTGAGCATGTTTGCCAGCGTATACGCGTCGGCAGGGCGCGCGGCCAGCGCTTCATACTCGATCACGCGGTCCAGGCGACCCCGCGCCAGCAGCGTGTTCAGCACGTTGGCCTGCGCCATCCGTACCCGGGCGACGGCGCCCTCCTGCTCGATGCGTCTGAGCACCTCCACGTCCATCAGAAAGCGTGGTACCTGGAAGGCGTTCTGCTGAAGGTAGCGCATCGCTTCCTGCTGCCGGGCCCGCGGCATGGGAGTGAACCGGACTCCCGTGCCCAGCCGCTCCTGCGATTCGGCGCCGCCCACGATTGCAGCCACGTGCGCACTGTACCGCCCCCACTGCTGCACGGTGTTACCGTACAGCTCGCTGAGCAGCGAGTAGTCCTCACCCGGGCGCTCGGCCACCCGCAGCAGCGAGTTCGCCACCCGCTCCAGGTTCCGCATGCCCAGCGTGGTGGAACGCACCGCGTCCTCGTCGCCCACCGCTTCGGTGAGGTCGTGCGGGTCCTGAGTCGCGTCCTGCGTGGAGAAGCGGAACCAGGGGATGGTGTCCTGCATCCGCGCCCAGGAGTCCAGCACCGGCCGCTCCTGATCGGGCGTCGTCGCACCCGGGATCGGTCGGTTCTGGTACATGATCGCGAACCGGTCGTACGGCCCCACGGTCGGGATCAGCAGCTCCGGCGGGATGTTGTCCTCCGGCTGCGCCACGTAGTTGAAGCGCGAATAGTCCATCAGCGTAGAGACGTGCGAGCCCTTCCGGCGCAGGAAGCTCTCGCTCCGGATGCTGTCCGCCGGGAACATCGCGCTCGCCTTCATGTTGTGCGGGAAGCCGATGGCGTGGCCGATCTCGTGCGCCACCACGTACTGCACCAGCCGCCCCATCAGCGAGTCGGGGAGCGGCAGAGACTGCGCCCGCGGGTCCAGCGGCGAGACCTGCGTGAAGTACCAGTTGCGGAGCAGGTTCATCACGTTGTGGTACATGTTGACCTCCGCCTTCAGGATCTCTCCCGTGCGGGGGTCCACCTGCTGCCCACCGGTCGCGTTGGCCACCGGGGACGGGCGCCAGTAGATCACGCTGTTTCGCGCATCGAACAGCGAGAAGCGCGGGTCCTCGTCCGGCGTGGGCGCCATCCGCGCCTGGATCGCGTTGCGGAACCCGGCCTCCTCGTACGCCGGGAGCCACTCGTGCACACCGGCTTCCACCCAGGGCACCAGCCACTCGGGTGTGGCCGGGTCGATCCAGAAGACGATGGGCTGCACCGGCTCCGAGATCTCGGCGTTCGGATCCTGCTTCTCCAGCCGGTAGCGACGGATGTAGCGGCGCTCCTCCGCGCGGTGTTCCGGACGGCTGTAGTCCACGAAACGCACCGAGCCCATGCCGATGCGCGGGTCCCAGAGACGCGGCTGCATCGGCTGCTCCGGGAGCTTGCGGATGCTGTAGTGCACCAGCGCCGTCACCGGCGGCTGCTGGCCCTGCTGCACCTGCTGCTGGCCACCCGGTCCCGGCGGTGGCGCCTGCGTGCCGGTCTGCCACGCCTGCACGTTCACCACCTCGTCAAAGGCTCGCGCGCTCTCCAGGAAGCTGCGATCCGTCTGCAACTGGTTCACCCCGGCAAACCGCGTCACATTGGTCGTGAACAACCGCGTCACGTCGATCACCGGCGCACTCTCCGGGCCCCAGCTCTCCACGTTGAAGGAGAGCACGATCGGCCCTGCTCGCATCGCCGTCACCGCGCGATCGATCGACGTACCCGGCTCCGCGGTGAACTCGTACGACTGCTCGCGCAGCAGCACCCGGTTCCCCTCCAGGTCCCAGCGGACGTGGCGCGTCTGCCCGCCCCCGAAGAAGCCACCCGAGGTGCCGCCCGCCGCGGTCCGGATCATCACCACCTGATCCTTCCCCAGCTCGGCGCGCGGGATCTCGAAGAAGATGCGCTCGCCGATGCGGTGGACGATGAACAGCCCACGCTCCGTCTGCGCCTCCGAGGTGATCACCCGCGCGTACGGACGCACCTGTGGCGTTCCACCGGCACGTGCCCGCGCAGTGTCGCCGGCTTCCCCACCTGCAGCCGCGGTGGGGGCCGGCGCGGGCGCCGCCGTGGTCGCCGCGGGCGCGCACCCCGCGGCCAGCACCGCCACCACCGCGGCGCCCAGAACTCCGCCTCTCAACGATCCGATCATTGCAGCCAGGGATTGGATGGTACGAAATGCCGCGCCGCCGGACGGCCGCCCGGCGGTGCCCCACTCCCCGACAACTTAGCACTGAGACGTGCTTCGTACCACCACCCGCCCGGTCGTCGCGAAGCGCAGGCACACGTTCACTGAGCGGCACCGTGCCGGCGACCTGCGGAGCGCGTGGCGTTGTGGTGCTGGAGTATCCGTCCAACGGGATTCAGAACGGCGATCCGGACGGCTTCGCGCTGGTCAACGGCGCCGGTGAGGTGATCGAGTTCCTCTCGTACGGTGGGACCTTCACCGCGGCCAACGGACCCGCCGCCGGCATGACGTCGGTGGACATCGGGGTGAAGCAGAGCGCGACCACCCCGATCGGGGAGTCGTTGCAGCGCGACGGTTCAGGCGCGTGGAGTGGTCCGAAGCCCGGCAGCTTAGGCTCGTGTAACGATGCTGAAGAGACCCCACCCGGGCCGGTGGCGAGCCTGGTCGTGACTCCGGCGACCAGCACCATCGCTGCGGGCACGGCGCAGCAGTTCACGGCCACGGCCTTCGGCGCCGATGGTCAGCCGCTCGCGGGCGTGCCGTTCACCTGGAGCAGCTCCGACGATGCGATCGCGTCCGTGACTTCCGCGGGGCTCGCCACCGGAAGCGCGACGGGGACGGTGCAGATCACGGCGGCCGCACCCAATGGCATCTCGGGAAGCGCCTCGCTCGAGGTGGTTGCGAACCCACCGCCGCCGGGCACGGGAAGTGTCTGGATCAGCGAGATCCACTACGACAACGTGGGCACCGACGTCGGGGAATCCATCGAGGTGGAGGCACCTGCCGGGGCGGACCTGAGCGGCTGGCGCCTGATCCTGTACAACGGCAACGGCGGAGCGGCGTACGGCACAACCACCCTCGCGGGGATCGTCCCGGCAAGCTGCGGCGCGCGCGGTGTGATGGTGATCATCTACCCCTCGAACGGGATCCAGAACGGGGACCCGGAGGGGGTCGCGCTGGTGGATGCCGGCGGGCAGGTGGTGGAGTTCATCTCGTACGGTGGGACGTTCGTGGCGGTGGGCGGCCCGGCGAACGGAATGCTGTCCGTGGACATCGGCGTGAAGCAGTCCACCTCGACGCCGCTCGGCCTGTCGTTGCAGCGCAGCGCGGGAGGGGTCTGGACCGGCCCGGTGGCGAGCACCTTCGGCGCCTGCAACGACGGCGACGGAACCATTCCGCCGGAGCGGGTGGTGGGTGACATCGTGATCCACGAGCTGATGAGCGACCCGGTGAACGCCGACGGCGCCACCTGGGGCGAGTGGTTCGAGGTGCACAACCGGAGCGCATCGTCCATCGACCTGCAGGGATGGACCATCGCGTCCGGCGGTCAGCCTGTCCACCAGATCGCCAGCAGCGTGGTGGTGCCGGCCGGCGGTTACGCGGTGCTGGGCCGCGGCGGCGACATCAACCGGAACGGTGGTGTGGAGCTGGATTACAACTACTTCTCCGGCAGCGCGACCACCATCTGGCTGGACGACAGTGACTGGCTCGTGCTCCGCAGTACTTCGGGCGCGACGGTGGATTCGGTGCGCTGGTCCGGGCTCGCGAGGGGCGTGACTCGCGCGGTTCGGGATGCCGGGATGGACAACACCGATGCGAACGGCGCCAACTGGGGGTATTCGACGGTGCAGTTCGGCGCCGGCGATTTCGGCACCCCGGGTGCGTCCAACGGCACCCTGAGCAACTCCCCGCCCTCCGTGCGCGGCATCTCGTTCAGCGGTCGTGCGGCCTCAGAGCCGCCGCTCCCCGTGGGCTTCGAGGACCAGCTCTTCGCGACACTGCGAGACGAGAACGGGCAGGTGGTCACGAGCACCTTTACCTGGCTCTCGGAGACGCCGACCATCGCCAGCGTCGATGTATTCGGTGTGGTGCGCGCACGCGCGGCCGGCACCGCCGTCATCCGCGCCAGCGCGGCGGACGGGACGGTCGGACGGTTCCAGATGCCGACCATCGATGCCACGGCGAGCACCTCCGCCTCCTATGTCGGGAACGCGGAGTTCGGCGAGCCGGCGGATGGCGATCCGAGCGACGACTTCATCATCCGCTATCCGCAGTTCACCGCTTCGTTCAACGGGCAGCTGAACATCCCGAACGAGGACGTGGAGGTGATCGGCGTGATCATGCCGAACGTGGCGGGGATCCGGAACGTGGACTGGCGCACCTATCTCACCACGGTGGATGCGGTGGAGGCGCTCAGCGGTTACGATCTGCTCGCCCTCCTCCCTGACCCGATCGAGATCGCGGTCGAGAGCGGCACTCGACCGCCGGACGCGGTCGCCAACGGACCGTATTCGCAGATCCAGGGGAGCCCGGTCTCCCTCAGTGCCGCCGGCTCGAGCGATCCGGACGGGCAACCGCTCACCTTTCAGTGGAACTTCGGAGACGGCGCGACGGCCAGCGGAGCAGTGGTCACCCACACCTGCGGGGCTATTCGCCCGGCACGCAGCCGGTGTCGCGCGGCGGACCTCCCAGCGTATCGAGAAGAGCCTCCGGGTCGGCTGACACCTCCGCCGGCGCCAGAGTCGGGACCTCGGCCTCGATACGCAGCGTGCCGTCCACTCCGTGACGGGCGATGTACAGCGGCTGGCGCAGCTGGTGATCCCAGGGACGGAAGCTGAGCGCGACCCCCTTGTGCCCGTCGAATCTCGCCCGTTCGCTGACGAGGTGGGCCGCCGTTTCGCCGGGCTCACCTTCGCGGGGTGTGGTATGGGAGTACCAGGCGATCTTCACCGCCATCCAGCTCGCCCACGACGCCGCGGACATGCTCTCATTGAAGCGCATCCGGTAGCGGTCGTTCAGCCGACCCGCGCCATGTCGCTCCAGCTCCGGGCTCCACCCCACGACGGTGGCCCCGGAGTCCGGGTCCCCACCGTCGGCCAGCCACGCCGTCAGCGCATCGCGGTGCATGGATGCGCTCGCCTGGACGTGGAAGGTGGTTGGCCGACAGCGCTGGCCGAGCTCGTCCGCCGCGCTGCCCACGTTCAGAAAGAGCACTTCCTGCTCCGCAGCCAGTTCGTCCAGGGCGGCGACCGTTTCCCTCTCGAAGCCGCCCAGGATCACGGTAGCGCCCCTCTCCACGAGACGCGCGGCCGCGGCGATGGACTCCGCCGCGCCTGTCGCCGTCCCTTCCAGCAGCCGCACCCCGCCCCGCCCCGCGGACCTGCTCTGCGCGAGTTCCGCGACGCCCAGCTGCGCGCCTCTCGCCGCGGCCGCACCTGCGCGACCGGTCTCGCCACCCGCCGGCGAAACGTGTCCGATGTAGAGCTCGTCCCCGCGAACGGCGCGGGCCAGCAGAGATCCGGGCGAGAGAATCCCCAGCGCCGTCCCCGCCGTCAGCGCACCGACGAACTGGCGTCGCTTCACAGGCCTGCCTCCGGTCAGCGTCCCCGGGCCGGCGCCCCGTCCAGCTGCTGGATGGTAGCGGTGGATGGTCCTCGCTCCGCCTGCAGTCGCCCGGCCACCCTCTCCGTCTCCCGCCAGACCCTCAGCGCGTTCTCACCGGCGAGCTTCCGGAGATCGCCCTCGCTCCACCCGCGGCGTGACAGCTCCGCGAAGAGGGCAGGATAGGTGGAGACATCCTCGAGGCCGACCGGCACCGTCGAGATTCCGTCGAAGTCCCCGCCGATCCCCACGTGATCGATGCCGGCGACGTCCCGTACGTGCTCGATGTGCCGGATCGCATCCGCCATGGTGGCGCGAGGCGCAGGGTTGGCGCGGCGATATGCCTCCGGCTGCTCCTGCCACCGCGCGACCTCGGCGTTCAGGAACTGCGGCACGAAGGTCACCATCACCAGCCCGCCGTTCGCGGGCATCCGCCGCAGAACGTCGTCCGGCACGTTTCGCGGATGATCGGTGACCCCCCGTGCCGACGAGTGCGAAAAGATCACCGGCGCCTCGCTGACCTCCAGTGTGGCGTGCATGGTCGCAGGCGCCACGTGTGACAGGTCCACCATCATCCCCAGCCGGTTCATCTCCCGGATCACCTCGCGACCGAACGGGCTGAGGCCGTTGTGTCGAGGCGTGTCCGTCGCGGCGTCCGCCCAGTCGGTGTTGTCGGAATGGGTCAGCGTCAGATAGCGTGCGCCAAGATCGTAGTACGCCCGGAGGGCACCGAGCGAATTCTCCAGCACGTGACCGCCCTCCATCCCCATCACCGAAGCGATGTGTCCGGAACGGAATGCCACCAGCGCCTCGTCCGCGGTGAGCGTCTCCCGGAATACGTCCGAGTAGCGGGCGAAGATCTGACGGGCGATGTCGATCTGCTCCAGCTGAACCCGCGCGGCTCCCTCTGCCACGGCCCGCGACGGGACGTAGACAGACCAGAACTGGATCCCCACCCGCCCCTGCCGCAGCCGCTCGATGTCCGTGTGCCCCTCGGTGCGCTGGCGCAGGTCATAGGCGGCCACGTCCATCGGCGACGCATCGTGCGTGCGGATCGCCCACGGCAGGTCGTTGTGACCGTCCACCAGAGGGGTGGTCGCGAGAACGCGGAGCGCGGCGGCCATGTGCGGATCGTCGGTCTGCGTCTGCAGCTGCGCAGGAGCGCATGCGGTCACCGTCAGCAGCGCCACAAATGGCGCGATAGCTCGTCTCATGATCGTGGGCTGTACGTTCGGAAAGGGGGTGGTGACCCCGGTATGGTAGACACTCCGCGGCGCGGGAGCAAGCGGGGCCGAAGGAGCAGCGGAATCGCCGACGGCTCGCGGGATCCTGTTGCGGTTCTCCTGCTCGTCGGGCACGCCGCTTGCTCCGCATGCCTCTACCACTGCATACCTGACCATTACATAAAGTGTTTCCCATGAGACAGATACACTCAGTTGCGCTGCTTCTCGCCCTGGCGCTGGGCGCCTGTCGCGGCGACAGTGAAGCCGCCTCGACCGCGGCTACGGCGGAGCCGGCCGCCGAGCCGGCCGCCGAACTGTACGGCGTCGGCTACGAAAACGTCAGTGCAGACGATCTGGAGCGCGGGCGCTTCGACACCGGCTGGCGCCGCGTGGTGCAGATCGACACCGCCGGGCTGGACGGCGCGGTGGGCACCAACCCGGAGAGCTGGGAAGACATCACGCACCAGGCGGTGAACTCCGGCGCGACGTACCTTCCGCTGCACGGACGGGTGTCCGGCCCCTCGGTTCTGAGCGCGCAGATCCTGCTTGACCGGGCACTCTTCTCTCCCGGCATCATCGACGGACGGTGGGGCAAGAACACGGAGATCGCCGTCTACTGGTTTCAGAGCCGCGAGGGACTGCGCCCCACGGGCCGCGTCGACCGGGAGACGTTCGACCGGCTCGCTCGTGCCGCCGGTGAGCCGCGGGAGCTGGTACGAACCCATCAGCTCACCGCCGAGGAAGTGGAGGGCCCGTTCGTTGATATCCCGGAGGACATCTACGAGAAGGCGGAGCTCGACTGCCTCTGCTACGAATCGCTGGCCGAGAAGCTGGGCGAGCTCTTCCACACCAGCCCGGAGCTGTTGAGGAAGCTGAACCCCGACGTGGAACTGACCTCGCTCGGTGCGGGCGACCGTATCCACGTACCCGCGATCCGCGACTCCGGTGCCCGGGGGCAGGGGCAGGTCGCCAGGATCGTCGTGTCGGGAGAGGGGCACTACCTGCACGCGGTTGATGACGCGGGTCGGATCCTGTACCATTTCCCCACGACCCTCGGCTCCAGCTACGACCCATCCCCGGATGGCACGCACACCGTACGCTCGATCACGCGCGACCCCTGGTGGCACTACCAACCGGCGATCCTGGAGCACGTGGACAGCAGCGAGCCGGACGCGCGCATTCCGCCAGGCCCGAACAGTGCCGTGGGTCGCGTGTGGATGGGGCTCTCCAAGCAGCACTACGGGATCCATGGAACCAGCGCGCCGGAGACCATCGGCTACGCGACCTCCGCCGGGTGCGTGCGCCTGACCAACTGGGACGCGCTCTTCCTCGCCGACCGGATCCAGTCCGGGGTGGAAGTCGAGTTCCGCGACACCTCCGGGCGCACGGACGCCGCCCGGAGCTGAGCTCTCCCCACCGGTGGCACGGCGGGTGACCGCGCCAGCCGTGCCCCCGAACCCGCTTCGAGGATGAGCCACTCGCTGGAATCGCTGCTGATCGGCCGAACTCTCCTCGACCGCTACACGGTGGACGAGGTGATCGGCCGCGGCGGAATGAGCATCGTCTACCGCGCGCGCGACCTGCGCCTCGGGCGCCCCATCGCCCTCAAGATCGTTTCGCTTCCGGCCCACGGAGAAGCACAGCGCTCGGACCTGCGCGAGCGCTTCCGTCGTGAGGCCGGCTCGGCGGCGCGCATCCCACCGCACCCCAACGTGGTGCAGGTCTACGACTACGGCACGGACCCCGGGCTGGACCTCGACTTCATCGTCATGGAGCTGCTGGAGGGGCGCGACCTGAAGGCCGCCATCCGGCAGGGCGACCTCAGCGAGGCCGAATCGCTCCGGGTCATGCGCGAGGCGGCGCGGGGAGTGGCGGCCGGACACCGCGCCGGCATCATCCACCGCGACGTGAAGCCCGCCAACGTCTTCCTCGCGGGGCTGGAGCGGACCGAGACGATCAAGATCCTGGATTTCGGGATCGCCAAGGCGCAGGAGGTGGTGGAGGAGGACGACCTCACGCTCGCCGGGCAGCTGCCCCATTCCCCGGGCTACGCATCGCCCGAGCAGCGGTTGCCGGGGCGGCCGCTGACGCCGGCCTCCGACGTGTACCAGCTCGGTCTCGTCGCATACGAGCTGTTCGCGGGCGCGCGTCCGTTCGACGAGGAAGAGAGGGAGCGGATCGCCACCGGTGAGCCGCTGCCGCTTCCGGAGCGCGGCGCCTGGCCCGTACTGGTGCCGGAGCTGCGAGAGGCGATCTCACGCGCCCTCCAATCGGATCCCTCTCTCCGCTTCGCGGATGCGAGCGCGTTCGCGGAGGCGTTCTCCTCGGTTCCCGAACGCTGGCGCACGGAGGATGATCGCACCCTCGTCGCGGATCCCGACGACCACACCGTGATCGTGCCCGCCGCGGCGCCGGGAGTGCGGGGATCGGGTGCAGCCGACGAATTGCCGCGAACGGGGCTGCGCGACGACGCGCCCGTCCACCCGGTTCGTCCCTCCCCTCTCGCGCGTACGCAACCCGCCGCGCGATCCACCCCCTTCGCCTGGATGCCGGGGCAGCTCGCCAGGTACGCCGCCGGTGTGGCGCTGGTGATCCTGGGGCTCTGGGGGCTCGGGGTGATCGGTGGCGGGGGTGATGATGCCCCGGTCGCCGCCGCACCGGAGGCGCTGGATGTCGGCGCCGTCGAGGCCGAGTTCCTGGACCTCTTCCAGCGGGCCCACCGCAACCTTCTCGATGCTTCCGCCCCGGAGCAGGGCGATGAGGCCGCGGCTGCAGTGGGTCGCGTCATCGCGGACGCACAGGAGGCATTCATTCAGGGAGACCTGGAGCGCCACATCTCCCATTACGCGAACCGGGTCGCCTACCACAACCAGAACAACGTGGCCCGCTCCCGCATCGAACGCGACCGCCGCGCGGACCTGGAGCGCTACACGGACCGCGAGATCGTGCTGGACCGGCAGGCGATCGAGTTCCCGCAGCCACGACGAGCTCGCGCACTCCTCGATCGATCATGGACCTTCCGCGGCCCCGCCGAGACCTGGACCGGCAACGGCCGACAGGAGCTCCTTCTTCGCCTCGAAGATGGTCGCTGGAGGATCGTATCGGAGCGCGATCTGGAGATCTACAGCTCCACACGGCTGGGCAGCTGATCCGGAAGACCTGCATGCACGGGTGGCGGAGGATCACAAGTAGCGCAAAAGGAAAAGAAACACGGGAAACAGCGGCCGGCTCCGATGAACCCAGCCCCTGCCGTCTCCGGTGCCCTTTGTGTTTTCATGCCTCCTGTGTTCGCTACGGAATCCCGGGTCGCTCACCGGGACCCCTTCCCTCCGGTGGTCCCCGCCCCCGCTCCCTACCCCGCGCGCGCCCCTGCTCGCCGGGCTGGGCACGCTCCTCCGGCTGCACGGTCGTCACCGGTGCGGGCGAGACGCGTACCGACGTGGGAGTAACCGGCTGCGTGGCGGGACTCCCGGACGAGGCGCCGCCGCCGGACGCGGGTGTGGTGCGATCGCGTGCGACCGACCGCCGTACCTCCACGAGCGTGGCGATCACGAAGCCGGACTCCCCCGTCCCCACCACCCGAAGGGTGTCTCCGAAATCGGTGCGCTCCAGCGAGATCGGTTCACCGTCCTCAGTGCGGATCTCGGTGCCCGGAGTCACCACGACTCGGAGATCGGGCAATCCGCCGCTTTCCGGGCGCAGCAGGAGCGCGTCGCCGGAACGTGAGCGGGAGAGCAACGAACCACGCGCATCCACCCGACCCGGTACGCTCGCGAGCGTGCCGAGGCGCACGCCGTTCACCTCCACGACGTGATTTCCCTCGCCGTCCAGCGTCGTCGGGAAGGCCACTCCGTCGTTGACGGAGACACCGCGCAACAGCAGGTTGGCGCCGCGCGCGATCCCCCGCAGCTCCATGCGTCCGCCTTCGCGATCCCCGCGAGAGAAGCGCAGTTCCACGACATCCTCGCGGATCCCCGCGATGGAGAAGGAGTCGCCGACGATCTCGGAACGCTCTGGCGCCCCCATCACCCAGACGTGCGTGAGGCCCTCGCCCTCAGCGACGGTTCCGGAGAGCGTGGCCTCCCGACTACCGCAGGCGGCGAGCAGGACGAGAGCGGGAACCGCGAATCGAAGCTTCATGGGGCGCGGGAGTGCAGGGAGCATGCCTCCCTCACCCGGCCACGAGGCCCGGAGAGGTGCTCCGCGCCTGCTCCTGCATCGCGGTCATCCTCTCCCTCACGTGGCCCATCAGCTCTTCGGCACCCCTGAACTCCGCCGGGTCCACGGCTTCTCCGAAGTGGATGTGGATCGTCGCCCTGTTCACGCGCCCCCCCTGCCCCACCACCGCCCGGCTCCCCTCGATCACCGCAGGCACCACCGCCACACGCGCCTCGGCGGCGAGCACGAACGCACCCTTCTTGAACGGGAGCAGCTCCCCGTCACGCGAACGCGTACCCTCCGGGAACAGCACCACCGTCCCCCGCTCGCGGCGGATCTTCTCGCCCGCCTGCCGCAGCGAGGCGATGGCCTTCTGGCGATCGGACCGGTCGATGGAGATGTGACCGGCCGCCCGCCAGGCGTGCCCGAAGAAGGGGATCGAGTTCAGCTCCTTCTTCCCCACGAACGAAAAGGGACCCGGCAGAACGGAGGCGATGGCGAGCACGTCGAACACCGAGGAGTGGTTGCAGACCAGCACCTGGGGTGCGTGCCACGGCACCTCGTCCATGCGGTGCGTGACCACCCGCGTCCCGCTCGCGCGCAGGATCGTGCGGCTCCAGCTCTGCGTCGCCCGCAGGTACAGCGGACCGCGCACCCGCAGCAGCGCCCCGGCGATCGCGAGCAGGCCGAAGAAGGCCGTGGACCCCGCGAGTACCAGCGCCACCCACACGGCTCGGATCAAGAGGATTCCCCGAAGTGCTGATATCCACCCGGACCCGCGGGCGTCCGCCCGCCGTCCTTCGATCTCCAGTGCACGCCCTCCCCCGCCTCCACCACCCCCACCCGTGTAAGCGGGATGCCCGCATCGCGTTCCACCTGTCGCTTCACCGGCTCATCCAGCACCCCGGCCGCAGCCGTGAAGCAGAGTTCGTAGTCCTCGCCACCGGCCACGGCGAGTCGCAGCGACTCCGCCGGTAAAAGCCCGGGCATGGCCGCACGATCCACGGGGATCGCGGCAGCGTCCAGCACCACGGCCACCCCGCTGGCGGTTGCGAGCTGCGCGGCGTCGCCGAGTAGCCCGTCGGAGACGTCGATCAACGATGTAAGGGTCACGGTCTCCGCCAGGATCCGCGCTTCCGCGATGCGGGGGGTGGGGTGGGCAAAGCGCTCGCGGGCGCGGTCGGACGGCTGCTGGCCCGCGAGCAGCGCGCGCACCGCCGCGGCAGATGCGCCGAGCTGCCCGGTGACCCAGACCTCGTCACCGGGCCGCGCGCCGGATCGGAGGATGAGGTGCTCGGCCGTTCCCACGACCGTCACGTCGACGACGACGGGACCGGGCGAGCGCGTGAGGTCGCCACCGAGCACGACCCCACCGACCGACTCGACCGCCTCCCGCACCCCATCCATCACCGAGATGGCCAGTTCACGCGCATCCGCCTCGGGAACGGCGAGCGAAACGAGGATGCCGATCGGGCGGGCCCCCATCGCCGCGAGGTCGCTCATTGCAGCGCTGCAGGCACGCCACCCGATCTCACCCGGCGTGAGCCATTCGCGGCGGAAGTGGACATCCTCCACGCTCATGTCACTCGACAGCGCGATCCGTCCACCGACGATCACCGCGCAATCGTCACCGGGCCCGACCAGTTCCTCCGAGGGGCGCGCAGCCCCGCTCCTCTGCAGAAATGTGCGGATCAGGTCGAACTCGCCCCCCGCGGCGAGGGACGCGTGCAAAGCGCCTCCCCCGCCGCCCGTCGAAGGCGGCCGGGATCCGTCGGCGGCTGCGTCGCCGTCCGGGCCCATGGTGCCGCGCTCCCCTCCGCCCGCGGCGCTCAGTAGGTGGGCGGATCGCTCGCCGGGAACGACTCGATGGAGCCCTCGTCCACGTCGCCATTGTCGGGGCGGTGGTCCGGCTCACCGCGCGGCGCGGCGGCCACGGGGGGCGCCACGGCCTCGTCCTCATCCTTGCCGGAGAGCAGCTGCCGGAGCACGTACTGCAGGATCCCGCCGTGGCGATAGTAGAGAACCTCCTGTGGCGTATCGATGCGGACGATCGCCGGGAAGCGCCTCTCGGAGCCATCCTCCCGCACCGCCCGCACCTGCACCTCGCGCGTGGCGGCGAGCCCCTCCGCGATCAGCCCCGGAAGCCCCTCGACGTCGAACGTCTCGGACCCGTCCAGCCCGAGCGTCGCCGCCGACTCTCCGGCGCGGAACTGCAGCGGCAGGACCCCCATCCCGATCAGATTGGAGCGGTGGATCCGCTCGTAGCTCTCAGCGATCACCACCTTGATCCCCTGCAGGTACGGGCCCTTGGCGGCCCAGTCACGACTGGAGCCGGAGCCGTACTCCTGACCGGCGAGGATCACCAGCGGCGTCCCCGCTTCCACGTAGCGCATCGCGGCATCATAGATGGTGGTGATCTCGTCACTCGGCTGGTGCCGGGTGAAGCCACCCTCCACCCCGGGAACCAGCTGGTTACGGATCCGGACATTGGCGAACGTCCCCCGCACCATCACCTCGTGGTTGCCGCGCCGCGAGCCGTACGAGTTGAAGTCCTTGGGATCCACCCCGTGCTCGATCAGGTACCGCCCCGCCGGCGAATCCTTGCGGATGCTGCCAGCGGGAGAGATGTGATCCGTCGTGACACTGTCGCCGAGCACGGCGATCACGCGCGCGCCGCGGATCTCGGCGACGGACTCCGGGGTGTCCGGAGACATCCCGTCGAAGTACGTCGGTTGGCGCACGTAGGTGGAGTCCGGCGCCCAGTGGAAGCGGTCGCCGCCGGGCGCCGACAGCGCCTGCCACCGCTCGTCGCCCTGATCCACCGCGGAGTAGCTCCGGGTGTACATGTCGGACTCGATCGCCTGCTCGATGGTGCTCCGGATCTCTTCCTGCGTCGGCCAGATGTCCTTCAGGAAGACGGAGCGCCCTTCGCGATCGGTGCCGATCGGCTCGTTGTACAGGTCGATGTCGATGCGGCCGGCGATGGCGAAAGCGACCACCAGCGGCGGCGACATCAGGAAGTTGGCACGCACCTCGGAGTGGATTCGCCCCTCGAAGTTGCGATTGCCGGAGAGTACCGAGGCGACGACCAGCCCGCCCTCCTGCACCGCGCGCGAGACCTCTTCCGGAAGCGGCCCCGAGTTGCCGATGCAGGTGGTGCAGCCGTAGCCCACCGTCTGGAAGCCGAGCTCGTCCAGGTAGCGATCGAGACCCGGCCCGCTCGTAGTACTCGGTCACCACCCTGGATCCTGGCGCCAGCGAGCTCTTCACCCAGGGCTTGCGCTGAAGACCCAGCTCCACCGCCTTCTTCGCCAGCAGCCCGGCAGCCATCATCACCGACGGGTTGGAGGTGTTGGTGCAGCTGGTGATTGCGGCGATCACCACGCTCCCATGATCCAGGTGGTAGTCCACCCCGTCCAGGTTGCAGACGACGCGGGTCTCCGGCGTGCTCCCGGTCTCGCCCCAGACGCCGGATTCGTCGTCCGCACCCGAGGAACGCCCCTTCTGCGCACCGGCGGATGTCGAGGGAAGCAGCGACGGAAGCTGCTCACGGAATGCCTTCTTCGCCTGCGAGAGCCGGATCCGGTCCTGCGGCCGCTTGGGGCCCGCGATGCTCGGCTCCACGCTGTTCAGGTCCAGCTCGAGCGTGTCGGTGAACTCCGGCTCGCGCGCATCGGCCGTGTGGAATAGCCCCTGCTCCTTCATGTACGCCTCCACCAGCGCCACTCGCTCCGGGGAACGACCTGTGAAGCGCATGTATTCCAGCGTCACTCGGTCCACCGGGAAGATGGCGCAGGTGGCGCCGTACTCGGGCGACATGTTGCCGATGGTGGCACGGTCGGCAAGGGCGAGCGCGGAAACACCAGGCCCGTAGAACTCGACGAACTTCCCGACGACACCCTTCTTCCGCAGCATCTCCGTAACGGTCAGCACCAGGTCGGTCGCCGTGGCGCCCTCCGGAAGCTCGCCGGAAAGGCGGAAGCCGATCACCTGCGGGATCAGCATCGAGACCGGCTGACCCAGCATGGCCGCCTCTGCCTCGATCCCGCCCACGCCCCAGCCCAGCACGCCGAGGCCGTTCACCATCGGCGTATGCGAGTCGGTGCCCACCAGCGTGTCCGGGTATGCCTGCTGCCGCCCCTTCACCTTCGCGTCCGCGTCCGCTCCGAACACCACCCGCGCCAGATACTCCAGGTTCACCTGGTGCACGATCCCGGTGTTCGGCGGGACCACCTTGAAGTTGTCGAAGGCGCGCTGCCCCCACTTCAGAAAGGCGTACCGCTCCCCGTTGCGCTCGTAATCCAGCTCCTCGTTGATCTGGAACGCGGCGCGGGAGCCGAAGGCGTCCACCTGCACCGAGTGGTCGACCACCAGCTCCACCGGCTGCAGTGGATTGATCTTGCCGGGGTCGCCGCCGAGCGCCGCCATCGCGTCGCGCATCGCGGCGAGATCCACCAGGGCCGGAACGCCGGTGAAGTCCTGCAGGATGACACGGGCCGGGGTGAAGGCGATCTCCTTGTCGGGCTCCGCGCGCGGATCCCACCCCGCGAGCGCGCGCACATCGTCGGCCGTGACCGCGACCCCGTTCTCGGTGCGGAGCAGGTTCTCCAGCAGGATCCGCAACGAATACGGAAGCCGCCCCACGTCGAATCCTTCGCGCTCCAGCGCGTCGAGGCGGAAGATCTCGTACTCCCGGTCTCCCACCCGAAGGGTCGATCGGGCTCCGAAGCTATCCTTCATCGCTGTCTCCTGTGGCCGTTGGTCTGAACGAGGCGTGTGCACGGGCCGCACGGGGAGAGAGGCCACACCCGGCGATACCCTGCGCGCGCGCAAGATAAGGACTGCCCGCCGGCCCGGAAAGCGGCCGTGCAGCTGCGCCACGGCAGACGGGGAAAGGAAGGAACTCGACCGCAAGTCGCGGTCCCGGCGGCCGGCATGCCGCGGCACGCCTGATTGCCCCCGCCGCGGCTGGCTCGCGCGATCCGCCCGGCCCATATTCAGGGCATGGGCCGGCAGGTGGCCGCGCCCGTGGATCATCGACCCAGAGTGCCGGATGCCTGAGAAGCTGCGCGAAGTGATCGTCGTCGGGGACAAGGTCCTGATCAAGCCCGAAGAAGAGGAGGGAAAGACGCCGTCCGGGCTCTACCTGCCGCAGGGCGTCGCCGCCAAGGAGACCGTTGCCACGGGGTACATCGTCAATGTGGGGCCGGGATACCCGACCGTCGAAACCGGCGCCGACGGTGAGCCCTGGTCACACCGCAGCCACGCGGAGATGCGCTACGTCCCGCTGCAGGCACGGCGAGGAGACTACGCCGTCTTTCTGCGTCGCGACTCCATCGAGGTGGAGATCGATGAGGCGAAGTACCAGATCGTCGGGCATGGGAGCATTCTGCTGCTGATCCGGGGGCCGGTGCCGGGGTGAGCGAGGGGGGCGGGGGTCAGGATTCAGGATTCAGGATGATTCAGGGTCGGGGGTCGGCGGCTTCGGTTTTCCGGTGCCGGGCGACCTTCGAGTACAAAGGAAAGCCCGCCGGAAGGCGGGCTTTTTTCAGCGGCGTGGTCGCGGTCGCCGCGCGGCCGATGGGGGAGCTCCACCGGTGGCGTCCTCACCTCTCCGCCAGACCCAGATCAACAGTGCCAGTCCGCCGATCACCATCAGGAGGCTCAGCGTCTGCCCCATGGTGAGCGGGCCGAGCACGGTACCCAGCGGGTCGTCCGCGGTGCGGAACTGCGCGTCCGGCTGGCGGAACAGCTCCACGAATCCGCGGAACAGCCCGTATCCCAGGAAGAAGAGCGCGCCGAAGGTGCCCGTTGCCGGCCGCCTTCCCCGTCGCCTGCTCCAGAGGTAGATGGCCCAGAGGATCAGGCCGAGCACGAGCCCCTCGAGCAGCGCTTCGTAAAGCTGCGATGGGTGTCGCAGAGGGACCTGGTGCATCACCTGATCCCAGACGCCCGTGCGGTACGCCTCGCCGATCGCGAGTTCCCGCTCACGCATCCCCATCCGCTCCACGCCCAGCAGCCTCATGGCCACGGGGTCCGTCGGGAAGCGCATCGCCCAGGGCAAGTCCGGCGTGGTGACACGGCCGAACAGCTCGCCGTTGATGAAGTTGGCGCAGCGTACGAAGAAGATCCCCGGCGTGGCGGCCAGCGCCAGCGAGTCACCCAGGTGGAGGTAGCTCGTTCCATGCTTTCGGACGAACAGCGCGGTGGCGATCAGCACGCCGATCGCGCCCCCGTGAAAGGACAGGCCACCCTCCCAGAGTCGCAGGATCCGCAGCGGATTGGCCGCGAAGGACGGGAAGTCGTAGAAGAGGATGTAGCCGACCCGCGCCCCGATGATCAGCCCGAGGATCAGGCTGAAGAGCAGGTCGCCCACCGCCTCCTCCTCCACCGCCAGGAAGCCCTCGCGGGAGAGCTTCCGCAGGATCAGGTAGACGGCGGTGAAGCCGAGGAGATACCCGAGCCCGTACCACCGCACGTCGAGCGGACCCGGCAGCGGGAGCGCGACCGGGTCGATCCAGGGATAGCGGATTTCGAGCAGGAAGAGGGCGAGTGCGGCTCCGAATGTCACCGGCCGACGGGGAGTTGGTGGAGAAACGCGCGAGCCGGCGCGAGGCCGGCTCGTCTGAATCGTCCTACTGGGCGGCGGGTGACTGCGCCGCCAGTGCGCTGGCTTCCGCCTGCCGCATCTCGTATACGGCACGGTCCATCGAGCCCGGCTCGGCCATCTGAGCGAGGCGCCCGTACAGTTCGGCGGCGCCCGCCATGTTGCCGGCGGACTCGCGCAGCGCGGCGGCGGCGTTCAGCGCCTCCTGACGCCGGAACGTCATCTCCGCCTCGTCGGCCACGCGCAGGTAGGTCGCCTCGGCGCCCGCGTTGTCACCGGCCGCCTGCTGCGCGGCGGCGAGCAGCAGCGCCGCCTGGGCGCCCATCGTCCCGCGGCGAATCCGGCCGGCCGGCTCGCGAAGCACCTCGGTCGCCTGCTGGGCATTCCCCTCCTGCAGGTACAGCTGCCCGAGCAGCAGCGCGGCCTCATCCGCGTACGGCGTACCGCTGAAGCGGTTCACGTAGCGCGCGAGCTCCTGCTGCGCCACCGGCAGGTTCCCGGTCGCGACCTGCTGCTCCACCATCTGGAACTCCAGCGCGGCCTGCTCCATGCGCTGGGCACGAGAGGTGCGCCAGATCAGCAGCGCCGTCACCAGCACCGCCAGAAGAACCGCTCCCGCGATGATCCAGCGGACGTTCGCACGCGCCCAGTTGCTGAAATTCGAGAGCCCGCGAGATCACCACGTCGTCCGAATCCACCGGACGGGACTGACGCGAGCGAGGGGCGACGGACTGCGCAGACATACGGTTCCTCGATTAGAACGGTTGGCCGGTTGCCGGATACCTCTGCAGAATCAAGCTGCAAGCGGCGAAATTTACCAGAAACCCGCGCGTTTCGCAACCGCCCCTCCGGGAGACGGGGTGGGGCGCGCACGCCACACTCCACCGCGATGCCGCAGCCGCGCGCATCCGCGGATCTCTTTCCGGCTCAGCCATTTACGCCGATTCGGCGGCTGGCATGCGCGTTGCACTTCCCGTAGACGGGGATCCGAAACCACGGAGGAGCCGATGAGCGCGCTCGACACCAACCTGCCGCCCGAATGGAGCGAGGAGCGCCTTCGCTACCGGATCCTGCGCACCGTCTACGAGCGAACCGGTGCCAACTGCATCCATACGCTGACGGCCACGGAGATCGGCTCGCACCTCTCCGTCGGGTACGAGGACCTGTTCCGCATCATCCACTTCCTCTCCGAACACCACTTCCTCTTCCCAATCGGCGAGGGTCCACGAGTTTGCATCACTCCGAAGGGGATTCGGTACATCGAGAAGGCCGCCGGCCGCCGGATGACGGTGAGGGCGCCGGAACTGGCATTCTGAGCCGCAAGCTGGAAAACCAGGGACCGCCGCGCGGATGATCCCGCGCTGCGGTCCTTTTCAGTGCCCCCGGCAGGACTCGAACCTGCTACCTCACGATTAGGAATCGTGCGCTCTGTCCTGATGAGCTACGAGGGCCGATCCAGCCTCGAAATCTAGTCATCGCACGGGGCGTGGTCAATCACCGGGTGCGGCGCCGACCATACCGGACCGCCACGAACGGGAACGCTCAGAAAACCGCTCCCGGGGCCGGGAAATCGGCCTGCGGCAGGTCCCGATCTGGGCGGTGGACAACGGGGCTCACGTGCTCAACCTGAGCCTCGGCGGCGGTGCCCCGAGCGCCGCGACGCAGGCGGCGCTACAGTATGCTCTGAGCAACAACGTTCTTCCCATCTGTGCGACCGGCAACGACGGAGCGGCGACCGTGTCTTTCCCGGCCGCATTCCCGGAGTGCATGGCGGTCGGCTCCACAGGGTGGGGCGACGAACGGGCGAGCTACTCCAACTACGGCCCGCAGGTGGAGGTGACGGCGCCCGGTGGAGACGTGAGTGATCAGGCGCCGCACAGCTACATCCTCTCCAGTTGGTACACGACGAACACCGCGTATGCTTACGCCGCGGGCACCTCGATGGCGACTCCGCAGGTGAGCGGTCTCGCGGCGCTCCTCCGCGCCACCGGCATGACCTCGGCGAGCGCGATCCGCTCCCGCATCCGCGCCACCGCCGATGACCTGGGACCGGCCGGCTGGGACAGCGAATATGGGGACGGTAGGATCAACGTCTACCGAGCCCTCACGCAGATGGACCCGTTCATCTCGATGAACATCACGACCCGGCCCACCGTGAATCTCGCTGCCAACGGAAACATGCAGGTGGTGCTGCTGGATCGCGAGGCGATCACATTCGGGCTCAGCATGATCCAGATCGAGTCGATCCGCATCGGATCCACACACGTCGCGACGCGGCCGAACGGAACGCGCTTCGCCACCTGGAGCGACGTCGACGGCGACGGTCGGCCGGATCTCGTTCTGCACTTCTCCGTTCCCGCGCTCCGCGCGAGCGGGGACCTGGCTGTGGGGATGACGGAAATGGTGCTGCACGGCTCCCTTTCGGACGGCCGTAGCATCCGGGCATATGCACCGATCACGGTGCGCTGAGCCGCCACCGGCGCACCCCGGTCGGGTGCGGCGATTCCTGGTGGATCGGAATGGGGTGCAGCGGGTGATTCCCGCTGCACCCCTCCCACACCACCCGACCCCCATGCCGGGCACACGACGCGAGGGGCGGGGGATCACTACCCCACCCCTCGCTCGTAAACCCGGTTGCCTCCCGGGGATTCGCCTCTACGGGCGGACACTGCTGCCAGGTCTGCACAGGGCTGGCAGACCGAGATCGGCCCCGACCCCGGCTCCGGCTGAATCAGCGAGCGGACATCGTGGGCAACAGCCGTGCAGGGTCGATGGGGCGACCCGCCCAGCGGATTTCGAAGTGCAGATGGTTGCCGGTGGCATTGCCTGTGGCGCCCACGAGCGCGATCGTCTCGGCCGCGTGAGACGCGTTCTCCCACCCCGGCGATCAGCTGGGATGCATGTCCGTAGCGCGTGGTGACTCCCTCGCCGTGGTCCAGGATCACGATATTGCCATAGCCCCGCATCCAGCCGCTGAAGACGACCCGCCCGTCGCGCGCCGCGTAGATCGGATCGCCGGCCGCGCCGCGGATGTCGAGCCCGTCGTGATGCCGGACGCCCCGGACGCCGTAGGTCGAGCTGACCTCCCCGGTCCGCTGCACCGGGATGGGCCAGATCATTCCGCTGAGTGCGGCAGCGATCCGCTCGTGCGGAATCGGGGACGTGGGGACCGGAGCGTTGCGTGGGGCGGTCGGCTGGCCACAGCCCGCCAGAGCCAGAACGACGAGTGCGCCGGTCGACCGGGCGAGGAGTTGCTTCACACTTCGTCCCGCTGCTGACCCCCGCCGCTCTTCACGCCCTCGGAGTAGCCCAGGGCATAGCCGGTGATCAGCACTTCGAGCGGATCGGAGGCATCGCCGCCGACATCATCTCCGTCACGAGAGCGAAGCGAGCGAGCGATGCGCTCCAGCCGCTCCGCGATCTCCTCGAGAACCGCCGCGCTGGCTCCGGGGATCGCCTCGTCGAGCAGGGGTGTGGCATGCGTCGCGCCTGCCACCTCGCCGTCCGAGCTGGATGAAGTCTCTGCCGATCCGGCGTACCCTTCCCCGCCCGCCGCGGCGGCTTCCCAGGCGCTGGCCGCATCGTCCGATCCCACGGCGGCATCGGCTCCGGACGGCTCCACCCACGGCTCCCAGTACGGATCCTCTCCGTAGCCCGCTCCCCCGCCTGCGTAGACGCCGCTGTCGTCCCCCGCCGCCTCCGAGTTCCCCATCGCCTCCCCCGGGTCCGCGGCGGACTCGGCCGCCCTGTGGACGTCGGCCTCGCCCGGTTCCGGGCGAGGCTCACCGCTCCCCTCCACGACGCTGCCACCCGCGCCCTCCGAGCCGGAAGTGACTTCCCCGCCATCCGCCCGGCCCGCGTCCGCTCCGTCATCCTCCCGCACGTCCACCCCGGCCGGCTCGGCCATCGCCTCCACCTGCTCGTGCAGTCGCGGCTCCCGCTCCAGTTCATACCCGCGCGAGGAATCGAACCCTGAGGAGGAGGTGCGACCCTGCTCGCGATCTCCCTCTTCCTTCCCGGGCGCCAGCGACTCGATCGGTACCACCTCACCGGCGCCCAGAACTCCGCTGGCGATGATCTCCTCACCCTGATCCATGTCGTCATCCGCGCCGCGGATTTCGGGAGTCAGCGGAAGAGGGTCCGCGGCGGGGGAGGCCGACTGCGGTGCACGGGTCAGGAACGGTCCCACCGCGCCGTCGATCACACCGCGACGCGGGTGGTCTCCGGAGTCGCGGGGTGGAACCGCGGGGCCCAGGAGACCGGTTCCCCGGGAAGGTTCGCTTCCGGCGGCAGCGGGTCGATCGTTCATGGCATGAGCACTCGGTTGCCCGCCGCTGGCGTGGCGGGGGATGACGCGTGGGCGGAACCCGCCGCAGGCCTTCGACGGCGTGACGGAAGGTACGGCGGAACGTACTGGACGCGACGCGAGAGTGTCAACCGGCGTGCGGCGCAGGTTCCGACCGCCGCTCCGCCACGTTGCCGAAGTAGACCAGAAGGGTCACGAGGATGAAGCCGAGGCCGGCCAGCGCCAGCGCCGTGAAGATCCTGCCATCACCGGGCGGCGCGAGCAGCGAGCGGTCGTCCGCCTGCCAGGGCCAGAGTGCCCGGAGTGAGCCGCCCATCAGCCCCACCAGGGCGGCCATGGTGACGTCGTGGCGGTGGCGCAGCAGGTGATCGATCACGCGCGAGAAGCTGCCCAGCCCGATCACCGCACCCGCGGTGAACACCGCGATGTACGCGATGTCGCGGCCGTTCAGTGCGGACAGCGTGGCCCCGTAGAGCCCCATCACATAGAGCAGGAACGAGCCGCTCACGCCCGGTAGAATCATCGCGCAGATCGCGATTGCGGCCGCGAAGAAGACAGCGCTCAGCGGCGGATCCAGAACCTCCCGCGGTGGCAGACCCACCAGCAGAAAGGCGAGGAGCGCCGCGCCGGCGGCCACTGCGTAGTGCGCCGGCCGCACCTCGCTGAATCCTGCGCCAGGGAATCGCGAGCGATCCCAGAATCAGCCCGAAGAACACGGCCCGCGAGCCCTCCGGATACCGCTCCAGCAGCGGCGGGATCAGCGACGCACCGACCACCAGCGCGGTGAGAACCCCGGCGCCCAGCGGCAGCATCAGCCACCAGTGCACGTCGCGGAACCGTTCACCCGCTTCGCGCCCGCCGTCCGCGCAACAGGTACACGGCCGATCCCGCCAGCGACCGGATCGAGTGGATCAGACGCTCGTAGATGCCGACGATCAGCGCCATTGTTCCGCCGCTGACGCCCGGGATGATGTCGGCTCCGCCCATCAGCAGCCCCTGCATGTAGTGGACGATCACCGCCCGAATGCCGCTCCGCTCCCTCATGCTTCGCTCTGTTCCTTCCAGCCGAAGCGGCCGAGCAGCGGCACGAAGGTGCAGTCGAGCACCTCCTCTTCCTCGATCCCGTCCGGGGTGTGGGTGACCATCACCAGGCGCTGCATCTCCAGGTTCCCGACCGGCACCAGCATGCGCCCGCCCACGGCGAGCTGCGACACGAGCGGCTCCGGGATCTCCGGGGCCGCCGGCGGCGACCAGGATCGCGTCGTACGGCGCGTAGCGGCTCCAGCCGATGGTCCCGTCGCCGACCAGCAGGGCGACGTTGGAGATGCGCATGCGGTCCAGCACCGCCCGCGCGCGGACCGAGAGCTCACGAAGCCGCTCCACGGAGTAGACCCGGTCCACCAGCTTCGCGAGAACCGCGGTCTGGAAGCCGGAGCCGGTCCCGATCTCCAGCACCCGGTCGGTCGGGCTTCAGCTCCAGCATCTGCATGTAGAGCGCCTGCAGCGAGGGCTGCGAGGCGGTCTGGCCGAAGCCGATGGGGACCGGCACGTCCTCGTAGGCGCGGTGCCAGACGGCCTCGCGGGATGAACTCGTGCCGGGGGATCAGGTCGAAGACGCTGCAGGATCTCCAGGTCGCGGATGCCCCGCTCCTGCATCCTGCCGATCAGCGCGCGCCGCTGCGCGACGAAACGATCGCTCACGTGTCGGAGCTCCCACTGCTCCACCTCGGCGAGCAGCTCGTAGTTGGTCAGGTCCAGGTGCAGCGGCGTCACGGAGACGTAGCCCTCCTCCACCGCCCGGAAGTCGGTGCCCTCGCGTGGCGCTCCAGCTCACGCCGCCGCCGCCGATCCAGAAGTACTCACGCCCGCTCGGGTCCTGGGCGCGGGTGATGGAGTCGGTGTACACCCGCCGCCCCAGCCGCGTCACGCGAACGCCCTTCACCTCGGATGGCTTGATGGCCGGGAAGTTCACGTTCAGCAGCGTCTCCGGCGGGAAAGCCATCCATCCGCACCAGCTGCGGGAGGAGCTCGGCGACCAGCGGAGCGTAGGCCGGAATCGCGGTGGGGTCGCGCCCGGCGTAGGAGAAGGCGACCGCCGGGATGCCGAGGATCGTCGCCTCCATCGCGCCGGCCACGGTGCCGGAGTAGAGCACGTCCTCGCCCATGTTGGGGCCGTGGTTGATCCCGGACAGCACGAAGTCCGGACGTCGCTCCAGCAACTCGCCCACGGCGAGAGCCACGCAGTCCGTGGGCGTGCCGTCCACGTGGGTGGTGGTCTCGTCGAGCCGATGGGCTCGCAGCGGGAAGTGCATGGTCAGCGAATGGCTGCTCGCGCTCTGCTCGCGGTCCGGCGCGACGATCTGGACCTCCCCGAGCCCGCGGGCGGCTTCGGCGAGGATGCGCAGACCGGTGGCCCGGTATCCGTCGTCGTTGGTGCAGAGGATCAGCATCGTGATGCGGCATCGAAGTGCAGCAGGCTCAGGATTCGCGGGCGGCACCTCGCGGGTGCGGTCCGCCGGACCGGATCATGCGAGGTCGATCTCGCCCTGGAGCGGACGCAACCGGCGCTGCGCGCCGCGGCGGCGGCTCACGGGACGGTGACATCGAGAACCTCCAGGATGTCCTCCAGCTCCTCTCGCAGTGAGCGGAGGAAGGAGAGCTCCAGGGCCCGCGACGAGTGCTGCCCCGCGCTCCCCTCCGCCTCCATCTCCCGATGCGGAGCCGCGCGCCCTCGATGGTGTACCGCTCGTCGTGCACCAGCCGGCGGATCAGCGCGATCAGCTCCAGCTCCTCGCCGGTGTAGACGCGGTTGCCGGCGCGGTTCTTGGACGGCGACAGTCGCGGGAACTGCGTCTCCCAGTAGCGGAGGACGTGCGGCTTGATGTCCAGCATCGCGCACACCTCGCCGATCGAGTAGAAGGTGCGGCGCCGGGCGCGGCGAAGCCGCCCCCGGCTCTCCAGCCGGCGGCGCGGACGCGGCCCCTCACCCGCGCCCGGGAGCGCCGCCATGCTCAGCTCCAGACCTCCGGCTTGGGCTCCCGGAGCATCAGCGTTTCCACTGCCTCGCGCGCGCTCAGCCCCTCGTACAGCATCGCGTACACCTCCTCCACGATCGGCATCTCCACGCCGCTGCCGCTGCGCCAGGTCGCGGGCCGAACGCGCCGTGCGCACCCCCTCCGCGACCATCGTCATCCCGGCGAGGATCTCGTCGAGCGTGCGTCCCTTCGCCAGCTCCACCCCCACCGAGCGGTTGCGGCTCAGCGCGCCGGTGCAGGTCAGGATCAGGTCGCCCATCCCCGCCAGCCCGGAAAAGGTGCGCGGGTGCGCGCCCAGCGCGACGCCGAGCCGGGTGATCTCCGCGAGGCCGCGGGTGATCAGCGCCGCGCGCGTGTTGTTGCCGAAGCCGAGCCCGTCCACCACGCCGGAGGCGATGGCGATCACGTTCTTCAGCGCGCCGCCGAGCTCCACCCCGCGCACGTCGTCGTTGGTGTAGACGCGGAAGTACGTCCGTCTGGAAGAGCTCCTGCGCCGCGAAGGCCGCTACGTCCGGGTCGCGCGGCGGCCATGGTGACCGCGGTCGGGTGACCCTGCGCCACCTCCAGCGCGAAGCTCGGCCCGGAGAGGAAGGCGGCGCGCCGGCCGAGCCGGCCCGGGAGCACCGCCTCGAGCACCTCGTCCATCGTCTGCAGCGAATCCACCTCGATCCCCTTGGAGGCGCTGACGACGATGCGCCTCGGCTCCAGCGTGCGGCGCCACCTGGCTCATCACCGAGCGCACCACGTGGGAGGGGCTGACCGAGACGATCACCCCGCGCGCCCCGCACCGCCTCCGCGAGATCGCGTGGTCGCGCGGAGGCGCGGGTGCGAGCTCGATCTCCGCCAGGTAGCGCGGGTTGCGGTGCTCGCGGTCGAACGCTCTCGGCCACGTCGGGCTCGAACGACCAGAGAACCGTCTCCACTCCCTTGCGGGCCAGCAGGTTCGGCCAGCGCCGTCCCCCAGCTCCCGGCGCCGATCACGGCGACACGCGGCTCGCTCATCACTGCTCCTCCGTCCACTCGCGGGGCACGGGCTTCCGAACCGGTACTCCTTCCCCTGCAGGATCCGGCGCATGTTGCGCGCGGTGCGCGAAGATCACCACTGCCGCGACCGCCACGCCGAGCGCCTGAACGGCCGGCCGGTGCGGCGCTGAACGGCAGCGCGGCCAGCAGTGCCAGCGCCGCCACGATCGAGGCCAGCGACACCATCCGCGACACGCCGAGCATCACCAGCCAGACCGCGAGCGCGGCGAGCACCGCGGCGCGGCGCGAGCGCCAGGAACACACCGGCCGCCGTCGCCACTCCCTTGCCGCCCCGGAAGCCCATGTAGATCGGGAAGATGTGCCCGACGATGGCTGCCGCGCCGAACGCGAGCGCCCACTGCCCATGCCGCCGCCCGTCCACGAGCGTCGGGAAGAGCGACGGTGGGAAGGAATCCCTTCAGGATGTCGAACACCATCACCGGGCGCCGCGATCCTCGCGCCCAGCACGCGGAAGGTGTTGGTCGCGCCCAGGTTGCCGCTCCCGTGCTCGCCGCAGGTCGATCCCCCGTGACAGCCCGCCCGGCGATGTAGCTGGTGGGGATGGCACCCGACCAGATAGCTGGCGACGAGCAGGAGCGCGCCGATCATGGCCGCGCCCTCCGACCCCTCCTCTCCCTGCCGCGCCTCACTCCTCCTCGCTCCGCCGCCGGAGGTGCATCCGGAGCGGCGCTCCCTCGAAGCCCCAGCCGCTTGCGGAAGCCGTTCTGCAGGTAGCGGAGGTAGCTGTCCGGCAGCTGCATCCGGCATGTTGGCGACAGAGGACGAAGGTCGGCGGCTCGGATGGCCACCTGCGTGGCGTAGAGGATCCGCACCGCGCGCCCCTGCGCGTGCGGCGGACGCGTCCGCGTGACCAGCTCGCGCACCACCTCGTTCACCTCGTGCGTCGGGATCCGACGCGGCCGCTGCTCCTCGCACCTGCACGATCAGGTCGAGCGTCTTCTGCACCCGCTGGCCGCTGAGCGCGCTGGTGAAGAGGATGGGCACCCAGCCGAGGAAGGGCGCCTTCTGCGCAGCGCCTTCTCGAAGTTCGGCGCCGTCATCGTCTCCTTCTCCACCAGGTCCCACTTGTTGCACACGACGATGAGCCCGCAGCCGGCGTCCCACGCCTTCTGCGCGATCTTCAGGTCCTGGTTGTGGATCGGCTCGGTGGCGTCGATCAGCAGGAGGCAGACGTCGGCCCGCTCGATCGCGCGCTCGGTGCGGAGGGCGCTGTAGAACTCCACGCTCTCGTGCACCCGCGCCTGCCGCCGCAGCCCGGCCGTGTCGATGAACACCATCTTCCGGCCGTGGTAGGTGATCGGCGTGTCGATGGCGTCGCGCGTGGTGCCCGCCTCGTCCGAGACCACCAGGCGATCCTCGCCCAGCAGGCGGTTCACGAAGCTGCGACTTCCCCACGTTCGGCCGGCCGATCACCGCCACGTGCAGCGCCTCCTCCTCCTCCAGGTCGCCCGCGTCCGGGAGGAGCCCGACGATCAGCGTCGAGCACGTCGCCGCTCCCCTTGCCGCTCAGGCTGCTGAGCGGGAGCGGCTCGCCGAGGCCCAGCTCCCAGAACTCGTGGTGCCCCTGCGCGCGCGGGTCTGCCCACGTTGTCCATCTTGTTGACCAGCAGAACCGTGGGCTTGCGGCTGCGTCGCAGGAACTCGGCGACGGAGTAGTCCAGCGGGTGCGGACCGTCCTTGCCGTCCACCATGCAGACCACCACGTCCGCCTCGTCGATCGCGGCGATCACCTGGCGCCGGATCAGGCGGTCCATCGGCTCGTCCGAGCCCTCCACCATGCCGCCGGTGTCGACGAGGTAGAACTGGCGGCCGGCCCAGTCGGCGCGCGCGAAGTTCCGGTCGCGCGTCACGCCCGGGCGATCCTCCACGATCGCGAGGCGCTCGCCCAGCACGCGATTGAAGAAGGTGGATTTGCCCACGTTCGGTCTGCCCACCACGGCCACTACCGGAAGCTTCACGTCTCGGTCCAGCTGGAGTTGAATGCCGCGTCGGCCGCCGGCATCATTCGGGAATGCGGAAAGCGGCTCCGGCGCGAGAGCGGGAGCCGCCCATCCGCGGCGGAACATAGCGGGGGTCCGCCGGATGTCAACGGCGCCGGCACCGCTCCCAAACGCCTCAGGAGAGCGGCTCGCCGCAGGCGGTACACTCCCGGCTCCCCGCCTCGTACGCCTCTCCGCACGAGGCGCAGGCGAAGGCGACCTCGCCGCCCGTATCCATGTGGTCCCGGATCAGGGCGAGCGCCTGCTCGTACGCGAAGACGGGTACCAGGAGCCGCACGATGCTGAGCTCGCCCAGATCCACCGAGAAGATGCGGTCGCGCTGGGAGAAGATCCGCGCGTCGATCCCCTCTGCCGCGAGGTTCTCCCGCACCAGGCTGGCCTCGAACTCGCTCGCCGTGCTGTAGACCTGGGCCCACCCCTCGATCACCGTGATGGCGCCGTGCTCCTCACAGAGCAGAGCGCGGTTGTCGCCCTCGCGGCAGCTGCTGCACAGCGCGCGACCGCAGATCACACAGCGTCCGACCGCCGACCGCTCCGAATGCCGCTCGCAGGGCACCTCCTCGCGCAGGTGCCCGCAGGCGGGGCAGGCGTCGGAATCACGGTAGCGTTCCTCGCAGCGGGAGCAGCGGAAGATCTCGTCGCTGGCCGCGAGGTCCGACCCGCAGGCGGGGCAGTCCGCCCGGTCCGCATCGATCTCCGACTCACACGCGGGGCACTGTTGCATCGGGCTCCGTACGGGGTGGGTTCTGGGGCCGTCCCTGAGCCCGTCGCGAGGCGCAAGATTCATGCGCCCTCCCCCCGCCCGCACGCGACGATGGGGAGCACGTCGGGGGAATCGGGATGGGACCCGGGCGACTCGCCGCTCGACGGGCGCGCCATCGCGGCGGGATGTGATGGCGCGCAAGAGAAAGGGCGGGCTCCCCGAGGAGCCCGCCCTTTCCACCTTTCCGTCCCGCCCGCGGATCAGCGCACCAGCTGGTAGCTGTACGTGATCGCGGAGCCGGCGTGCACCGCCTCCAGGCTGGACGACTGGCCCTGCGCCGGCGCGGTCACTGTGACCGTCTCGGTCCCGACCGTGGCACCACCCTCACCGTAGAAGGTGAAGCGGAGCTGGATCGGGGTGCCGGCCGCGGCGCGGTTGCCGGCCACACGGCCGCTGACCACGCTGCGCTGGGCACCCGGGCGGAACTCCAGATCCTCGATATGGACCGGGTGCGCCTCGTTGGCCTGGAGCGCCTGCAGCGCACGCTGGTTCTGACCGGCCTCACGGTGTGCGCGGGCCAGGATCAGCGCGGAGTTCTCGTTCAGCGGGTCGAGCTCCACCAACCGCTGCGCAACCGCCACCAGCGGCTGCCAGGAGTTCTGCGCGTACAGCGCGTTGGCGTAGTTGTACCAGCCATCGCGGCTGTTCGGCTGGCGCTCCGTGTAGCGGCGGAACGCCTCGGCGGCCTGCTCGTAGTTCTCACCCTGGAAGAGAGCGACACCCACGTTGAACAGGTCGCTCGCGCCCAGGTTCGGGTCGCCGAGCAGGCGGTTGTAGATCTCCTGCGCCTCCGCGGTACGGCCCTGCCGCGCGATCGCGACGGCGAGGTTGCTCTGCACCTCCACGTCGTTCGGCGACACCTCCAGCTGCTGGCGGAAGAGTCGCTCCGCCTCGGAGTACTGCTCGGTGTAGTTCAGCAGCTGCGCCAGATTGGCGGTGATGGTGGCCCGGCTTTCCCGACGCTCCTCCACCTCCTCCTCCGTGAGAAGCCGGCTCGCCGGCTCACGCTCCAGCGAGGCAAGCCCGCCGCGGTACGCCTCGATCGCGCGATCGTACTCGGCCTGCTGCGTGTGGATCACCGCCAGGTTCAGGTACGACTCCGGGCGAAGGTCGTAGACCCGGTTCGCACGGTCCCACGCAGCCGTAGCGGCTTCCATGTCGCCGGCGTTGTAGGCATTCACGCCCTCGTTGAACGCGATCGCCCATGCCTGCTCGCGCAGCGGCTCGATCTCCAGCTCGTAGGCGGGGTAGATCTCCTGGGCGCGCTGGAACATCCCCAACGCCTCGTCCACTTCGTTCAGGCCGAGATAGGCCTGGCCCGCGAGGTAGTAGTGCTGCGGGTTCCCGGGCTCCGCATCGATCCCCTGCCGCGCCTGCTCCAGGGCGCGCTGATACTGCTCCTGCGCCAGGAAGAGCGTCGCGGGCGACGTCCAGCGGCTGGCGGTGGGAGCGGTGCCCTCCTCGTAAACACGACCGGTCGGCGAGGTGGCAGGACCGCCACCCGCACCACCCGCCGCGCCGGCTGCGCACCCGCCCAGCAGGAGGGCCGCCCCGAGGGCGAACGTCGTTCCACTCCGAAATCTCATTGTCGTCCTCCAGCGATAGTGAAGTGCCATGCCCGGGCGGGGCATGGAACCGTCAGGCAGGCACGGCCGATTGTCCGCGCCTCCCGACCCTCATTCGGAACCCCGGCCAGCCGGCCGGTATCCCACTGCCTGCCTGCGACCAATCGAACGATCGCACCGTGACGGCCGGGGTGCAGTGAATGGCGCGGTAGTACCCAGGGTGAGGACCCGAGGGTCCGGCGCCGGCCAACATCCGTTTGCCTCCGGCACCGCCCGCTGCCGCTCCCGTAGGGCAGCCGCCATGCAACCTCCGTGCACGAGCGCGACAAGGTAGAAACGGCGCGGCCGTTCGTCAAACCGGCTGGAGTCGCAGCAGGTGAACCGCGCGCTCCTGACCGAGCACCATCGCGATCCGCGACAGGTCGGGCCCGTGCTCCTCGCCGGTGAGCGCCACCCGCAGCGGCCGGAACAGCGCGCGACCGCGGGCGCCCCGCTCGCGACCGACGTCACGGAACGCACCACCGATCGCCTCGGCGCTCCACGGCGAGAGCCCCGCCAGGCGGTCGGCCGCGGCCGCGAGCAGCGCGGCGGCTCCGTCGTCCTCCCGCAGCGCGTCACGCGCGGCCAGCTGTTCCGGTGTTGCGGGGCCACCGAAGGGCGCGAGCTCCGCCTCCAGCTCCGAGAGCACCGAAACACGCTCGCGCACCGCTTCCAGCGCGTCCGGAAGCCGCTCCGCCGGGATGCGGTCGGCGGCGGCCCCCAGGAAGGGAACGGCCCTGGTCTGCAATTCCGCGGGAGCGAGCGTCTGCAGATGCCGATGGGAGAGCCAGCGAAGCTTCTCCGGATCATACACGGCGTCGCTGGCGCCCACCCGCTCCAGCTCCACCTCCGCTATCAGTCGATCCCGCTCCAGGAATTCCTCACCGGTCGGGGAGGACCAGGAGAGGAGGGAGAGGTAGTTCACCAGCGCCTCCGGGAGGTAGCCGAGCCGGCGGTGCTCCGCGACGGACGTGGCACCGTGCCGCTTGGAGAGCTTCTGCCGATCCGGCCCGAGGATCAGCGGGATGTGCGCGAACAGCGGCGGCTCGGCTCCCAGGGCGCGGTGCACCTCCACCTGCTTGGGAGTGTTGTTCAGATGGTCCGCCCCTCGGATCACGTGCGTGATTCCCATGGCTGCATCGTCCACGGCGGCCGCAAAGTTGTACGTCGCGCGCCCGTCCGACCGGAGAAGCACGAAGTCCTCCACCGCGTCGCCCGGAAACACCACCTGGCCGCGTATCGCATCGGACACGAGGACCTCCGCGCGATCCTCGGCTGCGAAGCGCACCGAGGAACCCTCACGCCAGGAGCCGTCGAACGGGCGCTCGGCGCACTGACAGCGAGGCCGGCGCTCGGTGCCGGCCTCCGTGGTCGGCGGGCAGTCGCAGAAGTAGGCGAAACCGGCTTCGAGGAGCCGGAGCGCCGCTCCCCGATGGATCTCTGCGCGCTCGCTCTGACGGTACGGGCCCACCGCGCCATCCACGCCGGGGCCTTCGTCCCAGGTGAGCCCGAGCCACTCGAGGTCCTCCAGCAGCTGCTGCTCGGCGCCCTCCACGTTGCGCCCGATGTCGGTATCCTCGATGCGCAGCACCAGCACACCGCCGCTCCGGCGCGCGAGAAGCCAGTTCAGGATCGCCGTGCGCGCGCCGCCCACATGAAGCGAGCCGGTCGGCGAAGGCGCGAAGCGGAAGCGCGGCACGTGGGATCCACTCTCTCCAACCACCGGGATCGTCTCCATCAATGGCGAAAGAGACGGCGTCCGGTGAACACCATCGCGATGTCGTGCTCATCGGCCGCGGCGATCACCTCCTCGTCGCGCACCGATCCGCCCGGCTGGATGATGGCGCGGACGCCGGCGCCCGCCGCCGCGTCCACCCCGTCGCGGAAGGGGAAGAAGGCGTCCGACGCCAGAGCGGCGCCCCTCAGGTCGAAGCCGTTGTCCGTCGCCTTGAGCACCGCGATACGTGAGGAATCCACGCGGCTCATCTGCCCCGCGCCGATGCCGACGGTTCCCCCATCACGCGCGAGCAGGATGGCGTTCGACTTCACCGGCCGCCACCGCTCTCCAGGCGAAGCGGAGGTCCCCCCACTCCTCGGAGGTGGGGGTGCGACGCGTCACCACCCGCCATGCGTCCTCCGGGAAGCGGGTGCTGGCTCGCTCCTGAACGAGGAATCCGCCGGCGACCCGCTTCACGTCCAGACCACCCGCGGTGAAGGCGGGGATCTCGAGCAGGCGCAGGTTCTTCTTCTCACGCAGGCGCGCCAGCGCCTCGGCCTCATACCCCGGCGCCACCACCGCCTCCACGAAGTTCGGGCGGATCAGCTCGGCCGCCGCAGCCGTGACCGGTGTGTTGAAGGCGATGATGGAGCCGAAGGCGCTGGTCGGATCGGTGGCGAGCGCCTTCTCGGTACGCCGCCGCGGCATCCTGCGCCACAGCCACTCCGCACGGGGTGGAGTGCTTGATGATGGCGCAGGCGGCGAGCGGCTCCCCCTCCCACGCGGAGACCGCCAGCAGCGCCCCATCCACGTCGAGCAGGTTGTTGAAGGAGAGCTCCCTGCCGTGCAGCTGACGAAGCGCGGGCAGGCCGGACGCCTCGCCGGCTTCGGCGTAGAAGGCGGCGCGCTGATCCGGGTTCTCGCCGTAGCGGAGCGGCTGCACCCGCTCGAGCTCCAGGGTGAGCCGCGGTGGGGTGACGGAGTCGCTCGGCTCGCCCGTCTCCTCCTCACCCGGATGCGTCATCAGGTAGCTGGCGATGGCGGCATCGTACGCGGATGTGTGTGCATAAACCCGCGCCGCCAGCTCCCGCCGCAGCAGCTCACCCGACGAGCCCTCGTCCAATGCGGCCAGCACCCGGTCGTAATCGGCGGGATCCACGACCACCCACACGCTCTCGTGGTTCTTCGCCGCGGACCGCAGCATCGACGGCCCACCGATGTCGATGTTCTCGATCGCCTCGCCGAATGAGACGCCGTCCCGGGCGATGGTCTCGCGGAACGGGTAGAGGTTCACCACCACCAGGTCGATCGGCTCGTAGCCGAGGTCGCGCATCGCCGTTTCGTCCTCCGCGTGGCCGCGCCGCCCCAGCAGCCCCGCATGCACGGCCGGGTGAAGCGTCTTCACGCGGCCGTCCATGATCTCCGGATGACCCGTGACCTCGCTCACCTCGGTGACGTCGAGCCCCGCCTCACGCAGTGCGCGCGCGGTGCCGCCAGTGGAGAGAAGGGTCCAGCCGCGCTCCGAGAGAGCGGTGGCGAAGGTGGTGAGACCGGTCTTGTCGGAAACGCTCAGAAGTGCACGTGGCATCGTCTTCGGATTGTCGGCTCGGATCGGAGCTTCCGCTCCGTTCATCGGTTCAGCAGTACGACCGGCTCCGCGGATGGCTCCGCCGCCGTGATCGTGAAGGACGCGGGGTCAGCCAGCGGCCCCCCGTACACCCCGCTCACGAGCGACTCGACCGCAGCCGGGAGAAGCAGGTGCTCGGCACGAAGCACGCGAGCGGCCAGTGATTCCGGCGTATCCCCGCGCAGCACCGGAACGGGCCACTGCGCCACGATCGCACCCTCGTCGTAGCGCTCGTCCACCTGGTGCACCGTCGCGCCGGTCACCCGCACGCCCGCGGCGAGCACCGCACGGTGAACGCGCATCCCGTACATCCCGTCACCCCCGAACGCCGGCAGCAGCGCCGGGTGCACGTTCAACATCCGCCCGCGGAACCGCTCCACCACCGCTTCCGGAACCAGGTGCATGTATCCGGCGAGAACCACCAGGTCGGCCCCCGATTCCTCCAGCGCCGCAAGCAGTGGCGCCGCCGGGTCGGAGGCGGTTTCCCGCGGATCCACGACCCGGGCGCGGACGCCCGAGCGCTCCGCCCGCTGCAGCGCACCGATGCCGGGGCGGCTCCCCACCACCAGCTCCACCCGCGCCACCTGCTCCCCGCGCGCATTGAAGCGGTCGAGGAGTGCCTGGAGGTTGGTCCCGCCGCCCGAGGCGAGCACCGCGATTCGTGCTGGCTGACTCACGCTCTCCACCTTCCGGATCGGTTGAGCCGGGGAAGGTATGGAGCGAGCCGCGGGAAGGAAAGGAAGCGGCGGCAGACGGTACGGAGGACGGGTCGGGGGAGGGGGGTCCCGAGTCCGACCCTGCCTTCCCGCTCAGGCGAACGAGCTGCCACCCAGCTGGGGAGCCAGAAAGGGATTCGTTGCCCGCTCGTGGCCCACCGTGGTTTCGTCGCCGTGTCCCGGGTAGAGGCGCGTCTCGTCGGGCAGAGTGAGGATCTGGCTGCGGATCGAGGCCATCAGCGTCTGGAAGTCTCCCCCAGGCAGGTCGGTTCGCCCGATGGAGCCCGCGAATACGCAGTCACCCACGATCGCGGCACCATCGGTGACCAGAATCACGTGACCGGGCGCGTGACCCGGCGCATGCCGCACTTCGAGTTCGCACTCACCCACCTGAATCCGATCGCCATCCCGCAGCGTACCGTCCGTGGGAGGGGGGATCTCGATCTGCAGCCCGAACCACTGCGCCTGCGTGGGCGCCGCCCGGTACAGCGGCTCGTCGTCCGGGTGGAGCAGGATCGGTGCGCCGGTTTCCCGCCTGGCCCGCGCCACTCCGTCCACATGGTCGAGGTGGGCGTGGGTCAGCACGATCTTCTCGATCTCCACGCCGGACGCCTCGGCGGCCGCGAGCATCTCCCCCACCGCGCCCCCGGGGTCCACGAGGATGCCGCGCCGCGTACCGGCACACCAGACCAGCAGCCCGTTCTGCGCGAACGCGCCGCCGGTGAAGGAGCGGATGATCAGGTCGGTCATGGGGAAGGGCGAGGATTCAGGATTCAGGATTCGGGATTCGGGATTCGGGATTCGGGATTCGGGATTCGGGATTCGGGATTCGGGATTCGGGATTCGGGATTCGGGATCCAGGGGGCTGTCCCCCTTCACCTGAAGATGGCGGGACTCGCCGCCACCGGCAATCATCACGCAGGCCACGAACGCAGAGGGACCGGCCCCCCGAGCCGGTCCCCCCTGAATCCCGAATCCTGAATCCCGAATCCTTCAGTCACGCACATCCGCACCCGCTGCGACGGGCATCCTCCAGCTCCATCGCCTCCTCGGTAGGCGTCGGCGCGCGCCAGCCGCCGGAGATCTCCAGCATGCGGCGCAGCGAGAGTTCGGCGCGGCTCCGGACCTCCTCGGGCATCTCCACCTCGTGCTTCATGTGGTCGAGGCTCCAGGCGAGCTTCGCGAGCGTGTTCATCTTCATGTTGCCGCAGATGGCCGCACCCGACAGGGGGATCAGCGTCTTCTCCGGGAAGCGCTGACGAAGCCGATCGACGAGGCCCCGCTCCGTGCCGATGATCAGCTCGTCGTGTGCTTCCGCGATCTGCACCATGCGCGAGGTGGAGGTGACGAAATCCGCCTGCTCGAGCAGATCCCCGCGCGCCTCGGGGTGGATGACCACCTTCGCGTTCGGGATACCTCGCCCGCGCGGTCGCCAGCTCGTCCAGCACCAGGTCGTCGTGGACGTAGCAGTAGCCGTCCCAGGCGATGATCACCCCCTCCGGGAGCGTCTCACCACCGAGCTGGGACACCTGCGTCGTGGTCAGGTACGGGCGCCCGGTCCGCTCCGCCGTGTAGCGCGCCAGGTTGCGGTCCGGCACGAAGAGGATCGTCCGGTCACGCGGGAAAGACTCCACCACCTCCACCGCGTTGGACGAGGTGCAGCAGATGTCGGACTCCGCCTTCACCTCGGCCGTCGAGTTCACGTACGCGATCACCGCCGCGCCGGGATGATCGGCCTTCAGGCGCCGCAGTCCCTCGCCGGTGACGAAGTCCGCCATCGGGCAGCCCGCCCGCAGGTCCGGCATCAGGACCGTCTTGCGCGGCGAAAGGATCTTGGCGGTCTCCGCCATGAAGTGCACGCCGCAGAAGACGATCACGTCCGCGCTGGTGTCCGCCGCTTCCTGGGAGAGCCCCAGCGAATCGCCCAGGTAATCGCTGACCGCCTGGATCTCCACGCGCTGGTAGTTGTGGCCGAGGATCACCGCGTTCAATTCACGCTTCCGCGCGGCGATCCGCTCGGTGAGCTGATCGGGGGTGAATCGCGCATATTCCAGCGCCGTTTCCGGCCTGTCGATCACATGGATCAAGAGATCACCTCGTAGCTGTTGCCGTTCCCCCGCAAACATCCTGACGCCCGCCGATGCGAAGCGGGCCCGCGGGGGATGTAACCCCGCAGGCCCGCCCCGGTGCCGTCCCGTAGCGCCGGATCAGACCGTGAACGAGCTTCCACACCCGCAACCGCCCGACGAATTCGGGTTGTTGAAGGTGAAACCGGAGCCCTGGAACGTGGTCACGTAGTCGATCTCCACGCCCCCGAGATACTGCATGCTGAACGGATCCACGAAGAGCCGCAGCCCATTGGAATCGACCACCAGATCGTCTTCCGCCGCCTCGTCCTCGATGTTCAGCCCGTACTGGAATCCGGAGCAGCCGCCCGGGAGCACTCCCACCCGCAGCCCGGCCTGTTCCGGCGAACCGTTCTCATCCATGTATCGGCGAACCTCCGCGATGGCGGTCGGTGTCACCGAGATACCTGCGATCGTGTTCTGGGTCTCCATGTCTTCCACCCTCCGGGTGAGTTCGTCCCACTCGCTTCCCGCCCGTATCGCCCGGGTCACGGAAAGGTGCACGAATCGCGCCGTGCGGACGCTGTTTTTCCGCCTGAAATATAGGGATAGTACGGAACTGAGTCAATCCACAGTGTGCTGCCGCAGAATCGCTGCCGCCGCGTCCTCCAGGCTGGAGACGACGTAAACCGCGGCGCTCTGCGGGAGTTCTCCGGAGGGTGACGCACTCCCGGGGCCGGCCGCGCTCTCGCTCTCGAGCAGGAAGCCGGTACCGCCGAACAGAGTGGCCGCCGCCACGTCTCGCGGCCGGTCGCCCACGTAGAAGGAGCGGGAGAGATCGAGGCCCAACTCCTCGGCGGCTCGCTGGTAGAGACCCGGAAGTGGCTTGCGACAGTGGCAGGGGGGATCGTGTTCGGGAGAGTGAGGACAGTGGTAGACCGCGTCCACCCGGGCGTGCTGGGCTTCCAGCAGCTCGACGAGCCGGCGCTGAACCGCCTGGAAATCCGCGGTGGAGAAGAGGCCGCGTCCGATGCCGGACTGGTTGGTGACCAGGACGATGGGGAGATGCGCCTGGTTCAGCGTCCGGATGGCAGCGGCGGCGCCGGGCAGCAGCTCCACACCCGCGGGATCGCCGAGATGGTGGCGGTCCACGATGACGGTGCCGTCCCGGTCGAGGAAGACGGCGGCACGGGGGGCGCCGCCGACTTCCGCGCGCGAGCGGGTCACCCCGCCGTGATGTTGAAGCCGGCGTCGACGTAGAGGGTCTCGCCGGTGATACCGGTGGAGAGGTCGGAGGCGAGGTAGAGGGTGGCGTTCCCGACCTCATCCGGCTCGATCGCGCGGCGCATCGGGGCGCGCTCGGCGGTGATCTTGAGGAGGTCGCGGAAGTGGGCGACGCCGCGGGCGGCGAGCGTGTTCACGGCGCCGGCCGAGATGGCGTTGATGCGGATGCCCCTGCCGCCCAGATCCACCGCCAGGTAGCGAACGCTCGCCTCCAGCGACGCCTTCGCCACACCCATCACGTTGTAGCCGGGCACCGCCTTCTGCGATCCGTAGTACGTCATCGTGACGATGCTGCTTCCCCCGGACATCAGGCGCGCGGCGCCGCGGCTGAGCGCGACCAGCGAGTACGCGCTGATCTCGTGCGCCGCCAGGAAGTCGTCGCGCTGCGTCTCGAGGAAGGGGTTGGCCATGGCCGCCTTGGGCGCGAACGCGACGGAGTGCAGCAGGAAGTCGAGCGAGCCCCAGCGCTCACCGAGCTCCGCGAAGACCGATTCGATCTGCTCGTCCTTCTGCACGTCCAGATCGAAGTGCGGCACCTCGCCCAGCTCGGACGTGGTGCGGAGCACCCGCTCACGCATCGTCTCACCCTGGTAGGTGAAGGCGAGCTCCATCCCCGCGCCGGCCAGCGCGCGTGCGCACGCCCAGGCGATCGAGTTCTGGTTCGCCACGCCGACGATGAGCCCCTTCTTCCCCTTCAACAAGCCCGCGGTGGCGGTCTGATCAGCCATGATGATGTCGTGTTAAGGTTCGAGCACCGGTCCTCGAAAGCGAGCAATGTATCAGCCCGCCGCCCCGCCGGATACCTCGGCGCCGGGCTCCGCCTCCGGCGCCGGCGCCACGATCTCAGGGGCCGTAAAGGTACCTTCGGCATCGGCCACCAGGCCGTTCACGTTGCGGACGCCGGTGACGCGTACACGATACTCCACGCCGGGCCGCAGCTCGGCCCGGTCCCCCACACGGATCACCAGCGTCTGCGACGGCAACGTCAGCGCCGCCGGTGAGACGCCGACCGGCGGCGGGCGTGCGGCCGCGGGAGTCACCGGAGGGGCGGCGGCGGTGTCCTCCACGGCGGAGGGGAGGGCCCCGATCCCGAACTCCACGATGCTGACCTGCTGGCCGTCGGCCGCGGAGATGCTCAGCCGATCGGCGGTCAGCAGCTGATCCGGGTCCAGATGATCGTCGAAGCGCACCTCGACGTTCTGGTTCACCACGCTGACGGATGCGATCGCCGGCGGAGTGGTGTCCGGGAGCAGGAGAGCCAGCGCGACGCTCGGCGTGTCGTTCGCGGTCACGGTGGCGAAGGCGGTATCGCGCGGCTCGAACGGGTCCAGCCGGCGATCGCGGTTCATGTCCTGGTAGGCACGGACCCTGTACTCGCCCTCGGGAATGCGGTGGAAGGCGAAGCGCCCGGCGCTGTCCGAGGGGATGGCGTAGACCAGCGAGTCCGTCATTCGGATTGCCTCCACCCTCGCGTCGGCCTCGTTGCGCCCGGTGATCCGGTCCGTCACCGCCCCGGTCAGCCGGGTGGCGGGGATCACCGGTCCGGTGGAGAAGACGAAGTTCACCGGCTCCGTGCGGCGGTTGCCGAACAGGTCCTGGATCTCGGGAAGTACGGTGATGTGGTAGATGGTGTTCGGCAGCCAACCACCCGCCAGCGAGACGCGCAGCTCGTCACGACGGTGATCGACCCGCACCATGCTGGTGCGAGGCGAAACCATCACGGCCTGGTCGATCCCCCGCTCGGAGATGCGCTCGTCGAAGACGAGCACGACGGGCGCGGCAAAGCCCGGCACGACGGCGAGGCTGTCGGGCCGGCTGACGAGCAGACGCGGCGGCTCACGATCCTCGGGGCCGCCGGAGGGCGGCTCCACGTGAGCACAGGCCGCGGCGAGCAGCAGGAGCAGGAGCAGGCCGCAGATGGGGCGCGTACCGAACTTCACTTGCTATGCCTCCAGAGAACGCAGGGTGCGGTCGAGCTTCTCGAACTGCTCGTCGAAGCTCGCGAGCTTGTCCCTCTCGCGCTGCACCACGTCAGCCGGCGCACGGCCGACGAATGTCTCGTTCGAGAGGCGGGCGCGCGTGCCCTCGCGGAGCCCGTCGATGCGCTCGAGCTCGACGCGCATGCGCGCGCGCTCCCGCTCCAGGTCCACCACGTCGGCGAGCGGGAGGAAGAGCTCGGCGCCCGATCGCAGCACCACGCTCGCGCCGACCTCGCCCTCGCCTCGCGAGAAGGTCACGTCCTCCACCCGGGCGAGGTCCGCCAGTGCCCGGGGCATCGCGTCGAGCAGTTCGCGCAGCTCGGCCGATGCATCCAGCAGAACCACGCGGACGCGCTGGGCGGGCTGTACCCCGTACTCCGAACGGATGTTGCGGACCACACCGATGATCTCCTGCAGCGCCGCGATCTGCCGCTCGGCACGCCCGTCCTCCCACCCGGAGACCCGCTCCGGCCAGGGCGCGACCATCAGCGAGGGGGCCTCCCCGCCCCGCTTGGGCAGCCGCTGCCAGACCGTCTCGGTGATGAACGGGACCACCGGGTGCAGGAGCCGGAGCACGCCGTCCAGCGCCGTCACCAGCGTCGCCCGCGCGGCGGTCCGGCTCGCTTCACCGAGGTCGCCGCGCAGCCGCGGCTTGGCCATCTCCAGGTACCAGTCCGCCAGCTCGCCCCAGAAGAAGGCGTAGGCCGTGCTCGCCGCCTCGTTGAGCCGAAAGCGCTCCAGCGCCTCCGTGGTGGTCACCGTGCAGCGCGGAGAGGCGCGACAGGATCCAGCGATCGGCGATCTCCAGCGCGTCGGTCACCTCTTCCAGCGCCGGCACCGGCTCGTCGCCGAGGTTCATCAGCGCGAAGCGACCGGCGTTCCAGAGCTTGTTGGCGAAGTTGCGACCCGGGCCGAACGCCTCCTCCAGGTTCTCGTAGTTGAGGTACTGATCGGTCCCCGCGGCCGCGCCGGTGACCACGGTGTAGCGCAGCGCGTCCGCCCCGAACAGCCGCACCACCTCCATCGGGTCGATCCCGTTCCCCAGCGATTTGGACATCTTCCGCTTCAGGTGGTCGCGCACGATCCCGTTGAGGTAGACGTCGCGGAACGGCACCTCACCACGGAACTCCAGCCCGGCCATGATCATGCGGGCGACCCAGAAGAAGATGATGTCCGGACCCGTCACCAGCGTATCGGTGGGGTAGAAGCGTCGCAGCGACGGCGTCTCCTCCGGCCAGCCCAGCGTGGAGAAGGGCCAGAGCCAGGAGGAGAACCAGGTGTCCAGCACGTCCGCATCCTGCCGCAGCTCGCCACCGCCGCAGCGGGTGCAGCTCTCCGGCGCCTCGCCGCGCCACGACGATCTCGCCGCAGCCGGGCGCCTGGCAGTACCAGGCGGGAATCCGGTGCCCCCACCAGAGCTGCCGCGAGATGCACCAGTCACGGATGTTCTCGAGCCAGTTCTCGTACACCTTGGTGAAGCGCTCCGGGTGGAAGCGGACGCGCCCGTCGCGCGAGGCGGCGAGCGCCGGCTCCGCCAGCGGCTGCATGCGTACGAACCACTGGTCGGAGAGGCGCGGCTCCACCACCGTGTTGCACCGGTAGCAGTGCGGCACGGCGTGCGGGTGTTCCTGCACCCGGTCCAGCAGGTCCGGCCGCCTGGAAGGCGGCGATCACCCGCTGGCGCGCCTCGAAGCGGTCCAGCCCGCGGAACTCCTCGGGCACGCTCTCGTTGAGCGTCGCTTCCGGCGTCATCACGTTGGGCGAGGGGAGCCCGTGGCGCTGCCCCATCTCGAAGTCGTTGGGGTCGTGAGCCGGCGTGATCTTCACCGCGCCGGTGCCGAACTCCGGGTCCACCTGGTCGTCGGCGATCACGGCGATGCGGGTGCCGACCAGCGGCAGCTCCAGCTCCTGCCCGATCAGGTGCTGGTAGCGCTCGTCGTCCGGATGAACGGCCACCGCCACGTCGCCCAGCATGGTCTCGGGCCGCGTGGTCGCGACGGTGAGATACGCGCGGCCGTCCGCCAGCCGCGGAAGGTCACCGCCGTCCACGCCGGCCGCGAGAGGGTAGCGCAGGTGGTACAGCTTGCCCTGCGTCTCCTCCGGCTCCGCTTCCTCGTCGGAAAGCGCGGTGAGGCAGCGCGGGCACCAGTTGATGATGCGGTTGCCGCGATAGACGAGCCCCTTCTCGTGCAGCGTGACGAAGACGTCACGCACCGCCTCGCTGAGCCCCTCGTCCAGCGTGAAGCGGGTGCGGTCCCAGTCCGCCGAACAGCCGAGCCAGCGCAGCTGCTCCACGATGGTGCCTTCCGTTTCGCCTGACGTACTCCCAGGTCGCCTCGACGAACGCCTCTCGCCCCAGGTCGAACCGGGTCTTCCCCTCACGCGCCAGCTGCCGCTCCACCACGTTCTGCGTGGCGATGCCGGCGTGGTCGGTGCCCGGCACCCAGAGCGCCTCCCGCCCCTGCATCCGCCGCCAGCGGATCAGCACGTCCTGCAGCGTGTTGTTCAGCCCGTGCCCCATGTGCAGCGGGGCGGTCACGTTGGGCGGCGGGATCACGATCGTGTACGGCTCCCGCTCAGAATTCTCGTCGGCGCGGAAGTACCCCTGCTCCTGCCACCAGGCGTAGAGTTCGGCCTCGGTGGCCTTCGGGTCGTACTGGGGAGAAAGCGGTTCGGCCATGGCGGATCCCGGAGCGGAAAACGGGGCCGCCAGGCCCCGTGAATGGGTCGAATCGATACCTCGAAAAGCTACCGACGCGCCGGGAGGCGGTCAAGAAAAGATGGGATCTTCGACGATGGCGGGGTTGCGCCGGATCGCCCCGTCTGCAACTTGCCGGGTGTTGGCGACTGCGCGGGTTGCGCGGCGCGATGCGTGGGCCGAGAGGAGGAGCATGATCGCGATCGTCGGGGGCGGGTTGACGGGGCTGGCACTCGGGTACGAGCTCAGTGCGCGCGGGGTGCCGCATGTGGTGCTGGAGGCATCCACGCGGCCGGGCGGGGTGATCCGCAGCCGCCGGGTGGACGGTCACCTCCTGGAGTGGGGGCCGCAGCGCGCGCGCCTCACCGGCGGAATGCGTCGTCTGGTGGCGGATCTCGGACTCGAGCCGCATCTCCTCGTCGCCCCGTCGGGCCTCCCGCTCTACGTATACACGGGCGGCCGCCTCCGGCGGGTCCCCTACTCCGCCGCCGAGTTCGCGCGAACCGATCTGCTGAGCGCCCGAGGCAAGGCGCGCCTCCTGATGGAGCCGCTCACCCGCGGGACGCGTCCGGACGAGTCGGTGGCCGAATACCTGACGCGGAAGCTCGGGCGCGAGGCGTACGAGAAGCTGCTCGGCCCGCTCTACGGCGGCCTCTACGCCTCGGACCCGGCGACCATGCGGGTGGATCTCTCGCTCGGCCACGTGCTGCGCGAGTTCGGGATCGACCGCAGTCTGCTCCTCCCGCTGCTGCGGCGTGGCGGCCGCATCTCACCCCCGCCGGCCTGCTCCTTTCGCCACGGCCTTCAGATGCTCCCCGAGGCGCTGCTGGAGAGCAACCGGGAGAACGTTCGCCTCGGCACGCCCGTGCGAGGGGTTCGCCGCAGAGGCGGCGGCTACGCGCTGACGCTGGACGATGGCGAGCTGGAGGTGGAAACGCTGGTGATCACGACGCCGGCCGACGCCGCCTCCGGCCTGCTTGTCGAAGTGGCACCGGCCGCCGCCGCCGCGATCGGCACGCTACGCTACAACCCGCTCGCGGTGGTTCACCTCCATGCACCCTCGGAGATGCACGGGCTCGGCTACCAGGTCGCCTTCACCGAGCGGCTGGCGACACGCGGTGTCACCTTCAACCACTCGCTGTTCGGCCGCCGCGGCGTGCACACCGTGTACCTGGGAGGAGCAAAACGCTCCGACGTGGTGGGATTGCCCGATGAGGAGATCGGCGATCTCGCCGTCGGCGAACTGCGTCAGGTGACCGCTCTGGAGGGGAGTGTGATCTCGGTGGAACGGGAGCGCATGCCGGCGTGGGACAGATCGTGGAGCGCCCTGGCGGAACTCGGCAAGCTCCCGGCGGGAATACGCATCGCGGCCAACTGGGAGTCCCGCCCCGGCATGCCCGGTCGGCTGGCGCAGGCGACGCGGATCGCTGACGAGATCGCGCCGCGAGCCCGCTGAGCGGCCCGCGGCGTGATCATCGGATCTTCACAGCTGAACTCAGCTTCCGCGCGGAGGCGCGGCCACGCAGAAGGTGTTTGCGGTGGGCTTGCAGCGGCACGGACGCAGCTGCTCCCGCGGGTCGCCGCGCCACCGCTCCGGTCCCTCAACCGCCTGCTCCACCAGGTTCGCGAGCATGCCGATGAATTCCGGGTGAACGTGCCGGATCGGTACGCGATGGAACCCCAGCCCTCGCTCCTCCGCCTCCTCCCGCAGTTCCTGATCCAGCTCGGCCAGCGTCTCCGACTGCTCGTGCATGAAGGAGACGGGCTCCACCACGATGCGCTCCGCCTGGATTTCGGCCACGACCCGGTCCACGTCGGGCTGCGTCCAGCGAAGCCCCGGCCGGTTGGTGTGGTTCTGATAGCCGATCTGGTAGTCGGCCACGCCCAGATCCGCTGCCACCGCGGCGCAGAACTCCTCCACGTACTCGCCGTAGTGGCTCCCCTCCTCCAGATACCTGATCGGTGTGCCGTGGGCGGAGAAGACGAGTCGCGTGCGGCCGCCATCGTCGAAGCCGATCCCGTCGCGGCTGAGCACCGCCCGGACGCCGTCGGCGCGGAAGCGGACATAGGCGGGGTGCCGGTACCATCCGGAGATCTGCTGCACCGTCATCGCGGCGCCCGCGCGCTCGACCTCGCGCTCCAGTTCGTGCAGCGACGCGAAGGTCGTGGACGGGCCCGGCAGCGGGTAGATTGGCATCGCGATCAGGTGCTCGACGCCCGCGTCGCGCGCCGCGGCCACCGCGTCCGCGATGGTCGGCTCGGTGAACTGCATCCCCACGAAGGCGACCACGTCGTGGCCGCGCGCCTTCAGCTCGTCCTCCAGCGCACTCGCCTGGTCGTGCGCCTGCCGGTGCAGCGGCGAGCCGCCGATCTCCTCATACTCCTCGATCAGTCCCGGCGCCCGATCTTCCGCCATCTTCCGGCTCCGCGCCCGCACCTCTTCCGGGGTGGCGTTCCCCATCAGCGGGGCGTTGACGATGAAGATCCGTTCGAGGAATGCGACCACGCTCTCGTGGTCGAGGACCTCCGGCTCTCCGAAGTTCAGCAACAGCAGGCCGATACGCATCGATGTACCCGTTTCTCGTTCGGTGTTTTCAGCCCGGCCGCTCGCGGCTCAGGCCGTATACTCGTGCACGAAGTCCACGACCGCGCGCAGCACCTCCGGGTCGGTGGAGGGGTGCAGCCCGTGGCCGCAGTTGAAGATGTGTCCGGGACGCCCGCCGACGCGGTCCAGCACGTCGCGGGCGCCGGCGATCGCCACCTCGGCACCACCCAGCAGCATGATCGGATCGAGGTTCCCCTGCACCCCCCGATCCGCCCCGACGATCTCCCATGCCTCGTCGATCGGGATCCGCCAGTCCACCCCGATCACGTCACCACCGGACGCGGCCACCAGCGGGAGGAGACGCGGGTTGCCGGTGCTGAAGTTGATCGACGGAACGCCCGCGGCCTCCAGCCGTTCGAAGATGCGCCGCATATACGGAAAGACGTACTTTTCGTAATCCGTGGGACCCAGGCTGCCGGCCCACGAATCGAACACCTGCACCGCGGCGGCACCGGCCTCGTGCTGCGCGATCGCGAACTCCGCCATGTGGTCGGCCCAGAAGGTGGCCAGCCGGTCCCAGGCCGCGGGCTCGCGCCAGATGAAGGCCTTGGTCTCGTCCAGGTTGCGGGTCTTCGCCCCGGCGATCAGGTAGGTCGAGAGCGTGAACGGCGCGCCGATGAAGCCGAGCACCGGCACCTCGAGCCTCCCGACGAGCAGGCGGATCTGGTCCATGATGTACGGCATCGCCTCCCGCGGATCGTACGGCGTGAGCCGGTCCACGTCCGCGGCGGACTCGATCCGCCAGTCCACCACCGGCCCGACGCCGGGTCGCATCTCCACGTCGAACCCCGCCCCGAAGTACGGTGTGGAGAGGTCGTTGTAGAGAACGCAGGCATCCACCGGAAAGTAGTCGAGCGGCATCGCGGTGATCTCCGCGGCCGCCTCCGGGTCCTGCAGCACCTCGAACATCCCCGCCTCCGCCCGCGCCTGCCGGTACCGCGGAAGCGCACGGCCGGCCTGCCGCATGAACCAGATGGGCGTCGCATCCACCGCCTGGCGCCGCAGCGCCCGCTGTATCCTGTCGTTCATTCCCATCCCTTGCTGAAAAACGAAACGCCCTCCCCCGAAATGCCCGGGAAAGGTTAGGTGTGTTCAGCGGGGGCGTCAACGGACCGGCGGGGGGAGTGCGGTTGTTCGCTGGGTACTGGTGGCTGGTTGCTGGTAGCAAGTTACTGGTTGCTGGTTGCTGGTAGCTTCCACCGTTTCCCCTGGCCTCCCGCACCCGCCCCCAATCGAACAACGAACAACGAACAACGAACAACGAACAACGAACAACGAACAACGAACAACGAACAACGAACAACCAGCAACCAGTCTCCTCTCCCTACCCGATCACGGCTCCGGTCACCGCGAACGCGATTAACGCGGCGCCGCCCGCCAGCAATGCGTACGGCAACTGCGTGCGGACGTGGTCGATGTGGTCCACCGCGGCGGCCATGGAGGAGATGATGGTGGTATCGCTGATGGGAGAGGCATGATCACCGAAGACGCCCCCGCTGAGCGCTGCGGCGACGAAGGGCGCGAGCGGGAGGTCGAGCGCCATCGCCGTCGGCACCGCGATCGGGAGCATGATCGCGAAGGTTCCCCAGCTGGTGCCGGTGGAGAAGGCGATCCCCGAGCCGACCAGGAAGATGAGCGGGAGGAGGATGTAGGGAGGAAAGACCCCGCTCGTAACGGCCGCGACGTACTCACCGGTGCGGAGCTCGCGCGCGACGTTGCCGAGCGCCAGCGCCAGCATCAGGAGGAGTGCGAGACCCACGAGACCACCGGCACCGCGGAGCGCCATCCCGGTCAACCGATCCACTCTCAGGCCGCGCGGGCACCAGAAGGATCCAGGTGGAGAGCAGCGCCGCCAGCACCGCCCAGAGCACAGAGGTGGAGCCGGAGCCCGCGGTGATGCTGCCGCCGCCGGTGATCCACAGGCCCAGCGGCATTGCCGCGATCATCACCACCAGCGGCACGATCATCAGGCTGGCGTGCGGCTTCACGGGCGGCTCCTCACCGCCGCTGAGCACGCTCGTGTCCAGAGCGGGGATGGACCCCGCCCGCAACAACTCGCCACCCTCCACCCTGACTGCGGCCCGCTTCATCCCGCCGCCCAGATTCACCCCCCAGACCGCGGTGGCGCCTGCGAGCAGCCAGGCAAAGATCGCGTAGAAGTTGAATGCGATCGACTGCACCATCACCTGGAGCGGCGACATCACCCCCAGCGTACCCAGGATCCCCATGATGTACGCACCCCACGCGTTCAGCGGGATCAGGATGCACACCGGGGCGGAGGTGGAGTCGATGATGTACGCCAGCTTCTCGCGCGAGACGCGGTACCGGTCGAACAGCGGACGCGAGATGGAGCCGGCGACCAGAACCGTGATGTTGGATTCGATGAAGATCACCGTGCCGAGCAACCAGGCGAGCAGCCGTGAGCGCTTGGCGTCCGTGACCCAGCGGCGGTGCTCCACCCATTCCACGAAGCCACGGACGCCGCCGCCGGTCTCGATGGTGGCGATCAGGGCACCGATCACGAGCGTGAAGAGGATCACCCGGGCGTTGCCGGCATCGCCGAGCACTCCGACCACGCCCTCGATCGCGGCGCCGGCACCGGCCAGTGGATTCCAGCTGGAGATGATCGTCCAGCCGATCCAGACACCAGCCGCGAGCGAGAGGTAGACCTGCCGCGTCGCGATCGCCAGGATGATCGCGAGCAGCGGCGGCAGCAGGGAGATGGCGGAGAGCTCGATGGGATTACCCTCGGACGAGTGGGTTCACGATGCGACGCCGCGAAATTCTGTGGGTGAGGCCCCGACACAATACGGTGCGGGACCGGAGCCGGCAAAGGGGGAGCGGCCGAAATGCGAAACGCGCCCGCCACCGTGACGATGTGCGGACGCGTTCGAGCCGGTCTCGACCGGCCGTTCGGGTGGCATCGCCCCCCCGGTACCCGGATGCCGATCCCCGATCCCCCTCCTACCCCCGGAGCTTCCGAACCTCTTCCGTCAGCCGCGGAAGAATCTCGAAGAGGTCACCGACGATCCCGTAGTCCGCCACCTTGAAGATGGGTGCTTCCGGGTCCTTGTTGATCGCGACGATGTATCGCGAAGTGCGCATGCCTGCCAGGTGCTGGATGGCGCCCGAGATGCCAACGGCGAAGTAGAGCGTCGGGGCGACGGTCTTACCCGTCTGCCCGACCTGTTCAGCGTGCGGGCGCCACCCGGCGTCCACCACGGCGCGCGAGGCACCCACCGCGGCGTTGCCGAGCGCTTCGGCGAGATCCTCGAGCAGCTTGAAGTTCTCCGGTTCGCGCAGCCCGCGGCCCCCGGAGACGACCACCGGTGCCTCCGAGACGTCCATCTTTTCACCGGCGGCAGCCCGGATTTCCCGGACGATGGCGCCGAAGTCCGCGGCGTTCAGCGAGACGCCGATCTTCTCCACCCCGCCGCCCTTCGCGTTCTCGGCGGGGAGAACACGTTGGAGCGAACTGACACCACGGCGGGCTCGCCCGCGAACGTCTCGCGCGCCGAGACCTTGCCGGCATAGCGCGGGCGGCTGGCGACCAGAGTGCCGCCCTCCACCTCCAGACCCACGCAGTCGGCGGCGTAGCCCACTCCCAGCCGGGCTGCCACACGGGGAGCCAGGTCCTTCCCCATTGCGCTGCCCGGGAAGATCGCCACCCGGCAGCCGTGCTCGCGGATGAAGTCGGCGACCACCGTCGCGTACCCCTCGGGCGAGTACCTGGCGAGCGCGTCGCTCTCACCCACGAACACGCGGTCGGCGCCAAAGCGTCCGAGGTCCTCCGCTCCGGAGGCGACGCCGCTCCCGCCGAGCACCACCGCGTGGACCTCCTCGCTCATCTCGTCGGCGATCCGGCGCGCCGCGGTCACCACCTCGTGGGCCGTCTTCCGGATCTCTCCCTCGCGCGCCTCGGCGAACGCAAAAATGCCAGCCATCGTAATCAGCTCCCCAGTCGTCGAGAAAAAGAAAGTTACTCGTTCTTCGTTGTTCCTCGTTCGTCGGGATGCCCATTCAAGATGTGCAGGCTCCCATGCCTGCCGCAGCCACGAGACGCGATCCGCGGCTCAACTGGCACTCGTCTGACGAACAACGAACCACGAACGACGAAGAACCCGTTTACAATACCTTCGCCTCCTGGCGCAGCAGCCGGAGCAGCTCGGGCACCGCATCGGGGCCCTCGCCGACGATCCTTCCTGCCTCGCGCTCGGCCGGGTAGCTCAGCCTGTCGATGCTGGTGCCGGAATCGCCCGCGTCCGCCGGCTTCTCCTCGAGCGGCTTCTTCTTCGCCGCCATGATCCCCTTGAGCGAGGCATAGCGCGGTTCGTAGGCGCCCTTGGTGAGGGTGATCACGCAGGGGCGGGACAGCTCCACGACCTCCGTACCACCTTCGATTTCCCGGTGCGCCACCACCCTGTCGCCCTCGATCGAGAACTCGGTGACGACCGTGGCGGAGGGAAGATCCATGAGCTCCGCCACCATGGCACCCACGGCCTGAAGGTCGTCGTCGATCGCCTTCATCCCGAAGAGCAGGAGGTCGAACTCCCGCCCCTTAGCCTCCGCCGCTATCGCGCGCGCGACCGCGAGGCCCTCGGGGCGCCCCTCGGTGCGCAGGAGAACGGCGTTGTCGGCGCCCATGGCCAGTCCGGTACGCAGCGTTTCCGCGGCATCCGCCTGCCCGACGGTCAGCACGGTGACCTCGCCGGCACCCGCACCCTCCTTATGCTTCAGCGCCGCCTCGACTGCGAACTCGTCGTACGGGTTCATCACCCACTTGATGCCGGCGGGGTAGATGCTCTTCCCATCGCCGCCGATGCGGATCCGCGTCTCGGTATCCGGAACGCGCTTCACGCAGACTATGCTCTTCACACGAAACTCCTTCGTAACGAGTGCGATTGATCGCCCCGGCTCCACCGCCGAGGGCGGCGCAGGGGCGGTATGATAGCGGGCCGTTTTCCGGGTGTCCAGCCGCGTGCATCAGGGTCGTGGCGTCCCCGGCTGCGGGAGGGTATCCGGCGTCATGATGGTGTCTTCCGGGGTCGCGAGCTGTTCCACGTAGATGGTGGTGTCCACGATCCCGGCCTGCTCGGCCTGCTCCGGCGACATCGGCTCGGCCTGCATGCGGATTTCCTCCGGGGAGAGGCCGCCGACGGCCGGTTCCTCGGTGACGCCGGGCTCCGCCGCGGGTTCGTCGCGCTGGCAGCCCTGCGACGCCACGGCCGCAAGCAGGAGAGTCAGTGCACCGGCACGGCTACGCTTCATCGATCGCTCTCCAGTTTCGCTCCCAGGGTGATATACGCGGCACCGGCTGCACCGGCCGGCCGCGGGCGGGGACGTACGCGGGCGACCGGGGCCGCGGAGCACGCCGTCACTGGCCGTCTCCGCGCTCACCGATGTCGGCACCCACGAAGCTGGAGGCCGCCCGCTGCCGTTCGTAGAACTCGTCGATGCGCTCCATCACGTCACCGGGCCGCTCCCAGTGCGGCAGCGAGCCCGTGGGCAGCGAGTGCACCGTCCCGTTGGGCCGCGCGCCGATCTCCGGCAGCTCGCGGTACGATTCCATCCGCCGCGAATCCACGGAACCATGCAGGATCAGCACCGGCTGCCGCATGTGCAGGAAGGCGTCACGCGCTCCCTCGGAAAAGACCCGACCGTTCAGGAAGTCGTCCAGCGGGCGCGATGCACCCTCCATCCGCGCCGTTTCCGAGCCGTACTCCACGTACTCGTCGGGTACGCCGAACTCCGGCGTGAACAGATTCTGCTGAGCGAACCGGTACAGCGCGTCCGGAGTGGTGAGCCGGTCGTAGAACGCCCGCTGGACGCCGGGGAGCGTGAAGAGCAATCGCGACCACCCCTCCCCCATCTCCTCCGGGCCGTCGCCGAGCCCCGCCGGCTCGATCGCGACCAGCGAGTAGATGAGCGTGCGGTGACGCCGGGCGACTTCGGCCGCATACGTCGCACCCAGTGAGAGCCCGATCACATCCGCGCCGCCGGGATAGCGCACCCGGGTGGAGAGAAAGTGCTCCAGCTGGTCCTCCATCAATTCCGGCGTGTACGAGATCTCCGGCCGGTCGCTGTGGCCGAACCCGAGCCACTCCAGCGCCAGGATCGGCCGACGGGTCTCGCGCTTCAGTCGCTGCACCAGCGGGCGCATCTCGTGCGCCGAGGCCACGGCGTTGATCGAGTGCAACAGCACGATGGGGCGGCCGGTACCCGGCCGCGAGTAATACGCGTAATGGAGCCCGCGCCAGGGTGCGTAGTGGATACGCATTTCCAGCGCGTTGCGAAGCTCCGTGACCGGGCGACGGCGCCCTCCCGGCGTGCCCCACAGGTACACGCCGTAAGCGGCCGCCGCCGCGGCGGCCAGCCCGAGCGCGGCCTTGCTGGCGGAGCCCGCCAGCGTCTTTTCGGTCTGTCGTCTCGGCATTCTCGTTTCCCCTCCTTCACATCCCCGCATTCTGCCGTTTTCACCCGGCCGATGCAAGCACGGGGCCCTGAGGAACGCTCAGAGCCCCGCCACCATGAACCCGCGATCTCCCCCCAGGGGCGCGACCGATCCCGCCAATGCTACGGTTGCATCCCGAAGAAGGCGCCCGGCATCGCGAAGAGTGAGGCCACGCTCTGCTGCGCCACGCCGAGAACCCAGCCCGGTGCGAAGAAGAGGAGGAGCACCGCGACGGCCGCAACGCCGATCACGAAGCGGTTGGCCGGGGTGACGGCGATGCCGTGGTGCGCGTCCTCTGCCACCGCGGGGCGCATGTACATCACGATGACCACGCGCAGGTAGTAGAAGTACGAGATCAACGACGCCATCACCAGCGCGACGGCCAGCGCCTGGTGCCCCGCCTCCAGCGCCGCACGCAGGATGTAGAGCTTGCCGATGAACCCGCCGGTGAGCGGGAAGCCGGCGAGCGAGAGCAGGAAGATGCGCGAAGAGCGGCGCCGAGCAGCGGCTGCTGCCAGCCGAAGCCGGCGTAGTCCTCCAGCGCGATCCGGTCGCTCCCGCCCGCGCGCGTTGGCGATCACCACGCCGAACGCGCCGGCCGTCATCAGCGTGTAGACGAGCAGGTAGAAGAGGAACGCGGCCGCCCCGTAGGCATTCGCGGCCAGCACCGCCACCAGCAGGTAACCCGCGTGCGCGATGGAGGAGTACGCGAGCATCCGCTTCACGCTCCCCTGCGTCAGCGCGATCAGGTTGGCGCCGAACATGGTGAGCACCGCCAGCCACGCGACCACCGGCGCCCACTGCTCGTAGCGCGCCCGCGAAGCGCGATCGCGAAGACGCGGATGAAGGCCGCGAACGCCGCCGCCTTCACGCCGGTGGCCATCAGCGCCGTCACCGGCGTGGGCGCGCCGTCGTACGCGTCCGGCGTCCAGACGTGGAACGGGATCGCCGCCACCTTGAAGCGCGAGACCCACCAGCAGCAGCGCCATCCCGATCAGGAACATCGGGTTGCCCGATCAGACCACCGCTCATCAGCGGTGCGATCAGCGCTCAGGTTGGTCGTCCCGGTGCTCCCGAAGATCAGCGCGATGCCGTACAGCAGGAAGGCGCTGGCGAACGCCCCCAGCAGGAAGTACTTCAGCGCGCCTTCCGCCGAGCGCGGGTCGCGCCGGTCGAAGCCCACCAGCACGTAGATCGCGACCGACATCAGCTCGAGCGCCAGGAAGAGCAGGATCAGGTCGCGCGACGCCGGCCAGCAGCATCATCCCCACCGTCGGCGAAGAGGATCAGGACGTAGAACTCGCCCCGGTTGATCCCCTTCCGGTCCAGGTAGCCGATCGAGAGCAGGATCGCCAGCGCCGCGGCGATCAGGAAGATGAAGTTGGCGAAGACGCGGAAGCCGTCCACCGCGACCAGCCCGGTCGGTGGCGCTCTCGCGTGAGCCCGAGCAGCCAGCAGGTTCGCGACGCCGGCGGCGACCGAGGCCGCCAGCGGCGAGCCAGGCGATCATCGGGCGCGACGGCTCGCGAGCGGTTCCCCTTCTGGAACACGTCCACCAGGAGCACGAGCATCGCCCAGAGGGAGAGCACGATCTCCGGGAGGAAGCGCCCAGAAGTAGTCGGACTGGTCGACGAAATCGAGGATCATGTCGGATTACCGGGCGCGTCGCAGCGGAGGTCGGAGCGGTGGCGATCGTCGTCCCCGCGGGCGGCGTGGCCGCCATCATCCGGGCGCCGCTCACGTGCTCCACCAGGCGGTTCACCGACGGGCTCCATCCGGTCGAGGAACGGCTTCGGGTAGATACCCGATCCAGAGGATCAGCGCGACCAGCGGCAGCGAGAATCGCGAGCTCGCGCCGCGTTCAGGTCCGGGATGTTCCGGTTGGCCGGCTTGTCCAGCGCGTTGAAGACAGTCCGCTGCACCATCGGGCAGCATGTAGTACGCGGCGAAGATCACGCCGGTCGCGGCGATCAGCGCGATCCACGGGCTGACGCTGGAAGGTGCCGACCAGCACCAGGAACTCGGCGACGAAGCCGCTCGGTGCCCGGCAGCCCGATCGAGGCCAGCGCCGCGAACACCAGCATCGTCGCGAAGACCGGTACGCGAAGCCGCCAGCCCGCCGAAGTCGGCGATCTCGTAGCTGTGCCGCCGCTCGTACAGCATGCCGAGCAGGAAGAAGAGCATCGGCGTGGAGACGCCGTGCGCGATCATCAGCACCAGCGCGCCCTGCATGCCCTGCAGGTTGAAGCGCGAAGATGCCCAGCACCGCGAAGCCCAGGTGCGCCACCGAGGTGTACGCCACCAGCCTCTTGGCGTTGGGCTGCACCGCCGCCACCATCGCCGTGTAGATGATGCCGATCAGCCCCAGCACCATGAAGAGCGTCGACGGTCGCGGTCGCCGTGGCGGCGTCCGGGAAGAGCGGCAGCGCGAAGCGCAGGAAGCCGTACGTTCCCATCTTCAGCAGCACGCCGGCCAGCACCACCGAGCCGGCGGTGGGCGCCTGCACGTGCGCGGCCGGGAGCCAGGTGTGGAAGCGGGAAGACCGGCACCTTCACCGCGAACGCCAGCGCGAACGCCGCGAACAGCCACGCACTGCTCGCCCATCGTGAGCGGCAGCTGCAGGAAGTCGAAGTAGGAGAAGCTCGCCGACCCCCGTCAGCGCCTGGAAGCTGGAAGAACAGGTACAGGATCGCGACCAGCATCAGCAGCGAGCCGACCGCGGTGTAGAGGAAGAACTTGACCGCCGCGTAGATCCGCTCCTTGCCCGCCCCAGATCCCGATCAGGAAGTACATCGGGATCAGCATCATCTCCCAGAACACGTAGAACAGGAACATGTCCAGGGCGACGAACACGCCCACCACGCCCGTGGTGAGCGCCAGCAGCATCGCGTAGAAGGCCGCGCTCGCCGGTCGCGGATGTAGCTCCACGAGCCGAGCACCGATGAGCGGCAGGAGGAGCGCGGTCAGCAGCACCATGAACAGGGAGATGCCGTCCAGCCCGAGCCGGTAGAAGATCCCCCACTCGCGGGATCCAGGGCGACGGCGACCTGCGTTCTGCATCGGCCGCGCCCAGCGGCTGCGTACGTCCAGAAGAGCGGCGCGGCGACCAGGAACTCGACGATCCCGACGCCCAGCGCCACGTGCTTGGCCCGCTCGTCCCGCGACAGGCGGCGACCACCGCGCCCACCAGCGGGCGCGAAGATCAGGAAGGTCAGGACCCAGTGGCTGTCGTAGAAGCCCATTGCGATGTCGATAGACGTCAGAGAGCCACGAAGGCGCCGAGCACGGCCAGCACGCCGACGAGGATCACGAAGGCGTAGGTGTTCAGCTGCCCGGTCTGCACGCGGCCCGGCCAGCAGCCGACAGCGTCTGCGCGAGGCGGCCGACGCCGTCCACGATGCCGTCGATCACGCCCCGGTCCACGACGCCGTAGAAGGCGCGCGAGAGCGCGCCGCACCGGCCGCACCACCACGCGTGTCGTAGACCTCGTCCACGTACCACTTGTTGTAGAGGACGCGCTCGAAGCCCGTCGGTGTACGCCGGCTCCTCGTCCGGCGTCGCGCAGCGTCGCCGGCTTCAGGAGGAACCAGGCGAGCGGCCAGCCCGCCGACGCCGATGGCGATGGCGAGCAGGATCGGCCAGGCGGCGTGGTGCGGCTCGTAGTCGGGCACGTCCATGTTGGCCGCCCATCACATCCTCCGCGCCCTCCAGTCACGGGGTGCAGCCAGTGGTGCAGCGCGGTCGCCCTGACCGAAGTCGAACCAGCGTCACGATCGGGCACGTGCTCTCCACGTTCAGGAAGCCGCCGAACAGCCGACAGCGCACGCCAGCACGATCAGCGGGATCGTCATGCGTCACAGCCGCCTCGTGCAGGTGCGCGCGCTCCGCCTCGCCCGTCCGGTTCGGGCCGAAGAACGTGTAGATCATCAGCCGGCCCATGTAGAAGGCCGTCATGCAGCGCCGCGATGGAGAGCGATCACCCAGATGAAGCCCATCACGACCGCGCCCTCGATGCCGAGCAGCGAGCTGGTCGGACAGGCCGGAGTACGCCGTTCGCGCCCAGCGCAGGCGGCGCCGATGATCTCGTCCTTGGAGAAGAAGCCCGCGAAGGGCGGGACGCCGGCGATGGCCAGCGTCGCGATCCCCATGGTGGCGAAGGTCACCGGCATGTAGCGCCGCAGCCCGCCCATGTTGCGCATGTCCTGCGCGTCGGCCGGGTTGTGCGTGGCGTGCAGCGCGTGGTGCATGGCGTGGATCACCGCGCCCGCGCCCAGGAAGAGCAGCGCCTTGAAGAAGGCGTGCGTCATCAGGTGGAACACGCCGGCCACGTACGCGCCCATTCCCACCGCCGCGAACATGAAGCCGAGCTGCGAGACGGTGGAGTAGGCGAGCACCTTCTTGATGTCCCACTGCTTCAGGCCGATGGTCGCCGCGAAGATCGCGGTGAGCGCGCCGACCAGCGCCACCACCAGCGCACGTCGCCGGCGCCAGCGCGAAGAGCGTCGACGCACCGCACGACCAGGTACACGCCCGCCGTCACCATCGTGGCCGCGTGGATCAGCGCGGAGACCGGCGTCGGGCCCGCCATCGCGTCCGGCAGCCAGACGTACAGCGGGATCTGCGCGCTCTTGCCGGTCGCGCCCAGGAAGAGGAAGAGCGTGATCACCGTCACCACCGCGCCGCCGTACGCCAGCTGCTGCGGCGCGCGCTGCGAACACCTCCACGAAGTCCAGCGTGCCCAGGTGCGCGAAGATCAGGAACATCGCGATCAGGAAGCCGAAGTCGCCGATGCGGTTGACGATGAACGCCTTCTTCCCCGCGTCCGCGTTCGCCTTCTCGTTGAACCAGAAGCCGATCAGCAGGTACGAGCAGAGCCCCACGCCCTCCCAGCCCACGAACATCAGCGGGAAGTTGGCGCCGAGCACCAGCACCAGCATGAAGAAGACGAACAGGTTCAGATACGCCATGTACCGGGGGTAGCCCGGGTCCTGGCGCATGTAGCCGACGCTGAAGAGGTGGATCAGGAACCCCACGCCGGTGATGATCAGCGTCATCAGCATGGAGAGCTGATCGAGCTGCAGCGCCGCGTCGACCTGCAGGTCGCCCACCGGCATCCAGCTGAAGTACCGCTGCACCACCGGCTCGTGCAGGTCGGCGCCCAGCATGCCGAAGTAGTTGACCAGCGCGAGCGAGGAACGCGCCCAGCATCACCCCCGGCGCGACGAAGGACGGGAGCTGGTGCGTCCAGCCCCCGGGGCGGCGGGCGCATGGTCGTGCGCATGGTCGTGCGCATGGTCGTGCGCATGGTCGTCGTGCAGGTCGTGGCCGTGCGCAGGGTCGCCGTGCACGTCGTGGTGCGGAGCCGCACCCGGGTGCTGGGCATGCGCATCGGTGTGCGGCTCCAGCTCACTGGGGTCCGTGCGATCGTCGGAGTGCGGCGCGATCAACGTCCGCCGCCCGTATGCCGCGGCGAGCGAGGCTCCACCGTTGATCAGGAACCCGAGCAGCGGCAGCAGCGACGATCAGCCCGAGCAGCGTCGGCTCGAAGTCGTGGTGCCCCCCCGCCGCCTCGTAGCCGACCGCTTCCGCCGTGTGTACTGCCTGAATCAGTGCGAGCATCGCGCTTACCAGCGGAGAAGGCTGAAATTCCTGATGTCCACCGTCTCCGCGTGGCGGAAGATGGAGATGATGATCGCCAGCCCGACGGCCGCCTCGGCGGCCGCGACGGCGATCACGAAGAAGACGAACACCTGCCCCTCGATTCCCGCGTAGGGCGAGAGCGCGACGAAGGCGAGGTTCACGGCGTTGAGCATCAGCTCGACGCACATGAACAGGATGATGGCGTTGCGGCGCACGACCACGCCGGCGGCACCGATCGCGAACAGGATCGCGCTCAGCCCCAGCGCCAGGTTCAGCTCGTTCATCTCCGACTCCTCAGACCGTGCGCTTGGCGAGGATCACCGCGCCCACCACCGCCACCAGCAGCAGCAGCCCGGTGACCTGGACGTGTACGCCGTAATCGAGGAACATCGGAACACCGATGGCGCCCACCGCTCCGTGCTCCGCCGTCTGCTCCGCGAGACGCGTCGGCCCCTCCGCGTCCACCGGGCGTGATCGGGCCGCCGAACATGCGGGCCAGCAGCGCGATCATCACCAGCGCGGAGCCCGCACGCCATCGCCTTCCAGACGTCGCCCCGGAAGTCCGGCTCGAAGTCGTTGCCCAGGTTCAGCAGCATGATCACGAAGAGGAAGAGCACCATGATCGCGCCCGCGTACACGAGGATCTGGATCACCCCGATGAAGTACGCGCCCAGCAGCGTGTAGATCGCCGCCAGGCAGAAGAACGTGCATGACCAGCCAGAGCGCGCTGGCCACCGGGCTCTTCCGCGTCACCATCACCAGCGCCGAGGACGCGGCGAGCACGCAGAAGACGAGGAAAAGAATTTGAGATAGCATCAAACGAATTGTGAATTGTGAATCGTGAACCGTGAACTGTGCACTGGACGCCCGTCCAATTCACCATTCACCATTCAAAATTCAAAATTATTCTCCTGCCGGGTCCGCCGGGTCCCACAGCAGCGTCGACGGGTGCTCCTGCGCCATCAGCCGGTCGAGGTCGTAGACGAAGTGGTCGCGCGTGTACTCCGCGTTCTCGTAGTGCTGCCCGACGTGGATCGCCTCGACCGGGCAGACCTCCTGGCACATGCCGCAGAAGATGCAGCGGAACTCGTCGATCTCGTAGACGATCGGGTAGCGGTTCCCCTGGTCGTCCTCGCCCGGCACCAGCCGGATGCAGTTCGCCGGGCAGATGGTCGGGCAGAGCCCGCAGGCCACGCACTTCGGCCGGCCGTCGTCGTGCTGCTCCATCACGTGCGTGCCGCGCCAGCGCGGCGTCAGCGCCGACTTCTCCTCCGGGTACTGCATGGTCTTGATCGTCGCTTCCCGCTGGTGGGTGACGGTGCTGACCAGGTGCCGGAAGGTGAGCGCCATCCCCTTCAGCGTGGCCCGCATGTAGGAGGACTCCCGCTGCCGGGCGCTTCATCACCGAACGGTTGCTGCCATTTCTCTATCCCTGCCTTCCGGCGCTCGCCGGATGCGAGGGGCGCGACGGTGGTCTCGCCGCCATTCTTCCTCGTGGAATTGCGCCGACAGCCGCGCATGCGCGCTGCGCGCCTCCTGAGCGCGTCGATGCCGCTCAGGATCCGGCCCCTGTCCAGGATCCAGAGCACGGCGACGAGCATACCGCGTTCACCGCGGCGAGCACCAGCCCGTAACGACCAGCCCATACGCGGAACCCCGTAGCTGTCCAGCGCCAGGATGGTCCCGGCGGTCACGTGACGATCACCACGAGCGCGGCGGGGAGCATCAGCTTCCAGCCCAGGTCCATCACCTGGTCGTAGCGGAAGCGCGGCACCGTCCAGCGCACCAGCATGAAGACCAGGATGAAGAAGAAGGTCTTCGCGGCGAACGCGACGAAGGTGAGCAGCGTCTTCCACCACGGCGGGCTGCGCGCCGATCGACGCTGCCGTCGGCGCAGCGCGCGCATGTTGTCGCCGGCCCAGCCCGGGATGTCCCAGCCGCCGAGGAAGAGCGTCGCCATCAGCATGGAGACGGTCAGCACGTGCGCGTACTCGGCGATGAAGAACATGGAGAACTTCATCGAGGAGTATTCGGTGTGGTACCCGGTCACCAGCTCGGACTCCGCCTCCGGAAGGTCGAACGGGAGGCGGTTGGTCTCCGCGAAGGCGGAGATCCAGAAGAAGAAGAACGATGCGGAGAGCGGGAGCGCGAACCAGAGGCCCATGCTCTGCTGCCCCCACACGATCTCCGGCAGCGTCGACGTTGCCGACCAGGAAGAAGACGCTCAGCAGGCTCATCCCGAGCGCGATCTCGTAGGAGATCATCTGCGCGCCCGCGCGCAGGCCGCCGAGCAGCGCGTACTTGTTGGAGCTCGCCCAGCCGGCGATCACGATGCCGTACACGCCCAGCGAGCTGAACGCCAGCAGGAAGAGGATCCCCACCGGAACGTCCGCGATCACCATCGGCACCAGACCCCAGGGCGTCGGCAGCGGCGCCGCGAGCGGGATCACCGCGAAGGTGATCAGCGCGGGGATGATCGCAAGCATCGGCGCCAGGGTGAAGAAGACCCGGTGCGCCTCACCCGGGTTCGTCTCCTCCTTGAGGATGTTCTTGAGCCCGTCGGCGAGCGGCTGCGCGATCCCGCCCGGTCCCACGCGGTTCGGCCCGTAGCGGTCCTGCATCCAGGCGCTGATCTTCCGCTCCAGCAGCGTCAGCAGCGCCACGATCACCATCACCGCCGTGAAGATCACCAGGATCTTCACCAGCGGAGGTGATCACGAACGCCGTCGGCGACAGCTGGCCGATGTGGTGCACTGCTTCGTTCTCGGGCATACCCTCGAAGTGTTAGCTGTTTGCTGCAAGCTGTTAGCTGTTAGCTGTTAGCCTTTTGCTCGCCGACCCATCCCGTAATCCTGAATCCATCCGTCATCCTGAATCCATCCGTCATCCTGAATCCACCCGTCATCCTGAATCCACCCGTCATCCTGAATCCATCCGTCATCCTGAATCCACCCGTCATCCTGAATCCACCCGTCATCCTGAGCGCAGCGAAGGATCCCTCTCCGTGGCGCGCTCCGGTCACGGGAGATTGCGGCCCCTCTGCCCGGCCACCGCCGGCATCCCGTCGGGATCCTTCGCTTCGCTCAGGATGACAGTGAGGCGGTTCACGACGACGCTGAGCCGGCTCATGGCGACGGTGAGCCCGTTCACGACGACGGTGAGCCCGTTCACGACGACGGTGAGCCCGTTCACGACGACGGTGAGCCCGTTCACGACGACGGTGAGCCCGTTCGCGACGACGGCGAGCCGGCTCACGACGACGGTGAGCCCGTTCACGACGACGGTGAGCCCGTTCACGACGACGGTGAGCCCGTTCACGACGACGGTGAGCCCGTTCACGACGACGGCGAGCCCGTTCGCGACGACGGCGAGCCCGTTCGCGACGGCGGCGAGCCGGTCACGACGACGGCGAGCCGTTCACGACGACGGTGAGCCCGTTCGCGACGACGGCGAGCCGGTTCACGATAGCGACGAGCCCGTTCGGCTGACGGGGAATCGCTTCCCGCCTCAGTCCCCCGCCACCGCGTCCAGCTGCGGGAGATCCCTGCCCTGCGCACCCAGCTCACCCCAGTCCAGCCGTCCGAACTCCGCGCGAATCTCGCCGAGCAGCGCGAAGGCGTCGGACGGGGTGGCGGGGGCGTTCACGCCCTCCACCCCGGCGCGGAGCACGCCCAGGATCTGCCAGGCGGGGCGCGCCATGCCCGGGACCTGGAGCGCCGGCCAGAAGCGCTGCACGCGGCCCTGCACGTTGGTGAAGTCCCCTCCATCTCCGCGAAGGTCGTCGCGGGGAGGACGAAGTGCGCATTCCGCGCGGCCGGGCCCGAGCACCTGACCCACGTAGATGAAGAGCGACGCGTCGAGCGCCGAAGTCGGCGGGCGCGTCGGCCAGGTCGTCACCGAGCACGACCAGCACGCCCGTGTGCGCGGCGGCGCCCGTCCAGCCCGCCGCCGCCCGCGTCGGTCCCGCCGGCGCGGCTGAAGCCGAACAGCTCTGCGCCGCGCACGTTGGCCGCCCGGTCGGCGCGGAGCGCCAGCTGCGGGAAGCCGGGGCACGGCACCTCCTCGCCGCTGCTCCACCCGGAACACGCCCTCGCCGCCGCCGAGCGCGTCCATCAGCCGGCGCAGCGGCGCCGAGGTCCTCGTTCGAGGCGAAGGGCGACACCACCGCGCGCACGCCGCCGGACGCGCCGCGCGCGCGCGTCGGCGAGGCGTCACCAGCGCCTCGCGACCAGGACATCGGCACGTGGCGGTCGCCGTCGCGCACCAGCGGCGCCTCGATGCGGCCGCTGCGGTTGATCCACGCGTAGTTCAGGCGGCCGTAGTCGCACATCCAGTGGCCGTTGACCTCCTCGTTCGGCCGCGGCTTGAGCCGCATCACCTCGTTGTCGCGCACCTGCAGGGTGATGTTGCACCCCTGCGAGCAGTTCGGGCAGATCGACGGGCGTGCGGTCCAGGTCCCAGGCGCGTGCCTTGTGCAGGAAGTCCTTGGAGACGCAGCGCGCCCACCGGGCAGATGTCGATCGACGTTGTCCGCCCAGATGTTGCCCCTCGAGCCCCTCGTCGAAGAAGGTGTCGATCACGCTGCGGTGGCCGCGCTGCACGACGCTGAGCCGCTCGTCCTGCGCGACCTCGCGCATGAAGCGCACGCAGCGCGTGCACATGATGCAGCGGTCGCCGTCGTAGAGCACGTCGCCGCCGAAGTCGTCGCGCCCGATGATCGCGCTTCGGCTCGTCGAGCCGGCCCATCGCCGCGCCCTTCCGCGGCCACGTAGTCCTGCAGCTTGCACTCGCCGGACTGGTCGCAGACCGGGCAGTCGAGCGGGTGGTTGACGAGGTAGAACTCGAGCATCGCCCTCGCGCGCCTTCAGCGCCTTCTCGCTCTGCGGTGTGGATGACGTTCCCTTCCGCCACCGTGCGTGACGCAGGCCGGCATGCAGCTTGGGCGCGCCTCTCCACCTCCACCAGGCACATGCGGCACTGCGCCGGGGCGCTGAGCCCCGGGTGATAGCAGTAGTGCGGGATGTCGACGCCGACCTGCGCGGCCGCGTCGATCATCCGGGTGCCCTTCGGGACCTGGATCTCCACGCCGTCGATGGTGCAGGTGACGGTCTCCGTTGTTCGTCCTGGGCCAAATCGGCCTCCTGATCAGACTCGGATCCGGTTCGGCATTCGTTTCTCGTCGAGCCTCGTCCGCGAATCGTCCGGACCGCGAGTCGCGATCGACGCCTTATCCCGTCCGCGCCTGCGCCAGGCTCTCGCCGCGCCGGATCAGCGCGAGGTAGTCGTCGCGGAACTTCTCGATCGACGAGACGATCGGCGCGGCGGCGGCGTCGGAGAGCACGCAGATCGTCTTGCCCGTCATGTTGTCGCGAGATGTCGAGCAGCGTGTCGAGGTCGGCCTCGGTGCCCCACCCGTTCTCGATGCGGCGCAGGATCTTCGCGGCCCAGGCCGTGCCTTCGCGGCACGGCGTGCACTGGCCGCACGACTCGTGGGCGTAGAAGTCCACCATCCGGCGCACCTGCTTCACGATGTCGGTGGTGTCGTCCATCACGATCACCGAGCCGCAGCCCGAGCATGGTGCCGGCCGCGGCCACGCCTCGTAGTCCATCCCGATGTCGCAGCTCGTCGGCGCGTCAGGATCGGCACCGAGGTGCCGCCCGGGATCACCGCCTTGATGCTTCCGCCCCGTCGGCGGGTCCGCCGCAGACGTCGTAGATGAACTCCTTGAAGTTGAAGCCGAGCGGGACCTCGTAGTTGCCGCGGCCGCTGCACGTGGCCGGAGACGCAGAAGAGCTTGGTGCCCGGGCACTTCTCCGTGCCCCACTGCCTTGTACCAGTCCGCGCCGTTGTTGATGATGTGCGGCACGGCGCACAGCGTCTCGACGTTGTTGATCGTCGACGGCTTGCCGAAGGCGCCGAGACCGCCGGGAAGGGCGGCTTGAGCCGCGGCTCGCCGCGGCGGCCCTCCAGCGAGTTCATCAGCCCGGTCTCTTCGCCGCAGATGTACGCGCCGGCGCCGAGGTGCAGCGTGACGTCGAGGTCGATGCCGCTGCCCATCACGTTCTTGCCCGCGTAGCCCGCCGCGTACGCCTCCTCGATCGCCCGCGCCAGGATCTGCGCCGCCTCGAAGAACTCGCCGCGGATGTAGATGTAGGCGTGCGTCGCGCTGGATCGCGTAGGCGCCGATCAGGCAGCCCTCGATCAGCTGGTGCGGCGTCCACCGCATCAGCTCGCGATCCTTGAAGGTGCCCGGCTCCGACTCGTCGGCGTTGCAGAGCAGGTAGTGCGGCTTCCCGGAGTTCATCGGCATGAACGACCACTTCACGCCCGGTCGGGAAGCCCGCGCCGCCGCGGCCGCGCAGCCCCGACGCCTTCACCTCGTCGATGATCTGCTTCGGGCGTCATCCCCAGCGCCTTCGCGCAGCGCCTTGTAGCCGCCGCGCTCCTCCCAGCCCTTCAGCGTGCGCGCCTCCGGATCGCCGAAGTACTCGCGAGGACGAGCGTCTCGCTCGGGTGCCTGTATGGATACGCCATGTCGATCTCGTCGCCGGTCCGGTCGTCAGTTCCGTAGCGCGCCAGTTCGCCATTGCCGACGTCGACCGCGCTGCGGATCCGCCGGTCACTGCGTCAGCTCGATGACCGGTCGCTGGCCGCTCGCCTCACGTCAGCAGCTCGAGAATCGCCGGCACGTCCGCCGGCCTTCACGTTCTCGAAGTAGCGCTCGTTGATCTGCACCGCCGTCGGGAAGCCGCAGGCGCCCAGGCACTCGACCTCGATCACCGTGAACAGCCCGTCCGCGGAGATCTCGCCCGGTCTCCGTGCCCGGTGCGCTCGCAGGAAGGCGTCCAGCACGTCGTCGCCGCCGCACAGGTTGCACGAGATGTTGGTGCAGACCTGGATCAGGTACGCCCGAGCGGGCTGCAGGTTGTACATCGTGTAGAAGGTCGCCACGCCGCGCACGTACGCGGGCGGGAGCTCCAGCCGCTCCGCCACCTCGTCCATCGTCTCGGGCGAGAGGTAGCCGCGGATCTCCTGCGCCATGTGCAGCGCCGGGAGCAGCGCGCGCCTGCCGGTCCGGGTAGCGGGAGAGGATCTTCTCCAGCCGCTCCGCGTACGGGCCCTCGAAGAGCGGCGCCTCCGGGTCGCGCTCGCGCGAGCTGGTACGGGAGCGTGCCCGGCGACCGACGGCGTGGCCGCCGTCGCAGCGGCCGCTGCCCGACGTAGTCGGTGCCGCGGATCTCCGCCTCCGTCAGGTCGAACTCGCCGGTGATCCCCGCGAACCCGGGTTGCTCGGCCGCAGCGGCGCACTCTCGTCAGTCATGTCGCTCGTGATCCGCTCGCGACTGCGACCGGCGTTCAGCGCTCGTCAGCCGCCGTCATCGGTCGATCTCCCCCAGCACGATGTCCAGGCTCGCGTTCACCGCGATCACGTCGGAGAGCAGCGCGCCTTCGATCATGTGCGGCAGCGCCGCGATGTTGATGAAGCGACGGACCGCGCACGCGCCAGCGCACCGGCTTCGAGCCGCCGTCCGAGACCACGTACATCCCCAGCTCGCCCTTCGAGCTCTCCACCGAGAACCAGCGACTCGCCGACCGGCGCGCGCACGCCCTCCATCACCACCTTGAAGTGGTGGATCATCGACTCCATGTCGTTCATCGCCGCCGTCTTGCGGCGGCAGGATCACGCGCGGGTCGTCCACGTTGATCGGGCCGCCCGGGAGCCGGTCCATCGCCTGCTGCAGGATCGCAGGCTCTGCCGCATCTCCTCCATGCGGCAGAGGTAGCGATCGTAGATGTCGCCGTGCTCGCCGACCGGCACGTCGAAGTCGTACGTCTCGTAGTCGTAGTACGGCCGATCCTTGCGCACGTCGTAGTCGACGCCGGACGCGCGCAGGTTCGGCGCCGGTGAGCCCGAAGTTCACCGCGTCCTCGGCCGAGATGACGCCCACGTCCTGCGTGCGCCCGATCCAGATCGCGTTGTTGGTGAGCAGCGTCTCGACCTCGTCGAGCGTGCGCGGGAAGGTCGTCGACGAACTCGCTGCAGCTGCTCGATCCAGCCCGCCGGCAGGTCGGCCATCATCCCGCCGATGCGCGTGGCCGAGGTGGTGATGCGCGCGCCGGTGTACGCCTCGTGCAGGTTGTAGATCCGCTCCCGCTCCTGGAACGTGTACAGGAAGACGGTGAACGCGCCGAGGTCGATCGCCGTGGTGCCCAGCCAGAGCAGGTGCGAGAAGATGCGGTCCATCTCCATGCAGGATCACCCGCACCACCTTGCAGCGCTCGGTGACCTCCACGCCCATCAGCTTCTCGACCGCCATGGCGTAGGCGCAGTTGTAGATCAGCGGCGCCAGGTAGTCCATGCGGTCGGTGAGCGGGACGATCTGGTTCCAGGTCCGGTACTCGCCGAGCTTCTCGAAGGAGGAGTGCAGGTAGCCGATGTGCGGCATGCACTTGATCACCGTCTCGCCGTCCAGCTCCAGCACCAGCCGCAGCACCCCGTGCGTCGCCGGGTGCTGCGGGCCGATGTTGATGAGCATGTGCTCGCCGGCGATGTCGCCGGTCCACTCCGGCTGTCGACCTCGCCGCTCCACCGGGATGATCGGCGCCTCGCACCAGCCCGCCGCCCGCGCCGAGCTCCGGGTTGCGGCGTGACGTTGTATACGACGGTTCGCTGTGCTCATCGTCATGTCGGTCCTCCCACGCCGGGCATGCCGGGGTTCGGCTCGCCGGGCCCGCCCTCCATCGTGACATCGGGGAGCGCGCTGGCCGAGCGCGCCGCGCGACCTCCAGCTCGCGCGGCGAATAGTGATCTTCCGTCTTCATCGAGAGCGCCCGCCGCGTCTGCTCCGCGCGCGCTGAAGCGGCCGCGCAGCGGGAAATCCTTCCGCAGCGGGTGACCCTCGGCGTAGTTGTACGGCATCAGGATGCGCCGCAGGTCCGGATGACCGCGGAAGACGATGCCGAACATGTCGAACACCTCGCGCTCCAGCCAGTCGGCGGAGCGCCAGAGGAAGTAGACGGAGTCGATCTCCAGCGCGTCCAGCGGCAGCTCCGCCTTCACGCCGCAACTGCCGCTTGTGCGGAATCGACCAGAGCTCGTACACCACCTGGAGCGAGGCGCCGGTGCCGTAGTCGATCGCCGTCAGGTCCTGCAGCAGGTCGTAGCGCTGCGCCGGCTCGTCCCGGAGCCAGGTGAGAATCTCGGACGGATCTGCGCCGGCGTCCACGTACAGGATGTGCTCGTCGCCCGCGACCAGCTCGTGCCGCAGGATCGCCGCGCCGAACTGCTCGCGCAGCGCCTCCACCGTGGGGTGCGACGGAATGCCGCCGCGGCAGCGGGCGGCATGTTCGGCGCCTCGCCGCGCCGCTCGCCCGCGGCTCCCGCATCCAGACCCTCCAGGCCCTTCTTGAAGTCGTTGCTCATCTCGTTGGCTGTCGACGGACGGCTAGCGGCCGGATGGCAGCAGCTAGCGGCTGCTCCTCTACGGCTGCCGATCGTTCGGCCGTACCACGGCGCCGCTCGACATCAGCCCGCTCGACGCGGTTCTGCTTCGTCGAGTTGCCGAAGGGGGCGGTGATCAGGTCGACCGTCTCCGCGGGCAGCGTCGGCAGCCCCTCCACGAGGCTCTCCTCCGCCACCCAGTCCCGACGTCGGCTCCGAGCGCCGGATCTTCTCCTGGATCATCAGGATCCCGTAGATCAGCCCCTCCGGCCGCGGCGGGCAGCCGGGCACGTAGACGTCCACCGGGATGATCGTGTCGATCCCCTGCACCATGCTGTACACGTCGAACACGCCGCCCGAGGAGGCGCACGCGCCCATCGAGATCGCCCACTTCGGCTGCGGCATCTGCTCCCAGATCCGGCGCAGCACGGGCGCCATCTTGTACGACACCCGCCCGGCGCAGATCAGCAGGTCCGCCTGCCGCGGCGAGAAGCTCATCCGCTCCATGCCGAAGCGCGCCAGGTCGTACCGCGATCGCCGCCGTCGCCATCATCTCGATCGCGCAGCACGCCGTGCCGAACGGCATCGGCCAGAGCGAGTTCTCGCGCGACCAGTTCACGACGGCGTCCAGCCGCGTCGTCAGGAATCCCGGCGCACCGGAGAAGATCCCGCCCCTGCCGGCTCCTGCACGAGCCTGATCGCTACGCCGGCACTCGACGCTCGATCGTTCAGTCCCATTCGAGCGCTCCCTTCTTCCATTCGTAGATCAGCCCGACCGTGAGGATGAAGATGAAGATCATCGCCGTCACGAACCCGGCGAGGCCCACCTCGCGCATCACCACCGCCCAGGGCACCAGGAACACCGTCTCCACGTCGAAGACGATGAAGAGGATCGCCACCACGTAGAACTTCACTGAGAACCGCTCGCGGTCGCTGCCGAGCGGATCGATCCCCGATTCGTACGGGGCCGACTTCACCGCCGTTCGCTTGGTCGGGCTCACCAGCGTCGACAGCACCACCATCCCGATCGCGTTGACGATCGAGAGGGCGAGCAGGATCAGCAGTGGGAGATAGGAGTCGAGCATCCTCGCCGTGGCCCGAGAGCCGAGTTTGTGAAATCATTCACTTGAGTAGCGGGTGAAAATACGCCCCGTCACTCGACGATGTCAAGCCGAAGTCCGGGCTCCCGCGCGGCCTTGCCGGGGCTCCCGCGGCGGGGGTAACTTGCCGCTCCCGCCGGGCTCCCGCCGGGCTCCGGCGGCGCTCCCGGGCGGCCCGGCCGGCGCCGGGCGGCTCCCCGCACCCCGGCACGGGCGCCCACCGGCCCGCCCCCAACCCCCAACGCGAGAAACGACCCAGATGAGCATCAGGCCCGACCACTGGATCCGCCGCATGGCCCAGGAGCACGGGATGATCGAGCCGTTCGAGGACGCGACAGGTCCGGAAGGGGACGGTCATCCTACGGGCTCTCGTCGTACGGCTACGACATGCGCGTCGCGCACGAGTTCAAGATCTTCACCAACGTGAACAACGCGATCGTGGATCCGAAGGCTTTCGACGATCGGAGCTTCGTGGACTACGAGGGGGACGTCTGCATCGTGCCGCCGAACTCGTTCGCGCTGGCGCGCTCGGTGGAGTACTTCCGGATTCCGCGCAGCGTGATCACGCTGTGCGTCGGCAAGTCCACGTACGCGCGGTGCGGCATCATCACCAACGTGACGCCCTTCGAGCCGGAGTGGGAGGGGTACGTGACGCTGGAAATCTCCAACACCACGCCGCTGCCGGCGCGCATCTACGCCAACGAGGGGATCGCGCAGGTGATCTTCTTCGAGTCGGAGAGCCGTGCGAGACCAGCTACGCGGACCGCAAGGGGAAGTACCAGGGCCAGGTGGGAGTCACCACGCCCAAGCTTTGAGCGGGGCGCGGGGATTGCGTTCGCGCCGCACCCGATGACACGCGACGCCGACGCCTCCGCCCCGCCCTTCAACGCCGCGACCCGTGCGGCGAACTGGGCCACCATCGCCGACGAGGAGTTCGACCTCCTGGTGGTGGGGGCCGGGATCACCGGCTGCGGGATCGCGCTGGATGCCGCCGGCCGCGGCCTGCGCGTCGCCCTGGTGGATGCGGGTGATTTCGCCTTCGGCACGAGCAGCCGATCCTCCCGCCTGATCCACGGGGGGCTGCGCTACCTGGAGAGCTTCGATTTCCGCCTCGTCTTCGAGGCGCTCGCCGAGCGGCGCCGGCTCCTGGAACTGGCGCCGCATCTGGTTCGCCCCCTCCCCTTTCTCTTCCCTGTCCATCGCGGCGTGGGTCCGAACCGGGCCAGGCTCGCCGCGGGGATGTGGCTCTACGATACGCTCTCGCTCTTCCGGGGCGTACGCCGGCACCGGATGCTCGGGCGCGAGGGGGCGATCGAGCACGAGCCGCGGCTACGGTCGGAGGGGCTGCGGGGTGGCGCGATCTACTTCGACGCCCAGGTGGACGACGCCCGCCTCACCCTGGCCGTCGCTCGCGCGGCGCACGAGGCTGGCGCGACGGCACTCCCCCACGCTCGCGTGACCGAATTCGTGACGGACGACGGCGGCTCGATCCGCGGAGCGGTGCTGCGGGACGGGCTCTCCGGCGAGGTGCGCGAGGTACGCGCGCGGCTGGTCGTCTCCGCCGCCGGACCCTGGACCGACGAACTCCGGCGGCTGGCCGATCCGGCGGCTCAACCCCGACTTCGGATCACCAAGGGGGTGCACATCGTCCTCCCCTCCGGTCGCGTCGGCAACCGCGGCGCGATCATCTTCCCTTCGGCGCTCGACGGCCGGGTGATGTTCGTGCTCCCGTGGCGCGATCTGACCTACGTGGGCACGACGGACACCGACTTCGCGGGCGACGCCGTCGAGCCGCCACCGGAACGGGACGACGTCGACTACCTGCTCGCCTCGGCGAACCATTTGTTTCCGGAGGCGCGGCTGACGCGAGAGGACGTGGTCAGCACCTGGGCGGGAGTGCGCCCGCTTCTCGCGCCGCGGCGGGCGTCTCGCGGCGACACCACCGGGCGAACGTCACGCGAGCACGAGATCTGGCGCGACGGCAGCGGGCTCCTCTGCGTCGCCGGCGGCAAGCTCACCACCTATCGGCCGATGGCGGCCGAGACGGCCCGGCGGGCGGCGGCGATTCTTCGAGCGGAGCACGGCGTGGAGAGCGGAGACTTCTACACGGAGCACGTGCGCCTGCCCGGAGCACCGGATCGGGAGTGGGATCATTTCAGGGAGGCGATCGGCTCGAGGGCGGAGGCGTGCGGGCTGGACGCGGAAACCGCGGAGCACCTCGCCTTCGCGTACGGCGAGGACGCCTTCGAGGTCCTCGCGCGCGTGGAGGAGGACCCGCGGCTGGGCGACCGTCTGATGGATGATCTCCCCTACATCGCCGCCGAGGTGGACCACGTGATCGCCACGGAGATGCCGCTCACGGTGGAGGATGTTCTTCGCCGCCGGCTGCACGTCACCTACGAGTCCGCCGACGCCGGACTGGCGCTGGTGGAGCGGGTTGCCGAACGGCTCCGGACCGCCAACGACCTCCCGCACGCGGAGCTCGACCGGCAGCGGGAGGAGTACGAGCACACCGCCCGTCTCCTCCTCTCCTTCCGCACCGGCTGAGACTCAGCCGCCGAACGGCACCACGATCCAGAGCAGCGCGGCGATCACCACCAGCACCGCGATCACCACCACCACCGTCTGCATCACCGACCGCCCCGCGGACGCCGGCTCCGGCGGCCGCTCCTTCACCGGCTGGGACCCGCCCTCGAATGGGGGATCGTCTTTCCGTTCCGCCACCGTGCCTCCCGATCGGGGATCACCTCCATCTTCCGGACGCGGGAAGGTGAGGCAACCTGCATGCCGGGCGGGGGTGCGCGTGGTGCTGGAGGGGGTTCGTTCGTCATTGGCTTCGGTCGGGTGAACCGGCGGCTCGACACCCCGGTAGGATGATCCGGGATTGCTGGACCGCGCCCCACGCGACTCCTGCTGCCCCCCCGGCGTGCCGTTCCCACCCGGATCAGCTGCTTACCTCTTGACGTCCCCCACCCCCTGCGTCGATATTGTCCACAGAATTTAAACGCGCTTAACTTTTCTTTGTTATCGATGAAGCCGCGCCCGTCCTCCTCGCTCTCGCTCCTCCCGCTGCTACTCCTGCTCGGCGGCTGCGTGCCGGGCGGGGCCGCCGTGGAGGATGGTCGCATCCCGGTGGTGGCGACCACGGGGATGGTGGGTGACGTGGTGAAGCGGGTGGGGGGCGATCGGGTTCGGGTCAGCGCGTTGATGGGACCGGGCGTCGATCCGCACATGTACCGTGCGAGCGAGGGTGACGTGCGGCGCATCTTCCGCGCGGCGCTGATCTTCTACAACGGGCTGCACCTGGAGGCGCGAATGGGGGAGGTGCTCGCCCACATGGACGGTCGGGTGAGGACGCGAGCGATCGCCGAGGCCATCGAGCCGCAGCTGCTGCTGCGGCCCGCGGAGTTCGAGGGCGCGTACGACCCGCACGTCTGGTTCGACGTTTCGCTCTGGATGAACACGGTGGCGGTGGTGCGGGACGCGCTGGCGGAGCACGACGCGGAGCACGCGGACGTGTATCGCGCCCGCGCCGAGGAGTACCTGAGCGAACTGGAGGCGCTCCATCGGTATGTTCTGGAGCAGGCGGCGCGGGTCCCGGGAGAGCGGCGGGTACTGATCACCGCGCACGACGCCTTCAACTACTTCGGGCGGGCGTACGGGTTCGAGGTACGCGGACTTCAGGGGATCAGCACTGCCACGGAGGCGGGCACGGCGGACGTCCAGGATCTGGCTGCGTTCATCGCGTCGCGGCGCATCCCCGCGATCTTCATCGAATCGTCCGTCCCGCCACGGGCGGTGGAAGCGGTTCAGGCTGCGGTACGGTCGCGCGGCTTCCATGTGGAGATCGGCGGCGAGCTGTACTCGGACGCGCTGGGCCGTGCCGGGAGCGAGGCCGGCACCTACGTCGGCATGGTCCGGCACAACATCGACACGATCGTGGGCGCACTGCTCCGCGATCCGGAGGGTGGCTGAGGATGAGCGGAGGCGAGCTGGCGATCGAGGTCAACGACCTGACCGTCGCGTACCGGGACCATCCGGTGCTCTGGGACGTGGACGTGGAGGTGCCCGCGGGGGTTCTGATGGCGATCGTGGGGCCCAACGGCGCCGGGAAATCGACACTGATCCGTGCGATGCTCGGCCTGGTGCCGGCCGCGGCCGGGCAGGTGCTGATCCATGGCCGTCCCTATGCGGAGCAGCGGCGTCTCACCGGCTACGTGCCGCAGCGCGGAAGCGTGGACTGGGACTTCCCCACCAGCGTGCTGGACGTGGTGATGATGGGCTCATACGGCTCGCTGGGGTGGTTCCGCCGCCCCGGTCGCCGGGAGCGGGAGCGTGCGATGGCGGCGCTGGAGCAGGTGGGGATGCAGGATTTCGCGGGGCGGCAGATCAGCCAGCTCTCCGGGGGGCAGCAGCAGCGCGTATTCCTGGCCCGGGCCCTGGTGCAGGACGCGCGCGTGTACCTGATGGACGAGCCGTTCCAGGGGGTGGACGCGAAGACCGAACGCGCCATCGTCAGGGTGCTGCAGGAGCTGCGCTCCGCCGGCCGTACGGTGGTCGTGGTTCACCACGACCTGGAGACGGTGCCCGAATACTTCGAATGGGTGCTCCTGCTCAATGTGAGGCGGATCGCCTGCGGACCGGTGGCCGAGGTGTTCACCGAGGAGAACCTGCGCGCCGCATACGGTGGAAAGGTCCCCCTGCTCCGGCGCTCCATGGTTTCCGGTGGGGAGACCGAAGCCGGCGTGCAGGACGATGGTTCCCGCCGATCCGCCTGAGCCCGCGCATGTCACTGCTGGATCTCTTTTCGGACTACACGCTGCGCGTGGTCGCACTGGGCGCCGCCTGCGCTCGGCATCGCGAGCGGTGCGCTGGGCACCTTCGCGGTGCTGCGCCGGCAGAGCCTGCTGGGCGACGCGATCTCGCACGCGGCACTGCCGGGCATCGCGCTCGCCTTTCTGCTCACGGGGAGCAAGGCGCCGCTGGTGCTGGTGCTGGGGGCGGCCATCGCGGGGTGGATCGGTACACTGGTGGTGATGACGGTCACCTCGCGCTCGAGGGTGACGGAGGACAGCTCGCTGGGCATCGTGCTTTCCGTCTTCTTCGGGTTCGGGCTGGTGCTGCTCACCATGGTGCAGCGCATGCCGGACGCGGGGCAGGCGGGTCTCGATCGCTTCCTGTTCGGGCAGGCGGCGACACTGCTCGCGCGCGACGTCTGGATCATCGCCGTGCTCGGCGGGCTGGCGCTCGCCGTCACCGCGCTGGCCTGGAAGGAGTTCAAGCTGCTCAGCTTCGATCCGGACTTCGGCAGCTCCCTGGGGTTGCGGATGCGGGCCATCGACGTGCTGCTCACCTCGGTGCTGGTGATCGCGATCGTGATCGGCCTGCAGACGGTGGGCGTGGTGCTGATGAGCGCGATGGTGGTCGCGCCGGCCGCGGCCGCGCGCCAGTGGACCGATCGGCTCGGCACCATGGTGCTGATCGCCGGGGCCTTCGGCGCGCTGGCGGGCGTCAGCGGCGCGGTGATCAGCAGCACCGTCAGCCGTGTCCCGACAGGCCCGACGATCGTGCTCTGCCTGACCGCGATCGTCATCGTCTCGCTCACCCTGGCGCCGGACGGGGAGTGCTCTGGGAGTGGGCGAGCAGGCAGCGCAATCGGCGACGGCTCCGCACCGGCGCGGTTCTGGACGACATGTACGAACTCTCCGGCCGGCACGCGGCACCGGACCACCCGCACTCGGTCGCAACCATCCGGGCGATGCGCCCCGGGAGCGTGGGGCTCGGCCGCACGCTGGACGAGCTGCGCCGCCGGGGTCTCGCTCGCCGGAGCGGCGCGGATGGCTGGAGTCTCACGCCGGAAGGTCGCGGCGCCGCGCAGGCGCGGGCCGAACGTTCTCTCACTGACGGCGACTCCGACGAGGAGAGGGTCCGCTGATGGCCGCCCGAGCTCGAGATCCAGATGATCGCGGTGCTGGTCGCCGTCGCCTGCGCGCTTCCGGGAGTGTTCCTTGTGCTGCGCCGCATGGCGCTGATGAGCGACGCGATCAGCCACTCGATCCTGCTGGGGATCGTGCTCGCCTTCTTCGTGGTGGAGGACCTCGCATCGCCCTTCCTGATCGCCGCGGCGGCGGCCGACGGGCGTGCTCACCGTGAGCCTGGTCGAGCTGCTGAACCGCAGCCGGCTGGTGAAGGAGGATGCGGCGATCGGGCTCGTCTTCCCCGCCCTGTTCAGCGTGGGGGTGATCCTGATCGCGCGGCACGCCGGCAACGTCCACCTGGACGTGGACGCCGTGCTCCTGGGCGAGCTGGTGTTCGCCCCCTTCGACCGACTGGAGATCGCCGGGCGGGACGCCGGGCCGCGAATCCTCTGGGTGATGAGCGTGATCCTCCTGCTGAACGCCGGCTTCCTGGCGCTGTTCTACAAGGAGATGAAGCTCACCACCTTCGATGCCTCGCTGGCGGCCGCTCTCGGTTTCGCGCCGGGGCTCATCCACTACCTTTTCATGACGCTGGTGTCGGTCACTGCCGTCGGAGCCTTCGACGCGGTGGGCTCCATCCTGGTGGTGGCTCTGATGATCGCCCCTCCCGCGACCGCCTTCCTGCTTACGGACCGCCTGGGATGGATGATCACGCTCAGCTGCGCGATCGGGGCGCTCAGTGCGGTCAGCGGCTACTGGCTCTCCTTCCTCCTCGACGTCTCCGTCGCCGGCTCCATGGCCACCATGACCGGTGTCTGGTTCGCGGCGGCCTTCCTGCTTGCGCCCGAGCGCGGGATGCTGGCGGTTCGGCAGCGCCGTATCCGGCAACGCTGGGAGTTCGCGCAGACGATGCTCGCCATCCATCTGCGCAACCACGAAGGCTCCGCGCAGGAGCTGGAGGAGTGCCGCTTCGATCACCTGCACGAGCACCTGCGCTGGCAGCCGCGCTTCGCGGGCCAGGTGGTGGATCGGGCGGTCAGGGAGGGGCTGGTGCGGCGGCAGGACGGGGAAAGACTCGCCCTCACGGACCGGGGTCGCGTGAGGGCGAGCGAGGCGGAGGCCGCCTAAACTTCCGGACTCCGGGCGAGCGTCAACCCGGCATCGCGCTCCCGAAGACGGCGCTCTCCTGGTCCTTCTCCACGGCCTCCTCCAGGAGCAGACGCATCAGGTCGCGCTCGATGGTGCGCTCCGGCACCACCGTGTCCGGCTGGACCACGAAGGTACCATCCCGCCAGCGCAGCATCTCGCACAGCGCCGGCTCCCCCTCCAGCGCCTCGGCCTCGGCGTGGATCGGGTCGCCACGATTGAGGAAGATCACCCCGTCGCGGTCCCCGCCGTCCACCGTCACGAGCGCGGTGCGACCGTCGTACTTCAGCATCTGCAGGAGCCACTCCATCGGGAACTCCTTCAGGTTCCCCTGCAGCGTGGGGCCGGCGGCAGCGGCCGGTGCACGCGCCTCTGCGCGGCGCGAGACCACCCGGCTCAGCAGGGTGATCAACACCGCCCGCAACTCCCGGTGGCTGGTGCGGTCCGGAAGGCAGACGTCGGCGCCGGCTGTGAGCAGGTCCGTCCGCAACTCGGCCTCGGCCGCGTCGATCACGATCACCGCGACCTCGGCGAGGTACGGCTCGGAGCGGATCTCCCGGATCAGCTGAATCGCCTCCGCCTCGGGCAGCTCGGCCGAGACGACGATCGCCTCGAGCGGCGCCCGCCGGAGCCGCGTTCGCGCCGTTTCCACGGAGAGCGCGACCTCCGCCAGGAAGCCGCTGGAGCAGAGCCGCGCCGAAAGCGCCGTGGCACGCGCGTCCTGCGGGTGCAGCACCAGCACGTGGTGCCGGAAGCCGAATTCGATGTTCGACTTCCCCCACTCGGCCAGCACGCCCGTCAGCGCCAGCACCACCTCGGGATCGAACTGTCGGCCGGCACCCAACTGCAGCTCGCGCACCACCTCGGAGAGTTTCCGCGGAAGCCGGTACGGACGCGGGGCGATCATCGCCGCGAATGCGTCGGCCACCGCCAGGATCCGCGCGCCGTAGGGGATGTCCATGCTCGCCAGGCCGGCCGGGTAGCCACCACCGTCCCACCGCTCGTGGTGGTGCCGGATCGCCTGCAGTACGGCCACGGGAAGGTCGATCCCCTCCAGAAGGTCCACGGCCATCTCAGCGTGAAGCTCCACCCGCTTGCGCCCCTCCTGATCCAGGTCCCTGCTCACCTTGTCCACCAACCGGCCCTGCTGCATCAGGCGACCCAGGTCGCGAAGCAGCGCCGCCAGCGCCAGATCCTCGAGGTCGCCGGGGGACATCCCCAGCTCCTTGCCGATGGCTACCGAGATCAGCCGCACCAGGCTCGAGTTGCCACGGAAGTACGGATCTCGATACTCGAGTACCCCGATCAGCAGATCCACGAGGGGTACGTTGGTACGCTCGGCGGGCCGGATCATCGATGAGCTCGTCTCGTTGTCGGAAGTCGCTGCCTTCATGCTGTCGCGCATGTCGTCTCTCTGCTGAGGGGTGCCGCTCCTGTCGCGGCCCACTCGAGGGTGAATCGGAGGTTCCCGCCTCCATGTCCAGACCTCAGCGGGCCTTTTGTGTCTCAATCTTCCAACAGGCGGCAATTTGCGCCCGCCCTTGCATTCTGCGTACTCCAACCCAGCGCCGGTGGTCACCCCCGGCGATCGCCCTGAGAGACCCGTGTGGGGCGGAGAAAGCTCATATTTCCACCTCTCCGCTCTCGCTGCGCAGGCCGCTGTTTAGCAGTTTCCGAACCACGTTCCGCATTCACAGGCGTGCCGGGGACCAGGATCAAAGGGATGGAATCGGCCAATGCTGCTGGCGGTGGGGCTCGCCCCGACCCGGTGGGAATGGCGGCGAACGGCAGCAAACAGTTGATGTACAAGCTGTTCGACGGCCACGGCGCGACGCCGGACGCGTGAGTCCCCGACCGAAAAGCGGAATTCAAGGTGGCGCGGCAGACGCCGTTTCGCAGGGGATCGGGAGCGAAGATGTCCGGAAAGGGACGTCGCTTCCATTCCGCACCTGGCGAGAAGGCGCCACACCTCGGGTCCGAGGAGCCGGGCGGAATGCAGGGCTCCGATGGAAAGTGCCGTGGAGGGTGCGGGTGCGGGAAGCGCACGACACCCGCTCTGCCGCGGACGCGCCCGGCTCCGGGCGCGTCCGCGGAGATTCACCGCGGGACCGTGTCCCGCTGCACCGGTTCACCGAGCAGCCGCGGGGTACGGCGTGGCGGCTCCTCCGGTTGGGCCGGCGGAGGTTCGGTGGGGCGAGCCGCCGGGGGAGTGGTCGGGGGAGTGGCCGGTGCCGCGGCGGGTGGCGTGGCCCTCGGCTGCTCCGCGGGCGTGGTGCGCGGCTCCGTCGGCGGAGTGGGTGCGGGAGCGGTCGGCCGGGGGGCCGGCGGCTGCTCACCCGCGGGAGGCTGCGTCGCCCCCGGCGACTGCACACCCTCGTCCGCGGGCATCTCGACCGGGCCGGCGAGAACCGGCTGGATGGTGTCTCCCGGAAGGATGGTCGGCTGACCCTGGAGCCGTGCGAAGGTAGCGGTTACGGGCGAGCGGACGAAGGCGGCGCGGGCGCCGGCGGGCCAGCTGCCTGCCTCCACCAGAGTGGTGGTGGAGACCCATAGTGTATCGCGGGATATCCGGCCGGCCAGATACCGACCCCCTTCCCCCGCCTGCGCCACCAGCGCGAGAACACTGTCGCGGCGAACCTCGCCGACCACGGGGAAGCTGGAGCCGGCAAGCAGGTAGCTCCCGGCGATGGAGTCGAGCCGCTGCACCTCGAGACGCACGGTGCCGAACGAGGGCAGCGATCCGACGAGCAGTGCCGAGTCGGCCGGCCCGAGCTCCCATCCCGCGAAGCGCCACTCCCCCTGCACCTGGGGGAGACCGGCGCGCGCCTCCGGAGAGCTCCGCTCCAGTGGCGGCAATTCCTGCACGCGAACGCCCTCCGCGGCATCGCAGCCGATCGCGAGCAGCGCGACAGTGCCCAGACAGCCAATGATACGACCCTTCACACGACCTCCTGCTGGTTTTCTGGTGGACCGGACCGGAAGAATGCAGAAACCAGACCGGGAGCGCCATTCCCCCGCGGAACCGAGCGCCCTCTCGGTTGACACGCATGCCGCACCTGCCTACCTTGCCGCATAAGTGCCGTAATCGGCGGCATTTGAACCGCTCCGCCGACAATTCGATCCGTCATGTCCCAGATCTCCGAGACACTTCCGCTTTCGGCGAACGCGATCCTGCGTGAGACGCTGGAGGCGAACGGTCAGCGATTCACCGAGCAGCGAGCCGCCGTGTACCGGTACCTGGTCGGCACCCGCTCGCATCCGTCCGCCGACGAGGTGTTTACGGCGGTGCGGTCGGAAATCGGCGATATCTCTCTCGCCACCGTGTACAAGGCGCTGGAGACGCTGGTGGGCTGCGGGCTTGCCATCAAGCTGTCCTTCGGTGACGGATCGGCCCGGTACGACGCGCGCACGGACGATCACTTCCACACCCGCTGCCTGGTGTGCGGGATGGTGCGCGACGTTCACTCCGCGGCACCGGCCGCGCTCCCCAGCATGGCCGCGGAGGATTTCGTGGTGGAGGGCTATCGCCTCGAGATCCTCGGCCACTGCGCCACCTGCCGCGGCTGAGCGCGCGGGCGCCCGCCGACGCGCGATGAACACCGCGACCGCCCCTCCCCCCGGCTTCCGGGGACGCTTCCTGGTCGATCCCGAGAGCAGAGCCGTTCACGCCGCCGCGTCGGGCATCCTGACGCGGCAGCCGCGCGCCGTGGCCGAGCCGGCGGATGCCGCCGACCTCTCCGCCCTGGTCGGGTGGGCCGCTCGGGAGGAGATCCCGCTGGTTCCGCGTGGCGCGGGCACCGGGATGCCGGGCGGCAACGTCGGCGACGGGGTCGCCGTGGACATGGTATCCGGCTTCCGCACGCCACTCGAGATCGACTCCGACCTGGTCCGCGCCACGGTGGGTCCCGGGCTCGCCCTGGCCGAGCTCAACGCCGCCGCCGCCGACCACGGCCTGCACCTCCCCGTCGATCCGTCCAGCGGCGACCGCTGCACCCTCGGCGGGATGATCGCCAACAACTCGGCCGGCGCCCATTCGGTGAAGTATGGCGCCATGCGCGACTGGGTGGTCGCCGTGGACGTGGTCCTCGCAGACGGCACCACCGCCCATCTGGCGCGCGGCGAGCGCGTCGAGCAGCCGGCGGTGGACGCCATCCTGGAGCGGATCGCGCCGCGCCTGCAAGGGGACCGCGAAGGCATCCTGACGCGGTGGCCGCAGGTCCGGAAGAACTCATCCGGCTACGCGCTGAGGGAGTACCTGATCAGCGGAGACCTGCTCGACCTGATCATCGGAAGCGAGGGTACGCTGGCGCTGCTGACCTCGGCCACCGTGCGACTCACCCCCATGCGGTCGCATCGCGGCGTGGCGCTCGTCGAATTGTCTTCGCTGGAGGCCGCCGGAGAGGTCATCGAAGCGATCCTGCCGCTGCGCCCGGCCACCTGCGAGATGCTCGATCGCTCTCTCCTGGAGATCGTACGGGAGGCGGGCGCCGATGAGGACTACCCACTCGGTCCCGAGCTGGAGGCGATCCTCCTCGTGGAGATGGAGGGAGATTCCACCGCCGAGGTCGGAGAGGCGTTACGGGCGGTCACGGCCGCCTGCCGCCCGGCCGCGGATCGCGTGGCGCTCGCCATCGAACCGGAGCAACAGCACCGCTTCTGGTCCGTGCGCCATCGGGCCAGCCCGCTCATTGCGGAGCGCGCACGCGGGCGTACCTCCATGCAGTTCATCGAGGACGGCGTCGTCCCCCTCGGTGCGCTCCCCGAGTACGTGCGGCTGCTCCGCCGCGTGCTGGAGAGGAACGGACTCCCCGCCGTCATCTTCGGCCATGCCGGCGATGGCAATCTGCACGTGAACCCTCTGGTGGATACCCGCGATCCGCATCACGCGTACACCCTGGAGGCGGTGCTCACAGAGATCGCGCAGGGTGTGGCCCGGCTCGGCGGCACCCTCGCCGGAGAGCACGGCGACGGCCGCCTCCGCGCCCCCTTCCTGGAGACGATCTGGGGTGCGGAGACCTTCGCCCACTTCCGTGCCGTCAAGGAGGCGTTCGACCCGCGAGGCATCCTCAACCCCGGGGTGATCCTCCCCCTCGCGGGCCAGCGACCCTTCGATGCATTGAGGAGCTACAGCTGACCCTCTGGAAGCCCGCACCGCCCGCCCTTCCCGGCCGCACCCGCCGCCCCAACCCGCACCCGCCTTTCCAGCCGCACCCGGTACCTGCCACCGCCATTGAGACGGGGGTGGAAATACTGGAGTCGCCCGCGGTTCTACAGTGAGAGGAAAGGTCCAGCGGGAGGGGGATCCGCGGACAGGGGTATGCACCTGACTCAACCAGGCACCGGATGTGGTGTCAGGGGTTCTGAAGACCCGCTGATTCGCGTGTAACCTGTGCGTCTGCGAGCATGGGCGACCGGGTCATCCCGAGCGCAGCCGAGAGCCTGCCCTGTCCGCAGATTAGGCGGATTTCGCAGATTTCATCGAGCCGATCCGCGAAATCTGCGTAATCTGCGGATGGTCCGTTCAACGGTGACGGCCCGGCCCCGTGATCGGCGGAGGTGCGATTCGTGGGGAGTCGCCCGCGATTCGACAGTGGAGAGAATGGGTCCGCTCTACCGGAATCCTTGCGCCCACCACCCACCCGCCTTACAATCCCAATCAGGATTCATCACTGACCTCATTTAATTAACCTTCCGTCCTCTTTCGCAGGAGATCCCATCAGTGGATGAAGTGGACCTGGTGCTGCTCGCGATGCTACAGCGCAACGGTCGTGTATCGCAGCACGACCTGGCGCGTACGGTGGGGCTTTCGGCGCCCGCGGTGGCCGACCGGTTGCGTAAGCTGGAGGAGCGCGGCGTGATCACCGGGTTCACGGCCCTGCTGGATCCCGCGAAGCTGGGGCGTGGCCTGACGGCGTTCGTCTTCGTGGGGGTCGCGGGGTCGCGGCACTTTGCCGGGTTCCGGGATCGCGTCGATGGGGAGGCGGCGGTGGTGGAGTGTCATTCGGTGACGGGAGAGGCGTCGCACCTGCTGAAGGTGAGGGTGTCGAGCACGCGTGAGCTGGAGGCGCTGCTGGAGGAGGTCCAGGGGTGGCCCGGGGTGCAGTGGACGCGGACGAACGTGGTGATGTCCGCGCTCAAGGAGAGTACCGCGGTGCCACTGCCGGAGGAGACGGAGGAGGGAGGATCGGGTCCGGGGAGTGGTGGGACTGCATCGCAGCTCCTGCACGTGCCTTTCCGGCATCACACCTAACTGGGAAGAGGGACGAAGCATGGCCAAAGCGACAGCGCGGTACGACATCATGGCGGCGGCGGGTTGGAAGCCGGACGGACGCAACCTGGCCCCGGAGCGCCGCGGGGTGCCGAAGCCGTGGAACATCGAGGAAATTTTCGGCGAAAGCACCTTCGGGCTGAGCGAGATGCGGGCCCGGCTGCCGAAGCAGATCTACAAGGCGCTCTGCTCCACGATGGAGCAGGGCACGGAGCTGGACGCGAGCGTGGCGGACGCGGTGGCGCTGGCGATGAAGGAGTGGGCGCTGGAGAAGGGTGCGACGCACTTCACGCACTGGTTCCAGCCGCTGACCGGCTTCACGGCGGAGAAGCACGACTCGTTCATCACCCCCAACGTGGGCGGCGGCGCGGTCGCGGAGTTCTCGGGCAAGGAGCTGATCCAGGGTGAGCCGGACGCGTCGTCGTTCCCCTCGGGCGGTCTGCGGCCGACCTTCGAGGCGCGCGGCTACACCGCGTGGGACCCGACCTCGCCGGCGTTCATCGTGGAGTCCGCTGCCGGCGCCTACCTCTCGATCCCGACGGCGTTCGCGTCGTGGACGGGTGAGGCGCTGGACCAGAAGACCCCGCTGCTCCGCTCGATGCACGCGCTGGACGTGCAGGCGCGGCGGGCGCTGAAGCTGTTCGGCCACGGAGGCGCAGCGGGTGCTCGCGACGCTGGGACCGGAGCAGGAGTTCTTCCTGATCGATCAGGAGTTCTACTACCGCCGGCCGGACCTGATGACGACCGGCCGCTCGCTGTTCGGCGCGAAGCCGCCGCGCGGGCAGGAGCTGGAGGACCACTACTTCGGTTCGATCCCGGAGCGGGTGCTCGCGTGCATGATGGAGGTGGAGCGCGAGCTGTACCGGCTGGGCGTGCCGGTGAAGACGCGGCACAACGAGGTGGCGCCGGCGCAGTACGAGATGGCGCCGATCTACGAGAACGCGAACATCGCCGCGGACCACCAGCAGCTGACGATGCTCGAGCTGCGCGAATACCGCGCGGAAGTACGGCCTGGTCTGCCTGCTTCACGAGAAGCCGTTCGCGGGGGTGAACGGCAGCGGCAAGCACGTGAACTGGTCGCTCGGCACCGAGCGACGCGAACCTGCTGGAGCCGGGCGACACCCCGCACGACAACATGCAGTTCCTCTTCTTCTGCACCGCCGTGCTGCGCGCGGTGGAGCGGCACCAGGACCTGCTGCGGGCGAGCGTCGCGCACGCCGGCAACGACCACCGCCTGGGCGCCAACGAGGCGCCGCCGGCGATCATCTCCGTCTTCCTGGGCGACCAGCTGAGCGACATCTTCGAGCAGCTCGCGACGGGGACCAGCGCCACGTCGAGCCGAGAGGGCGGGCTGCTGGGCCTGGGCGCGCCGGTGCTGCCGAACCTGCCGCAGCACGCCGGCGACCGGAACCGCACGTCGCCCTTCGCGTTCACCGGGCAACAAGTTCGAGTTCCGGGCGCTGGGCTCCTCGCAGAGCGTCTCCTTCGCCGGCCACCGTGCTGAACACGATCATGGCCGAATCGCATCGACGAGATGTGTGACGGCGCTCGAGCGCAGTCTCTCGGTCGGGGCATCGAGTTCGAGCAGGCGCTGCGCGAGACTGCTCGGCGGCGAGGTCGAAGCAGTGCAAGCGCATCATCTTCAATGGTGACGGCTACAGCGATGGGTGGCAGGGGGAGGCGGAGCGGCGCGGTCTGCTGAACCTGCGACAACACCGTCGACGCGCTGGAGACTCTCGGGAACGACAAGAACGCACAGCTCTTCGAGAAGCTACGGGGTGCTTACCTCGCGGGAACTGCATTCCCGGCAGGAGATCTTCCTGGAGCAGTACTTCAAGACGATCAACATCGAGGGCGAGACCACGGCTCACATGGCGCGGACGATGATCCTCCCGGCGGCGATCCGCTACCTGAACGAGCTGCTTGCAGTCGTGGAGCGCGGGCGCGGCGCATGGCCTGGACGTGAAGGGAACGCGCTCGGCCGTGGAGGAGGTGAACGACCTGGTCAACGAGCTGTCCGAAGTGCTCGCGCACCTCGTGGAGCAGAACGCGGAACTCGGCGGCGAGGAGGTTCGCAGCAAGGCGCACCACATGCGCGACAACATCGTCCCTGCGATGGCCGCCGTGCGGTCGGTGGTGGACAGCCTGGAGAAGGTGGTGCCCGATGACTTCTGGCCGCTGCCGACCTATCGCGACATGCTCTTCGTTAAGTAGATTCAGCGCGCGTCCGCTCCTCGGCGGAGCGCATCCAGGTGGCCGGTCGCGACGGCGCGATCGGTCACCTGGCTTCTTTTTCCACTCGCCGTCCCTTGGGCCGGTGAGCGCAGGGAGACCCAGCGACGATGCCCGTGGAGCCAATCGACCCGAACAGCATTCCGCAGCTCTCCGGGATGGAGAGCCTCTCCGAAGCCGACGCGCTCCGCCTCCTGGAGGAGCACGAGGTCCGCTTCCTGAGCCTCCAGTTCGTGGACACTCTCGGCTCCGCGAAGTCGGTGGACGTACCCGCCAGCCAGTTCGCCAGGACGCTGGATCGCGGACAGACGTTCGATGGTTCGGGTGTTGCCGGCTTCGCCCGGGTCGAGGACGCCGACCTCGTGCTGCGGCCGGATCTCCGCACGCTGCGAATCCTCCCCTGGGGTGCGCCCGTGCAGCGCAGCGCGCGGGTGCTCTGCGACGTGTGGCGCGCCAATGGCACTCCCTTCGAGGGCGATCCCCGCGCCGCGCTCCGCCGCACCACCACCGCCCTGGAGGAACGCGGGCTGCAGGCCAACGTCGGAACGGAGATCGAGTTCTATCTGTTCGAGCCGCACGTGCCGGGTGAAGAAAGACGCCCGCCCACCCGCGCCGGGTATCTGGACCCGCTGCCGGAGGGGAGTGAGGAGCTGGTCCGGCGGGAAGTGGTGGGTCTGCTGGAGGCGCTCGCCTTCGAGGTGGAGAGTTCGCACCACGATCGCGGTGCGGGGCAACACGGAATCGATTTCCGCTACGCGGACCCGCTCACCGCCGCCGACAACCTGACCACGCTCAAGACGGTGGTTCGCGTGGTCGCCCGGCGTCACGGCCTCCAGGCGTCGTTCATGCCCAAGCCGATCACCGGCCAGCCGGGGTGTGGCCTGCACACGCACCAGTCGCTCACCCGGGATGGTGTCAACATCTTCCACGACCCGGAACGCCGCGACGGCCTCTCCGACGCGCTTCGCAGCTACGTCGCGGGACTGCTTCGCCACGCTCGCGGAATGTGCGCGGTGACCAACCCGCTGGTGAACTCGTACAAGCGGCTGGTGCCCGGATTCGCGGCGCCGGTGCAGGCGGTCTGGTCGTTCCAGAACCGCTCGCCCCTGGTTCGTGTCCCGCCGGAGCGGGAGCTCGGCACGCGATGCGAGATGCGGCTCCCGGATCCTGCCGCGAACCCGTACCTCGCCATCGCGGTCCAGCTGGCGGCGGGCCTCGCGGGGCTCGACGGGGAACTGTCTCCGCCGGACCCGGTGAACGTAAACGTCTGGACGATGGGCGCCCGCGAGCGCCACCGCCTCAAGATCCAGGAGCTGCCGAAAAACCTTGGTGAGTCCCTGGATGCGCTGGAGGGAGATCGTGTGATTCGTGCGGTGCTCGGAGAGCACATCTTCTCGCACTTCACCCAGGCGAAGCGGGCCGAGTTCGAGACGTACCTCGGGCAGGTGCACGCCTGGGAGCACGAGCGGTACGGCGAGCTGTAGCCCCGCCGCATCCGGGAACGACGCGGACGCGGCCGGCGCGGGATTACCGCAGGCCGGCCGGCGCCGTCAAGAGATCCGCTCCCGCACGCGCTCCGTCAGCGCCTCGGTCGTGTTCAGCGCCGGATCGTCCGTGACCTCCTCCAGCAGGTCGCGAAGGATCTCGCCGTACAGCGGGCCGGGCGGAATTCCCAGCGCGCGCAGTTCCGCACCGCCGATCGCGAGCTCCGCCGCGGAGAGCGGGGGCGCCGAGCGGAGAAGTTCACCCGAACGACGCCAGAGCGTCAGCAGGTCCTGCGGCGCCCCCTGCCTCCTCCGTCCCCGCCAGTCGGCGAAGCGGAGCCGGAACAGGTCCCGCAGAAAGGCGGGGCCGACCCGGCGGATCCAGCGACGAACGTCTGGATCGCTCGCATCGCGCCCGGGAGTGGGATGGTGCAGGGCGACCAGGTGAACCACGCGATCCGTTTCCGCGTTGGACGCCTTGAGCCGCCGCATCACCTCACGCGCCAGCGCCGCCCCGGCGGGTCCGTGCTCCGGATGGGGCGCTTCACCGGCCGTATCCGTGACCGGTCGTCCCACGTCGTGCAGCAGCGCCGCAATACGCAGTGTGCGCCGTCCGGTTCGCACCGCATCCACCGTGCGAATGAGGTGCTCCCAGAGATCGCGCTCCTCCCCCTCCGGAAAACCCACGCAACGCTGCAATTCCGGGTAGAGTGCGCCCAGAACCCCCGAGCGCGCGTACAGGCGGAGCGCCGCCGAAGGCATCTGCGCGTCCAGCACCTTGTACAGCTCCTCCCGGATCCGCTCGGCGGAGAGGTGCCCCAGGTGGTCGGCCGACCGACGGATCGCCGACCACGTCTCGTCGTGGACGCGCAGATCGAATCGTCCTGCGAACCGGAGCGCGCGGAGCACCCGCAGGCGATCCTCCTGGAAGCGCTCCTCCGGCTCGCCCACGGTGCGCAGAACCCCATCCGCCAGGTCGCGACGCCCTCCATGGGGGTCGCGGAGCTCATCGGTGACCGGATGCCAGGCGACCGCGTTGATCGTGAAGTCCCGCCGCTCCAGGTCCTCCTCGAGCGTGTCGGCGAAGGCGACACGCGCCCGGCGGCCGAACGTCTCCACGTCGCGCCGGAAGGTGGTCACCTCGTACAGCCGGCCGTCCCTGCCGAGCACGCCCACCGTACCGTGCTCGATCCCGACCGGGACGGTGCGCCGGAAGATGCGCTGCACCTCGGCCGGGCGGGCCGCGGTGGCGAAGTCCCAGTCCTGCGGATCCCCCCCCGCCAGCGCATCTCGAACCGCCCCGCCCACCGCCCAGGTGCTGTGCCCCGCTGCCTCGAGCCGGGCCACGATCCGCACCACCTCGTGCGGCGCGCCGAGCTGCCTCCGTTCCGTGCTCACTCCGGCACGTTGCGGCGCAGCTCGTCCAGCCAGACCGTGGCTTCGGAATCGCTCGGCGCCCGCCAGTCGCCGCGAGGCGACAGCGAGCCGCCCGAGCCCACCTTCGGGACCGTTCGGCATCGCCGAGCGCTTGAACTGGCTGATCTGGAAGAAGCGGAAGAGGAAGACCTCAAGCCAGCGCTTGATCGTCGCCAGGTCGTACTGGTTGCGCTGCTCCTGCGGGAGGAGGTCGGGCCAGTCGCCGCGGGTCCGGTCGCCCCAGGCGTGCAGGGCCAGGAAGGCGACCTTGCTGGGCCGGAAGCCGAAGCGGGTGATGTAGTAGGTGTTGAAGTCCTGCAGCTCGTACGGGCCGATCGTGGCCTCCGTGCTCTGCGCCGGCGCCTCGCTCTCCCCCGCAGCGGACGGGACCAGCTCGGGCGAGATCTCCGTCTCGACGATGGATCGCAGCGTCGCGTTCGTCTCCTCGTCGAACTCGCCCGTCTCGCTGATCCAGCGGATCAGGTGCTGGATCAGCGTCTTGGGCACCGAGGCGTTGACGTTGTAGTGCGACATCTGGTCGCCGACGCCGTACGTGGCCCACCCCAGCGCCAGCTCGCTCAGATCGCCGGTCCCCAGCACCAGCGCGTCGTGGAAGTTCGCCAGGCGGAAGAGGTGCGACGTGCGCTCGCCCGCCTGCACGTTCTCGAAGGTGACGTCGTACACCGGCTCGCCATCCGCGTATGGATGGCCGATGTCGCGCAGCATCTGCTCCGAGGACGGCCGGATGTCGATCTCACGCGCGGTGATCCCCAGCGAGCGCATCAGCGCGTCGGCGTTGCGCCGCGTCGTGCCGCTGGTGGCGAAGCCCGGCATGGTGTAGCCGAGGATGTTCGTGCGCGGCAGCCCGAGCCGGTCCATCGTGCGCGCCGCGACGATCAGCGCCTGCGTGGAGTCGAGCCCCCCGGAGACGCCGATCACCAGCTTCTTCGATCCCGGTGGCGGCGAGCCGCTTCATCAGCCCGTGCACCTGGATGTTGTACGCCTCGTAGCAGCGCTCGTCGCGCACCCGCGGGTCGCTGGGGACGTACGGGAACCGCTCCACTGCCCGCATCAGTTCACGCGGCCCTGCCGGTACCCGGAACTCGAACCCGATGCGTCGCGCCGCGCGGATCCGCTCGCGGTGCTCGCCCACGCTGTCGTTGAAGGTGGTCATCCGCATGCGGTCCTGCGCCAGCCGCTCCAGGTCGATGTCGGCGACGATCATCTGCTCGTCGTCCTGCGAACCGCTGCGACTCCGCGAGCAGGTCGTTGTTCTCGTAGATCAGCGCGTGGCCGTCCCAGGCGAGGTCGGTGGTCGACTCGCCGGGCCCGGCGGCGGAGTACAGGTACGCGGCGATGCACTTCCCCGACTGCGCCGCGCAGAGGTCGCGGCGGTACTCCGCCTTGCCCACGGTGATGTTGCTCGCCGAGAGGTTTGCCAGCACCGTCGCGCCCGCGAGCGCAGCGAAGGTGCTCGGCGGAATGGGTGCCCAGAGGTCCTCGCAGATCTCCACGTGGAGCGCGAAGTCGGCGACGTTGGAGGCCTCGAAGACCAGGTCGTTGCCGAAGGGGACCATCTCCCCGAGAAAGCGCACCTCGGAGGACGCTGCGTCCCGCGCCGACGTGAACTGCCGCTTCTCGTAGAACTCGCGGTAGTTCGGCAGATAGCGTCTTGGGCACGATTCCCAGTACCGAGCCGGCGTGGATCACCACCGCGCAGTTGAAAAGCTGTGCCCCGAAGCGGAGCGGCGCGCCAACCAGCAGCACCTGAGCGAACTCGCGGCTCGCCGCCACCGCGCGCGCGAGGTTCTCCTCCACCGCGTCCAGCAGCGCGTCCTGATGGAAGAGGTCCTCGTTGGAGTAGGCGGAGATTCCCAGCTCCGGGAAGAGCGCGACGGCGGCGCCGAGCTGGGATGCACGCCGCGCCATTTCCAGCGTGCGATCGGTGTTGAACGCCGCGTCCGCCACGCGCAGGTGCGGAACGCACACCACGGCGCGCACCATGCCGTGCGTATAGATCGAATGAAAGGGATGGCTCATCGCTTCACCGGCTGGCCTGGCATCATACAAGTGACTCCCTGGCAAGGGGTTCCGGCACTTGGCAGAGCGCCCCGTGGATGTTATGTTTCCTGTATCATCGACAAACTCGAACCCCGCCGCACATGCCGCTCTCCGATTTCCTGAACCGCTCGCGTGCCACGCCGGCGTTCCATGATGCTGTCGCCGATTTCCGGCAGTCGTATCGCAGCAACGATCGGGTCCGCTTCGATGGCGGTTCCCCCCCGGTGAAGGTGGAGCGCACTCTCACGCAGCTGCTCAGGATGGAGCCGGAGCTCGAGATCGAGCGGGTCGAGATCCGCGGATCGTCAGGCTGCGAGTTCTTCCGGGGCGAACTGGTCGCCTACACCGCGCAGGGCCGCCATGTGATTCGCTTCCACTGGGACTGCAAGTGGAAAGCCCGGGAGCAGGGCTGGACCGACTACTTCGGCTTCCCGGACCAGATCCGGGCGGCGCGCGAGTTCGGCTACGACTGCTTCCGCAGCTGGAATCAGGTGGAGCTGGAGCCCGTGAGCGTGGTGGCGTGACGCCCTGCGCACGGATCGGGAAGAGGCGCCTGACCCCCGAGGTCCGGCGCCTCTTTTCACGTCACCGGCCCGGCTCGTCGTAGCGGCCCCACTCGATGGTGGACCGGACCCGGTCGAGTCGGTCTCCGAAGAGGCCGATCGCGAGCATCAGTTCGATCCGCGCCTGCTGCCCGGTGAGATGGTCTGCGAAGATCACTCCCATCTCCCTGAGCTCGTGCCCCCCGCCCTCGTAGGCGTAGGTATCGAGCACGCGACCTCTCATGGAGCGGGAGGTCACCACCACCGGCTTCCCGGTCTCGGCCCACCGGCGCACCCCCGGGACCACTGCGGGCGGAACGTTGCCGCGGCCGAGCGCTTCCAGCACCACGCCCTTCGCCCCGCTCTCGAGGCTCGCTACCACCAGCCGCGCGTCCGCGCCCGCGACCACCTTGATCAGGTCCACCGGCACGGCGGGTCGGTCGGGCGCCAGGTTCGGCTTGCGTCGCGACTCGCGGTAGAAGAGGACGCTGCCGCGATCGACGATCCCCAGAGGTCCCCAGTTCGGACTCTGGAAGGTGCCGAACTCCTCGGTGTGCGTCTTCACCACCTCCGCGCCCTGCACGATCCGCTCGTCCATTACCACCATCGTGCCACGGCCGCGAGCCGCCGGCGAGGCGGCCACCTGGATCGCCGCCATGAGGTTGGCCGGTCCGTCCCAGGAGAGCTCCGATGAACTGCGCATGGCTCCCGTGATCACCACCGGGAGAGCGGAAGGGATGGAGCGATCGAGCAGGTAGGCGGATTCCTCGATGGTGTCCGTGCCGTGCGTGATCACCACGCCCTCGGCGCCGGCTTCCAGCGCCTGAAGGATGGAACCGCGAAGCTCCCACATCCGCTCGAGCGTCATGTGCGGACCGGGGTACCTGCCGAACTCGCGCACCTCGATGCGGGCGTGCGCGCCCCAGCCCGGCACGGCGGCGAGGATCTCCTCACCCGTGAGCTGCGGCACCGCACCGCCGCGCTCCGCGTCCTGCCGCATCGAGATGGTGCCGCCGGTCGCGAAGAGCACCAGGCGCGGGAGCGCTCTGGCTGAGCGACCGGCGTCTGCGATCTGGCCCGAGGGCTGCGAGGCGGCCGGTTCAGCCACAGAGCACGCTCCCCCCATTCACGTTCAGGATCTCGCCGGTGATGTGGCGCGCCAGCGGGGAGCAGAGAAAGAGGATCGGCCCGGCCACGTCGTCGGCGCTGGCGATCCGCCTCAGGGGGATGCCGCGCTCGATAGCGTCCCGCCCTCCGGCAGCCATCGGAAGCTCCACCATCTCGGTGTCGATCCACCCGGGCGCCACGCAGTTCACCCTGATGTCGCGGGGCGCCAGCTCAACCGCAACCGACTTGGTGAAGGAGATCATCGCACCCTTGCTGGCGGCGTAGTCTGCGTGATGCGCCTCGCCGCGTTGCCCCGCCGTGGATGAGACCATGACGATGCTCCCGCCGCTGGATAGCCTGCGGGCCGCCCGCCGGACCGTGAAGAACGCGGAGTCGAGGTTGGCGCGCATGGTTCGGGACCACTGATCCGCCGTCATCTCCGTGACGGGGACCTCCGCCGGCTGCCAGATCCCGGCGTTCACCACGACGATGTCCAGCGTGCCGAACTGAACCTCAACGCGATCGAAGAGCGAATCCACCCCGGCTTCGGTGGAGAGGTCCCCCCGGTGCGCCCGGGCCTCACGGCCGAGCGAGCGAACCATTGCGACTGTCTCCTCCGCCGCCTCCGAGCGGGAATGGTAACCGACCCCGACGGAGGCGCCGGCGCGCGCGAGCAGGATCGCCGTGGCGCGACCGACTCCCCGCGAGCCGCCGGTGACCAGCGCGCTCCGTCCGCGCAGGTCGATGCTCAGGCCGGTGTCCACTTTCCACCCAGCTCGGCGGCGTGATGCCGCTCCACCTCGAGCATCTCCTCCACCAGCGCGCGGGTATGCGGATCCAGCTCCATGGCTGCCAGAGCGGTGTACCGCTCCACCTCCGCGGCCTCCCGGGCACGGGTCGCCGCCTCCCACTGCGCGAGAGGGAGCGGCATGGCACGCAGGTGTGTGAGATCCGGCGGCTGGTGGCCCAGCTCCAGCAGGCGCGCGGTGAGGCGCGAGAGATGGTGCTGCTCGTCCGCGTGCAGATCGTGGAAGCGCTGGCTCATCTGCTCGTCGCCGGCGTCCTCGGCGAGGGCGGCCAGGGCGCGGTAGAAGAGCGCCTGCTCCTTCTCGGCGGCACGGCTGGCGATCAACGCCTCCACCGCGCCCGGAGGGAGTGCGCTCACGGGAGCGCCCCCCCGAGCCGACCCCGCGCGCTCCAGCGGTCGGCGAATGCCGCGAGGCCGCTTGCATCCATCTCCGCCTGTGCCTGGAAGGCGTGAGTCAGTAACGCGTCCGCGGCGAGCAGAGGGAGCGCGTCCTCGCGTCCGCCGCTGCCGTCCACCACGTCCTCGTACAGCCGCAGAGATGCCGTCGCGAGGGCGTCCGCCACGGTTTCGGCGCTCTCCGGGAGCGCCGAGATCATCGTTTTCAACAGCTGCGCCGGCGCGCCGGGTACCCGGGACCGCAACCAGCTCTCCGCCTCGTTCATCCACCGCTCCCCGCCAGAAGGTCACGAACCACCGGCACCACCCGCTCCAGCGCGGCGGACACCCGGTCGGGCTCTCCCACACCCGCCTGCGCCATGTGCGGCCGCCCTCCGCCCCTACCTCCCGCGACAGCAGCCACTTCCCGGATCACCGCGTCGGCCCGGACCCCCCGCTGGATCAGGTCGTCGGTGGCAACAGCGAAGATGGAGGTGCGGTCGCCGATGCGCGACGCGTAGACGGCCAGGCCGCTCCCCATCCGCTCCCGCAGGCGATCGCCCAGTGCGCGCGCCTCGTCGGCGTCGCTCAGCTCCACCTCGGTCGCGATCACCTTCACGCCATCCACGGAAACCGCCTGTTCCAGGAGGCGCGCGGTGACGTCGCCGCCACTCTGGGAACGCGCCTTCTCCAGCTGGCGGCCGAGCTCACGCCCCTCCTCCACCAGCTGCTGGGCCCGCGGGATCACGTTCTCCTCCCGCGTCTTCAGCAGGGCGGCCAGTTCGCGCAGCGTTTCCCGATCCGCAAGCGCGCGTCGGTACGCCTCGGGACCGGTCACCGCCTCGATGCGGCGCACCCCCGCGGCCACACCGGATTCCGAGACGATGCGCAGCTCCCCGATCTCACCCGTGGTTCGCACGTGGGTGCCACCGCACAGCTCCATGGACACACCGGGAACCTCCACGACCCGCACCACGTCGCCGTACTTCTCGCTGAACAGCGCCATCGCGCCCCGCTCGATCGCCTCACGATACGGGAGCTGGTGCGTGCACACCTCCTCGTTCGCCCAGATCGCCTCGTTCACCAGGCGCTCGACCTCCGACAGCTCCTCGCGGGTCATCGGACCGGTGTGCAGGAAGTCGAAGCGGAGCCGGTCGGGCGCGACAAGCGAGCCCTGCTGCTGCACGTGCGTCGCCGAGCACTCGCCGGAGCGCCGCGTGCAGAAGGTGGGTCGCGGTGTGGTTTCGCTCGCGTGTCGCCGCGGGCCGGTGCCTCCACGACGGCGCGCACCATGCCCGGGGCGAACGCTCCCTCCACCGCGACCGACGACGGCCACGCGGCCGCCGACGCGCCGCACCTCGCGCACGCTCATCGTCCAGCCGTCGCCGTACACGTGCCCGCTGTCGGAGATCTGTCCGCCGCTCTCCGCGTAGAACGGGTTGGCCCGCAGCTGCAGCCCCACGCCGTCATCCAGCTGCCGGTAGGCGAGGATGTCCGTCTCGAGCTCGGTCGCGCGGTAGGCGGCGAACTCCTGCTCCGCATCCGCGGCAGCCTCCACCTGCACCCAGCCGTCGGCGAGCGCATCCTCCGCCGGTGCCGATCCCGGCCGCCCGCGCGATCCGCGCGGGAGCGGGTGCGCTGCGCCTCGAGCTCACGCTCGAAGCCCTCCACGTCCACACTGTAGCCGCGCTCCGCCGCCATCAGCTCGGTCAGATCGAGCGGGAAGCCGAAGGTGTCGTACAGCCGGAAGACGTCGCGACCCGGAGATCGTGCCCGGCGCCTCCCGGCGGCGCGAGCTCGTCGAAGCGCTTCATCCCCTCGCCGATGGTCGCGAGGAAGCGCTCCTCCTCGGCGCGGGTGGTGCGCAGCAGGTGGTCACGTCGCTCCCGGAGCTCCGGGTACGCGTCGCCCATTCGCTCGACCACCGCGTCCACCACCTCCACCAGCGTCGGCTCGCGCCGCCCCAGCAGCCAGGCGTGGCGCACCGCACGCCGCAGGATGCGGCGCAGCACGTAGCCGCGCCCCTCGTTGGAGGGGAAGACCCCGTCCGCGAGCAGGAAGGCCGCGGCGCGGGCGTGGTCGGCGAGCACGCGGTAGGAGACGCCGCTCCGGAGAATCGTACGTCGTACGGCGCACCCACCACCGCCGCCGCACGCTCGATCAGCGGCATGAAGAGGTCGGTCTCGTAGTTGGAACGCGACGCCCTGCATCACCGCAGCGATCCGCTCCAGGCCCGCGCCCGTATCGATCGACGGCGCCGGCAGCGGGTGCAGCTCACCATCGGCGTCGCGATCGAACTGCATGAACACCAGATTCCAGATCTCCAGGAACTCGCCCGCCTCGCTCCGGCGCTCGAACTCCTCCACCGTGACGTCCGTACCCTGCGCTCCCCTCCGGTCGCAGGTCGAAGTGGATCTCGGAGCACGGACCGCACGGACCGGTGTCCGCCATCTGCCAGAAGTTGTCCTTGTCGCCCAGCCGGAAGATGCGCTCCGCGCGGCAGCCCGGCGATCTCCCGCCAGAGCGCCGCCGCCTCGTCGTCCGTGTAGTGGACGGTGACCCAGAGCCGCTCCGCGGGCATCCCCAGCTCCACCGTCAGGAACTCCCAGGCGAAGCGGATCGCGTCGCGCTTGAAGTAGTCGCCGAACGAGAAGTTGCCCAGCATCTCGAAGAAGGTGTGGTGCCGAGCCGTAAAGCCCACCTGCTCCAGGTCGTTGTGCTTGCCCCCGGCCCGCACGCACTTCTGAGACGTCGTCGCGCGCAGATACGGGGGGCTGCTCCTGACCCAGGAACACGCTGCTTGAACTGCACCATCCCCGCGTTGGTGAACAGCAGCGTCGGGATCGTCCGCCGGTACCAGCGGTGACGAATCCACGACCTCGTGACCATTGCGGGAAAAGTACCCGAGAAACCGTTCCCGTATCTCGTCGGCGCGCATCGATCTGCCTGGAAAAAGCGTTCTCCTGAAGTGAACCAAACAAGATAAGCGGCCGCGCCGGGATCTGCCATGCGACACCGCCCACCCGCCGCCTGTGGTCACCCGGAGGGTGGCGTCCCCGGTCACCCCAGAAAAACGCAGAGGCCCCCTCCGACCCACGGTCGAAGAAGACCCCTGTCCGCGGATCCCCCTCCCGCCGGATCTCTCCTCTCACTGTCGAAACGCGGGCGACTCCAGCATTTCAGCCCCACACCGTCTCCATGACGCTGGCAGGTACCGGGCCCCACGAACAACGAACAACCACTCGCCACCGTCCTCCGCCCTACTCCTCCGAACTGTCGTCCGCCGCCGCCGCCGCACCCCTCATCCCCAGGACATCCTTCACCTTGACCTCGATCTCCTCCGCGATGGCCCGGTTCTCTCCGAGGAACGCCTTGGCGTTCTCCCGCCCCTGCCCCAGCCGGATGTCGCCGTAGGAGAACCAGGCACCCGACTTCTGGATCACGCTGGACTCCACGCCGAGATCCACGACGATCCCGCAGGTGGTCGATGCCGACGTTGAACATGATGTCGAACTCCGCCTGCTTGAACGGCGGCGCCACCTTGTTCTTGACGATCTTCACGCGGGTCTTGTTGCCGACCAGCTCCTCGCGGTCCTTGATGGAGCCGATGCGGCGGATGTCCAGCCGGAGCGAGGCGTAGAACTTCAGCGCCCGACCGCCGGTGGTCGTCTCCGGGTTTCCGAACATCACCCCGATCTTTTCGCGGATCTGGTTGGTGAAGATCACCGCCGTCTGCGAGCGGTTGATCGCGCCGGTGAGCTTCCGCAGCGCCTGGCTCATGAGCCGCGCCTGCAGTCCCACGTGGCTGTCGCCCATCTCGCCCTCGATCTCCGCCCGCGGCACCAGCGCCGCCACGGAGTCGATCACCACCACGTCCAGCGCACCGGAGCGCACCAGCGTCTCCGCGATCTCCAGCGCCTGCTCGCCCGTGTCCGGCTGCGACACCAGGAGGTTGTCCACGTCCACGCCCAGCTTCCGCGCGTACTCGATGTCCAGCGCGTGCTCGGCGTCCACGAAGGCCGCGATTCCCCCGGAGCGCTGCGCGTTCGCGATCACGTGCAGGCAGAGCGTCGTCTTACCGGACGATTCCGGCCCGTAGATCTCGGTGATCCGGCCCCGCGGGATACCGCCGATGCCGATCGCCGCATCCAGGTTGATCGCTCCGGTGGGAATTGCCGGGACTCGCACCCGCGCCCCGTCGATCCCCATCCGCATGATCGAGCCCTTCCCGTGGGCCTTCTCGATCTGCGAAATGGCCACGTTCAGTGCCTTTTTCTTGTCGTCGCTGACTTCCACCGTAGCCATTTCTCTGCCTCGTCTGGTCTGGGAGGGCCGGGAGAGCGTCACCGGTCGGAGCCGGGCGGCATGTTCCCGAAGAAAATACGAAAGATGCCTCGATCAGGCAAGCCACACCTGCGAACCTCGACTGTACCGAACCCCACTGCTTCGTGGTCCGCCGACGCCCCGACCGCAGTCGAGGAATCCCTCGCCGTTGCAGGTTGCCGCAACGCCGGTGAAGGTCCCCCCCGGTTGAGTCAGATGCATACCCGCGTCAGCCGATTACGCGGGTCGGTTCAGTCGGACACCCGAAGTTTACCCGCAGGGTCTGACGGTGAGTTCTGGATGAGAGCGCGCCGCAGCGCCGCCACCGCGCGCTCGATCCCCTGGTCGTCCACGTCCAGATGGGTGACCGCCCGCAGTCGCCGCGGCCCGAACGCGGTCATCCGGACGCCCTCCGCCTCCAGGCTCGCGAGCAGCTTCTCCACCGAAGGGGCGCCGTCCAGCAGGTCGATCATGACGATGTTGGTTTCCGGCAGCTCCGCGGTGAGGCACGACATCTCCCGCACCACCGAGGCGAGCCTCGCCGCCCGCCGGTGATCGTCGGACAGACGCTGGAAGTTGCGCTGGAGACCGAACAGCCCCGCCGCCGCCAGGAGCCCGGCCTGCCGCATCCCGCCCCCGAGCCGTCGCCGCAGGCGCCAGCCGCGCTCCATCGCCTCAGCGTCGCCCGCCAGGATGGAACCGATCGGTGCGCCGAGCCCCTTGGAGAGGGAGACCATCACCGTGTCCGCGAGGGAGGCCCAGCCGGACATGGGGGTGCCGGTCGCCACCGCGGCGTTGGCGAGGCGCGCCCCGTCCAGGTGGATGGCGAGGCCGTGCTCGCGGGCGACCTGCGCCACCTCCCGCATGCCATCGATGGCAAGGACGCGGCCGCCCGCGGAGTTGTGCGTGTTCTCCAGCGCGAGCAGAGATGTGCGTGGCAGGTAAGGCGATGCAGGTCGAATGGCTGCAGCCACTTCGGCGGGCGTAAGCAGCCCGTTCCCGGTGACCACGGCCCGCAGCTGCACACCGGCCAGCGCCGGAGCGGCTGCTTCCTCGTAGTTCAGGATGTGGCCGAGGGAATCAATCACCACCTCCGTTCCGGGCGGAGCAAGCAGCATCACCGCGACCTGGTTGGCCATGATGCCGCTCGGGAAGAAGAGTGCCCGCTCCTTCCCGAGCAGCTCCGCCGCGAAGCGCTCCAGCTCCGCCACCGTCGGGTCGTCACCGAGCACCGCGTCGCCGACCTCCGCCTCCGCGATCACCCGCCGCATCTCCGGCGACGGCCGCGTGACGGTATCGGAACGGAGGTCTACCGCTGCACTTGCTGCAGGCATCCTGATCGGGGCTGGGGACCTTTTCCTCGGACGCGGGAATCTACCCATCCCTGCGATGAGAGGGAAGCGACGCCGGGACCCCGCGAGCCGGCTGCTACGTAATCTCAGCCGTTCCGCTACGTAGTCCTGCAGGTCGAGCTGGAGGTTTTCTCCATCCACACCGCAGATCCGGACGTTCTTCACCTACTCGTATGTGGAAGCCTGCCGACGGGCGGACTGCGTTGGATTCGCCGTCCCCTACACTCTGGGATTCGGCGCGACCGTAGGCGCGGTTGCGGGGTTCAGTGCCGAGATGCTCCTGCGCCTGGTGGTACGCGAAAGGGCCGGGGAACACTCCCCCGACCCTGAATCCTGAATCCTGAATCCTCCCCGCCCCTACCGCCCCGCCTGCCCCAGCCGCCGGTTCACCTCGTCCCAGTTGACCACGTTCCACCATGCGTCGATGTAATCCGGACGCCGGTTCTGATAGTTGAGGTAGTAGGCGTGCTCCCAGACGTCCAGGCCGAGGATGGGGGTCTTCCCCTCCATCAGCGGGGTATCCTGGTTCGGCGTGTCGGTCACCTCCACACCGCCACCCGGGCCCGCCACCAGCCAGGCCCACCCGCTCCCGAAGCGACCCTTGGCCGCGTTGGCGAATTTCTCCCGGAAGGAAGCGAAGTCGCCGAAGGCGGAGCGGATCTGCTCCCCCACCGCGCCGCCCGGCTCGCCCCCACCGTTCGGACCCATGATCTCCCAGAAGAGCGAGTGGTTCGCGTGCCCCCCGCCGTTGTTCCGCACCGCCGTCTGGATGTCCGACGGGACGCTGTGGAAGTTGCGCATCAGCTCATCGATGCTCCCGTAGCCCACGTTCGGATGCTTCTCGAGCGCCGCGTTCAGGTTGTTGACGTAGGTCTGGTGATGCTTGGTATGGTGGATCTCCATCGTGCGCGCATCGATGTGCGGCTCGAGCGCGTCGTAGGCGTAGGGAAGATCGGGGAGCGAGAACGCTGCCATAGAGCACCTCCGTCCGGGTAGAAAGCGGGCACTGGAATGCGCCGACCCGCGAAGGATGCGGGCGGCGCGCTGCATGTGCGGAGCGGCCGCAAGCATCGCGCCGCGGCCGCCCACCGGGACCAACCTATGAAACAACGTATGTTTTGCCAGCGGCCGGGTCCGCTATCCGCAGGCTGACCTGACGAAACCGCACCGTCGCCCGCGGCTACCGGCGGGTACGGCGCGAACCGACAGGCGGCTTCAGCCCTGGCGCTCCAGCTTCCGCTCCAGCGCACCGAAGCGCCGGCCCAGGGAGATGGCGTAGCCGAACAGGAGGAGCCAGGTGATGGCGAAGGCGATGAAGAGGTGCCAGTAGCCGCGCATGGTGCGGTCCACACCGGACCGGGGCAGCCCCGTGGCGCCCTGCGTCGCGGGCGCGGCGGTGAAGGCCGGCTCCTGCGGCGTCTGCTGCGTTGCGGTGACCGGCAGGGACTCCTGGGCGGGCGACGTCGCCGGAGCGACCGCCAGCGGCACCAGCGCGAGCAGAACGAGCAGAGTGATGCGGATCATCATGTATACACTCGGTTGGAAACGGTCGGCGAAGCTTCGGAACGCAGCCCGTACGTCGTGGCGTCCACCCGTGCGCGGAGGCGCTCCAGCGCGTAGCGGTACAGCAACAGGGCGAAGAAGGTCAGCGTGAACGCGAGCAGAGAGACCAGCAGCGTCCTGACGATCTCGGGATCGGCGGATGGCCCCTCCGGCCGGAGGATCACCGGCTGCGGGTGCTGGGAGCGGAACCACTGCACGCTCATGTGGATGAACGGGATGTTCACCGCGCCGACGATCCCCACCACGGCGGCGAACCGCTTGCCGCGATCCGCGTTCTCCGTGGCGTTCCGCACCATGAAGTAGCCGACGTAGATGAACCAGAGCAGCAGCGTGAGCGTGAGTCGGGGCTCCCAGACCCACCATGCGCCCCAGGCGATCTTCCCCCAGAGGGGGCCGGTGATCAGGACCACGGTGGTGAAGACCACGCCCAGCTCGGCCGACGCCACGGCGATCGCGTCCAGCCGCTCGTCGCGCAGCCAGAGGTACATCATGGAGCAGATCGCGACGATGCCGAAGGCGAGGAAGGCGACCCATGCCGACGGGACGTGCACATAGAAGATCCTCTGCACCACCCCCATCGATCGCTCGGTGGGTGCGTAGAAGAAGATCAGCCAGAAGGCCCACAGCATGACACCCGCGGCCAGCACGGAGAGTGCGGCCGCCCCCATGCGGGTGGACCGGGTGGAGCTCACAGATGCGTTCATCACTCCTCTACCACGGAGGCGAAAACGAGGACACCGACGATGATGAATACCAGGTCGAAGGCGGCGAGCATCCGGACGCTCGACATCACCTCCTCCAGCGGCCGCCCGATGAGCAGCCGCTGGGTCGCTCCGGCCGCGAAGATGATCACGGGGAGGAGCAGCGGGATCAGCAGGATGGGGAGCAGCGTCTCACCCAGCCGCGTGTTCGCCGCGATGGCGCTGAACAGCGTGCCCAGCGCCATGAAGCCGACGATGGCGAGCCCCACCACCAGCGCCAGCCCGCCGATCGCGCCCCCCAGCGACAGCTGGAAGAAGAGCCCGTAGACCGGGAAGACCACCAGCACCAGAGCCACCAGGAGCGCCAGGTTCGCCAGGAACTTCCCCAGGTAGAGCGCCCCACGGTCCAGCGGTGCGAGCAGGATTCCGGTCATGGTGTCCTGCTCGCGCTCCAGCGAGAAGGAGCGGCCGAGTCCGAGCATCCCCGCGAAGAGGATGGTGACCCAGAGCATCGCGCCGGCGAGCCCGCGTGCCCGGATCGTCGGGTCCAGCGCGAAGCTGAAGACCACCGCCACCAGCACGGCGAAGGTGAGCATGCTCATCAGCCGCTCGCGGGATCGCCACTCCAGGCGCAGGTCCTTGCCGGCGATGGTGATCACCTGCCGCAGGAAGGAGGGAGCCGCTGGCAAGGTCACACCATCCCTCCGACGCGCTGCGGTGTAGATCTGCTCGAAGCGCGCGACGTCCACCGCGGCGCGCGGCTCGTCGGACACCCAGCGGCCCGCGACCTGGACCACCACACGGTCGGCGAGCTCCAGGCCCTGCGAGAGGTTGTGGGTGACGAGCACCACGGTGCGTCGCCCGTCCCGCAGCGTCTCGAGAACCCCGCGCAGCATGCGGGCGGCGTGCGGGTCGAGCCCCGTATACGGCTCGTCGAGAAGGACCAGCTCCGGGCCGTGCAGCAGGGTGCGCGCGAGCGCGAGACGCTGCTGCATCCCGCGCGAAAAGCCCTGCACCGTGTCGTCCCGCCGCTCCCAGAGCCCGACCTCCACCAGACGAACCTCGATCTCCCGCTCCAGCTCGGCCACGCCGTAGAGGCGCCCGTAGAAGCGGAGGTTTTCCGCGGCTGTCAGGCGAGCGTAGAGGAAGCTCTGGTGCGAGAGCACGCCGATGCGGCTGCGCCAGCCGTGCTGCGCATGGTCGATCGGCTCGCCCGCCACGCGAATCTCCCCGCGGGTCGGGTCGGAGTGCGCCGGCCAGCATCCGCAGGAGCGTCGTCTTCCCCGCCCCGTTGGGACCGAACAGGGTGAGGAACTCACCGCTGGCGAGCTGGAAATCGAGAGGCCGCACCGCCGGGTGCGGCCCGTACCACTTCTCCACGGCGCGTGCTTCGAGCAGCGGCTCGGTGAGCCGCTCCGGCGCAGGGTTCAACCGGCCGCCCTCGTGCCGGCGCCGCGGCCGAGCGCGGCACCGCACCCGCCGCAGAAGCGGCTCCCCGGCGGGTTCTGGAACCCACACGAGTGGGTCACCACCCAGTTGGCGCGCTCTCCGTCGTGCGCGGCGTTGGCCGCCTCGATCGCCTCCAGCGCCTCGCGCTGCAGCTGTGAGCGCAGCCGCTCGTAGTCCTCGTCGTCCAGCTTGCCCCCGATGCGGTCGTACTCCACTTCCCGCAGCGACGAGAGCGCCACCCGCTTGCGCGCCTCAGCGTCGAGAATCCCCCCCGGCACCGGGTCGCCGAGCATCGCCAGCCGGCGGGCGACGATCGGGTGAACGACCCAGAGACTCGCCGCCAGTGCCAGCAGTACGGAGAAGGCGAAGAGCATCATACCTCGGCCTCCTCCTCCGACTCCCACTCGCTGAGCGCCGCATCCAGCCGCGCGTGCTCATCCGGCGAGAGGTCGTCGGTCACCGGGCGCGGCGCGCGCTCCGCGTCCGCCGCGCTGCGTGCCTGCTCCCGCCGCAGCCGCGCCACCACCACGCCGACACCCACAAGCAGGAAGAGAGGCGGCATCACCCAGGCGAAGATCCCGCGGCCGCTCCGCTTCGGAACGGCGCGCCATTCCTCACCATGATTGGCGATCATCCACTCGATCAGGTGCGCCTCGGACATCCCCTCCGTCGCCAGCGTCCGCATGCTGTCGCGCAGCGCCCCGGCCTCCGGCGACGGGCAGACCTCGAGCATCAGGCCCGGGCAGTACGGTGAACGCACCTGCCCGATCGCCCGCTCCGCCACGTCTTCGCTGCGCGTCACCTGCTGCGACTGCGCCGCCGCATCCACCGGGAGCAGCGCGAAGGCCAGGAGAAGAAGCGAGCCGAGCAGCCCCCCCCGAATCCCGAATCCCGCATCCTGAATCCTTCCGCCCTCATCCGCCCACCTCCGCAAGCTCCCGCTGGGGCGTCGCCCCGGCGAGGGGAGGCGCCGCTACCTTCCGCCGCGCCACCTCCACGGCCGCCGTGGGCCACATGGCGATCAGCGTTCCGATGGCCATGATCAGGCCTCCCAGCCAGATCCAGGGGACCAGCGGGTTGACCAGGATCCGGAAGGTGGCGACCGGCCGCGCGTTGGTGCCACGCACCACACCCTCGGCATCGTCCACGCCGGCCAGGATCAGGTAGAGGTCCTCGTTCCAGGCGCGGCGAATCCCCACCTCGGTAGCGGTCTCCTGCCGCTGACGGTACCAGCGGTGCTCGGCGGTGAGCACGCCGATGGGCCGCGCGTCCCGCTCCACCCGCATGGAGGCGATCACCTTGGTCATGTTGGTGGCGGTGTACCACGACATGTCCTGGTAGGTGAGCCGGTAATCGTGACCGAACGGCGAGCTGACCAGAGCGCTCTCGCCCGGGCTCAGGGTAATCTGCTTCTCCACGTCGTAGGCAGCGCCGGCGAAGCCCATGAACATGATCACCAGCCCGGCATGGACGATGTACCCGCCGTACCTGCGCCGGTTCTTCTGGATCAGCGAAACGAAGGCGTGTGCGTATCCCTCGCCTTCGACGATGGCACGCGCCCGCGTCCCCTTCTGGAACTCGACCACGACCGTGGTCATGGTGAAGGCGCCGAGGACGAAGGTCAGCAGCACCTGGACGTGCCGAACACCGGCCAGCCAGAGCGCGATGCCGGCGAGCAGTCCCGCGGCGACGGGCACGGTGAAGTTGCGGCGCAGGTTGCGAGGGCTCGCACGCCTCCAGGCGATCACCGGCCCGATACCGAGCAGCGCCAGGAGCCCCAGCCCGATCGGGATGTTGACCCGGTTGAAGAAGGGCGGGACCCACGGAGATCTTCTGCCCCAGGAACCCTTCCGAGATCAGCGGGAAGAGAGTTCCCCACATGATCGCGAACATCGCCCCGATGAAGAGCAGGTTGTTCCCGAGGAAGGACGCCTCGCGGGAGAGGAACGACTCCACCTGCGCTTCCGGCTGCAGCCGGTCACGCCGCCACCAGACCAGGATCGCGGAGAAGACCGTGAGCACGCTCATGAAGCCCAGGAAGATCCAGGCGATCGTGAGGTTCTGCGCGAAGCTGTGCACCGACTCGATCAGGCCCGACCGGGTCAGGAAGGTCGCGAAGATGCTGAGCAGGAAGGTGCCCAGGATCAGCAGCACGTTCCACATCTTCAGCATCCCACGCTTCTCCTGGATCATCACCGAATGCAGGAATGCGGTGCCGGTGAGCCAGGGGAGGAGCGATGCGTTCTCGACGGGGTCCCAGAACCAGTAGCCGCCCCAGCCGAGCTCCACGTACGCCCACATCATCCCGAAGATGATGCCGTTGGTGAGGAAGAACCAGGCGAGCAGCGTCCACCGCCGGGTGGTGGTGATCCAGCGCGTGTCCAGGCGGCCGCTGAGCAGGGCCGAGATGGCGAACGCGAAGGGTACGGTGAAGGCGGTGAAGCCCAGGTACAGCGTGGGCGGGTGGATCGTCATCCAGTAGTTCTGCAGCTGCGGGTTCAGACCCCGGCCGTCGGGCGGGGTGAACGAGAGCTGCGTGAACGGGTTGGAGACGCTGACGATCACGACCAGGAAGAAGGCGAGAACAACCAGCAGCGTGCCTGCCACGTACGGCATGAACTCGCGATTCCGCTTCCGGTTCTGCACCACCGTGATGGTGGCGAACAGTGCCAGGAGCAGCGCCCAGAAGACCAGTGAGCCCGTCTGCCCCGCCCAGAGGCCGGAGACCTTGTAGAAGACCGAGAGATCGCGGTTGGAGTAGCCCGCCACGTACTGGTAGCGGTACTCGTTGTTCAGGAAGGCGGCGATCACCGCGCCGGATGCCACGATGAGCATCAGGAAGACGCCGATGACGCTCCGCTCGCCGGAGAGCACGAGCTCGCCGCGCCGCGTACGGCCGCCGATGAAGGCTGCCCCCGCCCCCCAGAGGCTGAGGACGAGGGCGATCCAGAGCGCCACCTCTCCGATCTGCGTCACGAAAGAAAGTCCTCTTCAGCCGCCTCGTAGCGGGAGCCGCACTTGGTGAGTACCGTGGTCGCCTCGAAGACTCCGGCCTGCGTGAAGCGGCCCTCGATCACCACGTCCCGCCCCTCCTCGAAGGTGTCCGGGAGCGGCCCGGTGTAGTGCACGGGGAAGGTGGTGGCGCCGTCCTCGATGTCCAGGACGTTGAAGCTCAGATCCAGCGTGCGCTGATCAAACGCCACGGTGCCCGGGGCCACGCGGCCGCCCACCTTCAGACCCATTTCCGCGTAGGTGGGGTCGGCGCCGATCTTCGCGATCAGCTCCGCGGGCGTGTGGTAATAGATCATCGAATCGCGCATCCCGGTGATCATCAGGTACATCACCATCGCGCCGATCACCGAGCCGCCGACCAGAAACTTGCGGTGCCTGTTCACAATGCCCTCCGGAGTGGGGAATCCGTTTCAGCCGAACAATATATCGTTTGCGCCGGGTGCGTGAAAGTGCGAGATGCTCGATGGTTAGGTGGTGGAGAGCTGCCGCCGGGTGCGGTTCGCCCCGCCCGGCGAAGGCGAGGGCCTTACCGCGTGCGCCCCAGCACCGCGGCGGCGGCGGCGATCCCCGCTGCATCCCATACCAGATCCCGGGTCGAAAAGAACCCCTCCGGCCGCCGCTGGTCCTCCATCTCCTTCCACACCCCCACCCCGCCAGCGGCGAGCGCGCCCGCCAGGGTGCTCTGGCCACGGTCCAGCCCGACCGATCTCGCCGTGCTGGCGGCGAATGCCGTCGCCGCGAACGACGCGGCGAAGTGCATCACCTTGTCTTCCGAGAACCAGGGGTCGCGCGGCGGTTCCCCGACGCGGAGGGAGAGGCAGAGGCAGAGGACCAGCATGCCGGGGCTCACCCGTCCTCCGAGGCCGCCCAGGCGCTGGCGGCCCCCACCGCGCGGCGCCAGCCCGCCAGCCACTCCTCGCGGCGCGGCTCGTCGCGCGGCTGGAACACCGTTTCCTCCTCGCGCGCGGCCAGGAAATCCTCCGGGGTCTTCCAGAACCCGAGCGCCAGTCCGGCCAGACCCGCCGCTCCGAAGGCGGTGGTCTCCACCATCGCGGGGCGACGGACGGGCACCTGGAGCATGTCGGCCTGGAAGTGCATCAGCCAGTCGTTGGCGGAGGCGCCGCCATCCACCCGCAGTTCGCGGAGCGGCGTTCCGGCATCCTTCCCCATCGCGGCGGCCACCTCGCAGGTGGAGTAGGCCATCGCTTCCAGCGCGGCGCGCGCGAGGTGCGCGGTGCCGGTGCCGCGCGTGAGGCCGACGATGGTGCCGCGGGCGCGCGGCTCCCAGTGCGGTGCTCCCAGGCCGGTGAAGGCCGGCACCAGGTAGACGCCATCGTTGCCGTCCAACTCGCTCGCGAGCGCCTCCGTCTCCGACGCCTCGGCGATCGCGCCCAGCGCGTCGCGCAGCCACTGCACCGCCGCACCTGCGATGAAGATGGCGCCCTCGAGCGCGAATGCACGCTCACCGCGCGGCCCGCACGCCGCCGTGGTGAGCAGTCCGCTGGCGCTCGTCGCCCGCTGGCCGCCCGTGTGCATCAGCAGAAAGGCGCCCGTCCCGTACGTGTTCTTCCCCTGCCCCGCCGCCCAGCACCCCTGCCCGAACAGTGCCGCCTGCTGGTCTCCCGCGATCCCGGCGATGGGAAGCTCCGCACCGAATTCCGCACCCACCGACACGCCATACCGTTCGCTGGACGCCCGCACCTCCGGGAGCACGGCGGCGGGGACGCGAAAGGTGTCCAGCAGGCCGTCTGCCCAGCCGGCAGAATCCAGGTCGTAGAGGAGGGTCCGGGACGCGTTGGTGTGATCGGTCAGGTGGAGGGCCCCACCGGTCATCTTCCAGATCAACCAGCTGTCGATGGTGCCCGCCGCCAGTTCACCGGCCTCGGCGCGCGCGCGGAGACCCACCTCATGGTCCAGAAGCCAGGCCAGCTTGGTGCCGCTGAAGTACGGATCGATCACGAGCCCCGTCTTGGCGCGAACGGCCTCCTCCTCACCCGCCTCCTTCATCCGGCGGCAGAGGTCGCGGGTGCGGCCGTCCTGCCAGACGAGGGCGCGGTGCACGGGGCGTCCGGTTTCGCGGTCCCAGAGCACGATGGTCTCGCGCTGATTGGTGATCCCGATCCCCTCCAGCCGGTCCAGCGAAGTTCCGGCCTCGCGTGCGGCTTCCCGCGCGACGCTTCGGGTGAGCTCCCAGATCTCCTCGGCGTCGTGCTCCACCCAACCGGGCCGCGGAAAGTGCTGGCGCAGCTCGCGTCCCGCCCTGCCGCGCACCCGTCCATCCTGATCGATCACCAGGCAGGTGGTCCCGGTGGTCCCCTGGTCGATGGCGAGGATCACGTGCCCACCTCCAGGCCGCCGAAGGCGTAGCGGTACCCGAAGCGGCCGATCAGGTCCAGCGTGCGGACCACCGGGAGCCCCATCACGGCGAAGTAGTCGCCGTGGATCTCCTCGACCAGCGCGGAGCCGAACCCCTGGATCCCATAGGCGCCTGCCTTGTCCATCGGTTCGCCGGTGGCGACGTAGCGCTCGCAGTCGGAGCGATCGAGCCGGCGGAAGCGCACCCGGACCCGCTCCAGCTGGGACAGGCAGCGCCCGTGATGCGCCACGGCCACCGCGGTGAACACCTCGTGCTCCCGCCCGCTCAGGCGCATGAGCATGCGCACCGCGTCCGCCTCGTCGCGGGGCTTGCCGAGCACGTCGCTGTCCACGATGACGATGGTGTCGGAGCCGATCACCAGCGCCTCCGGCTCCTCGTCGGCCACCGTGAGCGCCTTTTCACGCGCCAGGCGCTCCGCGTGGTCCGCGGGCATCTCGTGGTCCACGTAGCTCTCGTCGATCTCCGCGGGGCGGATCTCGAACTCCAGGCCCAGACGACTCAGCAATTCCGCGCGACGCGGCGACTGGGATGCGAGGATCAGGGAGGGTGCGGCCGACATGGTTTCTCCACGGGACGGGTTCGTCGGGAACTGCCGATGCAAGCTAGGAACGTGCCGGTAGGAGCGCCACCAGGGGGCGGATTGTGAGCGGTCCGAGATCCAGACGGCCGGGCCGTCACCGTTGAACGACCATCGGCTGCTTCTCGACACCCGACCTCCCCCCCGCGCTCGGAGCACCTGGAAGGAGGTGGATACCCGCTCCCGCGAAAGCTCCGAATTCTGCGGACACCCCGCCGTGGATCAGCGCTCGATCACCAGGGTGACCGGACCATCGTTGACGAGCTCCACCCGCATGTTCGCTCCGAACGCCCCCGTCTCCACCGGTCGCCCGCCCGCGCGGAGGATCTCCACGAAGCGCTCGTAGAGCGGGATGGCCACTTCCGGGCGCGCCGCATCCACGAAGCTGGGCCGGCGTCCCTTCCGGGTGTCGCCGTACAGAGTGAACTGGGAGACCACGAGCAGCGCTCCATCGATCTCCTCCACCGAGTGGTTCATCTTTCCCTCCTCGTCGGGGAAGATGCGCAGGCCGAGCACCTTCTCCGCGACCCAGCGGAGCGTCTCCTCGTCGTCGCCCTCCCGGAACCCCGCCAGGAGCAGGAGCCCCCGCCCGATCTGCCCCGCCACACGCTCCTCCACCGTGACGCAGGCGGAGGAGACCCTCTGAAGCACGACTCTCATCTTCCCTGCCGGTCGGAGTGGTGGATCGATGCCCCGGAGAATCTGCGCCGCGCGAACTTCCGGCGAAAGCGGGGACGGCGGCTCCCTTGACACCTCGGGCCGCGGCTGCCATACTGCGATCATGAGCGCCACGCAGAGCTTCTACGCCTACTTTTACTTTACCATGCCTCGCATCGCGGGTCGTGGTCGGAGGCGTTCGCGCGGGTAGCAGCCGCGAAGCAGAAGCTCTGACACCGCACGACGGCCCGCGAGAGATCGCGGGCTTTTTTTTATTCCCTGGAAGGGAGAAGCGAATGATCATCACGACACGTGCGGAGATCTCCGACGAGGAGCTGGACCGGATCCGGGAGCGGGTGGAGGCACTGGGGGTGCGGACGCACCTGTCGCGCGGCGCCACGCACTGCGTGATCGGGTGCATCGGGGATCCAGAGGTGCTCCGTGGACTTTCGCTGCTGCGGGTGCCCGGGGTGGAGTCGGTGACGGCGGTCAGCAAGCCGTTCAAGCTGGCGGCCCGCGAGTTCGCGTCGGAGCGGAGCGCGATCCGGCTGGCGGGGGGAGCGGGCGCGGTGATCGGGGGCGAGGGGCTGACGGTGATCGCGGGCCCGTGCTCGGTGGAGGGCGGGCCGATGCTGCACGAGACGGCGCGTCGCGTTCGCGCGGCGGGGGCCGGGCTGGTGCGGGGTGGGGCGTTCAAGCCGCGCAGCTCGCCGTACGCCTTCCAGGGGCTCGGAGTCGAGGCGCTCCGGCTGCTCGCCGAGGTCCGCTCCGCGACCGGTCTCCCGGTGGTGACGGAGGTGATGGACACCCGCCAGGTGGAGCTCGTCGCCGAATACGCCGACGTGCTGCAGATCGGCGCGCGCAACATGCAGAACTTCGCGCTGCTCTCGGAGGTCGGGCGGGTGCAGCGGCCGGTGCTTCTGAAGCGCGGTCTCTCCGCCACCATCACCGAGCTGCTGATGGCGGCGGAATACGTGATGAGCCAGGGCAATCGAGAGGTGATCCTCTGCGAGCGCGGGATCCGCACCTTCGAGACGTCGACGCGCAACACGCTGGACGTGGCGGCGATTCCGGTTCTGAAGGCGGAGACCCATCTGCCCGTACTGGTCGATCCGAGTCATGCGGGGGGCCGCGCGGACCTAGTCGCACCTCTCTCGTTCGCCGCCATCGCCGCCGGCGCGGATGGGATCATCGTCGAGGTGCACCCGGACCCGGCGAGCGCCCGGTCGGATGGCGACCAGTCGCTGACGCCCGACGCATTCGACGAGCTGATGCGGGGGCTGGAGCCCTTCGCCCGCGCCGTGGGCCGCTCACTGGCGCCTCCGACGGCCGGGGTGATGCGCGAGGCGGCGGCATGAGCGGCGAAACCTTGCACACCACCGGTTCTGCCGCGGCCGAGCTGGAGGAGCTGCGAACGGAGATCGCGGAGGTGGACTCCGCGATCCTCGGCCTGATCTCGCGGCGAACCGGGCTGGCCCGCCAGATCGGTCGGGTAAAAACTGAGCTCGGCATCCCGGTGTTGGACCCGGCGCGGGAGGCCGCCGTCGTACGGGCGGCGGCCATTCGTGCACGCGCCCACGACCTCTCGGAGGACGAGGTGCGCCACATCTTCTGGCAGTTGATCGGTCTCTGCCGCCGGGCGCAGCAGGCCGGCTCCACCGCGCCATGAGTGGCCCGCGGATCCGCGTGGCCTTCCAGGGCGAGCGGGGTGCGTACGGGGAGGAGGCGGTGCGGGCGCATTTCGGGGAGAAGGCGGTGCCTGTGCCGGTTCGCAGCTTCGAGCTGGTGGCGGAGGCGATCCGCGGCGGTACGGTCGATCTCGGCGTGCTGCCCCTCCAGAACACCATCGTCGGCGCAGTCGCCGAGGCGCGCCATGTGCTGGCCGCCTCGGGACTCCGCGAGATCGCTCGCCTGGAGATTCCGGTGCGGCACTGCCTTCTGGCGCTGCCGGGTACCACGCTGGCCGCCGTGCGCCGCGTGGAGTCGCACCCGGTCGCCCTGGCGCAGTGCTCCCGATATCTGGAGCGGCTCCCGCACGTCGAGGCCCGGCCCGCCTACGACACCGCAGGAGCCGCTCGCGACATCGCACAGGCCGGAGACACGACCCGGGCCGCCATCGCAAGCGCGACGGCGGCCCGGCTGTATTCCCTCTCCATCCTCGCCACCGGCATCGCCGACTCGGTGGACAACATCACGACGTTTGCAGTCGTTGAGGGTCGGTGAGCGGGGGTTCGGGGAAGGCTCCTGACTCCGTCTCCAGTTTCTGGTTCCGGCGGCTGAGTCCGATTCCGAATGCCGCTGCCAGCGTCTGGTCCCGGCACCCGAGGACTCGTTCACCAGCAACTGACCCCGGCAGACCGCCCCCGCCCCGGTCGCCGTTCACCAGCAACTGACCCGGCAGACCGCCCCCGCCCCGGTCGCCGTTCACCAGCAACCGACCCCGGCAGCCGGCACCACCTCGATCCGCCGTTCCCTACTCCACCGTCACCGACTTGGCCAGGTTCCGCGGCTGATCCACGTCGCAGCCGCGCAGCACGGCGATGTGATATGCCAGCAACTGCAGCGGGATGCTCGCGAGGATCGGGGTCAGCGCGTCATGCGTTCGCGGGATCTGGATCACGTGGTTGGCGTGCTGGAGGAGCCCCGTGTCTCCCTCGGTGATCACCGCGATCACGTTGCCGCCGCGCGCCTTCACCTCCTCGATGTTGCTCTTGATCTTGTCGTACACACCGTCGCGCGGCGCGATCACCACCACGGGCATGCTCTCGTCGATCAGCGCAATGGGGCCGTGCTTCATCTCCGCGGCGGGATAGCCCTCCGCGTGGATGTACGAGATCTCCTTCAGCTTGAGCGCCCCTTCCAGCGCGGCCGGGAAGTTGTAGCCACGGCCGAGGTAGAGGAAGTTGGGGTGATCCTTGTACTCCTCCGCCAGCTGCCGGATCGCCGGCTCCATCTCGAGGATCTCGTTCACCTGCTCCGGGATGCGACCCAGCGCCCTCACGATCTCCCGCCCGCGGGCGGCGTTCAGCGTGCCGCGCAGGCGGCCGAGATGCACCGTCAGCATGGTGAGAACCAGTACCTGCGACGTGAACGCCTTGGTGGAGGCCACGCCGATCTCGGGACCGGCATGAAGGTAGATCCCCGCATCCGTCTCGCGCGCGATCGTGGAGCCGACCGCATTCACGATCCCCAGCAGCGTCGCGCCCTGCTGCTTCGCTTCGCGCATCGCCCAGAGGGTGTCCGCCGTCTCTCCGGACTGGGAGATCGGAATCGCCAGAGTGCCATCCTCCACCACCGGGCGGCGGTAGCGGAATTCAGAAGCGTACTCCACCTCCGTGGGAATTCGGGCGATGTCCTCGAGCAGGTACTCGCCGATCAGCCCGCTGTGCCACGACGTCCCGCAGCCGAGGATGATCACGCGCTTGATGTCCCTGAGTTCCTCGTCCATGCCGGTGAGGCCGCCGAGCTTCACCGTTCCCTGCTCTTCCAGGAGACGCCCGCGCATGGTCTCGCGCAGTGTGGTCGGCTGCTCCATGATCTCCTTGAGCATGAAGTGGTCGTACCCACCGCGCTCCACCTCGCCGAGGTCCCAGTCCAGGCGGTTCACCTTCCGCTCCACCGGCCCCTGTGACTCGCGGTGCACGGTGTAGCCGTCGCGGGTGATGGTGGCCATGTCGCCATCATCCAGGTAGACCACGTCACGGGTATGGGCGATCACGGCCGCGGCGTCGGATGCCACGAAGGTCTCCCCGTTCTCACCCACGCCGATGAGCAGCGGGCTGCCCAGCCGCGCAACCACGATCTTGTTCGGATCGCGAGTGGAGACGACGGCGATGCCGTAGGTGCCCTCCACCTGACGGAGCGCCGCCTCCACCGCGCGCTCGAGCGACTCGCCAGCGCGCCCTTCTGCCCGCCTGTACATCTCCTCGACCAGGTGCACCAGCACCTCGGTGTCGGTGTCGGAGGAGAAGGTGTGACCGAGCTCCTGCAGCTTCCGCCGCAGGGTATCGGCGTTCTCGATGATGCCGTTGTGCACCACGGCGAACTCGCCGTCCTCGCTCGCGTGCGGGTGCGCGTTGCGCTGTGTGGGCGCACCGTGCGTGGCCCAGCGCGTGTGGCCGATCCCGATGATTCCCTCTGCCGGATCCTCCTGGAGTACCTTCTCGAGCTCGGCGATCTTGCCCTCCTTCTTCCGCACCTGGATGCCATCGCTGTTCAACACGGCCACGCCCGCGGAATCGTAGCCGCGGTACTCAAGCCGCTTGAGCCCCGCGATCAGCAGCGGGGTCACGGGGCGCTCTCCGATGTAGCCGACGATTCCGCACATAGGGGTTCTGTCCTGCTCTGTGAGTGTGAGATACTCCGGATGCCCCGTGCGCTCAGGCCGGAAGCGCCTCGCGGAGGGATTCCACCAGTTGCGCCGCCTCGTCGTGCGTGGGCGCCTCGGCGATGATGCGGACGATGGGCTCGGTTCCGGAGGGGCGGAGGTGCGCCCACCGCCGCTGCTCCGGCCAGTCGAGCCGCAACCCGTCCTGCCGGTCGACGCCCGGTGCGCCGAGCCGCTCGATCAGCGTTTCGTACGCCGCGTCCAGCGAGCCGGAGGGGCGATCCACCTTTTCCTTGACGATCTCGTAGTGCCCGATCTCGGCAGCGATCTGGCTGATCGGCCGCTCCTCCTCGGCGAGAAGCTGCAGGATCAGGGCCGCGGCCACGGGTGCATCCCGGGTGAGATGCACGTCCGGCAGGATCACGCCGCCGTTCCCTTCGCCGCCGATGGTGGCGCCCTCCGCCTCCATGCGCCGTGCGACGTTGATCTCGCCCACCGCCGCGCGGATCAGTTCGGTGCCGCCCTGCCGGGCGACATCGTCCAGCAGGCGGCTGGTCGAGAGGTTGGTCACCACCTTACCGGGTCGATGCCGCAGCACCAGTCGGGTGGCGAGCGCGAGGGTGTAGTCCTCCCCGAGCGCCTTCCCGTCCTCGGCCACCAGCGACAGCCGGTCCACGTCCGGATCCGTGGCGAAGCCGACCACTGCGCCGCTGGAGGCGACCAGCGACTCGAGCTCGCCGAGATTGGCGGCCACCGGCTCCGGCTCGCGGGGGAAGCGTCCGTCCGTTTCCAGGTTGATGGCTTCCACGCGGCAGCCCAGCTCCTCGAGCAGCCGCGGGAAGATGGCTCCGCCGGCGCCCCGCACACAGTCCAGAGCCACGTGGAAGCCGCGCCTGCGGATCCGCTCCACGTCGAGGAAGGGGATCGCGAGGATCTTCTCGATGTGGCGGTCGATGGAGCCGTGGTCCTCGCGGTATTCGCCGAGCTCGTCCCAGGTGGCGCGGGGGATCTCGCCGTCGAGCAGCTTCCGCATCTCGGCGCCCTGCTCGGCGTCCAGGAACATGCCGGAGGGGCCGATGAACTTGAGGGCGTTCCACTGGATCGGGTTGTGGCTCGCGGTGACGGCCAGGCCACCCGCGGCGCCGAGCTCCTCCACGGTGAGCTGAACGCTCGGGGTGGGCCCGATGCCCACGTCCACCACGTCGCATCCGACCGACTGCAGGGCGGCAACGGCGGCGCGGGAGAACATCGGCCCCGAGACCCGCGAGTCGCGGCCGATCACCACCGTCTTCCCCGGCCCGTTGCGCCTGGCGTAGGCGCCGAACGCAGCGGCGAAATGAGCGATCACCTCCGGGGTGAGCCCCTCCGCGACACGCCCGCGGACACCGGAAACGCTGACCATCAACCTGGATGTATCGATCAAGGCTCTCTCCTCGCCACAGTGGTTTCGAATCGGGACGGGTTCGGGCGGGCGCGGCGGAGCGCCAGCCACTCTCGCGCCCCATGATCGGCCACGGCGCCGGCCGGCGTCAATGCCGGGGCCGAATGCAAGAGCGGGACCGGTCTTGCCGCCCCTCCGGAGGCGGATAACTTGCGTTCCTCCCGCCGTCACCCTGTCCCCGATCCTGCGATCCGATGAGCCGATCCCTGACCGAGATATTCCTCGCCTCCACACGGGACCACGCGAACCGCACCGCCATCGTGCACGAGGGCGGATCGGTGAGCTATGGTGAGCTCGCCGACGCGGTGGAGCGGCTGGCCGCGCGGCTGCAGGAGCTGGGTGCCGGCGGCACGCGCGTGGGGATCATGCTCCCCAACGTCGCGCTCTTTCCGCTCGTCTTCTTCGGAGCTCAGCGGGCGGGGTGCAGCACGCTGCTGTTGAACCCCGCGAACTCGAAACGCGAGGTTACCGAGTACCTCGCGGCCGCCGCCGTGTCCACCGTCCTGACCGCCGAGCCGCTGGCGCCCCTCCTCCCCCATGGCACCACGGCGCTGCTGGTGGAGGGGCTTCCCGGATCCATCCGGGTGGCCGACGGTGGGGATCCTCGCGACGTCGCGCTGGCGAGCGCGCCACTGGTGCAGGATCTCGGCAGGGGAGGAGCCGACGAGGCCTGCGTGCTGTTCACCGCGGCCGAGCGCGGCTGGGGGCGGGGTGCCGTGCTCTCGCACGACAACCTGATCGCCAACGTCGCCTCCACGCGCGAGGCGATGCGGATCACCCCGGACGACTGTGTGGTCGGCGCCCTCCCCTACATTCACCTGTTCGGGCTGACGGTGACGCTGAACACGCCGCTGGCCGCGGGCGCTTCGATCCTCCCGGTGGAGAGGTTCCGTCCGCAACGGATGCTCGCGGATCTGGAGAGCGGGCCGGCCACCGTCTTCGCCGGCGTTCCCGCCATGTATCACGGGCTCCTCTCCGCGGCGGAGCGACGGGAGCCGCCGCGGCACTCCCTGCGCCTCGCCCTCTCAGGCGGCGCACCGCTCACGATGGAGATGGCGTTGCGCTGGCAGGAGGTGTTCGGGCTGGAGCTGAGGCAGGGGTACGGGCTCACGGAGGCCGGACCCGTCTGCCTGTTCAACCGGGTGGATCGGCCCAACCGCACCGGGTCGCTCGGGGTGCCGTTTCCGGGCGTGGCGGTGAGTGTGCGCGGCCCCGACGGCGGCGAGCTTCCGGACGGCGAGGTCGGGGAACTGTGCGTAAGTGGCCCGAACGTGTTCGGCGGCTATCTGGGAGAGGATGGTCGCGATCCGGCCGGCTTTTTCGGCGAATGGCTGCGCACGGGCGATCTGGCGACCCGCGATGCGGAAGGAGTGTTCCACTTCCACGGGATGCTGAAGCCGATGTTCACGCGAAACGGCTTCAATGTGTACCCGCGCGAACTGGAGCGCGTGCTGGAGTCGGAGCCGGACGTGGAACGCGCCACCGTGCTGGCGCTCCCGGATCCGCAGAGGGAGAACGAGTTCGTGCTGCAGGTGAAGCTGGCGAAGGGATCGACTCTCGAGGCGGAGGGGGTGCGGGAGATCTGCCGCGCGCGGCTCGCCGCCTACAAGCAGCCGTCGCGGGTGGAGGTGAGCTGAGCGGCGCGTGCTGGCCAGCCCCACCCGCTCCCGGTATCTTCCCGCGACCCACAGACACCTCGAACCGACGGCGACCGATGTCAGACGAGAAGAGCCCGAACCTGCGCTTCGGCACCCGCGCGATCCACGCGGGGCAGCGCCCGGACCCGACCACCGGCGCGATCATGACGCCGGTGTATCAGACCTCCACCTACGTACAGCCGGAGCTCGGACGGCACCTCGGCTACGAGTATGCGCGCACCCACAACCCCACGCGGGAGGCGCTGGAGGGGAACGTGGCCTCGCTCGAGGGCGGGAGTCACGGGCTCGCCTTCGCGAGCGGGCTCGCGGCCATCGACACCATCACCAAACTGTTCAGCGCCGGTGATCACATCGTCTCCGGAGAGGGTATATACGGCGGGAGCTACCGGCTCTTCGACCGGGTGATCGCGCGTCAGGGGATCGAGTTCACCTTCGTGGACTCGGGTGACCTGGACCAGATCCGCGACGCCATACGGCCGAATACGCGCCTGGTGCACGTGGAAACGCCCACCAACCCGATGATGAAGCTGACGGATCTGGCGGCGGCGGCATCCATCGCACACGAGGCGGGTGCGCTGTTGAGCGTGGACAACACCTTCGCCTCCCCCTACAACCAGCGGCCGCTCGAGCTCGGCGCGGATCTCGTGGTTCACTCCACGACCAAGTACCTGAACGGCCACTCGGACATGGTGGGCGGCCTGGTCGTCGTCCGTGACGACGACCTCCACGACCGGCTCCGCTTTCTGCAGAATGCCGCGGGCGCGGTGCCGGGTCCGTGGGACTGCTGGCTGGCGCTGCGCGGCACCAAGACGCTGCACCTGCGGATGCGGGCGCACAACGAGAACGGCTCGCTGGTGGCCGAATGGCTCGAGGCGCAGGGGGGCGTGGAGCGGGTCTACTACCCCGGCCTCTCCTCTCACCCGCAGCACGAGCTCGCGACCCGGCAGATGAGCGGGTTCACCGGGATGATCTCGATCGAGCTGGGGTCGGCGGAACGCGCCAAGCGCTTCGTGGAGGCGGTCAAGGTCTTCTCGCTGGCGGAGTCGCTGGGGGGGGTGGAGAGCCTGATCGGTCACCCTGCGATGATGACGCACGCGTCCGTCCCTGTCGAGCGTCGTCAGGGCATGGGGCTGACGGATGGGCTGGTGCGGCTCTCGTGCGGGGTGGAGGAAGTGGAGGATCTGATCGAGGACCTGGAGCAGGCGCTGAAGAAGGTGTGACGGGCGCGGGAAGATGAGGTCGGGCGGAACCAGACCGGGGACGGAGTGCCGGATCACAGGCGGGAGGTCGTGGGTCCGCAGGGGGAGGGTTGCCGCGTGAGGTGGCGTGTGGCGGTGGCTACGGGGCCCTGCGGTGACTGGGGGCTGAAAGCGGCGCCGGAATCCGGCGCCGCTTTCGCGTGTCTAGCTGCGGGGTTCGGTGTGCCGACGGGTCCAGATCGCCACCACACCGCAGGCGGAGTCGCCGCTGCGGAACTGGGGCGGCAGCGCGCCGGACCCCCGGTACACCTCGATCGCCTCGATGTCCTGCGGCCGCATCTCGTCCAGCCCCATCGGAGAGAGCGGCCGCTGCACGCCGTCCACGTAATAGACCACCGGGCAGCTGCCGCCGCCGCGCATGGTCTGCGCCCCACGGGCCATCTCCAGCGCGAAGCTGTTTCCGTATCTCGGATCGTGGGGGATGACGCGCACGCCCGACACCCGCCTGAACAGATCGCTCATCAGCGTGGGACGCTGGCGGTCGATCTGCTCGCGGGTGATGAAGGTCCCTCCGCCGCCGCGCTCCATTCGCTCGTAGAAGCCGGTGGCGGAGAGCGCGGCGCTCCGTAGCGGCGCCGGCGTTCCGGTGGCCTCGATCCCCTCCAGCGCGATGGGCGCCAGCGCCAGTGGCGCATCGATCACCATGCGCTCACCGGGGGTGGGATCGATGGTGAAGGAGCGCGTCTCGTAACCGAGCATCCGGACCTCGACACGATGCTCACCGGCCGTCAGCCCCACGAGCCGCACCACGCCCGCCGCATCCGCGATGGTGCCCCGTCCGTCCACCACGGCCTGCGCGCCGGCGAGCGGTTCTCCGCTCTCCGCGGAGGTGACGTTGATGGTGATGGTCGCCCCCTGCTGCGCACCGGCCCACCCGGGGAGCAGCACCAGCGCGAGCATCACCACCCGGACGCGCAGCGCCGTGATCAGCTTCGTCGCCTCCGATCGGGTGTCACTCTGCCGCGCCACCCTCATCGGGAGGCCGGGGGTGCGAGGGTAAAGTCGTGCTCGAGGAGGGCGCTGTCCGGGATCTCCAGCGCCGCCTCGGTGCTCAGGCGCACGCCCTGGCGTGCCTGCGCGCGGACGGTGCGGTCGCTCGGCAACTCGCATGCGGAGTAGAAGCCGTCCCCGTCCGCGGTGACCGCCAGGCGGTGCCAACGCTCCACGAGAGTCGCCTCCCCGAATTCGAACCGGCTCCAGCGGAACTCCACGTCGGCACGGCCCACACGTGGGCCGTCGGCGCGTTCACGGACGAACCCCGTCGCGCCGCCGGTGTTGCGCGGGAAGGAAGGGCAGACGGCGGCGAGCGCGGCCGTCAGCACCTCGCCGGGGAGCGTCAGCCGGAGGTCGAGCGGTTCGGCGGCGGCGAGCCGTACCTCGACCGGCTCGGCGAAGACTCCGAGGGCGGTCAGGCGCGGGTGGAAGAAGCTCAGCGTGTAGGCGCCTGCCGGTACCCCGGTGATCTCGAACGATCCATCCGCCGCGGACTCCGAAGAGAAGCCGGTGCCGCCGAGGAACACCGTGGCTCCGGCGATCGGACGACCGGAGGTCTCGTCGAGCACCACGCCTGCCACGCTGGCCAGCCGGTCCGCTCCGAGACGCGGCGAGCCGACGCCCAGAATGTCGATCACCTGCCCTCCCTCCTCCCGCACCGCAACGATGCGCTGCGTGCGCACGCCGGCGCGCATCTCGGCGGGCGAGGCGCCCGGGCCCGCCGTGCCGACCAGCGGCATCCTGATCTCCCAGCGGTTCACGATCCAGGCGCCGTTCGGGAGTCGCTCGAATACCAGCGTGCCCCCCGCGTCGCGAGCCCGCGCGCCGGCGGGAAGAGTGATCCCCGTATAGCGGAAATCCAGGTCGTTGAGATGGCCTGTGGCGCGGTGAAGCCAGAGCGTCCCGGTGATGTCCGGAAGGCGCCGGCCGCTGACCGGCTGGAAGGCGAGGCCGACCTGTCCGGTCCGCTCACCGGTTCCGAGCACAACCTGGAAGCAGTGGTTGTCGAGAAAGGCGTCGGAAAGCAGGTGCTCGGCATCGGGGGCGTAGTAGACGAAGGTGTCACCATCCGCCTGCACGTACCCCGCCTGCGCGAGTTCTTCCGGCGGAGCGCTCACGTACGGTGCCGGGGTCGCGCGCGTGGCGGACCGCGTCTCCTGCCGGCGTACCCGTCCGCTCTGCGCGTCCACCTCCCGCGCGAACTCCGTCAGGCGGAAGCGAAATAGAGACTGCTCCTGCGCCCACACGGTGGCGTTCAGCGCCTTGCGCGCCTCCTCCCAGACCACCTGCGTCTGCAAACCCTCCTCCGGACGCACCCGGCACCGGCGCCTGCTCGTGGCGGTGATCCCCTGCAGCGAGATCGCCTCCACCGGCGCGATCAGCCGCCGCTCGATCTCCGCGCCAGCGGTGGCGCTGAAGCGATCGGAGAGCGTGCTGGCGTGACCGATCCGCTCTGCACGCAGCCGGTATTCGCCCGGCGCCGGTGCCGCGATGGTGAAGCGGCCGCGAGCGTCGGTCAGGGAGCCCGCCACCTGGCGTGACTCGCCGTCCAGCAGAACCACCAGTGCACCGCCGATGGGTCTTCCGCTCACCTGCTCGACCAGCTCGCCACGCACGGTCTGTGCGGCCGCGACATGGGAGAAGAGGAGTCCGAGAATGGCCGGGGCGATGAAACGGAAGGTCGGTGAGAGCCGGCGCATGGGGCCTCCTGAGCGGGAATCGAGCCGGGATCGGGCATGCCGCGACGCACGTGCGGCCATTCTCATATTACCCGGGCCCGACAGGGGCGGCAAGCGCCTCATGTTTCCATCGAAGGTCCAGGGGATCGCAACCCGGGCCGCCCGATCTGGATTGATGGGGCGGATCGCTTCCACTACCTTGTCGGCGCCACCCTGCCGCGGAGATCGTGCTCCGCGCGGGAGATCCACCGATGGAAGAGCCGAGCGAGCGTGAAGATCCTGATCGTCGGAAACGGGGGGCGAGAGCACGCCCTGCTCTGGAAGCTGCACCGGGACGCACCGGACGCCTCCTTCTTCATCACGCGTGGCAATGCGGGGACCGAACGTCTCGCCCGCTCCGTGCCGCTGGACGCGGGGGAGATCCAGGCGCTCGCCGGGTGGGCGGAGGTGGAGGGGATCGACCTCACCATCGTGGGGCCCGAGGTGCCGCTCGCCGAGGGGATCGTGGACCTGTTCGAGCAGCGGCGGCTCCCCATCTTCGGACCCAACGCGGCCGCTGCGCGCATCGAAAGCTCCAAGGCCTTCGCCAAGGGGGTGCTGCAGCGTGCCGGGATCCCCACCGCCGCGTTCCGCACCTTCACCGAATCGGGCGCCGCGGGGGCGTACGTTCGTGAGCAGGGAGCCCCCATCGTCGTGAAGGCATCCGGCCTGGCCGCCGGCAAGGGCGCGGTGGTGTGCGAGACGGTGGACGAGGCGCTGCGCGTGCTGGACGAGATGCTCGAGGGGCACACCCTCGGCGCCGCCGGCCAGGAGGTCGTGATCGAGGAGTTCATGTCGGGCGAGGAGCTCTCCGTTTTCGCGCTCACGGACGGCGAGCGGGTGATCCCGATGCTCCCCGCGCAGGACCACAAGCGGGCGGGCGAGGGGGACAGCGGGCCGAACACCGGCGGGATGGGTGCGTATGCGCCGGTCTCCCTGGCGACACCCGAGCTGGTACGCGAGATCACGGACAGCATCCTGCTCCCCACCGTCCGCGCGATGGCGGAGGAGGGATCGCCCTTCCGCGGCCTTCTCTACGCCGGTCTGATGCTCACTCCGGGCGGTCCGAGGGTGATCGAATTCAACTGTCGCTTCGGCGATCCCGAGACGCAGGTGGTGCTGCCGCTGCTGGAAAGCTCGCTTCTGGAGCCGATGCGGGCGATCGCCACAGGAGAGGGGCTGGAGCGCTGGGCGGAGGGGCTTCGGTGGCGCGACGGGGCCGCCGTGACCACCGTGCTGGCTTCCGGCGGCTACCCGGGTGACTACCAGACCGGGTTGCCGGTGCAGGTGCCCTCATCGCTGGAGGACTCCGGGGAGGTCATGGTCTTCCATGCGGGCACTGCCGCCGGAGAGTCCGGTACGGTGACGGCGGGCGGACGGGTGCTCGCCGTCACCGGCCTGGGGGCGACGGTCGCGGAGGCGGCGGAGCGCTCACGGGCCGCGGCAGCCGCCATCCACTTCCCGGGCTCGCACTTCCGCCGCGACATCGCGTGGCGGGAGATCGCCCGCGCGCGCTGAGGCGCCATGCCTGAGCTTCCCGAGGTGGAGACCATCGTCCGCGATCTGCGGCGGCTGGTCACCGGCGTGCGGATCCGCGAGGTGGAGGTGATCCGGCCGGATCTGATCGGCGGTGATCCGGAGGCATTCGCGAACCGGCTTCGCGGCGCGCGCATCGCCTCGATCACTCGTCGCGCAAAGAACCTGGTTTTCGACCTCGGCGAGGAGCGGCTGGTGGTGAACCTGGGGATGACCGGGCGGATGCTGGTGGTGGGCGCGGGGGCGGAATCGCCCACCCATCCGGGTGTCCGGTTGCGGCTGGACGACGGCCGTTCGCTGCTCTACCAGGACGTGCGACGCTTCGGGCGGCTGGAGCTTCTCGCCGCGGACGCATGGGCGAAGCGGGACACTGCGATGGGCGTGGAGCCGCTTTCCGATGCGCTGGACGCGGCAGTACTCCATCGCCTGACGCGCGGCTCACGCGTCGCCCTCAAGACCTGGCTGATGGATCAGCGCCGGGTCGTGGGCGTGGGGAACATCTACGCGAGCGAGGCCCTGTTCCGCGCGCGCCTCTCGCCGCGGCGGGCGGCGCAGCGGCTCACCCGGCGACAGGCCGAGGTGCTGGTTGTGGCCATCCGCTCCGTGCTGCAGGAGGCCATCGAATTCCGGGGCACCACCCTTCTCGACTACCGGGATGCTTCGGGAGAGCGTGGGGATTTCTCCCGGCGGCTCGCGGTTTACGATCGCGAGGGCGAACCCTGCCGCGTCTGCTCCACGCCGATCCGGCGCATCGTGCAGGGTGGCCGGTCCACCTTCTTCTGCCCTACCTGTCAGCGCTAGCCAGCGAACAGCATCCGGTAGGCGATCCCCAGCAGCACGCTGATCCCCATCGTACGGAAGATCCCCCAGCGGAAGACGAACAGCGTCACGAAGGCCACCACGCCGATCGCGAGAGCGCCCGGATCGACGGTGGTCAGCACCGGAACGCTCATGTAGAACGGTGGCCCGCTCGTCGTCACCTCGGCGAAGATGGTGTGCATCGCGAACCAGAGCGCCAGGTTCAGGATCACCCCGACCACGGCGGCGGTAACCGCCGCGAGGGCGGCGCTCAGCGCGGCACGGCCCCGCAGGTACTCGATGTAGGGCGCGCCGACAAAGATCCAGAGGAAGCAGGGTGCGAAGGTGACCCAGGTGGTGATGATGGACCCGGCGATCCCCGCGACCAGCGGATCCCAGGTGCCGGGATGCCTGTAGGCACCCATGAAGCCGACGAACTGAACGACCTGGATCAGCGGCCCGGGAGTGGTCTCCGCCATCCCGAGACCGTCGAGCATCTCCCCCGGCTGGAGCCAGCCATACGTTTCCACCGCCTGCTGCGCGATGTAGGCGAGCACGGCGTAGGCACCGCCGAAGGTGACCGCCGCCACCTGGCTGAAGAAGAAGCCCTCCGTCACCAGGATGTGATCCCGGCCGAACCAGGCGGCGAGCAGGAGCACCGGCACCCACCAGATCAGGAGCCAGAGCAGCGCGGTTCCGAGAGTGCTCCTCAGCGGAGGACGCGCCGCGGCCTCGGCATGATCCGCGAACACCGAGACCCGGCCATCGAGATCGGCCGCGTCCGGAACCTTCAGCGGCAGAAATCGGTCTCCCCACCAGCGCCTGCCGAAGTACCCGACCAGCGCGGCGGTGCCGATGATGAACGGAAAGAGCACGCCGAACGCGAAGATCGCCACGAAGGCGCAAATGGCGATCACCACCATCGCCGGATTCGCGAGTGCCCGGCGCCCGATGCGGAGGGTCGCCTCGATGACGATCGCCAGAACCGCGGGCTTGAGCCCGTAGAAGATGGCGGCGACCAGAGCGAGTTCGCGGTAGCCGGCGTAGAGGACGCTCAGGGCGAGGATCGCCAGGAACCCCGGGAGAATGAAGAGTCCGCCGGCCACCAACCCGCCGCGCCAGCCGTGCAGCATCCACCCGCCGTAGGTCGCAAGCTGCTGCGCCTCGGGTCCGGGGAGCAGCATGGTGTAGTTCATCGCGTGGAGAAAGCGGTTCTGGCTGAACCAGCGCTTCTCGTCCACCAGGATCTTCTGCATCACGGCGATCTGACCCGCGGGGCCGCCGAAGCTGTAGGCCGCCACCCGCACCCACACCCGGAACGCCTCGCCGAACGAGACGTCGTGTGCGGCCGGCCGTTCGCGGTGAATCGCCCGGGGCGGAGTGGTCATGGTGACGGTGAACGGATCCAGTAGGCGTGCTGCGACTCGGAAAGCTTATCGCGCACGGGGACTCGAGGCCAACCGGCGACTCGCGTCGTGACACTTTCGCACCCCCCGGGCGGAGTGTATGATGTCCGGAGATTCGGTTTTTGTTCTCCTCCGCGTGCCCTGCCGTTGACCATCATCGCGATCCCCGCGCCCACCGCCCCCGCCACACTGCGGGAGCGGGTTCGAGCGTCCGCCCGCAACCGGCCCGGCACCTACCGGATGCTCGGCGAGGGAGGCGAGGTTCTGTACGTGGGGAAGAGCAAGCAGGTGCGGACGCGGCTGCTCTCCTACTTCCGGGCGAAGGACGGAGAGAAGGCCGGGCGGATCATCCGGGAGTCGCACGAGGTGGCGTGGGAGTACGAACCGAGCGAGTTCGCTGCGCTGCTGCGTGAACTGCAGCTGATCAAGCGCCACCGCCCCCGCTTCAACGTGCGACACAAGCGGGACGGGGTGTACTCCTTCCTGAAGCTCACCGGCGGAGCAGCGCCCCGCCTGGCAGTGGTACGTCAGGTGGCAGACGATTCGGCCACCTATTACGGGCCCTTCCGCGGCGGCCGCCGCATCGTGGATGCCGTGCGCGAGTTGAACGACGTGCTCGGGCTCCGCGACTGCCGGACGGAGACGCCGATCCACTTCGCAGATCAGCGGGAGCTCTTCCAGCTGGAGCGGGCACCGCGCTGTCACCGTCACGAGGTGCAGCTCTGCTGCGCGCCGTGCGCGGCGCTGTGCACCCGCGACGAGTACATGCACCGGGTGCGGCTCGCACGCGCGTTCCTCGCCGGCGACGCGGATGAGCCGCTGCGCTGGCTGGCAGAGCGGATGGATGGGGCCGCGCAACGGTGGGAATTCGAATACGCGGGGCGCCTGCGCGACCGCGCGCGGCGCCTGGAGATGCTCCGCGACGACTTCAGCCGTTTGCGCGACGCGCTCGACGGGCTCTCCTTCCTGTACACCGTCCCGGGCGTGGAGGGCGAGGACCGGGTGTACCTGGTGCGGCGGGGAACGGTCCGGGCCGAGGTGACGGCCCCGAAGACGGTGGCGGAGCGGCGAGGGCTCCGCCGTCTCGCGGATCGCATATTCGGCGAGCCGGAGCCAACGGCCGCCCTGGTCACGCGCAACCAGGTGGACGAGATCCTCCTGCTGGAGCAGTGGTTCCGACTGCGTCCGGCTGAGCGGGAGCACACCCGCGCCCCCCGCGCCCTGGCCACCGCGCTGAGGCGCAGCGCCTGAGCGGCAGTCATCTTGCACCAACGACGCGATTCGCGAGTTCAAACGGCCGCGAGCCACGCGGAAAAGCAGGACATCCACCTTCAGATCGATCGATGCGACCGATGCGTCTCGTGAGGCTCTGCCTCGCTCTTTTTCCTGTCGTTCCGCTCGGCGCCTGCGGCGACGACGTGGCGTCCGCCGCCGTGGAGACCCGCCCCATGGCGGAAGGCACCAACCTGGCGCCCTGGGAGCGGATTCCGCCCGACTCGCTGTATGGCGCCACTGCGGCGGAGAACATACGCCTGACGCGGGTGGAAATCGACGTGCTGGATCTCCCCGCCGGTTGGGACGGGATGCAGATCGCGGTGATCTCGGACCTCCAGCTCGGTCTCTGGGAGGAGAACGAGCGGGTGGCGCAGGCGGCGATCCAGCGCGCGGTGGCCAGCAACGCGGACCTGATCGTCCTGCTCGGCGATTTCATGGCTGTGGGCAGGGACTCGGAGATGCTGGCTCGCGCGCTGCAGCCGCTCCAGGGACGGCAGGTGCTGGCGGTACTCGGCGATCGCGACGTGCGCAACGACAGTGTGGAGGCACGGGTGCGGCAGACGCTCTCGGGTCTCGGCGTGCGACTGCTGGTGAACGACGCGGTGGCCTTCGAGCGCAACGGCGACACCGCCTGGATCGCCGGCGTCGCGGCCGACCTGGTGACGCGCTCCATCGCCGACCAGGAGTACATCGTCGCCACCACCGGAGGGCCGATCACACCGCTCCTGCTCGCGCACAACCCGCTGGTGGCCGCCCGGGCACCGGAGGGTCGGCGGCCGGCGATCATCGCGGGCAACACCTTCTGCGGGCGCGTTGAGGTGCCGGGCACGCCGCGCCTGAGCTGGTACGAGACGCAGGCGATGCCGAACGCCGCGATCCCGGAAGCGCCCCGCCTCTTCCGCATCCGCAACAACACGATGTTCATCACCTGCGGCATCGGGTACTCGTTCATCCCGATCCGCCTGGGCGCGCCACCCGAGGTGGCGCTGGTAACCCTCCGGGGAATCGGGGTCGCCGCCACGGAGCCGGAGGTGGACCCGGGCGCCGCCGCGCTGGATACCATTCTCCAGCAGTACGAGGTGGCGCCGGACACCACCTGACCCGCGGCGCGCGCGGCGAATCTGCGAAGGCGGGCCCGGGTTTCGTACCCGGGCCCGCCTTCGGTTTCAACGATCCCTCGCCGCCGCCAGTGTCCGGCGGCGGCGCCCGGCGGTCAGCGCACCCGCGCGCTCTCACCCCAGGAGCGGGCGGCCGGCTGGCAGGTGGGCCAGCTGCCCGCCTGACCGGTGAAGCCGCTGACCGGGAAGCTGATGCGGCGCTCGCGCGAAACCCGCTCCGGATCCTCCGAGGCGAGATAGACGAGCATCGCCACCAGCACCGCATTGTTTCGCAGATCATCGAAGACGATCTTGTCGAAGGTGTCGCGGTTGGTATGCCAGGTGTACGGGTTGTAGTCCCAGGACAGCGCGCTCAGGTTGAACGCCGGCGCACCGGCGCAGACGAAGGAGGCGTGGTCCGTACCGCCGGCGCCGGGGATCCCCGGCAGGTCCAGCGAGATGTGCTGCGTGATCTCCCGCGGGATCCGCGAGAGCCAGCGGCCGAAGTGGTTGCCGGCCTCGGTGAACCCCTGCATGGAGATGTTCACCACGCGCCCGGTTCCGTTGTCCTGGTTGAACAGCGCCTGAAGCCCCTCCACCACCTGCGGATTGTCGGCGACGAACGCACGCGACCCGTTGAGCCCCTGCTCCTCGCCGCCCCAGTGGCCGACCAGGATGGTGCGGCGCGGGTTCGGATACACCTGCCGCAGGATCCGCAGCGCCTCCATCATGATCACTGTGCCGGTGCCGTTGTCGGTCGCGCCGCTGCCGCCGTCCCAGGTGTCGAAGTGGGCGGACAGCATCACGTACTCGTTCGGCAGCTCGGAGCCGCGGATCTCGGCGATGGTGTTGTGGACCGGCACCTCACCCATCCACTCCGCCTCCGCATTGAGCCGGATCCGCGGGCCCTGGCCGTTCTGCGCCAGCCGGGCGACGAGGCCGTAGTCCTCGCAGCTCAGGTCGACCGACGGAACGCGCTCGGTGCGGCCGTTGAAGATGCGGGTCGCGCCCCAGGCGTTCGGCCACGATGAGGTGAGAATTCCCACCGCGCCGGCCTGCTCCAGACGGCGATGCAGCTCGGGCGCCTGAAGACCGCTGGCGGCCAGGCTCGAGTCCCAGGCCGCGGCGGCGGCGGTGCGCTCCGTCCGCATCCGCTCGAACGACTCGGGCGTCGCGTACTGCCGCCAGTTGTAGTCCGGACGGCAGGTCGGCTGCGGGAAGGAGACGGCGACGAAGTTGCCGCGCACCGCCGGGAGCCACGCCTCGAACTCCGCCTGCGAACGCAGACGCGGGACCGCGACCACACCGGCGGTCACCGGCCGGCGGGTCCCGTGGCTCCAGGCGAGGAGCATCCCCTCCAGGGAGCGCACGCGAGGCGAGAGCAGGTCTATGTGGGTCACGCCGCGACGCCAGCGGCGCCACGTGCCGTACTGCTCGTTGCGAGCCTGAATCCCCCACGTTCCGTACTGCTGGATCAGCCAGTTGTTGCCGTTGAGATGCTCCGGCGACGCGTTCAGCCGCGGACCCACGGAGTCCATCAGCGCCTGCGAAAGGCGCGGCAGGTGCGAGCGCTCCGTGCCTTCGCGCCAGATCGCCTCGAGCACCGGCTCGGGGGTGGCGAATGCCTGGGCCTGCGCCGTTCCCGCCGCTCCCACCACCGCGGCGGTCATCAACCACATTGCAGATCTCATTTCTCTCCTCGGTTTCGACCTGAACAAAAAGGATTCCCGCACCCCCACCATCTCATTCGAGCGTCCGCTCGAATGCCCCACTCACGCTCATCTTTCCAGCAGCGGGACGAGCCGGGCAGAAACGACGCCGTCCTCCACCGTCGCCAGTGCCACCGTGACCGGAAGCTGGAAGCGCCGCGGACCTGCGCTCCCGGGGTTCACCGCGAGCGTGTTCCCCACGCGCTCCACCTCCGGCCGGTGCGAGTGTCCGAACACCACCAGCGCCGCATCCGGGTAGGCGGCGGCGGCCGACCTGGCCCGCGCCTCCGGGAGCCGGTGCCCGTGGGCCACCACGATCCGCACCCCGCCCAGTTCCAACTCCGCAACCTCAGGCACACGTTCGACGACGTCCCACCCATCCGTGTTCCCCGCCACGCAGGTGACGGGCGCGATCGCGTCGAGCTCCCCCAACAGCTCGATCCCCCCGAGATCCCCCGCATGAAGGATCGCATCCACCCCCTCAAAGGCGGTGAAAACCTCGGGGCGCAGGAGGCCGTGGGTGTCGGAGATCAGGCCGAGACGGAGAGACATGGACCTGACATTGTGAATTGTGAATCGTGAGTTGTGAATGGTTCGCTCAGCTCACACCGTCGTTGTATGGCCGCTGGTGGCGCCAGCCGCAATTGAAATTCGCAATTCACGATTCACCATTCAAAATTGATTCTTCCCCGCTCCTCCACCTCCGCCCCAGCTCGTGCTTCACGTCCAGGTGGTCGAGGATGCGGGCCACGACGAAGTCCACCAGGTCGTCGATGGTGGCGGGGCGATGATAGAAGCCGGGGCTCGCGGGGAGGATGGTGGCGCCGGCGAGGGTCAGCGAGCGCATGTTCTCCAGGTGCACCAGCGAGAGCGGGGTCTCGCGGGGGACGAGGATCAGGCGGTCGGCGCTCCTTGAGGACGACGTCGGCGGCGCGCTCCACCAGGTTGCGCGAGGTGCCGGCGGCGATGGAGGCGAGCGTTCCCATGGAGCAGGGGCAGATCACCATGCCCCGCGACGGGCGCGGAGCCCGATGCGGGTGTGGCGCCGCGATCCAGCGAATCGTAGAGCTCCACGCGCGACCAGTCGCCGGTGGCCGCCCGTAGCGCGTCCAGGCTGGCGATCCCCGACTCCTCCTCCAGCAGGCGCAGGCCGTAGGACGGAGACGATCAGCCGGACGGGCGTGCCGCTGTCGTTGAGCGCGCGCAGCAGCCGAACGGCGTAGGGTGCGCCGGACGCGCCGGTGATGCCGAATACGACGGGCGAGCGTCCGTGCACTCATGCGAGCAGGCGCTCCGTCACCACCAACGCCATGAAGAGCAGCGGAGATGGCGCCGTTCACGTTGAAGAAGGCGGCGTCGATCCGGGACAGGTCGTCGGCGCGCACCAGGCTCTGCTCGTACACAAGCATCCCCGCGATCAGGGCGACCCCGGCGAGGAAGAGCGATGCCGAGCTCCGGAAAGAGCAGCACCGGTGAGCGCGAACAGCGCGACGCAGGCGACGTGGAGCGCGCGCGAGATGCGCGATGCGCGCCCCTCACGCCGAACGCGGCCGGCACCGAGTGCAGCCCGTTATCGCGGTCGAACTCGCTCGTCCTGCAGCGAGTAGAGGATGTCGAAGCCCGCGACCCAGCAGAGCACCGCGCCCGCAAGGGCGAGCAGCGCGCCCGCGGGCCGGCTCCACTCCCCCGAGATGGCGAGGTACGCACCCACCGGGGCGATTGCGAGCGCGAACCCGAGCACCAGGTGCGCCCAGCGGGTGAAGCGCTTGGTGTAGGAGTAGAAGAGCACCCACCCGAGCGCGAATGGCGCCAGCACCAGGCAGAGCGGGTTCAGCATCCCGCGCCGCGAAGACGAACACCGCCCCGGCCACACCCACCGCGACCGACGCCTGCCGCACGCTCAGCTTGCCGGACGGGATCTCGCGCGCCGCGCGTGCGCGGGTTCTGCGCGTCGATCGCCCGATCCACGATGCGGTTGAACCCCATCGCCGCGAAGCGGGCGGCGGTGAACGCCACCAGGATCCAGAGCAGGTCCAGCGGGCCGCACCGGGTAGCGGTAGGACGCCAGCGTCGCGCCCACCAGCGCGAACGGCAGCGCGAACACCGTGTGCGGCAGCTTCACCAGGTTCGAATAATCGACCAGGCGGCTCCGGCCCGCGATAGTCTGCCCTTCCATCGTCCCCCCGTTCATCGATACGGCTCCTTCATCGCTACCTGGTCACGGTGGAGCCGATCAGCACCAGTCCGTAGGTGAGATACGCCCATCCGCCGACCGCCAGAAGCCGCCGAGCGAGGCGCATCTGCTGCAGACCGACGGTGTCGAAGTACCCTTCCGGCTTCCAGAGCGCCCGGACGGAGACGCTGCACCCCTTCGAGCGCGTGGCGTGACCACGCCATGACCTGCAGGGCCGCAGAGACGACGCAGCAGATGATGAAGGAGTAGAAGAGAGCGGTGGCAATGATCTCGACGGTGGTCGACATCAGGCCCGCTCTCCCCAGTGCAGCGCGACGATCCCCCCCGTCATCCGCTTCCACTCCACCCGCGTGAACCCCGCCGCCTCCATACGGCGTGGCGAGCTCGTCGGGCTCGGGGAAGTTCAGCACCGACTCCGGCAGATAGTTGTACGCGGAGCCGTGCTTCGAGATCATCCGCCCGACCAGCGGGAGGATGCGGCAGGAAGTAGAGGAAGTAGAGGCCGCGGAACGGCTGCCAGTTCGGGGTGGTGAACTCCAGGATCACGAGCCGCGCCCCGGGGCGGAGCACGCGGGCCATCTCGCGGAGGCCCGCGTCGAGGTCGGCGAGGTTGCGCACGCCGAAGCCCACCGTGGCGCCGTCGAAGGCCGCGTCCGGATAGGGGAGCGCGAGCGCGTCCGCGCAGACCGGGTCCACGCGGAGCGCGTCGAGCTTGTGCACCCCACCCGCGAGCATGGCGAAGGTGAAGTCGCTGCCGACCACGCGGCCGCCGAAGCCGGCGCGGCGGGCGAGCTCGGTGGAGAGGTCCAGCGTACCGGCGCAGTTGTCCAGATAGGTGCCGTCGGGGCGCCGCTCCCAGTTGAGCCGGTCCACGGCCCTGCGGCGCCACAGGCGGTCGATGTTCAGCGACAGCAGGTGGTTGAGCAGGTCGTAGCGCGGCGCGATCGAGGAGAACATGCGGCGCACGTGCGCCGCCTTCTCCTCGTCAGCGGGGAGCGCCGTGGAGCGGGCCGGGGTGATCGTCATCGCGCTGATGAACAGAGTGCAGTAAGATAAGAGCGGGAAAGCTATCCGGACCCGCCGGGCGTAGCAAGCACGACCCCGGCCCCACCATCCCGCGGCAACCCGTCTGAAACTTCAGGCTTTCCCGGCACGTACGGTGAGTCAGACCCGTTTCCGCGACTCCGAACGTTGACGTTGGCACTGCTCCAGGCGACCGACCACGACCTCATCGCACTCGCCCGCAAGGGGAGCGAGAAGGCGTACCGAGAGCTCCTCGGCCGCTACCAGCGGCCGGTGTTCTCGCTCGTCTATCGCATGGTGCGCGATCGGGAGCAGGCGGAGGACATCGCCCAGGAGACGTTCGTCAAGGTGTTCAACCACCTGGGCAGCTACAACCCGAAGTACAAGTTCTCCAGCTGGATCTTCAAGATCGCGAGCAACCTGGCCATCGACCACCTGCGCAAGAAGGAGCCGGAAACCGTCTCGCTCGATGGCTCACGCAACGCCATCACCGACGAACAGATGGAGGCCACCCGGATCACGGTCGTCTCGCAGAGACGAGAATCCCGAGGAGTTCCTGGAGGCGAAGGAGCTGGGCGCGGAGATCGAGCAGGCGATCGGCCAGCTGCGTGCGAGAGTACCGCACCGCGATCCTCCTCCGCCACGTGGAGGGACGGCCGTACGAAGAGATCGCGGAGATCATGGATGTGCCCCTCGGCACGGTGAAGACGTACATCCACCGTGCACGCTCGGAGCTTCGAGCGAGTCTCGCGCACCTGCGCGTCGAGACCTGAAACTTTTCTCAGCGCTGTACCGTACGGTGCAGAGAACACACGAACAACCGGAGATCACCGTGCCAAACTCACCGGCACACCTGACGGAATGGACGCTGGAGCAGCTCGCGGAGGGATCACTCTCTCCGGCCGAGAGCGGCGCCGCGGCGGAGCACCTGAAGAAGTGCGCCCGCTGCAATGCCGAGCTCGAGGCGTTCCGCACCCTGGTGGCAGCGCTCTCCGAGCTGCCGCGATTCGCGCCCACCTCGCACTTCGCGGATACCGTGATGGCGCGGGTGCGCATCGTACCTACGCCGGACCCGATCTACACACGCGCCATCGCCCTTCTCCCGAGCACACCGCGCGGCTGGGGGATGCTGGTGGCCGCGGCCGTCGCACCGGCGCTCCCCATCATCGCCCTGATCGGGTGGATGCTGACTCACCCCCTGGTGGGTACGGGGGCGGTCTGGCAGTGGGGGAGCGGACAGGTAGTGGAAGCGGCACGGATCGCCTTCGGCTACCTGGTGGACTGGAGTGCCGCCATCGGCCTTCTGGCCGCCGCGCAGAGCGCGTTTCAGACAGTTGCGTCCGTACCGACGCTCACCCTGGGGATCACGGTGGCGGTACTGGCGGTCGCGATCCCGATCTCCGCCTGGTCGCTGGTGCGGCTGGTCCGCACGCCGATGGGGAAAGTCACATATGCCAACTGATCTCATGAAGAGCGAGAGAGCTTCGAAGAGGTGGAGCGCAGCCGTCCGGGGCAGAAGCGGACTCGCGGGAGGTGCGGCGGTGATGGTGCTGCTCGCCATGCCCACGGACGGCGCGGCGATGAACGGCGCCCGGGCGGCAGATCCGGTGGCGACGGCTTCGCCGGGCACGGTGATCTCCACCTCGGTGGGGACCGCATCCCGCCTGCTGTCGGGACCGCCGGCCCTGGCGGTTCTGTTCCAGGGAGTGGCGGCCGACCGTGTGTTCACCGGGAACCACACGGTGCAGGAGGGGGAGAGCGCCGCGGACGTGGTGGTGATCGGCGGGACCCTGACGGTGTTCGGCGAGATCACCGGTGACGCGGTGGTGGTCGGAGGCGACCTGGTGGTGGAGGCCGGCGGACTGATCCGTGGTGACGCGGTGGTCACCGGCGGGAGCATTCGCAACGAGGGCTCCATCCTCGGCGAGATGCGCACCATCGAGGGGAACGGGGCGATCACCGAAGAGGTCCGGCGCGCGGTCACGGGCGGTGCGGCCGCCGCGACCGCGGGCCGGGATGCGGCCCGGGCCGCGCGTGACGAGGCAAGAGCCGCGACACGCGAGACGCGCCGTACGGTTCGCCAGGAGCGTTCCTGGTTCGACCCGATCCGGCGGGGGGTCGTGGGCGCGATCTCCACACTGGCGCTCGGTCTCGTGCTGGCCGGCCTCGGGGCCGCGGTGATCTTCTATGCCCGCAGCCACCTGGACACGGTGAGCGACACGCTGCGCGCCTCGGTACCCCGCACTCTGGCGGTGGGGCTCGCGGCCGGGTTCCTCCTGGTGCCCGCCTTCGTGGTGATGGTGGTGGCTCTCGCGGTGACGATCATCGGGATCCCGCTGCTCCTGGTTGCCGTGCCACTCTTCCCGCTTGCGGTGGTCGGCGCCATCGCCTTCGGCCTGGTGGCCGCGGCGCACGCGATCGGCGAGCGTACGGCGGAGCAGCGCGACAGCTTCGACCTGCGCCATCGCAACGCCTACTCGTACATGTTCACGGGTCTGGCCATGCTGCTTGCGCCGTTGCTCGCGGCGCACCTGCTCGGGATGACCGGCTTCCTCGGGTTCGTCTCCACGCTGCTCAAGTTCCTGACCGGGGCGGTGATCTGGGCGGCGGCCACGGCCGGGTTCGGGGCGGTGCTCCTGTCCCGCGGCGGCACCCGGCGCACCTTTGCCGGGCCGCTCGTGCCCGAGCCCGAGTTCGAGATGGACCCGCTGTTCGACGATGAACCCACACCTCCGGGCCGACATGTCTGACCGTGCAGTTCTCCGCGCCTGCCGCCGGGCGGCCCTTCTTTCCGCGGCCCTCGTGCTGGGTGCCGGCGGAGTGGCGGAGGCGCAGGAGTGGCGCAGCATCACCTCCGCTCGGCAGATCCAGAACCGCTCGCCGCTGGACGTGCAGATCCGTTACGGAGCCGGGGAGCTCCGGCTCGAGCCGGTGGAGTCGCCGATGCTGTACCGGATGGAGATGCGCTATGACGAGCGACACTTCTCGCCGGTGACCGCCTATGATCCGGATCGCCGCACGCTGCGGCTCGGGACGGAGAGCCGGGAGGAGCGCCGGGGCCGGATGAACGTCCGCGACGGTGGACGCGCCACCATCGCGCTGACCCGGGAGGTCCCGCTCGACCTGGACCTGCAGTTCGGCGCCGGTGAGGCCGACATCGACCTGGGTGGGCTCTCGCTGCGGCGCGTCTCGATCTCCACCGGCGCGAGTGAGACGAAGGTTCGCTTCTCGGCCCGCAACCCGATCGCAGCCGACCAGATCCGCATCGAGGCGGGGGCCGCCTCCCTGGAGGTGACCGGCCTGGCCAACACCCGTGCGGAGCGCATCAACTTCCAGGGCGGCGTGGGTTCCACCATCCTGGACTTCAGCGGAGAGTGGACGCGCAGCGCCACCGCTGCCGTGCAGATCGGTGTGGGGTCGGTAGTGATCCGCGTCCCACGCGGCGTGGGCGTGCGCGTCTCGCGAAGCTCCTTTCTGACGAGCTTCGACGCGGAAGGTCTCACGCGGCAGGGCAACAACTTCTTCAGCGGCGACTGGGAGACGGCCACCCATCGCCTGGATCTCAGCGTAAACGCCGCCTTCGGTTCCGTGCGGATCGAGTGGATCGGCTGATCACCCATATCCGGAGATACTCTCATGCTCGGCGCACTGCTCACACTCTTCGTTTTCGGAATCGTCGGCCTGGTCATCATCAGCGTGGTGATGGCGCTGATCGGCGTATTCTTCTCGATCACCTTCGGGATCCTGGGCTTCCTGCTGTTCAAGATCGCGCCGCTCCTGCTGGTCGGCTGGGTGGTGTTGAAGCTGGTGGACCGGTCGCGGGCTCGCCGACGCATCTCGGTGGCGGACCAGCGGTGGCTCGACAGCTGATGGGCTTGAGGGCGCGGACAAAAAAGACGAGGCACCGGCTGATCTTGCCGGTGCCTCGAGTTTTTCCAGCAACTACCATCCGCAGATCACGCAGATTTCGCAGATCGGCTCGATGAAATCCGTGAAATCTGCGTAATCTGCGGATCCCCCTCCCGCTGGATCCTTCCTCTCACCGACGGAAGGCGGACGACTCCAGTATCTCCAATCCCGAACAGTCTCAATGCCGCTGGCAGGTACCGGCCTTGGGGGTCAGTGCTGCACCGCTTCCTTTTCGAGTTCGGCCAGCACGGCGTCCGCCACGGCACGCAGGGCCTTACCGGCGGGGGAGTCCGGGGAGGAGAGAACGATGGGATCTCCGCGATCTCCGCCTTCGCGCACGGCGACTTCCAGCGGCACCTGGCCGAGGAAGGTGGTCTCCATCGCACTCGCGAGCTCGCTGCCCCCTCCCTTTCCGAACAGGTCGAAGCTCTCGCCGCAGCAGGGGCAGATGAAGCCGCTCATGTTCTCCACGACGCCGAGAACCGGGGTGTTCACCCGCTCGAACATCCGGATCGCCCGGCGCACGTCGCTGGTGGAGACGTCCTGGGGCGTGGTCACCATGACCACGCCGTCGAGGTCGACCGTCTGCACCAGCGAGAGCTGCGCGTCGCCGGTGCCGGGGGGCATGTCCACGATCAGGAACTCCAGCTCGCCCCACTCCACCTGCTCCAGGAACTGCTTCAGGATGCCGGAGATCATGGGGCCGCGCATGATGGCGGGCTGCGACTCCTCGAGCAGGAGACCGAGGCTCATCATGCGGACGCCGTGGGCCTCCAGCGGCTCGATCTTTTCCGAGCCCTTCTGCCCGGTGACCCGCGGCTTGCGGCGCTCACCCAGCATCATCGGGACGTTGGGGCCGTAGATGTCGGCGTCCAGGAGGCCGACGCTGTGACCCGCCGCGGCCAGAGCCGCCGCCAGGTTCACGGCGACGGTGCTCTTCCCCACCCCGCCCTTGCCGGAGCTCACCGCGAGCACTCGCTCCACCGTCGGCAGCAGGTTGGGCGCGGGGGTGGGAGCCGGCACGTTTCCCGGCCGCAGCGGAGAACGGCCCGGCGCCGGCTGCTGCGGGCGCGCCTGCGGCCCCGCGGCAGCCGGCAGGCTCACATCGATCTTCACCTTGCTCACACCCTCCACCGCCTCCGCCGCCGCGCGTGCCTGACGCACCAGCGTGCCCGGATCCTCCGGCTGCAGGTGGAAGCGGAAGCGGACCAGCCCCTCCTCGGAGACCTGCAGCTCGCGCACACGGCCGGAGGAGACCACGTCCTCGCCGGAACGCGGGTCGGTCACCTGCGTGAGAGCGGCGGCGACGCGCCGCAGCGTCTGATCTGTCTGACTGCTCATCTATTCGGAAGAAGCTGGGGACTGAATCAACGGATCGGCCATCCGGCTGCCTGCCGCGAGCCGCGCCATGGCTGCGGCCAAGTTACTCATCTGCCGGTGAAAAACAAAACCGGCGCCACGGGGCGCCGGCATGTTTCGGATACAGGATCGAGGCGGCGGACGGCTCAGGCGATGGCCTCCACCGCCGTCACTTCGGGGACCATCGCCCTGATGCGACGCTCGATACCGTGCTTCACCGTCATCGAAGAGATCGGGCAGTGACCGCAGGCACCGACCAGGCGGAGCTGCACCACGCCATCGTCCTGGTTGAAGTCCACGAACTCCACGTCGCCGCCATCCACGTGAAGGGCGGGGCGGATCGTATCGAGGCTCGTCTCGATGCGTTCCCTGATGGACATGGGCACCTCCGGAGGGGCTGCGTGGACACTTCGGAACCGACCTCCAATGTACCGCCGCAACGGTCGGCGGTCAAGCGGCGGGGGGGCACGGAAACCCGCCTGTGGCGCCGATTTCGCAGCTGCCACGCGAGGGTGGCGGGAGGGGCTCGGCGTGTGTACCTTCCCCCGCCTCAAACCAACCGTGAGGAGACCAGATGAGCAGCATCCCCACCGTACCCGAGCCGATCAACGAGCCAGTTCTCTCCTACGCCCCCGGAAGCGACGAGCGGAAGGCGCTGAAGGGCCGGCTGGAGGAGATGTCGGGCGAGCAGATCGAGATCCCGCTGATCATCGGCGGGCGGGAGATCCGCACCGGCGACACCGCGCAGGCGGTGATGCCGCACGACCACTCTCACGTCCTCGCCACGTACCATCGGGCGGGTGCGGCGGAGATCCAGCAGGCGATGCGCGCGGCGACAGAGGCGCAGCGCGAGTGGGCGAGCTGGGGATGGGAGGATCGCGTCGCCGTCTTCCTGCGCGCCGCCGAGCTGCTCGCCACCCGCTGGCGCCCGACCATCAATGCGGCCACCATGCTCGACCAGAGCAAGACCGCGCACCAGGCGGAGATCGACGGCGCCTGCGAACTGATCGACTTCCTGCGCTTCAACGCCGCCTTCGCCGAGCAGCTCTACGGCGAGCAGCCGGGTTCGTCCCCGGGTGTCTGGAACCGGCTGGAGCACCGGGCACTCGAGGGCTTCATCTACGCGATCACCCCGTTCAACTTCACCGCGATCGCTGCCAACCTCCCCACGGCGCCCGCGATGCTCGGGAACGTGGCCGTGTGGAAGCCGTCCGACAAGGCGATCTTCAGCGGCTACTACGTGATGAAGCTGCTGGAGGAGGCGGGGATCCCGCCGGGTGTGATCAACTTCGTTCCGGGCGACCCGGTCGCGATCACCGAAACGCTGCTGGACAGCCCGGATCTGGCCGGCGTGCACTACACCGGCTCGACGGCGGTCTTCCAGGGGATCTGGCGCTCCATCGGGGAGCGGATCTCGAAGTACCGCGGGTACCCGCGCCTGGTGGGGGAGACCGGGGGCAAGGACTTCATCGTGGCGCACCCGAGCGCCGACGCGCGCGAGGTGGCGACGGCCATCGTTCGCGGCGGCTTCGAGTATCAGGGTCAGAAGTGCAGCGCCGCCTCCCGCGTATACGTGCCGGACTCGCTCTGGCCGAAGGTGCGGGAGCACGCCATCGAGATGATGGGCGAGATCCGCGTCGGGGACGTTCGCGACTTCCGCAACTTCATGGGCGCGGTGATCGACCGTCACAGCTTCGACAGGATCCGCGGGTACATCGATCACGCGAAGTCCGCGGACGGGGTGGAGATCGTGGCGGGCGGCGAGTACGATGATTCGAAGGGGTACTTCGTGCACCCCACGCTGGTGCGCGCCGACGACCCCGGATACCAGCTCCTGTGCGAGGAGGTCTTCGGGCCGGTGGTCGCGGTGCACGTCTACCCGGAGGCGCGCTGGAGCGAGACGCTCCGGATCGTGGACGAGACCTCGCCCTACGCGCTGACGGGCGCGGTGTTCTCCCGTGAGCGGGCACCGATCCGCGAGGCGTTCACCGCGCTGCGCCATGCGGCGGGCAACTTCTACATCAACGACAAGCCGACGGGCGCGGTGGTGGGCCAGCAGCCGTTCGGCGGCAGCCGCGCCAGCGGGACCAACGACAAGGCCGGCTCGGTGCTGAACCTGCTCCGATGGGTGAGCCCGCGCACCATCAAGGAGACCTTCTCGCCGCCCGGCGAGTTCGAATACCCCTTCATGGCGGACAAATAACGGCGGCCACACGGGTTGACGGCTCGGCAGACGGGCGGCGCTCAGCGGAGCGCCGCCCGTTCTCGCGCTATGCACCCGCGCGGCGGCACAGCGGGTGCTATCATGGGTTGCAGCAAGCGAACGAGCCAACCCGCACGCGAGGAGTGAGCATGCCGGACCGGTGGGTGTACTTCTTCGGCGCAGGTCAGGCAGAGGGTGGACGGGAGATGAAGGCGCTCCTGGGTGGCAAGGGAGCGAACCTGGCGGAAATGACCCGGATCGGCGTGCCGGTTCCCCCGGGCTTCACGATCACCACCGAGGCGTGCCGCCACTACCTGGCCGAGCGCAGCTATCCCCCGGGTCTGGCCGAGGAGATCGTCGCCAACGTGCGGCTCACCGAGCAGGCCACCGGCAAGGGCTTCGGCTCCGCGGAGTCACCGCTGCTCGTCTCCGTCCGCTCCGGTGCCGCCGTCTCCATGCCGGGGATGATGGACACCATCCTGAACCTGGGGCTGAACGACAGCACCGTGGAGGCGCTCGCCCGCAGCGCGGACGACGCGCGCTTCGCGTACGACTCGTATCGCCGCTTCGTGCAGATGTACGCCAACGTGGTGATGGGGGTGCGCTCCGAACGCTTCGAGGAGTTGCTGGAGGAGGCGAAGCACGCGCGGGGGGTGACGGAGGACACGGAGCTCTCCGCCGACGACCTCCGGGAGCTGGTGGGTCGATTCAAGGCGCTGGTGGCACGCGAGCGCGGTGCGGCCTTCCCGGACGACCCGACGGCGCAGCTGCGCGGGGCCGTGGAGGCGGTGTTCAACTCGTGGGACAATTCCCGCGCGCGCGCCTACCGCCGCGTTCACGGGATCCCCGACGACATGGGCACCGCGGTGAGCGTGGTGGCGATGGTCTTCGGGAACATGGGTGACGACTCCGGCACGGGTGTGGCGTTCACCCGCGACCCGTCCACCGGCGAGCGGGTGCTCTTCGGCGAGTTCCTGGTGAACGCACAGGGTGAGGATGTGGTGGCCGGCATCCGCGACCCGCTCCCGATCGTGCAGATGCAGGACCGCTTGCCTGCCGCCTACGATGCGCTCGTCGCCGCGGCCCACACGCTGGAGCGGCACTACCGCGAGATGCAGGATCTGGAGTTCACGGTGGAGAAGGGTCGTCTCTTCATGCTCCAGACCCGGAGCGGGAAGCGGTCCGCCGCGGCCGCCGTCCGCATCGCCGTGGAGATGGTGGACGAGGGGGTGCTCTCCCAGGACGAAGCGGTTCTGCGCGTGGATCCGGCTCAGCTGGACCAGCTGCTCCACCCGATGGTCGATCCGGACGCCGCGGTGGATGTGCTCACCACAGGTTTGCCCGCTTCGCCGGGCGCGGCGTCCGGGCGGGTGGTCTTCAACCCCGACGAGGCCGAGGAGCAGGGCGCCGCCGGGGAGGCGGTGATCCTGGTGCGGCGGGAGACCTCACCCGAGGACTTCGAGGGGATGGTGGCGGCGCGCGCGATCGTGACCGCTCGCGGCGGAATGACATCCCACGCGGCGGTGGTGGCACGCGGGATGGGGAAGTGCTGCGTGGTAGGCGCCGGGGAGCTCCAGGTGGACGAGGCGTACGGTCGCGTCCGCGTCGGCGACCGCACGATCAGCCACGGTGACTGGATCACCGTGGATGGCTCCACGGGACGCATCATCCTCGGACGGGTACCCACGGTGGAGCCGGAGCCGGGCGAGCACTTCGAGCGGCTGATGGGCTGGGCGGACGCGCGTCGGCGCCTGGGCGTCCGCGCCAACGCCGACACACCGGCGGATGCGCGGAACGCCCGCCGCTTTGGGGCTCAGGGGATCGGCCTCTGCCGCACAGAGCACATGTTCTTCGAGCCCGAGCGACTGGACGCGATCCGGGAGATGATCCTCTCGGAGAGCGGCGAGGGACGGACGCGCGCCGTGGAGCGCCTGCTCCCCATGCAGCGTGCCGACTTCGAGGGGATCTTTCGCGAGATGGACGGGTTGCCGGTCACCATCCGTCTGCTCGATCCGCCGCTGCACGAGTTCCTGCCGCACGGCGCGGCGGAGATCAAGAGTCTGGCGAAGAAGATCGGGATCGCCACGGCGCGGCTGCGCGGCCTCGTGGAGCAGCACCGCGAGACGAACCCGATGCTCGGGCACCGCGGGGTGCGGCTCGCGATCTCGTACCCGGAGATCACAGAGATGCAGGCACGGGCCATCTACGAAGCGGCCCGCAACGTCGCCGCGGTGGGGGTGCGGCCGCTGCCCGAGGTGATGGTGCCGCTGGTGGCCACGGCCGAGGAGCTGAAGCGCCAGCGGGAGATCATCCTGCGGGTGGCGGTGGAGGTCCTCGGCGAGGCGTCGTCGATCCCTATCTCGATCGGCACCATGATCGAGCTGCCACGCGCCGCGCTCACCGCGGACCGGATCGCGCGCCACGCCGACTTCTTCTCCTTCGGCACCAACGACCTGACGCAGACCACCTTCGGGCTCTCCCGGGACGACGCGGGCACTTTCCTCCCGATGTACCTGGATGAGGGGATCATGCCTCACGATCCCTTCCAGCGGCTCGACGAAGAGGGCGTGGGACAGCTGGTGAGGATCGGTACCCGGCTGGGGCGCGAGGTGCACCCCTCGCTGAAGGTGGGTGTCTGCGGCGAGCATGGCGGCGATCCGGCATCGGTGGACTTCTTCCACGAGGCGGGGCTCGACTATGTATCCTGTTCGCCCTTCCGGGTCCCGGTGGCGCGGCTCGCCGCCGCGCACGCCGCGCTCGAGGACCGTGAAGCGGCGGTCGCCATCCGTGCCACGGCGCCGCCGGTGAGCGCCAGCGTCTGAAGGGTGGACATGGAAAGCGGAAAGACGGCCGGGATCGAGCCCGGGCCGCCTCTCGTGTCATTCACAGATCCAGATCCCTGCCCGGGTCTTCTCCACGCAAACGATCCAGGCGGCGTGCCGCATCTGACGCACGTGCCGCCGTGGCCGCCGTATCCACCCGGATCGTCACGACGCGGTCCCCGCTCGCGCCGGCGGACTGAAACACGAGCACGTCCCCTTCGCGAACACCGTCCGGCAGCAGCCGGAGCGGGAGGTCCAGCCGCTCGCCGTCCTCCATCTGACCGACGGCGAAGCCGTTCTCCAGGTGGTCCACGATGAAGCGGTGACCGCCTCGTTCCCCCTCCCCGTCCGCCACGGTCGCAGATCTCAGGCGGCGACGATCGGCGGATCCTGACTCGCCCCGTCCGCCATCAGGAACCGGCGCGCCATCTCCACGCACTCGCGCGAGCCCACGTACAGGGGCGAACGCTCGTGCAGGTCGGTCGGCTCGATGTCGAGGATATTCTTCTCGCCGTCGATCGCCGATCCGCCCGCGTGCTCCACGATCATCGCCATCGGCGCGGCCTCGTAGAGGAGTCGCAGCTTTCCCCGCGGGTTGTCACGGTCCGCCGGGTACATGAAGATGCCGCCGTAGAGGAGCGAGCGGTGCACGTCGGCCACCATGGAGCCGACGTACCGCGCCGTGAACGGCTTCGTGTCCGCTCCGTCGAGACCCTTGAGGTGGTCCACGAAGCCGCTGCTGCTGTGGCGACCAGCGGCGGTAGTTCCCCTCGTTGACGCTGTAGATCCGCTCGCCCGGCGAGGGGATCAGCATGTTCGGGTGCGACAGCACGAACTCGCCGATGGACGGATCCAGCGTGAAGCCGTGCACGCCGTTGCCGGTCGTGTACACCAGCATGGTGGAGGAGCCGTAGAGAACGTAGCCGGCCGCGACCTGCTTGGAGCCGGGCTGCAGACAATCCTCCAGCGTGCCGCGCTCCGCCGACGAGATCTTCCGGTGGATGGAGAAGATGGTCCCCACCGGTACGTTGGCGTCGATGTTCGACGATCCGTCGAGCGGATCGTACATCAGGACGTAGTTGCCGGTCGGGAACCGGTCGGGGATCGGGATCAGGTCCTCGGACTCCTCCGAGGCCATCACGCAGAGGTGGCCACAGTGGTCGAGCGCACGGTAGATCACGTCATGCGCGTAGTCGTCCAGCTTCTTCACCCGCTCGCCGTGCACGTTGCTGGGTGCCGGTGTGCCCGAGGATGTCCACCAGACCGGCGCGCCGCACTTCCCGGCTGATCATCTTCGCGGCCAGCGCCACATCGTAGAGGATGTTGCTGAACGCACCGGTGGCCTCGGGAAACTGCCGCTCGGCCTCCATGATGTGCCGCTCGATGGTCACTACGGAACGTTCGGTCACGATAGATCCTCGGTGGAAGACGGACGGGTCGAGGCGAGCGCCGCATCGCGCGCGGCCACCTCGTAGGGGTTGGCGTGGTACCCGTGCCGCAGGGTCGCGACGGTGTAGCGGAGCGGGAAGAGCGGGTCCTCCCGCCACTGCCTCACATGCTCCAGTTCGTGGGTCAGCAGCGACGCGGTGAGCCGTGCGCCTCGGATGCACCACGATGGTGCTCCCGAGCGTCACCGCGGAGGCCGCTGCGCCCATCCCGGCGAAGAATCCGCCCAGACGGGGGATCAACGTGCCCTTCAGCACCCGAACCCCCGCCGGGATCTCACCGGCCGCGAGATCCGGCGGCAGCGGCATCGGCTCGCCGAGAAGGCGCGTGCTCAGGCGGGAGAGCAGGCTCATCTCTGCACCCTCACCCAACGGCCGCCGTCGGGCGGCTGAACCCGGATCGACACGGTCCCATCCCGGTCGGTTCGTGCAAGCTCGATGCCCGCTTCCGCCACCCTCCGCAGCACCACCGGAGAGGGATGACCGTACCGGTTGCGACGCGCCGCGGAGATCACGACCAGCCGCGGCTGCACGGCGGCCAGCAGGGCTCCAGAAGTGGATGTCGCACTCCCGTGGTGACCCGCCTTCAGCACGGCGGAGCGGAGTGCGGTTGCGTGGCGGGCGACCAGGACCCGCTCGACCTCCTCACCGGCATCACCGGTGAACAGAGCGGCGAAGTCCCCGAACCGGAGGTGGACGACGGCGCTAATCTGGTTCGCGTCGGAAACGCCGTCAAGCGTTTCCGGTTCGGGCCAGAGGAGCTCCAGCGTCACGCCGTCCACGGTGATGGTTCGCCCGCTGCGCGCGGCGATCCAGCGGGCTCCGGTCTCCTCGATGGCGCGGAGAACGTCCAGGTACGAGGCGGAGCCGACCGGGTGGCCCGGCTCGACCACGTGGCGCACTCGGAGCGCCCGGAGCAGGGCGGGTGCCCCGCCGATGTGGTCCAGGTGCGGGTGCGTCAGGATCAGGAGCTCGACGGATCCAGCGCCGCGGGCGCGGAGAAAGGGAACCACCCGACGCGCCCCGGCATCGTAGCCGCGCTCCACCGGTCCGGCGTCGATCACGATCCAGCGCCCAGCGGGGGTTCGGATGGCGGTGGCGTCGCCCTGCCCCACGTCGAGGAAGTGGATCTCGAGGGAGCCGCTGCCGGCGCGAGCGAGCAGCGGCCATGCAAATAGTAGCGATGCCGCAACGCCTGTGGCGATCACGACCCGGACCGATCGCCGCATTCCGGCCGCTATAACGGCCGCCGCTCCCGCGACGAAGAGGAGCAGGAAAATCGGCGTCCAGTGTGGCCGGCCGAGTTCCACGTGACCCATCGGGAGTGCCGCCGCGGCGGCGGCGACGCGATCGAGCAGGTCGAAGGCGAGTCCGGCGCCGTCCGCGCACAGCCGGGCCAGCGGCGGAAGGACGGGAGATATGAGAGCGGCGGCCAGGACGCCGACGAGCGCCAGGCTCATCAGCGGGAGGGCCGGAAGGTTGGCGAGGATCGCGATTGGCGCAATGGCGCCGAAGTGGTGCGCGGTGATCGGCGCGGTGGCGAGGAAGGCGGCGGCGGAGACCAGCGTGGAGTCCAGTGCCCAGCGCACCGCGGGGCGACGCTTCCAGGCGCGGGGGACGTGCGGAGTGAGCCATGCATGCATCAGCAGGATCCCGCCGACCCCCGCGAAGCTGAGCTGCAGCCCCGGGTCCAGAATGGAGATTGGATCGAGAGCGAGGAGCACCAGCGCGGCGGCGGCGATCATCGGGAGCGCGGCCGCGGGCCGCTGCAGCAGCAAAGCGAGAAGCGCCAGCGAGAGCATCAGCCCGGCGCGCACCGCCGAGGCCGGCGCGCCGATCATCCCCAGATAGATCCAGGTGAGAGCGAGGGTCCCCTGCGTCAGGCGCCGGCGCGGAACGCGGAGCACTGCGCCGATCAGCAGCGCCATTCCCGCGAGGAGCCCGACGTGGGTGCCGGAGATCGCCAGCAGGTGCACCAGCCCGGACTGCGTGAAGCGCTCGCGCACCGCGGGATCCATCCGCTCCCGGCGGCCGAGCAACAGTGCCTCCGCCATGGTGTCGTGGCGCGGAAAGAGGGAACGGATCCGGGTCTCGGTCGCGCCCCGCGTGTACAGCAGCGGGTCACGGAACGCATCGGGCGCCGCAACCACGCGAGCGCTATCCGCCACCACGAAGCCGGCGTACACCCCCCGGCGCGGCCAGGGTGAGGCGATGGGAGGGGCGGGCGCGGGGAGCCAGCTGCCGGAGAGTTCGAGCCGCGTTCCGGCACGCGGGGTGCCGATCTCCTCCGGCAGGCGAGCCCGCAGCGCCAGGTTGCACACCCCCCCATCCCAGCGCGCCGCGGCCCTTCCGAGTGGCAGCAGCGGTACGCTTCCCTCCCCCGCTCTCGGACCTGCGCCGGCCTCCAGCGTGCCCTCCACTTTCAGGGTCGCGCCTGTGGGGATCGCGAAGCGGCAGTCCGCCGCCGCCCGGCGCGCGCCGACGCCGCCGGCCGCGGCGCCCGCGGCGGAGAACGCCATCAGCAGGAGCAGCAGCTGCCCGGCGGCGCTGCGGCGATCCGTGGCACGTGCGGCGATCGCCAGCGCAAACGCCGAAGTGATGAGCCCCGCGACGACGAAGGGAAGCGGGTGGAGCGAAAAGCGAAGTGCGGGGAGGAGACCGGCGAGGAAGGCGAGGAGGGCGAGGACCAGCGGATGAAACAGGTGGATCACGGGTCGGGATCCGACGGGAATTCGGGGCCGGGGGGGATGCCTGGCGGCCCCTGGCGCGAGTGGTACTCACGCAGCAGCCGCCGCACCCGGAGGTCGTGCTCGATCCCGACGAGGAACATCACCGTCATCCCGATGAGGAACGCCGTGAAAACCAGCCCCACCAGCGAGATGCGGTACAGGGTGGCGAAGCCCAGGTAGAGTGTCACCCGCTCCCCGCCATTCAGATAGGCGAAGAGCCCGGCGAGGACCACGACCAGCGCGAGCGCCGCCCACCGCCAGCGAAGCATTCAGGCGACCTGCTGGACCGGGGCGTCGTCATCCACCCGCTGGCCACCGAAGGTGGCTCCGGAGGTGCTCGTGAGCCGCACCGAAACGAACTGCCCGATCAGCGACTGCGGCCCCGCGAAGGTCACCACCTTGTTGGACCCGGTGCGCCCCTGCAACCCGCCCCGCTTCGCCTCCTTCTCCACCAGAACCTCCTCCACCCGTCCGACCTCCGTCTCGTACGATCTCGCGCTGGATCTCGCGGTGCAGCGCGATCAGCCCTTCAGCCGCACCTGGGCCACGTCCTCGGCCACGAACTGGTCGCGCGGTAGCCGGGTCGCCGGGGTGCCCTCGCGCTCCGAGTACCTGTACAGGAAGGCGTCGTCGAAGCGGATCTCCCGCATCAGGTCCAGCGTCGCCCGGTACTCCTCGTCCGTCTCGCCCGGGAAGGCCACGATCACGTCGGTGGAGAGGGCGATCCCGGGGATCGCCTCCCGCACCCACTCGATCTTCTCGCGGTACTCCTCCACGGTGTAGCGCCGCAGCATCCGCTTCAGCGTCCGGTTGTGGCCGGACTGCACCGGGAGGTGGAGCTGCTTGCAGACGTTCGGCTCCGTCGCCATCACCTCCACCAGCTCGCGCGTGAAGTCGTTGGGGTGCGGGGAGGTGAAGCGCACCCGGCGGATCCCCTCCACTCGCGCCACCTCGCGCAGCAGGCGCGGGAAGTTCCAGTCGCCGTGCTCGTAGGAGTTCACCGTCTGGCCGAGCAGCGTCACCTCCGGCACCCCCTCGGCAGCCAGCGCGCGCGCCTCGTCGAGGATCTCCTCCGGCGCCCGGTTCTTCTCGTCGCCCCGCACGTACGGCACGATGCAGTAGGTGCAGCGGTAGTTGCACCCGCGCTGGATCGGGATCCATGCCGACACACTGGTGGTGCGGCGCGGCTCCACGCCCTCGTAGTTCTCGAACGGGTCGAAGTCGAGAACCGTGAGCCCACCGCGCGGCGCGGGTGAAGCGAGCACGGGGAGTGCCAGCGAGCCGGAGGATTTCTTCGGCGCCCCCGACCGCGCATCCAGCGATGCGAGAGCCTCTGGGAGTTTGCGGTACGCGTCTGGCCCCATCACCAGGTCCACGCCCCCCGCTTGCTCCAGCAGATCCGCGCCCATCCGCTGCGCCATGCACCCGGTGACGCCGATCAGGAGACCGGGTCGCGTTTCCCGAAACTGCTGTAGCTGCCCGACGCGCCCGAGCACCCGCTGCTCCGCGTGGTCGCGGATCGCGCAGGTGTTCACCAGGATCACATCTGCGTCCTCCGGAGACGATGCGCTCGCGTAGCCGCTGCTCCGCCAGGATGCCCGTGCATCAGCTCCGTGTCGCTGAATGTTCATCTGGCAGCCGTACGTCTCGATGTACGCCTTCTTCATGGTGCGATCGGCTGGCGGTGACGGCGATCGGGTCCCGCGGGGGAGCGATCGGAAACGAATCGGGAAAGATAGCCGGATGGTACACCGGCTCCAACCCCGGGTGCCGGGGGGACGGCGGCTGTTAGCTGTTAGCTATCTGCTAGTCGCCAGTCGTTAGCTGCTAGTCGCTGCCGGTCGATATGACGGAGGGCGACACGCTGTGGCTTGGTGAGCCGGAGCATGTCGCCCTGCCTGCGGAAAAGCAGAAACCGGTGCCGATCGATCGACTACCGGCTGCGGGCCGCGGTCTGATCTCCGATAGGCCCGGCTGGCGTCAGACGCGAGCCCACTCGCCGTACAGGGGGAAGCGGCCGCACATCTCCCTGACCTCGCCGCGCACCCGGTCGAACACCGACTCGTCGCCGCGGGCCTGCGCGACATCGTCGATCAGGCGGGCGATCTCGCGCATCTCGGCGGTCGCCGAGCCCGCGTGTGGTCAGGGCGGGCGTTCCGATGCGCACGCCGGAGGTGACGAAGGGCGACTGCGTCTCGCCCGGCACCGTGTTCTTGTTGACGGTGATGCCCGCTGCGGTCCAGCGCCTTCTCGGCGTCCTTGCCGGTGATCTCCTTGTTGCGCAGATCCACCAGCAGCAGGTGGTTGTCGGTGCCGCCGGAGACCAGAGTCGAAGCCGCGCTCCATCAGCGCCTCGCGCGAGCGCGCGGGCGTTCTCGATCACGCGCCGCGAGTAGTCCCTGAACTCCGGCTGGAGCGCCTCGCCGAACGCCACCGCCTTGGCAGCGATCACGTGCATCAGCGGCCCGCCCTGGATCCCCGGGAAGATCTGCTTGTCCACGGCCTTCGCGTGCTCCTCGCGGGCGAGGATCAGCCCGCCCCGCGGCCCGCGCAGCGTCTTGTGGGTGGTGGAGGTCACCACGTCGGCGAAGGGGACCGGGTTCGGATGGTGCCCCGTGGCCACGAGGCCGGCGATGTGGGCCATGTCCACGACGAGCTTCGCACCGCTTTCCCGCGCGATCTCGCCGAACACCTCGAAGTCGATCTGGCGCGGGTAGGCGCTGGCGCCGGCGACGATCACCTTGGGCCGGTGCTCCAGCGCGAGCTTCCGGAGCTGGTCGTAGTCGATCAGGTGGTCAGTCTCGACGCACCCCGTACGCGACCACGTTGTAGAGGCGGCCGCTGAAGTTCACCGGCGAGCCGTGCGTGAGGTGCCCACCCTCGGAGAGGTTCATCCCCAGCAGCGTGTCGCCCACCTCCATCAGCCCGAGGTAGGTGGCCATGTTGGCCTGGGAGCCGGAGTGCGGCTGAACGTTGGCGTGGTCCCCGCCGAACAGCGAGAGCACCCGCTGCCGCGCCAGCTCCTCCACCTCGTCCACCACCTCGCAGCCACCGTAGTACCGCTTCCCGGGATATCCCTCCGCGTACTTGTTGGTCAGCACGCTTCCCATCGCCTGCAGCACCGGCAGCGAGACGAAGTTCTCGGAGGCGATCATCTCCAGCTGGTCCTCCTGCCGCGTGGCCTCGGCGACGAGCAGGCTGTGGATCTCGGAGTCGGCGGTCTTCAGCGCGTCCATGCGGGTGGTGCGGGCTCGGGTTCGCGGGGTTGCTCTGGAGCGGGGATGATAACGCGGTCCGGCGGGGGATGCGAGGGTGCCCTGGCGCGTGGGTGCCAACCCTGACGCCCGACGTCATCCTGATGCGAGGGTGCCCTGTGCGGGGGTGCCAACCCTCACGCCCGACGTCATCCTGAGCGCAGCGAAGGATCCCGGCTGAGCACCGAAGGATGCCACACTTCTACTCCCCCGCGCACGCGCGGCGGCCGTCACTACACCACCGCGGCGGCCGGCTGCACATCACTGTCGCCTCGCGCGTCCTCAGCCGCCACCGCGCCTTCCCGCCCCTCCACCCACCGCGATACCAGCCCGCTGAGCCGCCGCTGCACCGGCTCGAAGGAGAGCGCCACGATCCCGCCGGTGACCATGCCGCCCACCCGGTCGCTGATCCCCGTCCACGCGACCAGGTACTCGTGCACCATCTGCTGGGTGACGGCGAAGATGAACACCATCGTGATCCCCACCATCCCCGTCACCGCGGTTCGCCGGATGGCGAGCAGCGGATCCAGCGCACCCACGTAGAACATCGCGATCGCGAAAAAGCCGATCACGACGAGGAGGGCGACGAAGAAGCTCAGCGGGTACCAGGGCTCGAACCAGGCGGCCGCACCGGTGATCAGCACCGCCGCCTTGAGCATGGAGGCGAACACCACGATCACGGTACCGGCAAGCAGGCCCTCCAGCACCCAGTACACCCGCCTCCGACCGTCCGCATCCGCGGCACGGTAGGCGGTGCGGAGGTTCGCAACCGTGATCAGCAGCGTGGCGATGACGAGCACGACCATCAGCATCTGATGGATCGGAAAGTGGAAGGCGTTCAGTGCCTGCACGTGCCGGCGCAGCTCCATGGCGACCAGCAGGCTCGTCTGCGCGGTGACCGCGAGCCCGATCGCCGACAGCCAGAGGAGTCGCGGATCGAGCAGCGCCACGCGGATCCCCGGCAGGAGCCGCTGCCGCTCGATCTGTTCGGGTTCCAGGCGAATGGGGAAGAGAGCGCTGAAGCGGAGCATCGCCGCGAGCGCCACCGCCACGCTGAGCGGAATGCTGAAGTTCAGGACCGCATCCAGATACCACGGCAGGCCGCCCTCCTGGCGCAGCGTGTAGATGGTGTCGATGGAGCCCGTGACGTAGACGAAGCAGGTGAGGAACGTAGCGAGCGCCCGGCCTTCCGCCGAGCAGGCGGAGCGGATCAGGAGCGCGGCCACCAGTGCGCTGCCGGCGAGCACGATCGCCGTGGTCAGCACCAGGTAGCCGATCGCAGTCGCCGGGATGGTGAACGCCTGGCCATCCAGTGCCTGCACCTGCTGCCAGATACGCAGCAGCATGAAGCCCTGGAAGAAGAGGGCGATGGAGAGTACCAGGGAGACGGCGAGGCGGAAGAGGAGCAGGGAGCGTGTGGTCATGCGGAGTCGCGGTGGGGAGGCGGGCCGGGTGCGGCTCCGGATCCTAGGCGGCGGCAGGCGCTTACGCAAGGCGGCCGGCTCAGCGCTCGTGGTCCGTACGACCGGCCAGCAGAGAGGCCGTGGAGGGCGCCGTTTCCGGCCGCTCCATCGCGGGACGCGCGCGCCCGCTGGTGATGAAGGCCACACCCGCGATGATCACCAGCGCCGATACCGCGATCCGTGGGGAGAGCTCCTCCCCGGCCAGCGCCCAGCCGAGAAGCACGGCCACCACGGGGTTCACGTAGGCGTAGGTGGCCACCTTCGCGATCTCCACGTGCCGGAGCAGCCAGATGTAGGCGGTGAACCCCACCAGCGAGCCGAACACGATCAGGTAGCCCACCGCCCAGAGCGAGCGCGGCGATGCGGCTGCCAGATCCAGCCGCCCCCACTCCCCCGTGACGCTCCCCAGGAGGAGAAGGAGCGCTCCGCCGGCGAGCATCTCCATCCCCGTGCCGAGCAGCGGCGAGGCGGGGAGCGAAACCCGGCGCGCGGCCACGGAGCCGACGGCCCAGGAAAAGGCGGCGAACACCAGCACCAGCGCACCCACACTGTCCGCCGCCGTCCCTCCGAGGATCTCCGCGGGCCCGATCAGGATTCCGAGCCCCGCGAAGCCGATCGCGATGCCGGCGATCACCCGCCCGGTCGGCCGCTTTCCACCACCGGCCCATTCCAGTAGTACCATCCAGAGCGGAACGGTGGCGACCAGCAGCGCCGCCAGTCCGGAAGAGACCCGCTGCTCCGCCCACACCACCCCGCCATTGCCGCCGAGCAGGAGAAAGGCACCCACGACCGCCGCGCCGCGCCACTCCACGCCACGCGGCGCCCCGGCGCGCCCCGCCAGCCGCACCCAGGCGTACATAAGCGCGCCGGCGATCAGGAAGCGCACGCCCGCCATCAGGAAGGGCGGAAGCGTCTCCACCGCGAAGAGGATCGCGAGGTAGGTGGAGCCCCAGATCACATAGACGAGCGCGAAGGCGATGTACACCTTCGCGCGGGAGACCGGCTGCGTCATCGGGTTCGGATTGCGGGTGCTCGACCGCCTCCACGAGCGGCAGCGGAAAGCTCGCTCCTTCACGCGGGAAACGCCAGCCGGGGAGGCCGCAGTCGGACCCCCGTGCCTCGCTCCGTCCCGATCTGCGAGATCTGCATGATCCGCGGATCCCCCCCATGGAGCTCAGGACGTCGCTTCCGGTCCGGGATCCAGCGAGGGCAGGGCTCGGTGACGGCTGGTCCGCAGATTCCGCAGATTCCGCAGATCATCACCGACGCAATGGTAGCGTTGAAAACGCGGGGCCGGACAATGGTCCGGCCCCGCGGGCCAACGCTCAACCTTCAGCGAGTCTCAGAAATCGTACCTGAGCCGGAGCAGTGCCATGCGGCCGATCTCCGGCACGCCGACGAAGCTGCGGTAGTTGTTGTCGAAGATGTTCTGCACCGTCAGCTGCACCGAGGCGCCGCGCACCATCGGAATCCGGTATCCGGCCGTCAGGTCCGCGAGGGTGGCGGACTCCACGCACGGCTCCGGGTTGGCGGCCACGATGCAGTTCAGCCCCACGAACACGCCCGAGTTCACCGGGAAGCCACCATGGTGACGGACCCGGAGCTCGCCGTTGAATCCCCTCGGCTCGTCACGGTAACCGAGCGAGGTGTTGAACTTCCGCTTCGGCGCGTTGAGTGTGATGATCTGCCCTTCGGTGATGAAGTGATCCTCGTTCACCAGGGAGGTCCCGAGCCCGAGCGTCCACGGACCGAAGAGAGCGGTCGCGGAGAGGTCGGTACCCCAGAGATCGATGTCGCCGAAGTTACGGTAGGTCACCAGCAGGTCCGGCCCGCCCGGCACGTCCGGCGAAGCGATCACGCCGCCCGGGATCTGGACCAGGTTACCAGCGAACGCGGCCGCCGTGGCCGCGGCCTGCTGGGCCGGCATGCCGCCGGCCATCAGGAACTGCTGGATGCGAGGCTGCGCGTACGGCCGCGCCTGTGCCGAATCCAGGAGCACGAAGGAGTTCTGCGGGATCAGCGGAGAGATGAAGTTGTCCCGCTGCGTGTACCAGACGTCCGCGGCAAGAAGCAGGCGCCCGCCGAGGATCCCCTTGTAGCCGACCTCGTAGCTGGTGGTGTTCGACTCGCGGATCCCGGGGACGTCCTCCGGACCCACAAAGGCGCCCAGCCCGGTGATCGGGCTCTGTCCCACGAAGCCGACCTGCGCGGCCGTCGGCGTCTGGCTCATCATGAACTGGATAAACTGCTGGGACTGCGCGGCCGTAAGGTGTCCTGCCTGCACGAGCCCGCCCGCGAGCCCACGCACCTGCATCGCCCACAGGTTGGCGGTGTTGATGGTCTGCAGCGCCGTGCGGTCCGTCGCGAACGGCGACTTCATCACGTACGAGCCGTCGGCCTGCCGGAAGGTGAAGCCGGTCTGGCCCGTCCCCTGCGCGCGGATGTTGTAGCCCAACGGACCGGCGGCACCGGCTGGACCGGCGTTCAGGTCCAGGAAGAGCTGCACCGAACCCGGGTTCGAGTAGGCGCGGTTGTACGAGACGCGGAAGGTCTGGTTCTCCACCGGCTTGAAGACGAGCGCCGCGCGCGGCGAGAAGACGAACTCGTCGACCACGGAGTGCCGATCCACCCGGCCAGCGAGCACCAGGTCGAACCGCGGAGTCAGCGCCGTCTCCGACTGCAGGAAGACGCCCGCCTCGGAGTAGTTGTCCTCGTTCTCGAAGCGGCCGTGGATGGTCCCGCCGGTCTCCGGCTGGGTGTTGATCCAGTCGAATCCGTAGGTGAAGTTCTGCCAGTTGAACGGCTGGAAGCCGTGCTGGATCTGCGCCACGTACATGCGGCTGTCGTCGATGATGTCGCCACCGTCGCGCAGCAGGTACGTCTCACCGGCGCTGCTGAAGTTCCCGTATGCCTGGGCGAACAGCCGACCCCAGTTGAAGCGGGCCTGGACGTAGTCGTAGGACCAGTCGCGGACCTGCGCGGTCCCGAGGCCGGTCATCTCCACGCCGCGCGCGGTGGTGCTGCGGCCGGCGGCGAGGATCGCCGTCGCGTCCGGCGAAACACGCCAGTCCACGCGGGCGTCGCCGGCCCAGCGCTGCGTATCGAAGTCGCGCACGCCGATGCGGGTGCCCGGGTTCGCCAGCCGCGCCTGCTCCTCAATGGGATCGGTGTACCGCCACTCATCGCCCTGGAAGTACTGCCCCGAGAGCTTCACGCCGAGGTTCTCGCCCAGCAGGTGCGCGGTGCGGAAGGTGGTGTGCATCACGCTCCGCTGCCCCCCCGTGAGGGTTGCAGTGGTCCCCTGGTAGGTGAGCGGCGAGCGGGTGAACATGTGGAGCACGCCGTTCGCCGTGTTCGGGCCGTACAGCGCCGAGCCCGGTCCGAGCACCACCTCGATCCGCTCGATGTCTTCGTTGGTGGCCGGCACCATGTACAGCGCGTTCACGCGGAGCGACGGGATCGCCGCGATGCGGTGATCGGTGAGCGCGAGCAGGGCGCCCGAGAAGATGTTGTTGAAGCCGCGAGCCACCACGTTGGTGCTCTGCAGCCCCTGCTGCACCACGTCCACTCCGGAGATGCTGCGCAGGTGGTCCACCGGCTGCACCGCCGGGCGCTCCTCGATCAGCTGCGGTCCGACTACCTCGACACGCGCGGGTGCGTCGAGCGCGCGCTCCTGGCGGCGCGATGCGGAGACGACCACCGGGTCGAGGTCGATGGCGCGAGTGGTGAGCCCGATGTTCACGTTGGCAGCCTGCCCCGCGGCGACCTGCACCCCTTCCACGCGGCCGGTTTCGTAGCCGGTCATCGACGCGGTGACGGTGTAGCTGCCGGCCGGGATGTTGGTGACCAGGAAGCGGCCGCTCTGGTTGCTGAGCGTGCTACCGACCCGTCCGCCGGTGGCATTGATCACCTGCACCACGGCGCCCGGGAGCGGCGACTCGGTGCCGGCGATGCGCACCGAGCCGGTGATGGTTCCCGTCTGCGCGGCGAGCGCTCCGCCACTGAACAGGAGCAGAGCAGCTGCGGCGAGCAGATGCCGAACGAAGCGACATTTCATCGATGCACCTCGAGTTGAGGAGTCTGTGTAATCGTGCGGTGTGTGGGGCGGCGATCGGGGGCGATGCGTCCGCCGGGAGTTACTACGGTCGGAAACGTCTGGAAGATCTGGTTCGAGCCACCTCTGCGGAAAGTGGTGAGCTGGCCTCGGAAGTTCTGACGGGAGGGTGCGTTGAAGCAAACGATACAGGAGCCGCGGCAATGGGTCAAGAGCAGCTTCACCTTGTCCCCCGCCGTCAACACCACGCCCCCGCCGTCAACACCACGCCCCCGCCGTCAACACCATGCCCCCGCCGTCAACACCACGCCCCCGCCGTCAACACCATGCCCCCGCCGTCAACACCATGCCCCCGCCGTCAACACCACGCCCCCGCCGTCAACACCATGCCCCCGCCGTCAACACCATGCCCCCCTTGTCATCCTGAGCGAAGCGAAGGATCCCGCCCCGCGACAAGCCCCCGCCCGCGGTGCCGCGTGGTCCAACTCCGTCGCGGCGGAAGTGCCGGAGTGGGATCCCTCGACTTCGCTCGGGATGACGGGGGAGGGCTCAGATGACAGGGAAGACCCGGAATCACGGAGAATGCACGGGATCAGGGAGAATGCACGTGATCACGGGAGAAGGCACGGGAACGGCAGATGGTCCGGGATGAGACAGGGATGCACGTGAAGAGGATACCGGAACTCGGGCGGGCACCGGAGAATGCCCGGACACCCCCCCGAATCCCGAATCCCGAATCCCGAATCCCGAATCCCGAATCCCGAATCCCGAATCCCGAATCCCGAAATTCTGAATCCTACCCCCCCCCTCACACCCACGTCCGCTGAATCTTCCCGACCGCCTCGATGCGCTGCTGTGCGATGCGGTCCGCCGCCTGATAGGTGGGAATCCCCTCCTCGCTGGACAGCTCGAAGAGCCTGCTCAGGGTGTCGAAGATCTCACCCGCCTTGCGGATGGACTGCTCCCGGCTCCACCCCCTGAGCTCGCCGTAGACGTTGATCAGCCCGCCGCCGTTGATCACGTAGTCGGGGGCGTAGAGGATGCCGCGGCGGTGCAGCTCATCGCCGTGGCGCGCCTCGGCGAGCACGTTGTTGGCGGCGCCTGCGACGATGTCCACCTTGAGCTGCGGGATGGTCTCGTCGTTGACCGTGGCGCCGAGCGCGCTGGGCGCGTAGACGTCCGCATCCACCCCGTAGATCTCGTCCGGCGCCACGGCTTCCGCGCCGAACTCGCTGCACGACCCGCTTCACCCGATCCTGGTCGATATCGGTGACGATCAGGTTGGCGCCGTCGTCGTGGAGGTGCTCGCAGAGGTAGTAGCCGACGTGGCCCACGCCCTGTACGGCGACGGTCTTTCCGGCGAGGTCGTCCGAGCCGTAGCGCGCCATGCGCCGCGGCCTTGATCCCCCGGTACACGCCGAAGGCGGTGACCGGCGACGGGTCGCCGGAGGTGCCGGAGAGGCCGGTGACGTGCTCGGTCTCCATGTTGACGTAGTCCATGTCCGCCACGGAGGTGCCGACGTCCTCGGCGGTGATGTAGCGGCCGCCGAGGCTCTCCACGAAGCGGCCGTGCGCCCGGAAGATCATCTTCGCGGCGCGTGGTCCTCGGATCGCCCGATGATGACGGACTTGCCGCCGCCGAGGTTGAGGCCCGCCACCGCGGCCTTGTACGTCATCCCCCGGGAGAGGCGGAGCACGTCGACGAGGGCCTCCTGGTCGGAGGCGTAGTTCCAGAAGCGGGTGCCGCCCAGCGCCGGGCCGAGCGTGGTGTCGTGGATGGCGATGATCCCCTTGTACCCGCACGACGGCTCGTGGCAGAAGACGACCTGCTCGTGGTCGTGCTCTCCGATCAGCTTGAAGATTTCCATGCTGGTGCGTCGTTGGATGATGAAGTGCCGCGCCGGTCTGGCCGGTCGCAGGCAGCGGAGCCGGAGCTCCTATCGGTACAGCTCGCGGGCGATCACGAGGCGCTGGATCTCGCTGGTGCCCTCGTAGATCTCCGTCACCTTCGCGTCCCGGAAGAGCCGCTCCACCGGGTAGTCCTTCATGTAACCGTAGCCGCCGAACACCTGCACGGCCTCGGTGGTGACCTACATCGCCGCCTCCGTGGCGAACAGCTTGGCCATCGATGCGAGCTTCGTCACCGGCTCGCCGGCGTCCTTGGCGGCCGCGGCACGGAAGAGCAGCGAGCGCGCCGCCTCCACCCCCACGGCCATGTCGGCCAGCTTGAACTGCATCCCCTGGAAGCGGGCGATCGGCCTGCCGAACTGCTCGCGCTCTGATCGCGTAGCGCAGCGAATGCTCCAGCGCCGCCTGCGCGATACCGATCGCCAGCGCCGCGATCCCCATCCGCCCGTTGTCGAGCCCCTGCAGCGCGTAGATGAAGCCCTGTGAGGGATCACCCAGCACCTGGTCGTCCGGGACGAAAAGTCTCTTCGAAGGCGATGGCGACCGTCTCTGAGGCGCGCTGCCCCATCTTGTCCTCCTTCTTCCCGATCACGTAGCCGTCGGCATCGGTCGGGATGATGAAGGCGCCGATCCCCCTCGCGCCCCTGCGATCGCCGGGCTCATCGGTGCGGCACATCGCGATGACCACGTCGCCGAAGCCGCCGTTGGTGATCCACGCCTTGGCGCCGCTCAGGACCCAGCCGCCGTCCGTGCGGCGCGCCTGCGCGCTCATCGCGGCGGCGTCCGAGCCCGCGTCCGCCTCGGAGAGCGCGAAGGCGCCGAGCATCTCCCCGCGCGCCATCGGCTTCAGCCAGCGCTCCTTCTGCTCGTCGGTTCCCTGCGCCAGGATCATCTGGGTGGGGAGCGAGTTGTGGACGCTCATCGCCACCGCCACCGAGGCGTCGCCCCACGCGATCTCCTCCAGCGCCAGCAGGTAGCTGGTGGTGTCCAGCTCCAGCCCGTCCCACGCCTCCGGGATCAGCATCCCCATGAAGCCGAGCTCACCCAGCTGTTCCGATCACCGCGCGCGGAAAGCCCGCCTCGCGGTCCCACGCCTCGGCATGCGGCCGGAGTTCCCGCTCGGCGAACTCGCGCGCGAGGTCGCGGATCTGCTGCTGGTCGGGGGAAAGCATGATGGTTGCTGGTAACTGAAAACTGGTTTGCGAGACCGGCTTCGTCTCAGGTATCCGGTTCCGTGCGTCGTCGCCCGCTCCACCTTCATCGGCAAGTTCGGCCAGACTCTTCTGCCGTGCACCTACCAGGTCCCTCACCGCCACCGCCGCCCGCTTGCCCCATATGAGCAACCAGTAACTGAGCTCCACCCCCGGCCGCTGGCTCGACGAGAAGTACCCGTCACTGAGCTCCGCCGCCCGCCGCTGACACCGCCGCTAATACTCGTAAAACCCCGCCCCCGTCTTCCGCCCCAGCCTGCCGGCCGCGACGTACTTCCGGAGCAGCGGGCAGGGGCGGTACTTGTCGTCGCCGAGGCCGTCGTGCAGCACCTCCATGATCGCCAGGCAGGTGTCGAGGCCGATCAGGTCCGCCAGCGCGAGCGGGCCCATCGGGTGGTTCATCCCCAGCTTCATCACCGTGTCGATCGCCTCCCGCTCCGCCACGCCCTCCATGAGGCAGAACACCGCCTCGTTGATCATCGGCATGAGGATGCGGTTGGACACGAAGCCCGGGATAGTCCTGCGCCTCGGCCACCGTCTTCCCCAGCGCCTCGGCGGTTCGCGTCACCGATTCGGTGACCTCGTCGGAGGTGGCGAGGCCCCGGATGATCTCCACCAGCTTCATCACCGGGACCGGGTTCATGAAGTGCATCCCGATCACCCGCTCCGGGCGGCGTGGTGCGGCCGGCGATCTCGGTGATGGAGATGGACGAGGTGTTGGTGGCGAGGATCGCTCCCTCACCGCGCCTGCCGGTCCATCTCCTGGAAGATGCTGAACTTGAGGTCGCGGTTCTCGGTGGCGGCCTCCACCACCAGGTCGGCCTCCGCGATCCCCGAAAGCTCGGTGGCCGGCCGGATCCGGCCCAGGGCGGCGGAGCGGTCGTCCTCGCTGATCGTCCCCTTCTTCATCTGGCGATCCAGGTTGCCGGAGATGGTGGCGAGGGCGCGATCCAGCGCCTGCCTGCTGCACGTCCACCATCGTCACGTCGTAGCCGTGCTGCGCGAAGACGTGAACGATCCCGTTGCCCATGGTGCCCGCGCCGACCACCGCCACCTTCCTGATCTCAGCCATTTCCCTGCTCCGTCGATGGAAGAAATCCTCAGCCGGCACTCGCCGGGCGAATTTGTTATCTGAAGCTACAAATCCCGCACGAAGAACCACGCGAGGAAGTAGATCGCGATCAGGCACAGCCCCATGCAGATGAGCCAGATGGCGAAGTTCCCCGCTCGGCCCTCCTCACGTGCGCGCCTCCTGGCCTCCAGGGCGGCGCGTACCCCGCCGGCGTCGATCACCTCCCGCACGCCGGGCGGGAGGCGGTAGCCGAGAATTCCGGCGAGCCCGAAAAGAACACTCATGGCGCCTCCCGTCCAGAGGGTGAGGAGCCATGCCCCCCAGCGGAGGGACTCCGTGTCGAGGCCGAGCCAGCCGTACGGGAGCAGGAGTGCGCTCAGCAGCGCAAAGCCGAGCGCGACACCCACGACCGAGCCCCAGAACCGGGTGCGATTCATGGCCACTCCCCTCCAAGCCGGCGATCGACGATCGGTCGGGCCGCGCGGAGGTGTGCCGGCACCCGCAGGCGGCGGGTGCTTAGGAGCCACGCCGTCGCGCCGACCAGGACGATGGTCCCCACCAGCCCGGCCTCGGGGCCGAAGGCGCCTCCCGTCCAGACGTCGTGGCCGGTCTCGACCACGTCGTAGAGCGGCGTCTCGAAGCCGGTGAGCCCGCTGACGGGGAAATCGAACAGCGAAGCCATCGCCCAGTTCCACCCCACATGAATCGCGGTGGCGAACCAGAGGGAGCGGGTGCGCAGGTAGGCGAGCGCGAGCATCACGCCCGCCAGGAAGATGTTGGCGAGCGCGAGGGCGGTGACGTTGGGGTTCCAGCCGTGGAGCGCCGCGAACAGCGCGGAGGAGACCAGTACGCCGGGCCAGACGCCGATTCCATCCACGAGCGCCTGGAAGGGATAGCCGCGGAAGATCAGCTCCTCCCAGGCGGCGGCGATGGAGAAGAAGGCGAGCGTCCGGAGGAGGACGACCCCGTACTCCGCCCACCCTCCGTCGTCGGGGACAAAGTGCGCGGAGCGGGTGAGCAGCATCATGGCGACCGCGGCGGCGATCAGGAACCCGCCGAAAAGCAGCCCGCCGCACACCTCGCGGAGAGCGGAGGGATGCAGCGGGAAGCCGAGCGCGGCCGGCGGGCGACCCTCCAGCCGGGTCGTGACGATCAGGCCGGCGGCCAGCGCGGCGGCGGCCGAGAAGAGGATGCCGCCCCAGGGGAGCGTTCCCGGGGGAGCAGCGATGCGGCGAGCTGCCCCACCAGCGAGAAGGCGAGGAAAAGGGCGAAGAAGATGGCGATTCGCCACCCTGCCCTCAGCCGCTCCCCATTGCTCAGCCAGTTCGGCCGCGGAGCCGGATTCCGCTGCTCCATCACTCCGGCGTCGCCGCGGTGCTCAGCGCGTGAAGAGATCGAGCGCGCGCTCGCGCACCCGCAGCGTGACGACGGCTGCGAGCCCGACCTTCACCAGGTCCGCGAGGATGAACGGCTTCAGTCCCATCACCACGGCGGCGCTCATGGAACCGAGCAGCGCGAGCCAGGCCACACCACCGGCGTAGATGGTCACCAGCCCGGCGAGCAGCGCGAGCACCACGCGCGGGAGGCCGCGGCTCATCAGCGCGCCGGTCACGAAGGCCGCGAGCGGGTAGGCCAGCAGGTACCCGCCGGTGGGCCCGAGCAGGTACAGCGCACCGCCACCAGCCGCGAACACCGGCAGCCCCGCCGCGCCGGCCGTGAGGTAGAGCAGCTGGCTCGCCGCGCCGACCCCGCGCCCCCAGCAGCGCGCCCGCCAGCATCACCACCAGCGGCTGGAAGGTGAATGGCACCGGGGTGCCCGGGAGCGGCAGCGCGAACCGCGCGCTGAGCGCCGTCAGCACCGCGAACACAGCCACCCCCACCGCCAACCGCACCCCGCGCGATGGCGCCTGCGCGATCACTTCGTGTCTCGAAATCTGCATCCTCGTTCCCCCTGGTGTGAGCGACCGTCGGCCGGGCGCCCGGTTCGTGGTTCCATCTCGGATCCCCGCTCCCCGTCGGGATCCTTCGCTTCGCTCAGGATGACTACTGTTTGCTCTGGACGGCGTCCTTACACCCGCTCCACGCTCAGCGCGACGGCGTCACCGCCGCCGAGGCAGAGCGTCGCCAGTCCCGTCTCCGCGTCGCGGTCGCGCATGGCGTGCAGCAGCGTGGTGAGCACGCGGGCGCCGCTGGCGCCGATCGGGTGGCCGAGCGCGACCGCGCCGCCGTGCACGTTCACGCGGTCCCAGTCCCAGCCCAGCTCCTGCCCGTTGGCGAGCGCCTGCACGGCGAAGGCCTCGTTGGCCTCGATCAGGTCGTAGTCGCCGATCGAGGTGCCGGCCTTCTTCATCAGGTTGCGCACCGCATGGATCGGCGCGAAGAAGAGCTCCTGCGGGTCCACTCCACCGGTGGCGTAGGCGGTGATCGCGGCCGAGGATCTCCAGCCCGTTGGCGCGCGCGTACTCCTCCGAGACGACCACCACCGCCGCGGCGCCGTCGTTCATCGAGGACGCGTTGCCCGCGGTGACCGCCAGATCTTCCTGTGCGATCTCCTTCGGCGCGTCGCGGCGAAGGCCGGGCGGAGCCTGCCCAGCACGTCGGCGGTGGTGTCCGCGCGCGGGCCCTCGTCGCGATCGACGGTGGTGGTACCCTTGCGTCCCGGCACCTCGACCGGCGACGATCTCGTCGCTCGAACTTGCCCGCCTCCGATGGCGGCGACCGCCTTGCGGTGCGACCCCGCGGCGAACTCGTCCGCCATCTGCCGGGTGATCCCCGCCTTGCGTGCGGTGTACTCGGCATGGCCGCCCATGTGCACGTCGCAGAAGGAGCACCAGAGCCCGTCGCGGATGAGCCCGTCCACCAGCGTCTGGTCGCCGAACTTCACGCCCTGCCGCGTGCCGTACAGGTAGAAGGGCGCGTTGCGACATCGACTCCTGCCCGCCGGCCACCACCACCCGCGCGTCGCCGGCGCGGATCGCCTGCGCGGCGAGCATCACCGCCTTGAGCCCGGAGCCGCACACCTTGTTGATGGTGAGCGCGGAGACGGATCGAGGGGAGCCCCGCGCCGATCGCGGCCTGCCGGGCGGGCGCCTGGCCCACCCCGCCCTGCACCACGTTGCCGAGGATCACCTCGTCGATGTCGTCGGCGCTGACGCCGCCGCGCGCCACCGCCTCGCGGATGGCGATGGCGCCGAGCTCGGGCGCGGACATGGAGGCGAGCCCGCCGAGATAGCGGCCGATCGGCGTGCGCACCGCGCTGACGATCACCGGGGTGGTCTTCGGATCCTTCGCTGTCGTGATCATATCGGCCTATTCTCCTGATGGATCTCGGCTCGTGAACCGGTCGGTCTCCGCATCCGCCTCCTGCAGCTCGTCGCCCTTCTCTCCCTCGCGCAGCCGCCCCCAGGCGATCACGGGATCGTGGGCGGAGACGAGCAGCCACCTCTCCTCGCGCGCGCGGCCGAGCAGTCGCGCGCTTGGATTCCAGCGTCACCAGCGGCTCCACGTCGTACCCCATGATCCAGGGGAGCGGGAGGTGCGCCATGGTGGGGAGCACGTCGGCGAGGAAGCAGGCCGTCTCGCCGCGCGACTCGCACCAGTACCGACTGGTGGAGGGGGTGTGCCCCGGAGTCAGGAACACCGAGACGCCCGGCACCACCTCCGCGTCCCCCTCCAGCAGCGTCGAGCCGCCCCTCGTCACGAACGGGGTCGTAGTTGTCGTCGAAGTAGCTGGCGCGCGTCCGCTCGTTGGCGCGGTGCGCGTACTCCCACTCGCCCTTGCTGCGCGAAGTAGCGCGCGCCGCGGGAAGGAGAGGCGGATGCCTCCGTCCTCGTCGCGAAAGGTGTTCCCGCCCGCGTGGTCGAAGTGCAGGTGGGTGTCGATCACGACCGTCACGTCGTCGGTGCGAGAAGCCGGCGGCGCGGACGGCGCTCTGCAGCCGGTCGGCCCCGCCGAAGCGTCGGGTCCGGCGTCAGTCCTCCACTCCGTAGATCTGCCGGAACTTCTCCGATCTCCTTGTTGCCGATGCCCGTCTCGATGAGCACCAGCTCGTCGGGCGTCTCCACGCAGCAGGCAGCGGAGCGCGAGCGGGATCCGGTTCCGCTCGTCGGCCGGGATCCGACGTTCCCAGAGCGGCTTGGGCACCACGCCGAACATGGCGCCGCCGTCGAGCCGCACGAGCCCCGCCTCCAGCGCGTGCAGACGCAGAGTCGCCGAGCTCCAGCGTCCGCACCAGCGGGCGATCGGCCACGGAGTCGGCAATGGACTCGCTCACGCGGAATCCATCGAGCGGGGCATGGCGGTGCGCTTGCGGCGCGGCGCACGGGCGCCGAGAAGCTGCTGCACGCCCTCCCAGTCGCCGACGCCGCGCTCGCCGAGCATGTCGACCAGGCGGAGCAGCACGTCGGCCGTGGCGACGGCGTCGTCCAGCGCGCGGTGGCGCGACTCGATCTGCAGCCCGAAGTAGACGGCCAGGCCGTCCAGCGAGCGCGAGGGGAGCTGCGGGAGGAGCTTGCGGGCCAGCTTCACGGTGCAGAGCTGCCGCCCCGCGAGAGTGTGACCCAGCGCACGGTCCATCTCACTGCAGAGGAAGCGCCAGTCGAAGCTCGCGTTGTGCGCGACGAAGACGCGGCCGTGCAGGAACTCCCCCAGTCGCGGGGCGATGTCGGCGAAGCAGCGGCGCATCGCGCACCATCTGATCGGTGATCCCGGTGATGCGAGGTGATCATCGAGGGGATGCGCCGCTCCGGGTTCACCAGCGTGGAGTAGCTCTCGGTCACCACACCGCCGGAGACGCGGACGGCGGCGACCTCGGTCACCCGGTGGCCGGCGTCGGGCGAGCCGCCCGTGGTCTCCACGTCCACCACCACCCACTCCTCCGCCAGCAGCGCGGCCGGCGTGGGGGCGGCGGGCGCGGCGAGCGACCACACGCCCATCGCGATCCACGCGGAAGCGCGAGTCGCTCGCCCAGCAGAGTGAAGACGGCGAGCGCGGCCGCGCCGGCGTTGCCGCCCCGCAGACCGAGCACATCCTCCGCAAGCAGCGAAGTGTGCCGCGGCCCGTCCGCCAGCAGCACCAGGGCTCGCTCCACCAGCACCCCGCCCGCGCGGGCCTCCACCCCGGCCGCCAGTTGCTGCGCGTTCACCAGACGTCCTCTCGCAGTACGGGGAGCGTCATGCACCGTCCACCGCCCCCGCCGCGCACCAGCTCGGCGCCCTCGAAGGCGATCACCGCGCGCTCGTCGTCCTCGATGGTGTCGTCGCCGGTGAGGAAGTCGAGCGCGCGGACCATGCGGTACCCCGCCACCTTCTCCATCTCACGCATGGTCACCTCGTTACGCGCATAGCCGAGCACCAGGCCCGGCCGGATCGCCACGAAGTTGCACCCGCTCGCCCACTGCTCCCGCTCCTGGATCACCGGGTGGTCGCCGCCACAGCAGATCGGCTCCAGCGGCAGGTCCACGTCGCGGAGCGCGGCGAACAGGTCGGAGCGCTCGCGCACACCCTTGCGGTCCGCACGATAGTGCAGGATCGGCAGCCGGCTGGGTCCGAAGAAGTACGGCGGGTAGACGCACGCAGTGCTCGCGGTCCACCATGGTCATGATCATGTCCAGGTGGATGGCGGGGCTCTCGGTGGGGAGCACCACCACCAGCACGTGCTCCACCCCGGACTCGCGTAGCCCCTCCACCAGCGACTCGATTGCCGCAGGGCTCGAACGCTCGGAGAGTCCGATCACCGCCAGGTCCCGCCGCAGGATCAGGACGTCGCCGCCCTCGATGGTGTAGTCGCTGCGATGCTCGTCCGAGCCGTCGTAGATCATCCCGGCGTTGCCGAGCAGCGGGTGATAGTGGAAGAGCGCCTTCATCAGGAGCTCCTCCGTCCATCGCACCGCGTACTTCATCGCCCCGATGATCACCCCCTCGTTCACCACCATCGCCGCGTCGCGGGTGAAGAAGAGGTTCGGAAGCGGCGGGAGCTCGTAGCCCACCTTGTGCAGCAGCCGCGAGATGGGCCCCTGCGGCGCCTCCTTCCCCTCGATGAACATGGAGATCAGCTCGGATCCCTCGCATCTCCGTGAGCCGCCCGGCCAGCGGAGCGGAGGACGCGACCTCCATCACCCGCTCCACCAGGAAGCGACGCACCTCCGGCTCGTCGACGATGTCGCCGAGCAGGTCGCGCACCTCGTAGACGTCGGCGAAGCGCGACAGGATCGCGCGGAAGCGGTGATGCTCCCGACCGCGCCTGCTCCAGGTCGATGATGTCGTCGTACAGGAACTGCTCGCGGTTGGACGGCGTCACCGCGAGCAATTCGGGACCGGGCGTGTGACAGATCACGGCCCGCAACGGGCCGATCTCCGACGTCACCCGCACCCGGCCATTCGGTAGATCGTTGTTTGGCGTGCTCATCCCGCGGAAGTTAGTCTCGGCACCGGTACAATGCCAGCGGCGGCAGGCAGCGGGATGATGGGCGAAGAGAGAGGCCCGGGGAACCGCTGCGGTGTGGGGAGGGTGCCGCCCCGACCCCCGAATGCCGTCCCCCGACCTGCTATCCGTTGTTCAACTCGAAGGTGAGTCCCTCCATCTCCACGACCATATCCACGTTGCGGAGCGAGATGTGCTCCGGAACGCGCAGCCGCACCGGCGCGAAGTTCAGGATGCCGCGCACGCCCGAGGCGACCACCCGGTCCACCACCGCCTGCGCCGCATCGGCCGGCACCGCGATCACCACGATCTCGATGCGCTCCTCCTTCAGCACCCGCTCCATCTCCGCGTCGTCCCGCACCCGCAGCTCGCTCCACACCGAGCCCACCTTGCTCTGATCGGTGTCGAACACCGCCACGATGTCGAAGCCACGCCGCTGGAAGTTGCGATAGCTGAACAGCGCCGAGCCGATCTTCCCGGCCCCCACCAGCGCCACACGCCAGCGTCGGTTCAGACCCAGGATCTCCTCGACCGCCCGCAGCAGTTCGTTCACCGAATACCCCAGCCCCCGCTTGCCGAAGGAGCCGAAGACGGAGAAATCCTTCCGAACCTGCGCCGAGGTGGTGCCGCCGCGGCTCGCCAGCCCCTCGCTGGAGATCGTCTCCTCCCCGCGCGCCTTCGCCTCCTGCAGATAACGCAGGTACAGCGAGAGACGGCGGACCGTCGACTCGGAGATCTTCCCTCTCATATCTGCGGGCTCACGCGTCTTCTTCATCGGGTGCACAGCGGCGCGTGCGGGTGTCCGGCGGGGTGGGAACCTTGTGAAAACATTCACAAGATGGGGGCGCGCGAGCGGGGAGTCAACCGGGGGGCGCCGGGGGGCGGCCATTGGCGATTCGCTTCGTAGCGATCAACTTCTGGGTTTCTGGTTACTGGTTCAGTTGTCTGTGGATCTGGCTTCCAGGGCTTCGCTATTTGCTTCTTCCATTGAACATTGAACATTGAGGATTCAACATTCACCTCTTTCCCATCGACTCCCGCCCATCCCGCAACCACCGCCGTGCAGAGAACAGTCAGAGCCAGCCCGACGGGGCGGCGGCCGATCCTGGAGTCGCTCGGCTTCCCCTACCCGCCTGATTTCTGGAGGGTGGTCCGGATCAGCGCGCTCTTCTGGGTGCTGTCACGACTGGTGATCGCCTCCATCCTCGCGCTCTCCGGGGGGACCTCCGCCGCACTGCAGCTCTCCTGGAGCGCTCGCGCACTCCTGGTGGTCCTGACAGCCATACTGGTATGGTGGGACCGGAGGCGAGCGCACGAGCTGCTGCTGCACGCGAACCTGGGCGCCGCGGAGGGCTGGTTCTGGGCCGGTTCAGCGGCCACGGCAGCGGTGCTGGACGTGGCGACGCAGGTGCTCTACCGGATGCTCTGAGATGCACGCGCAACCTCTCTTCTCCGCCGACTCCATCAGCAGGTCGTACGGCGACCGGACCATCCTGAAGGCGGCCTCGATCCGGGCTCACGCCGGGAAGATCTCCGTCCTGTTCGGGCGAAACGGGTGCGGGAAGAGCACGCTGCTGAAGATCGGTGCGGGACTGCTGCGCGCCGACCAGGGCGCAGTGCACTTCGACGGCCGGGTCTATCTCCGGCCGCGGCTCTCCGTGCTGGCGTCGAGGGGTCTCTTCTATCTTCCCGACCGGAACCTGCTCTCACGGCGGCGCACGCTGCGAGATCAGATCCGAGCGGTGGAGTGGCGATTCGGAGGGAGCAGGAGCGCGGCGATCCTGGAGCGGCTCGGCATCGCCCGACTGCTGGATCAGACCATGGAAGAGTTTTCCGGTGGGGAGCGGCGGCGCGCGGCGATCGCCGTGGCCTGGATCCGCGCGCCCCGCTGCCTGCTGGCCGACGAGCCGTTCGCAGGGATCAATCCGGGTGATGCGGAGGTGTTGGCGGGTGCCTTCCAGGCGATGGCGAGCGAAGGATGCGCACTGGTGATCACCGGACACGAGGTACGCCAGTTGATGGAGACGGCCGACGAGATCGTCTGGATGTCCGCAGGTACCACCTGCGTCCTCGGCACACCGGACGAAGCCAGAAGCCACGAGCAGTTCCGTCGGGAGTATCTCGGACTCTGTGCCGTCGGCTGACAGCCCAGAGCACACGCATGCTGGAAGCGGCGAAAAGTCAGTTGCCAGACAGCCGGAAACGGCTGTTGGCTGTTGGCTATTAGCTAATAGCCAACAGGGGTATGCACCTGACTCAACCGATCCCCAGATCCTGTGGTCGGCCGACCCGGCTCAAAGCACACGCTCGCCACGTTCGGCCCCCTGTCATCCCGGGCGTTCGGCCCCCTGTCATTCCGAGCGTTCGGCCCCCTCTCAATCCGAACGTTCGGCCCCCTGTCATTCCGGGCGAAGTCGAGAGCCTGCCCTCGGGATGACCCGGTCGCCCATGCTCGCAGACGCACAGGTTACGCGCGAATCAGCGGGTCTTCAGAACCCCTGACACCACATCCGGTGCCTGGTTGAGTCAGGTGCATACCCCTGATTAGCCAATAGCTACCGGCTTAATCGCTTGCGCCCCCCGCCAGCGTCCGCGTCAACCGCACGAACTCGCCCGGCGCGAAGGTCTCCGGCCGCTGCCGCAGATCGAAGCCGGTCCGCTGCTCGAGGGTGGCGACATCCTCGGGCGTAAGCGCGTAGGCGTCGCGGAGGATGCGCTGGAACTGCTTACGCCGCTGGCCGAATGCCGCGCGGGTCAGGCGCCGGAGCGCGACCTCCATCTCGGGTTCGAGCCGGGGCGGGTCGATGGGGTCGATGCGGATGACGGCGGACTCCACGTCCGGCACCGGTCGGAAGGCGTTGCGGGAAACGTTGCAGATTCGCTCGATGGTGGCCACCGCCTGGACGCCCACGGAGAGGGCGCCGTACGTCCTGCTCCCGGGGGGTGCGGCGATACGGTCCGCGACTTCACGCTGCACCATCAGGACGATGCGGCGCGGTCGCGGGTGCCGCTCGAGCAGCGAGAAGAGGATCGGGGTGGTGATGTTGTACGGGATGTTGCCGATCACCTTCAGCGCCCGCGGGTCCGCCGAGACCTCCTCCAGCGGGACGTCGAGCACGTCGCGGTTGATCACCGACACCCGCGGATCGGAGGCGAACTCGGCGCGCAGCGCCGCCGCGAGACCATCATCCAGCTCCACCAGCACCAGGCGCCGGACCAGCGGCGCGAGATGGCGGGTGAGGGCGCCGGGGCCCGGTCCGATCTCCAGTACCTCGTCGTCGGGACCCGGCTCCAGCGACTGCACGATCTTCCGCTGCAGGTTCTGATCGATCAGGAAGTTCTGTCCGAGCGATTTCCTGGCGCGCGGCAGCGAACGCGACGGGGACGGCTCGTCGGAATGGCTCACAGCTCAGATCCTGACGAGAACGGCCGTGCGGTCGTCCGAGGGGATGTCGGTGGAGGAACCCTCCAGCGAGAAGAGGCGCTCCAGGAGGGAGGGCGTCGGCTGCTGGCGTGCTGCGATCGTCTCGTCCAGCAGGAGCCGCTCCCCCGCCTTCTCGCCGAGCCCGAGACCATCGGAGAGTCCGTCGGTGAAGAGGAGGAGGAGGTCATCTCCGGGTGCCCAGGGCGCGGTGGTCTCCACATAGGAGTCGAGGTCCACCATCCCGAAGGGTGGGCTGGTGGCGCCGAGGCGGATGGCCTCCCCCGCTCCGGTGACGCGGAATGCGTGAGAATGTCCCGCGTTCACGTAGGTGATCTCCCGCCGCTCCGGGTCGATCACACCGTAGAAGAGAGTCAGGTACATCTCCGTGGACTCGAGCTCCTTGATCAGAGTGCGGTGGGTGCGGCGCAGCACCTCCGCGGGCGAGTCGCCCTCGGATGCATGGATCGCCACCGCACTCATGCTCAGCGCCATGATCAGCGCGGCGCCGAATCCATGCGTGGAGACGTCGCCGATCATCACCCCGATCCGTCCGCCGGTCAGCCGGAAGAGGTGATAGAAGTCTCCGCCGACGGAATCCGCCGGGCGGCAGCGGGCGGCGACGTCCGCGAAGCCGTCGAAGGCTTCCAGCGAGGGGAGCAGCTTCAGCTGCAGGTGATGGGCGAGTTCCATCTCGCGGTCCAGCCGCTCCTGGCGAAGGCTCGCCGCCACGAGGCGGCTATTCTCCACCGCGGAGCCGATCTGGCTCGCGATCGCGGTGATCAGCTTCTGGTCGCCGGCGGAGAAGCTCACGTCTCTGCCGCCGATGAGGTTGATCACGCCGATCGTGCGAGTGTCGCCCTCGGGAGGCGTGTAGCTGACCGGCACGGAGAGAAAGGAGCGCCGCTCGCCGGGATCCGCTTCATGCCGCGGGTACTCCTCGCCGGAGTCCAGGATGGTCGCCCGGCGCGAGCGGAAGACCGCCGCCGTCACCGAGTTGGCGTCGTCCACCTCGATCGGGCCGGACTGGCCGTCGCCGCCGACCGCCGCCACCAGCTCCAGCCGCCCGAGATCCGGGTTGTGCAGCCAGAGGGATGCGCGGCTGGCGAGCAGCGTGTCGATCACCGCGTCGAGGATGGTCTCGGCGGCCAGCTCCAGCGAGATCACCGAGCCGAGGATCTCGCTGATGTTGTAGAGCAGCGTGATCTCCTCGTAACGCTCGGAGAGCTCGGTAGAGAAGAAGCGGGTCTCGGCGTGGTGCTCCACCAGGCGTGAGATGACGCCCGCGAGGAAGGCAGCCTCGCCGGGCGAGCCATCCGGCGCATCGACGACGAACGTGTCCGCGAGCCCAGCACCCAGCGGGACGGCGCTCCCCGACGGCCCACCAGCGACGGGATCGGAGGAGCCGCCCACCAGCTTCCACTCGCCGCCGCCCTCTCGCGACCAGAGCAGGGCCACGCGGCCCGTGCTCGCCCGGAACTCCGCCAGCAGCTCCAGCGCCTCGATCGGGAGGCGCGGGCCGGTGCGGATGGGTGGAGAGGAAAGCATGCTGCTCATCCTGCGGAAGTGGAGCGGCCGGAGTGCGGCTCGCGCCGCAGCACCATTCGCACGGCGTTGCCGCGGTCGTTGTACTCCACCTCGTCCATCAGCTCGCGGAGGAGGAAGAGACCGCGGCCGCCCGGGCGCGCGATGTTCTCGGGGAGCGTGGGGTCGGGCACGGCGCACGGATCGAAGCCGTTCCCCTGGTCGATCACGCTGAGGGCGATCTGCTGCTCATCGAGGGTGACCTCGATGCGCACGCACTTGCCGGGATCGCCGCGGTTCCCATAGAGCACCGCGTTGGCGAGCGCCTCCGAGAGACCGACGCGGAAGTTCAGGTCCAGCCGGGAGCCGCGGAAGCTGAAGGCGCGGAGGCGGTCGGCAAGGTAGCCGACCGCCGCCTCGATCATCCGGAGGTCGCTGGGGAGCTCGAGTATGAAGTCGGGCCGCTCACCGGGCGTGTGTTGCCCGGGAGCAGAGCCCTGTTGGCCGCTCATTCTCGCACGGGACGAGGGGAGATGCGTGCGCCGGTGACGGGCACGCGCCTAGAAGCTGGCCAGCGCCTCGTCGCGCGTGTCCGCGATGCTGAAGAGGGTGTCGAGCTTGGTCAGCTCGAAGAGCGTCCGCAGGTCCTCGTTCAGGTTCGCCAGCCGCAGCTCCCCACTCTGCTCGCGGATCTTCTTGGAGAGACTCACCAGAACCCCCAGACCGGAGGAGTCGATGTAGCCGGTGTTGGTGAAGTCGATGAGGAACTTCCGCTCCCCACCTTCCAACTCGTCGAGGACCTTCTGCTTGAGCTCCTGCCGATTTCCCACGATGAGCTGCCCGTCCACATCCACCACCACCACGCCGTTCTCTTTGCTCGTCTGGAAACTCATGGCCCCTCCGCTGGAATGAAAACGCAATGAACGCGGCTTGCGTTGGGCAAGCGATGTGCCAGGCTGGGTGTCTGCGGTCGGTGATGGGTGCCAGTCGCGGCACCAGTTACTGGTCGACGAGCTGCAGTGCAGCTCGATCTTTCCCGCAAGTCACTGGTTGATGCCGCGCGGCACTGCCTGTAACTGACCACGTCCGCCGGCCGGTACAGCGTAGCTCCGGGACGAGTAACTTGCCACCCCCGCCGGCCCCCGGCACCGGAGCATTCCCCTACTCCGCCATCAGCGCGGTGATGCAGGCCACGTTGACAATATCCTCGGCCGTGGCGCCGCGCGAAAGGTCGTTGCACGGGCGGGCGAGACCCTGGACCACCGGGCCGACCGCGGCGGCGTGGGCGAGCCTCTCCACCAGCTTGTAGCCGATGTTGCCGGCGTTCAGATCGGGGAAGATCAGGACGTTGGCGTGACCGGCCACGGTGGAGCCCGGCGCCTTCCGCTCGCCGATGGCGGGGATGATGGCGGCGTCCAGTTGCAGCTCGCCGTCCGCCGCGACCCGAGGAGCCCGGGCGCGGAAGATCTCCACCGCCCGCTTCACCTTCTCCACCAGCGGTCCGGAGGCGCTGCCGTGGGTGGAGTAGGAGAGGAATGCCACCCGCGGCTCGTCGCCGACCACGCGGCCGCGCGCGTCGGCGGCGGCGATGGCGATCTCGGCGAGCTGCTCGGCGGTCGGGTCCGGGACCACCGCGCCGTCCGCGAAGGTCAGCACGCGAGGCACTTCCCCGTCGGCAGTGGGGAGCACCATGTAGAACGATGAGGAAACGGTGGAGATCCCGGGCGCAGGGCCGACGCCCCAGAGCGCGGCGCGGAGTACTGCGCCGGTGGTGTTCACCGCGCCGGCCACGGAGCCGTCGGCCTCCCCCGCGGCGACCAGGAGGGCACCGAACAGGAGCGGATCGGCCGCGTGGGTGAACGCGTCCTCCGCCGTCATCCCACGTGCGCGACGCCGCTCCCAGAGGAGCTGGGCGAGCCGGTGGCGGCGCCCGTCCTCGGCCGGAACGAGAACCTCGATCCCTTGATCGCTCAGTGACTCGCGCTCACCCGCACCGACCAGCAGGATGGGTCGCACCAGCCCGCCGGCGGCCAGTGTGCGCGCCGCGGCGAGCGTGCGCTCCTCCACCCCCTCCGGAAGGACGATGCTGCGCGGACGCGCCGCCGCCCGCGCCCGGACCCCCTCGATGAAGCTCACTCCGCAGCCTTCGGAAAACGCGCCTGAAGTGCCTGCAGCACCGGCGCGGAGACGAAGCGGGAGATGTCACCGCCCAGCGAGGCGATCTCCCGCACCAGCGACGCGGAGAGGAAGCTCCTGTCCGCATCGGTGGCGAGGAACACCGTCTCCATCTCGGGCGAAAGTTCACGATTCATCAGCGCCATCTGGAACTCGTACTCGAAGTCGGAGACCGCGCGCAGCCCGCGGATCACCAGCCGCGCGCCGCGGCGGCGGGCGAAATCGACCAGCAGCCCCTGGAACTCCGCCGCCTCCACGCGCGGCTCGTCGGCGAATGCGTAGCGGATCAGTTCCACCCGCTCCTCCACTGAGAAGAGACCGCGCTTCTCGTGCGTGGACCGGTGCGCCACCGCGACGATCACCCGGTCCGCGAAGCGGAGCCCCCGGCGCACGATGTCCTCGTGGCCCAGGGTGATGGGATCGAAGGAGCCGGGGCAGATGGCGATCCGTTGCTGGCTCATTCCGGGGCGAGGAGGAAGGTGACGAGCGTGTCTCCGTAGCGCTTCTCCCTCGCGCCCGGCACATCGGGAAGCGGGTCGTCGCGACGCCGCTCGATGGTGAGGATACGGGCGAAGGGGCGCTGCAGCCAGAGGCGGACCAGCGCATCGGCGAATCCCCGGCCGTACGGAGGATCGGCGAAGGCGACGTCGAAAGCGTGCTCCGCGAGCCCGCCGGCATAGCGGATCGCGTCGGTGCGGACCACCTCGGAGCGCGCGTCGCCTCCCAGCGCCTCCAGGTTGGAGCGGAGCACGCGGAGCGCGGGTGGGCCCGTCTCCACGAAGGTGGCGTGCGCGGCACCGCGCGAAAGCGCCTCCAGCCCCAGTGCGCCGGAGCCGGCGAACAGGTCGAGCACCCGCGCACCCTCCAGCTCACCCGCCAGCGCGCTCATCCACGCCTCGCGCACGCGGTCCGTGGTCGGGCGGGTCTCCCGATCCGGTGGCGCCTGGATGCGGCGCCCCCCCACTCGCCGGCGACGATCCTCACTGCGCGGGTCGCATGTCCATCAGCCGGGCCTGCAGGGTGGTGCGGCCGTTCCAGTGGTTCTCCTCCAGCCGGAAGGCGACGTCCACCGGACCGGTCTCCCGCTCCACTCCGGGGAGGCGGCCGGCCATCCCGAAGCCGATCGCCTCCAGCCGGGTGGCGCCATCCACCAGCGTCATCTTCAGGTGCTCGCTGCCGACGCGCCGCGGGGTCACAGCCCGGATGCCGCGGGCGGCGAGCAGCGGGGTGGGGTTCTGCATCCCGAAGGGCGCCGCGTGCCGGAGCATCCGGTACATCTCGTGGGTCGCCTCCCCCAGCCTCAGCTCCACATCGATGCGGAGCTGCGGGGTCAGGTTCGCCTCTTCGATGGCGCCCGCCTGCTCCTGGAAGGCGGCCCGGAAGGCATCCACCCGGTCCGGAGCGATGGAGCATCCCGCCGCCATCGGATGGCCGCCGAAGCGGGTCAGGTGATGAGAGCAGCGGCTCATGGCAGCGAACAGGTCGAAGCCACGGATCGAGCGGGCGCTCCCCTTCCCCTCCGCCTCGCCCAGCGCGATCAGCACCGTGGGCCGGTGGATCCGCTCCACCACCCGTGAGGCCACGATCCCGATCACCCCGGGGTGCCACCCCTCCGCGGCCAGCACCACACCCCGGCTCGTGGCGGGGTCGAAGTCGCGCTCCAGCATCTCCAGCGCCTGCTTCAAGGTTTCCCCGTCCACCTCGCGGCGCCAGCGGTTCTCCTCCTCCAGCACGGCGGCGATCCGCTCCGCCTCCGCCGGGTCGTCGGTGAGCAGGAGCCGCACCCCGCGCTGTGCCTCACCCATCCGCCCCACGGCGTTCAGCCGCGGCGCGAGGATGTAGCCCACCTGCCCCGCGCTGATCTCACCCTTCCCCTCCAGCCCGCTGCTCCGCAGCAGCGCTGCCAGCCCGGGATTCCGCGTCTGCTGCATCACCCGCAGGCCCCACTTCACCAGCGCGCGGTTCTCCCCGGTCAGCGGCGCCAGGTCCGCGATGGTCGCCAGCGCCACCAGGTCCAGGTAGCCGACCAGCCGCTCCACCGGGAAACCGATTGCCTCCGCCAGCGCCCGACACACCTTGTACGCGACCCCCACCCCCGCCAGACCCTTGCACGGGTAGAGGCAGTCGGAGCGGTTGGGGTTCACCACGGCGATGGCGGCCGGCAGGCTCGGCCCCGGGGTGTGATGATCGGTGACGATCACCTCGATCCCCACCGCCCGCGCCTCGTCCACCGCTCCGTGCGCCACGATCCCGCAGTCGCAGGTGAGGATCAGCTTCGCGCCGCACGCCACCGCGGCCGCGATCCCCGCCGACGACAGGTCGTAGCCGTCCTTCAGGCGAGATGGCACGAAGGGCTCCACCTTCGCCCCCATCTCCCGCAGCGCGCGCACGTACAGCGCCGTCGCGCAGATCCCGTCGACGTCGTAATCGCCGTGCACCAGGATCGTCTCCCCCGCACGGATGGCCGCCTGCAGGCGTTCCACCGCATCCCCGATCCCCGCCAGCGTCCCCGGCGCGTGGATCTGACCCGGGTGCGGACGCAGAAACTCCCTGGCCGCCGCCACCGTACCGTGCCCCCGGCGCACCAGCAGACGGCACAGCGCCTCCGGCAGACGCAACTCGCCGGTGAGCAGCGCCACCGCTCCCTCGTCCATGATTTCGGGAAAGACCCAGCGAGGGGCCGGAGGATGGGAGAGGTCGAGGGCGGGCGGGTACGTTTGCATGGCGAGAAGCTAGTGGGGTGAGCGGAGGGGATCAACCGTGGGTGACGGGATGGGGAAGGAAGGGGGGATCGGGGATCGGCATCCGGCATTCGGGGGGACCCTGCCCCGCTTCCAATCCACTGGCCTCCATCCTGCTTTCGGTTTATATTCGGTTCCCCGGTTTGCTGCGGATGGGTGTCCGCACCCCCGATTCCCGAATGCCGACCCCCGATCCCCGATGAGCGCCGCGGTAGAGCTGGAGCAGCTGGAGCAGCTTCGGGCGAAGCTGGAAGAGAGGTTCGGGGGGGTGATCCTGCCGGCGGGTGTGCCGGGGCGGTCGCGGGAGGTGGAGCGCGGGTTCCGGGTGGGTGTGGAGGCGGTGGACCGGGTGCTCCCGGGCGGGGTGGCACGCAACGCGGTGACGCTGTGGACGGGGGAGGCGGGGGCGGGTCGGACGGCGGCGCTCTGGTCGCTGGTGGAGGGGGCGTGCGCGGGTGGGGCGCGGGTGGCGGTGGTGGACGCGGGCCGGACGCTGGACGCGAGCTTCGGGTGCCGGGGGCGGGAGCGTCTGGAGGGTCTCTGGGTGGTGCGGCCGCCGGAGGCGGGGCGGGAGGCGGAGGGGGTGTGGGCGATGGAGGCGCTGCTGCGGGCGGGTGTGTTCGATCTGCTGGTGCTGGACGGCTGCATCCCGGAGGGCTCGGAGGGCTACCGGCTGCGGGGTCTGGCGCGGGATCGGGGTGCGGCACTGCTGGTGTCGGTGGATGTGGAGGGGGTGCGCGGGGCGGGGGGACCGGGGTGGCGGGCGGATGCGCGGGTGGAGTTCCGGCGCGCGAGCGGTGCGGATGGAGAGCTGTCGGTGGGAGGGAGCTTCCGCCGGCGATCACGATTGAGAGCCACGGGAGTGGAGAGAGAGGTGGAGCTTGTTCACGAACCTGCGGATCGCCTGCGTCCGGGTGCCCCTGGAAGGGACCGTCGCCCCCGGGCGCGCTGAGGAGTGGAGCCGGCTGGCGGGTGCGCTGCTGCGCGTGGCGCCGCGGGTGACGCCGCTGTCGTCGACCTCGGGGGGCGAGCTTCCGCTGGGTGCGTGGGCGGACGTGAGCGGGATGGAGCTGCACGGAGGTGACGCGGTGGTAGCCCGGGCGCTGCTGGAGGCGGCGCGCGGCGCGGGGTTCGAGCGGGCGCGGGTGGGGGTGGCGGGAAGCTGCGTGGCTGCGGCGCTGGCCACGCGGGTGGGGGGGACGGCGTGGCGGGTGGTGACGCCCGGGGGGGACGCCGCCTTCGTGAGCCGGCGCGCCGTGGATCATCTTCCGATGACCGACAGTGTGCGGGAGACGCTGCAGCTGCTGGGGGTGAAGCAGTGTGGCGAGCTGGCGCAGATCCCCGCCTCGGAGGTGGAGTTGCGGCTGGGGGCGGAGGGGGTGCGGGTCTGGCGACTGGCGCGCGCGGAGGACCCCCGCTGGCCCTTCCGCCCCGCGCCTCCGGCGGAGATCGTCGCGGAGGCGGAGCTGGAGAGCGCGGTGGAGACGGTGGAGCCGCTGCGCTTCCTGGTGCGGGGGCTGCTGGGCTCCGTGCTGGAGCAGCTCGCGCGGCGGCAGCGGATCCCCGCGGGTCTGCGGCTGGTGCTCCTGCTGGACGGGGGAACCAGCCGGGTGCTGCGCATCCGCCCGGCGCGCGCCACCGCGGACGAGCGCGTACTCGGCGACCTCTGCTGGCGGGCGCTGGAGGGCGTCGCACTGGAGCACCCCGTCTGCGGCCTGCGGATGGAGGGGGTGGAGGAGGGTGCCCCCCGCGCGGACCAGCTGGACATCTTCCGCCCGCCGGCCGCCGATCCCGCCGCCGTGCACGCGGCCCTCCTCCCGCTGCTCGCCCGCTGGGGTGAGGGCGCCCTGTCGCGCGCCACCCCGCGCGGAGCCCATCTCCCCGCCGATGCCGTGGTGTGGGAGGCGCTGGGGGAGCGGGCGGTGCTGGAGCTTTCCGATCCCTCGCATGTCTCGGGGGAGGAGATGGGAGCGAGGGGGGACGGTGTGCCGGGTGGCGTCGCCCGCGCCGAGCTTCCGCTCCGCCTGCGCCGGCTCCCGCGCCCCGATCCGCTCGCCGTGGAGACCGACGGCGAGGGGCGCCCGCTGGCGCTCACTCTGGCCGGCCAGCCCGCGCCCCTGCCTGTACGCGCCGAGGGTCCCGAGCGCCTCTCCGGCCGCTGGTGGAGCGACGGCTACGCCCGCGAGTACTGGCTCGCGGAGGGCGCGGACGGGCAGCTGCGGCTGCTCTTCCAGGACGCACGCTCGGGGGAGTGGCGGCTGGAGGGGTGGTATGATTGAGGGGAGCGGGGATCGGCATGCGGGGATCGGGGGTGGGGTGAAGCTGCTCCCGGTGTCTCCCGTGACAGGGCAGAGGCAGAGGCAGGGGCAGGGGGAACACACCCCCGAATGCCGAATGCCGACCCCCGATCCCCCTCCCTACACCGAGCTCCACGCGCACTCCGCCTTCTCCCTGGGCGACGGGGCCTCCACGCCGGAGGCGCTGGCGGCGCGGGCGGCGGTGCTGGGGTACCGGGCGCTGGCGCTGACGGATCACGACGACCTGGGCGGTGCCATCCGCTTCGCGCGGGCGTGCGAGGCGCAGGGGATCCGGCCGATCCACGGGGCGGAGCTGACGCTGGAGGACGGCTCTCACCTGACGCTGCTGGTGCAGGACGCGGTGGGGTGGCGGAACCTCTCCTCGCTGATCACCGAGGGGCGGATGGGAGGCGAGCGCGGGGAGTCGCGCGTGTCGCTGGAGCGGGTGCTCGAGCGCTCGGAGGGGCTGATCGCGCTGTCCGGATGCCCGCGCGGCCGGTTGGCCACGCTGCTCGCGTCGGAGCGGGCCGCGGAGGCGCGGGCGCTGGCGGAGCGGCTGCGGGAGGCGTTCGGCGACCGCTTCCACCTGGAGTGCTGGGACCACCGTACCCATGCGGAGGCCTCGCTGACCGCCGACCTGCTCGATCTGTCGCGGGAAACGGGGATTCCCTGGGTGGTGACGCACGACGTGCACTATGCGGAGGCGGCGGACCGGTGCATCCACGACCTGCAGCTCTGCACCCGGCTGGGGCTGACGCTGGCCGAAGCGGAGGCGCAGGGGGTGCTCCGCCCCTCCGCGGAGTGGTGCCTGCAGGACCCGCGGGAGATGGCCCGCCGCTGGAGCCGTCTCCCCGAGGGGATCGCCCGCACGGAGGAGATCGCGCGCCGCTGCACCTTCCGGCTGGAGGATCTCCGCCCCGCCCCGCCCGCCTTCCCGCTCCCGCCCGGTGAGGAGGATGCCGACCACATGCTGGCGCGACTGGCGCGCGAGGGGCTCCATGAGCGGATGGGCGGCGAGCCCCCCGAGGGACATGGCGAGCAACTGGAGCACGAGCTCCGCACCATCGCGCAGCTCGGGATCGCCGACCACTTCCTGATCGTCTGGGACCTCTGCCGCTTCGCGCGCGAGGCGGGGGTGCTCTGCCAGGGGCGTGGCTCGGCCGCCAACTCGCTGGTCTGCTACGCGCTGCGGGTGACCGCGGTGGACCCGGTGGCGCACCACCTCCTCTTCGAGCGCTTCGTCTCCATGGAGCGCCCGGAGCCCCCCGACATCGACATCGACTTCCCCTCCGGGGACGATCGCGAGCGGGTGCTGCAGTACGTGTACGAGCGGTACGGGCGGGTTCACGCGGCGATGGTGTGCGTCTCGGTGGAGTACCGCGCACGCTCCGCCATCCGCGACGCCATGCGGGCGCTCGGCTTCCCCGCCCCCACCGCCGACTGGCTGGCCAAGCGCATCGATGGCTACTCCGGGTGCGAGGTGGCCGCCGACTGGCTCGAGATGTCGGAGGGGAAGGCGCTGCGGGCGATCGGGCTGGAGCCGGAGGAGCCGCGAGCGCGCGCCCTGGTGCGGCTGATCCGCGGGCTGGCGAAGGTGCCGCGTCACCGCGGCATCCACCCCGGTGGCTTCGTGCTCTCGCGCGAGCCGCTGGGGGCCATCTCCCCCATCGAGCCCGCCTCCATGGCGGACCGGACCGTGATCCAGTGGGACAAGGACGACTGCGCGGACCTGGGTCTCCCCAAGTTCGACCTGCTCGGCCTGGGGATGCTGCACCTGCTGGGCGAATGCATCGAGCACGTCCGGCGGCGCACCGGCGAGCCGCTCGACATCGGACGCATCCCGCTGGACGACCCGGAGGTGTACGCGCAGATCACCGCCGCGGACACCATCGGCCTCTTCCAGATCGAGAGCCGCGCGCAGGCCAACTTCCTCCCGCGCCTGCGCCCGAAGGAGTTCTACGACGTGGTGATCACGGTGGGCGCCATCCGGCCGGGGCCGATGCTGGGCGGGCAGGTGAAGGAGATGCTGGCGCGGCGGCGCGGGGAAATGGAGACCGACTACCCGCACCCGGACCTGGAGCCGGTGCTCTCGCGCACCCACGGGCTCGCGCTCTTCCAGGAGCAGCTGATGCGCTGCGCCATCGTGGTGTCCGGCTGCTCGCCCGGCGAGGCCGACGCGCTGCGCCGCGCCATGAGCCGCAAGCGCTCGCGCGACGACATGAACCGCGCCACCGAAACGATCCGCGAGGGGATGCGCCGCCGCGGTGTGGACCCCGTCTCCGCCGAGCGCGTGCTCGGCTGGCTGGAGGCGTGCGCCAGCTACACCTTCCCCGAGTCGCACGCCATCAGCTTCGCCCTGCTCGCCTACGCCAGCGCCTGGCTCCGCCGCCACTACCCCGCCGAGTACCTGGTCTCCATCCTCAACGCCCAGCCCATGGGCTTCTACCCCGTTGCCACCCTGGTGCACGATGCGAAGGAGCACGGTGTGGAGGTGAGGGGGATCGATCTGGCGGTGAGCGGGTGGGAGTGTGGACTTGAGGAGGGGAACGGGGATCGGCATTCAGGGATCAGGGGGGGGCGAGAGCCCGCTTCCGGAGAAGGAGTCTGTCAGTTCCTTTCCCCGAATGCCGAATGCCGATCCCCGCCCCCCGCCGTCCGCATCGGCCTCCGCTACGTCCGCGGGATCGGGGCGCGGGGGCGGGAGCGGCTGCGGCGGGCGCGGGAGGCGGGGCCGTTCCGCTCGCTGCCGGAGGCGGTGGCGCGGATGGCGCGGGCGGGGGTGGGAGAGGCGGAGATGCGGGCGCTGGCGGCGGCGGGCGCCTTCCGCGCCTGGGTGCCGGGGGGGCGGCGGGAGGCGCTCTGGGCGGTGATGGGGGAGGTGCGGCGATCCAGCACCGGGGGGCCGCTCGTGCCGCCCTCCACCATCCGCGTGGCGCTGCCGCGCATGAGCGATGCGGAGGAGACGCTGGAGGACCATCGCTCCACAGGGTTCACCCTCGCCGGCCACCCGATGCGTCACCTGCGGGCGCGGCTGGATGCGCTGGGCGTGGAGGCGATCGGTGCGCTGAAGCGCGGCGGCCGACCCCACGGTGAGCGGGTCACCACGGCGGGAATGGTGATCGTGCGGCAGCGACCCGGCACCGCCAAAGGCTTCGTCTTCGTCGGGCTGGAGGACGAGAGCGGCCGCCTGGACGTGATCATCTCCCCGAAGCTCTACGGGGCCGAGCGGGAGATCATCAACGGGAGCGGCCTGCTCGCGGTGGCAGGTACGCTGGGGGTGGAGGACGGTGTGGTGAACCTGAAGGCAGCGCGGTTCTTCCCGCTGAAGCTGGAGGGAGCGGACGAGCTGGTGCGCTCGCACGACTACCACTGATGCGCCAACGCGCGGCTCCGACTCCTCAGTCGGCGGCGATCGGGTCCGGGGCGAACACCGGGAAGCGGCGATCGTGGGTGGGCGCGGCCCGCGTGATGAGCCCGGCGAAGAGGGCGCAGAGCCGGGGATCGAAGATGCGACCCGACTCCGACTCCATGATCCGGAGAGCCTCGTCGCGCGACATGGCGGGGCGGTAGCTGCGGGTGGTGGTCAGCGCGTCGAAGACGTCGGCGACGCAGAGGATACGAGCCATGAGCGGGATCTCCTCCCCCTTCAACCGGTCCGGGTAGCCGGTGCCGTCCCACCGCTCGTGATGCGATCGCACCAGCGGGCGGATGTCCCACGCGAAGTTCAGCTCCGCCACGATGGCATCGCCCTCCACCGTGTGACGCTGCATCAGCACCCACTCCTCGGCGTCCAGCTTGCCCGGCTTGTTCAGCACGTGCCGCGGCACGGCGATCTTACCCACGTCGTGCAGGTACCCACCCATGCGGATCCAGGTGAGCTCGCGCCCCTTGATGCCAACCGCCTCGGCGAGCATGCAGGTGTAGTTCGCCACCCGCTCGCAGTGGCCCGCCGTATACCGATCCTGCCCCTCGATCGACTCACCCCAGGCGCGCACCACCTGGAGGTAGGTGGCCTCGAGCGCATCCAGTCGGCGATCGATGTCGAGAAGTTCCCGCTGCGCGTGCAGCGTGGCGAAGAGGCGGTACGCTGCGTTGAGCGAGGCGAGCGCCTCCCGGTTCCGATCCTGTGACACGTACAGCGGCGCCCACTCCATCAACGTCTCCGCCTCGAGCAGGAGATCCTGGCAGCGCCGCGCCAGATCCACCGCGGAGCGGAAGCTCGTATCGGCGAGCACCGGCTTCCCCGCCTCTCGGTGCAGCACGCCGTAGAACTTGTACGCCTCCCCCATCCCCCCGTCGGCGCCCAGCCGCCCGAAAATCTCGAAGGCCTGATCGCAGCGATCCCGCGCCCGTCGGAAGTCGCCCACCTTCAGGTACAGCTCCGCACGGTTGATGGAAACGGCACCGAGGAGCCCCGCATCTCCGAGCGCGTCCGCGAGCGCTTCCGCACGCCCGAAGGAGCGGTCCGCCGCCTCCCACTCCTCGAGGTCCACGTGGGCCATGCCCATGCAGTTGAGGGCCTGCGCGGACGCGAGACGCTCCCCTATCCGCTCGTAGAGACCGAGCGCCCGTCGATACTTCTCCAGCGCCAGCGCCACCTCTCCGCGGATGTTGGCGAGGACACCCAGGTTCTGCTCGGCCATCGCACCTGCGCGCTCGTCCCCGATCTCCGCCGCCCCCCGCGCTGCCTCCACACACGCTTCCTCCGCCTGCCGGAGTTCGCCTCGCTGCTGCCGGATGGTGGAAAGCACCAGCACACCGGCGACCCGCCGGTCCATCAAGCCCGAACCAACCGCCACTTCCAGGCTCGCCTCGCAGAGATCGAGCGCGCGGTCCAGGTCCCCCCGATCCCGGTGGATCTTGCTCAGCCGGCGCAGGATGTCAGCCTGCTCTGCCGGGCCACCCTCGCCCGGGACGAGCGTGAGCGCCTCGCCGAGCGCGGCGATCGCATCATCCCAGTCGCCACGCTCGAGGGCGTGGTCCGCGCGATCCAGCAGCGATTTCAGCATGCTCCCACTCCTGCGCGCCCGCGGTTCGCTCAGTGCGGGCTGGCCATGGTGTACCGGGAGAAGTGGTCGAGCTCGGCGGTGACCGTGCGCGCAACCGTATCCACTACCGAGGGCAGCGGCTCGTACCGGGAGTAACCGAGCACCGAGGTGACGCGAAGGATCGATAGCCGCTCCACCCCGGGAGGATTCGTCGCGAAGGTGGTTCGCGAGTACGTCAGCGTCACAGGAATCGGCTTCTGGAAGCCCTGGCTCCCCACGTTGATCACCCGCCCCAGCAGCCCGGACGTCGTCGCCGCGGCCCGGAGATCCACCTCCACGTACAACGGGAGCACCGTCATCGTGAAAAGCGTCGGTATCGACACGGCGCCCCGCGGCACCTCGAGCCGATGCCCCAGCAGCTCCAGTGATCCACCGTTCACACCGATCAGTGCCGAGATCGACGGCCGGGTGGCCAGCAGCTGCCTCACCAGCGGGTCCTGCACCAGGTCGTAGCCCGACGGTGAGCTGAAGATCACCTCACTCGGCGCGGTGGGAACCTGCCGCTCCACAGGTTCCTGCCGGCATCCCACCAGCACCAGCAGCACGAGAAGGGGCAGCAGCAGCCGCACCAGGTGGCGATTGAACACGGTATCCTCGAGGTCCGGAGAGTCTGATCCGACGCTCTCCACCCCCTGGAGAGGTGCGGGCGCTGTGGCATGGGCGCCACATAAGGATCTGCATGGTGTCTGGGGAGTTCAGAAAAAAGCGTTCCGCGGCAGCATCGTGTTTGCTGCCAACGGGATAGCCGTTCGCGAGGCCGCGGAACGGGGTGAACTCCGTTCCGGACCGCGCAAACTTTTCCGGTGCCAAGTCGTTGGGACGGCGGCACTTACACCATGTTTAGACCGGTTTGGAGCGGCCTCCTTCCACCCGCCGCGCAGTCAGTACGGGCTGGCCAGGACGTAGCGGGAGAAGTGATCCAGTTCCACGATGACGGTGCGCATCTCCTCGTCCACACGGGTGGCCATCGGCTCGTAGCGGGCATAGCCGAAACGGGAGAAGACGCGCAGGACGGTGAGATGATCCACACCGGGCGGGTTGCGATCGTAGGCGGTGCGCGCGTAGCTGAGCGACACCCGGACCGGCCGCGCGAACCCGCGTCGCCCGATGTTCGCCGCGCCGGGGATTCCGCCGCGCGCCACGGCTTCCAGCTCCACCTCCACCGTTCCGGGCGCCACCGCGAGGGAGAACGTGGTCGGCCCGCGCACCGCTCCTGCCGGGACGTCCACCCGGTGGCCGATCAGCTCCAGCGTGCCTCCCGCCGGCCCGATTTCCGCCTCCACCCTCTCGCCGCTCTCACGCAGCAGGTGCGCGGCGAGTGGATCGGCGACGGGGGAGTAGCCGGCCGGCGGCCCGAACATCAGTTCCATGGGCGCGATCGGGGTGGCACCCTCCGCGGTGTCGGTGGCGCAGCCGGTGGAGAGCAGGAGCGGGAGGAGGAGCAGAGCCCGCAGGTGGATCTGTGGAGGCATGGTTCCTCACTGACGGGGACCCGAATCGAGCGCGAACGGCTCAGGACGTGTGGACCTCCCGGATGGAAAGAAGCATACCGTCGAATCGATCGTTGCGACGCAACGACTTAGGCGGACTGACAGGATGTGAGATGCGGAAACATGGTGCGGGATTGGAAAAGATTACCTGGAAAGGAGCGGGGGACGGCGGACGGCAGCTTTTCGCTAGTAGCGATCTTAGCGGTACCTGCGATCGAGACGGATTGGAGCTGGAAAATACTGGAGTCGCCCGCGATTCGACCGTGAGAGGAGAGATCCGGCGGGAGGGGGATCCGCAGATTACGCAGATTCCGCGGATTTCATCGAGCCGATCCGCGTAATCTGCGGAATCTGCGGATGGTCTGCTGCTGGACGGGCGTGGATGCCCACTTCGCGTAATCTGCGGAAAGGGGTCTACACCTGACTCGAGCAGGCACCGGATGTAGTGTCAGGGGTTCTGAAGACCCGCTGATTCGCGTGTAACGGGTCATCCCGAGCGCTCGGAATGACAGGGGGCCGAACGCTCGGAATGACAGGGGGCCGAACGTGGCGAGCGTGTGCTTTGAGCCGGGTCGGGCCGACCACAGGATTCGGGGATCGGTTGAGTCAGGTGCATACCCCTGTCTGCGGATGGTCGTTCAACGGTTACGGCCCGGCTGAGTGATCGTGAGACAGTGTTTCGTCTCTGACGAGGCACCCACACCCCTTGTCCCGCAGCAGCCGGAGCTGTTCCGCAATCGAATGGACGAAAACGTCCTGGACGGCGGCTCCGACGGCGAGCGCCGGATCGAGTGGAGAGCCGTGGTTGTATCCGCGGCGCTCCATTTCGCGCACGAGCAGCTCGTGGCGGGCGAAGAGCGCGGCCAGCTTGCCGGCCCAGCGGATGGTCTCCGGGTGGCGGCTGTAACCGCGCTTGCCGAGCACGTGGATGTTCCAGAGCCCGTGCAGCTCCCGGTGCTCGCCGAGCAGGTGGCTGCGGCACAGCATCGCGGGGTCCACGTCCCAGATCCTCATTCGCGCTCTCCGGGCACCGCCTCGTCGGGGAGGGGCGTGAAGCCGCGGCAGCGCAGCACCGGGATGCGCGGGTAGCGCGGGAAGGCGGGATCCTCGGCGGAGAGGCGGCAGAGAAAGAAGCGCGAGCCGGCACGCGACTCCACGACGCGACAGTTCGTGCAGCTGCCGCAGAGCCCCGGAGGCGGAGAAACCAACGACACGTTTCTGGATGGTCAGCGCGGCGAACGATCCCGTGCCGCCACCGACCACTCCTCCTCGATCCGGTCACCTCGCACCCCCCAGAGGCGCTCCTGGAGGTGGACGGAGAGGCAGACGTGGTTGGGCACCACCCGCACCCGGTCGCCGACGCGCGGACGCCAGTCGGTGCCGGAGAGGTCGAGCGTGCCGTGCTCTTCCGAAACGGCGCGCACGATCACCGTGGGGTCGTCGAGCAGGGCCGCGTAGCCGCTGCCCGAGCCGCGTAGCTCCTCCTTGCCGAGCGCTTTGGCACCCGCATCGATCACCGCCTGCCCGGGCACGCTGGTGCTCACCACGGTCGCGAGAATCGAGTAGGCGCACTCGTCCCATCCCGACGCGCCGATCACCGCGGTGGTGCGGTCGTTGAAGATGTTGGTCCCCGGCCGGACCTCGGTCACGCCCGGGATGGCGTGTGAGCTCCAGAGCGTCGGCGTCGAGCCGCCGCTCACGACCTCGGGCGAGCAGCCGACGGCGTCCAGCGACTGGAGGAACCCCTCCAGCGTGTCCGAGAGCTGCCGCATGACGCCCACCTGCTCGTACACGTGTTCGCGGATGTGACCCGGATAGAAGAGGATGCCGCGGTACTCCACACCGTCCAGCGCCGCGGCCTCGGCGGCGAGGCCGGCCGCGTCGGCGGGCGTCTGCACACCCACGCGGTGGAGCCCGACATCGATCTCCACCAGCACGCCCACCTGACGCCCCCGCGCGACCGCCGCATCCGCCAGCTGGTGGAGCGCCTCCGAGGAGTCGAGCGCCACGGTGAGCCGCACCTTCGACGGGAGATCGAACAGGCGGCGGAGCTTCATCTCACCGATCGGCGGATAGGCGAGGAGGATGTCGTCCGCGACCTCGGCCATCACCTCCGCCTCCCGCAGGGTGGCCACCGTGATCCCTACCGCTCCCGCGCGCAGCTGCTCGGCCGCGAGCTGCGGGGTCTTGTGGGTCTTGGCGTGCGGGCGCCAGGCGATGTCGTGCTCGCGCACATAGCGGGCGACGCGCGCGATGTTGGCGCGCATCCGCTCCACGTCCACCACCGCTGCCGGCGTCTCGATCTGGTCGATCGTGCGGTCGCTCATCTCCGTCCCGACTCCTTCCACGGCTATTCGATAAGGGTGCGCTGCTCCACCGGCTGTGCCCGGGCCGCTCCGTACCGCGTGAGCAGGCCGCGCTCACGCATCTCCGCGAGGAGGCGCGCCTTCTCCTGGCTGAGCAGGACCGCCTCCTCCTCCCCGGCCCCGGCGAGCCGGCGCTGAAGCTCGCCGAGCCGCTCTTCGAACGGCCTCGCCACCAGTTGCCGCATGGTGTCCGAGTAGAAGCGCTCCGGAGATGCGATGTTTTCTGCCTCGGGATCACCCAGCAAGGCCTCGACCACCGGGATCACCTCGGCCGGAAACGCCTGGAGCCACTCCCCCGCCCCGTCGTGCCGGCCCTCGCGGTGGATCAGTTCCTCGAAGATGACGCGGTACGGCGGGTAACGGAAATCCTCCGGCCCCACGTCGGCGGCGGCGCGCTCCACCCACGACTCGTCGCGCAGCAGGAGCAGGAGGAGGTTGCGCTCGGGGCCGAGCGAGCTCTTCTGCACCGTGAAGTCCTCGGCCCGGCGGCCCTCCGTGCGCTGCCGCCGCTCCGGCACCCCGCGCGGGCGGACGTCGCGCGCGGGCGCCTGCGCCACCTCGCGCTCGATGGTCTCCCGCGCGACCCCCGTCTTCTCCGCGATCCGCGCGATGTACACGCCGCGCGTGACCTCGTCCGACGCGGCGCGGATGGTGGGGAGCAGCGCATCGATCGCGCGCCTCACCCCGGCGATGCTGCGGAAGAAGTCGCGCCGCTCCAGGATCTGGACCTTCCGCTCCAGGATGTCGACCGCGTCACGGAGGTAGCCGCGCAGCGCCTTCTCCCCGCCCGCCCGCACCACCGAGTCCGGGTCCTCGCCGTCCGGCAGGGTGGCGACCAGCACCTCCACGCCCGCCCGCAAGCAGCTCGTCGCCCGAGCGGAAGGTGGCCTTGAGCCCGGCCGAGTCGCTGTCGTACAGGAGGATCGCGCGGTGCGCGTAGCGGGACACCAGCTCCGCCTGCTCGGGGGTGAGCGCAGTGCCGAGCGGCGCCACCACGTTCTCCACGCCGCGCGCGGCGAGCGAGACGTAATCCATGTACCCCTCGACGATCAGCGCCTCCTCCGCGCGGCGGATCGCCTGCCGGCTCCACCCCAGCCCGTACAGAACCCGCCCCTTGTGGTAGACTGGCGTTTCCGGCGAATTGAGGTACTTGGGGACGTGGTCCTCGACCTCGCCGATCACCCGGCCGCCGAAACCGAGGATCCGTCCGCCGGCATCCTCGATCGGAAAGATCAGCCGCCCGCGAAACGCATCGTACGGCTCGCGCCCCCCCCGGGTGGACTCCTTGACCAGCCCGAGCGCCAGGAGCACCTCGTTGGGGATCCCGTGACGTCGCGCAGTGTCGCCGAAGGTGGTCCACGCCTCCGGTGCCCACCCCAGCCCCATGCGCTCCGCCGCCTCGCGCGGGATCTCCCGCCGCTCCAGGTACGAGCGAGCCTCCGCGCCCTCCGGTTCCTCCCAGAGCTGCCGGCGGAACCACTGCGCGGCAAAGGCGTTCGCCTCATAGTAGCGAGCGTTGGGATCGTCTTCCGGACGCCGCGCCTCGCGCTCGTCCGGGATCTCGACGCCCACGCGTCCCGCGACGTCGCGCACCGCCTCCGGGAAGCTCATCCCCAGGTGCTGCTGCAGGAAGGTGAAGACGGTGCCGCCCTCGCCGCAGACGAAGCACTTGTAGAAGCCCTTCGCGGGGTCCACGGAGAAGTTCGGCCCCTCCCCGCCGTGCAGGGGGCACGGCCCGCGGAAGGTCCGGCCGGACCGCTTGAGCCGGGTGTGCTCGGCGACGATCTCCACGAGGTCGGCCCGCTGGCGCACCTCTTCGACAAGATCGTCGGGGATCGGCATCAGCGCATCTCCCGGTTCACTCGAACTCCACCACCGTCACGCCGGTGCCGCCCTCGAAGCGGTCGCCGGGGCGGATCACGCTGACGCGTCGATCCTTCTCCAGGAGCTGCCGCACCTGGGCGCGCAGGGCGCCGGTCCCCTTGCCGTGGATGATGCGGAAGGTGGGGAGGCCGGACATGAGGGCGGCGTCGAGCGCCCGCCCGAGCCGCAGGTCGAGCTCGTCCACGCGGAGACCGCGCAGGTCCACCTCGGAGCTCGCCTCGATCTCCGCCACCGCGTAGCCGCCGCGCCGCTTCTGCGGACGCGGGTTCTGGTCGCCCGGCGGGAGTGGGGTGAGATCGTCGCGAGGAACGGTGAGCCGCAACCCACCCGTCTCCACGGTGACCTTCTCGTCGCGCACCTCCACCACGGTGCCGGTGGAGCCGATCGTCCCGACCCGCACCCGCAGACCCGGGGTGAGCGGCTGGGCGGGTGCACCGGAGGCACGCCGCGCCGGCTCCTCCGCCGTGCGCTCCTTCTGCCGCCGCGCCGCCTCCTCCACCCGCCGTCGGGCGGCACGCGCCGCATCGGCCAGCCGGTCCTCGTCCGCCGCCTCGCGCACCTCGCGGATCGCCGTCTCCACCTCCTGGCGCGACTGCAGCAGGAGGTCGCGCGCCTGCTGCCGCGCGCGGCGCTCCGCGTCATGCTCGCGGCGGACCAGCTCCGAGGCGCGCTCCTCCAGCTCCGCTCCCCGCCGCTGCGTCTCGGCGAGCTGATGCTCCAGCGAGCTGCTCAGTTCCGCCACCCGCTGCTCTCCCGCTTCCAGCTCCAGCAGCAGCTTCGCCACGTCGCGCTCGCCCTGCGGCAGCGCCTCCTCCGCCTCCGCGAGCACCGCCTCCGGCAGCCCGAGCCGTCTCGCGATCGCCAGACCGTACGAGCGACCCGGCACCCCCTTGAGCAGCCGGTAGGTGGGGCTCAGCCGCTCGGCGTCGAACTGCAGCGAGGCGTTCACCACCCGGTCGTCCTCCACCGCCAGCAGCTTCAACTGCCCCAGGTGCGTGGTCGCCAGCGTGAAGGCGGAGCGGCGGGTGAGCTCCAGCAGGATCGCCTGCGCCAGCGCCCCGCCCTCCACCGGGTCCGTGCCGCTCCCGATCTCGTCGATCAGCACCAGCGAGTCGCCATCCGCGCGCTCCAGCGTCTCGCGCAGGTTCTTCAGATGCGCGGAGAAGGTGGAGAGCGATGCCTCGATGCTCTGCTCGTCGCCGATGTCCGCGAAGACGCCGGTGAACACCGGGAGGCGCGTCCCCGGACCGACGGGCGGGACCACGCCGCTCTGGGTGAGCAGCGCGATCAGCCCCAGCCCCTTCAGCAACACGGTCTTGCCGCCGGTGTTGGGGCCGGAGATCAGGAGGGTGCGCTCGCCGGGGTCCATCAGCAGGTCGAACGGGACCACGTCGGTGCCGCTGGCGAGCAGCAGGGGGTGGCGGCCGTCCACCACGGTGAGCCCGTCCGAACCGGCGGGGAGGATCTCCGGAAGATGGCCCCCGAGCCGCACCGCGTAGCGTGCACGGGCGTAGATGGAGTCGAGCCGCACCATCGCATCCAGCGAGGCGAGCAGCTCGTCGCGGTGCGGGCGGAGCAGTCCGGTGAGCTCACGCAGGATGCGCAGCACCTCCCGCGCCTCCTGCGCCTCCAGTTCGCGCAGCCGGTTCATCATCTCGATCGCCACAGGTGGCTCGATGAAGAGCGTCGCTCCGGTGCCCGATTCGCCGTGAACGATCCCGCCGACCTCCCCGCGCCCCTCGCGGCGGACGGGAATCACGTAGCGTCCCTCGCGCACGGTCACCGACGCGTCCGCCACCTGCAGGTGCGTTGGGAGCGTGCCCGCGTAGTCGGAGAGTTTGGCGACGATCCGGGAGCGGGCGCCGCGCATCTCCCGGCGCAGCCGGTACAGGTCCGGGCTGGCCTCGTCGCGCACCTCGCCGTCCTCACCGATGGCGCGGGAGATCTGCTCCGCGATCTTCGGCAGATCCACCAGCGGTTCGGCGATGGCGTGCAGCAGTGGAAAGCGGTGGCGCTGTGGGTGCAGCTCGCGGCGCACGGTGCGGCTGGAGACGATCAGCACGCCCGCGGCCTGCAGCGACGCCGCCTCCCACACCGACCCCTCCACGCGCAGTTTGCGGAGTGGCTCGCGAACGTCGGGAATGACCGGCAGCCCCCATCCCTCGTCACCGCCGAGCAGCGACATCATCTCGGCCACGGGCCGCAGCGCGGTGGCGACGCGGTCGGCGTCCACCTCCGGGCGCAGCCGACGCACCTCGTCGGCGCCCAGCGCCGAGGAAGCGCTCCGCGCCACCAGCTCCAGCGCCGCTCCGAACTCGAGCACCGCCAGCGCGTGCTCGTTCATCTGCTGCTCGTCAGTCATCGGGGGTGTTTTCGCCTTCACAAACGCCTGCGGACCGCTTCGCCGCGGCCGACCGCGGGAGACACCGGGATACACTCCACGGGCGGGGCGGTTCGACATGGGCACACGCCGCGCCACCGCGCACTTGACTCCCCGCCGCCGACGGGGCAGCCTTCTGGTTCGGATGCGCGGACCGCTCTCCACCCGTATGGGGAAGAGAATGTACTCGTCGGTGGTCGAGGATTACCTGAAGGCGATCTGGATGCTGCAGCAGGTGGAGTCGCCCGTCTCCACATCCCGGATCGCCGAGCAGCTCGGGCTTACCGCGGCGGCCGTCACCGCGATGGTGAAGCGGCTGGCGGAGCAGGGGCTGCTGAAGCACGAGCCGTACTACGGCGTGCACCTGACCGATGCGGGCGAGAGGGCCAGTCTCCGGATCGTGCGCCGGCACCGGGTCCTCGAACTCTTCCTGACCCAGATGCTCGGCTACGACTGGGACCGGGTACACGACGAGGCGGAGCGGCTGGAGCACGCCGCGAGCGACGAGCTGATCGAGCGGCTTGCGGGGCTGCTCGGCGAGCCGGAGCGTGACCCGCACGGCAGCGTGATCCCCACCGCCGAGGGCGAGTTGAACCGCGTGGAGTACCCCGCGCTCGCCGATACGCCGGAGGGTACGGCGGCCACCGTCGTGGAGGTGCGCGTCAAGGAGGCGGAGCAGCTCCGCTATCTCGGCTCGCTCGGCCTCCGGCCGGGCGCGGAACTCGAGGTGCTCGAGAGCGCCCCCTTCGAAGGCCCGCTCTCGCTGAACATCGGCGGCGAGCCGCGCGTGATCGCCCGCGCCCTGGCCCGCAGGATCTTCGTGAGCAGCCCGGGCGAAGGAGATCGGTCGTAGTTCGGGGGAAGGGGGCCGTCGGTTCGTTCCCCGAATGCCAAACTCCAATCCCCGACCGCTCCCTTCAGTTCCCCCGCACCACCTCCATCAGGATCCTCCCCACCTCGTCATTCCGCCGGATCCCCGCGAACCGCTTCGCGCCCGGCCCGAAGGCGAAGAGGGGAACCATCGTTCCCGTGTGCCCTCCGGTGGAGTAGTTCGCGAGGACGGAATCGCCGCGCTCCAGGATCGACATCCCGCCGCTCTCGTGGTCCGACAGCACGACCAGCAGCGTCCCCGGCGTGCGCCGTGCATACTCCAGCGCGAGGCGAACGGCGTGGTCGAAGTCGAGCATTTCGGCGGCCATCTCCGCGATGGTCACGTTGTCGTGGCCGGCGTCATCGGTGCCTTCGGACTCGAAGAAGGCGAAGAACCCCCGGGGTGAGCGGTCGAGCCGTGCCAGCGCGGCCGCCACCATGCCGGGGAGGGTGGGCGTGCGCTCGTGCACGGCCGGCATCGCGCCACCGGTGAACAGCCCCACCAGCCGCCGATCGTCCGGCACGTAGGCCGCGAGTTCGGCCGGGGAGGCGAGGCAGTGCGCGCCGGCGCAGAGTGCCTCCATCACGTTGCGCCGGTCGTCACGCGCGCCACCCTCGAAGTACCCGCGCCCGCCACCAAGGAGGACGTCGAGGCGCGCCGCCACGAACTGGTCGGCGATCTGGTCGTACCAGTAGCGGCTCGGAGACTTGGCGACGAAGGCGGCGGGCGAGGCGTCCACCACCGTTGCGGTGGTCACGATGCCGGTCGCCATCCCGCGCTGGCGGGCAACTTCGAGCGCGGTCTCCAGCGGCGCGCAGTTGCGCGGGTCGGCGCGCACCGCAGCGGTGTCGCGCGCCACGATCGCCTGACACTCCACGCCAACCCCCACGGCCCGCTGGAAGGTCCGCTGTCCGGTGGCGTAGGCGGTGGCGCCGGCGGCGCTGTCGGTGACCCGGCGGGTCGCGCTCGGGGTGTCGATCAGCCCCACCACCGGCATCTCCGCGACGGCGAGGTGCTCGCCGGCATGAAGCGCTGCCGTCCACTGCGTCAGCCCCGCCCCGTCCGCCATCATCACGATCACCCGAGTCGGCGCCGGACCGGCCGCCGGCGCCGCCGCCGGCGGGGCGCACGATGCGACGCTGCTCAGCAGGAGGATGGCAAAATACTTGCTCCGTACCCTCATCTCAGACCTTTCACCCGTGCGGGAATCCGATGAACGCGTTCAAGTTTCTGGCGGCCGGCGCCGCTCTGGCAGTGATCCTGACCACCTTCCGTGACCAGCGCGGCGAGTGGATCGTCCCCGGCGGCGATCTGCTCCGCAACCTGGGTGGCCCCGACGGGGAGGGCGGCGGCGGCGACGCCGAACCCGTGCTCGGCTACGACGGTATGGACGACGAGACGCTCCAGGAGTGGCTCTCCGATGCGGGCGCGGACCGGCGCACGCTGCTGAGCATGCTTCGCTACGAGGCGGGGAACCGCGGCCGTCAGCCGGTGCTCGCCGCCATCGTGGACCAGCTCTGAGGCAAACTGAGCGGTAGTGTCGGGGCTATGCGCCGTGACCAGTGAACTGGTGGTGGTGTCGGAGCGGGTGCCGTAGCCAGTCACTGGTTTGGGGGGTGGAGGATGACTGTGGTGGAGCACCCCGTCATCCAGAGCCCGCTTCGGGGCACCCGCTTCGTGCACCTCACCGGCGCGGGCGTGGGATCCGGATGCTGACGACACCCGCTCAGCCGAGCTCCTCGCGGACCACCCGGTTCAGCTCGCGTCCCTCGAACAGCCCCTTCACCCGCGGCATCACCGCCTTCATCACCCCGCCGAGGTCTGTGGCGCCGCCCGCGATCGCCGCCCGCACGATCGTGCGCACCTCGTCCTCATCCAGCTGCGGCGGCAGATAGTCCTGGAGGATCTCCGCCTCCTGCTCCTCCTTCTGCGCGAGCTCCTCGCGCCCGCCCGCCCGCATCTGCTCCGCCGCCTCGCGCCGCCGCTTGATTGAGGTGGTGACCAGCGCCCGCACGTCCTCGTCGTCGACCTCGCGCCCCAGCTCGATTTCCCGGTTGCGGAGGTCCGCGAGCAGCGTGGTCAGCACGGTGGTGCGGAGTTTATCCCGCTCGCGCCGCGCGCTGTTGAGGTCGGAGCGGATATTGGAGACGGATGCCATGGTGGCGGCCTGGTTCGGGTGGGGGCGCTGGTCGGGGGACAATGTACGTGGGCGGGGGCCGCGGCTCAATGCGGGGAGTGGGGCGGGCTGGGTTTTCCTGCCTTCCCCGTTCGACATCCTGAGCGAAGCGAAGGATCCCGCGCCGAACCCGGTGGCAGGAGCCGCAGCGGGTCGTTACCGGGTCGGGCTGCCGCTGCGCGGGGGCGCCGGCGTGCATCGTGCTGACCGGGCGGTGGCGGTGTCCGGGCCGGTGACGCGGAGGGATCCTTCGCTTCGCTCAGGATGACGATGGTGGGGTCTGACCGTGGTGGGGCATGCCGGAGGCGAAGGCGTACAGATCCGGAACGCAGTGCGCAAAAAACCCCGGGCGCGTGCTAAACGACCGGGGTTCCTCATCCATCCATCAACCAACCCCTCAGTTACTCTCCCCGCGGTTCTCCTCATTCCCATCCCGCATCATCCCCGCCTGTTCGAGGGCGAGATCCACTCCCGGCTTCGGCCCCTCGCCCACGCGGGCATCGCTGTTCAGCGCCTGCGGCTGCGAGTCGAGCGTGAAGCGGGCGCGCTTGCCGTGCGGATCCTGGTTGTCGAGCTCATCCTCGGAGAAGCGTGCCGGGCGCTCGGCCTCGTCGTCGGAGTGCTGCGACTTGTGGGGGACGCGGGCGGCGTAGCCCTCGTCCTCCCACTGGTCGCGGTCGGCGCGCTTCAGCGAGCGCTGCTCGCGGTGCTGGCTGTCATCCGGGCGATCCGGATCGGTGAGATGGCTCTGGCGGCGCGTGCCCATTCCACCGGTGCGCGCGACCCCGCGCTGGATCGAGGTGACGTTGCCGCCCTCCGCCTCCAGTCGACGACGCGCGTCGTCGAGAGCGCGGGACTCCTCCTCCACATCCAGCCGGTTCACCACGGTGCGCACACCGGGGATGGCATTGGCGTGCCGCACGGCCCGCGCGGCCTCCTCCTCGCTCCAGACGGAGCCGGAGAGTTCGATGATCCCCGGGCTGATGGCCCCCACGTCCACACCGCGTTCGCTGAGCACCGAATCGGTGAAGAAGGAGTCGAGCACCGCGTCCTCGAGTTCGGTGAGCTCCGTCTGCTCCCGCGCCATGCGCTGCAGGCGGCCCGGCTCCAGCCGCCGCACGGCGGAGCGCGCACGATCACCGGCCTGCCGGGCCCGCTCGCGAAGGTCGCTCCCGAGCCCGCCGGCCGGCTGGCTCAGGTTTCGGCGGGAAAGCAGGAGACCGATGGCGAGCCCGCCCAGCGCGCCGAGCGCCAGCGTCAGACCCTCTCTGGTGTAGTCGGTTTCCGGTTCGCGAAAGACCCTCATCTCGTTCCTTTGGCTCGGGTTGCGTGAGCCGTTCCTCCGGCTCGGATCCGGAGGCTCAGGGGGTGCAATTCGCGTTCCATGCACCGCCCGTTCAGGGGCCGCCGCCGCTCTGCCTCTGGCGGGCGCGCGCCTCTTCCTGACGACGGATCTCGTCGCGCTGCCGCTGCTCCTCGCGAGCGCGCTCCTGCGACTGGTTGTCGCCGGTCGCGGCGGGCCGCGGGAGGATCCCCGGCGGAATACGAACGTCGCCCAGCTCCACGGAGCCGCCCGCACCGATTCCCCAGCTGCGACCCTGCGAGTCACGGAAGGTCCAGTCGCGGGTGGTGCGGTTCGCGGCGGCGGCCACCGCCATGCTGTCGTTGAGTGCGTCGATGCGCGCCTGGATGTGCGCCCGGTAGCGCTCCCGGTCCGACAGCTCCGGGAGCGGCACGTCGCGCGGGTTCACCCAGAGACGCGGGTCGCGGGGGCCCGTGCGCAGCCCGTCACGCGCCGACTCGCGCGCGCCCGGCGCGGCCTGGTGCGGGACGGTGGCTCCGGGGGTCCCGGGCGGGCCGGGACGCGGCACGATGGCCCGCGCGGGCTCACCCGTCGGTGACTGCGTCAGCGGCTGCCGGTCCGCCAGCGGCGGCTGCTCGGCGACCGTCTCCTCCGCGTTCTCGCTGATCACCGGCTGGATCGCCTGGATCGCGCGAACCGCAAAGCGGTCCCGCTCCTCGCCGGGCGTGCCGGGCGGCACCCCGACGCGCAGGATCAGTGGCGAGAGCAGCAGGATCAGCAGGTGGACGGCGATCGAGATCCCGATCGACCAGCCGAAGATCCGCTCCTGGCGGGGACGCTGGCGAGGGGCGATCGGCGCGGGGGGTGAGGCGGGGGTGTTCAGCGGGGTACGCTCCGGCCGGAGCGGCGGCGGCCTCGTGGAACGAGGCGGTCGGGAGAGGCCGGAGGTGGACATGACCGTGGTACTCCCCCCGGCGGATGCATGTTCCGGAGGGTCATGGGGCTACAATTGCCGGGCAATCCGCTCCGCCGCCTCCCGGATCCGCACCTCCGAGGTGGTCAGGGCGATGCGGAAGAAACCCTCCCCGCCGCTCCCCAGCGAGGCGCCGGGGAGCACGGCGACGCCCTCCTCCAGCAGGAGCTTCCGGGCGAAGGTCTCCGAGCCAGGCCCGGCCGGGAGTGGAACCCACAGGTACATGGTGGCGCGCGGGGAGGCGACTACGAACCCGCCCGACCGCAGCACATCCACCGCCGCGTCGCGACGCCGACGGAACACCTCCAGGTTGTCCGGGAGCCACTCCGCCTGCGTCCGCAGCGCCGCGACCGCGGCGTGCTGGATGGTGAACGGAACGCCGGTGTCCGCGAAGCTCTTCACCCGCGCCAGCGCCGCGATCAGCGCCTCCCCGCCAGCGGCCCACCCCACCCGCCAGCCGGTCATGTTGTACGTCTTGGAGAGCGAGTGGTACTCGATCGCCACCTCGCGCGCACCCTCGATCTCCAGGATCGACGGCGGCACGTAGCCGTCGAACGCCACCTCGGAGTACGCGTTGTCATACGCCAGCACGATCCCGTTCTCGCGGCAGAACTCCACCGCCTCGCGCAGATACTCGCGCGGCGCCACCGCGGTGGTCGGGTTGTTGGGGTAGTTCAGGAAGAGGATCTTCGCCCGTCGCACCACGTCCGACGGCAGGTCGCGCAGCGGGATCAGGAAGTCGTTCTCCGGCCGCAGCGGCACGATGTGCGGCTCACCGCCGGCGAGCACGGTCCCCCCCAGGTACGCCTGGTACCCGGGATCGGGGATGATCGCCACGTCGCCCGGGTCCATCAGCGCGAACGGAAGATGGAAGATCCCCTCCTTGCTGCCGATCAACGGCAGGATCTCCCGGAACGGGTCCAGCGTCACCCCGAACCGCCCCTCGGTCCACCGCGCGATCTCCTCCCGGAACGCCGGCAGCCCCAGCTGAAACGAGTAGCGCGAGTTGACCGGATCCTCCGCGCTCTCCCGCAAGGCCGCCACCGCCGCCGGCGGCGGCGCCAGGTCGGCATCCCCCACCCCCAGGTCGATGATGTCCACGCCCTTCGCCCGCAGATCCCGCTTGATGGCGGGCACGTCGGCGAGGGGATAGGGCGGGAGAGACTGGAAGCGACTCGAGAGGGAAAGCATCCGGGGAATTTTGAATTGTGAATTGTGAATCGGGCGACGTCCGGTCGAAGAGCCCGCCCGGCCCCTGTCGCCGCCCCGTCTCCCCCTGTCGCCGCCCCGTCTCCCCCTGTCATCCTGAGGCCCTCCGGGTCGTCCTGAGCCGCCCGGTTCCTCCTGAGCCGCCCGGTTCCTCCTGAGCCGCCCGGTTCCTCCTGAGCCGCCCGGTTCCTCCTGAGCCGCCCGGTTCCTCCTGAGCCGCCCGGTTCCTCCTGAGCCGCCCCCCGTCATCCTGAGCGAAGCGAAGGATCCCTCTACGCCGCTGCCCCCCGCTCCGCCCGTGCGGGCGAGCCCCGGGCGAGCCGGTCGTCGCCACCTCGGCATGCCCCACCACCGGAGCGGGATCCTTCGCTTCGCTCAGGATGACGGGGGACGGCACAGGGTTACGGGGGACGGCACAAGGTTATGGGGGACGGCACAAGGTTACGGCAACGCCACCGGGTTACGGGGGACGGCACGGCATTACGGGGGTGGTCCAGAACGACGGTAGTCAGTCCAGGCCCGCAACGCCAATCCCATCCCGACGAACCCCCGAACCCCCGAACCCCCGAACCCCCGAACCCCCGAACCCCCGAACCACCGGTCGCCCCCTACGCCGCCTCCGCGGCCCGCTCCGTCACCCCCTCCACATCCGTCAAGATCATCCGGCCAGCGAGCAGAATCGCTCCCACGGTAATCGCGGCATCCGCCACGTTGAACACGAACGGGAAGTGCCGCATCAGCACGAAGTCGGTGACGTGCCCGTTGAGCAGCCGGTCGCCCAGGTTCGCAACCGCGCCCGCCAGCACCATCGCCGCCGCCCCGCGCGCCACGAGGTCGGTGGTGGTGGAGACGATCCGCGCGAAGAGGATCACGCCGGCCAGGCTGAGCAGCGAGAGTACCGGCGTCCGCCAGGCATCGGGCAGATCCGCGAACATGCTGAAGGCCACGCCGGGGTTCTTCCGGTGCGCCAGGTAGAGCCAGCCGTCGATCAGCGCCATCGACTCGCCGAGCGCCATCCGCGTGGCGACCCAGAACTTGGAGAGCCAGTCGATCATCACCACCGCCACGATCCCCACGGCCAGCGTACGGCCCAGAGCAGGATTCATCCGTCCTCCACGGGATTGGTCAGGGTTCCCACACCCACCACCTCCACCTCCACCACGTCGCCCGCCCGCAGCCGGCCCACCCCCGCCGGCGTGCCGGTCGCGATCAGGTCGCCCGGCTCCAGCGTCATGATCGAGCTGATGTACTCGATCAGCACCGGGATCGGGAAGGCCATCTGCCGCGAGTTTCCCCGCTGGCGGACCTCACCGTTTACCCGGCAGACGACCTCCAGTGCCCCGGGATCGATCCCCGTCCCCGGCACCATCACCCCTACCGGGCAGAAGGTGTCGAACCCCTTGGCCCGCGCCCACTGGCCGTCCGTCTTCTGCAGGTCGCGCGCGGTGACGTCGTTGAGCGGTGCGTACCCCACGATGTGGTCCAGCGCTCGGCTGGCTGGCACATTGCGCGCCCGCTCCCCGATCACCACCGCGATCTCCGCCTCGTGCTCCACCTGCGCGGAGGCCGCCGGCAGCACGATCGCCTCACCGTCCCGGATGATCGCCGAGGGCGGCTTGAAGAAGAGCAGCGGCCGCTCCGGGACCTCGTTGCCGAGCTCCCGCGCGTGCTCCAGGTAGTTGCGGCCGACGCAGATGATCTTGCTCGGGGAGATGGTCACTGACATCCGGGGGCGCCGGGTAAACGTCTTCGATGGAAACGTTGCGCCCGGAAAGCTAGAATCCACCGCCCTGCGCCGCCAGGGAAACACGACTCGTGCGGACCGTGCGACCACACCCGGGATGCCGCTCCACAACGTATTCCGAGTTCCACCACGAAGTGCCAAACGGCCGGTGCGAGAATGCAGAATGGCATTCTTTGGCCAACCCGTCGTATATTCCCGCTGCGTGGGTATCGCCTCACACCGGATTCATCTCCGGGATGCTCACTCACTCTCCCGCCCTGCCCCCGACTTCAACGGTTCCGCGGGCTCTCTTCGATCCGCTGCAGTGCGACACCTGTTCGATCGGCGGTCGCGGGATGACCATCGCGACCTGCCGCAAATCCAGAGCATCCTGCCGATGTCCCCGGCCAGCGCCGCCGGAACTCACTGAGAAAGCGCCGATGAGAATGAGAATGTCCGTACCCGAGGATGGTTCTTCGTTCGTGCCGTTTCTGCCGGCCTGCGGCCGCGGCGCCGTCATCCTTCTGGCGCTCTGCGCACTCCTGATCCCCTCTACCGGCGCGGCTCAGGATCTGCCTCCGACCCCGACCGCCAACCCACAGGTGATAGAGAACCTCCGCGCGTTTGCGAAGCTCTACGGCTATGTGCGGCATTTCCACCCGAGCGACGAGTCCGCCGCCGTCCAGTGGGACCGGTTCGCCGTGCACGGCGCGAGGAGGGTCGTGGACGCAACCGGACCCGCCGAGCTGAGATCCACGCTGACCGACCTCTTTGCGCCGCTTGCCCCCGCCATGCAGCTCCTTTCCGCGGATCAGCCCACCCCTGACCCGCACCCGGCGCTGCTCCCGGCGGACACTTCCGGCATGGTGCTCGTCGCCTGGCAGCATCGAGGGATCGGTCTGGGCGCGCCCGGCCCCTACTCGAGCATTCGCCTGAACCGCCAAGCTCCCGCGGCCGGCGGGTCGCGCTTCGGCGCGGTCTCACAGCGGGTGGAGGCCTCGGCCTACCGCGGGATGGAGTTGCGTCTCCGGGCGGCGCTCAGGGCCGACACCAGCTGGAGCGGGAGCCAGGGGCAGCTGTGGCTCCGGGTCGATCGGCGGAACCAGCAGCGCGGGTTCTTCGACAACATGAGCGACCGCCCCGTGAGGTCGGGCGACTGGGAGGTCGTGGAGATCTCCGGCACGATCGCCTCCGATGCAGATTGGATCGTGCTCGGTGCCATCCTCCCCGGCGAGGGCCGGATCTGGATCGACCAGGTCGAGCTGGCGGTCAGGAAAACCGGAAGCGAGCAGTGGAGCGTGGTGCCGCTGGCGAACCCGGGGTTCGAGGACCGCGCGTCCGGCAGTGGACCCGTGGGATGGGCGTCCAGCAGTGCCGACTACGTCCTCCGCATCTCGGATCGGGAGCCGTTCCGGGGCAGCGGATCGCTGGTCTTCGAAAGATCGACGGAGCCACCGCTGGCCGCGCCGCTATTTCGCGAACACCCCGCGCCCGGTGAGACGGTGCGGCGCACGCTCGGCCAGGGGCTCACTGCCCGGATCCCGATCGCGGTCTTCAGCAGTGAAGGACGGACGCTGCCTGACGGCAACGCGGTGAGCCTCGCCGCACTGCGGTCGGCGCTGGAATCGACCGACATGGCGGGGCTCACCGGCCCGGATGCCGGAGTGCGGTTCGGCGCAACCGTGATCGCGTGGAACATCCTCCAGCACTTCTACCCCTACTTCGACGTCGTCGCCGTCGACTGGGACGCCGTTCTCACCGAAACGCTACGGCGGGCGGAGCGGGATCGCACGGTGGAGGAGTTCCTCGCGACGCTCCGCTGGATGGTCGCACAGCTGGAGGACGGACACGGCAGGGTCAGCCATGCGAGCGAGCAGGGGCGACTCAGTCTCCCCTTCCTGTTCGATCGCGTCGAGGGCCGGATCGTGATCACCGCCACCGATGCCAGCAATCCACCCCCGTGCGGACGCCCCGGAGACATCCTGGTCAGCATCGACGGCCGGCCCACCGAACAGGTGCTCACCGAACTGGAGCGGTTCATCTCCGGTTCGCCGCAGTGGAGGACGAGACGGGCGCTCTGGGAACTGGGGATGGGCCCTGCTCATGCACCCGCGCGGATGTCACTCGAGCGGGCCGGAAGCACCACCGCATGCGAGGCAACCCGCGTCAGCCGGATCGTCACCGAGGACCGCCCGGCGCCCATCGAGCAGCTGCGCGACGGCGTCCACTACGTGGATCTCTCCCGCGCGGACAGCGAAGCCATCATCCGGCACATCAGCGAGTTAGCAGACGCTCGGGGGATCATCTTCGATCTGCGCGGCTATCCCAACGCCAACCACACGGTGCTCCAGCACCTGACCAGTGTGCCTCTCACGTCCGCGCACTGGCAGATCCCGCACCAGATCTACCCGGATCAGGAGGCTCTCGTCGGATATGAGACCTCGGGTCGCTGGCGGCTACCACCCGCAGGGCCTCGGTTCAGCGGGAAGATCGTCTTTCTCACCGATGAACGGGCGATCAGCTACGCCGAGTCGGTGATGGGCATCGTCGAGCACCACGGACTGGGAGAGATCGTCGGCCGCACCACCGCTGCCGCGAACGGCAATGTGAATCGGGCTTCGCTCCCTGGCGGATTCACCATCACCTGGACGGGGATGCGGGTGCTCAAGCACGATGAATCCCAGCATCACCTGATCGGGATTCGGCCGACCGTGCCCGTGGTACGAACGTTGGCGGCGGTTCGGGACGGGCGGGACGAGGATCTCGAAGCGGCCCTGGCACTGATCGAGGCGGGGATCGCGAGCCGGAGGTAACGTAGGTGCCCGAGAGCCCCTGCATGCTCCGCGGTGGTCGGCTGGCCCGGCGTCTCTCTCAAAGGCGATCTGGGGGGCGGATCGGTTCCCAGCCGGATTCGGTCCGGGAACGGAGTCACTTAACGTCTGGACGCCGACGAGCGTTCAGTGGCGAACCCGCGGTGCCGGACTCTTTCGCTGCTGGAAAACATCGCCGCGGGCTCGTCCGTTCAAACGACTTGTTAGGGCAGGATGCTTGTAGCCGCGGCTGTCAGGGATCGAATGCCGCGCGAGGCTAACCTGCCAGCTCAATCCTCTTCGTGGGCCTCGACGATCTCAATCGAGCGGTCGAGCAACTCCGGCCCGCCCGGCACGCCGTGCCCCGGCACGACGACTTCAGCTTCGCGGTAACGGTCCCGAACTCGGCGGAGCGCGACGGGCCACGAGCTGAGGTCGGCGTCGGCGACGTTCCCCACTGTCTCGCGCGATGCTTCGTGGACGGCACAACCGCCGAATAGCACGTTTCCCGCGGGAACGTAGACGACGAGGTTGTCGGGTGAGTGGCCCGCTCCCGGGTAGAATACCTCGACCGACCCCACACGAACGGCGCTGCCCGGTGTGGCGAGCCCCACAAGCGAGAAGGCCGGGACCACATTCCCTGCGGCCGCCGCTAACCGCCGCGTGAGCGGGGTTCCGAATACCTCGATCCCACGCGCCGCGAGCACGTCCGCTCCCGCGACGCGGTCGTCGTGGAAGTGTGTTACCACGGCGCGTCGGACCGGGAGCCCGATCTCGGTGTCGATGGCGTCGAGGAGTGCGGCAGTAGCTTCCGCGCCCCATGCCGGGTCGACGAGGAGGAGCCCGTCGCCGTCGCGGACGATGAGCCCGTTCGAGGGATAGGTAGTCCCGTCGTCGAACCGCCAGGTCGAGACGTGAACCCAGACGTCACGGCCGATCTGGCGAAGCTGAACTTCTCCGAGCGGAACGTCGGCGGCTGTCGGGTGCTCGGCCGGGAGGCCGAGGCGCGGGGAGGCCGTCGCACAGCCGGCGAGAAGAAGGCACACGAAAACGAGGCGGTACAGTGGCTCTGTCACATTCTTATCGGGCTGCAGGTCGGACGCCTATCAAGGCGGAGTTCGGCTGTTGGCGATCAGAGGAACTCTTATCGGGGGTGTTCGATCACGAATGGATGCGCGCGGACGGACGAGGTGAGGTGGAAACTACAGTCCCCCATCCGCAAACCCATAGAACTCCCGCAGCGCCGGAAACACCGTCTCCCGCCAGCCCCCCGCCACCCCCGCCGCCGGCGGCAGCGACTCCACCAGGAACCGCCCGTAGCTCCTGGTCGCGATCCGCGGATCCAGAATCAGCACCGCGCCGCGGTCCGTCCGCGAGCGGATCAGCCGGCCGAACCCCTGCTTGAGCCGGATCGCCGCGTGCGGGAGCATGTACTCCCCGAAGGAGTTCCCGCCGCGCATCTCGATCGCCTCGATGCGCGCGGCGGTGACCGGCTCGGTGGGGACCTTGAAGGGAAGCTGCGGGATGACGAGCCCGCGCAGCGGCCGCCCCGGCACGTCCACCCCCTCCCAGAAGGAGGTGGTGCCGAGCAGGATGCCGCGGCCGGACTCGACGAAGCGCTCGACGAGCAGGGCGCGCGGCGCCTCGCCGTGCACGAAGCAGCGGCCACTCGCCGTCCGCGCCGCGCTCGCGCAGCCCGGCCGCCACCGCCTGGAGCGCGCGGTAGGAGGTGAAGAGCACGAAGATGCCGCCGTCGCTGAGCTTCGCCATCTCCACCGTGGCGCCGATGGTGGCGCGGTCGTGACGACCGTCGCCCTCGCCGAGCGGAACCGGGAGGTCCGTGGGGACGGCGAGCAGCGTCTGCGACTCGTAATCGAAGGGCGAGGGGAAGATCGCCTCCTTCACGGTGACCTCCGCGTCCGCGAGGCCGAGGCGCGAGCGGAGGAAGCCGAAGTCGGAGCGGGTCGCCAGCGTGGCGGAGGTCAGGATCACGGTGGGGATCTGCTCCAGCACCGTCTCGCGCAGCAGCGTGCGAGAGGTCGAGCGGCACGGCGGAGAGGGTCACGTTCCCCTCGCCGCCGCGCGCGTCGCGGCGAAGCTCCATCCAGCGCACCATCTCGATCGCCTCCTCGCCCGGGCGGAGGGTGAGCCGCAGCGCCGCCGCGACCGACTCCAGCCGGTTGGCCGCGCCGCGCAGCTCCATCAGCTGGGTGCTCGAAGGCTGCGGCGGCGCCTCCTCGTCGATGGAGACGCGCTCCCGCAGCGACTCCATCCCCCGCTGCAGCGCCGTCCAGGTGCTCCAGCAGCTCGCTCAGCTCCTCGCCGAGCCCCTCGTCCCACACCGGGTGCGCGGCGAAGGCGGGCTCCATGCGCATCATCTGCCCACCCGACGCGCGGAGCACCCGCTCCAGGTGGGCGAAGACGCTCCCGCCGCGCTCGCGGCGCGCCCTGGAGCGCCGGGATCAGCCGCTCCTCGATCAGGTCGCAGCGCGGCCTGCGCGAGCAGGTCACGGCTGGACGCCCTGCAGCGCCCGCTGCAGCGACGGGAGCACGCCCTTGCCGCGGTTCTCCAGCCGCCGCAGCACGCGGAAGAGCGGCGCGGCGCGAGGCGGTGGCGCCCAGGTGCTGCGTGGCCGCCTCCTCCAGGTTGTGCGCCTCGTCCAGCACCAGCCGCCGGTAGTGCGGGAGCACGGCGGGCGCGCTGTAGTTGCCCTGCGCGCGGCGCACCGCCAGGTCGGAGAAGAGGAGGTGGTGGTTGACCACCAGCACGTCGGCGGACGCCGCCTCGCGCCGCGCGCGCTGGTAGAAGCACTCCTCGAAGTGCGGGCAGCTTGCGCGCGCAGGCAGACGTCCGAGTCCGACTGCACCTCGTCCCACACCTCGCCGGAGGGGCGGAAGGGAGATCGCAGAGCGAGCCGTCCTGCGTGGTCTCGAGCCACTGGACGATCGCCGCGAGCTCCTGCCTGCTTCTCGTCCTCGATCAGCGAGCCCGCGCGCCTCCAGCGCGAGGCGCGCGCGGCGGATGGAGACGTAGTTGTTGCGACCCTTCACCAGCGCGAAGCGGAACGGCTCGCCGAGCGCTTGCCGCAGGAAGGGGAGGTCCTTGTCGACCAGCTGCTCCTGCAGGTTGATGGTGTTGGTGGAGACGACGGTGCGCTCGCGGTTCTGCAGCGCCCAGCGGATGGCGGGGAGGAGGTATGCCAGCGACTTACCGGTGCCGGTGCCCGCCTCCGCGATGCCGATCCCGCCCTGGTTGTAGCGCTCGCCGATCATCCGGGTGAGCGCGCGCTGCTCCGGGCGGTCCTCGTAACGCCGGATGCGCGCGGGCGACGGGGCCGCCGGGGCCGAGCTCCGCCTCCAGCGCGTCGAGGTCGAGCGGCTCCTGCTCGACGGCGGCAGGCGGCTCCACCACCACGTACAGCTCGGTGGCGTCGTTGTCGATGATCGCGAAGCCGAGCCCCTCCTCCAACAGCCGCGCCGCCACGTCCAGATCGGCCTGCGAAGGCTCCAGCACGCCGGATGGGTGGTTGTGCAGCACCACCCCGCCCGGCTCCGGAGTCCCGGATCGCCGCCAGCACCGCCTGCGCGTTGCCCGCGCGCCACCACCCGCGGCTCCTGCGATCTCCCCGTCCTCGCCGACCGACGCCGAGGAAGCAGACCTCGTTGCCCCGGGCGCGCGCGATCTCCCGCCGCAGCCGTTCCGCCGCAGCCGTTCCCAGGAAGAGCTCACCGGCCGCGGTGGCGGGCATCGCGATCAGCCGATCTCCCGCGCCGGCTCCGACTCCGCCAGCGCCTCGCGAAGCATCGCCTCGTCGCCGGACTCCACCGTGTCGAGGAGGAGGAAGCCGACGCGCACCGGCTCCTCCGGGTCCTCCGGGCAGAGGAAGCGGGCGGCGTAGATGCCGAGCTCGGTGGGCGACGGATGGCCATACTGCATCTCCACCAGCCAGCCGCGGCCGTGTTCGTCCTGGAAGATGGCTCGGTCGTTGGGCATGGGTGATGGGTGATGGGGTGTACCGTACAGGTACCGAAAGATAGCGGGTGAGGCGGCGGGTTCCTAGAGGGGGCGCGGTTGGGCTCGTAGCTTCAGGGTTCGGAGCCGGGGTCCGGGCGCCGACCACCCCAGCCCCCGCTACCCCCCCAGCCCCTGCACCATCGCGTACGCCTCGTTCCGCGAGATCCCCGTCCTCCGGCTCACCTCCTTGGCCACCGCGCTGGGCGCCAGCCCCTGCTCCAGCAGCGCCTCCGCCAGTGTGCGTGCGGTGGCCTCCTCGGCCTCCGCGTCGGGCTCCGCGGTGTTCCCCTCCAGCAGCACGACGAACTCCCCCTTCGGCGCGCGCTCGGCGAAGCGGGTGACCGCCTCCTCCAGCGGCGCGCGGTAGATCTCCTCGTGCATTTTGGTCAATTCACGCGCGACCACCACCTGCCGCTCCGCACTGGCGGCGGCGAGCAGATCGTCGAGCAACGCCTGTACCCGGTGCGGCGACTCGTACATCACGGAGGTGTACCGCGACTCCGCCATCTCCTTCAGCAGCGCCGCGCGATCGCCGCCTTTACGGGGGATGAAGCCGTAGAAGGTGAAGCGGTCCGCGGAGAGGCCGGATGCCACCAGCGCGGCGAGCAGCGCCGACGCGCCGGGGATCGCCACCACCGGGAACCCGCCCTCCACCGCCGCGCGGACCAGCCGCGACCCCGGGATCCGAGAGCAGCGGCGTCCCCGCATCGGAGACCAGCGCGACGTCCTTGCCCTCCCCGAGCAGCTCCGCGACCAGCCGGCTGCGCGCGTTCTCGTTGTGCTCGTGCGCCGAGATCAGCCGCGCCTCGATCCCGAAGTGCTTCAGCAGCATCCCGGTGCGGCGGGTATCCTCGGCCAGGACCACGTCCACGGAGCTGAGGACCTCGGCGGCGCGGTGAGAGAGGTCGCCGAGATTGCCGATGGGCGTGCTGACGATGTAGAGGGTGGGCATGGACGAATGGGGACCGGGGATCGGCATTCGGGGACCGGGGAAACTGCACGGCGGGGGCACGGCAAGGGGGCCGGGGCAACCCGCCCCCGACCCCCGAATGCCGATCCCCGATCCCCTACATATGCTCCTGGATCTTCCGCTCGAGCGCCGGCTTGGGCACCGCGCCCACGACCGTGTCCACCAGCTTGCCGTCCTTGAAGAAGAGGATGCTGGGGATGGAGCGGATGCCGAAGCGCGCCGCGGTGCGCTGGTTTCCGTCCACGTCGAGCTTGCCGACCTTCACCTGTCCGTCGTACTGCTCCGCGAGCTGTTCGACGATCGGGCCGACCATGCGGCAGGGGCCGCACCACACTGCCCAGAAATCGACCATCGTGAGGCCACTGGTCCCCTCGATCTCGGTCGCGAAGTTGTCGTCGGTGATGGTCACCGTCTTGCCGTTGTCCGCCATTTGGATGTCTCCGGTTCGGTTCGCTGGCCGCCTGCCCCGCACGCGGCTAGATTTTGCTCCCTCCGGGACACCTGTCCCGGGTACATCTCACTGCTGATACACCGCTCATGCAAGAACGGGTTCTCGATCATGTCGGCATCGCCGTCGCCTCGCTGGATGAGGCGCTCTCGCGATGGGAGTCGATCGTCGGCTCGGCCGGCCACGGCCGTGAGACGGTCGAGTCGCAGGGCGTCGAGGTGGTCTTCATCGGAGACGGCGCCGGCCGCATCGAGCTGCTCTCCCCCACCCGCGCCGATTCCCCCGTTGCGCGCTTCCTGGAGCGAAAGGGCCCCGGCACGCATCACCTCTGCTACCGCGTGCCCGACATCGCCGCGACCCTCCGCGAATTCGAGGCCCACGGCTATCAACTCATCGATCGCGAGCCCCGTGCCGGCGCGCATGGCCACAGGGTGGCGTTTCTGCACCCGAAGGCGGCGGGCGGGGTGTTGGTGGAATTGCTCGAGGAGGGGGCCGGCGGCGGCTCCAGTAACGGGTGACGGTTAAGCGTCAGCGGCGTCGCCAGTTCCTGGTAACCGGTTCCGGTGTCCGGGCTGGCCCCTTCGCCAGGTTCTGGCAACCGCTTGCAGTGTCGGCGTCTGCCTCGTCACCCATCGAGGCGGCCCTACCTGCAAACTGGCGACGCCACCAGCCCCTGCTCCGCCCCGGTAAACTGACCGCAGGTGATGCCCTTGCACCGGAGCCAGTATTCTGGCCATCACCATGTCACCACCACCCGAGCCAGTATCCTGGCCATCACCGTGTCCCCCCTCACCACCGCCTCCCTACCTCACATTCGTCACCGCTTCCACGTCGATCATCTCCACGTACCAGCGGCCGTCGCCCGCGCGCGCGACCGTGATGGGCACCTGGAAGGTGCGGTTGGCGCGGGTGAGGGCGACGTTGTAGCGGATGGCGCTCCCGAGGCGGCCGGGTACGGCCGATTCGCCGCCGAGGACGTAGCCGTCGTGCTGCAGCACGTGGGCGAGCGCGTACATGCGCTGCTCCACCTCGCGCACCGGGTGCTGGCGGAGGATGGCGCCCTGCGCGTTCCCGAAGATCCACCCCATCTGCACGTAGTCACGCTCGCCGGCGAGGAGCAGGAAGCGCTCGATGGCCGCGGGCGCGAGCGGCGCGCCCGGACCGCCGGCGGGCTGCGCGACGCGCGTGGCGCACCCCGAAAGCAGGAGCGCGAGGAGGAGAACCGGGGCGGAGCGAAGGCTGCGGAGTGGCACGATTTTCGTCATCTGGAGGGGTAACGCTCCGGGCCGGCGAGAGGCCGGCCCGGAGGGGGAATGCTACCGCGCCGGCGAACGAACTGTCAAGCCGACAACCGGTTGTGCCGGACGAGGCGGGGGCCGGCACCTCCTGTCATCCCGCGCGAGCGGAGCGAGCGATGGGATCCGGATGCTGAGGATGGCCGCGGCATCCGGATCCCACGCCCGCGCCGGCCGTGGAGTGCCATCAGAGATCCCGGTGCGGGCTCTGGATGACGGGGCGGGGGATCACGCCGCCGACCCCTCCCGCATTCCGTCCCCGCCCGGCACGAACCCGAGCGTCGCCGAACCATCCTCCCGCACCACGCGGATCGTATCCCCGTCCTCGAACTCGCCTTCCAGCAGCCGAATCGCGAGCGGGTTCTGCACCAGCCGCTGGATGGCGCGCTTCAGCGGCCGCGCGCCGTACGCCGGATCGTACCCCTCTTCGGCGATCAGTTCCTTCGCGCGCATCGCTCCACCACCAGCGTGAGCTTGCGCTCGGCGAGCATCTTCTCCAGCCGCCGCAGCTGCAGATCGACGATCCGCTTCAGGTCGGCCATGCTCCAGCGGGCGGAAGACGATGATGTCGTCCACGCGGTTGAGGAACTCGGGGCGGAAGTGCGCGGCGCAGCTCCGCGAGCACCGCGGTCTCCACCTCCACGCGCGTGTCCGGCGTCCCGCATCCGCTCCGACTGCTCCAGGATCAGCGGGCTGCCGATGTTGGAGGTCATGATGATGACCGTGTTGCGGAAGTTCACCATCCGACCCTGGCTGTCGGTCAGCCGTCCGTCGTCCAGGATCTGCAGGAGCAGGTTGAAGACGTCGGGGTGCGCCTTCTCGATCTCGTCGAAGAGGATCACGACTGTACGGGCGGCGGCGCACCGCCTCGGTGAGCTGCCCCCCTCCTCGTAGCCGACGTACCCGGGCGGCGCGCCGATCAGTCGCGCGACCGCGTGCCGCTCCATGTACTCGGACATGTCGATGCGCACCATCGCGTCCTCGTCGTCGAAGAGGAACTCCGCGAGGGCGCGCGCGGTCTCCGTCTTCCCCACCCCGGTCGGGCCCGAGGAAGATGAAGCGAGCCGATCGGGCGGTTGGGGTCCTGCAGCCCCGCGCGCGAGCGGCGCACCGCGTCGGCGACCGCACGCGTCGCCTCCGGCTGCCCGATCACCCGCTCGTTGAGGTGCTCGTCCAGGTGCGCCAGGCGCTGCGCTCGGCTCTGCAGCATCCGCGACACCGGGATCCCGGTCCAGCGGGCGACCACCTCCGCGATGTCGTCGGCGTCCACCTCCTCCTTGAGGTAGCGTGAACTCCTTCTGCAGCTCGCCGAGCCGCGCCTCCGCCTCCTGCGATCTGCTCCTGCAGCGCGGGGATCTCGCCGTACTGGATCTCCGCGGCGCGGGCCAGGTCGCCGGTGCGCGTGGCGCGCTCCGCCTCCACCTTCAAGCTCGTCCAGCCGCTCCTTCATCTCCCGCAGCTCCGGCGATCGCCTGCCTTCTCCGCCTGCCACTGCGCCTTCATCCCCGAGCTGCGCTCCCGCAGGTCGGCGATCTCCGCCTCCACCTGCTGGAGCCGCTCGCGCGAGGCGGGGTCGCTCTCCTTCTGCAGCGCCTGCTTCTCGATCTCCAGCTGCACGATGCGGCGCTCCACCTCGTCGATCTCCTGCGGCAGCGAGTCGATCTCGATGCGCAGCCGGCTCGCCGCTTCGTCGATCAGGTCGATCGCCTTGTCGGGAAGGAATCGGTCGCCGATGTAGCGGTCGGAGAGGGTGGCGGCCGCGACGATGGCGGGGTCGGTGATGCGCACCCCGTGGTGCACCTCGTAGCGCTCCTTGAGCCCGCGCAGGATCGCGATGGTGTCCTCCACGCTCGGCTCGCCCACGAACACGGGCTGGAAGCGCCGCTCCAGCGCCGCGTCCTTCTCGATGTACTGGCGGTACTCGTCCAGCGTGGTGGCGCCCACCACCCGCAGCTCGCCCGCGCGCCAGCGCCGGCTTCAGCATGTTCCCGGCGTCCGGCGAGCCCTCGGTCTTGCCCGCGCCCACGATGGTGTGCAGCTCGTCGATGAAGACGATGAAGCGCCCCTCCGCGTCGGTGATCTCCTTGAGCACCGCCTTGAGCCGCTCCTCGAACTCGCCGCGGTACTTGGCGCCGGCCAGCATGGCGCTGATGTCGAGCGAGACGACAGACTTGTCACGCAGCCCCTCGGGCACGTCGCCGCTCACCATCCGCTGGGCCAGTCCCTCCACGATCGCCGTCTTCCCCACCCCGGGCTCGCCGATCAGCACCGGGTTGTTCTTGGTGCGCCGCGAGAGCACCTGGATCACCCGGCGGATCTCCTCGTCGCGGCCGATCACCGGGTCCAGCTTGCCGCGCCGCGCCCGCTCGGTGAGATCCACCGAGTAAGCGCTGCAGCGCCTGGTACTTGTCCTCGGGGGTCTGGTCGGTCACCCGGTGCGAACCGCGGACCTGCTCCAGCGCCTGCACCAGCGCCGACCGCGTCGCCCCCTGCGCGCTCAGCAGCTCGCGAGCCTGCGAGCCCTTCTTCTCCGCCAGCGCCGAGCAGCAGGTGCTCGGTGGAGATGTACTCGTCCTTCAGGTCGCGCGCCTCCTTTTCCGCCAGGTCGAGGATGTCGTTCAGCTCGCGCGAGATGGTCGGCTGCGACCCGCCGAACTGCTTCGACAGCCGCTCCAGCGCCTCCTTCAGCGACTCCCGGAGGCGCGCGACGTTCACCCCGACCTTCTGCAACACCGGCACCACGATCCCCTCGTCCTGCGAGAGGAGTGCGTCCAGCAGGTGCAGATCCTCCACCTGCGGGTTGCCACCCTGCCGGGCCGCATTGGCGGCGCTCTGGATGGCTTCTGCCGATTTGACAGTTAATCTCTCGAAGTTGATCATCTGCACTCCCTTGTCGATGCCTTCCCTCGCCTCCGGCTCCGCCCGTCACGGAGCGGAACGATTCCTCCCGCTGAACGGAGAAAAAGGAAGTTCCATGCCCGGAAAAGCTGCCGAAAGGGCGGAGGAGGCATGGTTACACGCACGAGGTCACCGTAATCTCGCGATCGGGTGACCCGGCACACGTCTCAATGCCCCATGTCCATCGCGTTGCCTCCCTGCTAAAGCGCTGGCTCATGGGCACACTACAGGGAGGTGTGAGCAACGTGCACCTAGACTACTACCTCGATGAATACGCCTTTCGGTTCAACCGCCGCGCATCCCGCTTCCGCGGCCTGCTGTTTTACCGACTGCTGGAGCAGGCCGTGACAGTCGATCACACGCCCACGAGGGCGCTATACATGGGTACAGGGCGAGGACCGCGGCCCATCAGTCCAGGCACATCTTAACTTACATGCGACCTCCTGCCCGAGTGAGGCAGGTTGCAATCGGGGGCTCACTAGCGTTGCGATCGGTGGCCTGGCCTCATCGACGAGTGGCAGATCGAGCCGGCGATCTGGAATCACGCCCGCCGGATGGTGGACGACCGCCAGGCCAACGGTCGGTTCCTCCTGACGGGCTCCGCGGTGCCCGCGGACGACGATACGCGCCATACTGGCGCCGGCAGGTTCGCTCGCCTGCGCATGCGGCCCATTGTCCCTTCATGAGAGCGGCCATTCCACCGGTGCAGTGTCGCTGGCGGGACTGATGGCCGGCCAACTCGCTCGGTCCACCGACCCCGGGCTGGACGTGCAGGAGATAGCAAAGCGCGTGGCCATCGGCGGTTGGCCACGCTTCGTCGACGCACCCGTTGACCAGGCTCTGGCCGCGATGCGCGCCTATGTGGACGAAGTCCGGCGGACGGACGTCCAGCGGGTGGGGGGCGTCAACCACGATCCCGATCGGGTCCTGCAGTTGATGCGATCCGTCGCACGCAACGTCGGCACAATGACCGGGGTCAAGACGCTCGCACGAGACGTTGCCGAAGCGGAAGAGGCTATTGACCACAAGGCGGCCTTCGCCTACTACCAGGCCCCTGAGCGGCTGATGGTTATCGAGGATCAACCGGCATGGGGGCCTCACCTGCGATCGAAGGCGAGGGTCCGGGTTACGCCCAAGCGGCACTTCGTAGATCCGGCCCTCGCGGTGGCCGTCATGAGAGCAACGCCGGACCGACTGCTTGACGACCTGAAGCTTCTTGGCTTCCTGTTCGAGTCCCTGGTGATCCGCGACCTCCGGATCTACGCCCAGACAATGGACGCACAGGTTCTGCACTACAAGGACAATACCGACCTTGAGGTTGACGCCATCATCGAGTCCATCGACGGCCGCTGGGGTGCAATCGAGGTGAAGCTGGGGCCGGGCATGGTCGATCAGGCTGCTGCGACGTTGCTGGCGTTTGCCGATAAGGTCGACACGAAAAAGTGCGGGTTCCCGCGGTTCCTCGCGGTGATTACCGGCTTCGGCCTCGGGTATGTCCGCCCGGACGGGGTTCAGGTTATCCCCATCGGCGCACTCTGCCCGTGATTCCTGTTGACGAACCTTTACGGTACAGACAGATGATCGCGGGGAGCAGTTCGCCCCTCAGTCGCCGGGCGCGGCGGCTTCCGCTCCGACCGTATTCGTACGATCTGATCTGCGTCCCCGTTCCCGTTGAGGCCGACATCTTTCTGAAATGCCTTCTCGCGCCACAAGCGGCGGCCCGGTTACTGGCGCAAACGCCTCCGATAGGGGCCTCGATTCAGGTTGAGTGAAGCAAATACCCCGTTAGCGGATTTCATCGAGCCATTCTGCGAAATCTGCGTAATCTGCGGACCCCCTTCGTCCTTCAGTCCTGTCGCAGATGTCTCGCCGGCTCGATGGCCATCACCCTGCGAGCCGGGAGGTAACAGGCTCCCAGTGCAATCAATCCCAGCGCGAGCGCCACCGGGCCTACGGTGAGCGGATCGAACGGTGAGATCCCCACGAGCAGCCCCCGCAGCGTGTTGCCCGCCAGGTAGATCCCCGGAATCCCCAGCAGGAGCCCCAGCGCGATCAGGATCGCCCCCTCGCCCATGACGAGCTCGAGGATGCCGCTGTACTGCGAGCCGAGCGCGAGGCGCACCGCGAGCTCGTGACGGCGGCGGTTCACGGATCCCGCGACGACGCCGAACAGCCCCATCGCCGCCAGCAGCAGCGCGCCGATGGCGAAGCCGGCGATCAGCACCGCGCTGAGCCGCTGGGTGCTCACCGCCTCGGAGGCGATCTCATCCATCGTCCGCAATTCGGAGATGGCGAGTCCCGAGTTCAGACCCCAGATGGTGTTGCGGATCTCCAGCGCGAGACTGCGGGGTGCCCGATCGGTCCAGACCGTGTAGTACAGATTTCGGACGGGAACGGCGGCCACCGGTCGGAACATCTGCGGCCGCCCATCGGCGTGGACGGGCGGACGCCGGACACCAGGTCCTCCTTCATCCCTACGGCGTAGATGTGGAGGCCGCGCCCCTCGTGGTCGCGCTCATCGAGCATTCTGCCGACGGAGGCGACAGCCGTCTGCACCGCCTCGGGTGTGCTCCCGGGCCGCGCCCGGATCAGCCCCGCGTAGCTGCCGCCGCCCGGGTTCATTTCCGCCAGGTTCACGGAATGGGTGATGTAGAGATCCGCCCCCTGCGGGCGCCTCAGACTGGAGTGGGAGCGGAAATGGAAATCGCGCGGCATCACACCGATCACCGTGTAGGTGGTGGCGCCGGCCTGCACTTCCGAGCCGATCACGTCCTCCCGCCCACCGAAGCGCGTCTGCCAGAGATCATGTCCGAGCACCATCACCGGCTCGCGATCGGGACCAACCTCGTCTGGGGCGAACCCGCGGCCCAGGATCGGCCGGACGCCGAACACGTCGAACAGTTCGGGAGAGCTGGTGATGACGGAGGCCTCCATCGGCTCGTCGGTCGGGGTGGCGGCGAGCGTCGTCAGCCCGCGCTGCATCCCGACCGGGCCTGGATCGGTCCGCCCGCCTCCGCCAGCGCGGCGATGTCGGGTCCGCCGAGCCAGCCGCGGTCCAGGTCGAACCAGCCGTACTGACGCCAGACGAAGTACAGGTCGTCCGGGTCGTCGTACGGGAGCGGCGCGAGCAGGACACGGTCGGCCGCGGTGAACACCACCGCGAAGGCGCCGAGCCCCACGCCCAGCGTGCCCACCACCGTCAGGACGAAGATCGGGGCGCGGGTCAGGCGGCGCAGCACCAGCTCGCTGTCACGTCCCCACCGGCCGGTGCGCCGCCAGCGGATCGCGGGGCGCACTCGCTCCCCGAGTCCGTTCCAGAGCGAGTCGAAAGCCGCGACGCACCGCGCCCCCCATCTCCTCACGGAAGTCCTCCGGATAGAGGCCGAGCAGCCGCAGGACCCAGCGGTCGGTGCGCTCCAGCCAGCGCTGCTCGCTCATGGCGCCTCCCCGGCCAGCAGGCCACCGGCACGCGCGGCGCGCACCAGCGACGCCATCCGCGACACCTCCGCCCGGGCGACCCGCACGCCGAGCGGGGTGATGCGGTAGTAGTTGCGACGCTCCTCCGCCGCCTCGGCCGCCGGCCGTCGCTCACCCTCAGCGATCAGCCCCTGGTCCTGCATCCGCCGCAGCGCCCGGTACAGCGTACCCACGTCGGGCACACTCCACTCCCCCCGCTCCTGGATGTCCTGGATGATCCCGTACCCGTGCCGCTCCCCTGCCGCGAGACTCAGCAGGACGTGAAACTCCACCGGCCGCAGCGGGAGAAACCGCTCGATCGACCGCTCCCGATCCATTCCCATCGCTGAGCTCCGGGGACGAGTGTGTGTGGCACATATATGCGCCGCGCATATACAGGGGCGCAAGGGAGGGGATGCGGCGGGCCAATCGAGCCACCGAACATTCAGATGCCCGCCGTGCCCGAATGGTTTACCGACCCCTCACACGGTGCGTCGCCCGCCTGCCGGACGGGGTGCTCAGCGAAGGGGATCAGGATTCAGGGAGCGCCAGAATCCCCCCCTGAATCCCGAATCCCGAATCCTGAATCCTTCCTCCCCCCTACATCCCACCCAGCAGAAGCGCATTCACATACAGCGGATGCGTCGCGTTCCAGAACATGCGGAAAAGCGGATCGCCGGCGAACAGCACCACGCTGCCGCGCCCGACCGCCATCCGCTCCGCCCACGAGCCCTGCTCCAGCCGCTGCAGGTTGGCGGCGGAGATCACACCCGAAGTGGCGCGCAGGTCGGTGCCGAAGGAGGCGATGGTCTCCCCGCGCGCGCTCGGCTCGAATACCCTCGTCCCCTCGTGCAGCACGAACAGGCGCTCGCCGTCGTGCGCGGCCGCGCCCCAGGCGACCGGGTGGCTCGGGTCGAGACGGAGCTGGAGGATGGCGCCGGGCACCTGCTCCATCCAGTTGCGTCGGGTGCGCTCCTCGCGGGTGACCAGGAAGCGCTCGCGGTCGGACTCTGCATCATCGGTCTCGGCCGCGTCCCGCATCTCCACGCCCGCCACGGATGCCAGCGCCTCCGCGCCGCCGGCGACCGCCACCAGCCGGCCACCGCGCTCCACCCAGCCGCGCAGCGCATCGCGCGCATCCTCGGGGAAGGCGCGGCCCGCCGCATCCGGCACCACGATCACGTCGTAGCGCGACAGATCCGCGCGCGGGAGGTCGGCGGCCAGGATCTGCGAGAAGTCGACGCCGAGGCGCTGTTCCAGGTAGAACCAGTGCGCACCGTAGGAGGTGGCGGCGACGCCATCGCCCCCGACCAGCGCGAGGCGCGGGAGGCGCACCGCCGCCGCGTTGGCGCTGCCCAGGTCGATCCCGCGCTCCGCCAGGCCGGTGTGGACACCGACAGCCACGGCGCCGAGCCCCGCCTCATCGGCCAGCTCCGTCAGCTGCTGGTTGCGCATGATGGGGATGAACCAGCTGCCGGCCGGCCACTCGCGCCCGTCGAAGGTGGCGGCACGCCGCAGCACGTTCACGTTGCCGCCGGCCTGCAGGAAGCGGAGGATGGCGGCGGAGCCGCTCTCGTCGGCGGGCACCAGGTACCCGAAGCGCGCCGCGGGGAGCGCGGCGGAGCCCGCGGGCTGCGTCACCTCCGCCGCCCGCCACGACGCCGACGGCTGTGTGCGGGTCTGGTGCGCCTCGACGCCATAGGCGTAGGCGAGCGACCATGCACTGATGTCGTACGAGTACTCCGCCCGCAGCTCGGTTTCCGGCTGCAGCAGGGTGGCGGCGAGACGGCCACGCGGCTGCCTCATCCGCACCCGGTAGGTGCCCGCCGGGAAGTCGCGCCGGTTGTCGAAGCCCGGGTACGGGGTGGCGGCACCGCGAAAGGCCGCACCGGCCTGCTCCACCTCGATCCCCTGGCGCCGCAGGTGATCGACCAGCGCCCGCGCGCGGCCGCGTGCGTCGGGGACGAGCAGCACGTCGGAGTGCCCGACGCCGGCGGTGCGGTGCGCCTCCGCCCAGCCGAGCACCAGGCCGGACCTGCCCGCCGCGGCGGCCCGCAGCGTGGCGTGTCCGGCGGTGCGGTGCTGCGAGGCGCGATGATGGAGCGTCAGGGTGTCGCCCGCCGTCCGCTCGAAGGCGAGGCCGGCGGAGCCGCCACCCGCCTGCTCGTACGTCATCCCGATCGCGCCGTGCAGGCTGGGCCACGAATCGCCGTACCCCGGATACAGCAGGTCGTAGCTCTCCCCGGTGAAGTAGGGCCAGCCGAACTGGTCGAAGGCGCGTGCGTTGGCCTCACCGAAGCGCCGCGCCCAGGACATCACGTGCTCCGGATAGATCGGGTTGACCGGCGCGGCTGCCGGGAAGAAGAAGTAGGTCGATTGTGGGCTCATCTCGTGGAAGTCCACGTGCACCTGCGGGTTGAACTCCCACCAGGTGGCGAGCCGCGCCTGGGTCTCCGGCTGCGTGCCCCACGCCCAGTCCCGATTCAGATCGAACAGGTAGTGGTTGAAGCGCCCCCCCGGCCACGGCTCGCGGTGCTCGCGCGCCTGCGGATCGGCATTCGGCTGATCACCCACCGCCGTGCGGTACCAGTTGACGTACCGGTCACGGCCGTCCGGATTCGCCACCGGGTCGATGATCACCACCGCCGAGTCGAGCACCCCGGTCACCTCGGGTGCGCCGCGCGCCAGGTCCCACGCCGTCCACATCGCCGCCTCGCTGGAGGAGGCCTCGTTGCCGTGCACGCCGTAGCTGAAGTAGATGATCGCCGGGTTGCCTGCGACGATCTGTCGCGCGCGTACTTCGCTGGTGCCGGCGCGCGTCATCTCGGCGTTGGCCGCGAGGATCTGATCCAGCCGCCCCAGGTGGTCCTCCCGGGCGATGATCAGCTGGTACAGCGGCCGGCGCTCCGGCGTGACGCCGTACTCCCGGTAGCGGACCAGCGGCGAGGCGTCGGCGAGCGTGCGGGAGTAGCGGTGGACCTCCGCCGCGTCGGTGAAGTGCCGACCCAGCGGGTACCCCAGCACCTCCTCGGGCGAGGGCGGCGCGGACTGACCCACCGCCGGCTGCACGACGAGGACGAGGGAGCCGAGCAGCGCAACCGCCGCTCGACCAGTGATTCCGAAGCTCATGCGTTGTGACCTGGCTGATGATTCTGCGATGGCGCCGGAGGTTCCGAGCGTGCCGCAGAAGCTAACGAAGTGCGGCGGACGCGGGCAACTTGGGAGGGGGCGCTGTCATCCCGAGCCCCACCTGTTTTCCTCAGCCCCACCTGTCATCCTGAGCGAAGTCGAAGGATCCCTCTGCGACGTCGGCCCGAGCAACGAAAGGCGACCGGTCAGCACCATCCCCGCCCCTGCGGGCGTATGGAAGTGCACGTACCTCTGTGTCCTCTATCTGCTCATCCTTCCGAAGTCGCAGGGGGATCCTTCGACTTCGCTCAGGATGACGAAGAGGCGCTCAGCCGGCGGCGCCCGCTGCCCTCCCTCACCGCCCGGTGAGCCGCTCCAGCGAGTTGGGCACGGCCATGGCCTCGGCCCAGATATCTCCGACCTCGGCCACGCGCGCGGGCACGTCGTGCAGGGTGAAATCGCGCGGATCCAGATCATCCGTCAGTTCCTCCCACTCGAGCGGCGTGGAGACGGTGGCCTCCTCGCGTGCGCGGACGGCATAGACGCCGGCGATGGTCTTGCCGAGGATGTTCTGCAGGAAATCGACGTAGATGGTGCCGCGGGGGCGTCGGCGCGTCATGCGCTCCACGGTCGCGATCGCCGGGTGGCGCGAGGCGACACGCGTCGCGACGATCTGCGCCACCAGCGTCGCGGCCTCCAGCGGGGTCCCCGGCGGCAGCGGCAGGTAGATGTGCACGCCGGACGAACCGGAGGTCTTCAGCGCGCCGCGCAATCCGAGGCGGTCCATCTCCTCACGCACGCGACGCGCGACCTCGATGACCGTTCCGAAGCCCGCACCCGGGCCGGGGTCCAGGTCGATCACGGTGTAGTCGGCGCTGTCCAGCGACTGCACGCGCGAGTGCCACGGATCGTACGAAACCGCCCCGAGCTGAATCGTGTAGAGAAGCGTCACCAGGTTTCCGCCGACGAAGCGCGCCTGCTCCTCGCCATCCTCGCCGATCAGGTGCTCCACGCGCACGCCTTCGGGTACCTCCTCCGGCGCACTCTGCTGGTAGAACGCCTTGCCGCGCACACCGTTCGGAAAGCGCTTCAGCACCAGCGGTCTGTCCTGCATCGCGGGAAGGATGTACGGCGACATCCTGGCATAATATTCCAGCAGGTCGCCCTTCGTCTCGCCACCCATTGGGAAGAAGACTTTGTCCAGATTGCCGAGCCCCACCCGCCCCTCGCCCGGTGCCTCCAGTTCCCCGCCTCCCTCGTCCCGGAGCCGGGCGACCCACGCCGCCCTGCTCTTCCCCTCGTCACTCTGATCCACCCTCACCCTCGCCCTCGCCCTCGCCTTCGCCCCACCCCCCTCCGCACCCCCCTCCGCACCCCCCTCCGCACCCCCCCCCGATCACCGCACCCTCGCGCACCACCTCCCGCGCCTCTCTGTCCTCGCGCACCCCGACGAACACCGGCTGCCGCAGCGTGCCGTGCCGCGTCCACTCGTTGAACCGCACCTGGACCACTACCTTCGGCGTGACCCAGTGCGCCGTCTCGTTGGTCTTCGGCTCCTCGCGGAAGGGCGAGGTCTTCCGCTCCAGACGCCGCAGCCGCCGCCCCATCTCCGCCAGCGAGGCGCGGTCGAACCCCGTGCCGGTATGACCCGCGTATTCCAGTTTCCCATCGGGTGCGTAGTAGCCGAGCAGGAGCGCCCCGATGTGCTCGCGCGAGCGACGCGGCTCCGTCCATCCACCGACCACGAACTCCTGCTCGTTCTCCAGCTTCAACTTGAGCCAGTCGGGGGATCGCCGGCCGGGGCGATAGGGAGAATCGACCCGCTTGGCCACCACCCCCTCCCACCCCGCGGCGCGAGCCCGCGCGATCAGCGCCTCGCCGTCCGGGTCACTGTCGCCGAGGCGCAGCGCGCCCACGTCTCCGGCCCCATCCAGCACCACCTCGAGCCGTTCGCGCCGCTCGGTCCAGGGGAGCGCGAGCAGCGAGCGGTCGCCGTCCAGCAGCAGGTCGAAGGCGATGAACGCCGCCGACTCGTTCCCCGCGTGCGCCCGGATGCGCGCCGCGTCGCGCACGTGCATGCGCGACTGCAGCTGCCCGAAGCGTGCGATCTCCCCGTCGTCCAGCGCCACGATCTCTCCATCCAGCACGAGAGGGCGCCCCCGCTTTCGCGAGAGCGCCCTCAGCTCCTGGACGAGCTCCGGAAACTGCCGGCTCTTGTCGTTACCGTTGCGCGTGACCAGGAGCCCGTCCTCCGCGGTGGCGTACGCGATCACCCGGATTCCGTCGTACTTCGGCTCGAAGGTCCACCCCTCCCCTTCCGGCGCGGCGCGCGCGGTCGCGCACAGCATCGGCGCGATCGCCTTCTTCCCGGCTCCGGCTGGTGGGCTCATTCGCCTGCGACCGCTCCGCTAAGCGCTCTTCCGGGTAGCCTTCTTCGCCGTCGACTTGGTCGCGGTGCTCTTCTTCGCGGCGGCTTTCTTCGCCGTGGTCTTTCTCGCGGTGCTCTTCTTCGCGGCGGCCTTCTTCGCCCCCGACCCGCCGCGTCCCTGGTCGAGACTCTGCTGCAGCCGCTCCATCAGGTCGATCACCCCGCCCATGTCCGGCTCGTCCGCCTCCTTGAGCCGGATCTTCTTCCCCTTCATCTTCGCCTGGATGATCTTCATCAGGTTCTCACGATATTCGTCCGTGTACTTCTCCGGCTCGAACGGCTGCGTGAGGTTCTCGATCAGCTGCTGCGCCATCTGCAATTCCTGCGGACGGTACCCCTCGGCCGCGGGAAAGTTGAACTCGCTCTCCGGCACGATCTCGTCCGCGAAGCGCATCAGGTCCAGCACGATGGCGTCGCCCACCGTCTTGATGGCGGCCAGGTACTGCTTCTTTCGCAGGGTGATGGTCCCGATGCCGACGCTTCCGCGCTCGCGCATCGCCTCGCGGAGCAGCGCGTACGCCCGCTCGCCGCCCTTCTGCGGCACCAGGTAGTACGGCTTCTCGAAGAAGCGCGGGTCGATGTCTTCCGAGTCCGCGAAGTCCTGGATCTCGAAGGTCTTGGAGGTGGCGAGCGCGGCCCTCTCGAAGTCGCTGTCCTCCAGCACCACGAAGCGCTCCTTCTCGTACTCGTACCCCTTCACGATCTCGTTCCAGGGCACCTCCTTGCCGTCGTTCTTGCAGACGCGCTCGTACTTCACCTGGCAGAGGTCGTCCTTGCCCCGCTGGTGCAGCAGCCGGAAGCTGATGTCGTGCGACCGCACCGCGGTCTCCACCCGCACCGGGATGTTCACCAGCCCGAACGCGATCGCACCCGTCCAGACACTCGCCATTTCAGCCCCTCTCTGAGGTTGTGGGGGATGGGGGAAGGGGCAAATTCGGTGCCGATGATGGTTGTTCGATCACGGAGCCGGGCCGTCACCGTTGAACGACCATCGGCAGATTACGCGGATTTCGCAGATTGGCTCGATGAAATCCGCGAAATCTGCGTAATCTGCGGATCCCCCTCCCGCTGGATCTCTCCTCTCACGGACGGAACGCGGGCGACTCCAGAAGGCGGCGCTGTGTCGACGAACAACGATCAACGAACAACGAACAACCAATCCCCCCCGGCCTTGCGCCCGCGCCCCCCATCCACTATTTCCCCCTTCCCGCCGCACCGCGCAGGTGAACATCCGCCTGGACCCCATGTCTCACGTCATCGCGATCGCCAACCAGAAGGGCGGAGTGGGCAAGACCACCACGGCCGTGAACCTCGGCGCCAGCCTCGCCGCCGCGGAGAAGCGGACGTTGATCGTGGACATGGACCCGCAGGGCAACGCCTCCAGCGGACTCGGTGTGCGCGCCCGCGACCGGAAGGCCTCCCTCTACAGCGTTCTCCTGGATTACGACTCGCTCGCCTCGGCCATCGTGCGCGGCGTGCACCTGCCGCTGCTGGACCTGGTGCCGACCACCACCGAACTCGCGGGCGCGGAGGTGGAACTCGCGGGGCTGCCGGATCGCGAGTCGCGGCTCCGGCGCGCGCTGCTCGGCATCCGCGACATGTACGACTTCGTGCTCGTGGACTGCCCGCCGGCCATGGGGCTGCTCACGCTCAACACCCTGGTGGCCGCCGACACCGTGCTGGTCCCGCTGCAGCCGGAGTTCTTTGCCCTGGAGGGGCTGTCGCAGTTTTCCGAGACCATCCAGCTGGTGCAGCAGAAGCTGAACCCGGGGCTCGGCATCGAGGGGGTGCTCCTCACCATGTACGACGGCCGCCTATCGCTGGCGCGCGAGGTCGCCGAGGAGGCGCGGCGCTTCTTCGGCAACCGTACCTTCCGCACGCGAGTGCCGCGCAACGTCCGCCTCGCAGAAGCACCCGGCTTCGGTAAGCCCGCGCTGCTGTACGATGCGGCTTCGCCCGGCGCGCAGAGCTACCTCGCGCTGGCCGCCGAGGTGATCGACCGCTCTCCGATGCTGCTGGTGGACGGGCACCGCGTGGGCAGCTGACGGAGGCATCGGACGGGCCGAATACGCGCCTCCCACCGCTCCCTTCCCGCCCCCCTTCTCCGCTCCGGATCGGTCGGATGATTCGATTGCCGGGGACAACTCCGCAGCCTGCACTCACTTACACGTAAGCTGCTGCCAGATTTGCACTTACGTGCGTCCTTGACACCCCCGGGGGCGCCTTGTATACTGGTCCTCCCCCGCAGAGCCCCATGGACCCCGCGCGGGTCTCAGAAGCTCGCCTGCATCACCCCCTGCGCCGTCCGAGACCGTGAAGCCGAACCCCTATGCCGGACCCCGTGTGGACGTCTCCCTCACCGTGGAGGATCTCCCGATCGAGATCGCCGAGCAGGTGAAACGGGCCCAGCATTCGGATCCGGAGCTTCTCCGCAGGGTCGTGGTGTACGCGGTGACCAGGAGCGCGGTTTTCGACACGTTGAACACGCGGCTCCCCCGGTAGAGCGCGTGGGGCATCACGACTTCGTTGACGATGGAAGTGCGGTGGCTTAGGATTGTCTCAGGCCACCGCGGTTTTCGCGTACCCGCTTCCTGTCCCGTTCCCGCCGAGAGTAGATGAGGGAGCCGACGCCGGACGAGCTCTGGACACGCTACGTGGACTGGTGCTCCGCGCGCGTGGCGGCGCGTTTCCTCGAGCTCTCCTCGGACCAGATCTGGGACCTTGCCGATCGCACGCGCTCTGCGCGTGAGCGACGGGAGCCGGTGGCCGATGGCGAGTCGCCGTACCTGGAGCTGGTGCGGCGGGTGACCCTGGAGCTCTTCTCCGAGTTGGGTCTTCCCGACTACAACGCCTGGCTCGTCCGCTACCGCTCGGATCCGGACCCGTTCGAGGCGGAGATGGTCGGCTTCGGCGACCGCCCGGAGATGGCGCCGCCGGGTTCGGCGGAGTAGCGGAGATCCGGATGACGGGAGGGGCGCCGCTCGAACGAGAGCGGCGCCCCTTTTTCGTGCCCGCATGCCGAGCCGCCGTTCAGCGCTCGCGCTCGTCCAGATCGCCCCAGCGCAGCTTGCGTCGCAGTGTGGAGAAGAACGTCTGGCCGGGGAAGCGGACGAGCCGGAGCGGGAGCGGCGCGCGGGAGATCCTCAGGCGATCACCGGGCACCAGCATCGCGCCCTGCTGCCCGTCGATGGTGAGGATCAGCTCCTCGGAGGGCGAGAGCACCTCCACGGTCACCGTCTCCGCGGCGGAGAGGATCAGCGGTCGCACCGCGAGCGTGTGGGGGCAGATGGGGGTCGCGATGATGCAGTCCACCGCGGGTGACACGATCGGGCCGCCGGCGGAGAGTGAGTAGGCGGTGGAGCCCGTGGGCGTGGCGAGGATGATCCCGTCGGCGCTGTAGGTGCCGACCTCCTCGCCGTGCGCGTGGACGACCATGCGCAGCATGCGAGCGACGCCGCCGCGGTGGAGCACCGCGTCGTTGAGCGCGAGATAGCGGCCGCGCACGGTGCCGTCGGCGGCCTCGGCGCGGGCATCCAGCACCATCCGCTCGTCGAGGATGATGTCACCGGCGGCGAGGCGGTCCAGCGCGCTTTCCAGCTCGTCGGGACCCACCGCGGTGAGGAAGCCGAGGTGCCCCAGGTTGATCCCCAGGACCGGCACCCCGTGGGGCGCCACCATCCGCGCGCCGCGCAGCAGCGTCCCGTCACCGCCCAGGGTGAGCAGCAGATCCAGCCCCTGCAGCCCGTCGGCCGCGAGTGGCGGCGCGCCGTGGCCGGCGGGGCTCAACTCCGCTTCGAAGACCAGCTCCAGGCCGTGCGGCTCAGCACAGGCGAGCAGGCGCTCGAGAACGGCGCCGAGCACCGCGTAGCGCGGATGCCCGACGACGCCGATCCGCCGCGGCCGGCCCATCCCGTCGCCGCGAGCCGTCAAGCGGTCTCACGGAGCATGGACGGGCGGGGCGCGCCGAGCAGCGATGCCGCCCGCGCCGCGATTCCGTCCGTGGTGAGCCCCACCTCCGCCAGAAGTTCCCCACGCTCGCCGTGCTCCACGAAGCCGTCCGGCAGCCCCATGCTGGCCGTACGGACCTCCGGATGAAGGTCGGAGATGCGGGCGCGAACGAAGGCGCCGAACCCGTTCACCACCGTCCCCTCCTCCACGGTGAGTGCGAAGCGGTGCGCGGGGAAGAGCCGGGCGAGGCACGCCTCGTCCAGCGGCTTGATGAACCGGCAGTTCACCACCGCCGCCTGGATCCCCTGCCGCGCGAGCGTCTCCGCCGCTGCCAGCGACGTCTGCACCATGGTGCCGGTCGCCAGGATCACCAGGTCGTCACCCTCCCGGAGCGTCTCCCACGTGCCGTACTCCACCCGCGGGATCTCGGCGAGCGGCGGCACCTCGCGCGGCACGGAGTCGCGCGGCCAGCGGATGCTGAACGGGCCGCCCTCCCATTCGATCCCCAGCCGGAGCAGGGAGATCATCTCGGCTCCGTCACGCGGCGCGGTGATGGTCATCCCCGGCACGGTCAGCATGTAGCCGATGTCGATCCCGCCGTGGTGGGTGGGGCCGTCGTCGCCGGCGATCCCCGCGCGGTCCATGCAGAACACCACCGGCAGGTCCTGCAGCGCCACGTCATGGACGATGGAGTCGAAGGCGCGCTGCAGGAAGGTGGAGTAGATGGCCACCACCGGCTTCACACCCTGCGTCGCGAGCCCCGCGGCGAAGGTCACTGCGTGGCCCTCCGCGATCCCCACGTCGAAGAAGCGCTCGGGGTGCGCCTGCTCGAAGATGTTGGTGCTGGTTCCCTCCGCCATGGCGGCGGTGATGGTGACCATCTTCGGGTACTCGTTGCCCAGTTCGACCAGGGCGGCGCCGAACACCGCCTGGTAGCGCGGGAGGCCGCCGCCCGCCTTGCGCAGCGCCACGCCGGTCGCCTTGTCGAAGCCGCCGCCGGCGTGCCACTTCACCTGGTCCTCCTCCGCCGGAGCGAAGCCCTTCCCCTTGGTGGTGATCACGTGTACCAGCCGCGGGCCCTCCATCTTCCGCACGTCGTTGAGCGTCTCGATCAGCTGATCCAGGTCGTGGCCATCCACCGGGCCTACGTACCGGAAGCCCAGCTCCTCGAAGAGCATTCCCGGGACGAACATCCCCTTGACCGCGTCGTCCGCGCGCACGGCGAACTGCTCCACCATCTCACCCACGGACCCCAGCTTCGGCGCGCGGTGGATCAGGCGCTTCACCTCCTCGCGTACCCGGTTGTAGAACGGGCTGGTGCGCACGTTGGTCAGGTACCTGTGCAGCGCGCCCACGTTGGGGGAGATCGACATCTGGTTGTCGTTCAGCACCACCACCATGTCGCGGTCGGTGTCGCCCGCGTTGTTCAGCGCCTCGAACGCCAGGCCGCACGTCATGGAGCCGTCGCCGATGATGGCCACCACCTCGTGGTCCTGGCCCAGCAGGTCGCGCGCGGCCGCCATCCCGCAGGCGGCCGAGATCGAGGTCGCCGCGTGCCCGGCGCCGAAGGTGTCGTACTCCGACTCGTCCCGTCGCAGGAAGCCCGACAGCCCATCCCGGCGGCGGATGGTCGGGAAACGGTCGTTGCGGCCGGTGAGGATCTTGTGCGGGTACGCCTGATGGCCCACGTCCCAGACCAGCAGGTCGGTGGGCGTCTGGAAGACGCGGTGAAGCGCGATGGTCAGCTCCACCGTCCCGAGATTGGAACCGAAGTGGGCTCCCTTGTGACCGGATACGACGTCGAGGATCCGCTCCCGCACCTCGCCGGCGAGCTCCTCCAGCCGCTCGGCGGGAAGGGCCCGGAGATCGGCGGGCGAGCGGATGGAATCGAGAAGCGACACGTCGGATACTCCTTCAGGCACTGACTGATAGAAGAACATGCGGGCGGCGCCTCGCCGAGCGAGCCGTTCCCCGTCCCGCGCACCGGGAGTCCCGGATGCGGACAACCGTACAATCTACTCCCCTCGCGGCCGTCCACCAACCCGTCGGGAGCATCGCGCCCGTCAGTGGCCGCGCTCCACCACGAAGTCCGCCAGCGCCAGCAGCTCGGATGCGGAGAGGGTTTCCAGCGCGGATTTCGCCTCCTCCACCCGCTCGCGCGCCAGTCGCCGCGCTCCGTCCAGACCGAACAGCGCCGGGTACGACGACTTGCTGAGCTGCTGGTCGCGGCCGGCCGTCTTCCCCAACGTGCCGGTGTCGCCCACCACATCGAGGATGTCGTCGGCGATCTGGAAGGCGAGGCCGAGGGCGCTGCCGTAGCGGGTCAGAGAGTCCAGCTCGTCTTCCGACGCACCGGCCGCGAACGCACCGAGGCGCAGCGAAGCGATCAGCAGCGCGCCGGTCTTGCCGCGGTGGATCGCCTCCAGCCCGGCCGCATCCACCTCGCCCTGCTCTCCGAGCAGGTCCAGGAACTGTCCGCCCACCATCCCCTCCGCGCCCGCCGCAGCGCACAGCTCGGCGACCAGGGTGCCGGTGAGCTGGTGGTCCAGCTGCATGGCGGGCGCCGCGCGCAGCAGCACCTGCACGGCGAGCGCCAGCAGCGCGGCGCCGGCGAGAATCGCGGCGGGTTCGCCGTGCACCCGGTGCACCGTCGGGCGGCCGCGCCGCAGGTCGTCGTCGTCCATGCACGGGAGGTCGTCGTGCACCAGCGAATAGGTGTGGACGATCTCCAGCGCGCACGCCAGACGGTACAGCTGCGTCCGGCACCTCTCCGCCGCGCACCGCGCGGAACGCCGCCACGCAGAGGATCGGCCGCAGCCGCTTGCCCCGCGTGGACAGTGCGTAGTGCATCGCCTCACCAAAGCCCGCCGGTGCCTCCTCGCGCGCGAGGCCGGCCACACCGGCGAGTGCCCGGTCCACCCGCGCACGCTCCTCGTCGAGAAAGCGGTCGAGCCCGGCCCGGTCGAGGACGTACCGACCGGCGCCCGCGGTCACGGCTCCTCCGCCAGCGGCTCCACGCGCACCCGGTCGCCCACCTGCCGCAGCTGGTGGATGCGCTCTTCCGCGCGCCCGAGGAGCCCTTCCGCGCCACGCAGCAGACGCACCCCCTCCTCGTAGAGGGCGAGCGCCTGCTCCAGCTCGAGGTCGCCGCGGTCCAGCTGTCGTGTGATCTCGTCGATCCGGTCCAGCGCCGCTTCCAGCGTCGGCGCCGTCGTTGCCTCCCCGCTCATCCCACCGTCTCGCCGTTGTTGGTTGATTGCGCCTCCGCCCGCTCCACCCGGCAGCCGATGCTGCCGTCCACCAGCCGGAGCCGGAAGCGGTCGCCGGGCTCGAACTCCGCGGCGCGGCGCAGCACCCGTCCGTCCGATGCAAGCGGCACCGCGTACCCGCGGGCGAGCGCGGCGAGCGGGGAGAGGGCCGCGAGGTGCCGTGCGGCCATCCGCACCTGCTCCCTGCGATTCGCCACCATCTGTGACGCGCACACCTCGAGCCCCTCGGATGCCTCCAGCAGGAGGTCGCGCGCGGTGGCGACCCGGTCGGCCATCGCGCCCTCGATGCGCTCCGCGCTGAGGCGCAGCCCGCGGCGCAGCAGTTCGCCGTCCGGGACCACTGCCTCCGCCGCCGCGGACGGGGTCGGCGCGCGGAGGTCCGCGACCAGGTCGGCGATGGTCACATCCGTCTCGTGACCCACGGCGGAGACCACCGGCACCGGCGAGGCGGCGATCGCGCGCGCGACCACCTCCTCGTTGAATGCCCAGAGATCCTCCACCGAGCCACCGCCACGCCCGACGATCAGCACATCGGCCACACCGCTCTCGCCGAAGGTGCGGATGGCGCGAGCGATGTCCTCGGCCGCGCCCTCACCCTGCACGCGGCACGAGCAGAGCACGATGCGGGTCCAGGGCGCGCGGCGTCGCACCACGTTGACGATATCGTGCAGCACCGCCCCGCTCGCCGAGGTGACCACGCCCACGGTTGCGGGGTGGCGCGGGAGCGGTCGCTTGCGCGCTGGCGCCGTGAGACCCTCGGCCTCGAGCTTCGCCCGCAGCCGCTCCATGGCCAGCTTCCAGAGCCCCTCGCCCTTCCCCTCCAGCATGGAGACCACGAGCTGCAGTTCGCCGCGCGCCGGGTAGTACGAGATCCGGCCCAGCGCGCGAACCTGCATCCCCTCCTCGGGCGTGGTGGGGAGGCGCCGCGCCTCGTCGCGCCACATCACGCAACGGATCTGCGCGTTCTCGTCACGCAGGCTGAAGTAGCAGTGCCCCGAGCGGGCGCGCGTGAAGCCGGTCACCTCGCCGACCACCCAGACGGCGGGGAACACGCTCTCCACCATCTCGCGGAGCGCGGCATTCAGCGCGCTGACCGTCCACTCCTCGCGCTGCAGCGGCTCCCCAATGAAGCCCTCCCCGGTCTGCCGTGCGGCGACGCTGCGGGCGAGCGACTCGCGCCGCCCCTCGCCGGAGGAGGAGAAGAGGTCCCAGCTCACGCGCCGCTCCGCTGCTTCCGTGCGCGACGGGCGTTGCGCCGGTCGGCACGGCGCGCCGCCTCCACGGTGTTGGCCAGCAGCATGGTGATGGTCATCGGTCCCACACCTCCGGGAACGGGCGTCAGGGCGCCGGCGACCTCCGCCACGCCCTCGAAGTCCACGTCTCCCACGATCCGCGTCCCGCCCTCCCTCGCCACGCGGTTGATCCCCACGTCGATCACCGTCGCGCCCGGCTTCACCATCCCGGCGGTGATCAGCCCCGGCTTCCCGACGGCCACCACCAGGATGTCGGCGGTACGGGTGTGCGAGGCGAGGTCCACCGTCCACTTGTGGGCCAGAGTGACGGTGGCGTCGGGGCCCGGGGCCATCAGCAGCGAGGCGAGCGGCTTGCTGACGATCAGCGAGCGGCCGACGATCACCGCATGCCGTCCGCGGGTGGGCACCTGCTCCCGCCGCAGGATCTCCATGATCCCCGCCGGAGTTGCCGGCACGAAGCCGCGCGGGTCTCCCACGAAGGCGTATCCGGCGTTCAGCGGGTGGAAGCCGTCCACGTCCTTCTGCGGGTGCACGCGCGCGAGCACGTCCTTGGAGTTCAGCGCCTCGGGAAGCGGTAGCTGGACCAGGATGCCGTGCACCGACGCGTCGGCGTTGAGCCCGTCCAGCACGCCGAAAAGCTCGTCGCGCCCCACCTCCGCCGGCAGCTTCACGGTGCGCGCGCGGATCCCCACCTGCTCGCACGCCTGCGTCTTCCGACGCACGTACACCTCGCTCGCCGGATCGTCGCCGACCAGGACGGCGGTGAGTCCCGGAACCGTGCCGCGCTCCGCGAGCTGCGCGACCTCCGCGGCGAGCTCCTGCCGGATCGCGTTGCTGATCGCCGTGCCGTCTATGATTCGCGCCATCTGATCGATTCGGTCACCTGTATACCCGCACGCCTGCGCACGACCGGCGCGGCTCACCGCCCGAATGCCCCGAGCAGCGCCCGCGCGTACGGAACGCTGAGCCGCCGGATGCCGGCGGCCCGCCCGCTCGCGACGTCGATCTCCACCACCACACCCTGCAGGTGCAGTTCGTCGTCCGCCGGCTGCATCCGCTCGCCACGCGCCTGCAGCAGCTGCCGCTCCAGCGAGATCTCCGGCTTCATCCCGATGATCCCCCCCAGCGACCCGGTCAACCCGAGGTCCGTGATCGCGGCGGTGCCCTTCGGCAGCACGCGCTCGTCCGCCGTCTGCACATGAGTGTGCGTCCCGACCACGGCCGAGACTCGCCCGTCCAGATGGAACGCCATCGCCTGCTTCTCGGATGTTGCCTCGGCGTGGAAGTCCACCACGACGAGCTGCGCGTCCCCCTTCAGCCCCGCAAGCAGCTCGTCGGCCCCGCGAAACGGGTCGTCGATCGCCGGCATGAACACTCGCCCCTGCAGGTTCAGCACCGCCAGCCGCACCCCGGCCACCTCCACCACCGTCACACCGCGCCCCGGGTTCCCCGGCGGGTAGTTCGCCGGCCTCAGGAGACGCGGTTCCGATTCGAGCGTGGAACGAATCTCCTTTTTGTCCCACACGTGGTTGCCGGTGGTGATCACATCCACCCCCAGCTCGAGGAACTCGGCGACGATCTCCGGCGTGATCCCGAATCCGCCCGCGGCATTCTCCCCGTTGAGGATCACCGCGTCCGCGCGCTCCTCCCGCCGCAGAAGACGGAGCAACCCCTTGGCGACCTTGCGCCCGGGGCTGCCGATGACGTCCGCGACGAAGAGGATCCGGAGTGTGCTGGCTGACATGCGTGGACGGCTGCTGGGTGGCGGGGAGATGAGGATTCGGGACTCAGGATTCGGGTTGCAGGGGCATGGTGTGGGCGGCGAATCGCCCTCCGATTCCCTGAACCCTCCTCTCCCCTCCCTATCTCGCGAAATCCACCGCTCGGGTTTCGCGCACCACCACCACCTTGATCTGACCCGGGTACTGCAGCTCCGCCTCGATGCGGCGGGCAGTCTCCTCGCTGAGCTTGGCCATCTCCTCGTCGCTGACGCGTTCGGGGGTGACCATGATGCGGAGCTCGCGCCCCGCCTGGATCGCGAAGCAGCGCTCCACGCCGGGGAAGGAGGTCGCGATCTCCTCCAGCCGCTCCAGCCGCTTGACGTACGTCTCGAAGTTCTCGCGACGAGCGCCGGGGCGCGACCCGGAGATCGCGTCCGCCGCGGTGACCAGGAAGGTCTCCGGGAAGAGGTGCGGCTCCTCGTCGTGGTGCGCCTTGATGGCGTTGAGCACCTGCGGCGGCTCGTTGTACTTCTTGCACAGGTTCCAGCCGAGCTCCACGTGCGTGCCCTCGTGCTCGTGCGTGAGCCCCTTCCCCACGTCGTGCAGCAGACCCATCCGCTTGGCCATGGTGGTGTCGAAGCCCATCTCCGCCGCCATGTTCCCCGCGAGCAGCGCCACCTCCTTGGAGTGAAGCAGCTGGTTCTGCCCGTACGAGGTGCGGAACTTCAGCCGCCCCAGCACCTTCACGATCTCCGGGTGCAGTCCGTGGATGCCCAGCTCGTAGAGGATCTCCTCCGCGGCCTCGCGCATCCCGTTTTCCACCTCCTTGCGGCTCTTCTGCACCACGTCCTCGATGCGACCCGGGTGGATCCGGCCGTCGGAGACCAGCTTCTCCAGCGAGATCCGCGCCGATCTCGCGGCGGATCGGGTCGAACCCGGAAAGCACCACCGCTTCGGGGGTGTCGTCGATGATGACGTCGATCCCGGTGGACTGCTCGAAGGCGCGGATGTTCCGCCCCTCGCGTCCGATGATGCGCCCCTTCATCTCGTCGGATGGCAGGGCGACCACCGAGACGGTGGTCTCGGCGGTGTGGTCGGCGGCGATGCGCTGGATGGCGAGGGAGATGATCTTCTTGGCCTCGCGGTCGGCGTCCCGGCGGGCCTCCTCCTTGATCTCGCGGATCCGCTGGGCGGCGGCTGCACGGGCCTCCTCCTCCATGGAGGTCATCAACTGCCGGCGCGCCTCGTCGGCGCTGAGGCCGGCGAGCGACTCCAGCTTCTGCTGTACCTCGGCGAAGCGCCCGCTCAGCTCGGCGGTGCGCTGCTCCACCGCCTGCTCGCGCGCGCTGGTCTCGCTGGCGCGCTGATCCTGCGCCTGCGACTTCTCGTCGAGCAGCAGGAACTTGCGGTCGAGCGACTCCTCCCGCTCCTCGATCCGCCGCTCCGCCCGCTCGATTTCGTCACGCCGCCGCGCCTCCTCGCGCTCCCACTCCTCCTTCGCCCGGAACCCTTCCTCCTTGCCAGCCAGGATGCCGGCCTTGCGGACGTTCTCCGCGTCCTGCTCCGCGGCGGCGAGGATGCGGCTGCGCTCCTCCTCGGCGGTTTCGCGAGCCTGGCGCTGCCGCGAGCGCTCCGCGGACCGGCCGGCCAGCGCGCCCACGGCGCCGGCAATTGCCGCCGCCACGAGGGCGATGACGAGAGTATCCATGTTTATCTTCATCTCCGCGGCGGGTGCGACCCGCGCGCGATAGCAGAGGAATCATCGATGTTCGTGGGGTCGCCACCCGTGAGCGGCGCGGCCGTGACGATCGGCACCGGAACCGGTCCGGAACGTCAGGCGGATCGTGGAGCACTGCGCCGGGACCGGCCCGATCCGCTCGATTCGCGTATGCGGGCCACCTGCTGTTGGGACGGGTTCGACCACCGTGGAACATAGACGACGGCGGAGCACAGGCGCAACCCCGCCACTCCTCAGCTTTCCGGGCGGCTCTCCTCACCCGCGGCGTTGCGGAGAAGGTCGGAGATGCGGCGGGAGCGGCGCTCCAGATCCTCCCGAAGCTGCCGCAGCTCCTCGCGGGTGCGGAACAGGTCGTCGGTGATCGTCAGCGCGGCCAGGATGGCGGTGCGGTGCGGTTCCAGGCTGCCGCCCGGTGCCCAGCGCGCGGATGGTGGCGTCCACGTGCGCGGCCACGGCGTGGGTGTACTCCGGCGGCGCGTCGGAGCGGAGCACGTGGCGCTCACCGGCGATCTCCACCGTGACGCTGTTGCGCACCGGCTGCTTGGAGCGGCTCACGGATCGATCCCCAGCGGACGAGAGACGCTTCAGCAGTGCGGCGACGCGCTTGCGCGCCTGCAGCATGCGACTGTGCAGCGCGGTGTTTTCGGCTCGCAGACGGCGTACCTCTTCGCGCAGGTCCAGCCCGCGGCTCCATCCGGCCGGCGGCGTGATCCTCCAGCGCGAGCCGCAGCCGGATCACCTCCTCCTCGGCCTCGCGTGCGCGCCGCTTCCAGAGCGTGAGCGCGGCGGTCGCCTCGTGCGCGGAGCGCTCGAGGCGCTCCCAGAGCGCGGCACCTCCCGGCGGCGGCGCTCAGCGGCGTCGGACATCGAGCTCCCCCTCCAGCGCCGACAGCACACGCTTGACCGCCCCGTCGACCTCCGCGTCGGTGAGCGTGCGGTCCGCCCGCGGAAGCGGAGTCGCCAGGCGACGCTCGTGGTCCCTTCCGGGATGCCCTTCCCCGCGTACAGGTCGAACGGCACCACGGAGCGCAGCAGCTCGCCGCCCGCCGCGCGGATCACCCGCTCCACCGCCTCGGCGGTGACCGCTTCCGGCACCAGCAGCGCCAGGTCGCGCTCGGAGCCGGGGAACTCGGGCAGCGGGCGGTAGGAGCGCTCATCCCGCCCGCGGGCGCCTTCCGGCAGGGTCACTTCCAGCAGGAACACGGGCTCGGCCCACGGCGGCGAGTCCATCCGAGCCTCGGCGACACGGCCGGCCCACGCCCGGAGCCGATCCCCCTCGACGCACCTCGAAGGATTCGCCCGCCGCCAGCAGCGGTGTCGGCGGCGACGATGCCGGCCTCACCTCGCCCTCGCCCAGCGCGGCGACCAGCTCCTCCAGCAGCCCACGCGCGTCCCAGATCTCCCATGCGTCCCGCTCCTCGGCCCAGTGCGGCGGACGGCGCGCGCCGGTGAGCACCGCCGCCACCCTCACCTCCTCACCCGGTCGCGAATCGCGATCCGGGGAAGAACACGCTCCCCACCTCGTACAGCCGCACGTCGCGGACACCGTGTGCCCGGTTGTGCTCCAGCCGCCGCAGCAGGCCGGAACCCAGCTCGTCGCGCAGGTGGCTCTCCTCGCGCTCAGCGGGTTCAGCAGCGGCACGCGGCTCTCCGCGGCCGGGGCGAACGCGACCGTCCGCGCCTCCAGGAAGCCCCAGCGCACCCAGGATCGCCTGGACGCGGCGGCACCGTGGCGACCAGCGGGTCCTCCGGGACCGCGCCGGGGCGGAAGGCGGGGAGCGACTCCGGGAAGGAGTCGTAGCCGCGGCGGCGCGCGATCTCCTCGACCAGGTCGATCTCCCGGGTGACGTCGGGGCGGAAGCCGGGCACGGTGACGCGCAACGTTGTCGCTGCGCCGTCGTTGCCGGCCTCCTGCGGGATCTGCGCCTCGAAGCCGATCGGGTGCGAGCAAGCGCGATGATCTCCGCCGCGGAGACGGGAACCCCGAGCAGCCGCGTCACCCGGTCGGGCCGCAGCTCCACCACCGGCCGCATGTGCGGCGCGGGGCGCAGATCCAGCGCGTCCGGGTCCACCTCACCGCCCGCGACGGCGACGATGAGGTCCAGCACGCGGCGCAGCGGCGATCGGCTGCAGCTCCGGGTCCACCCCGCGCTCGAAGCGGTACGACGCGTCGGTGGAGAGGCCGAGTCGCGCGCGCGGTGCGCCGCACCAGGCGCTCATCGAAGAGCGCGCACTCCAGCAGGATGTCCGTGGTGGACTCCGTGACCTCGCTCTCCTCCCCGCCCATCACCCCCGCCAGCGCCACGGGCCGCTCGGCGTCGGCGATCACCAGCATCCCGACGGCGAGCTCGCGCTCCACACCGTCCAGCGTGCGGATGCGCTCACCCGCGCGGGCGCCCGGACGCCGGATCTCTGCCCCCGGCCAGACGGCCGAGGTCGAAGGCGTGCAGCGGCTGGCCCAGCTCGTGGAGCACGTAGTTGGTCGCGTCCACCACGTTGTTGATCGGCCGCAGCCCGATGGCCCGCAGCCGCGTGGCGAGCCACTCGGGAGAGGGCCCGATGCGGACGCCGCGCACGATCGCCGCGCATGTACCGCGGGCAGCCGGCGGTATCCTCGATGCGACGCGCACCCCGTCGCCGATCCGCCCCTCGGCTTCCGCCTCGGTGCAGCGTCACCTCCGGCGGCGCCGGAGCCGAATGGCCGCAGCACGATGCCCTCCGCGCCACCCGGCGCGAGCTCCCGCGCCACTCCGAGGTGCGACAGAAGGTCCGGCGCGGTTGGGGGTGATGTCCACCACCAGCCGAGAATCGTCCAGCCCCAGCCGCATGCACGAAGGAGCTGCCCGGCTCCCACTCGCCGCGCGAGCGCGAGCAGCCCCGCGTGGTCGCGGCCGAGCCCCAGCTCACGCGCGGAGCAGAGCATCCCCTCGGACACCTCGCCGCGCAGCTTCGCCTTCCGGATCTCCACCCCGCCCGGAAGCGACGCGCCCACCGGCGCGAACGGGTAGAAGCCGCCCTCCTGCACGTTGGGCGCGCCGCAGACCACCTGCACCGGCTCGCCACCTCCGGCGGCAACGCTGCAGATGCGCAGCCGATCGGCATTGGGATGCTGCCGCACGCTTTCCACGCGGGCGATCACCACGTCGCCGATCTCGCGCCGAGAGCTGCGACAGCTCGTCCACCGGCGCGCCCAGCATGCCCAGCCGCTCGGCCACCCGCTCCGCGCTGTCGGTGATCCCGGGCGCCAGCTCCTGCAGCCACCGGTATGAGATGTTCATCTGGAAGAAAGCGTCTCGCGTAGATATGTGGGCCAGCTCGGTGACGGCGAAAGCTAGTTAGCTGTTAGCTGTTAGCTAATAGCTAGTAGCTAGTAGCTGTCGGCCTATACGAACTGCTCCAGGAAGCGCACATCGTTCTCGTAGAGCAGCCGGATGTCCGGGATCCGGTAGCGCTGCATGGCGATGCGCGCCGGCCCCATCCCGAAGGCGAAGCCGGAATACCGCTCCGGGTCGTAGCCGACGGCGCGGAAGACGGCTGGATCCACCATCCCCGCGCCCATGATCTCCATCCACCCGGTGCGCTTGCAGGCGCTGCATCCCGAGCCGCCGCAGATCTGGCAGGAGACGTCCACCTCGGCCGACGGCTCGGTGAAGGGGAAGTACGAGGGCCGGAAGCGAGTCTCGCGTCTGCGGACCGAAGAAGCGCCGTGCGAACTCGGAGATGGTGGACCTTGAAGTCGGCGAAGGTGATCCCCTCGTCGACCGCCAGCCCCTCCACCTGCTCGAAGGCGGGCGCGTGTGACGCGTCGAACGGGTCGCGACGATACGCGGTACCCGGCACCACCACCCGGATCGGGGGGCTCGAAGCGCTCCATCACCCGCGCCTGCACCGGCGAGGTGTGGGTCCGCAGCACGACGTCGTGCGAGAGGTAGAAGGTGTCGTGCATATCCGCCGCGGGGTGATCCAGCGGAGTGTTCAGCTTGGTGAAGTTGTAGTCGGTGGTCTCCACCTCGGGGCCGCGCACACGGGCGAAGCCGAGGTCGCGGAAGATGTCGCAGATCTCGTCCACCACGCGGGTCACGGGGTGCACGCCGCCTCGCCAGCGAGCGCGGCCGGGAAGCGTCAGATCCACCCGCCGCTCGCCGCCGGAAGCGCCTGCCGTCCAGCGAGGCGAGCCGCTCGTCGATCCGTAAGGTGAGCGCCTCCTTCACCTGGTTCGCCACCGCGCCGACCGTGGGCCGCTCCTCCGCGGAGATCGCGCCGAGCTGCCGCAGGATCCCCGTCAGGCGGCCCTTGCGACCCAGAAAATCCAGACGTGCGGCTTCCAGCGCGCCCGCATCGCCGGCGCCCTCCACCCGCTCCCGCCCCTCCGCCTCGAGCTCGCGCAACTGCCCGATCAGCGACTCCACCTCACCAGACCTGTTCTCCGCCATCTTCCTCTTCCTGTCGAGCTGTTTCCGCACCGGCACGCCCCGGTCCGGCACCGTCTGCAATCTGCCCCCCGCTCCGGTCATCCGCCACCCCCGGAAACAGCGACGGCGCCGGGCTGGAAGCCCGGCGCCGTCGCACCGTTCGAGAGCCGTGATGGCTCAGCCGAGCTTCGCCTTCGCCGCGTCTGCCAGCTCACCAAAAGCCACCGGATCGGTCACCGCCAGATCGGCGAGAACCTTACGGTTGATCTCGATACCCGCGAGCTTGAGGCCGTTCATGAAGCGCGAGTAGGACATCTCGTGCTGACGAGCGGCCGCGTTGATCCGGATGATCCAGAGACGACGGAAGTCACGCTTGCGCGTTCTTGCGGTCGCGATACGCGTACTTCCAACCCCGCTCCACCGCCTCCTTCGCCGTCTTGTACAGATTCTTGCGGCGCCCGAAGTAGCCCTTGGCTTCCTTCAGGATCCGGTTCTTGCGCTTAAGGCGCGCGACGTTCGTGCTTACGCGTGGCATGATCTATCTCCAAGAAAGAACTGGTCGTGGATTGAAACGGTCGCCTAGCTGACCAGCAGAAGGCGCTTGATCCGCTTCTCGTCCGACTTCGCGACCAGCGTGGTCGCACGAAGCTGCCGCTTACGCTTCGGCGACTTCTTGGTCAGGATGTGGCTGGTCATCGCCTGGCCCCGCTTCAGCTTGCCGCGTGCCGGTCTTCTTGAACCGCTTGGCCGCACCACGGTGCGTCTTCATCTTCGGCATGACGCTCTCGCTTTCTCCGGGCGGCTGCAGCCCGGGAGCTTCACTTGAGCGGTGCGAGCACCATGGTCATGGTGCGGCCTTCCATCGTCGGGATTCGACTCCACCTTGCCTACGTCCTGTACCTCCTGGACCACCCGGTCCAGCACCTCCCGGCCGATGCTCCGGGTGCGCCATCTGACGGCCCCGGAACATCATCGTCAGCTTCACCTTGTTCCCCTCTTCGAGGAAGCGTCGCGCGTGCCGCAGCTTGAAGTCGAAGTCGTGATCCTCGATGCCCGGCCGCAGCTTCACTTCCTTGATCTGCACGTGGTGCTGCTTCTTCCGCGCCTCGCGCGCCTTCCGCTGCTCCTCGTACTTGAACTTCCCGTAGTCCATGATGCGGCAGACCGGCGGTCGCGCCATCGGCGCCACTTCCACCAGGTCCAGCCCCAGCTCCTCTGCGATCTCGAGCGCCTCGCTCGATCGGCAGGATCCCGATCTGCTCGCCTTCCTGGTCGATCACCCGGACCGGGCTGATCCGGATCTGCTGGTTGACGCGCGTTCTCTCGTTGATGGCTCTGGCTCTCCGCAGGGGGAAACGAAAAAGGCGAACCCGCTTGCACGAGTCCGCCCGACCCCACCCACCGCTCCCCCATTCAGGAGCGGCGCGGGATGTCTGATGGACCCGGCGGCATCGCACTTGCGAGCCGAAAGGTGAGGGGCTACCGCCCCTGCTTTCCATGTTGTCGCCGAACGAATCTAGCGCAGCGGCCAGCGGCGGTCAAGGAGACGGAATTCGGCGGACGGCAACTGCCAGCTATTAGCTTCCAGCTGTCATTCCGAGCGAAGTCGAGGAATCCCTCTCCGTTGCAGGACCCGGCGACGCCGGTGAAGATCCCGCGCCGCCGGCAGATTGCTCTCACCCGGCCGGCGCTCCGGACGGATCCCTCGACTTCGCTCGGGATGACCCGGTCGCCCCGGCTCGCACTCGTGCCCTAAATACACACCGATTCGAGTGCCTGGTGAGTCAGGTGCATACCCGCGTTGGCTAACAGCTAGTCCTCCACTCCCAGCTCCAGCGACCGCGTCCGGATCTGCTGGTCGAGCCGAGACACCAGCTCCGTACGATCGATCACCACCTGCTTGCGGCCGGCGCCGCGCACGCGTACGGCCGCTGTGCCTCCCTCGGCTTCGCGCCCGCCCACCACGGCCATGTACGGCACCTTTTCAGTCTCGGCTTCGCGGATCTTATAGTTCAGCGTCTCGTTGCGCTCGTCCAGTTCGGCACGGATTCCGGCGTCCAGCAGCTGACGCTGGAGGTCGCGGGCGCTCTCCATCTGCTCGTCGGAGATCGGGATCACCACCACCTGCACCGGCGCCAGCCAGAGCGGGAACGCGCCCCCGAAGTGCTCGATCAGGATGGCGATGAACCGCTCGAACGACCCGCTCACCGCACGGTGGATCACCACCGGCCGATGCGGGTGATTGTCCTCGCCCACGTAGGAGAGCTCGAAGCGCTCGGGCGCGGCGTAGTCCAGCTGGATCGTTCCGAGCTGCCAGGCGCGGCCGAGCGAGTCGGTCACGTCGAAGTCGATCTTGGGGCCGTAGAAGGCGCCGTCTCCCTCCTTCAACTCGTACTCGCGCCCGGTGGCCTCCAGCGCCGAGCGGAGCGAGGCCTCCGCCCGATCCCACATCTCGTCGCTCCCGATGCGCTGCTCCGGACGGGTGGCGAACTTCAGCCTGGACTCCAACCCGAACGTCTCGTAGTACCCGAGGATGAAGTCCATCAGGAATCGTACCTCGTCGGTGATCTGGTCCTCGCGCAGATAGACGTGGCAGTCGTCCTGCTGGAACTGCCGCACCCGCGTGAGTCCGGAAAGCGCTCCGGAAAGCTCGTTGCGGTGGAGCACGTCGAAGGTGACGTATCGGAGCGGCAGCTCGCGGTACGAATGCCGCGCCGAGGCGTAGTAGAGGTGATGCGACGGGCAGTTCATCGGCTTCAGCGACATGTCGTGCTCACCGCTCTCCGAGTTCAGCACCAGGAACATGTTCTCCCGGTACTTTCCCCAGTGGCCGGACTGCTCCCACAACGCGCGCGTGTACAGCAGCGGCGTGCGGATCTCCAGGAAGTCGCGGGCCTGGCGCTCCCGGATGAAGTCGTGAAGTGCGTTGAACAGCGCGGTGCCCCGGGGCGTCCAGAACGCGGCGCCGGGGGAAACCGGATGGAACTGGAAGAGATCCAGCTCCCTGCCGAGCCGCCGGTGGTCACGCTTTCGTGCCTCCTCGAGGCGGGTCAGGTGCTGCTCCATCTGCTTTGCGTCGAACCAGGCCGTCCCGTAGATGCGCTGCAGCGACTGACGCCTGCTGTCCCCGCGCCAGTAGGCGGACGCGGTGTTGAGCAGCTTGAAGTGCCGGAGCCGACCGGTGTCCGGAACGTGCGGCCCGCGGCAGAGGTCCAGAAAGGGACCGTTGCGGAAGACGGTGATCACCTCGTCGTCGCCGAACTCGTCCAGCCGCTCCAGCTTCAGCGGATCGTCGGCGAAGAGCTCGCGGGCCTCGTCCACGCTCACCACCCGGCGTTCGAAGGGCTGCGCCTCCCGGCTGACCGCCTCCATCTCTTTCTCGATCTGCTCCAGCTCCTCGATGGTGAATGGTCGGTCCACCTCGAAGTCGTAGTAGAAGCCATCCTGGATCGCCGGGCCGAATCCGATCTTGGCCTCCGGTCGCACCCGCCGGACGGCGGTCGCCAGGATGTGCGCGGCCGAGTGACGCAGCACCTCCAGCGCGTCCGGGCTCCGGTCGGTCACGATCTCCAGCGAGACGTCGGTCTCCAGCGGACGGGTCACCTCCACCACCTCCCCGTTCACTCTGCCGGCCAGCGCCGCCTGTCCGAGCCGTGCGCCGATCGAGCTCGCCACCTCCAGCACGCTCGTGCCGGCCGGGTACTCCCGCACCGACCCGTCCGGAAGCGTCACCCTGATGCTGGATTCCTGCGTCTGTGCCATTGTCTCGCCTGTGAATCGCCGATGGTCGTGCCGCGAACGGAATCCGAAAAGGTAGGACGAACGCGAGCAAAGAAAAAGCCCCGGAAGACAAGTACGCGCCGCGGAGACAGGTTCCGCGGCGCGTACTTCAGCGACCGGATCGACCGCTGATCCTCCGCCGGGTAACCGTGCCGAAGTGTACGATGCCCAGCAGAGCCGAGCACGCGACGAGCCCCACTCCCACGCCCAGGAGGAGCGGGGGAGAGCCCGCCGCGGGAAGGAGGACGCGCGCCCCCGCGAGGAGGAGCACTCCGGCGGCCGCACAGGCCGCCGCTCCGCGAACGATCCCCCCGGCCTCCCGCTGCATCGCGATCCTCAGCGACACCATGGCGAGGCCGACCCCGATCGCCCCGGCCAGAACGGTGACGAACATGAACTCTCCCTTGGTAGAGGTGATCGCCCGCCGCGGCTGCGTGATGGTGCGGTGATTCGACGGCGGGCGTGCTTCTCCTCCCACGACGGCGCGTGGTCGATCACTTCTTCCTGAACTGCTTCTTGCAGCTTTCGAGGAACTCCCACGCCACGTACGTCGCGAATGCGCCGCTCGCCGCCATCGTCCCGTAGTGGTACGTGGTGACGGGCATCTTCGCGAAAGCGGCGATGGTGGTGATCGCCGCCGCCGACAGAGTGGTGGAGAGAGTGACCACGAAGGCGGCGCGGTAACCGTAGCACTCTTCCGGGGTTCCCCCCACGTATGATAGCGCCTCCAGGTCGAGCACGAAGGCCGTGGTTGCGGCGGCCTCCGTGACCGCGGGAGTCGGATCGTAGTACGGATCGTAATCCTCCTCCATCCCGCCGCAGTCGATGCACCCACCCGACCGGGAGACCTCTGCGCCTCTCGGCTCCCCTGGCGTGCCATCCTGCGACGGTTGCGGCAGGAGGCCCCCGCGGTTCGGCGCCGCCAGCGCCCAGGTGATCCAGCTGCGGTTCCCCCTCCGGATCTCTCCCGCCGCGACGCTTCCGTCCGCGGCGAGCGTGGTGGGTTGGAGCGCGAGCCCGCCAGCGAAGGACGACGCCGCCACACGCTTCTCCGCTGCCGTGCCGAAGGCGAGAACGCGGGCCCTTTGCGCTCGCTCGCTCCCCTCACGGCCCAGGGTACGGACCGCCTCCTCCAGCTCCGCCCGGTCGTGCTCCGTCACCGGCGCCGAAAGGTCGCCCCGCGTGACCTCGATGCGCCGCTCTCCCCTCCCGGTGCGATCGTGATAGACCACCGTGCCGACCAGATCCGGCGGAGGGGTCTCGGAAAGGATCGTGCTCCGTGCCTCCTCCCGCACCTCCGGCGGCACCGCCGGTTCGACCGGCCCGTCTCCACACGCGCTCAGCACCATCATACCTAAGGTGGCGGTGGTGATCCAGCTCTTCGACCTCTTCATGACGCCCTCCGCGACTGGGGTGGATGGCCAACCGGCGCGGGTCGCCCGCGGCCGATCGCACTATGCGCGCGGAGCCACCGCCCCTCAATGCGCGATGGCCGTCGATTCTGTGAGAGGCGGCACCGTGACCCGAAGTACCAATCGGGATCGCTTCCGCAGAGGACCGAAACGGCGAAGGGGGAGCCTTTCGGCTCCCCCTCCTCCTCTGCGGATCGACGAAGGTCGATCTCAGTACATCCCGTCCATGCCGCCCGGCATGCCGCCGCCGCCCGGCATCGCCGCCGCCAGCGCCCTTGGGCTCCGGCTTCTCGACCACGACGCTCTCGGTGGTGAGCATCAGGCCGGCGATGGAGGCCGCGTTCTGGAGCGCGGTACGGGTGACCTTGGTCGGGTCGATGACGCCGGCCGCGACCATGTCCTCGTACACGTCCGTGCGGGCATTGTAGCCGAAGTTGCGCTCGTTGGAGCCGCGCACCTTCTCCACCACGATGGAGCCCTCGACACCGGCGTTCATCGCGATCTGACGGATCGGCTCCTCGAGCGCACGCTCGATGATGCGGACGCCGATCTGCTCGTCCGAATCCTCGACGCGTGAACTCACGAAGGCCCGCCTGGGCGCGAAGCAGCGCCACGCCACCGCCGGGGACGATCCCCTCCTCCACCGCCGCGCGCGTCGCATGCAGAGCGTCCTCCACGCGGGCCTTCTTCTCCTTCATCTCCGTCTCCGTCGCTGCGCCGACGTTGATCACCGCCACGCCGCCGGCCATCTTCGCGAGACGCTCCTGCAGCTTCTCACGGTCGTAGTCGGAGGTGCTCTTGTCGATCGCGGAGCGGATCTCCTTGATGCGGCCCTGGATGGTGTCGTCGGAACCCGCGCCGTCGATCGACCGTGGTGTTGTCCTTGTCGATCACGATGCGCTTGGCCCGGCCGAGGTCGCTGACCACCGCGTTCTCCAGCTTGAACCCGACCTCCTCGGAGATCACCTGACCACCGGTGAGCACCGCCAGGTCCTGCAGCATCGCCTTGCGGCGATCGCCGAAGCCCGGGGCCTTCACCGCGGCCACCTTCAGCGTGCCGCGAAGCTTGTTCACCACCAGCGTCGCGAGCGCCTCACCCTCCACGTCCTCCGCGATGATCAGGAGCGGGCGGCCCTGCTGCGCCACCTTCTCCAGCACCGGGAGCAGGTCCTTCATCGAGCTGATCTTCTTGTCGTGGATCAGGATGTAGGCGTCCTCGAGGATGGCCTCCATGCGATCCGGATCGGTCACGAAGTACGGCGAGACGTAGCCGCGGTCGAACTGCATTCCCTCGACCGTCTCCAGCGTCGTCTCGAGGCCCTTCGCCTCCTCGACCGTGATCACGCCGTCCTTGCCGACCTTCTCCATCGCGTCGGCGATCAGGTTGCCGATCTCCTCGTCGCTGTTCGCCGAGATGGTGCCGACCTGCGCGATCTCCTTCTTGCCGGCCGTCTCGACCGAGAGGCTCTTCAGCTCCTCGACGACCTTCTCCACCGCCTTGTCGATGCCGCGCTTCAGCGACATCGGGTTGGCGCCGGCCGTCACGTTCTTCAGACCCTCGCGGAAGATCGCCTGCGCCAGCACGGTCGCCGTGGTGGTGCCGTCACCGGCCAGATCGCTCGTCTTGGTCGCGACCTCCTTCACCATCTGCGCACCCATGTTCTCGATCGCATCCTCCAGCTCGACTTCCTTCGCCACCGTCACCCCGTCCTTCGTGATCAGCGGCGAACCGAACTTCCGGTCGATCACGACGTTCCGGCCCTTCGGCCCGAGCGTCACCTTCACCGCCTCGGCGAGCTTGTCAACGCCCTTCTTCAGCGCGGCGCGCGCATCGGTGCTGAACACCAGATCCTTCGCAGCCATGTATCGCCTCCTCCAAGTGTGATGAAGCCTCGTCTCTACCCGTCAGATCCAGGAACCGCTTCAGCCGACCACCGCGAGCACGTCGCTCTCGCGGAGGATCAGGTACTGCGCGTCCTCGATCGTCACCTCGGTGCCGCTGTACTTCCCGTACAGCACCTTGTCGCCCGACCTTCAGCTCCATCTCGATCCGCTTCCCGTCCTCGTACCGGCCATTGCCCACGGCGACGATCTCGCCCTGCTGCGGCTTCTCCTTGGCGGTATCCGGGATGTAGAGCCCGCCGCGCATCTGCTCGGCTTCCTCCAGCGGCTTGACGACGACACGGTCTGCGAGCGGCTTGACCTTGAGATCGGTCGCGGTGGCCATTTGTGACCCTCCGATAATGTGGGTGGTGGAACGTTCTTCCCTGTTAGCACTCGCCGGCGGCGAGTGCTAACACGGGCCTAATGTACGGGGCCGCGGCGCCCTGTCAAGCGCGCCGACCTCAACCCCGCGGACACGCTGCCAGGTGGCAGAGGGCGTGCCGTGTCGACTTGCCACATTGGCAACGGAAACAGCCCGTCGTACCGCCAGATTGGCAGCGCCCCGCACCTTCGGCAGGCCGCGATCGTGACACTCTCTTCCCGGAGGGAGCAGCGTCCCCGGGCCTGACGGTGGGGGCTCTATGGATGGGGAGAGGGAGCGCCTCGGATGCGCAACGGATGGGTGGCCATTCACCTGGGCACCCTGCGCGCAGAGGGGGGAGCGCTTCTCACGCTCCCCCCTCTGCCGGGTGATCCGCCGCACCGGCCGCTCTAATCGTCGGCGGCCGCCAGGCGTCCACCCGCGCGGCTCACCCACGGATCCATGCCGAGCCAGCCGGAATCGACCGGCGAGAAGTGGAACACCATCCCGCCGTTCGCGAGCCGCGGGAGGAGATCACGCGCCAGCGCCTCGGCCATGGCGGGGCACCCCTCGCTGCGGCCGGCGCTCACCAGCGAGACGTACGGGGCGCCGTGCACCACGATGCCGCGGGTGCGCGCCGCGCTGTTGAACCTTCCGGAGACGCCGTGGAGGCGGAGTCCCACGGAGGTGTACGCGCGTCCCGAGGAGCGGCCGCGGAAACCGTACGTCTCCTGCGCCAGGTAGAGGCCGAGGGAGGTGGCGTTGCTCCCCTTCACATTGGAGAAGCGCGTCGGCACCGATCCACCCGGTCCGGAGCCGCTGCCGTGCGCCACCGCGAAGGGGCCCTGCACGATCCGCAGCGCATCCATGTCGAACACGTAACCCCGCGGGGTCGTGCTGGGCAGCCCGAAGTCGACGAAGTACAGATACGGCTTCCGCACTCGCTCCGGGTTCTCCTCACGGAAGGCGTGGTAGGCCGCGAAGGCGTGTCGGAGCGCATCGGGATGGCTGAGTCCCGCCACACGGTCCTCGAACTCGGCGAGCGAGATCGCCACCCGCTCCTCGACGCGCGTCGGGAGCGGCTCGGGGAGTGACGGGCCCGGCTCGGGCGTCGCCGCATAGGCGAGCGCCGCGGGAGCGGGGCCGATGCCCGCGCCGGCCAGCACGGTACGTCGGAGGTCTGGCACGCTCAGGGCGAACAGGACGGCAACCAGGATGGGGAGGATGAACCGCGACTTCGACATCGACTCCGGGAGGTGTGCGCGCGCCCGCCGCGACCGTCCGCGGGAAGGGCGGCGTCAACGGGTCGCGATCCGGCGGTGGACCGGAACGCCATCGAAACAGACGTTCATGAACACAGCCGCTTACACACCACCCCCCGCAGCGGTTCCGCTCCCCCTGGAATCCAGCAGCCGACGTCGCTCCATCTCGCTCCGCAGACCGGCGGGCGAGGTGAAGAGATGCGTGTGAAAGCCCAGACTTGCGGCGCCGTCCGTGTTCGCCGGTGAGTCGTCGATGAAGAGGCAGCGCTCAGCACCGAGTCCCGTCCGCTCCAGGAGGAGCCGGTAGATGGCGGGCTCCGGCTTGCAGACGCCTTCGCGGCCGGATACGACGACTTCGTCGAACCAGTGCTCGAAGGGGAAGCGCTGCAACGCGATCTCGAACTTCTCCGCGGACCAGTTGGTGAGCGCGTGGAGCGGAACCCCGGCGACACGTAGCTCCTCCAGAATGGCGATCGTCCCCTCGATCACCCCGGGGATCGACTCTTCCCACCTCTCATCGTAGGCGGAGATCAGCGCCCGGTGCTGCGGGAATCGGTCGCTGAGCAGCCGGACCCCCTCCTCGTAGGGCCGACCGCGATCCTGCTCGATGTTCCACCCGGTGAAGTCGATCTCCTCCAGGAACCGCTCCATGGCGCCGGCGTCGTCGAAGAACTTCCGGTAGAGGTGTCGCGGATTCCAGTCCACCACCACCCCGCCGAGGTCGAACACGACGGCGTCGATCCGCGCTCGGCTGTCTCCGCGGCCGCCCACGCGGTGGCCAGACCGATCCCGCTGGACGCCCCGGTGAACCACCACCTGCTCCTCGAGCGGCTTCGCCCGAATCGCCATCCTCCCCCCTTTTGATTCACTGTTGATGCGGGCTGCGCCGGTGGCGTCGACCCGTCGGGGTTGCACCCTCCAGGCCAGCGGCTACCATTGCCAGGGAGAGGTCGCACTTCAGACACCCGAACGCCGATGCAACATTGAGCGGATCGCGCAAGCAGCTTCCACCCGGAACCCGGCAACTCGCGGGGTTCAGACTGCGCCCGCCGGCGAGCGGCGACCTCGGTTGGATGGTCCACCGGCACGGCGTGCTGTACGGCCGGGAATTCGGCTGGGACTGGCGCTTCGAAGCGCTGGTCGCGCGAGTGGTGGCGGACTTCGTGGACGGCCACGATCCCGCGCGGGCGCGCGCCTGGGTGGCGGAGGCGGATGGTCGTCGGGTCGGCTCGGTTCTCGTCGCGCGCGAGCCCGGGCGGCCGGACACGGGGCGCCTCCGCCTCCTCCTGGTGGAGCCGGAGGCGCGGGGGCTGGGGATCGGCCGTGCCCTGGCGGGATCGGTCGCGCCGGGGTGGTGCCGCCACCCCGGCGCGGCGCGCGGGCGATGTGACCGTTCAGCCCCGCAGGTGGGACCTGAGCCAGCGGTAGGTGGGGCGTGGTGAATCGTCGGCTCGCAGCAGACCGTGCCCGCGCTCGGTCTCGCCTGCGACGAGAACGTAGGGGTAGATTCGATCCGCGATCCGCTCCCTCGCGTTCCCTTCCAGGATGCTGCGCCAGGTAGCGAGGTGACGTGAATCGTCCGGCCGCTCCGAAGCGTCGTCACCGGCCTCCGTGACCCACAGAGGTGTGCCGTCGCCGATGATGGCACGCGCCGCCCTCACGCGATCCGCGAATGCGGGGTACGCGCCGTATGCATGGATCGCGACCGCATCCAGTGGCGGGCGCCGCTCCATCATCCCCTGCAGGAAGCCGCTGGAGGGGTGGTCCGCGGTTCCACCGGTGACGACCAGGGCCCGCGGGTTCGCCCGCTTGATGAGCGGATAGGCACGCTCCAGCTGCTCGGCGTAGAGCCGGCCGCGCTGGATCATCGGGACGTGTGACGACGCACCGAACGGTGCCTGGACCCAGAGGTCCTGCTCGTTCCAGAGCTGCCACGCCTCCACCTGCGGGAACTGCCGCACTCGTGCGACCACGAAGTCGGTGAACTGGCTCATCATCCGACGGCTGACGCCTGAACCCACCACCGGACCACCCGCCCAGTTGTGGACCACCAGCGTGAGCCGGAGTCCGGCGCGGTGCGCCCGCTCGAGGTTGGCGGCGTACGCTTCCGGGAATCCGGGATTCTGCCAGAGCGGCCAGTAGAGGGTGTGTCGCACGTGCGTGGCGCCGACGTCCACGAGCTGCGCCACCGCCTCCGGCGTCAACAGGTGCGAATTGAGGCCATGGATCGGCCGTCGGACGATCTGTTGCGCCCGCGCCTCGAGCAGGCGGGCTCCGGGCAGCTGCAACGCGGCGGCACCGAGGCCGGCGGCCAGCGAACCGATGAAGCGACGTCTGTCCATCTTCACTCCGTGGCAGAGTTTACAGTGCAGACGTTTACACCCCGTTTGGAGCCGGATGATCCGCCCTGGCCCGGGCGTGCCGCCGAACTGGCGCGGAACCTCGGCCGCACGTCAACCGGACCGCCCCCCACCAGGAGAATGCGCGATGCCCAGCAGCAGATCACTCGGGATTCCGGAGCTCGCCGGTGAGTGTACCTACACGGAGGCAGCGCGCATCGGACCGGGAGTGGAGGAGAACGTGGAGCGCCTGCTCCGCTTCCACTGGATGGAGAAGCGACTGATGGAGCTGGGGGTGGCGAGCATCCCGGGCACGCCGGAGTGGGAGGTGAAGTGCGCACTTTCGCTGCACCAGTACCAGGACGCCGAGCACGTGGCGGCCCTGGGGCGGCGGATCCGGGAGATGCGCAATCCCGCACCGCGCATGGACGTCGCGCCCGACCCGCGACTGGAGTGCTTCACCCGCGAACTATTCGCGGCGCGCGACACGGTGGAGCTGCTCACCGGCCTCTACCGCGTTGCCAGGGCGGAGCTGGTCGCCGCGTATCGGACGCACAGGGCGGAAACCAACCCGCTCGTGGACCACCCCACCGGCAGCACGTGCCGACGCCACGTTCCATCCGGACGTCACCCCTGCGCGCGACGGCCGCTTCGTGGGCACCCACAACTTCAACTTCCCCCCGCACGTCGTCTACAACCACCCGGGCGTTCCGGCGGATGAGCGCAACCTCGCGCTCCTCTGCAAGCGAACGCTGGAGATGGACGTTCCGGAGATGATGGCCTCGTTCATGGCGGAGCAGCCGGAGCAGCCGATCGAGTTCCACCTGGACTACGCGCGTCAGCTCTGGGACGAGGCCCGCCACGCGATGATGGGATCCGTCTGGTTCGAGGCGCGCGGCATCGACTGGACCACCCTCCCCCTCAACGTGGGCTTCGCTCTGCGCCTGAACCTGCACGCCTCGCCGCTGGAGCGGCAGGCCGTCCTCTTCTCCATCGAGCAGGGTCTGATGCCCGGCGAGACGGGCAAGCGGTTCGAGTACGAAACGGCGCGGGAGGCCGGTGACGAGCTCTCGGCTCACTTCCACGATTACGACTGGGCGGACGAGGTGCTGCACGCGCAGATCGGCCGCAGGCGGCTGCGCGCGCAGGGCCTGAGCCCCGCGGAAGCGAACACACTGGCGGAGCGGGCACAGGAACGCACCTGGAACGCGCTGGACGACTACCGGCGCGAGTTCGAACAGGCGGAATGGTGGGATGATTTCGTCCGGCAGGTGCTGCAGCGGGAAAGCCGCGCCCCACGCGAGCTGCTCGTCGCTCAGCCGCTGACGAGCTGATCGACTTCGTTCAGGAGGGCCGCGCCTCGCGGTAGGGCACCTCGATCACGAGGCCGTCGTGGGCGGCGACCGCGGCGGGGAAGATCGATCTCGCCTCGCGCTCCAGCACGCGAGGGTCGTCAGCGTAGCGCGGTGAGAAATGGGTGAGCGCGAGCCGCAGTACGCCTGCGTCGCGCGCGACCCGCGCGGCCTCCTGCGCAGTGGAGTGGCCGGTGGCCGTCGCGCGATCCGCCTCGTCGGCGCCGAAGGTGGCCTCGTGCACCAGCAGGTCGGCGCCGGTGGCGATCTCCACCGTGCGCGCGGTGGGCCGCGTGTCGCCGGTGATCACCACCGTGCGGCCCGGGCCGCGGAGGTCCCACCACCTCGGACGCCGCGCGGGTGCGGCCATCCACCTCCACCGCCTCGCCGTGGTGCAGCTTCCCCCAGAGTGGGCCTTCCGGGATGCCGAGCTCGCGTGCACGCTCCGGGTCGAACCGCCCCAGCCGCTCGTGCTCGCGCACGGCGTAGCCGAGGCTGCGGCCGCCGTGAGTGGTGCGGAAGGGAACGATCTCGTACTCGCCCGCGCGGCACCGACTCGCCCGGCTCCAACCCGAGGATCTGCACCTCGAACGAAACGCGCTCGACGCCCAGGTTCACCGCCGCCTGCAGGATCTCCTCCGTGCCCCTCGGCGTGTACAGCCGGATGGCGTGCTCGCGCGCCTGCAGCCCCATGGTGCGCAGCAGACCGATCACTCCGAGGAAGTGATCGGCATGCAGGTGGCTGAAGAAGATGTCGTCGATGGCGAAGCCGGTGCCGTAGCGCATCATCTGCCGCTGCGTACCCTCGCCACAATCGAACATCAGCAACTCGCCCTCGCGCTGCAACACCAGCGAGGTGACGTTGCGCCCCACCGTGGGTCGCGCGGCGGCCGTTCCGAGAAATGTCAGTCGCATGGAAGCAAGGAAGAGGATGCGGGATTCAGGATTCGGGATTCACGGGGGCGAGGCTCACAAGATCGAGCGGGCCCCGGATCCCCGAATGCCTCAGGCCGTCTCCACCTCCACCTTCAGGCCCGGTTCGATCTCCGTCTTGGGGATCAGGGCCGGCCAGTACGCGACCACCTCCTGCACCTTCGGGCGTCCGCCCGCGAAGCCGGTCACCGAGGGCGGGCCTGCGAGCACCAGCGGCGCCAGCTCCTTAGTGAAACGGTCCACCGAATCGTGAACGGCGGAGCGGACTCCCCAGCGCACCGTCACCTCCGGCAGGTCGCGCGGCAGCTCACCGGCCAGCGGGCCGTGCGTGGCGTTCCATCCCACGTACTCCGTGAGGATTTCGTCGAAGTGGAGCCCGAGGCGGTCCATCCGCTCGCGCAGCACGCGGTCGGCCGCCTGCGCCTTTTCCACCGCATCCGGCCAGGCGTACACCAGCGTGCCCGAGGCCTTGTATCCCGCACCGTACGCGATGCTCACCTTCAGCATGTCGGTCGCGGGCTGCCCGCGCATGCCGTGCACGCGCACCCGGTCGATTCCGTCGTCCTCCAGCGCGATGGTGGTGAAGTCCGCCACCGCGTCCGGAGTGATGTAGCACTTCGGATCGCCCATCTCGTAGAGCAGCTGCTCCTTTACCGTGGCGGTGGTGATCCGCCCGCCGGTGCCGTCGTGCTTGGTCACCACGAAGCTGCCGTCCGGGAACGCCTCGATGATCGGGTAGCCGATCTGCGCGACGTCCGGGATGTCGCGCCACCCGATCAGGCAGTTGCCGCCCGAGGCCTGCGCGCCGCACTCATTGATGTGCCCCGCCACGATGCCGGCGGCGATCCGGTCGAAGTCGTCCCACTCCCAGCCGAACTCGTGGATCATCGGCGCGTAGGTGAGCGCCGTGTCGGTGGAGCGGCCGGTGATCACCACGTCCGCGCCCTGGCGAAGCGCCTCGGCGATGGGTCGCGCGCCGATGTAGGCGTTGGCGCTCTGCACCCGGTCGAGCACGGTGGAGAGCGGCTCGCCCGTCTCCATGTTGCGCAGCTCCACTCCCCGCGCGATCAGATCCGGCAGCCGGTCGAGGAGGTCGTCGCCGGTCACCACACCGATGCGAGCGCGCCCGCCCAGCCCCACCCGCCGCGCCTCCTCCAGCACGGCGTCGCGGCACCCCAGCGGGTTCACCCCGCCCGCGTTGGCGATCACCCGTATGCCCCGCTCCAGCACGTCCGGCAGGATCTCACCCATCAGCGGCACGAAGTCGCGCGCGTACCCCAGCTCCGGGTCGCCGCGCCCGCTGCTTCTGCATGATCGACATGGTCACCTCGGCGAGGTAGTCGAGCATCAGATAGTCGATGGGCCCGTTGCGGACCTGCTGCTTCGGCGCGTCCAGCTGGTCGCCCCAGAAGCCCTGCCCCGAAGCGATGCGGATGGAGGATCTCATCTCTCGCGAATCAAAAGGAAAGCTTCAGCGATTGTCGGCGCAGCGGCAGACGTGTCGACAGGATAGCAACTAGCTCTTAGCTGCTCGCTAACGGCTAAAAGCTAACCGCAAAAAGCTGCCGTCTCACCCCGCCGTCACCACCGAGCCGAACACCCCGAGCTGCGGCGCGGGGTTGTTCAGCGCTGTGCGGAGGGCGAGGCCGAGTGCTTCGCGCGTCTCCTCGGGGTGGATCACGGCGTCCACGAAGCCGCGTGCGGCGGCGTAGCGGGCATCCAGCTGCCGCTCGTACTCCGCGCGCACGGCGTCCATCTTCGCCTGCAGCTCGGCATCCGGCTGGCTGCCCTCCTTCTTCAGGCGGTCGAGCTGGGCACTGAAGAGGGCCATCACGGCGGAATCGCCCTCCATCACCCCCATCCGGCCGGTGGGCCAGGTGAAGATGAAGTTCGGGTCGAAGCCCTGCCCGGCCATCGCGTAGTAGCCGGCGCCCGAAGCATGGTTCACCGTCAGCACCAGCTTCGGCACGGTGGCGGTCGCCATCGCCTCCACGAACCGCGCACCGGAGCGGATGATCCCCGAGTGCTCCGCCTCCGTCCCCACCATGAAGCCGGAGACGTCCTGCACGAAGAGGATCGGGGTGCCGTGCCGGTCCATCGTCTCGATGAAGTAGGCGACCTTCTCCGCGCTGTCGGCGTAGACGATGCCGCCGAAGCGGGGTCGGCCGCCGCGCGGGTCGCGCAGCATGCCGCGCGCATTGGCGATGACACCGATCGGGATCCCCTCCAGCCGTCCCGTCCCGCAGATCATCTCCGGCGCGAAGTCGGCCTGGAACTCCTCCATCTCACCCCGGTCCAGGACGCAGCGCAGCAGTTCACGCACGTCGTAGGGCTGGCGATGGTCCGCCGGAAGGATGCGGTAGAGGTCGGCGGGCGGGCGCGCGGGCGCCTCCGGTTCGGCGAGCGTCACCGCGGCGCCCGCCGGGCGCGGAAGCTCGGCCACCAGGTCGCGGATGCGAGCGATGCAGGAGCGGTCATCGGGCGTGCGATAGTGCGCCACCCCCGAGACGGCGTTGTGCGTGTAGGCCCCACCCAGCGTCTCCGCGTCGGTGCTCTGCCCGGTCGCGCCCTTCACCAGGTTCGGGCCGCCCAGCCCCATGAACGAGGTCCCCTCCACCATCAGGATCACGTCCGAAAGGGCCGGAAGGTAGGCGCCCCCGGCAATGCACTGCCCCATCACCGCCGCGATCTGCGGGATGCGGAGGTAGCGCCGCATCACCGAGTTGTAGTAGAAGATCCGTGACGCGCCGTACTGCCCCGGGAAGACGCCACCCTGGTACGGCAGGTTCACCCCGGCCGAGTCCACCAGGTAGATGATCGGCACGCGGGAGCGCATCGCGATCTCCTGCGCCCGCAGCATCTTCGTGATGGTCTCCGGCCACCAGGAGCCGGCCTTCACCGTGGCGTCGTTGGCGATCACCACCACCTCGCGCCCCGCCACCATCCCGATCCCCGTCACCACTCCCGCCGCCGGCGCCTCGCCCTCGTACTGGTCGTACGCGACCAGCAACCCGATCTCCTGGAAGCGGGTGCGGGGATCGACGAGAAGACCGATCCGCTCCCGCGCGGTCAGCTTCCCCTGCTCGTGCTGCTTCTCGATCCGCTTCGCCCCGCCTCCTGCACGCAGCCGCTGCTCCAGTTCCCGCAGCTCCGCCGATAGCCGCTCCGCGCGCTCCGTCGGCCGCGAAACCGCCTCCGATCCGGCGCCCGGCTGCACCCCGTCGGTCACGAGGTCACGGCCTCGCGGTCACGCCCATTCTGCGCGTACCACTCCCGGATGTACTCCACCGCCGCGCCCGTCGTGGTGCCGGGGCCGAACAGCCGCCCGATCCCCTGCCCCTCCAGCGCCCTCATGTCCTCCTCCGGGATGATCCCCCCACCGGTCAGCAGGATGTGATCGGCACCCTCCGCCGCGAGCAGCTCCCGCACACGCGGAAAGAGCGTCATGTGCGCCCCGGAAAGGATCGACATCGCGACCACGTCCACGTCCTCCTGGATCGCGGCCGAGACGACCATTTCCGGCGTCTGATGCAGCCCCGTATAGATCACCTCCATGCCGGCGTCGCGCAGCGCGCTCGCGATCACCTTCGCCCCCCGATCGTGACCGTCCAGGCCGGGCTTGGCAACCAGCACTCGAATCTTCTGTTCAGCCATCTCGCACTTCACATGAGAGGGGGAGGAGTCACCCGTGGCAGGGTAGCCCGCAAAAGGTATGCACCGCTTTCCACAGCGGCAAGCGAGCATCGGGCGGGCGGCGGCTCCACGTTCGCCCCGATGCACCACGAAACAAACATCCGGGGTTGCGTGGCGGCGGTAGCATCAGTACTGTAGCTGGAGTTTGTATCCAAAGCTGGTTCCGCCTGCCGCTCCGCTCCCCCCACGGAGACCCAAGATGGACCTTCCGACCAGCCCCACCGCCGTCAGCGATCCGACCAACCTGGTGGCAGAGACCTACCTGCAGCTGCGCGAACTCATCGTCAGTGGGCGCCTCGCACCCGGCACCCGGATCATCGAGAGCGACGTTTCCACCCGCCTCGGGGTGAGCCGAACCCCGGTGCGCAGCGCCCTGCAGCGCCTCCGGCAGGAGGGCTACGTGCTGGCGACGCACCCCGGCAAGCAGCTTCGGCTCACCGTCACGCCGCTGACCCGGGAGGACGCCCGGGAGCTCTTCGGCATCCTCGGTGAGGTGGAGGCGCTGGGTGCCCGGTGGGCCGCCGAGCTGGACGTGCCGACGCGCCGGGCGCTGGCGGACGAGCTGGGGGAGCTCAACGAGAGACTCTCCGAGGCGGCCCGCGGGACACCCGTGGACGCGGCACGGGTGTTCGATCTACACACGCGCTTCCATGGGCACTACATGGAGCGCCTGGGAGCGCCGCGGCTGCTGGAGCTGCACCGCTCCATCAAGCCGCAGGCGGAGCGCTACCGGCGGCTGTACAGCAGCATCTTCGCCAACGAAACGGAGACCTCGGTGGCGGAACACGAGGAGATCGTCACCGCCATCCGCGAAGGCAGCGCGGACGCGGCGCAGCGAGCGGTGGAGATGAACTGGAGAAACGCGGCGGATCGCCTGGCGGCGGTGATCGAACTGATGGGCGAGCGGGGAAGCTGGTAAGCGATCGGGCGGGTGCAGCACCCCGGCCTCACGGGGGTCCCTCACGGGGCCCCCGTTTTTTCATTCCTCCGTGGGTGGAGTACCGCCCGCATCCGCGCCGGCGTCCGGCAGATCCGCCCGCGGCGCAGATTCCGCCGCTGCCCCGAAACACACTGTCCGTTCACCTTTTAGCCGCATGCTTCTACATTTCTGCTGCTCCTTTTCGTAAAAACATGCTTGCCGTATCCCCTTCCCTGTCGTATGGTAGGCACAGGTTTGTATCCCAAAGTGACGAATTCCGCTGTACGCAGGTTGCCGTACCGTTCCCGTCCTCCTCTGCCCCCGAGGTTTCCGGTTCGATGCCTGATCTCATGACGTCCACTGCTGCGTCGGGAAGTTCGGTCAATCGATCGTTCGAGGTCTACCGCCGGCTGCGCGAGTTGATCGTACGGGGGCGGCTCGCGCCGGGATCGCGGGTGATCGAGAGCGAAGTCGCGGCGCGGTTGAAGGTGAGCCGGACGCCGGTGCGGAGCGCGCTGCAGCGCCTGCGCCAGGAGGGGTACATCACGGCGGCGGAAACGGGGCGGCAGATGCGGTTGAGCGTGGCGCCGCTGACGCGGGAGGACGCGAGGGAGGTGTTCGGCATCCTGGCGGAGATCGAGGGGCTCGGGGCGCGCTGGGCGGCCGAGCTCCCCGCCGTGCAGCGCGCCCGGGTCGCCGTCGAGATGAGGACGCTGAACGAACGGTTGGTGTGGTGCTCCGGAAAGGCGCAGGTGGACCCGGAGGAAGTGTTCGAGCTGCACACCCGCTTCCACGGCTCGTACATGCAGGGCGCCGGCGCGCCGCGCCTGGATGCGATCCACCGGGCCATCAAGCCGCAGGCGGAGCGCTACCGCAGGATCTACAGCAGCCACTTCGCGCACGACAGCCGCGCCTCTGCGGAGGAGCACGAGCGGATCATCGAGAGCATCGCCGAAGGGGACGTGGACGGCGCTCAGCGGGCGGTGCAGGTGAACTGGCGCAACGCGGCGGAGCGGCTGGCGCAGGTGATCGAAGTGCTGGGCGAGCGCGGGAGCTGGTAGCTGTGTCCCGGTCGGGTGGTACCACCCGGCCACGATTCACCGTCACAGGGAGGGTTGGATGCCATCAGGCGGGTGCGTGTTACCGGGCGGTTCTTCAGGCCGGCCGTGTCAGGGCCGGCGCGAGCGGATTTCTGCAGGATCCTTCCCGGTGTTCGTCCGCGCAGCGTCGGCGGTGCGATCACCGGGCGACTACACCTGTACGTGTACGGAGGCAACGAGATGAAACTGATGAGACAGGCAGCGGTGCTGCTGCTCTGCCTCGCCGCGGCGGCGGCGGAGGTGGGTGCGCAGGCCACCGGTACGATCACCGGACGGGTGATCTCGCAGCAGACCGGGCAGCCGGTCGCCAACGCGCAGGTCAGCGTGGTGGGTACCACCCGCGGCACGCTCACGGATACGCGCGGCATGTTCCAGCTGGTCGGGGTTCCGGCCGGTACGCATCAGGTGCGGATCGCCTCCATCGGCTACCGCTCCGATACGCAGGCGGTGCAGGTGACCGCCGGGGATGCGGCTCGCCTGGACGTGCAGCTCTCGGTCAGCGCGGTCGCGCTCGACGAACTGGTGGTCACCGGTCAGGCGGTCGGCACGGCGCGGCGCGAGATCGGCACCTCGATCGCCACGGTGGACGCGGCGGCGCTCGAGGCTGCCCCGGTGCAGAACTTCTCGCAGATGTTGCAGGCGCGTGCACCCGGGGTGCACGTGCTGCCCGGCGGCGGCAAGGCCGGTCAGGGGAACCGCATCGTCCTCCGCGGGGCGGGGAGTATCTCGCAGGGTAACGAGCCGCTGATCTACGTCGACGGCGTCCGCATCGACAATTCGAGTGCGGGCGGGGTGAGCGGCACCGTCACGACCGGTGCCTCCTGGTCCGGTCTGGACGACATCAACCCGGACGACATCGAGCGTGTCGAAGTCATCCGCGGCGCGGCGGCGGCGACTCTGTACGGCACCGAGGCCTCCGCCGGCGTGATCCAGATCTTCACGAGGCAGGGGCGCAACCACGCACCGCGCTGGAACCTCCGCTCCGAGTACGGCGTGCAGAACACGCCGCGGAGCTACTGGAACAGTGTGTCCGCGTACGGGGACTGGTTCTACGACAACATGGTCCAGACCGGCAACCTGCAGACCCACAACCTGTCGGTGAGCGGCGGCAGCGACGGCTTCGGCTACTTCGCCTCCGGCACGGTTCGCGGCGACAACGGGATCCTCCTGAACAGCGCGGAGGATTATGCGGCGGCGCGTCTGAACGTGAACCTGTCGCCGATCCAGGATCTCACGATCCGCCTGAACAGCGGCTTCTCGCGCCGCATCGTGCAGCACGTACCCGACGCCAACAATACGCGCGGCTACACGCTGAACGGGCTGGTGGGTGGCCCCGCGGGCCAGTTCGGCACTCCTACCCTGGCGCACACGGCAATCGAGGGATTCCAGCGCGGCAATCGCTTCACCGGCGGCGCAACGTTCGAGCACACGCCGTTCACGCCGTTCAGCCACCGGCTCACCCTCGGCGCCGATGTCTTCAACTCGGACGAGACCGAGTTCGTGCCGTTCGGCGTGATCGACAACCTGTCGGAAGGGATGCGGGCAAACTACCGCCGGCAGAATATCAACCTGAACGTGGACTACGCCGGAACCTTGCGGGCGCAGCTCACTCCCTTCGTGCGGAGCACCACCCAGGGCGGCTTCCAGTACTTCAACCGCGACCTGAACTCGAGTTCGGCGAGCGGCCAGGGGTTCGCCTTCTACGGCCTGGAGACCGTGGGCGCAACGACCACGCGTAGCGGGACGGAATCTCGGATCCAGGAGCGGAGCGCCGGCTTCTTCCTCGAGCAGCAGATCGGCCTCGGTGACTTCCTCTTCGTCACCGCCGGGGCACGCGCCGATGCGCACAGTGCGTTCGGTGAGGATGTGAGCTATGCGCTCTACCCGAAGGTGGACGCCTCGTACGTGATCTCCGAGCACGGCTTCTGGCCGCAGAATCTCGGCAGCCTGCGTCTGCGGGCGGCGTACGGCACCGCGGGTCAGCAGCCGGGCACCTTCGACGCGGTTCGCACCTGGTCCTCGGTGGCGGCCATTGGCGGCCAGCCCGCCGTGACGCCGGCCAACTACGGCAACCCGAACCTGGGGCCCGAGGTGACGCACGAGCGTGAGCTCGGCTTCGACCTGGGCGTGCTGGACGGGCGGATGAACGTCGAGTTCACCTACTACAACCAGCGTACCGAGGACGCGCTCTACCAGTTCCGCTACCCGCCCTCGCAGGGCGTGCTCTCCACGCAGCTGGAGAACATCGGGACCATCAGCAACGAGGGGATCGAGATCGGCGCGCGTGCCGCGCTGGTGCAGTCGCCGCGTTTCAACTGGAACCTGCTCGCGAACGTCTCGACCAACCGCAACAGGATCGTCGATCTCGGTGAGGATGCGGCGCCCATCCAGCTGCAGTGGCGCCAGTTCCACCGCGAGGGCTACCCGGTCGGCGCCTTCTTCGGTGACCGGTTCATCGAGGTGGACGGTGAGGTCGGACTCGCAAGCCAGCTGCTGCGCAACCCGGACGGCACCCTGCCCGAGGGGTGGGACTACCTCGGGCCGGCGCTGCCCACCCGCACCCTGCAGTTCGGGAGCGATTTCGGGATCGGACCGAACCTGACGGCGAACATCCTGTTCGACCACCGCGGTGGCAACTACCTGCACAGCCACACGCTGCGCTGGCTGTGGGCCCCGCGATTCGTGCCGCAGGACGGCCAGGGCGGCGCGGCCACCCCGGGTGCACATGTGGCCGTCGCCTGCCAGAACCCGGCGACGGAGATCATCCGCCGCAACTGCGAGCGTAACTCGGACCTCGTCCAGGGGGATTTCGTCTTCCCGGCGGACTTCTGGAAGCTTCGTGAGGTCTCGCTCGCCTACCGACTTCCGGAGCGCTTCGTGGACCAGGTGGGCGCGGGTGGGGCAACCCTCACCATCTCCGGCCGCAACCTGTGGCGCCAGCAGGACTACCCGGGCCTCGAGTCGGAGTCGATGTACCGCAACGATCTGAGCGATTCGGCGCTTCGCAACCACGTCTTCTTCGACACGCCGCTGCCCCGTCAGGTGATCGTCGGCGTGAACGTCCAATTCTGAGTACCGGGGGCATAGACATATGAAGATCATGCCAGGAACAAGAGAGAGTACCGCCCCGCGATGGGCAGCAGCAGGCCGCTCGGCCGCGGTGGCGTTCGCCGGTATCGCGGGACTGGGCGCCTGTGACCTCGGGGTCAGCAACCCGGCCCTCATCGAAGACTCGGACCTGAATCGCGTGGAGGCGATCACCGCGATCGTCAATGGCGTGCGCGGCGACTTCGCAACCGGAACCGTCAGCTTCGGGCTCGGCGGCGTGTACGTCGCCGGCGCGATCCTGACGGACGAGCTCTCGCACATCGGGTCCTGGGCCCCGCCCCGTGCGATCAGCGAGGGGAACCCGGGGTGGACCGAGCCGGAGAACCAGTCGCACTGGGGCTACGCCTCGCGCGGCCGCTGGGTCGCCGAGGACGCGATCCGTCGGATCGGCGAGCTCGTGGAAAACCCGGGTGCAAACGCGCACATGGCGATGGTGACGCTGCATGCCGGCTTCGCCAACCGTCTGCTGGGAGACAACTTCTGCCACGCCGTGATCGATGGCGGGCCGCTGGAGAGCTACACCGCATTCCACGAGCGTGCGGTCGGACACTTCTCCGACGCGGCGTCCATCGCCTCGGCCGCGGGGATCGACACACTCGCGCTTTCGGCGTACGCCGGCCGCGCGCAGGCGTACATGATGCTCGGTAACTGGGAGGCGGCCGTGGCGGACGCCCAGCGCGTACCCACGGGGTACGAGTTCATCCAGATCCACTCGGAGAACTCGACCCGCGAGCACAACAACGTCCACAACCTCACCTCCCGTGGTGACGAGGGGCAGCAGCTGTCGGTGTGGGGAACTCCGTTCGCACAGTGGGGCACCGAGATCGATGGGCGGATCGAAGCCGAGGGTGACCCGCGGGCGCGTTTCCGTGAGGGGCTGAACCCGCAGACGGGCCGGCCGGTGATGTTCTCCCACCTCGGGGGAGTGGATCGCCCGCTCTGGTATTCCGATAAGTATACCTCGCGGGCCGACCCCATCCCGATCGTGAAGGGTACGGAGATGCGGCTCATCGAGGCCGAAGCGGCACTCCGCGGGGGGGATGTCCCCGGTGCGCTTGCCGGGATCAACGCCGTACGAACCTTCCGTGGCCTCTCACCGGCCTCGGCTGGCACGGTCGACGAGGCGTGGGAGCTCCTCCAGAAGGAGCGGGGTCTGGAGCTCTGGCTCGAGGGGCGGCGGCTGGCCGACCTGCGCCGCTGGCAGCAGACGCCCGGATGGGTGAACACCGAGGTGATCCGTGAGGGGACCAGCGTGCGTAACGTGCTCGACACGCCGCAGCCCCTCTGCCTCAAGGTCAGCAGCAACGAAATTCTCTCCAACCCGAACATTTCCGGCAGCCCGTACGACTGACGGGCGGCGGTTCGCGGCTGCTCCCACCTGTGAGAAGCCCGGTCGACCTCGGTCGACCGGGCTTCTCAGCGACCAGCGAACAGCCGGTATCCGGTCACTGTGTCAGCTGCTCTCCTACAGGTTCGGATTGGTCGCCCGCTCCACCGCCGGGATCGGGAAGCACCGAGCGTCCCCGTAGACGCCACCCTGCCGGTACGCGGAGCCGACCGCCGGCAGCTGCGGGAGGTTGAAGCGCCGGAGGTCACCCAGATGGTGCCCCTCCAGGAACAGTTCACGCTGCCGCTCCTCGATCACCTGCTGACGGATCGCCGCTGCGTCCGTGCTCTGGAAGGTCGGCAGCCCGTGACGCTGCCGGAGCAGGTTGATGCGGTTCACCGCTTCCTGACCACCTTCCGCTTCGGCGATGATCAGGTGCGCCTCCCGGAAGGTCGCAATCGGGATGGGCACGGTGCGGAGTTCCAGATTCCGCGCCGTTCCGATCTTGGTCGCCATCCAGACGGTGTCCGGCTGGTTGTGACCGGCGCCGATGTTGACGCTCGCCACCCGCGGGTCCGCGACGCCACCCACGGTGAGCCCGCGATACGCCGGCGCAACCGTGGAATTACCGGCCCGGAACTCCTCGCCGATCCGGTTCCATCGACGCGATTCCGCCTGTGAGGCACTCGCGTTCCGAACGAAGTTCGGCGACGCGGTGAGCACCGCCCGGGCATCCTGCGCCGCCCCCGCCGGGTTGGCCCGCTGCAGACGCACGCGTGCCCGGCCGATCAGCGCCATGTAGCGGATGCTGTCCGCCTGCGCGATCTGCCCCGCGGTGCTGCCGGGTAGACCGCGAGCCGTGGTCGCCGCCTCGATCGCGCGGTCGAATCGCGCCTCAGCCAGCGCGAACACCTCGGCGGGCTGCACCTCGGGCCCCAGCGCCGTGACCACAGTGCTGCAGAAACCCTCTGCCATCAGCGTGTGAGCGTAGCCGGAGTAGGCCGCCACCTGCATGATCAGCCGGATCCGGTTCGGCACCTCCGCGTCGGACCAGCCGTCCAGCCGCTCCAGCGCGTTGTTGGAGCTCCAGATCGCCGTCGCCAGCGGCACGTATACGCCCGGCGGATTGCCGTTGCAGTTGTTGGTGCCGTAGCCGGCGGTCTCGGTGATGGTGCGAGAGTCCAGCGAGAAGCGCGCTGAGGTGATGGACGCATCACGTAGCTCGTTGCCCAGCAGCCCGCTGTTGACCACGTAGGCGCCCAGCGCACACTCGAAGTCGGAGATGGTACCGCTCACCAGTAGCGGGGCATTCTCCGGCTGGTTCATGACCTCGGCGTCGACCACTCCGGGCGCCTCCACGCGCATGGCGCGGTCGAGGGAGTCACAGGCGGTGACGGCAGCGACCAGCGCCAGCGCGATCGCCGTCCTGCCGCTCCGCGATCCCCCTGCGGTCCACCTTCGCTTCGGAGTTGCTTCCTTCATCGGCTGGCGCTCCGGGCCTCGAGTGATCGTATCGTTCGTTGTCGTCATGATCGCACCTCCTCAGAAGCTGAAGTTGAAGGAGGTAACGAACTGCGTGAGTTGCGGAAGGTGATTCTGCTCGAGTTGCGTGAAGCCGCCACGTGTGCCCGAGAGGAACATCGCCTCGGGCTCCATACCGGTCCAGTTGCTCCAGGTGTACAGGTTGCGTCCCGCGAAGTTGATGGAGGCGCGCTGCGACCCGATCCGCCCGGCGAGATGCGCCGGCAGGGTGTAGGTAAGCGAGACCTCGCGCAGCTTGGTGAAGCTGGCGTCGCGGAGGTACTCGGCGCCCATCTGGTCCTGGTTCTGGTACCCGGCCAGGCGGATGTTGCCCTCCGAGGTCGGCGCGCCGATGAACTGTCCCGGATCCACGTTCTCGATGCAGGTGTTGTTGAGGCTGCAGCGAACGCGCGTGACGTGATCCCACTTCTTGTAGCCGGTCTTGAAGTCCAGCAGGCCATAGAGGCGGACGCGATCGAACAGTGTCAGCGTCGAGGTGAAGGCGCCCTCGTTCTGCGGCAGCGTGTGCCCCTGGAATACGAAGGGCGCCACCGGTGTGGTACCGCTGTAACACGCTGTCGTACCTCCCTGACCGTCATCGCACTGCATCGATGCGAGGATCACCCGGTTGTCGGCCCCGAACTCCGCGCTCACCACGCGGCGGTGGTACCATGCCCCCACCGGCATCCCGACGCGGTGCTGGACCCCGAACGCCGGGTCGGCGATGATCGTCTGCTCGCCACCGAGGTCGAGAACCTCGCTCCGGTTGCGCGAGAAGCTGAACGTCATGTCCAGCGATGCGTTGCGGGTCACCACCGGCGTGCCGCGAAGCATCAGCTCCAGACCCCGGTTCCGCAGCGAGCCCACGTTGATGTAGCGCGAGCCGGCGAAACCGGTGGACGGCGCGACCGATTGCAGCAGGATCGCGTCCTCCGTGCGCTGGTTGTAGTACGTCAGCTCCAGCCCCACCCGATCCTGCAGGAAGCCCGCGTCGAAGCCGAGCTCCAGCTCCGAGGCGCGCTCCGGGCCCAGCTCCGGATTGCCGACGCTACCCGGAGTCACCGTGCTCACGTCGCCGGGACCGGCCACCGCCAGATACGTCCGCAGCGCGTCGAAGGCGCCCGGCTGCTGTCCGGTGAAGCCGTAGGCGGTACGCAGGCGCAGCGTGTTCAGGAAGGGCACGCTCCAGAACGGCTCCTCGCTGATCACCCAGGTGGCGCTCGCCTTCGGGTAGTACACGAGGGAGAACTCCTCACCGAAGGCGCTGTTGTCGTCCGCTCGCAGACCCAGAGTGAGGAAGGCGCGATCCCGCCAGCCGAACTGCTGCTGCGCGAACAGGCCGACCGTGGTGTTCTCCACGAAGCTCTCACCGCCAGTAGTGGTCGCCGTCGCGTTGATCACACGCAGGCCGGGCAGCGGGAAACCGGTACCCGAGGCGCTCGCGAAGCGCGTGGAGCGACGGTACATCTGGACGCCAGCCGTGGTGCCCGAGGAGAGGCCCTCGACCGGGGTGAAGGTCGCAGTCGCGTTGTAGTCGAAGGTGTTGTTGGAAGCGTCGCGGCGGGCGATGTCCTTGCCGCCGGTGCCGGTGTTCCACTCCCGGTAGAGTGCGGTGTACTCGGCGATCGTCTGGTTGTCCTCGCGCGCCTCGTCGAAGCCGAAGGTGAGGCGGTGGGTGAACCAGTCCCACGGGGTGTGGACGCCCTGCACGGTGCCGGTGGTCCGGCTCAGCTCCTGGAAACGGTCCCAGATGCCGTAGTACGCCTCGGGCGTCAGCGACCGCGCGCCGCGGCGCCGGTCCGGGACGCCGTTGACCACCTGGGCATGGAATGGAGTGGAGAAGTACGCGGCCCACGTGGTGCCACCGCATCCGGCCTCGCAGCTCAGGTCCGTCCGGCCCTGGATGTAGCCGAGAGTACCTACCACCTCGACCCGCTGGATCGGGTTGATCGTCAGCGACGCCCGGCCCGTGGTGCGGCGGGCCATGTTGTCCAGCTCGGCACCCTGCTCACGGTCCATGTCTCCGGCGAGGTAGTAGCGGATGTTCTCCGCGCCCCCGCCGATGCTCATCGAGTAGCTCTGCAGGTGCCCGGTCCGCCAGACCGGCGTGCCGCGCGCCGATTCCGTCTGCGCGAAGTTGATCGACTCGATCTGCTGCGTCGTGGGGTTGCGCCAGAAGTTGGTCGGCACGCGCCCTTCCGAGTTGGCGAACCAGTTGGCACCCTGCCGCACCGTGAAGTCGATCCGCGGTGCACCCTGAACGCCCTTCTTGGTGATGATCTGGATCACGCCGTTCGAGGCCTCGGTACCGTACAGCGTCGCCGCCGCCGGGCCCTTGATGATCTCGATCGATTCGATGTCGCGCGGATTGAAGTCGTTCAGCCGCGAGATCACGCTGGAGTTGAACGCCTGCACCGCGGGGCCCGTCGCCGCCGCGTTGTCCACGCGCACGCCGTCCACCACGATCAGCGGCTGATTGCTGAGCGAGAAGCTCGACGCGCCGCGAATGCGGATGCGCGAGCCGCTCCCCACCATCCCGGTGCCAGGCGTCACGATCACGCCCGGCGCCCGCCCGCTCAGCAGCGCCTGGATGTTCGGGATGGGTGCGTTCGCGACCACGTCCTCGGCGCGGATCTGCGAAACCACGTTACCGATGGCGCGGCGCTGGGTGCCGCCCGCCACGCCCGTGACCACGATCTCGTCCAGCTCCACCGCCGTCTCGGAAAGGGCGATGCTGATCCCCGTCTCGCCGATCCGCACCGCCCGCTCCACCGGGCGGAAGCCCAGCATGCTTACGCGGAGCGTCCCCTGCTGGCCCGGTACGTTCAGGATCACGAAGCGCCCGTTCGCGTCGGTGATGGTCCCGCGCCCGGTACCCTGCACCACCACCTGCGCGCCCACCAGCGGACGCTGCGTCCGCTCGCTCACCACCGTCCCGCTCACCGTGGCCTGCGCAGCGGCGATCTCCGCGCCCGCGACGACGGCGACCAGCGCCAGGGCTGCCTGCCAGAGCAGCCGGCGCATGCCGGGAGTCCTGCCTATCCTACGTTTCGTTCGCTGCATCAGTCGCTCCGGGAGAGGGTTGGTACTGCGGAGCCGGTCACGGGCCGCCGGGGGCGGTCTGTGCACCGGCCGCTCCGCCCGGCGAGCGTGCCGGGACGAAGGTGAACGGGAAGAGTCCAGCGGTCGCCCCGCCTACGCGGGGTTCCTGACTGTCATGGACTGTGTCAGCGGAAGCTCCGGCCTCGCGCGGAGGTCGGATGATGTGGAAACGAAGCGGCAGGAGCTCGGAAGAAGCCCCGGGATGAATCGGCGAACGTGGTACGCACGGTGCCTCGGTCGAGACGGTGATGCGCGTTCTGGGGAGAAACCTCGGACCCGGGGATCCGATGCCAAGATAGGGGCGATTTCCCCACCTGGCAAGCAGGATGAACCGCTTCGAAAACAGGTGTGTGAGCGTCGCTCAGATGGGCCGGGCGACCACGATCAGGCGCGGAGACGAGGGCGAGAACGGAGCGGCATCCCACGACCCGTACCAGGCGACCGGCCAGAGCGCGGCACGTTCCAGTAGCACCGCCCATTCGGAAGCGCTGCGCACCCGGATCGAATGGCGCTTTTCTCCCTCGGCGCCGTTTCGGTCACGCCAGAAGAGGCGCTCGTGACTGATCCCGGCAACGGCATCGAACTCACGCTCCACCCGCATAACCGTTCCGTGCTGATCCTCCCACCAGTCTCGCTCGGCGTATTCCCGCGCGATGAGGTCGCGGTGCATGGTTTCGAGCAGGAACAGGCCGTCCGGCTGGAGCAGGTCGCGCGCTCCGCGCAGCGCGCGCAGGTCATCCTCGTCGTCAGGAAAGTAGCCGAGCGAGGAGAAGAGAGAGACCACGGCGCGGAACCCGGGCCGCAACGGGAGCTCGCGCACGTCCGCCCGCACCCAGGCGACGGAGCGCGAGGCGCCGATCGCCTCGCGCAGCAGCGTCTGCGATCGGTCCACCCCCACCACCCGCAGCCCGGCCTCGGCCATCGGCACCGCGTGCCGCCCCCACCCACACCCGAGGTCGAGCACGCGATCCCCCGGTGAAAGATCCAGGATCTCCATCACCGCCTCCGCTTCGGCGATCCCATCTTCCACCGGGAGCAGCCCCTGGTAGATCCGCAGGAAGGCATCATCGAAGTAATCCAGGTACCACCGCTCCGCAGTGCTCATCCTTCCCTCAGCGTCGCCATTGCCGTCGTCCCCGCCCGGTGAGCGTAATCGGGCGCGGGGATCAGTTCCACGGAGACCCCGTCCCCGTCAGCCAGAGCCCGCCGCGGGGCCCGGCCCACCGCACCCCCCGGCCGCGGGCGTGGGATCCGTAAGCCGGAGCGACCGCAGCATCCGTAAACCGCCATCCCGCCCTCACCGCGACACCGCGATGGTCACCACCACCGACTTGGACGCCGGCGTGTTGCTCCTGTCCGCCACGCTCCCGAGCGGCACCAGAACGTTGGCTTCGGGAAAGTACGTTGCCGTGCACCGGGGCGGAATGCTGAACGGCACCGCGAGGAAGCCGCGGGCGACCCGCTGCTCCCCGCGAAAGTGGCTGGTGATGTCCACCGGCTGCTCGGCGGCGATTCCCGCTTCGGCCATGTCCTCTGCGTTCATGAAGATCACCCTCCGCTCCCCGCGTACTCCCCGGTAGCGGTCGTTGAGCCCGTACACGGTGGTGTTGAACTGATCGTGGCTCCGGATGGTCATCATCACGTATTCGCCATCGCGAAGCTGGTTGCCCGGAAGCGGGTGCACGGTGAAGCGCGCGCGCCCTCCCGGCACGGGGAACTCGCCGGCACGCGGGCCGTTGGGGAGATAAAACCCATCCGGATCGCGGACGCGCTCGTTGTAGCGCTCGAACCCGGGGATGACACGCTCGATGCCATCGCGGATCCGGTCATAATCCGACGCCATCTCCATCCAGGGGATGCCGGACCCCTCTCCCAGCGTGGCGACCGCCAGGCGGGCGACGATCTGCGGTTCGCTAAGCAGGTGGGCTGAGGCCGGCGCCAGGCGACCGCGCGAGGCGTGCACCACGCCCATCGAGTTCTCCACCGTAACGAACTGGTCACCACCGGCCTGCACGTCGCGCTCGGTGCGGGCCAGGCAGGGTAGGATCAGCGCCTCCTCGCCGGTTACCAGGTGCGAGCGGTTCAGCTTCGTGGAGACGTGCACGGTGAGGCGGCAGCGGCGCAGCGCATCGGCCGTGGCCTCGGTGTCCGGTGTCGCCGAGAGGAAGTTGCCGCCCATCGCGAAGAAGAAGCGGGCGCGATCGTCCCGCATCGCCTCGATGGCGCGCACCGTGTCGAAGCCGTGCTCGCGAGGCGGCGTGAAGCCGAACTCGCGCTCCAGTGCGTCCAGAAAGTCCGCGGGCGGGCGCTCCCAGATCCCCATGGTGCGATCGCCCTGCACGTTGCTGTGCCCGCGCACGGGGCAGAGCCCCGCCCCCGCCCTGCCGATGCTTCCGCGCATCAGCACCAGGTTCACGATCTCCTGGATGTTGGCGACGGCGTTGCGGTGCTGCGTGAGGCCCATCGCCCAGGTTACGATCATCCGCTCGCGTGACGCGATCAGCCCGGCGAGGCGGCGGATCTCCGCCCGCGCGATCCCACTCTCCCGCTCGATCTCCTCCCACGACACCTCGCGCAGCGCCGCGGCGAATGCCTCGAAGCCGGTGGTACGTGCCTCGATGAAGGACCTGTCCAGCACCTCACCGGGGCGGCGCGCCTCCTCCTCGAGCAGTTCCTTCATCACCCCCTTCAGCAGCGGCACGTCGCCGTTGATCCGCACGGGGAGGTGCAGTTCCGCGAGGCGGGTCCCCGAACCGGCCACCTGACCCGCAGCACGGAGCGGGTTCTTCAGATCCTGCGGCTGCTTGAAGCGCGCGAGTCCGACCTCGGGAAGCGGGTTGATGGATACGATGGAGCACCCTCGCTTCACCGCGCGCTCCAGTGCGGTGAGCATGCGCGGGTGGTTGGTGCCCGGGTTCTGCCCGATCACAACGATCAGCTCGGCGTGGTCGAAGTCCTCCAGCGTCACCGTCCCCTTGCCGATCCCGATGGTCTCGTTGAGGGCGACGCCACTCGACTCGTGGCACATGTTGGAGCAGTCCGGCAGGTTGTTGGTGCCGAAGCGCCGCACGAAGAGTTGGTAGAGGAAGGCCGCCTCGTTGCTGGTGCGGCCGGAGGTGTAGAAGAGTGCCTCGTCGGGGGATGCGAGCTGCGTTCAGCGAATCGCCGATCATGCGAAACGCCTCGTCCCACTCGATCGGCGCATAGTGGGTCGCGCCACGTCGCAGCACCATCGGCTGGGTGAGGCGTCCCTGCTGGCCGAGCCAGTGATCGGAGTGCCGTGAGAGCTCCTTCACCGACCAGAGCGCGAAGGAGTCGGGGGTCATTCGCGCGGTGGTCGCTTCCTCCGCGGCCGCCTTCGCTCCGTTTTCGCAGAACTCGGCCATGGCGCGCTCGCCCGGCGGGTCGGGCCAGGCGCAGCCGGGACAGTCGAAGCCGTCCTGCTGGTTGATCCGTCCGAGCACACGCAGTGCCCGCGCGGGCCCCATCTCGGCGAGCGTGTGGGCCATCGCGCTCGCCACTGCGGTGGCGCCACCCGCGGCACGAGGCGGTCGGCTCCGCCTCAGGCCGGTGTGCTCCTCCGGCGGCTGCGCGCGCACCTCGCCATGCCCGGCGTCCGGCTGCTGCTTCCGATCCGACGGCTTCCCGGAATCCGACATCATTGCTCCCTGCTGCGCGTTCGGGATGCCGCGGGTGTCCAGCGACCCGCCCCTCCGTATATTCCCCCCGCACCGGTCACGGCGCAACATCCGGCCCCTGGGGCGCCGGGACGGGGGCCAGGCGGTGACACGCAGGAAGGGCCCGGCCACCCCACTCATCCCGAACCGAGGTCACGGTCCGTATTGGAGACTCACGTCGAGGAGATCCGGAACGCCCCCGCGCCCTTCGCTGCGCTGCAGCGGCTGCACGGGCTCCCGCGCCCGCTCCTGATGGAGAGCGCGGCACGGCACTCCGGGACCGGGCGCTTCTCCTTTCTCACCGCCGATCCGTTCGAGGTGGTGGATGCGCGCGTGAGCGGACTGCCCGGCGGGGGTGATGTCGATCCGTTCCTGCGCCTGCGTGAGCGGCTGGCGCCGTTCGCGGAAGCCACCATCCCCGGACTGCCACCCTTTCAGGCAGGAGCGGCGGGTTGTTTCGGGTACGAACTCGGCCGCTCTCTGGAGCGGATCCCGGTGCCCCCGATCGACGACCAGGGGCTCCCCGACCTGATCATCGGCCTGTACGACTGGACGCTGGCGTGGGATCACCAGCAGGACCGCTGCTGGCTACTCTCCACCGGACTGCCGGCAGCCGGCGCGGTGCGGAGCCGCCGGGCCGCCGAGCGGGTCCGCCAGGTTCTGTCGCTCCTTGGCGGGGACGCCGCTCCGCCGCCGCGGCCTCAGATGGAGGAGGCGCCGGCGGCGACAGAAGCACGGGCCCTGCCCGCCCCCTCACACGCCCTGCCGGGCCTGCCGGGGGTCTCCAGCACATTCTCCCGTGCTGAATACCTGGCCGCGGTGGCGCGGGTGCGCGAATACATTCACGCCGGTGACATCTTCCAGGCCAACCTGTCACAGCGCCTGTGCTCCGTCATCTCCATCCAACCACTCGAGCTGTACCGCCGGCTGCGAGAGCGGAGCCCCGCTCCGTACGCGGCGTACTTCCATACCGGTGAGGCGGCGCTGGTCTCCTCCTCGCCCGAACTCTTCCTCCGCCTTCGCGGCGGGGAGGTGGAGACCCGCCCGATCAAGGGCACCGCCCCGCGCTCCGGCGACAGGGCCGAAGATGCGCGCCTCGCCGAGGTTCTGCGGCGCAGTGAGAAGGATCGCGCGGAGAACGTGATGATCGTGGACCTCCTGCGGAACGACCTGTCACGCGTGTGCACGGACCCCTCGGTGGTGGTTCCTCGCCTGTGCGAGGTGGAGAGTCACGGACCCGTGCACCACCTGGTCTCCACGGTGCGCGGCGAGCTTCGGCCCGGTTGCGATGCGATCGACCTGCTGCGTGCGTCCTTTCCCGGCGGCTCCATCACCGGCGCGCCGAAGATCCGGGCGATGGAGATCATCGCGGAGCTGGAGCCGACGCGCCGCGGGCCGTACACCGGGTCCATCGGGTATATCGGCTTCGATGGTTCGATGGAGACCAGCATCGTGATCCGCACCTTCGTGGTTCGTGACGGTACCGCTTACTTCCAGGTGGGCGGTGGCATCGTGGCCGACTCGGTGCCGGAGCGCGAATTCGAGGAGACGCTGCACAAGGCGGGCGGGATGCTGGCGGCGCTGCGGGAGGAGATGTGATCCTGATCATCGACAACTACGACAGCTTCGTGCACAACCTCGCACGCTACGTCCGGCTGGAGGGGCGGGAGACGCGGGTGGTTCGCAACGATCGGATCGATGCCGCCGCGGTGAGGCGGCTCGCGCCCTCGCACGTGGTGATCTCCCCGGGGCCGCGCTCCCCGGCGGAGGCGGGAGCTTCCTGCTCCATCGTGTCAGCCCTGGCCGGGTCGGTGCCGATCCTTGGCGTCTGTCTCGGTCACCAGTGCATCGGAGCGGCGTACGGAGCACCCATCCGACGCGCGCACCGACCCGTGCACGGCATGTCCAGCGAGATCGTGCACTCGGGCAGCGGGATCTTTGCGGGGCTCCCCTCCCCGATGCAGGTGGGGCGCTACCACTCGCTGCAGATCGACATCGAGGACGTGCCGGATGAGCTCGAGGTGGTGGCCACCACACGAGAGGGTGAGGTGATGGCCGTTCGACACCGTCGCCACGAGGTCTGGGGGGTGCAGTTCCACCCGGAGTCGGTCCTCACGGAACACGGTCACCGGTTGATCGCCGGCTTCCTCGCGATGAGTGAATCGTCATGAGCATCGTGTACCTGGATGGCGCGCTGGTGAGGGCGGGCGAGGCACGGATCGACCCGGCGGACCGGGGCTTCACCCTGGGCGACGGGCTTTTCGAGACGATGCGCGTGAACGACGGTCGCGTGTTCCGCCTGGACCGGCACCTGGATCGGCTGCGCGCGGCGGCGGAACGGATCGCGCTGCCGCTCACCGAAGGTCTGGCCGAGGCGGTGGCGGACACGGTGCGGGCGAACCATATCTCCGAGGGGGCGGTGAGGCTGACGGTCACCCGCGGTCCCGCGCCGCCGGGCATACTGGCGCCCGCGCTCCCGCAACCGACCGTGCTGATCACCGCCCGCTCCCACACCCCCGCGGATCGTGACGAGCAGGGGGTACGCGCGATCACCGCTTCGGGTCGCCTGAACCAGGCGGGCGCGGCGGCCGGTTTGAAGCACACGGGCTACCTGGAAGAAATCCTCGCGCAGAGAGAGGCCGAAGCCGCGGGAGTGGAGGAGGCGATCCTGCTGAACACCCGGGACCACCTGGCGGAAGCCGCGGCTGCGAACCTCTTCCTGGTTCGGAACGGGGAGATTCTGACGCCCGACCTCGGGAGCGGAGTGCTGCCGGGGATCACCCGTGCCGCCATCCTGGAGATCGCGGCATCGCTCGGAATTCCGGTGCGCGAGCAGCCGCTCCCCCGCTCCGCCCTGGACCATGCCGGGGAGGCGTTCCTGACCAGCAGCCTGCGGGGCGTGGTTCCGCTCCTGATGGTGGATGGTCGGCCGATCGGCGCGGGGCGCCCGGGCGATGTCACGCGGCGTCTGGCGGAGGTATATCGCGCGCTGGTGGCGCGGGAAACGGCGGGTGCGCACGAGTCCGGGCTGTGATAAGATGCATCAGGCACCCGCCGGTGGAGTAACCAGCTCTGTCTTTCTGCCCCCTGCGTCATTCTGAGCAACGCGAAGAATCCCTCGCGGGAGCCCGCCCGCGCGCAGTCCTCCGGGTTGGCTGCACGCCTGTGTCAGCCCGAGCGAGTGGGCATTGCTCGGGAAGCTGCCTCTGGCGCAGGGCGCGGCGAGCGGCCGCGACGAAGTGTTGGACCCCGGCTCCGGAGCAGGATCCTTCGCGTTGCTCAGGAGGACAGGGGCGGGATACGACCGAAGTCCCAGCGCCGGCAGCAAGGGAGCCTGGCAGCTCAATGACCCTATCCGCACACGAATCCACACCGGATATGACCAGACTCGCAGTTCTCACCGCTTCCACCCTGCTCCTCTGCGCGTGCGCCACGACGAACGTGGAGCCCGCCGGCCGGCCCTCCCTCCCCGCCGCGAGCGCACCGCGCGCGCCGGCTCCGCCGGAACTGACGCCCCCGGCGGAGCTGATGGCGCTTCACCGCGCGGTGCGTGTTCCCGCCATCTCCACCCGCCGCTTCACGCACGCGGAGTTCTGGAGCGCGCTGAACCCGATCGTGGATGGCTCCCCGCACCTCGCCCGCGAGGAGATCGGCCGCTCGGCCGAGGGGCGCGCCCTGCAGTCGATCACCTACGGCTCGGGTCCCACCCGGGTGCTGCTCTGGTCGCAGATGCACGGCGACGAGTCGACCGCGTCCATGTCACTCCTGGACCTCTTCAACCACCTGGCGGCCGACCCGGAGGGCAGGTTCGCCCGCGTGGTCCGCGAGCGTCTCACGGTGATCGCCATCCCGATGCTGAACCCGGACGGCGCCGAGCGCTTCCAGCGCCGCAACGCGCTGGGGATCGACGTCAACCGCGACGCCCGCATGCTGGCGACGCCGGAGGGGCAGACGCTCCGCGCGATGCAACAGCGGTTTCAGCCGGCGTACGGCTTCAACCTGCACGACCAGAACCCGCGGATCCGGGTGGGCGAGACGGACCGCGTGGCGGCGATCTCACTCCTCGCACCACCCTTCGACGAGGCGCGCAGCTACGACGAGGTTCGCGAGCGTGCGAGACGGATGGCCGGGTTGCTGACGGGAACGGCGGAAGCGCTCGTACCGGGGCTGGTGGCGCGTTACGACGACACCTTCAACCCGCGGGCGTTCGGCGATCTGATGCAGAGCTGGGGCACGAGCACGGTGCTGATCGAAGCGGGGGGCAAGGTGGGGGACCCGGAGAAGCAGGAGCTGCGGGCGGTCAACTTCGCCATGCTGATCAACGCGCTGGAGGCGATCGCCACCGGCGCGCTCGCCTCCGCTCACGCGGACGTGTACGAGGCGCTGCCGGAGAACGGCCCGCTCGCCGCCGACCTCCTGGTGCTCGGGGGAACGCTGATCGCGCCGGGGCTCCCGCCGCTGCGCGCCGACCTCTCGGCCAACTTCAACGACTCGCTGCGGCGCGACCGCGCCTCCATCGCGGACGTCGGCGATCTGGCCGAGGTGGTCGCCATCGAGACCATCGACGCCACCGGGCTCTTCCTGCACCTGTCGGCCGCATCGCTTCGCACCACGCAGGCGGGCCCGATCGTCTCGGCGGGGATGCCACTCACGCTGGTCGCCCGTCGCTCCGCGGACCCGGCCAGCGAGGTGGTGTTCCGGCTCGAGAACGGCGTACCGAACCACTGAGGGCCCACGTCACTTCGTGCCGACATCCGCTTCCTGGCTGAACCTGGTCGAGAGTTACTTGAAGACAGACCTAATGCGTTTCCGTTCAGTTGCTCGCTACCCTTGGCTGACGTTGCACCCGGAAACACCGCGTAATAGGACCCTCCCCCATGAGAGGAGGAGACGACCATCCGCTGGATCTGTCCTCTCACTGTCGAAACGCGGGCGACTTCAGTTTCTCCATCCTCAAAACCGTTCCGATGACACTGGCAGGTACCGCGCGGGCTGGTGCCGCTGCACAGAGAGCGGAGGCTACTTCCGCTGATCGGTGGCGAGACGATGGGAGCAAGGGCGCGGGCTCACGGCCAATTCGCAGGCGCGGTCGCTCACAACTCGCTGCCCCGCTCGAAGTCCGGGCCGAGGGGGAGCGGCAGCGATCCGCCGGCGGCGATGAGACCCCGGGCATCGGCGCTCCTTCCGGAGGCCCGGAGCATCCGGCCGAGCGCCTCGCGAGCATCCCTGGCGTAGGGATCCAGTAGCAGTGCTTCGCGGTACAGACGTTCCGCCGAGGCGGCGTCGCCCCGCCACTCCGCGATCCAGCCGCGGGTGAAGATGTGCTCCGCGCGTGCCGCGGGGCTCTCACCGGGAGGCAGCAGATCGAGGCGACGATGCGCCTCCGTGGTCTGCCCGAGCGCCTGCAGCACGCGCACCAGCCGCAGGTCGCCCGCCGCCTGCTGGCCGGCGCCGGCGAGCAGCGGCTCGACGGCGGCGCGCGCGCCCGCGGTGTCGCCCCGCAGGAGCCGGATCTCCGCCGCACGCGCCGCGATCTCCGCACCGGTGGTCCCGCCTGCGCTCAGCAGCCGCAGCACCTCACTCGCCGTCGCGTCCGCCTCATCCAGTCGCCCGGCGCCGACCAGCGCATCGATCTGCTGCGCGCGCAGCGAGTAGTTCTGCGGGCGCTGCGCCGCCATCTCCCGGAAGAACTCCAGCGTCTGCTCCGAGTATCCGGCGCGCGCGCGAAGTGACTGTGCGTAGGTGGCCGCCGCATCCCGCCGGTCGCGCAGGTAGGTGCTCATCGCGGGCGCCGTGGCCGCGTACTCCTCGGCGATGCGGATCGCGTCCGCCACCCGACCGTGGCCTCGATACAGTTCCCGCAGCGCCTGGCTGATCTGTGCCCGCTCTGCCAGATCGTTCTCGACCGCGAGCGCCCGCTCCAGCAGCGCCGTCCGCTCGCCGAGCGCCATCGCCTCCCACCCCTCGGCCCGGCTACGCGCGCCCACCAGATCCGCCCGCGCCATGAACACCGGGGCGTATACCGGCTCCAGCGCCTGCGCGCGAGCGAGCCACTGCTCGGCATCCGCGAAGCGCTGCCGGTCCCTCTCCAGGGCGGCGTAGCTGAGCATCGCCGGGACGTAGGCGCCGTCGTGAACCAGCGCCGAATCGAGGAGCATCGCCGCCTGCAGCGAGCGTGCGTCCGCCGACATCCGCTCATCCCGCCGTGCCCGCTCCGACAGGTTCACGTACACCTGGGCCCAGTTGCTCCGCAGCGCCCACCGGTCGCCGGCCAGGTAGGCGCGCTGCCGGCTCACCAGCGAGTCCACGAAGGCGTAGGTCGGCGGGTCGAGTTCCCGGAGGAGGTCGTGAGTCGCCATCGCCTTGTGGTTCAGCGGGTGGATCTTCACCGGCGAGAGGAAGGCCGGATAGACCTGGGCGAGGAACTCGTGCTCGTTGTTGGCCGCGTAGTAGTCGACGGTGTGCCCCGCGGCGAGCGCGTCGTGGTACAGCTGGCGCACCCGCCGCGTCTCGCGATCCGTGAAGACGATGTTGTGGAAGAGGTGCACGAACTCGTGCAGGAACACGTCGCGCTCCTGGTAGGAACCTCGCTCCAGGTACTCGATCCCCGCCGCACCGCTTCCCACCCCGCGAATGTCCATCCACTGACGGTTGTCGAAGGTCGTGGCGGTGCGAAAGAAGGCCTGCCCCATGGTCCGGGCGAGGTCGCGGTGCAGCGGCGGGAGCCGGTACTGCCGCTCCTGCCGCTGGATCATCGGCAGGTAGGCGCTGCTGGGGCCGAGCTGCTGCCGCACCATCCGCTCCACCCGGTCGCCCGGGTAGTAGCGCACGTCCGGGATCACGGAGGCGAGGGCAGGATCCGGCGTGAGCGGCACCCGCTCGATCTCCGCCGTGAGCGAGTCGAACGCCGCCAGCACCTCGAACTGCCTCTGTTTGATCACAGCGGCGAGCCCGTTGTGCGCCGGCCCGTAGTTCCGCTTCCGCTCCAGGATCCCCCGGAAGATGGTCTCCGCGGAGTCCAGCCGGACGCCTCGGTCCATGTCGTACGCCATGTAGAACGCGGAGGCGCGCAGCATGTCCGGGAGCACCGACTCGGGGAACTCGCTCCCGACCGCACGCGCCCCGGCAAGCGCACCCGGAATGTCGCCGGAGGAGATCATCGCCTCGGCCGCCGCCAGCCGCTCGCGGACCGTGGTGTCGCTCGGCTCCACGTAATCGGCGTAGGTGAGGTTGGTGTGGCCGTTCCCCCAGTGCCAGTGAGTGACGTAGTGCAGCGGGTCCACCTCCAGGGCCAGGCGCCACTGGGCGGCCATGGCGTCGAGCTGCGTCGCATCCACCCGCCGCCAGATGGCGTAGCCGTAGTTGAAGCGCGCGTCGGCGTCGAACGGGTCCAGCGCGAGCGCGCGGACCAGCGGCGGCTCGGCGCCGGCGGGGTCCTGGTCCCAGAAGCGGGTGTCCGCCTCCAGCATGTGGGCGGCGGCATTCCCGGGGTTGATCCCCTGCACCAGCTGCGCGATGCGGAGCGCTTCACCGTAATCGCGCTGCAGTAGCCGGATCCGGCCGATCAGCAGGTGCGCGTCCTCGTCGCGCGCGTTCCCCTGCAGCAGTGACCGCAGCGTCTGCTCCGCGTCCGGCAGCTGCCACGCCTGGATCTGCAGGCGCGCGCGCATCAGCCGCGCGTCGCGGTGGCGCGGGTCGGCCGCCAGCACCGCGCGCACCTGCTCGTCGGCCGCGGCATAGCGGTGCTGCCGGAAGCGCAGTTCGGCCTGCGCCATGCGCAGCCCGGCGTCCGGCCGCCCCACGCGCGCGAACAGCGCCTCCGCCTCGTTCCACATTCCCAGCCGCACCATCTGCCTCACGCGCTCGCCCCGGACGGGTCCGCGCTCCAGTCGCGCGCGCTCGGCGGCGAGCACCTGCTCCGCCGCCGCCACGTCCTCGACCAGCGCACCCGGCGCGAACGACGGCACCTGCATCTGCGGAGCACATGCAACGGCGAGCGTCGTCAGCGCCGCAAGCGCCGCGGCGCGGCGAACGTATCTCTGAATCATGCTTTTCGTCGGGAGTTCAGGACGGAACCGCAACTGCGGACGAACCAGACAGGATCGCATTCCGATCCCATCCGGTTCAGGTATCACTCAGACAGGGCTGCCGCAGGAGCCGGGGGAGGACCAGTGATTCCGGCGCTGGCGTCACACACCCCCGACCCCCGAATCCTGACCCCCGAATCCCCTAAAAGAACACCGGCTCCTGGTACGCCCCGAACACCTCTTCCATGGCGTACCGGATCTCGTACAGCGTGGCGTAAGCGCGCACCGCGTCGAGCATGGCGGGGATCACGTTCTCACCCGCGCGCGCGGCGTCCTGCAGCGCGCGCAGCGATGCGTCCACGGCGTCCTGGTCACGGGCGCGCGCGCATGTCCGCCATCCGCTCGCGCTGCCGGATCTCCGCCTCTTCGGTGATCTTGAGGAGCGGGATCTCCAGTTCCTCGCCCTCGACGGTGAACTCGTTCACGCCCACGATCACCCGCTCACCGCTCTCCATCTCCAGCTGCTGACGCATCGCCGAGCGCGCGATCTCCCGCTGGAAGTAACCCACCTCGATCCCGGGCACCACGCCGCCGAGCCGGTCGATCTCGCGAAGATCTCCTCCGCCTCGCGCTTCCAGCTGATCGGTCAGCGCTTCCAGGTAGTACGAGCCGGCGAGCGGATCGATGGTGTTGGGGACGCCCGGTCTCGAAGGCCAGCACCTGCTGGGTGCGCAGCGCGATCTGCACCGCCTGCTCGGTGGGCAGCGCGAGCGTCTCATCCATCGAGTTGGTGTGCAGCGACTGCGTGCCGCCGAGCACCGCCGCCATCGCCTGGTAGGCGACCCGCACGATGTTGTTCTCCGGCTGCTGCGCGGTGAGCGTCACGCCCGCCGTCTGCGCGTGTGTGCGCAGGCGCCAGCTCTCCGGGTTCGTTCGCGCCGTACTTCTCGCGCAAGTGCCGCGCCCAGATCCGGCGGGCCGCGCGGAACTTTGCGATCTCCTCGAAGAAGTCGTTGTGGACGTCCCAGAAGAAGGAGAGGCGCGGCGCGAAGTCGTCCACGTCCAGCCCGCGCGCGATCCCGCGCTCCACGTACTCGAAGCCGTTGCGCAGCGTGTACGCGAGCTCCTGCGCCGCCGTCGAACCGGCCTCGCGGATGTGGTAGCCGGAGATGGAGATCGGGTTGTACTTGGGCGCGTTGCGGCTCGCCCACTCGAACATGTCGATCGATCAGCCGCAGCGCCGGCTCGGGCGGGTACACCCAGGCGTGCTGCGCCTGATACTCCTTGAGGATGTCGTTCTGCACCGTGCCGCGCAGCTTCTCGAACGGCACGCCCTGCTTCTCCGCCGCCACCATGTAGAAGCAGAAGAGGATGATCGCCGGCCCGTTGATGGTCATCGAGACGGAGACCTTGTCGAGCGGGATCCCGTCGAACAGCGTCTCCATGTCGGCCAGGGAGGAGATCGCGACGCCGCACTTCCCCACCTCGCCGAGCGAGCGCGGGTGGTCGGAGTCGTATCCCATCAGCGTCGGGAAGTCGAAGGCCACGCTGAGGCCCGTCTGCCCGCGCTCCAGCAGGAAGTGGTAGCGCGCGTTAGTCTCCTCGGCGGTGCCGAACCCGGCGAACTGCCGCATGGTCCAGAGCCGCGTGCGGTACATCGTGCCGTACGGCCCGCGGGTGAACGGGTACTCGCCGGGGAAGCCGATGCGTTCACGGTAGAACACCGCCTCTTCCGCCGCGGCTTCCGGGCGGTCCAGCGGGGTGTACAGCGCGTCCACCTCGCTGCCGGAAACGGTGGTGAAGCGCGGCAGGCGCCGCGGGGTGGCTTCGCTCCGGCGCTGCCAGCCGTCCATCTCCTCGCGCAGGGCGCGGAGCTCCTCTTCCTTGGCCGCGATCCGCTCCAGGAGTTCGGCCGGCGGGACGTCCTGTTCCGTGTAGCTCATCACCCGTTCCCTGCTGTGGTTTCCATGCGCAGCGCTCGCACGATCCGAGCCGCCACCGTGTACGGAGATTCCTCGCCCGAAGCGAGGCGCGGGAGCGCTTCGGCCAGGATCTCCTCGCCCGGCCCGCTCCGCCATGCCATGCGGCGAAGCTCGCGCTCCACCACGGCGCGCACGCGCTCCTCCATCCGGCGCTGCCGGCGCCGCATCAGTTCGCCGCTCTCCTCCAGATACACCGCGTGGCGGTCCAGGGTCGCGACCAGCTCGTCCAGCCCCTCACCGCTCTGCGCGACGGTCTTCAGAACGGGGATCGCCCACCCGCCCTCGTCGCGCGCCACCGCCCGCGATCGCTCACGCGCCGCCCTTCCCACGCTCTTCAGGCTCACACCGTGGTGCCCGGCGGCCGCTGGCTGCGCCTCGCCCAGCCGCATGTGCAGCATCACTTCCAGCTCCTGCGCCAGCCGGTCCGCGCCCGGGCGATCGGCCTTGTTGATCACGAAGATGTCCGCCACTTCCATCAGCCCCGCCTTCATCGCCTGGATCGAGTCGCCGGACTCCGGCACGAGCACCACCACGGTGGTGTCGGCCGTTTCGGCGATCTCCAGCTCGCTCTGACCCACGCCCACCGTCTCGGTGATCACCCGCTCGAAGCCGTACGCATCGATCAGGTCCGCGACCTCCTTGCTGGTGGTCGCGAGCCCGCCCAGGGAGCCCCGCGTCGCCATCGACCGGATGAAGACGCCCGGGTCCGTGGAGATATTGTTCATCCGGATCCGGTCGCCGAGCAGTGCCCCTCCGGTGAACGGGGACGAGGGATCGACCGCGACGATCCCCACCCGCTCGTCACGTTTGCGGTACTCCAGCGCCAGCTTGGAGGTCAGCGTGCTCTTGCCCGCTCCCGGTGGCCCGGTGATGCCGATCCGCTGCGCCTTTCCGAGCTCTGAATGCAGCTCGTGAAGCAGCGTCTCGAAGCCGGCACGGCCGTTCTCGACGATGCTGATGGCGCGGGCGAGGGCATAGCGGCGGCCCTCCCGGAACTCGCTCAGAAGCGGCGCGAGCGCCTGCTCGGAAATGGTGGTCGTCATGCCACGGAAGATCGTCCGCCGTCCGGTCGGGTGTCAAGCGACCACGGGTGGTCGAGCGGGCCGGCACCGGGGCCGTTTGCACCGACCGGCGGGCATCCATACCCTGGCGGTCCGGGCGTCGGATGACGGGGTGGGTCTCCACCCCCCGTCATACTCAGCGAGCGGATCGAGGACAGGCGTAGCTGCCCGCCCAGACGGCGCCGTCGGTCGACTGGCCGCAGCCCGCCGCTCACACCGCAGTCCGGTTCCCTGGCCCTGGCGCCGACCGCCTCCCGCACCGTTGTACGGGCCACCGGCGCTGAAGCCCACACCACCCCCCGCCCCCTACTCCCACTCGATCGTCGCCGGCGGCTTGCTGGAAATGTCGTAGCACACCCGGTTGATCCCCTCCACCTCGTTGATGATGCGGGTCGAGATCCGCGCGAGAACGTCGTGCGGGAAGGGGTACCAGTCGGCGGTCATCCCGTCGCGGCTGGTGACCGCGCGCAGCGCGCAGACGTTGTCGTAGGTTCGCTCATCGCCCATCACCCCGACGGTGCGTACCGGGAGGAGCACGGCGAACGCCTGCCAGATGTCGTCGTACAGCCCGGCCGCGCGGATCTCCTCCAGGTAGATCGCGTCCGCGTGCTGCAGGATCGCCACCTCGCGCCGGTCCACCGGGCCCAGGACGCGAATCCCCAGCCCCGGCCCCGGGAAGGGGTGACGCCCCACCATCTCCTCCGGCAGCGCCAGCTCCCGACCCACCTGCCGCACCTCATCCTTGAACAGCTCCCGCAGCGGCTCGATCAGCGCGAACTTCATGTCCGCCTTGAGGCCGCCCACGTTGTGGTGCGTCTTGATGGTGGCGGAGGGCCCCTTCACCGAGAGCGACTCGATGACGTCAGGGTAGAGGGTGCCCTGCACCAGGAACTTCGCATCGGCGCCGAGCCGCTCCGCGGCGTCCTCGAAGACGTCGATGAAGGCGTGGCCGATGATCTTCCGCTTCTCCTCCGGGTCGCTGACGCCTGCCAGCCGCTCGAGGAAGAGATCGGAGGCATCCACCACCTCCAGCTTCATCCCCATGTGCTGCCGGAAGGTGCGCTCCACCGATTCGCGCTCGCCCTTCCGCAGCAGACCGGTGTCCACGAAGATGTTGGTGAGCTGGTCACCGATGGCGCGGTGCACCAGCGTCGCGGCGACACTCGAATCCACCCCGCCCGAGAGCCCGCAGATCACCTGCGCGTCACCCACCAGCTCCCGGATGCGCTCCACCTCGTTGTCGATGAACGAACCGGCCGTCCAGGTCGGCTCGCACCCGCACACGGCGAAGACGAAGTTGGAGATCACGTCCTCACCCCGGACCGAGTGCGCCACCTCCGGGTGGAACTGCACTCCGTAGATCTCACGGTCGGTCGCAGCGGAAGGCGGCGTAGGGGAGGTCGGGGGTGCTCGCGAGCATCTCGTAGCCGGGCGGCGGCTCCATCACGTGGTCGCCGTGGCTCATCCAGACCTGCGTCTTCTCCTCCGCCTCGAAGCCACCGAAGATTCCCTCCGGTCTCCTCACGGTGATGTGCGCCCGGCCGTACTCCCGCTTGCCGCGCTCCACCACCCCGCCCTCCAGGTGCGTGATCAGCTGCATCCCGTAGCAGATCCCGAACACCGGCACACCCAGACGGAGCAGCTCGCGGTCGGCCGTCGGCACGTCCGCACCGTACACGGAGGAGGGTCCGCCGGACAGCACGATGCCCTTCGGCTCCCACTCGCGGATCCAATCCACGGAGCGGGTGGGCGGCTGGATCTCACAGTACACCCGCTCCTCGCGGATGCGGCGGGCGATCAACTGCGTGAACTGTGAACCGTAGTCGATGATCAGGATTCTGTTCGGATCCACGGGGCGGTCTCGTCTGTTCGCGTCGGGCGGCCGATGTGGCCGCGGAGCCGGGGAAGATACGGATCGGGGATGGCCCACGCGAGGGTGGACCCGCGGCGCATCCCGCCAATACGAAGGGGCACGCGAGCGATGCACGCGTGCCCCCCGGGCTACCCTGCAGATCGTTTCGATTCAGACCACTGCCCTGCGCCGCGCGAGAACGGCGAAGGTGGCGAACAGCGCCACCGCCGCGGCGACCGGCACGGTACGCGTTGCCGCGGCCGAGCTCGTCACCACCCCGCACTCGGGGCATCGCCCCTTCGAAACGTTCACCGGCAGCCTGCAGTTCTGACAGAGAACAAGCGCCATCGCAGCTCCTGATGCGGGGTGGGTGGAGACGGGCACAGCCGCCGATCGGACATCCGTTCGAAGCGCCTCCGGATGAAACGTCCGAAGACGAACGTTTCTGACAGTCGTACACGGAACTCCCGGCGGGAGTGCCGATCGCCGGGTGAACGTGCGTACGGGTCCCCCGAGCACGGGCATTCGTGCACGTGTCATCCCGTGGAACGCGTCGTCCGAGCGCGGGTTCGTACACGTGTCATCCCGAGCGAAGTCGAGGGATCCCGCTCCGTCCCCTGTGATTGCGCCGAGCCCGCGGCACCGGCGCCTCCGGCTCTGGTGGGTGGATCCGGGGACGGAACCGAGCCGCTACGCATCCGGCGTCCTCTGGATCTGGAGCTCAGGCGGATTGCGGTGCGGGATCCCTCGACTGCGCTCGGGATGACAAACGGAACCCCTCTCGAGATCACCTACACCGCCACCGGGAATGCCGATCAACCACCGGCGTCGGAGAGCTCCGCCGCCACCAGGTCCTGGATGGTCTCGCGCCGCCGCGCGACGATCGCCCCGTCCCCCTCCACCATGATCTCCGCCGGGCGCGGGCGCTGGTTGTAGGTGGAGCTCATGGAGAAGCCGTACGCACCCACGGTTCGGATCGCGAGCAGCTCACCGGGTTCGGTCAGCTCCACTTCACGATCGAGGGCGAGGAAATCGCCCGTCTCGCAGATGGGCCCCACGACGTCCACCCGCCCATGCGGACGGCCCCTATGCTCCACCGGCTCCACGGCGTGGTAGCCGGAGTAGTGAGACGGCCGCAGCAGGTCGTTCATCCCCGCGTCGGTGATCACGAAGCGCTTGCCGCCGCCTTGCTTGATGTAGAGCACGCGTGTGACGAGGATCCCCGCCGGCCCCACGATGTACCGCCCCGGCTCGATCACCAGCTTGAGGCCCGATTCCCTGACGGCGGGAACCACCGCGTCCGCGTACACCTGCGCGGAGATCCCCTCCTCACCGGTGTACGAGATCCCCAGCCCACCGCCGAGGTCGAGGTACTCCAGGTCGTGACCCTCCTCCCGGAGCGTGCTCACCAGCTGCAGCACCTGGTCCAGCGCGCGGCGGTACGGGTCCACCTCCAGAATCTGCGAGCCGATGTGCACGTCCACGCCGCGCACTTCGATCCCCGGAAGCTCACCGGCCAGTGCGTAGAGGCGATGCGAGTCCTCGATCGGGATCCCGAACTTTGTGGCCGCGTGCCCGGTGCGGGTGTAGGCGTGCGGCGTGTTCGTCTCCACGTCCGGGTTCACCCGCAGCGAGATGCGCGCGGTCTTTCCCATCGCGTAGGCGAGGTCGGAGAGCGAGCGCAGCTCCCCCTCGCTCTCCACGTTGAAGCCGTAGATCCCCTCGTCCAGGGCTGCGGCGAGCTCGGTTACGGTCTTCCCCACCCCGCTGAAGACGATCCGGTCGGCCGGAATCCCCGCGAGACGTGCCCGGTACAGTTCACCCGCCGAGACGATGTCCGCGCCGCCACCCAGCGCCGCGAGCGTCCGCAGCACCTCCAGGTTGCCGTTCGCCTTCACCGAGTAGGCGATCAGCAGCGGCACACCCGAGAGCGCGTCCGCCAGCTCACTGTAGCGATGTTGAATCGCGGACCGGCTGTACACGTAGAGCGGTGTCCCGTACCGGGCCACCAGTTCCGGGATCGCCACATCTTCACAGTGCAGCACCCCGTCCCGCCGCTGAAACTCACGAGCCATGGTTCATCGCATAAACCGGAGAAGAAAACGAGCGTCAGGAATCAAGACTCAGAATCACGAAATACCTATCACGAATCGTGAATGACCGCCATCGCCATTCCGGGCGGAGCCGGGCCGTCACCGTTGAACGACGATCCGCAGATTACGCGGATTGGCTCGATGAGATCCGCGAGATCTGCGAAATCCGCGGACAGGGGTATGCACCTGACTCGACGGATCCCCGGATCCTGTGGGCGGATCCCCCTCCCACTGGATCCCGATCCGCGGGATCTACCGGCCGCCTCTGCGTCGACACCCGAGCCCACCACCGACCCTCGGAGCAACTGGAAGGAAGTGGGATCCACACTTCGCATCAGTATGCCTTCGCCCACACCACCTCATGCTCCGCCGCTCCGCCGCACACGAGGCACTGCTGCGGCGGCTGGGCGGAGCGGAACTCCTCGTCGGGGATGCACGCGGATGGTGGCCTTCGTCTCCTCCTTCACCCGCTCCTCGCACTCCTCGCTCCCGCACCACCCGGCATAGACGAAGCCGCCCTCGCCCTCCATGATCTCGCGCAGGCGATCGTACTCCGAGACGCCGCGGTGCGAGTTCGCCTCGCGGCGCGCGCGGGCACGCTCCAGCAGGAAGCTCTGGTACTCCTCCAGACGGCGGGGGAGCGACTCCAGCACCTCGAGCTCGGGGAGGAACTCCTTCCGCTGCCCCCCCTCCTCCACCACGCGGCGGGCGAGCACCAGCTGCTCCTTCGCCATGTCCTTGGGCCCCACCTCGATGCGGAACGGGACGCCCTTCGTCTCCCACTCGTAGAACTTCGCGCCGGGGCTCATCTTGTCCCGGTCGTCGATGTGGGTGCGGATCGCGGGCCAGGCGATCGGCGATCTCGCGCGCCTTGGCGAGCACCCGCTCCGCCTCCTCCTCCTTGCGGTAGATCGGCACGATCACCACCTGGATCGGCGCAAGCCGCGGCGGCATCACCAGTCCCTGGTCGTCGCCGTGCGTCATCACCAGCCCGCCCACCAGCCGCGTGGAGACGCCCCAGCTGGTGTTCCAGGCGAACTCCTCGCCGCCGTCGGCAGTCTGGAAGAGGAGTTCGAACTGGCGGGAGAAGTTCTGCCCAAGGTTGTGCGACGTGCCGGCCTGCAGAGCCTTGTTGTCCTGCATCATCGCCTCGCAGGTGTAGGTGCGCAGAGCGCCGGCGAACTTCTCCGACTCGCTCTTCTGCCCCGTCACCACCGGCATCGCCATCCACCCTTCCATGAACTCACGGTAGACGCCGAGCATCTTCCGCGTCTCTTCCTCCGCCTCCGCCTCGTCGACGTGCGCGGTGTGCCCCTCCTGCCAGAGGAACTCGGTGGTGCGCAGGAAGAGCCGGGTGCGCATCTCCCAGCGGACCACGTTCGCCCACTGGTTGATCAGCAGCGGGAGATCGCGATAGCTCTGCACCCACTTGGCGAACATCGCGTAGATGATGGTCTCCGAGGTGGGGCGCACCACCAGCGGCTCCTCCAGCCTGGAATCGGGATCCGGCTCGAGACCCGTCGCGCCCGCCGCTCGCCCGTCGCCCGGAGACGTGTGTGGGTCACGATCGCCGCCTCCTTGGCGAACCCCTCCACGTGCTCCGCCTCCTTCGCCAGGAACGACTGGGGGATGAAGAGCGGGAAGTACGCGTTCTGGTGCCCCGTCTCCTTGAACCGCGTGTCCAGCTGGTCACGCATCAGTTCCCACAGCCGATACCCGTACGGCCGGATCACCATGCATCCGCGCACCGGCGAGTAATCCGCCAGCTGCGCGCGCAGCACGGCCTCGTTGTACCAGGCGCTGAAGTCGTCCGCACGCGCGGTGAGTGCCTTGTCGCTCATGGCTGGATGCGATGTCGTAGTTGCATGTGATCATGAGGATTCAGGATTCAGGATTCAGGGGTAAACGACCGTGGGTCGGCACCCCGCTGAAATCACCCCCTGAATCCTGAATCCTGAATCCTGAATCTTGAACCCTATCTCTTCCCGCCGCCCCACCACTGCGCCATCCCGTACAGCAGGCCCGTGCCGCCGAGCAGAAGCAGGGCGGCGACGAGCCAGCGCGCCACGAAGGTGGTGCCGCCGAGCGGGAGGAGCCACGCGAGCAGGGCGCCGCCGAGGAGCCCCACGGCGAGGGCGAGCAGCGGCGGCACCCAGACGAACACCATTTCCATCCGGCGGAAGAGGCGGCGGCGCTCCTCCGCGGGGTCCGGTCGGGGTGCGGTCACGCAGGTGCGGCGGTGAGGCGCGCCAGCGAGACCCGCACCTCCTCACCGGAGCCCATCTCCCGGATGACGGCCACGCCGGCGGCGAGTTCGTCGGGCCCCAGGATCAGCGCCTTGCGGGCGCCCACGGCGCCGGCGGCCCTGAGCTGCTTGCCCACACCCTGGTGCCGCAGCCCGTACTCCACGGAGTGGCCGGCGTCGCGGAGCGCGTGGGCGATGCGCAGCAGCTCGGAACGCTCGTCGGGCGTCACGGCGATCAGGTAGTACTCCACGCGGGCGGTCGCCTCGGGGAGCAGACCCCGGTCGGCGAGCAGCTCCCGCAGCACCACGTCCCCCATGCCGAAGCCGAGCGCTGGCAGGTCTGTCCCGGCGACGGCGTTCAGGAGGTTGTCGTACCGCCCGCCCCCCGCGATCGCGCGCAGCTCGCCCTGGGAGTCGAACAGCTCGAACACCACACCGGTGTAGTACGCGAGACCCCGCACCACGGAGAGGTCGAAGCGCACGAAATCGGCGAGGCCCATGGCGCGGAGGTGCTCGAAGAGCTCACCGGTGCGGGCGATCTCACCGCTGATCCCCTCCATCTCACCGTACGCGGCGCGCACCGCCTGGAAGTCGCGGTGCTGGAAGATGTCGAGGACGCGCTCGGCCGCCTCGCCCGGGAGCTCCGCCTCCTCGGTGAGCCGACGGGCGATCGCCTCACGCGGCTCGCGCTCCAGCTTGTCCACGATGTTGTAGACCAGCACCAGCCGCTCCTCGGGCACTCCCGCGTGCAGCAGGAGCGCGCGCAGGAGCCGGCGGTCGGAGACGCGCGCGACGAAGTCCGTTGCAGTGAGCCCGAAGGCGCGCAGCACATCGATGGCCGCGGCCAGCAGCTCGGCGTCTGCGGAGACGTCCGCCTCACCGACGATGTCCAGGTTCAGCTGGAAGTGCTCGCGCAGCCTACCGCGCTGCTGACGCTCGTAGCGGAAGAGCTGCGGCATCGAAAACCACTTGATCGGCTTGCGCATCGCGCCGGCTCGTGCCCCCACCATGCGGGCGAGCGTGGGCGTCATCTCCGGGCGCATCGCCACCTCGCGGCCGCCCTTGTCCTCGAAGTTGTAGAGCTGCTGCACGATCTCCGGCCCGGACTTGGTCGTGTACAGCTCCACCGGCTCCAGCGGAGGCCCATCGTACTCCTGGAACCCGTATCGCAGCGCGACTTCCCGCCAGACGCGCATGATGTGCGCGCGCACGGCGAAGTCTTCCGGGTAGAAGTCCCGGAAGCCGGGAAGCGAGGCAAAGTTCGACATGCGGCGGAATGTGGCGCCGCGCACCCTCCGGTGCAACCCCGGGGCACCGGTCGCCGAACGGGTCAGCCGGCGTCCAATCCGAGTGCGTGCATGGCGTCACCCACGGTGTGGAACGACCCGGTGACGATCACCGTGCCGTGCGGGGCCAGTGTGATGGCCCGGCTGACGGCATCCGCCACCCGTGGCACCACGCGCACCGGGCGCCCACCCGCTCGCGGCGTAAGCCATGCGGCGGCGGCCTCCGCATCCCAGACGCGGGAGGGCGGCGCGGACTCCGGCACCGTCAGCACCACCGCGTCACTGCACTCCACCAGCGGCGGCAGCATCTCCGCCCACTCCTTGTCCCCCAGGATGGAGACCACCAGCACGCGGGGAGCGGGCAGATCCAGGCCCGGGATCGCAGCGGCGAGCGAGCCCACCCCGGCCCGGTTGTGCGCGACGTCGAACAGGTAGGTGGTGCCGCCGATCCGCTCCACCTGCAGGCGCCCGGGCCAGCGTACGGAGGCGAAGCCGCGCGCCAGCGCCTCCCACCGCGGCCGGATCTCCGGCGGCAGCAGACCGAGCAGCTCCACCGCGACCAGGGCGTTCTCCACCTGGTGTGCGCCGGCGAGCCCGACCTCCAGCCGCCGCTCACCCCAGCTCTCCGAAGCCAGCCGCACCGTCGCGCCTCCGGGCCGCAGCTCCCGCTCCAGCACGCGGACCCGCCGCGCGACCTCGTGAAGCGGCGCCCCCACCTCCGCGGCGCGCCGCCGGATCACCTCCAGCGCCACCCCGTCCGCCCCGCTGACGGCGGGCACGCCCGGCTTCAGGATCCCCGCCTTCTCTGCCGCGATCCCTTCCAGTGTGTCGCCGAGGTAGTCGGTGTGGTCCATCGCCACGTTGGTGATGGCGCAGGCCAGCGGGTTGATCACGTTGGTCGAGTCCAGCCGCCCGCCCAGCCCCACCTCGATCACCGCGGTATCCACCCCTGCTTCCCGGAAGCAGAGCAGGGCGATGGCGGTGGTCGCCTCGAAGAAGGTCGCACCGGTGCGCTCGATCGCCGGGCGGAGTCGCTCGGCGGCGTCCGCGATCACCTCGTCGGGCAGGGGCACTCCGTCCACCCTTATCCGCTCCGAGAACCGCACCAGGTGGGGCGAGGTGTAGAGGCCCACGCGCCCCGCGCGACCATCCATCCGCAACGCCGCGTCGCAGAGCGCCGACACCGAGCCCTTGCCGTTGGTCCCCGCCACATGCAGCGCACGGAAATGCCGGTGCGGATCCCCCGCACCGGCAAGCAGCTCCTCCGTCCGTTCCAGACCCCAGCGAACCCCGCCCGTGGTGCGGGCGAAGAGCCACGGGAGGATCTCCTCGAGCGTCACTCCGTCTGCGCCGTCGCGCCGTTGGTGGCGGCGGGCGCCGCGCGCCCGGTCATGTGCCGGAGCAGGCGCGCGAGCTCGGCACGCATGCGGCGGCGATCCACGATCTGGTCCAGCATCCCGTGCTCGAGCAGGAACTCGGACGTCTGGAACCCCTCCGGCAGCTCCTGCTTGATGGTCTGCTCGATCACACGCGGTCCCGCGAAGCCGATCAGAGCGCCGGGCTCCGACAGGTTGGCGTCGCCGAGCATCGCGTACGACGCGGTCACGCCGCCGGTGGTCGGATCCGTCAGGATCGAGACGTACGGAATCCCGGCCTCGTGGAGCTGCGCCAGCACCGCGGAGGTCTTCGCCATCTGCATCAGCGAGAAGATTCCCTCCATCATCCGCGCTCCGCCGGACGCGGAGATCACGATCAGCGGCTCGCGCCTCTCCAGCGAGCGAAGCCCGGCACGCGCGATCTTCTCACCCACCACCGAGCCCATCGAGCCGCCGATGAACTCGAAGTTCATCACCGCCAGCTGCACCGGGATCTCCTCCACGCTTCCCGAAGCCGCGATCAGCGCATCCCCCTGCCCCGTCTTCCGCTCCGCCTGCGCCAGGCGCTCGCTGTAGGGCTTCAGATCGTGGAAGCCGAGCGGGTCGCCGGAGCGGAGCTCCGCCCCGTGCTCCTCCCACTCGCCCTCACCCAGCAGCAGGTTCACGTACTCCACCGCACGAAGCCGGAGATGGTACCCGCACTGCGGGCACACATTCCAGTTCTCCCGCAGCTTCTCCCGATACAGGATTTCCCCGCACGACGGACACTTCTCCCATACGTCCGTCGGCATGTCCCGCCGATCTCCCGACTGCAGCTTCGTCTTCGGCTTCCGAAACCAGGCCATGAATGTGTTTGGGGCGTTCTGAGCTGTACGACAGCCGTGGCACGAGTGATTCGGTTCGCGAAAGGAGCCGGCCCTCGTGGTCAGTTGCTGGCAACCGGGCCGGACGAGAAAGCAGACGCCGCCACCAGTCGCAAGAAAACCAGCAACCGGTGTCGGCGCCAGCCCCTTCGCCGCCGCCCGGAACCAGTCACTGGCGCCGGTGGCAGCCCCATCTCCACCGCCGGCCCCCTACTTCCGGGCGAACCAGCTTCCGAACAGGCCGAAGGGGCCAGGCTCGCGAACGGGTCCGACCAGCGCTCCGCGCGGAGGAGCCGGCACTCGTGGTCAGTTGCTGGTAACCGGGCCGGACGAGAAAGCAGACCCGGCGACCAGTCGCAAGAAAACCAGCAACTGGCGCCGGCGCCAGCCCCTTCGCCGCCGCCCGGAACCAGTCACTGGCGCCGGTGGCAGCCCCATCTCCACCGCCGGCCCCCTACTTCCGGGCGAACCAGCTTCCGAACAGGCCGAAGGGGCCAGGCTCGCGAACGGGTCCGACCAGCGCTCCGCGCGGAGGAGCCGGCACTCGTGGTCAGTTGCTGGTAACCGGGCCGGACAAGAAAGCAGACCCGGCGACCAGTCGCAAGAAAACCAGCAACTGGCGCCGGCGCCAGCCCCTTCGCCGCCGCCCGGAACCAGTCACTGGCGCCGGTGGCAGCCCCATCTCCACCGCCGGCCCCCTACTTCCGGGCGAACCAGCTTCCGAACAGGCCGAAGGGGCCAGGCTCGCGAACGGGTCCGCCTAACACTCCGCGCGGAGGAGCCGGCCCTCGTGGTCAGTTGCTGGTAACCGGGCCGGACGAGAAAGCAGACGCCGCCACCAGTCGCAAGAAAACCAGCAACTGGTGTCGGCGCCAGCCCCTTCGCCGCCGCCCGGAACCAGTCACTGGCGCCGGTGGCAGCCCCATCTCCACCGCCGGCCCCCTACTTCCGGGCGAACCAGCTGCCGAACAGGCCGAAGGGGCCAGGCTCGCGAACGGGTCCGACCAGCGCTCCGCGCGGAGGAGCCGGCACTCGTGGTCAGTTGCTGGTAACCGGGCCGGACGAGAAAGCAGACCCCGCCACCAGTCGCAAGAAAACCAGCAACTGGCGTCGGCGCCAGCCCCTTCGCCGCCGCCCGGAACCAGTCACTGGCGTCGGCGCCAGCCCCATCTCCACCGCCGGCCCCCTACTTCCCTCCTCCGGCCTCCGCCGCGATCCTCTGCACGATCGCGACCGCCAGCAGGTTCACGAGCAGGAACGATCCCCCGTAGCTGAGGAACGGGAGCGGGATTCCGGTGATCGGCATGATGCCCACCGTCATCCCCGTGTTGACCAGCACGTGGGCGAACCAGCTGCCGAACAGGCCGAAGGGGACGAGGCTCGCGAACGGATCGGACGAGCGCTCCGCCACCCTTACCAGCCGCCAGAAGATAAGGGCGAATGCCACCAGCACCAGACCCACTCCGATGAACCCCCATTCCTCGCCGATCACGGCGAAGATGAAGTCGGTGTGCTGCTCCGGGAGGAAGGCGAGGCGCTTCTGAGTGCCTTCCGTGAACCCCTTGCCGTTCCATCCGCCGCTCCCGATCGCCACCCGCGACTGGATCAGGTTGTACCCCGCGCCGCGCGGGTCGATGGACGGGTCGAGGAACACCAGGAAGCGGTTCTTCTGATACGGCTCCAGCTTGTTCCAGAGCGGGAGCGCGATGGTCCCGGCGACCACGTTCATCACCATGATCGTCACGCCCTCGGAGAGGTACGGCTTGTACACGAAGCCGAGGACGAGCGCCAGGATCACGATGTACACTCCCCACATCCATACATTGATGGAGAGGAAGAGGCCGATCACCGGGCTGATCAGGAAGAAGAGCGTGGGGAGCGGGGTGCCCGCCCAGAACAACGCCGCGAGCAGGATGGACGCGAACACCAGCGCCGTCCCGAGGTCCGGCTGCGCCATCACCAGCGCCATCGGCAGCAGCACGATGGCGATCGGCTTCCAGAGCGCCCAGAGCGTGCGCGGCGCCTCGCGCCACCCGCCGAGTACCCGCGCCAGCATCAGGATCACCGCGATCTTCGCGAACTCGGACGGCTGGATCCGCACCGGGCCCACCGCGAGCCAGCCCGACACGCTCTCCGCCGTCCCCGCGCCCGTGCCGATGAAGATCGTCAGCAGAAGCAGAATACAGGCGAACCAGTAAACCGGCTGCGCCGCCCACTCCAGCCAGATCACCGGGATCTTCAGGATGAACGGCGTGGCGATCATCGCCAGCGAGAACCATATCAGCTGCTGCCGCCAGAGCCCCGTGACGATCGTGCTCGGGACGTCCAGGACGCCCGCGCTGTAGATCATCGCGATGCCGAAGAAGGCGAGCGCGACCACGAGCAGGAAGAGCTGCAGATCACCCAAGGGCAGCTGTCGGACGGTGCGCTTCATTTTTCTGGGTCCTGCTTTGATTCAGGCGACAGCCCGATAGGTGAGGAGTCCCACCAGCCCTGCGGCGGCCGCATAGAGGGCGGTGAGCGGTGACACGAGCAGCAGATACGAAGCACCGGCCCGGAAGGCGTCGCCCGTCACCAGGAAGAGGAGCGAGTCGAACAGCCACTTGCCCGCGAACAGATACACCGCGAGGAAGAGATAGTTGTCGGCGGCGGCGACCTCGCGGGTGCGCGAGCCGACGAAGCCGAGGATGGTAAGCACCAGCGCGCTGGCGCCCAGGGTGAACGGGACCACGGAACCATCGAGAATCCCCAGCAGGAGCCCGATGCCGGCCGCGGTGCCCGCCCGCACTTCACGCGCGGCGATGAGCACCGCGATCACGAGCAGGTCCGGAGCCAGTTGCTGCAGACCCATCCCGATGCGCAGCACGAAGTGGAGTACTACGAGGAGCGTGATGAAGATCCAGAAGCCCCAGTTGCGCGTCCCGTTCATCGACCGTCCGGATTCTGCTGAGGTTGAACGGGAGTGCCCAGGAGGCGCGGACCCGTCTGTGCCGGGGGTGACGGCGCCGCCGGCTGCTGTGCCGGTGCACCCTCACCCGCGGCCTGAGGAAGATCCGCGCCAGCGCCGATGACGGTCGTGTCCGCGCCGGTCCGGGCGGGCGGGGGTCGGATCCCCCAGGTCGCGGCGAGGTCCTGTCCGGTCACCTCCTGCGGGTCGCCCAGCACCAGCACGTACGTCATCTCACCCGGCCCCACCAGCGGCCGGATGGGGTAGCTGCGCTGCCAGTCCGTCGCCTCCACGTCGCCGGTGCTCACCACCCCGATCGGCACGCCGCGGGGGTAGATCCCGCCGTGGCCGGAGGTGACGAGCATGGTGCCATCGGCGATCTGCACGTGGCGCGGTGTACCGGTGAGCGCCAGGAACGGCTCGCCCGCCGGCCCGCGGCGCGGCTCCACGATCCCGTACACCTCGCCGTCCACCGTCATCGCCGCGGCCCGGAAGTCGGAGTTCATCCAGTCGATGCCGAACGAGACGTTTTCGTCCACGATGGTCACCCGCCCGACCAGACCGCTGGCGGCAACGATCGGTGCGCCGGCCCGGATCCCCTGCACCCTGCCCGCCGTCAGCTGGAAGAATCCCTCCGCCCCGCGACCGGGGATGCGGATCACCTCCGCCGGGATGAACGAGGGCGGGAGACGCTCCCTGAGCCCCAGCAGCTCCCGCAGCTGCCGGTTCTCGGTGGAGAGCACGGCGTGCCCGACCAGGTATGCAGCGAGACTGTCCCGCTCGGCACGGAGCCGGAGCGGGTCGTCGAAGCGCGCATCACGCTCCACCGAGCCCTGCTGCAGCGCCACGACCGGGCGCAGCAGGGTGGCACGGATGACTCCCGCGATCCCTTCCTTGTAGGCGCTCGGGAGGACGATCAGGATCAGCGCGAGAAGCAGGAAGCCGATCCCGGTCGCCCACTCCTTCCGGCGGCCACGTTCTCCCCCCTCTCCCAGGTACGGTCTGAACGCGCTCAGGTGGTCAACACTCCTCTGTACTTGTTCACGTCGTCCAGGATGCGGCCCGCCCCACGCACCACGCAGGTGAGCGGCTCCTCGTCCACGTGGATCGGAAGGTTCGTCTCACGCGCGATCAGCTGGTCCAGCCCGCGGATCAGCGCACCGCCACCCGTCATCACGATCCCGCGGTCCACGATGTCGGAGGCGAGTTCGGGCGGCGTGATCTCCAGCGCGCGCCGCACCGCCTCCACGATCGCCTGGATCGGCTCCTGAATGCACTCGCGGATCTCCTGCGAGTGCACCCGCACCGTCTTCGGGATCCCCGACACCAGGTCCCGCCCCTTCACCTCCATCTCCCGCTCCTCACCCGTGCTGAACGCCGACCCGATCTGGATCTTCACCGCCTCGGCGGTGGGCTCGCCGATCATCAGGTTGTAGCTCTTGCGCAGGAAGGTCACGATGGCGGCGTCGATCTCGTCTCCGCCCACCCGGATCGAGGTGTCGGACACGATCCCGGAGAGCGCGATCACCGCGATCTCCGTGGTGCCGCCCCCGATGTCGATCACCATGTTCCCCGTCGGCGTCTCCACCGGGAGCCCGACCCCGATCGCCGCGGCCATCGGCTCGGCGACCATGTACACCTCCTTGGCCCCCGCGGAGTGCGCGCTCGAGCGAACCGCCCGCCGCTCCAGCTCCGTGATCCCCGACGGAACGCCCACCACCATGGTCGGCTTCAGCTTCAGGAAGCGCTTCGAGGTGACCGTCTCCAGGAAGTAGCGGAGCATGATCTCCGTCACATCCACGTCCGCGATCACCCCGTCCTTGAGCGGCCGCACGGCGGCGACGCCCTCGGGCGTTCGGCCGAGCATGCGCTTCGCCTCCAGGCCGATACCCTTGATCTTTCCCGTCGCCTTCTCGACCGCCACCACTGAAGGTTCGTTCAGAACGATCCCTTCGTTCTTCACGTACACGAGCGTGTTGGCCGTCCCCAGATCCACCGCGATATCGTTGACCGGAAGGAAGGCTCCGGACTTGAACCACCGAAAGGCCATTGACTTTCCCAGTGTGCTCTCTCGGAGCGGAAGGCGAACCCCCGTTGACGGGTGAGAAACGCCGGAAGAATGTAGAAAACGGAACCTCGAAAGCTATGGCCGCTCCTGCCAGGGCGCAAGCGGAACCCCGCGCCCCGTAAGCTCCGACGCGCAGCCGTCATGCAGACGCCGTGCCGGTGATCGGCAGGAGCTGGAGATGCGCTCCGCCGGGGCGTGGCGACCGTCCTCCCGGGCCACGCCGGGAGCAGCTCCTGCGCTGCAGCCGCCGCCGGGTCCGTCGCCGACGCCAGCTCCTCCGGAGCCGCGTACGGGTCACGCGTTTCGCGCCGATCCTTTCACTCTGCGGGTGCGGGAAGCGAGTCGGTCAGTTCAGTCAGCAGTAGCTCGATCAGCCGCCGCTTCGGAGTCGTCCGCCGGTGCAGCAGCCGCAGCTCCCGACCCGGGGCCGGCTCCGTGAAGTGGCGCACCCGCCGCCGCTCCTCCGGTCCGAGCCCCGTCAGCGCCAGCTCCGGCAGTAGCGTCATCCCCCCTCCATGCTCCACCAGCCGCCGCAGCGTCTCCAGGTTGCCGCTCTCGAATCGCACCCCGCCCACACCTTCATCGCCACCCCGTCCGCCGCCGCAGATGCTGACCACCTGGTCGCGGAAGCAATGCCCCTCGTTGAGCAGCCACACCTCCTCCGCCCTCAGCTCGTCCGCCCGGATCCTGCGGCGACGGTGCAGGCGGTGGCCCGGCGACACGTACGCCACGAAGCGCTCACGGAACAGCGGCACCTCCACCACACCACCCGCGCGAGCCGGGGTCGCGATCACCGCCGCGTCCAGCTCCGCGCGCCGCACCCGCTCCACGATCTCCTCCGTCTGCGCCTCCTCCACCTGCAGCCGCACCGACGGGCGACGCTCCATCATGCGCGACACCAGCCGCGGCAGCAGGTACGGCGCCACCGTCGGGATCACCCCGAGCCTCAGCTCACCCCCCGGCTCGCCGCCGCCCCCCTCGCCGCCCGCGATCTCCCGCAGGCGCTCCACCTCCTCCAGGATGCGCGCCGCCTGCTCCACGACCGCTCGCCCCGCCCGGGTCGGCTCCACCGGCGTGCGGCTGCGGTCGAACAGCTCCACCTCCAGTTCCCGCTCCAGCTTCCGCAGCTGCATGGATAGCGCCGGCTGCGTCAGAAAGCACGCCTCGGCCGCGCGTCCGAAATGCCGGTGTCGATCCAGCGCCACCAGGTAGGTCAGCTGCTTCAGCGTCATACGCGATACGATAATCATACCTTATCGTCGAGTAAAGATATTCGATTTCCCTGATGCCTATCAGCCGCGTAGCTTGTCTTCCTGACGGGCGGGCGGGCGTCGGGCTCCGGGTCGTCCGGCGCGGCCGCGCGGGGGCGGAACTTGCGGGCATGGCGACACACGGCCCGCGCCAGGGACGCGGGCCCCCGGGGGCACTTCATTTTCAGGAGGAGCGATGGCGGACAACGACAATGGCAACGGGAGCGGCGATCGCACCCTGACCGAGCGGCAGGGTCATCCGGTCGCCAACAACCAGTCGCAGCGGACGGTGGGCAGCCGCGGCCCGGCGACGCTGGAGAACTACCACTTCCTGGAGAAGATCAGCCACTTCGACCGCGAGCGGATCCCGGAGCGCGTCGTGCACGCGCGCGGGTTCGTCTGCTACGGCGAGTTCGAGGCGACCGGGAAGATCGGCGACGAGCCGGCGTCGAAGTACACGCGGGCGAAGCTGTTCCAGGAGAAGGGCAAGAAGACGCCGCTCGCGATCCGCTTCTCCACCGTGATCGGCGGCCGCGACTCGTCGGAGGTGGCGCGCGACCCGCGCGGCTTCGCGGTGAAGTTCTACACCGAGGACGGCAACTGGGACCTGGTGGGCAACAACCTGGCGGTCTTCTTCATCCGCGACGCGATCAAGTTCCCGGACGTCATCCACTCGCTGAAGCCGGACCCGGTCACCTTCCGCCAGGAGCCGAACCGCATCTTCGACTTCATGAGCCAGACGCCGGAGTCGATGCACATGCTGACGCACCTGTTCAGCCCGCGCGGGATCCCGGCCAGCTACCGGCACATGGAGGGGTTCGGCGTGAACACCTACAAGATGGTGAACGCCGACGGGCGACACGGTGCTGGTGAAGTACCACTGCCACCCGCGCTGCGGCGTCGCGAGCCTGACCGCGGAGGAGGCGGCGAAGGTGCAGGGGAAGGACCTCGGCTCGGCGTCGAAGGACCTGTTCGAGGCGATCGAGCGCGGCGAGTATCCGCAGTGGGACTTGTACGTGCAGATCATGGAGGACCACGACCACCCGGAGCTCGACTGGGATCCGCTCGACGACACCAAGATCTGGCCGGAGAACGAGTTCCCGCTGCGGCACGTCGGGGTGATGACGCTGAACCGCAACGTCGAGGACCACCACAACGAGAACGAGCAGATCGCGATGGGCACCGGCGTGCTCGTGGACGGGCTCGACTTCTCGGACGACAAGATGCTGGTCGGGCGCACCTTCTCCTACTCCGACACGCAGCGCTACCGCGTCGGGCCGAACTACCTGCAGCTGCCGGTGAACCAGCCGAAGGGAGTGACGGGCGGGTGCACACCAACCAGCGCGGCGGGCAGATGTCGTACGGCGTGGACCTCGCGCCGGGGCAGAACCCGCACGTCAACTTCGAGCCGTCGCATCCACAACGGGCTGCACGAGGCGCGAGCGCAAGCCGAACAACCCGCCGGAGATCCGCGGTCGCGCTGACGCAGAGCGTGCTCGAGCGGCGCAACGACTACGTCCAGGCGCGCGCCCGCTACTGCACGATGCAGGACTGGGAGCGCGACGACCTGGTGAAGAACATGGGCGACCTGCTCGGGCAGTGCGAGCGCGACGTGCAGGAGCGGATGCTCTGGCACCTCTTCCTCGTGCACGACGACTACGGCACCCGCGTCGGCGAGGCGATCGGCCTCAGCGCCGACGACGTGCGCCACCTGGAGCCGCTCGCCGGCCAGGTGCTGACCGAGGAGGATCAGCAGCGCCTGCAGCCAACTCGGCAACAACGGCGACGGGATCGACCCCACCGTCTGGGGCAAGTGGACCAGCTCGGTGGAGAACCGCCAGGCCACCGCCGAGGAGGTGCTCGGCGGGATGATGGAGGCGCCGAACCCGGTGCGGTGAACCGGGGGTCGCGGGGCGGGGGTCGGGGAGGCCGCGGGGCCGTAGGCCGCAGGCCGGGTCACATCCGGCGGCGGGCCCTCGTTCAACCGCCCACACCGTCACCCTGAGCGAAGTCGAAGGGTCCCACTCCGCTGCTGGCCCGGGGACCGGTACCGGAGCAACCCGTCGGCGCCGGCGCATGCTGCGCAGGGGGATCCCGTTCGCTTCGCTCAGGGCAGGCTCTTCAGTCGCGCCGGCCCCCGCTCCCGAATACTACTACATCCGGGTCATACAAGGATGAGACGGTGCCGCCCACCCCCATTACCGCCCCGTAGACCCGAACCCCCCGGCCCCGCGCTCCGTGGCCTCCAGCTCGCCCACCTCCTCCACCACCGGCGTCTCGAACCGCGCGAACACCAGCTGGGCGATGCGCATCCCGCGCGTGATCTCGACCGGCTCCGCGCCCGCGTTCCAGAGGATCACCTTCAACTCGCCGCGATAATCCGGATCGATGGTCGCGGGCGTGTTCGGGAGTGTCAGCCCGTGCCTCAGCGCCAGTCCGGAGCGCGGCCGCACCTGGCACTCGATCCGAGGTGGCAGCTCCATCGACAGCCCGGTGGAAACCGCACGCCGCTCACCGGGCGCCAGCACCAGGTCAGGCTCCGCGGAAGCCACATCGTACCCCGCCGACCCCGCCGTCTGACGCGACGGCAGTGGAAGGTCCGGGTTGTTCGGAAGCCGACGAAATCGAACGGAAACCATGAATCCGGGCATCTGAAAGGTGAAGCGCGAAAGAACGATGGGGCCCCGACACCCGGAGCCCCATCGAACAACCAAGGACCAACAACCAGTCCCCCTACTGAAGCACCTTCTCCACCTCCGTATACTCCAGCCCGAACGCCTCCGCCACGCCCGGATACACTACCCTGCCCCCCACCACGTTCAGACCCAGCGCCAGCGACGGGTCCTCCTGGCACGCCTTCTTCCATCCCTGCCGCGCCAGCCGCTGCGAGTACGGGAAGGTGGCGTTGGTGAGCGCGAGGGTGGAGGTGCGCGGCACGCCGCCCGGCATGTTGGCGACGCCGTAGTGCACCACCCCGTCGATCTCGTAGATCGGGTTCTCGTGGGTGGTCGGGCGGATGGTCTCCACGCAGCCGCCCTGGTCCACCGCGACGTCCACGATCACGGAGCCGTTCTTCATCCGCCTCAGGTCCTCGCGCTGCACCAGCATCGGGGCCTTGGTGCCCGGGAGGAGCACGGCGCCGATCAGCAGGTCGGCCATCTCGATCTGCTCCAGGATGTTGTAGCGGTTGGAGTAGATCAGGTCCACGTTGGCCGGCATCACGTCCGAGAGGTAGCGGAGACGGTGCAGCGAGACGTCGAGGATTCGCACGTGCGCGCCCATCCCCGCCGCGATCTTGGCGGCGTTGGTGCCCACGACGCCGCCGCCGAGGATCACCACGTCGGCCGGCGGCACGCCGGGAACGCCGCCGAGCAGGAGACCGCGTCCGCCGTGGTAGCGCTCCAGGTACTTGGCGCCCGCCTGCACCGCCATGCGGCCGGCGACCTCGCTCATCGGGGTGAGCAGCGGCAGCTCGCCGGAGGGGAGCTGTACCGTCTCGTAGGAGAGGGCGATGGCACCAGAGTCGATCACCGCGCGCGTCAGCTTCTCATCCGCCGCGAAGTGGAAGTAGGTGAACATCACCTGCCCCTCGCGCATGCGCGGGTACTCCTCCGCGATCGGCTCCTTGACCTTCATGATCATCTCGGCGCGCCGCCATACCTCGTCCGCCGTGTCGAGGATCTCCGCGCCCGCGGCCACGTACGCCTCGTCCGAGAAGCCGCTCCCCTCACCCGCGCCCCGCTCCACATAGACGGTGTTGCCGCGCTGCACGAAGGCCTCGGCGCCCGCGGGCACCAGTGCCACCCGGTTCTCGTTGGTCTTGATCTCCTTCGGAACTCCGATGAGCATGATCTCAGCGTACGTAGAAGTTGGAAAAAGAGAGTGTCCCGCCGGCCCGGTGGCGACATGCCGCGACGGTGCCGCAACATTGCGGCCGTCGGCGTCGGCCGGTAACAAAGAGGCCGGGGCGGGCGCACCAATATGGCACGCCCGCCCCGGCGACGCGAGTGCTCCGCGGCACCGGGCCGCGGAAGCATTCGGAACCGGCGATTACGCGCCGGCCTTCTCCCCCATCTCCGCGAGCGCCGCCTTGCGCGAGAGCCGCAGCCGCCCCTTCTCGTCGATCGAGAGCAGCTTCACCTGCGTGATCTCGCCCTTCTTGACCACGTCCTCCGTCTTCTCGGTACGCCCGTCCTGCAGCTCCGAGATGTGGCACGAGGCCCTCGGTGCCCGGCAGGATCTCCACGAAGGCGCCGAAGCTGGTGGTGCTCTTCACCACGCCCTCGTAGATCCGGCCCACTTCCGGCTCCTCGGTCATCCCCTGGATCATCTTGCGCGCCCGCTCGCCACCCTCGCCGCCCGAGACGATGGAGATGGTCACCGTGCCGTCGTCCTCCACGTTGATCGTGGCGCCCGTCGCCTCCTGGATGCCGCGGATCGTCTTGCCCTTCGGCCCGATGATCTCGCCGATCTTGGACGGATTGATCTTCACGGTGATGATGCGCGGCGCATACTGCGAGAGCTCCTCGCGCGGCGTCGAGATCGCCTTCTCCATCTCATCCAGGATGTGCATCCGTGCGCGGTTGCGCCTTGCCGAGCGCCTCGCGCATGATCTCGAGCGTGAGCCCGTCGATCTTGATGTCCATCTGGATGGAGGTCACGCCGTCGCGCGTGCCGGCCACCTTGAAGTCCATGTCGCCCAGCGCGTCCTCGACCCCGAGGATGTCGGTCAGCACCGCGACACGGTCACCCTCCTTGATGAGCCCCATCGCCACGCCCGCGCACGCCGAACGGATCGGCACGCCCGCAGTCCATCATCGCCAGCGAGCCGGAGCAGACGGTGGCCATCGAGCGAGGAGCCGTTCGACTCCAGGATGTCCGACACGATGCGGATGGTGTACGGGAACTCCTCGTACGGCAGGAAGCAGCGCGGCGAGCGCACGCTCGGCCAGCGCACCGTGCCCGATCTCCCGGCGGCTCGTGCCCGCGCACCGGCTTCGCCTCACCCGTGGAGAAGGGCGGGAAGTTGTAGTGCAGCATGAAGCTCTTCGTCTGCTGCCTGCGCGAAGTCGATCGCTCTCCAGCCGCTGTTCGTCCTGCGGAGTGCCGAGCGTCACCACGCCGAGCGACTGCGTCTGCCCGCGCGTGAAGAGCGCCGAGCCGTGGGTGCGCGGGAGCACACCCAGATCGATGCTGATCGGCCGCACCTCGTCCAGACCGCGGCCGTCCGAGCGCTTGCCGGTCGAGAGCACCATCTCCCGCATCTCGCGCTTCTCGATCTCCTTGAAGATCCCGCCGAGGTCCGGCTGATCCTGGTCCGGGATCTCGTCGGCGATCTGCTGCGTGACCTCCGTCTTGATCGCGGAGCATCGCGGTGCCCCGCTCCGCCTTGTCGGCGATGTTCAGCGCCTCCCGCACACGCGTGGTCGCGGCCCGGGTCACGCGCTCCACCAGCGTCGGCTCCGCCTCCTTCGGCGACCACGACATCTCCTGCGGCATGTCAAGCTGCGCCAGGATCTCCTTCTGGATCCCGATCAGCTCCTTGATCCCCTCATGGGCGACCAGCAGCCCCTCGGCGATCTCCTCCTCCGGCACCTCCAGCGCGCCACCCTCCACCATCAGGATCGCGCTCTCCGTCCCCGCCACCACGATGTCGAGATCCGAGTAGTCGAGCTGCTGGAAGGTCGGGTTCAGCACCCACTGCCCCTGGATGCGCCCGATGCGCACCGCCGCGACCGGCTCGTTGAACGGGATCCGGCTCATGTTCAGCGCCAGCGAGGCGCCGGTCAGCGAGATCACGTCCGCGTCGTTCTCCTGGTCCGCCGAGAGCACGTACACGAAGAGCTGCGTCTCGTGGACGAAGCCCTCCGGGAACAGCGGCCGCAGCGGACGGTCGATCAGCCGCGCGGAGAGGATCTCCTTGTCCGATGGGCGTCCCTCACGCTTGATGTATCCTCCCGGGATCTTTCCGGCGGCGTAGGTACGCTCGCGGTACTCGACCGTCAGGGGGAAGAAGGGGAGGATACGTGGGCTTGTCCTGCGCCACGGCGGTGCACAGCACCACCGTCTCTCCGAACTGAACCGTGCACGATCCGTCCGCCTGCCGGGCCATCCTGCCCGACTCGATGCTGAGCGTACGACCCGCGAACTGCCTCTCGATCTTTGCCATTTTCTCTTCCGCTTTTCTGCTTGCTGAGGGTGCGGGTTCGAAGATCCACCCGGCGTCCCCGCGGTACGCCGGGTGGGGTTTTCCATAAAAAAACGGGAACGCCGCACGGCGCGTGCCGTGCGGCGTTCCCTGCTATCTCAGTGCCGGAGCTTGAGATCCGCGATCAGTGCGCGGTACTGCTCCAGGTCGTTCCGCTTGATGTAGTCCAGCAGCCGCCGGCGCTGTCCCACCATCTTCAGGAGACCCTGCCGCGAGTGATGGTCCTTGTGGTGCGCGCGGAAGTGGTCGGTCAGGTGGTTGATGCGGGCGGTGAGCAGTGCCACCTGAACCCGAGCCGAGCCACGGTCACTCTCGTGAATCTGGTACTGCTTGATGACGGCTTCCCGATCGATCGCCATGTAATGCGCCTCTTCAAGAGTCTAGACTGCTTGCGAAGCAAGCTGCTCCCGGCAGTGCGCCGGGTGGAAACACAGCCGTGAAATGTAATCGGCAGGTGACCGGAACACAAGCTGGGGAGGGCGTGCCCTGTCCAGCCGACCTGCCGGGTCATCCGACCGGATCAGTCGATGCCCACCCGCCCCCGCACCGAGCGGATCAGCCTCTCCGGGTCGTACCCGACTCCCTCCCTGAACACCACCACGACGTTCCGGATCTCCGCGGGTCGTTCGATGGGGTCGCCGCGAATGACGACCAGGTCCGCGTACTTTCCGGGCTCGATCGAGCCGTAGAGGTCGGCCTCGCCCAGGATCGTGGCGCCGTTCAACGACATCACCCGGATCGCCTCCACCGGGGTCAGGCCGGCCTCCAGAAGCAGCTCGTAGTTCCGCTGATCTCCGAAGCCGGGTAGCGCGCCGCCGATGCCGGTGGGATCCACGCCGGCCGCGAGCAGCCCGCCGGCATCATGGAACGCCTTCTCGAACTCCAGCGCCTTGCGGAAGATGACCGCCGTGAGCGGCCCGCTCGCATGTGCGGAAATCGCGGCGCGCGTGGCCAGGTACTCCTCCCGCATCTCCGGGGCGAGCGCTTCCAGCGTGCGATCCTCCAGCGGCGGGCGATCGGGAACCGTGAGCTCGTAGACCGCGAGCGTGGAAGTCATCGGCATCCCGTTCTCCACCATGTACCGGATGGACTCCTGCACCCGTGCTCCCCCGATGTCGAGCTCGGCGAGGCGGTTCCGCATCCCCGGCGGGCAGTGGTCCGGTGCCTTTTCCGGATCCCATTCGGAGTTGACGAAGAAGCCGTGCTCCACGTTGTCCATCCCCAGCTCCACCGCCTCCCGGAAGGAGATGGAACAGAGGTGCCCCGTGAACTTCAGCCCGCGCCGGTGCGCCTCGTCCACCGCGGCGGCCAGCGCCTCCCTGCTGATGCGGGTATACGCCTTGAACCAGGTGGCGCCCTCCTCTGCCCAGTACGCCACGACCCGCCGCGCCTCTTCCGCGGTGGAGACGCCCGTCATGTAGCTGTCGGTGGGGCCCGTGAGGTAGGGTCCGGCGACGTGCATCCGCGGCCCGACCGCCCGTCCCGAGTCGATCGCGCGCTTCAGGTTGATCTCGGCGTAGGGTTGGTAACTCCCGGTCGTCCGAACCGTGGTCACGCCGCTCGCCAGGTAGAGCCGCGGGGCGGTCACGTTGAGCTGTGCCGTCCGGCTCACGGTGGTGTAGAAGGTGTGATTGTGCATTCCCACCAGCCCGGGAATCACGGTATGTCCGGTGAGATCCATCACCTCGGCGCCCGCCGGGATATGCACCGACCCCGACGGACCGACCTCCGCGATCCGCCCCTCCCTGATCACCACCGTCTGCCCGTCTCGCGGCGCGGCGCCCGTGCCATCCACCACCCGCACGCCCGTCAGGGCCACCACCGGCGCATGGACGGAGACGAATTCGCGGACCGCGTCGGTCATTCCCGGCGCGGCCACCTGTGCTGTCGACCTCCCGAAAGGGACGAGGAGGAGGAGGAGCGTGAGAGCGAGGATCCGTCGTGTGTACATGGCCTCTCCGTGGGAGTGGGGGGTGGGAAGGTTCAATCTACTGCGCCGTGATGGCGCCGATTCCGGCAGGATGAGCCACCCTGCGCCGAGCGGCTCGCTCAGTGTGTTGCCTCGCCTGGAGTGTAGCCCTCCCAACCCTGCCACTCCCCAACCTGGGGGTCGACACGGAAGACCGCCATCATTCCACTCTCCAGATGCTCCGAGATGTGGCAGTGGACCATCCAGTCGCCCGGGTTGCTCATCTCCACCAGGAGCTCCGCCGTCCACCCCACGGGGAGGAGAAAGGTATCCTTCCAGGCGAGGTTCTCGTTGGCCACGCCGTTGAGGGAGAGAACGAGGAATCGCTGCCCGTGCAGGTGAATCGGGTGGTGCATGGCGTGGAGTAGCCGGCGCTCGTTGTGGATCCGGAGCCGCACGAGATCACCCTGACGAAAGCGCCAGTCGATCTCCATGTTCTCGCGGCCGGTCACGGGATCCCGCAAAATCCAGCTGACCTCCTTGCCCGTGACCACCCAGTCCATCATCGGCATCGTACTGCTCCATTCGACCGGGTTGAAGAAGGCCGAATCGAGCTGCATGAGCGGTCGGAGCGGGAACGGGAGGTCGCGTACCTCCTGCGTCAGGACCAGCTCACGGTCGGGCGCGCGGGCGTGATGGTCGCGGAGGGAAGCGATCTCCGCGGCGACCGCCGCATCGCCGCCGAGCCGCTCGTACTCGGACGCGAGGGGAGCTGCCGATCGTTCGCCCACCTGCACGAGCGCCACCGTATCCACCTCCTGGAAGTAGTTGCCGTACATGTGGTCGATGGCGCGCACCCGGTTCTCCACCGCGATCGCCCCGGTTTCCTCGAAGCGCACCTCCACGACGTATCGTTCCGCCGGTGCGATCACCACGCTCTCCACCCACTCCTCCCGCTGGAAGTTAGACAGGTCGGTAGCGACGAGTTTGATGGGGGCGCCGCCAAAGGAGAGGTTGAAGGTCCGCGTGCTCGCGACGTTGGTCAGGAGGAAGCGGACGACCTCCCCGCGCTCGACATCGAGACGGGTGACCGCCGCGCCGTTCACCAGGAGCACGTTCCCGAAGCGACCCATCAGCGCGTGGGTAGGCGCCTCCAGGCCGTAGGGGATGAGGCCGTGCTCGTCCACCAGCAGGTCGTCGAGCATCCAGACCTCCTCCCGGTGCACCTCGTTGCGCCGATCGCCGTCCCGGCCGTCCACACGGATGTTGCCGTACAGACCCAGCGCCTGCTTCACGTCCTCTCGCAGGTGGGGGTGATACCAGAAGAGACCGGCATCCGGGAGCTTCACCTCGTAGGTGAAGGAGCCGCCCGGCGGGACCTCGGCCTGCGTCACGCCGGGCACGCCGTCGAAGCGATTGTCGAGACGGATTCCGTGCCAGTGTACGGCGGTCGGGAATTCGGTGCGGTTGTGCAGACGCACGGTGATGGTCGCGTCCTCATCCGACCGGATCAACGGCCCCGGAACCTGGGCGTTGTAGCCGTACATCGTGACCGTGGAGCCGTTGAGCTGCCGGCGTACCCGCTGTGCCGTGAGCTCGATGGTGTCGCCGTTCGCGACACGGATCACCTCGGTGGGCCTGCCGTCCACGATCTCCTCGCCCGGCGCAGCGGCGGGGAGGAACGGGCGGACCGAAGGTTGGAGGTGGCCCATGCCCGGGCCCATCGGAACGCGCGGGTGCATCGGGGGCATCCGCCACTCCAGCGTCGCGGGCGCAGGGTGCGGCGCGCCGTGTGCCGCGTGTTCGCCCCGATCCGCGATCTCGCTCCCGTGCACATGCGTGTGTGCGTCGTCGTCGGCGACGAGCAGGTACGGGACTTCGTGAGGGATCATCCGCATGCTCGGGGAGGTGCCGCGGAGCACGATCCTCCCCGCCCGCTCGGCCGCCTGCGCGACCGGCTCGGCGGTTACGAGCACGAGGAACTTGTCGAAGGCGACCCGACCCGTCGCGGTCCGGCCCCCTCCCACCTCTCCGAGGCGCACCATCGGCGCGAGCATCGGGGTGGTGGCCCAGGCAACGTACTCCACCGCTCCCCCGATCGCGGCCGGATCGGGAAGTCCCGCGACCCTCACTGAGAGCTCGAACACATGTGTGCCATCGCGCGTCACCGCCACTCCGAACGGTGAGTGCGCGCGGCCGAGCTCGACCCTTCCTCCCGCGTTCGGGAAGTCCGGAGCCGGGATCAGGTCGATGCAGTACAGATCGGCACTCGGGGAGCCCGTCACGGCTTCCAGGGCAGCACAGGTGCCGGGTGTGAGCTGCGCCGCGGCGGTTCCGAAGTAGCCCGGCGTCAGCGCCATCGCCAGCGCGGCACCCGGGAGGAGCCGCCTCACATGTCGCCATGGCGAGCGGCGACGACGGTGTCGCGAGTCGAAACGGGGGCCGCGTCGAATCGTCACGGTTTCCTTCCGCCATGGCGGAGTAGAAGCGGCCGATTCCGCGGATACCCGCCCCGCACCTGCCCGGATGGCTCGCATGATGGTCGAATCGTCATGGGTCTGATCATCGAGGTGAGCGAACGCTCGACCCATCGGCCTGCCCGGCGTCGCCGGGCGATGCCCGGCCCGCCACGCCGATGCACAGCCGGCAGGATAATGTTCGAGACCGCCCCTCCGACAGGGGACGCTGCGGTGCCGTGACCGAGCGGGGGGCCCACGGGCTCCACTCGATCTGACTCTTGAGCCAACGCCCCGCGGACGGCGCAGTCCGGACGGAGGCCCGTACGGAACAAACCCCGCGCGACGCTCCATGAAGTGGTACCGCCGGCCCGCAGCGGTCGCTGAACCTTCCGTGTACACTGCGCGCGACGTCCACCGTGGAGCTGCGCGTACCCACAAGACTGTCCTTATCCAAGCGGCCGTGATACGTTTCGTGACCCAGTGCACTGCCGCAACACTTCTGCTCTCCTCCCGATGCTCAGAATCCTTCACACCCGCTCCTCCGCAGGCACCCCGTCACCATTCCGCCGGCCGGTGTTGACTCTCCTCCTGCTGTCCGGCGTGGCGCCGGCACAGGCACAGATGCCGTCGGAGGGCACGGTTCCATCCGAGGGCGTTACCCTGATCGGCCATGTAGTGGACGGCGCGACCGGCGCGCCACTCCCGGCGGCCGTCGTCGTGCTGGAGGGGTCGGAGCGGCGCGTACTCTCCGACGCCCGCGGTCGATTCGTCCTCATCGACCTCCCACGCGGCGAGCACCGGGCATCGGTCCGACAGATCGGATATCAGGATTACAGCGCCACCTGGCGGGTGGATCGCGACCCGACCACGCTGACCGTCGCGCTCGGTTCACGCCCGATCGTTCTGGAGGGCGTGACGGTGGAGGGGTTCCCGATCGCCAGCGAGCTGCGGGCGCGACGCTTCAGCCGCGGCGACGGGTCGCAGGCGATCGGTCGCGAGGAGCTGGCGATGAGCGTCGGCATGGACGTGCGGCAGCTGATCGCGCAGCGAAGGCGTCTCTCCCTGAGGCACAACACCCGCAACCCACCCGCCGCGGCGATCTACATCGATGAGTTCCCCTCGTGTTGGGCGGACCTCGAGATGTACGATCCCGACCAGATCTACCAGATCGAGATCTACGGCGGGCGAAACATCCGCGTCTATACGATCGAGTACATCGAACGGCTGGGCCGCACCGGCCGCAAGCTCCCGGCGCTGAACCTGATGGCGCGCGGGCGGGGGTGCTGATGGCCGGGCGTCCAGAACGATATCGGCCGGCCATTCGTGAGGTGGCAAGTGGGATCCTGAGAAAGGCTTCGATCGAATCCCAGGCACTTCGATCCGGCGATGCGGGCCACGGTGTCAGACCCCTCCATTACCGTTCCTTCGAGCATCATGGACGTGATGCATACCGCGGCGTGTGCGCCCTCATCCACAGAAGTAACGCGAAACCCGATGCATCAGAGCCACGTATTCTACGCGCATTCATTACCGGGCGAGCCAGAGGAGCGGTGGGAGCGGCTGGAAGAGCACCTGCGGGAGGTGGGCGAGCTGGCGGGGCAGTTCGCTGCTGCTTTCGTTGCGCGTGAGTGGGGGGAGCTGGCGGGGCGGTGGCACGACCTTGGGAAGTACAAACCGGAATTCCAGGATCTGATTCGCGGCGCCGCAATTCAGGTTGAGCATGCCGGAGTCGGCGCGGCGGTCGCTGCCTCGAGGGGCGGCCTCGGACAGGCGATCGCCTTCGCGGTTGCCGGCCATCACGCGGGACTCGCGAACAACATCGCGCGGGGAGATAGCCCGCAGCTCGCCCTCCGTGAACGGCTGGTGAAGAACTTTCCGGAGCTGAAGCGTCTCGGCTCGACAATCCCGGCGGATCTGCTGGATCTGCCGATCCCGGCAGCGCCGTCGCACCTTGATCCGACTTGCGTTGGGCGGAACGAACAGGAGCGGTTCGCCCGTCGCATCGAGTTCTGGACCCGATTCCTCTTCTCCGCCCTCGTTGATGCGGACTTCCTCGCTACCGAGGCGTTCTACGAAGGGGGAAGACGTGGATTCACCATGGAGTTCGCCTCCATAGTGGAGCTGCGCGAAATGCTCGATGCGCACCTCACTCGCTTCAAGGGCGACACGCCCGTCAACGCAGTCCGGGCACAAATCCTCGATGCATGCCGTGCCGCCGCGCCCCGTGCGCCGGGGCTCTTCAGCCTAACGGTGCCGACCGGTGGCGGGAAGACGCTCTCCTCGCTTGCTTTCGCCCTTCGACATGCGGAGCTGCACCGGCTTCGACGCGTGATCGTGGTCATCCCCTACACCAGCATCATTGAGCAGAACGCCGCCGTCTACCGCAGCGTCTTCGGGGCGGCGAACGTTATCGAGCATCACAGCAATATCGACGAAGCGAAGCGGCACGAGGAAAACTCCACAACCGAGTTGCGGCGCCGGCTCGCCGCCGAGAACTGGGATGCGCCGATCGTCGTTACCACCAACGTCCAGTTCTTCGAGTCACTTTTCGCGAACCGGCCGGGCCGCTGCCGCAAGTTGCACAACATTGCCCGCAGCGTGGTCGTCCTCGACGAAGCGCAGAGCCTCCCGACCGACTATCTGAACTGCGCGCTGGACGCGATGCGTGAGCTGACCGGCCACTTTGGCTGCTCGATGGTGTTGATGACGGCGACACAGCCAGCGCTGAAGCGCCGAGACTCGTTGCCAGCTGGCCTGGACAAGGTGCATGAGATCGTTCCCGACCCAGACCATTTCGCACGGGCGCTCGAACGTGTTCGAATCCACTGGCCCGCGGCCGGAGCCGCGGTGATCAGCTACCCGGCGTTGGCCGCTGCCCTCCTCGAGCACGTTCGGGCGCTCGCGATCGTGCACCTCCGCAGAGACGCACGCGTACTTGCGCAGCTTCTCCCCGAGGAGCGGAGGCTGCATCTCTCCGCCCTCATGTGCCCGGCGCACCGGTCAGAGGTGCTCCGCGAAGCGAGGACTCGACTCGTCCGGGGTGGCCCGTGTCTCCTCGTCGCGACGCAACTCATCGAGGCCGGTGTCGACATCAGCTTCCCCGTCGTGTATCGGGCTCTCGCCGGCCTCGATAGCCTGGCACAGGCAGCAGGACGATGCAACCGCGAGGGGGAGCTTCACGATGCCGAGGGGAACGCCTGCAGGGGCGATTTTCACGTATTCCGCGCTGAGACCCGGCCGCCGCCAGGGTTCTTGCGCATGGGAATGGAGACGATGGACACTCTCCTGACCGAGCACGGCGGGGAAATGACCTTCACGGACGGCGCGCTGCTCGAAAAGTACTTCCGTATGCTGTACGCCAAGTGCGAGCCAGACAGGAAGGGCGTGCAGGCCGAACGGAGCCAGCTCAACTTCGCCACCGTGGCGGAGCGCGTCCGACTTATCGAAGACGCGTACAGCCATCCCGTGGTCGTGCCGTGGGGCGATTCGGAGCCGCGCGTGGCCGCCTTCCAGGCCCGTCCCAACCGGGAGACGCAGCGGGCGCTCCAGCCCTACCTCGTCCAGATCCCTGAGCGCGAGTTGAACAAGCTGAAGGTACTGGGTGCGGTCGAATGGGTGCAGGAGTCCGTACACGTGCTGACCGGCGTCTTCCGACATCTGTACGATCCAGAGTTCGGGCTCGTAGTGGACGAGAAGGCGGCTGCAGATCCAGCGGCGCTTGTTACGACATAGGTTCGGGGTGGCGGGCTAAGCCCCGCCACCCCGTTGATGCCGCAAGATGCAGGCGATCTAGCAAAACAGTGTTTCAATCCACGGGTCGAAGCCCGAAACGACGTGGGGAATTCAAATCGCCTCAGGGACCTCGAACGAACATGCTCACACACCAGAAAGCAAAGCGTGTCAAAATCTTGGATATCAGGCTCGCAGCCGCAGGAAATAGGTCAAGTGCTCTTCGGAACGTCTCTCGCTGACGGCCGGCAAGCAGCGTCTCGTACTGGCACTCGTGCCAGCATTTTCGCAAGTAGAAGGACCCGACTCGCACCCGGATTTCTCCGACTTCCGAGCGCAGTCGAGATCCTCGCGGAGTGCGGTTCGCCGTCGCTGGATCTGCCATTGGGGTGCCGGAGCATCGGATGCCGTGACGTGCCACTTGCTGTTCTCCTTTATTGGCTGCATTGTAGTCCCACAGCTGCCGGATGCGCAAGCTAAGTCGATCTTGCAGTACAGTGAACCTCTAGCCATCAGCCACCACCTGCTCACGATGCAGAATCGCAGCCCCACTCTCTCCCTCCGCGCACGCGGTCCGCTCGCGGTCTTCACGCAGCCGGCCCTCAAGGTGGAACGGATCAGCTACTCCGTGATGACGCCATCGGCCGCGCGAGGCGTGCTGGAGGCGGTGCTCTGGAAGCCCGCGATCCGCTGGCACGTCGAGCGCATTCACGTGCTGGCGCCGATCCAGTTCACCTCCTTTCGCCGAAACGAGGTGAACTCCCGGGCACCGGCGCCCGCGCTGGCGACGGTGCGCAATGGAGGAGCCGCACCACACTACTTCGCCGATGAGGACCGCGCGCAGCGCAACACCGTTGCGTTGCGCGATGTCGATTACGTGATCGATGCGCACTTTGTGCTGACGGACCGCCGCGGTGCCGAAGACAACGTCCAGAAGTTCGTCGACATGTTCCGCCGTCGGGTGGAGAAGGGACAGCACTTCCACCAGCCCTACCTCGGCTGCCGCGAGTTCGTCGCGGACGTGATGCCGACCGAAGGTGCGCCGGCGCCGATTGCCGAGAATCGCTATCTCGGCCGCATGCTCTGGGACATCGAGTACCGGTCCGACGGTAACCGGCCGGTCTTCTTCGAGGCATCGCTGCGCAACGGCGTGATGCACGTTCCCGCCCGATCGGAAGGAGGTGAGGGATGATTCTGGAGGCGCTGTACCGGCTCGCCGAGCAGGAGGGTCTGATGAGCGACCCGGACTACGAGATCAAGCCAGTCGCCTGGCTGGTTCGCGTCGGCGAAGGCGGCGAGCTGCTCGGCATTGAGGGCACGCACTATTTGCCCGATCAGGTCGGAAAGAAGAAGCCAAAGCTTCAGGCGAAAAATTACCGTGTGCCTCGGCAACCGATCCGTACCAGCGGCGACCGAGCCTTCTTCCTGTGCGACAAGATGGAGTACGCTCTCGGCACAGACCCGGAGCCAGACCCGAGCAAGCGACGCGCACCGGCGAAAGTGTGCGCGCGATTCGCGCTGTTTCGCGATCAGGTGCGGGCCTGTCTCTTCGCTACGCAGGACGAAGGTGTCCAGGCTGTAGCGCAGCTGCTAGACCGCATTGCCGAAGGGAGCCGATCCATCACTGCGCCGGACGAATCCGGGCCAGGCGAGCTCGTGGCGTTCATATTCGGACCAGATACCGACCGGTTGGTACACGAGCGTCCCGGCGTACGTGCATACTGGAAGGCGCAGCGCCATCTCGACGGAATCGAGGTCGGCGACAACGCGGCACGCTGCCTGATCACTGATGCCCCGCTCGCCGGGCCGGTGAACATGCCGCTCCTGAAGCGGGTGCCGGGTGGAACTGCAAGTGGTGTGTCGCTCGTGTCCTTCAATGCGTCCGCCTTCGAATCATACGGCTGGCGCGGCAACGAAAACGCCCCCATCTCGCGCGACGCGGCCGAGGCGACAGCCACTGCGGTGAACCGCCTGCTCCATCCTGCCTTCCCGGACCCGCGCCCAGAGCACGCAGGCGAGACTCTGCCGCCGCGCCACCTCCGCATCAGCAGCGACACCGTGGTTTGCTACTGGGCCTCCGATCAGGGCGCGACGGAGTTTGTGGACGTCTTCGCCGCCATCTTCAACCCGGACGATCCCGCGGTCGTCGGCGACACCTACCGCGGTCTCTGGCGCGGGCGCGCGGTCGAGCTGAGTGACCCTTCCCGCTTCTACGCGCTGACGATCACCGGAACGCAGGGCCGCGCGATCCTGCGTGATTGGTTCGAGTCGAGCGTGAAGGACGTAGTGACGCATCTGGCGGCGTACTTCGCCGACCTGGAGATCGTCCGTATCACACCGCCGCCCAGGGGTCGAGAGCTGCCGCCGCAGCTTCCGCTGACCCTGCTGCTCGAGTCGCTCGCCCCGCTCGGCAAGCGCGAGAACATCCCAGCACCGCTCTCCGCGCAGTTCGTCCATGCCGCCCTACGGGGCGCTCGCTTCCCTCTGGCCGTGCTGCAGAAGGCGATCGGGCGCAGCCGGGCCGAAATCGGCAAAACAGATTGGGCCGATCTAGCGCGCCGCGACGCGAGGGCCGGACTGATTAAGGCGGTTCTCCGCCGGAACTTTCAAATGGAGCTGAAGCCCACCATGGATCCGAACCTCCACGAGCCTGGCTATCTGCTAGGCAGGCTAATCGCCGTGCTGGAACGGCTGCAGCAGCTAGCCCTCGGCGACGTAAACGCGTCGGTGATCGACCGCTACTTCGGAGCGGCCTCGGCCACTCCGCAGGCAGTATTCCCACGCCTCCTGAAAAACGCCCGACACCACGCTCGCAAGGCTGCCGACAACCCGAAGCACGCCGGCACCGCGCACTGGCTAGACAAGCAGCTGATTGATGAGATCCTCTCGAAGATGGGAGTCCAGAAGCCACCCCGCGGCGGGCTGTACCTCGGTTTCCCCTACCATCTCTCGCTCGAGCAGCAGGGCCTCTTCGTCCTCGGTTATCATCAACAGCGCCACTGGCTCTGGCTGGGCCGCGACGAGCGCGAGCGACGGCAGCAGGAGCAGGATCCTTCGACAGACGTGGCTGCCACCATCCCGGTGAGCGCCTGAACCCTGAACCGGTATCGCCGACGATGAGCACGCAAACCGTTACGATTCCCGAAACCTCGCGCACCGCCGGCCCCATCGAGCGGCGCTACGACTTCGTCCTCCTTTTCGACGTAGTAAACGGCAATCCCAACGGCGATCCCGACGCCGGAAACGCGCCGCGCGTCGATCCGGAGACCGGCCACGGCCTCGTCTCCGATGTCGCCCTGAAGCGGAAGATCCGCAACTTCATAACGCTGGTGAAGGCGGATGCGCAGTCGGGCCAGCCCGAGCAGGGATATGACATCTATGTCAAGGATCGCGCGATCCTCAACCAGCAGCACCAGCGGGCATACGACGCGCTCGGTCTCACGGCGAGCGAGAAGGGGAAGGAGCGCGCGAGCAATGCGGAGAAAGCGCGCGCCTGGATGTGCCAGACCTTCTTCGACGTCCGGATGTTCGGGGCGGTAATGAGCACGGAGATCAACGCCGGCCAAGTACGCGGTCCCGTACAGATCGCCTTTAGCCGCTCCGTCGATCCAATCGTCTCACTGGAGCAGTCGATCACTCGTAAGGCTGTTACCAAGGAGCAGGAAGCAGAGGAACAGATCAAGAAGCATGGTCAAGTAACAGGCACCATGGGACGGAAGGAGATCGTGCCGTACGGCCTCTACCGGGTGCACGGCTTCGTCTCTCCCCACCTCGCACGTCAGACAGGCTTCGCGATGGACGACCTCCAGCTACTTTGGAAGGCGCTCGAGCACATGTTCGAGATCGATCGCTCAGCGGCGCGTGGTGAGATGTCGCCTCGAGGCCTGTACGTCTTCGAGCACGATAGCATGCTGGGCAGCTCGCCGGCACACCGGCTCTTCGAGCGGATCCGTATCGAGCGAAACGATTCGGATAAGCCACCGCGCGCTTTCTCGGACTACAGGATCGATATTGACGAGGCAGGAGTTCCCGCTGGCGTCACGCTACATCGAATGATCGGCTGAAGGTCCGACGGGAGGGCGCGATACGGCGGGTCTGATCACCCTCTCCCGCGCACCTCCCGCAGGTTGGTTATGCGTGTCCCGGCGGCTCGATTCGGGCTGCGCAGCGGGGAAGCCGGCACACAGCCCGTGTACGGAGGAGCCCGTGGGGAGGCGCGGTGACGGCAGTGAAGCTCGTCATTTACGCCGTGGAGAAAGCTTCATCGGTACAAGCTGGCGAATGACCGAGGAGGTCGGCGTCAGCTCAGGTCGCCGGTAGGTGGGTTGCTGACCCGGCGGAGGTCACTCGCGACGGCGGGCGAAGCGCCCTCTCCGGACCAATCACCACACCCGCACCACGCCGTACCTGTTCAAGCGTTCGGTCGCTGGACACCAGGTGCTGCTTCTCGGCCTGCGCCTGGGCGACCAGCATGCGATCGAATGGATCCGCGGGGTGGGGCGGCAGAGCACCGGCGCGCTCCAGAGTGATTGGCGGGGGCAGAAACCCTTGGCGTTCGATAGCCGCGGCGAATCCCTGGCTCTGAGGGCGCGGACTGAGCTTGCCCACCCTGGCCTTGATCGCGATTTCCGAGACGGCTCCCGCGCTGACGAACACCTGGTTGTTCGGTTCGGTCAGCACGCCGTGGAGGCGGGGGGAACTTCGCATCGTCCATCACCCACCGGGGCAGTGCATGCGTGTCGAGGAGCAGCCACATCGGCGTATTTCATCCCCCAGGCTTCCAACTCCTCGTCGGTCATCGGGTGGAGGAAGGAGTCGTGGATGACGATCTGGCAGAGGAGCGAACCGCGCCGGCACTGGGGCCGGCCTGCACCGCCACCAGCTTCACGACGGGCTCATTGTCACGCGCGATGACCACCTCCTCGCCTGTGCATGCCTGCTCGATCAGCTTCGAGTGGTGGGTCTTGGCCGCGTGCGCGTCGTAGATGCTCATGCTCCGCTCCCTGCTAAGGTTGACCCGGAATATCGCAAATCTCATGGCACCTTCCCTGATCCGTACGTACGAGCGAATTCCCTGCCCCGCCGGAGCGGGATGAGCAGCGTTCCGGAGAGATTCGCCGAGGACGACCTTCTCCCGATCTCGGCGCTCCAGCACCTTCTCTTCTGCGAGCGGCAGTGCGCGCTTATCCACGTGGAGGGAATCTGGGAAGACAACCGGCTCACGGTGGAGGGTAGCCATCTCCACCGGAAGGCGGACAGTGGTGCGGCCGAGTCGCGAGGTGATCTCCGGACCGAGCGTTCGGTACCGCTCCGTTCGCTGCGACTCGGGCTCACAGGCAGGGCGGACGTGGTGGAGTTCCACCGCACACCGGGGGGCGGGGACGACGCGTGGTCTGCGCTCCCTGTCGAATTCAAGCGCGGCAAGCCGAAGCGGGACCGTTCAGACGAGGTGCAGCTCTGCGCGCAGGCGCTCTGCCTGGAGGAGATGCTCGGGGTGACGATCGCCGTGGGCGCCCTCTTCTACGGAACTACACGTCGTCGCGAGGACATCGTGTTCGATGCATCCCTCCGCACGGCGACGGAGGCAGCGGCGTCCCGGCTGCACGGCCTGATCGCGTCCGGCATCACCCCTCAGGCGGTACGGGAGCCGAAGTGCGACAGTTGCTCGCTGGTGAACGTCTGCCTGCCGCCAACCCCGAGCCGCGCCGCCCGCTCGGTCGCCGCGTACCTCGACGACGAACTCGGACCCACCTCCCCGCCGGAGCCGAACCGATGAAGCACCACCTGAACACGCTGTTCGTGACCACGCAGGGTTCGTATCTCGCAAAGGAAGGGGAAGCGGTCCTGGTGCGGGTCGACAGGGAGACGAAGCTGCGCGTGCCGGTGCATACCCTGGGCGGCATCGTCTGCTTCGGCAACGTGACTTGCAGCCCCTACCTGATGGGGTTGTGCGGGGAACGGGGCGTCGCAGTGTCGTTGATGACGGAGAAAGGTCGGTTTCTGGCTCGGGTCCAGGGCTTCACGCCCGGCAACGTGCTGCTGCGCCGGGAGCAGTACCGACGCGCCGATGACCATGTGCTCTGCGTGGAGATCGCGAGGTCGATGGTGGCGGCGAAGATCGTCAACGCGCGTACGGTCCTCCAGCGGGCGATCCGCGACTATCCGGCGGGTGCGGGCGTCGCTGCGCTACAGCACGCGGTGGCGGTGCTCGATCGCTGCCTCGGGGCGGCACGTGCAGAAAGCATGTCGCTGGACGTGCTCCGCGGCGTGGAGGGTGAGGCGGCCCGGACGTACTTTGGAGTCTTCAGCCACCTCATCACCGCGCAGAAGGACGAATTCGTGTTCCATGAGCGCAGCCGCCGTCCTCCGCTGGACAATGTCAACGCGCTGCTCTCCTTCCTGTACGCGATGCTCGCACACGATCTGCGTGCCGCGTGCGAGGCGGCCGGGCTCGACGCGGCTGTCGGGTTCCTGCACCGCGACCGGCCGGGGCGACCGAGCCTGGCGCTGGATCTGATGGAGGAGTTCCGTCCATTTCTCGTCGACCGTCTGGTGCTGTCGCTGATCAACCGCCGTCAGGTGCAGGCGGCCGGATTTCGTCAGGCATCCGGCGGCGGCGTGCAGATGAACGACGAGACCCGCAAGTCGGTGCTCGTCGCCTATCAGAAGCGGAAGCAGGAGGAGGTGGTGCATCCGTTTCTCGGCGAGAAGACGACCATCGGGCTGCTCCCGCACCTTCAGGCGAGGCTGCTCGCCCGCCACCTTCGCGGAGACATGGACGGCTATCCGCCGTTTCTGTGGAAGTGACCTCGCGCACCGGGGGCCTTCGATGTTCGTGCTGGTGACCTACGACGTCTCGACGACCACCCGGGCCGGACGTCGGCGCCTCCAGCGGGTGGCAAAGGCATGCCTCGATTACGGGCAGCGGGTGCAGAACTCCGTATTCGAGTGTCAGGTCGACTCTGAACAATGGACGCGTTTGCGCCTCCGGCTGATGGACGAGTTCGACCCCGCGGAGGACAGCCTCCGATTCTACTCCCTGGGAAAAAACTGGAAGAGCCGTGTGGAGCATCATGGCACCAAGCCGAGCGTGGATCTCGAAGGGCCGCTGATCATCTGACGCGCTCCGCGAACGTGAAGCGGACAGCCCGTAGCCGTGAGGTTCGCGAGCCAGAGCAAATCGTTGCTATCGCAGGGAAATCGCCGATTGGAGCATCGGGTTTCGTTACTGAAACGCTGTCGCGAAGAACGGTTCGCGGAATCGGCGGTTGAATCGCTTTACCAGCCGTGGTTTAGGACCCCGGCTGTCGCCCCCCGCGCGGGGGCGTGGGTTGAAACCCGCCGGCGCCGGCGGTGGGGCTGTGGTGCGGGTGGTCGCCCCCCGCGCGGGGGCGTGGGTTGAAACCCCACGGGTACCGCAGCTTCACCACTCGCCGCAGGTCGCCCCCCGCGCGGGGGCGTGGGTTGAAACCGTATCATAGGTGTGTTCGAACCACTGGCGCGCCAGTCGCCCCCCGCGCGGGGGCGTGGGTTGAAACGTCCGTGGCCGCGTAGCGGACGCCGCACCGCGGGTCGCCCCCCGCGCGGGGGCGTGGGTTGAAACGTCACCTTGTCCGACGATCCGCTCCGGCTCTGAGTCGCCCCCCGCGCGGGGGCGTGGGTTGAAACACCTCCGTGTATCGGTTGAGTTGTGCGCGCAGCGTCGCCCCCCGCGCGGGGGCGTGGGTTGAAACCTCGACGTGCACGCCGGCAGCCCCCGCCGGAACGTCGCCCCCCGCGCGGGGGCGTGGGTTGAAACAGCCACTCACCGCTGGCAGCCACGACCAGGAAGTCGTCGCCCCCCGCGCGGGGGCGTGGGTTGAAACCGTGCAACCGCAAAGCGTGCGAACCGTGCTCCGGTCGCCCCCCGCGCGGGGGCGTGGGTTGAAACATTTCGCGCGAGGGCGGTACGGGCCTCGTGCGCGGTCGCCCCCCGCGCGGGGGCGTGGGTTGAAACCGGTCGCGCACGATCTGCTTCGGCTCGGCAGCGTCGCCCCCCGCGCGGGGGCGTGGGTTGAAACACGCTGTACGAGCTGATGGTGGAGCGGGCGGAGGGTCGCCCCCCGCGCGGGGGCGTGGGTTGAAACATAGAAATAATCTCGTTCGCGAACTCCTCGCAGGTCGCCCCCCGCGCGGGGGCGTGGGTTGAAACCATCGTGGCCACTCCCCAACGTCTGGCTCGGCACGTCGCCCCCCGCGCGGGGGCGTGGGTTGAAACTCGCCGGCGAGAGGGCTCGCCGCGACGGCGTGCGGCGTCGCCCCCCGCGCGGGGGCGTGGGTTGAAACCATTCGGCGATGTCCACGTCGGCGAGGTCGTCGCGTCGCCCCCCGCGCGGGGGCGTGGGTTGAAACATGTGCTCCACCAGCCACGCGACCGGCTCCCCCTGTCGCCCCCCGCGCGGGGGCGTGGGTTGAAACATGTCCAACGGGACCGCGGCCAACGCCGCGGCAAAGGTCGCCCCCCGCGCGGGGGCGTGGGTTGAAACTTCGATCTTCCGCTCCGCTGCCAGCACCTGCAAGGTCGCCCCCCGCGCGGGGGCGTGGGTTGAAACACCTGGTACGACCGTCTCCGTGACGGCAACGACCGTCGCCCCCCGCGCGGGGGCGTGGGTTGAAACACCACCTCCCCGGCTGTGGGTTCGTTTCCCCACGTCGCCCCCCGCGCGGGGGCGTGGGTTGAAACTCCACCAGCGCGGCCCACACGGCGACCACATCCGCGTCGCCCCCCGCGCGGGGGCGTGGGTTGAAACACCATGACGGTGTGGTCCGTCTCCTTCACCACCGTCGCCCCCCGCGCGGGGGCGTGGGTTGAAACACCGAGCACGCCCGTGGGGAGCAGACCGAGGGACGCGTCGCCCCCCGCGCGGGGGCGTGGGTTGAAACGTGAAGTACCTGCCGATGGACACGCACGAGATCGTCGCCCCCCGCGCGGGGGCGTGGGTTGAAACCCCACAACAGTCACCCCATCGGGCGGCGGCTGAGTCGCCCCCCGCGCGGGGGCGTGGGTTGAAACCGCCCGGCATCCCCGCAGGCGGGGCTGCGAGCGAGTCGCCCCCCGCGCGGGGGCGTGGGTTGAAACCCAGACCCCTGCGCTAACGTGCCGGGGTCCGCTTGTCGCCCCCCGCGCGGGGGCGTGGGTTGAAACACGACGATGGCGGCAAGAGCCTCCGCAGCGTGCCGTCGCCCCCCGCGCGGGGGCGTGGGTTGAAACTCGCGCAAGGAGGAGTTCACGCGGGCGCTTGCCGGGTCGCCCCCCGCGCGGGGGCGTGGGTTGAAACTAGGACTGGATGCGGACACTTTCTGGGATGAGCCGTCGCCCCCCGCGCGGGGGCGTGGGTTGAAACCTCACCAGCCGGTCTACTGCGTCGCCGAGCTTGTGGTCGCCCCCCGCGCGGGGGCGTGGGTTGAAACAGCACGGCCGTGAAGCGCTCCGACTTCCACTCGCGTCGCCCCCCGCGCGGGGGCGTGGGTTGAAACAGCATCGTCAGGCGGCTGTTTGAGCAGTACGCCAGTCGCCCCCCGCGCGGGGGCGTGGGTTGAAACACGACGATGGCGGCAAGAGCCTTCGAAGCGTGCCGTCGCCCCCCGCGCGGGGGCGTGGGTTGAAACCGAACCGCTCGCCGTAGAGGCGGCGACGCAGACCGTCGCCCCCCGCGCGGGGGCGTGGGTTGAAACGTTGCCATCAGCCGTTGCTCCGCAGAGTGTCGAGTCGCCCCCCGCGCGGGGGCGTGGGTTGAAACACCGCCGCCGCCACGTTGCCCACGTCCAGCGCGCCGTCGCCCCCCGCGCGGGGGCGTGGGTTGAAACGAGGAATCCGAATGGCCGGCGGTGCGTGCGATGGGTCGCCCCCCGCGCGGGGGCGTGGGTTGAAACGCCGTCGCGGGATACCGACTCTCCGAAGGTGCGGGTCGCCCCCCGCGCGGGGGCGTGGGTTGAAACCGATCACCATACCCGCAGGCTCGAGAGTGTCCGTCGTCGCCCCCCGCGCGGGGGCGTGGGTTGAAACCGGTACCACCGGAAGCAATAGCACGGCTGAATGGTCGCCCCCCGCGCGGGGGCGTGGGTTGAAACGATGAATGGAACGAGGATCTGGTCGCGGCGCTCGAGTCGCCCCCCGCGCGGGGGCGTGGGTTGAAACGATGAATGGAACGAGGATCTGGTCGCGGCGCTCGTCGCCCCCCGCGCGGGGGCGTGGGTTGAAACCTCAAGGCGGGACCGGACAACCGCGACCTCTACCGTCGCCCCCCGCGCGGGGGCGTGGGTTGAAACGCGCTCGGCGTGCGGATCTACTACGAGGCGCACGGTCGCCCCCCGCGCGGGGGCGTGGGTTGAAACAGGAACGGCGGCGTCGCTCCCGGCGCGATCGCGGGTCGCCCCCCGCGCGGGGGCGTGGGTTGAAACAACGTCCGCGACGATCTCCCCGAGGCCGGCGACCGGTCGCCCCCCGCGCGGGGGCGTGGGTTGAAACACTCGCGGGAGCTGCGATGGGTGTAGGCGCAAGCGTCGCCCCCCGCGCGGGGGCGTGGGTTGAAACGCTTTGAGCCGCTGCGTAGCCGAGCCGCTGCGTAGTCGCCCCCCGCGCGGGGGCGTGGGTTGAAACCGCCTCGTGGTCACGCAGAGCGGCCCCGGCTCCCTGTCGCCCCCCGCGCGGGGGCGTGGGTTGAAACAGTCCACATGTGCAGCGCGAACAGCGCGGAGATCGTCGCCCCCCGCGCGGGGGCGTGGGTTGAAACGCCCTGGAGGACTTCCGGGCGCGGGGGATCAAGGGTCGCCCCCCGCGCGGGGGCGTGGGTTGAAACAACGAAGGCCTTCTGGCGTCGATCCAGAAGGCGAGTCGCCCCCCGCGCGGGGGCGTGGGTTGAAACCTAGCGGCGGAACCGGACACGCTACCGCCCGATGGTCGCCCCCCGCGCGGGGGCGTGGGTTGAAACTGCCTCTGGTGCGTCGTGGAGGTCAAGGTGCGCCGTCGCCCCCCGCGCGGGGGCGTGGGTTGAAACACTCCCCGATGATGGACGAGGCGAAGCGGGGCGCGGTCGCCCCCCGCGCGGGGGCGTGGGTTGAAACTCATTGCGGACCACGAACAAGCGGGAGATCGCCAGGTCGCCCCCCGCGCGGGGGCGTGGGTTGAAACGCGCTCGGCGTGCGGATCTACTACGCGACCCACGTCGCCCCCCGCGCGGGGGCGTGGGTTGAAACCGGTTGCACGGGAGATCCACCACGGCGGTCTGCATGTCGCCCCCCGCGCGGGGGCGTGGGTTGAAACAAGCGGTCCTGCTCCGACTTCGGCCTGGGTGCGGTCGCCCCCCGCGCGGGGGCGTGGGTTGAAACTTCCACGATCCAGCGCCCCACCTCCTCCAGCGCCGTCGCCCCCCGCGCGGGGGCGTGGGTTGAAACCTTCGCGCCTGGCGCCGACTTGTCACGCTCCCAGGTCGCCCCCCGCGCGGGGGCGTGGGTTGAAACAGATCACCAGCCGCCTCAAGCGGTTCCTTGAGCAGGTCGCCCCCCGCGCGGGGGCGTGGGTTGAAACGCGAACAGTGGCTCGCTGCCGGTGGCGGCGCCGTCGTCGCCCCCCGCGCGGGGGCGTGGGTTGAAACCGGTGAGCGCCCGAGCCCCCGCATCCGAGGTGGAGTCGCCCCCCGCGCGGGGGCGTGGGTTGAAACCCACTGCGCCACGTCAACTGCACCGGATGCAACGTCGCCCCCCGCGCGGGGGCGTGGGTTGAAACTCCGCAGGTACAGCCGCATCTGAGGCGTGACGCGGTCGCCCCCCGCGCGGGGGCGTGGGTTGAAACGTCAGGCTGCCGGGATACGGGGTGCTAGGCATGTCGCCCCCCGCGCGGGGGCGTGGGTTGAAACCCGACGAAGGCGGCGCGCGACAAGTGGGTGTCGGGTCGCCCCCCGCGCGGGGGCGTGGGTTGAAACTAGCAGGAGACTACGACGAGGCGACGATCCGGCAAGTCGCCCCCCGCGCGGGGGCGTGGGTTGAAACAGGTTGCCGGTGTTGAAGCACACGTGAACGCGGGGTCGCCCCCCGCGCGGGGGCGTGGGTTGAAACCTGCATCGGGCACCACGTCGGGCGCTCCTGCCTCGTCGCCCCCCGCGCGGGGGCGTGGGTTGAAACCACCACACCCCGCTCGTCCTCGCTCGGATCGCTGGTCGCCCCCCGCGCGGGGGCGTGGGTTGAAACTTCCCCTTGCCGTGGACGCGCACCGCGAACAGGTGTCGCCCCCCGCGCGGGGGCGTGGGTTGAAACCCTCCACCCACGCCAGCACTTCACGCGCGGGGGGTGTCGCCCCCCGCGCGGGGGCGTGGGTTGAAACGCGTTAGCGCTCGCCGCGTGCGGATCGGATCAGGGTCGCCCCCCGCGCGGGGGCGTGGGTTGAAACGGATTTGCGACCGTCGGGCACCGGTGCCAGCGGCGTCGCCCCCCGCGCGGGGGCGTGGGTTGAAACGTCCTGTTGGAATCGCTCGGCTCAGTAACCGCGGTCGCCCCCCGCGCGGGGGCGTGGGTTGAAACGTCCTGTTGGAATCGCTCGGCTCAGTAACCGCGGTCGCCCCCCGCGCGGGGGCGTGGGTTGAAACAAGACCACGACAAACGCGATGGGCGACGCGCACCTCGTCGCCCCCCGCGCGGGGGCGTGGGTTGAAACCTGCTGATTGTACGCCACCGTGCCATCCACCTTGTCGCCCCCCGCGCGGGGGCGTGGGTTGAAACCGCAAGGTGCTGCACGAGAAGGAGGGGAAGTACGTGTCGCCCCCCGCGCGGGGGCGTGGGTTGAAACGCCGGGTACGGGACGATTGACCCGCACCGAAACTTGTCGCCCCCCGCGCGGGGGCGTGGGTTGAAACAAGGACGGGGACCGGATCAACGGCTGGATGATCACGTCGCCCCCCGCGCGGGGGCGTGGGTTGAAACGTTCCGGACGGTGGAGTAGAGGCCGTGCGTCGGGTCGCCCCCCGCGCGGGGGCGTGGGTTGAAACGTCCCGGTCGTCGTAGTAGCGGAGCACCTCCGCGTCGCCCCCCGCGCGGGGGCGTGGGTTGAAACAACCGCACCAACGCCGACCCGGGCCGCGCGGAGCGGGTCGCCCCCCGCGCGGGGGCGTGGGTTGAAACACGTCGGACGCCCGCGTCTGGCGCCCGCGCGTCACGTCGCCCCCCGCGCGGGGGCGTGGGTTGAAACCTGCGAACGGTAGGGCTGGCGGTGGACAATCAGGTCGCCCCCCGCGCGGGGGCGTGGGTTGAAACGAGCGGGGGCCGGAGACCGCGCGCGAGTACCTGCCGTCGCCCCCCGCGCGGGGGCGTGGGTTGAAACACGACAGGTCTCGCGAACGCAACGCAGCAGATGGTCGCCCCCCGCGCGGGGGCGTGGGTTGAAACCTGCCGTCCGACGCGCCGAGCGTGACGGTGCTCGTCGCCCCCCGCGCGGGGGCGTGGGTTGAAACTCCGCGCTCCACTTGAGGTGTTCGATCAACTGAGGTCGCCCCCCGCGCGGGGGCGTGGGTTGAAACGCCCAGGCGGGGGACTACACCGCTGCCCAGGTGGGGTCGCCCCCCGCGCGGGGGCGTGGGTTGAAACATCCTGGCGATGTGCGTACTGCTCTGAAATGATGTCGCCCCCCGCGCGGGGGCGTGGGTTGAAACGCTGCTGAGGCCATCCTCGGTGCTGCCATGGCCGTCGCCCCCCGCGCGGGGGCGTGGGTTGAAACGCCATAGAAAGCCCCGCCAAGCGCTCCGGTGTCGTCGCCCCCCGCGCGGGGGCGTGGGTTGAAACGACAATCGTGCCTTCGGCGTGACGATCACTTGGGGTCGCCCCCCGCGCGGGGGCGTGGGTTGAAACCCGAGCACGAGCGCCACGATGGGCCCGCCGTCCGACGTCGCCCCCCGCGCGGGCGCGTGGGTTGAAACTCCACAGAGGTTTTCCACAGGCGTCCTCCCGAGTCGCCCCCCGCGCGGGGGCGTGGGTTGAAACGGAACCTGGAGGCGGACGGTGTGCTGCTCCCTCAGGTCGCCCCCCGCGCGGGGGCGTGGGTTGAAACTCGAATACGCTGCTGATGTTGGTCGCCAGCCGGAGTCGCCCCCCGCGCGGGGGCGTGGGTTGAAACTTCAGGTCTGCGGGGGAGGATCGCCCCCTCGTAGGTCGCCCCCCCGCGCGGGGCGTGGGTTGAAACAGCACGAGCGCCTCGTATTTCGCGCGGAGGCGGTAGTCGCCCCCCGCGCGGGGGCGTGGGTTGAAACTCCGGCGCCGCCGGGCGGAGATCCTGGCCCGTGGTCGCCCCCGCGCGGGGGCGTGGGTTGAAACATCACCATCTGCGGCTTGTGGTGCTCCTCGGTTGTCGCCCCCCGCGCGGGGGCGTAGATCGAAAGCGCCGGGTGCGGCCGAGAAGCTCCCGGACCTACGTACGCGTCGCACTCGGAGGCCCGCGCGGGGGCATGTACATGATCGGACTTCCGCTCAGCATCGAGTTCAGGCCCGTCAGTCTCCCCCCGCACCGCCGGTGGATCGAAGGTCTCTGCTTCGGGTGCGCGCTCGATGGCTCACCGGGCCTGCGGCACGGTGATGTGCCTCCCGAAGAAGATCGCGTTCAGCAGGAGCCGGTTGGTGCCGTGCCAGTAGCCGCGGAAGTTGGGGTTGTCGAGCAGGAGCACGACGCTGCCACGGCCGAGCTGGTCGACGATTACGGAGGGTGAGTTCCGCAGGCGTTCGCGGTTTGCCGGTGAGATGTAGCCGCTGAGGTGCGGGTCGTCCGTGAGCTGAACGACGGTGCTGAACGGGTTGCGGCTGGGCTCGAAGAAGAGGTCGTGGTCGCGCCAGACGGGGAGATCACGGCTGCGGTAGCCGAAGCCGAGCGGGTGAGTGACATCCACGTCGGCTCTCCAGATGGAGCCGCCGATCGCCTGTGCCCCACGGATGGCGGAGGCGTCGGCGAAGTCGCGGCGGCCGAGGGCGGAGCTGTCGCGACTGTTCTCGAATGCGGGCGTTGGGCGTGAAACCGTTCGTGGTGGCCCAGCGGGCGGCGGTCCTCTGTGCCACGAGCGTTCCGCCCGCCCGCACCCATCGCCGCAGATCCTCCAGCCGGTCTCCGGTGAGGAAGGAGTAGTTGCCGGAGACGAGCACGATGACGTCGTAGCGGTTCAGATCGACGCGGTCCAGGTCGCGGCGGTCCGCCTTGGTGATGGGGAGCCCGACCTTGGTGTCGAGCAGGTGCCAGACCTGGCCGGCCTCCCCCGCCACGATCCCCTCGCCGACGAGGAGGAGAACGCGCGGCGCGGTGATCGGGCGGAGGTTGCCGCTGCCGAGGTCCACGCCCGCGTCGGCGCGACCGGTGCTCGTACTCTGAAACGGGACGCCGGCTCCGCGCTCCGCCTCGAGCACCAGCTCGTGCAGCCGTGCGGTGTGAGATCCTGCTGCGACCGCACCGGAATGCAGATGGAGCCGCGAGGGATAGTCGCGGTTCCCCTCGTTGGTGGCATGCGTGAACGGCTGGAACGCGACCTCCGCCTGCACGCCGTTGGAGAGCAGGTGAGTCAGCGCGCGCGGCGCGCATAGTCGCTCCAGTCGAGCAGGTAGGCGTAGCCGCTCTCGCGGCACCGCCCCCAGCCCGGCGGGTGCGGGCACCGCGGCGACGCGTGGTCCTCGCGCGAATCCGGCGGAGCGCACCTCGGCGTCCGGCATCCCGTAGGCCAGGCTCATCGTCCAGGTGGAGGCATCGTAGAAGGAGCTGTCGGCATACTCGCTGGTCCGCTCGAAGATGGAGCGCACCATCCGGTACTTCGGCTGGCGCGTCGGAACGATCCACGCCGTGCCCGGCTCGAAGTCCCGACCTCCATGGGTCACCGCGGCTGCGGCACCTCGTAGACCTCCAGCCGGTGCCGCAGCAGGAGATCGAGGAAGCGGCGGTTGCGGCCGGCGTCGTGCGGATCGCCGAACACGTAGGCCTTCACCGGGAAGCGGTCGGCCTCGCCGAGCGCCGTGGTGAAGAACTCACGCTGGTAATCCAGCAGCTTCTCCCGGTGCTGCATGGCGGCGCGCACGGCCGCGAGGCCCGTCCGCACCTGGTTGCGGATCGTGAAGCCGAAGGTGAGCCGCCGTGGTCGTGGCTCTCCTGCACGTGGCCGCGGGAGCTCGCCTGTTCGAAGGTGAGTCGCATATGCGCCCAGGAACTTCGGGTAGGTGGAGCCGTAGCCCGGGTAGGTGTTGTCGAACTGCTCGCGGGTGAAGTAGAGCGAGCCGATCTCGTCCAGCGCGGCCGCGTAGTGCTCGGCGAAGTCCAGCGTGATCTCCGTGTAGAGCCGCTCGGGGATCAGCGGGTTCCACGATGCGACCGGCTCGCTCGGCTCGAAGTAGTAGGTGCTGTTGGTGCCCATCTCGTGGTAGTCGGTCACCACGTTCGGGCAGCCAGGCGTGGTGGAAGTCGATCCTCGCGCGGCTCTCCGGGTTCTCCAGCGGCAGCCAGTCGCGGTTCAGGTCGAACCAGTAGTGGTTCGTGCGGCCGCCCGGCCATGCCTCGTTGTGCTCGCGGTCCAGCGGGTCAGCGACGAGAGGGCGAGGCCTTGTTCATGTTGGCCCAGTGGGATGACCGGTCCCGGCCATCGGGGTTCAGCACCGGCTCCACGTGGATACACGCCGTCGCGGAGGATACCGCTCGACCTCCGCGGTGCGGGCGGCGACGAGCCAGTAGGCGGTGAGCAGCGCGGCCTCGCTCGACGAGGTCTCGTTGCCGTGCACCCCGTAGCCGAGGTGGACGATCACCGGCCGCCCCGCGGCCGGCCGGCGCGGCTGCGCGGGGTCGGCGGCGCGCAGGTGCTCGCTGCCGGATCTCCTCCAGGCGCGCGTGATTGGCGGGCGAGGTCACGGTCAGCACCGGCATCACCCGGTGACCGGGCGTGCGTCCGATCTCCTGGTAGCGTGGCGCGGTCCGAGCAGCCGCGCCAGCTCCTGGAAGTAGGCGACGATCTGGTCGTGGCGTGTGAGTGCGTGCCGATCTCGTAGCCGAGGAACTGCTCCGGGCGACGGGATCGCCGGGGTCGAAGTTCTCACCGCCGGAGAAGTAGTAGCCGCTCTGCGTCATGCCCGCCTCCGGCACGAGCAGGAGGAGGGCGACCAGCGTACCGATGAGGGCGGATGATCCTGAACGGGGCTTCATTGGAATGACCGATCCTGGATTGTCGTGTGCAGGGCTGCCGGTGTTCGCGGCAGCGACGGATGCATCTGTCGGTCTCACCGACCCTCGAACAGCGGGTTGACCGGGTCCGCGTGGTCCGGCTGGACGTTCGGGTTGGTATCGATTTCGGACTGGGCCACCGGGAAGCAGAGACGCACCCTGTCCCGCACGTTCGGCATCGCGCCGGGCGTCCCCTCCTCGGTCCATCTTCGCAGATCCCAGAGTCGTCGCCCTTCGAGCCAGAGCTCGACTCCCCGTTCGCGCTTCAGGAATCCCCAACCGTCCTCCAGCGACACGTCTGCGGGAAGAAGTGGCAGCCGGCTGTGGTCATGGTCGCTCAGCAGCCCCTCCCTCAGCTCGTTGAGGACGCCGACCGCGCCGGGCACGTCACCGCCGCGGAGGAGCGCCTCGGCGGCGATCAGTCGCAGCTCGCGGCCGCTGACCAGGTTGATGCCGTCCGCGCGATCTCTGTACTTCAGCTGGAAGAGCCAGGGCACCGCGGCGATCTCCCCGGTGGGCACACCGGGATCACGCCCCCAGCGCACGCGGGGGTCGCCGCTCTCGGCATAGTAGCCCTCGTAGAAGGTACCGGTGACGCTGTGCGTCCGGAACGGCTGGTTCGCGTTCGACCAGTAGATGATGTTGTACTGGTCGAGCGTCGTCGTGGTGAAGACGGCGCGGTGCACGAAGTCGAGCGGGACACCGGCTGCATCCGCGCGCGCTCCGCTCCAGTCTCCGCGATTGGCCCGGACGGTGGCGCGGGAGGCGCGGGCGATCAGCGCGCGTCCCTCGTCGCCCGCTGCGTTCGCGACCGCGATGGCATCACTCAGGTGCTGCTCGGCCCGGTCGAAGTAGAGGGAGCCCGGCTGAACCGGGCCACCGTCGATGACCGCCTCGCAGAAGTTCTCCCCGAGGAGCCGGTTCGCGAGCCCCGCATGAACGAGGGCGTCGGCCACCAGGGGCGAGCTCGCATGATCGCTCCGGGTGCGCCGCAACCGCTGAACGCCGTCCTCCGCGATCCATCGCGCCTGCACGGCCGTGTTCCAGTAGGTGCTGGCCACGTCGTCCCGGGTCAGCTGGCCGGGGTTCGTCGGCAGCTTGGTGGTGAAGATCCGCCCTGCCTGCACGTATTCGCGGGACACCTCCGCCCCCACGTACGCCACCCGCCAGAGGGCGGCGGAGAGTGCCTGCCCCATCCCCGCCACGAGCGGGGCGTGCGCCGCCGCGTCGTCGAGAGCCTCATCCTGCATCGGGCCGGGATTGGTGACGGTGAAGTCGCACGCCGCGAGACCGAGGGCGGCGAGGAGGCCGGTCCATACCGCCGGCACCCGCGCGAGGGTGCGCCGTGTAGCGACGCGTCCGTGGTCGCCGCCGCCGTCGTTGTTCGTAGTCATCGTCTCGTAGTCTAGAAGGTGACGCGCAGCGACGCGGTGAAACGCGCGGGCGCGGGGGCGTGCTCGGTGATCCCGCTGCTCAGGGCGCCGACGTTGCTCCGCGATGAGACCATCTCCGGGTCGAATGCCCAGAAGTCGTCGTTGAGCCAGCGGAAGGCGTTGCGAAGCGAGAGAGTGAGTGTCGCGTTCCGCGCGCCCGGAACGACTGCATCCAGGGGCGCGAGCAGGGTGAGCTCCCGCAGCTTGAAGAAGTCCGCCGGATAGACCCAGAGCCCGGAGCGGAAGGTCTCGCGGTAGCAGCGCGCCCGCTCCAGGGCGGTGAGCGCGCTCACGTCGGCCCCGGCGCGCCCGTCGTACGGGACGTGCTGGTACGCGGCGTCGCAACCCGGCGCTCCGGCGCCCCGGTCGATCATGAAGTTGGAGGCGCTGTCGGAGATGTAGTGCCCGCCCTGGTACTCGCCACGCGCGCCGAGACGGAAGCCGTGCGGCAGATCGAGATCGGTGTGGATCCCGACGATCAGCGTCGGCTGATTGGGGCCGAAGAAGTGATCCGTCGCGTATTCGGGATCCGCGTATTCCCGGGCATTCTTGACCAGCGTACCGCGCACCACCGGCGCGGGGTGACCCACCACGATGATGGATGAGGTCGCACTCCCCACCTCCACCACCTCGCTCCGGTTGGTCGAGATGCTCGCGCCCACTTCCCACCCCAGCTCCCGCCGCCGGATCAGCGCCGCCTGCAGCGCCAGCTCGACACCGCGGTTCGTGATGATGCCGACGTTTTCGAGCTGCGAGCCGGTGAACCCCTGGCTCGGTGTCTGCGCGATGTTGAAGAGCGCGTCGCGGGTGATCTGGTCGTAGAACGTAAATTCGGCCGTGAGCCGATCTCCCAGCCAGGAGCCATCCAGGCCCAGCTCCACCTCCCGCGTCTTCTCCGGCCCGAGGTTGGGATTCCCGACGTTCCCCGGCAGGAAGGCGGAGGTGCCTCCGAACGAGCCCGGGTTCCAGGTCCGCACCGCGTCGAAGGCGCCGGGCGCCCGGCCGGCCATGCCGTATGCGGCACGGAGCTTCACCTGTCCCCACCCTTCCGGCCAGAAGCGCTCCTCCGAGATGACGTATGAGGCACTCGCCTTCGGGTAGAGCTGCAGGCCGAGCGCTTCCCCGAAGGTGCTCGTTCCGTCGACCCGCCCGCCGAGCGTCAGGAAGAGCCGGTCTCGCAGATCGAGGAGGTTCTCGATGAAGAGACCGCCGGAGATGATTCGCGATTCGCTCCCGTACACGGCGCGCTCCGCGGTGCTGCTCAGGGTGTGGCGCCCCGGACCCGGGAACCCGCGGCCGTACGAGTCCACCGTCGACTCCGCGGTGGATACACTCTGCGCGCCCCAGGAGAAGGTGGACCCGAGCGCTGGCAGGGTGAGCCAGCGCAGGCTCGCGGAGTAGTCGACCGTGACGGTCCGGCTCTCCCAGCGGATGTCGCTGATGGATCCGTTCGGCTCGAGCGGGAAGCCGAGCGGGCGCAGCTGCGTCCCCCGGTTGGCGATCCGGTCCACCCCGGCGGTGAAGCGCTGCGTCAGCGGCGACCAGGGCGACCAGTTCGCCACCACACCGAGGGTGAAGCGATCGTTCGCCTGGCTGATCTCATTCTCCAGCAGCCGCCCGAGCACCGCCGGGTCGGAGGACCCGAAGCTGTTGTTCGGAGCCCGGAAGGCGTTGAGCGGGATCCCCATCCCGGTATTCCCGCTCTGCGTGAGCGAGAGGTCGTGCTCGGTGTAGGAGGTGTTCACCTGCACGCCGAGCTCCGGCCGCACCTGGAGGTTCAGGTTCACTCTCGCGCCGAGCCGCTCCTCCCGGTCGTTCGGGAGAACCCCTTCCCCGCGGTCGTACGCGCCCGAGACGAAGTACCGCAGATCCCCCGCACCGCCGGTGACGGAGAGGGTGTTCCTCGATCCGTACGCGGTTTTGAGCCAGGGATCCAGCCCCACATAGGGCCTCTGCTCCGAACCGAACGGGAGCACCCGGTCGAAGCCGTGATCGGTCTGGAAGCTCCAGATCGGTGCCCCGGGCGCTCCCTTCTTCGTGAAGATCTGGATGACCCCGGCGGAGGCCTCCGAACCGTAGAGTGTGGTGGCCGCCGCGCCCTTCACGATCTCGATGCGCTCGATGTCCGAGGGGCGAATGTCGTTCAGTGGGCTCATCACCGACCCCGACCCGTAGTGCGGGAAGTTTCCCTGCGACGCGTTGAGCGGGTATGCCTCTGCCGACTGGCGCACGCCGTCGACGAAGATCAGCGGCTGATTGCTCATCGTCGCGCTCACGTTCCCCCGCAGCCGGATCGCCGCGCCCGCGCCGAACGATGCGCCGGATGTGTTCACGGTGATGGACGTGGTGCGTCCCTGGAGGAGCTGATCGACGCTCGCGATCGGCTCCGCGAGCCGCGCCACGTCCACCTGCGCGATCGAGTTGCCGACCTCCCGCCGCCTGGAGCGGCCGGGGGTGCCCGTCACCACGAGCTCGTCGAGCGCGAGAGCCGCCGGCTCCAGCGTCAGCTCCACGACGAGTGGCTCACCCGACACCACCGTCACGATCGACCGGCCCTCCTGATACCCGATCCGGCGGGCGACGAGCGTAACCCGCCCGGCCGGAACGCCGGTCAGGATGAACCGCCCCGAGGCGTCCGCGAGAGCGCCACGCCGGCTCGATTCCACCTGCACGTGGACGCCCCCTACCGGACGGCCGCTCGTGGCATCCGTCACCTGCCCACGCACCACCGTGCCGGCCTGCTGCACCCCTGCGACGCTTCCCCGCGCCGCTCCCGCCACCTCCGTCGGCCCTCCCCACGACACCGCCAGCAGGGTCAGCAGCACGAGCAGTGGGCGCCCTTCTCGATCAGACTCACGCATGGTTCATCTCCGTTCTCCGGGTTGCGCACAACAAAAAAAGGCCCTCTCCGTGGGGAGAGGGCCTGGACGACGACCGGTTCAACTCCGGTCAGTTCACACGTTCACGACAGCATGCACGCGTGCGTCCGCCTCTCCCGTGGGAAGAGCCGCAGCACATCATGCACATGCAGATGACGGTGAACGGACCGCGCTTCATCAGAATCGTTGCGTCTGGTGATTGGTTGACACGGAGCAGGATATCTGCCGCCGAAGCGCGTGTCAACAGTCGGGCCGGTCGCGACTCAGACGCTCCGTGCCGTGCAGGCGGACCCGGCCCCCGTCCTGAACAGCTCGCGCGCCGCCACCTCGTCCGCCCGCATCTGCTCCACCAGCGCCTCCACGGTGGAGAACGGAAGCACCCCGCGCAGCCGGGCGCAGAACTCCACCCGCACCTCGCGCCCGTAGATGTCGCCGCTCCAGTCGAACAGGTAGAGCTCGATGGTGGGAGGGGAGCCGCGGAAGGTGGGGCGCGGGCCGATGTGGAGGAGCCCGGGGATTCGCTCCCCGTCGACCCAGCCGTACACCGCATAGATCCCGTCCAGTGGAACCAGCTTGTCCGGATCGCCGATGTTGATGTTGGCGGTGGGGAAGCCCAGCTTCCTCCCGCGCTTGGCGCCGTGCACGACCGGACCCTGGATGGAGTAGGGGCGACCGAGGCCGCGCGCGGCGTCCACCACGTCGCCGGCGGCCAGCGCGCGGCGGATCCGGGTGGAGGAGACGGCCGCGTCGTCCGAGGAGACCGCGTCCACCACATCCACCGCGAAGCCGCACTCCACGCCGAGCTCGCGCATGGTATCCACCGTCCCCTCGCGGTCCTTGCCGAAGCCGTGATCGTAGCCGATCACCAGCTCGCTCATCCCCATGCGGCCGAGCAGGATCTCCTCCACGAAGCGGCGTGCCGAGTACTCCTGGAGCGCGCGTGTGAACGGGAGGAACACGGCGTAGTGCAGCCCCGACTCGGCGAGGAACGCCTTCTTCTCTGCGGGCGTGGTGAGCAGCGGCGGCGCCACGTCGGGCCGCACCACCCGCAGCGGGTGCGGGTGGAAAGTGACCAGCACGCTGCGCCGGTCGGTGCGCCCGGCACGTGTGACGATCTCCCGCAGCACCTCGCGGTGCCCGAGGTGGACGCCGTCGAAGGTGCCGACGGTGACCACCGAGCCGCGGCCATCCCGCGGGATCGCGAGTGGCAGGTTCGGCGGGATCGCGTGGCTCACAGGAACACCTTCCGTGGCTGCAGGCGATCGTCGATGCGCTCGCCGATGGCCAGGAGCGCCCCGCCCGCATCGAACATGGCGACCGGCACCCCCGCAGGGAGCGACGGGTCGGCCGGTGCTGCGCGACCGTGTCGCAGCGCGGCGATCGCGGCCTCGTCGAGCACCGCGCGCGGCAGGTGGGCCACCGCCGCCGCGGGGCCGACGAAGGCGCCCGCCACGACGTCGGGATCTTCCAGCCGGTCCACCGGAGCCGCACCCTCCACCATCTGCTCGCCCACGCGCGTCCGCCGCAGCCGGGTGAGGTGCGCGCCCACACCGAGCGCCTCCCCCACGTCGCGCGCGATCGAGCGGATGTAGGTGCCGCTGGAGCAATCCAGCTCGAACTCGGCGAAGGGCGGGTCGAACCCGGTCAGTTCGATCCGGTGGATGGTGACGCGCGCCGGCTTCCGCTCCGGCTTCTCGCCGCGGCGCGCGGCGGCGTACATCCGCTCGCCCGCGACCTTCTTCGCGGAGAAGAAGGGTGGCAGCTGCTCGATCTCACCGCTCTGGGACCGCAGTGCCCCCTCGACGGCCTCGCGGGTCACGGCCGATGCGTCGGCAGAGGAGATCACCTCGCCGGTCGAGTCGTCCGTGGCCGTTGCCTCGCCCAGCCGCATGGTGGCCGAATAGCTCTTGGGGAGCGCGCTGAGGTACTCCGCCAGGCGGGTCGCCGGGCCGAGACAGAGGAGGAGCAGCCCGGACGCGAACGGGTCCAGCGTACCGGTATGACCGACCCGGCGGGTGCGGAGCACGCGCCGGGTCATCGCCACCACATCGTGTGAGGTGGGCCCCTCCGGCTTGTCCACCCGGAGGATCCCGTCGATCTCGCTCATTCCTCGCGGTCGCCGGCTTCCGGCGTGTGCTCGGAATCCTCGGGCGCCCTGTCCGAAGCGCCGACGCCGTCCGGCAGCGCCTCGCGCAGCAGCATCTCGATGCGGGTGGCCTCCTCGGTCACCCGGTCGATCTGGAAATGCAGCTCGGGGACGCGGCGGATGTGGAGCCGCTTCCCGAGCTGACCACGGATGAACGGAGCCGCGCTGCGAAGCCCCGCCAGCGCTCCCTCCTTCTCCTCCTCATCGCCCAGCGTGGTGATGTAGACCTTGGCGTGATCCAGCTCTGGAGAGGTCTCCACCGCGGTGATCGTCACCAGCCCCACACGAGGATCGCGAACCTCACCCCGCACGAGGATCGCGATCTCCTGCCTGAGCTGCTCGTTGATGCGGTCGGTGCGTCGGAAGCGGGGCATGGGGGTGGTTTATCGTGTCGTCGGCAGGGCCGATTTTGGTTTCAGGTTGCTGGTACGGGAGTTCTGGCCTGGCGGCAGCTGTGGAGCCAGTCACTGGTGGTTCGGCGTCGCTGCACCGCCATTCCCGCCAGGTTCGACCAAGCACTGGCTCCATCGGTCGCCGGCCGCGAGGAAGCCCCGAACCAGCAACTCGCCGCGTCCGCCGGCCCCTTCACAGGTACTCCGTACTCCTCTCCAGTATCCTCGCCCTGTACTCCTGCGCCACCAGCCGGTCCGCGGCGTCCAGCACCGAGTTCGCGTGCGGCTGATCGGTGGCGACGATGCAGGCGGCGATCTCGGCGCGCTGCAGCACGTCGTGGTGCGCGGTCTCGGCGGCGGAGAGCTTCAGCTCGTTCTGCAGCTTGGCCTTCAGGCTCTTCACCACCGAGCGCTTCTCCTTCAACGAAGAACAGCCGTGGAGATGGAGCTGCCAAACGGCCACTCCGATCACCACGGCTGCAACTCCACCACTACTCGCTGACGCCGCTCAGGGTGCGGGCGACCTCCTCCACGCGGTAGCACTCGATCTGATCGCCGACCTTGAGGTCGTTGAAGTTGTTGATGTTCAGACCGCACTCGAAGCCCTCGCGCACCTCGCGGACGTCGTCCTTGAAGCGCTTGAGGCGAGCCGAGCTCGCCCTCGTAGATCTGCACCGCGTCGCGCACCACGCGGATCTGTCCGCGGCGCTGCAGCTCGCCGTGCGTGACCATGCAGCCGGCCACCGTGCCCACCCGCGGCACCTTGAAGATCTGCCGCACCTCCGCCGTGCCGAGCAGCACCTCGCGCTCCTCGGGGGAGAGCAGGCCTTCCATCGCGGCACGAACCTCGGCCACCGCCTCGTAGATGATGCTGTACAGGCGGATGTCCACGTCGTCGCGCTCCGCGATCGTCCGCGCCTCGGCCGAAGGCCGCACGTGGAAGCCGAGCACGATGGCGCCGGAGGTGGAGGCCAGCAGCACGTCGGACTCGTTGATCGCGCCCACACCGCGGTGGATCACCTGCACGCGCACCTCCTCCGTGGAGAGCTGCTCCAGCGAGTCGGAGAGCGCCTGCACGGAGCCGTCCACGTCGCCCTTGATCACCAGGTTCAGCGAGACCCGCTCGCCGCGCGCCAGCATCTTGGACAGGTCCGTCAGCTTCACGCCGCGGCTCTTGATCCGCATGCGCTTCTCGCGCTCGAGGCGCTGACGCGTCTGCGAGATCTCGGTGGCGCGATCCGCCTCCATCGCGAGCAGCTGATCGCCGGCGCCGGGCACCCCGGGCAGACCCAGGATCTGCACCGGCGTGGCCGGTCCGGCGGAGGTGACCGGCGTTGCCGCGCTCGTCCAGCAGGGCGCGGATGCGGCCGCTGTACAGGCCGGTCACCACGTGGTCGCCCACCCGCAGCGTTCCGTTGGTCACCAGCACCGTCGCCACCGGCCCCTTGCCGACGTCGAGCTGCGCCTCGATCACGACGCCCTGCGCCTCGCGGTCCGGGTTGGCGCGCAGCTCCAGGATTTCGGCCTGCAGGAGCACCTTCTCCAGCAGGTCGTCCATCCCCATCCCCTGCTTGGCGGACACGTCGGCAGACATCACGTCGCCGCCGAAGTCCTCCAGGACCACCCCGTGCTGCAGGAGGTCCTGCTTCACCTTCATCGGGTTGGCGGCCGGCAGATCCACCTTGTTGACCGCGACGATGAGCGGCACGCCGGCGTTCCGGGCGTGGCTGATCGCCTCGATGGTCTGCGGCATCACCGAGTCGTCGGCCGCGACCACCAGGATCACGATGTCGGTGACCTCGGCGCCGCGGGCGCGCATCGCGGTGAATGCGGCGTGGCCCGGGGTGTCCAGGAAGGTGATGGAGCGACCCTCCTCCAGCTGCACGTGGTACGCGCCGATGTGCTGCGTGATGCCGCCCGACTCGCCCGCGATGACGTTGGTCTTGCGGATGTAGTCCAGCAGCGAGGTCTTGCCGTGGTCCACGTGGCCCATGACGGTGACCACCGGCGGGCGCGGGCGGAGGTCCTCCTCCGGGTCCGCCTCCACCTCGTCCTCGTCCGTCGCCGTACTCCTCCTCGCGCACCGCCCGGAAGCCGAACTCGTCGAGCAGCAGCTCGATCTGGTCGAAGTCCAGCCGCTGGTTGATGGTGACCATCAGCCCGAGGTTCTTGAAGGCGGAGGAGATGATCTGCGATCGGCGTGATGTCGATCAGCTCCGCGATCTCCGCCACCGTCAGGAACTCGTTGACGCGGACGGTGGTCGCCTCTTCCTGCCGGATCCTCGCCTGCTCCTCCTCGCGCCGCTCGTGCGCCGAGGGCCCGGAGTCGCGACGACCACGGCGACGGCGCCCGCCGCCGGAGGCCGTCCATCGCGGCCATCGTCTTCTTGAACATCTCGTCCACGGCGTCCTGATCGACGCCCCGGCGCTTCTTGCGGTCCTTCTTCTTGCTGCGCGCCGGCACCGGCACCCGCGGCGCCCGCCGGCACCCGGCGGCCGGCGCGGGACGGCTGTCCCGACGCGGCGGCACCGGCGGCGCGCCACGGCGCACCGGCGTCGGGCTGAAGTCGGAGGGACGCGGCGGACGCGGCGGAGCATCACCGCTGCGCGCGGCGGCGGGCCGCTGCTGCGGGCGGTCCTCGCCACGATGCGGCGCGTCGGTCGGCCGGCGCCGGCTGGGCGGGACGCGGAGGTCCACCGCGCTCCGCACGCTGCGGAGGCGGCGGTGGCGCTTCGCTGCGGCGGTGAACTGCGCTGCGGCGGCGCCGGACGCGCCGGCGGTGCCGGAGCATCTTCCGCGCGCGGAACGGACGGGCACGCTCGGCGCGGCGCGGCTTCTCGGGCTCGGCGACCGGCTGCTCCGCCTCCGCCTCGGCGCTGCGGCGGCGAGTCACCAGCTCCGCGCCACGCTCCGCTGCCTCGTCGCGGCTTCGGCGGCGAGCGCCTCGGCCGCGTCCGCGGTCGGGGAGGCGGTCGAATCCTCGTCCCCGCCCTCCTCGCTCTCCGGCATGTCCGCCTTGCGGCGCCGACGACGGCGCGGACCGGCCGCGGCATCACCGATGGCCGCCTCGATCGCCTTGTCACCCGTGCCGTGCCCCAGCCGCCGCTCCCGCTCGAGCACGGTTCGCAGCCGGGCGACGTGCTCGTCGGCCAGCTGCGTCATGTGACTCCGGACCGGGATGTCCATCTCCCGCAGGAGGTGCACCAAGGCCTCGGAGGAAACGTTGAACTCCTGGGCCACTTCGTACACACGCATCCGTGAACTTCCTCCTTGCTCGGTTCCTGCGGGGAGACCTGGTACGGCTCCACCGAAAAATAGTGCTACTGCCCGTCGCCTGCGATCGCCTGCATCAACTCGCCCGCCCGCTTCGCGAAGTTGCGGTCGGTGAAGCCAACGGCCGCGACGGGTCCGCGCCCCATGGCCGCACCCAGCTCGATCCTGCACGAATCCATGATGGAAGGGCACCCGGCGCGCCTCGAGCAGCGGCAGGAGCTTCCCCTGCTGCGTCGGCGCCGTGTCGGCCGCGAGGATCACCCGGAGCGACCTTGCCGTCGCGAATCGCCTGACGGACCGAATCGGTCCCTGCGACGACGCTCCGGGCACGGGTGGCCAGGCCCAGAAGGTCGAGGAGCGCCCGGGCGGCGGCTTCGCCAGCCGACCGGGAATCACCGTCGCTCCCGCGTCATCCCACTCAGAGGTTGTCGCCGTCCGAGCGCAGCCGGCTGCTCCGGATCGTTCGCGGTTCCCGCGTCCGCATCGTCCTCCACCGTGAGTTCGTCGATCACGGCCAGCACCTCGTCGGCCTCCTCGGGCCCGATGGCCGGGATGCGGAGGAGATCGTCGCGCTCCAGATCGATCACGTCGAAGAAGGTAGTATACCCGGCTGCTTCCAGCGCCGCCAGTGTGGCGGGGCGGAGCTGCAGCTCCCGCAGCGGGAAGTCCGAGGTCTCGAACTCCTCGCCGCCGGCGCTCGGACCGCCGCCGAAGAGCGCCTGATCGGCGCCGCGCTCCAGCCACTCGCGCGAGCCGAAGAGGTTGATCTCCCAGCCGATCAGCTGCGAGGCCAGGCGCACGTTCTGCCCGTCGCGGCCGATGGCCAGCGAGAGCTGGTCCTCGTCGACGATCGCGGTGATCACCCGGTTTTCGAGTCGGAGATCACCTTGGCGACACGAGCCGGGGCGAGCGCGCGCTTGGCGAACACCTCGGGGTCCGGGTGCCAGGGCACGATGTCGATGCGCTCGCCGCCGAGCTCCTGCACCACCGCGCGGACGCGGGAGCCCTTCAGCCCGACGCAGGCGCCCACCGGGTCGATCGACTCGTCGCGGGAAGTCACCGCCAGCTTGGTGCGGCCGCCCACCTCACGAGCCACCGCGCGGATCTCCACGATCCCCTGCTGGATCTCCGGCACCTCCAGCTTGAACAGCGCGGCCACGAAGAGCGGATCGGCGCGCGAAAGGATGATCCGCGGGCCCTTGGGCGTCTCCTCCACCTTCTTCAGCACCGCCCGGATCGCCTCTCCCTGCCGGAACCGCTCGCGCGGGTTCTGCTCCTTCCAGGGTATGATCGCGTCGGCGTCGCGGCGAGCGGTTCAGCATGATCACCAGCTTGCCGCGCTCCACCTGCTGCACCTCGCCGGACAGCAGCTCGCCGACCCGGTCCGCGTACTCGTCCATGATCTTCTGGCGCTCGCCCTCACGCACCCGCTGCAGCATCCGCTGCTTGGCGGCCATGACGGCGTTGCGGCCGAAGTCGGCGAACTCGACCGGCACCTCCTGGACGTCGCCGACCTCGAACTCCGGGTCGTCCCACTGCGCCTCTTCCAGCGAGATCTCGCGCGCCGGATCCTCCACCTCGGCCACCACTTCCTTGAGGACCGTGATCCCGATCCGACCGCTCTCCTCGTCGATCTCGATCTCCGCCTGAACGTTGGGCCCGTACCGCTTGGCGAGCGCCGCCAGGATGCCGTCCTTGATCAGATCGTGCAGCTCCTCGCGCGAGATCGACTTGTTCAGCGTCAGCTCTCGGAATGCCGCAAGTATCTGGGTCGCGTTGCTCATGGACTCGATCCTCGAATGTAAATGCGGAGCGGCCGCGTCGCCGCCTCCCTCAGGAGGGACGCCCCACGCCACCCCAACGGAATACCAGGTGCGCTCGCGTGATCTCCTCACGCGGAATCTCGACCTCCTCGCCGCCGGGGAGGCGCAGCGCGACGCTGTCCCCGGGCTCCTCACCGCGCACGCCGAGCAGCTCGCCTTCCAGCCGCCGAGCGTGGCCCGCGAGCACGTTCCTGCCGTGAAGCGCGACCTCCTGACCCGCGAAACGCAAGAAGTCACGGCGCCTCGTGAGCGGTCGCTCCACGCCGGGTGAGGAGACCTCCAGCTCGTAGCTCTCGGCCATCCCCGGTCGTTCGTCGAGGTACGCCTCGAGAGCGCGGCTCACAACGCGGCAATCCTCCACCGTGACGCCGGTGCCGGGCGTCGAGTCCGGCCGGTCGATCCGCAGGCGGAGGATCGGCTTGCGGCGGTGACCCACCTGCTCCAGATCCACCATCTCGTAGCCGAGCGCCTCCACCCGCTGCTCGAGCTCGGCCGAAAGCTTCTGATCGGACATCGCGACGCGCCTCCCGGCGACAGGCAAATAAAAAAGTGGGGGCACCTGCTCCCCACTTCGAAACCGGCGGGCCACCATCCACGGTGCCCGCGTCTCGCCGCGTCGATCCTGAATATACTGGAGAAGGGGTGTGCGGGCAAGTGTGCGACGGTGGGGCGGCGGGTCAGGAGCGGCGGCCGAGCACGCTCATCTGACGCTCCGCGTTGCCGCCCCGGTGCGAGAAGAACGAGCCGGGTCCGCAGCGGGTACAGTGCGCCGAGATCGTCACCGCATCCTTCGCGATTCCGGCTTCCGTGAGCCGACGGGCCAGCGCGGCGCGGAGGTCGATCGGGGTCGGGCCCGCGGGGGGCGCCTGCCGCGGGTTCACCCCGGCGTGCACCTCCGGCCCCACCTCGTAGCATTCCCCGCAGATGGCCGGCCCCGCATGGGCCACCAGGTCGCCCGCCTCGCTGCCGCCGGCGATGAGCGAACGCACCGCCGCCTCGCCGATCCCCGCGGCGACTCCGCGCCAGCCGGCGTGCACCAGTGCGAGGGCGCGACGCTCCCGGTCCACCACGGCGAGCGGGATGCAGTCGGCCACCGACGCCGTGAGCAGCAGCCCGACCGCGGTGGTGAGATGTCCGTCCACTCCCTCGGTGACGAGCAGCCCGCCCCGGGCGGTCGCGGGGTGTTCCGCGATGCGAGCGCCGTGCACCTGCCTCGCGTGCACGGCCGCGCCGAAACCGAGACCCTCGCGCAGTTGCCGCCAGCGGCGCATGGCCTCACCCACCGGCTGACCGCCGAAGAGCCCCAGGTCGAACGGCTCATCCTCCGCGCCCGCGCCGGTGATCCCCTGTACGAGCCACGGAAGGGTGCGATCCCACTCCGGATGAACCCAGAGCGGGAGCGCGCCGGGCGTGAGCTCCTCTTCGACCGTCCGGATCCCCTGCAACGGCTCAGTCCGGTACGATGATGATGTCCGAATCGCCATCGCCCGTACCGGAGACGTCTGCGGGTTCATCGGTGCCCGACGCGCCACCGCCCTCGAGCGCGACGACGCGCCCACGCAGGGCCGACACCTCGCGGCGCAGTTCGTCCAGTTCGCGGCGCGAAACGAAATCCAGCCGCTCGCGCGTCTCCTCCAGCGAGTGCTGCACCCGCGATGTCGCCTCCTTCATCAGCGCGCGGGCACGCTCCGGCGTCACCTCGCCGCTCCCCTCCATCGCCTCGCTGATGGTCTCCTCGATCGCCTGCCGGAAGGCGTTCAGCACGCCCACCCCGGTGCGGATCCCGTCCCCGATCCCGGAGATCCCGGGCCGCTCGTTCTGCTCGGTCATTCGATTGCTCGTTCCAGTGTTCATGGCTGTGATTTCGGAGAACTGCCATCCGCAGATTCCGCAGAAGTGGGTATCCACTTCCGTCCAGCACCAGCCCCCGTCGCTCACGGAGCAGAGCCGTCACCGTCGAACGACCATCCGCAGATTCCGCAGATTTCTCAGATCGGCTCGATGAAATCCGCGAAAGCTGCGAAATCTGCGGATGAAAGAGCCGTCGATCGGGGCGCGCTCAGGTGTCCCGCGAATCGGCGCGCTCGATGTTGGCGCCGAGCGCACGCAGCCGCTCATCGATCCGCTCGATACCCGCGCTCGATCTGCCCGACGTTGTAGATCTCGCTCGTGCCGCGTGCGCCGAGCGCCGCGATCAGCAGGCCCATCCCGGCGCGGATGTCCGGGCTCTCGACCGTTCCGCCATGGAGCTGCGACGGTCCGATCACCACGACGCGGTGCGGGTCGCAGAGGATCATCCGGGCACCCATCGAAACCAGCTTGTCCGTGAAGAAGAGGCGCGATTCGAACATCTTCTCGTGGATCAGGATGGTGCCCTCGCACTGCGTCGCGGTGACCAGGGCGATGGAGGTCAGGTCCGCGGGGAAGGCGGGCCAGGGGCCGTCGTCGATCTTCGGGATGTAGTCGCCCAGGTCCATCTTGACGCGCATCTCCTGGTCGCCCGGGATGAACACGTCCTTGCCCCGGATCTCCACCTGAACGCCGAGGCGCCCGAAGCCGATCAGGGTGGAGTCCAGGTACTCGGGGGCGGCGTCCTCGATCAGGATCTCACCGCGCGTGACGGCGGCCAGTCCGATGAAGGATCCGACCTCGATGTGGTCCGAGCTGATGCGGAAGCGGCCGCCCTCAGGCGATCGCGACCCTGGATGTGCGAGGGTGCCGGTGCCGATCCCCTCGATCTCCACCCCCATCCCGATCAGCATGCGGCAGAGATCCTGGACGTGCGGCTCGGCGGCGGCGTTGCGGAGCCGCGTGGTGCCCTCGGCCAGCGAGGCGGCCATCACCGCGTTCTCGGTGGCCGTGACGCTCGGCTCGTCCAGGAAGATGTCGGCGCCGCGCAGGCGGCCCGCGGAGCGGAGGCCGAACACCTCGCGCTCGAAGCCGAAGTCGGCGCCGAGGCGCTGCAGCGCGAGAAAGTGGGTGTCCATGCGGCGCCGCCCGATCACATCGCCGCCCGGAGGCGGCAGCTGCATTCCACCGGTGCGGGCGAGCATCGGGCCGGCGAGCAGGATGGAGGCGCGGATGCGCGCCGCGGCGGTGGCGTCCAGCTGCTTCTGGCCGACGTCCTTCGCCCGGATCCGCACCTCGTTGTCCCCCGTCCACTCGGTTTCGGCGCCGAGGTCACCGCAGGAGGTCGATGAGGGTGCGCACGTCCCTGATGTCCGGCACGTTCTCGAGGATCACCTCCTCCTCGGTGAGCAGCGTGGCGGCCAGCATCGGCAGCGCCGCATTCTTGTTGCCCGCGGGGCGGATCGTTCCCTTGAGGCGGTGACCGCCCTCGACGACGAACTTGGGCACGCTGTATCTCCTTCCTGAATGTGAACCGCACGTGGCGGCACTCGACGAAGCTTGCGGAACGGCGGGGCGGCGGAGGCCCGGCAGGGCGCCCCCGCGACGGCGGCCCTCCGGCGCAAGGATCGTGCGAAGCGGCCACGCTCCCGCTCCGTCCACCTCCGCACACGATCGCTTGACACTTTTCCGCGCGCTCTCGTAACTTGGCGAAGGCCGACGGGGCGGATCGCCCGGTGGGCGCGGCCCCGGCCGGTGGAACGGGAGCCGGGCCCGCCGCCAGCGCTCGGCACCGTCCCACTCCCCCATGCGAGGCGCGCGTGCAACTGCTGATCGCGGTGATCAACCAGGAAGAGAAGCTCGACGAGATCCTGTCGGGTCTGGTCGAGCTCGGCGTCACGGGTGCCACCATCATCAACAGCGAGGGGATGGGGCGCGTGGTCTCGCACGACATCCCGATCTTCGCCGGTCTCGGCGCCCTCGCCTCGCGCTCCCGCCCGCAGAACCAGACGATCTTCAGCGTGATCCGGGAGGAGGAGAAGGTGGATGGCGTGATCGCGCTGCTGCAGGAGATCTGCGGCGACCTGGAGGGCCCCGCCACCGGCATCGTCTTCACCATCCCGGTGAACCGGGTGGTGGGGCTGGCGCCCGAGCTCGGCGACGGGCCGGTCGAAGGGTGAGCACCGGCGGCTGGGGCGCGCGCATCCGGGTGCGTGTCGAGCAGTTCGCCCCTCGCCTCGCCGCCCCCGAGGAGAACCTGGAGCGGATCCGTACCGCCCGGCAGGCCGCCACGGGCGAGCGGGTGGACCTCCTGGTCACCCCCGAGCTCTCCCTGACCGGCTACGACGTGCGCGACCGCGTGCACGCCCTGTCCCGACCCACGGACCGTCTCTCCTTCCCCGATCTCGCCGCCGGCCCCGACCTGGTGCTCGGCGCCATCGAGCGTGGCGACGACCAGGTGCCCTACAACACGGCGGTGCACCTGCGCGCCGGCGAGCCGCTGCACCGCCACCGCAAGCTCTATCTCCCCACCTACGGGATGTTCGACGAGGGCCGCTACTTCGGGCGCGGCGACCGGGTGCGTGCCTATGATGCCGGAAGTGGCTGGCGCGTGGGGCTCCTGGTCTGCGAGGACCTGTGGCACCCCTCCCTCACCTACCTGCTCGCGGCGCAGGGCGTGAACCTGATCGTGGTGCAGGCCGCGGCCGGCGGGCGCGGGGCATGGGAGGGCGGCGCCGGCGGGGGCCGGTTCGCGTCCTGGGGCGCCTGGGAGCACCTGGCCCGGGCCGCCGCCATCGCCTACGGCGTGTACCTGGTGCTCGCCAACCGCGTGGGTGTGGAGGGCCCGGTGGTCTTCGCCGGGGGATCGATGATCATCGGGCCGGACGGCGGGGTGCTGGCGCGTGGCGACGATCTGGGGGACGACCGTCCGACCGCGGAGCTGTCGCTGGACGCGGTGGTCCGGGCGCGGCAACCGTACGCCCACGCCCGCGACGAGGATCACCGCCTGGTGCGTGACGAGCTTTCGCGCATCCTGGAGGAGCGGCGGTGAGCGCGGAGCCGGCGGCACGGCGGTCTGCCCGCACGGCGGAGCTGGTGCTGGCGGTCACCCGCCAGTTCCTCCACGACCGCGGCGCCGGTCGCCTCGCCCTGCTCGAAGACGGCTCACCCGAAGCGGCGCTGCTGGCCCGCATGCTCGCGCCGCTCGGCGACGCCCTGCTCGTGGTCACCGCGGAGGGGCGGCGCGTGGACTCAGTTTTGCACGCCGCAGGTGTCACGGATGTCACTCCTGCCGCTCGACTCGAGGCGCACCGTCTGCTCGCTCGCCTGAGCGGCGCGCCGGTCTGCTCCGCCGCGACCAAGACGGATCTGCTGGTTGGTGGAGAGCTGCCGCCGGAGTGCCTGCTTCCGCTCGGCGACCTCTGGGCGAGTCAGGTGGCGGAGCTGGGTGGCGGCTGGCGCGGCAGTGAGGCCGCGCGGGATCTCGCCGCCGCCGCGGGTGGCGTGGTGCGCCTGGACGAGGCGCTGCGGGCGCTTCTCGACCTCCGCGACGGAACGGCGCTGGAGCGCCTCCCCGCCGAAGTCGCCGGCCGCGTCCGTGATGCGCTCGCGGCGGGCGCCGCGTCCCGCGTCCATCCGCGAATCGTCCCGAAGCTCGGCCCGCGTACGCTCGGCGTCGACCTGTTCGAATGAACCCGCTCCTCCGACCGGAGAGATCGACTTGAGTTTCGTACCCCCGCTGGGTATTGCAATGCTGTTTCTGGCGCAGGTCGCCCCCGCGACGGAACGGGTGGTGGTGATCGCGCGTCCCGAAGGGTGGCAGGCATGGGTCGCGATGCTCGCCGACGTGGCGACCATCCTGATCGCGCTCGCGCTGATCGCGGTGGCACTCGCGCTGATCTTCGCCGCCCTGCAGTCGCGGAAGATCTACGGCAAGGTGCACGCGCTGCTGGACCGCGTGCACGGCGATCTGAAGCCCGCGATCGGCCACGCGACCGACGTCGCCGAGAACGTGAACTACATGAGCACCGCCGTGCGCGCCGACGTGGACCAGCTCCGCGCGCGGCTGGAGATGGCGCAGAATCGGCTCACCGAAGCGGCCGGCGCCACGGAGCACCGGATCCGCCGCTTCAACGCCCTGCTGGACGTGGTGCAGGACGAGGCGGAGGGGCTGTTCATCGACACCGCCTCCACGCTGCGCGGCGTGCAGGCCGGGGCCCGCACCCTGCGTGAGGAGCCCGTCGAGCTGGAGTGGGACCCCGGGGATGCCGGCACCGACCCGGCGCCACCCGCCGCGGATCGCCGCACCCGCAGGCACACCTGAAACCGGAGAGAAACCAGATGCCTCGCCAGGATACAGTCGACTTCCTGACCGCCTTCGCCGTCGGCACCGTTCTCGGGATCGGCGCCACGCTGCTGCTGCAGCCGGAGCGCACCCCGAAGCAGCGGGTGCTCAAGCAGATCAGGCCCTACAAGAAGCAGATGAAGCGCGGGTACGGGCACGTGCGTGAGGGTGTGCGCGAGGGCTCCGAGGCGACCGCAGAGCTCACGGGCGAGCTCATCGGCGCCGGCCGCGAGCTGCTGGGCGAGTTCCGCACGGAGGTCGCGGAGATCCTCGGTGACGCGCGCACGGAGCTGACCGGCATCATCAGGGAGCACGCCGGGGACCTCGGCAAGGGAGTGAAGCGCACACGCAGGAAGATGGGGATGTAACCAGGTGCTGCTGGCCTTCCTTTTCTGTGGGCTGCTGCTGGTTCTCCTGCCCGAGCCGGCGTGGGCGTGGGGGCCGGCGACCCACGTCTTCCTCGGCACGAGAGTGCTGGACTCGCTCTCTCTCCTCACGCCCGTCGTTCGCACGCTGATCGCCGCGCACCCGTACGACTTCCTCTACGGGTCCGTGGCCGCCGACATCTCGCTGGCCAAGAAGTACGTTCCCGAGGGGCGCCACTGCCACAACTGGAACGTCGGCGAGGAGATCTACCACGAGGCGGAGACGGATCGCCTCCGGGCGGTGGGTCTCGGCTACCTGTCGCACCTCGCCGCCGACACGGTGGCGCACAACACCTTCGTGCCGCGACAGCTGCTCCTCACCTCCTCCTCCCAGGCGCTCGGGCATTCCTACTGGGAGCACCGGATGGACATCCAGCTGGGAGAGCGCTACACACGGATCGCGCGCGGCGTCGTGATGGACTACGACCACTCCGCCGCCGATTCGCTCTTCGACCGCGTCCTCTCCGGTACGCTCTTCTCCTTCCGCACCAACCGGCGGATCTTCCGCGGGATGATCCGCTTCCAGGACAACGACCGCTGGCAGTCGGTGTTCAACACCGTTCTGACGAACTCGCGCTGGACGCTGAGCGAGGATGCGATCCAGGGCTACGTCGTCCGGTCGTTCGACTACGTGATCGACTATCTGAACCGGCGCGGCGATGCGATCGCGGCCGGGCTCGATCCGGTGGGTGAGGAGAAGCTGGGGCTGGCCAAGCGGATCCGGCGGATGACGCTGCGGGAGGCGAACAAGAGCAGCCGCGTGCTGGAAGAGGTCGCCGACGACTTCTTTCCCATGCCGGAAGTGCCTTTCGGCTACTGGGAACGGCGCGGCGGATCGGGTTCCAGCGGGATGGCGAGCATGAACGGCGAAGTCCACGGCGAGCACGGCACCTGACGGGAGCCGTGCTCGCCCGGAGTTGCGTACATCGGGGCGCCGAAAACCACTCCCGCACACGCCTCGTGTCGGGGGATGGTACGATCGACTGCTCCTGCCGGCGAACCACGTGCGCCATCTCCGTCGCCCGGTACTGCCCGGCAGCGTCGGCGCGAGATCATTGCACCCCATCCCCCCGCTCCAGCAGACGGCGCACGACCGTACGGACGGCCGCCGGATCGGCGCTCCCACCGGAAAGCCGCATCACCCCGCCGATGAAGAAGTCGAGCAGCCGCTCCTCACCCGCCCTGTAGCGTTCCACCTCGGGAGGGTTCGCGCTCAGGACCTCCTCGCACCAGCGCCGGAGCACCTCCTCGTCGGTGACTCGCCCGGTGCGTCCGCCCGGCCGCGGCGCGCCGCCGCTGGCTGCGGACCCCGCGGCGCGGGTACGGGCCTGGTGACGCGTGATCTCGCCGGCCTCCAGACTCCGCAGCAGCCGGGCCAGCGCCTGGACGTCGGCGAGCCGCTGCTCCTCGCCGGCGGCGCGCTCCTCGCCGAGGAGCCAGTTCCCCGCCAGGGCAGCGCTCACTCCCTCCCCCACCAGCGCCTCGAAGCGGTCGGCCGTGGCGCGGGTGGCCGTCAGCGCCTCCGCCTGCCCGGCCGCGATCCCGTGCGCCTCCCGGAGCCGTGCGGCCCGGCGCAGGGGCAGTTCGGGCAGCGCGGTGCCGGCGCGCCGCCGCGCCTCGGGTGACACCAGCAGCGGCGGTAGATCGGGCTCGGAGAGATGGCGGTAATCGATTGAATCCTCCTTTCCGCGCAGCGGGAGCGTCACCCCGGCGGCGGCGTCCCAGAGTCGGGTTTCGCGCACCACCCGCCGACCGGAGGCGATCTCGGAGCGCTGGCGCTCGATCTCGAAGTGCAGCGCCCGCCCCACACCGGAGAAGGAGTTCAGGTTCTTGACCTCGATCCGCTCCCCCGCACCACCGTCGGCGGCGATCACGGAGACGTTGGCATCCACCCGCAGACTACCCTGCTCCATCGCGCAGTCGCTGACGCCCAGGTGCTGCAGGGTACGCTTCAGCCCGGCCAGGAAGGCACGGGCCGCCTCCGGCGTGGCCAGTCCGGCGGCGGTGACGATCTCGATCAGGGCGACGCCCGCCCGGTTGAAGTCCAAGGCCGTCGCGCCGGGCACGACGCCGTGCACCGAGCGGCCGCTGTCCTCCTCCAGATGCAGGCGTGTCAGCGACAGGGTGTGCGGCTCGCCGTCCAGCCGGAAAGTGAGCGCACCGCCGGTGGCGAGCGGCCGCTGGTGCTGGGTGATCTGGAAGCCGCGCGGGAGGTCCGGGTAGAAGTAGTGCTTGCGCGCGAACAGCGAAACGTCGTGAACGGTGAAGCCGAGCCCGAGGGCGGCGCGCACCGCGAGATCAACCGCCGCGCGGTTGAGGACCGGGAGCGTACCGGGGAGCCCAAGGCACGTTTCGCATACGCTGGCGTTGGGAGTGCGGCCGTATGCGGCCGCGCACCCGCAGAAGAGCTTGGTGCGGGTGCCGAGCTGGACGTGCACTTCCAGCCCGATCACCACCGATCCCGCGAGTGGACCGCCACTCACGTCAGGTCGCCCGCCAGCTGCGCCTCCAGCGCCGCGGCGATCCCGATGAGCCGCTCCTCCTCCCACATCGGACCGGTCAGCTGACCGCCCACCGGGAGACCGCCCTGCACGCCGACCGGGAGGGAGAGGGCGGGGATACCCGCGAGGTTGGCGGCAACGGTGAGCACGTCGGAGCCGTACATCGCCACCGGATCGGAAACCCGCTCCCCCAGTCGGAACGCCACGCCGGGTGTGGTTGGGGAGAAGATCGCGTGCACCCCCGACTGGAAGACCAGCCGGAAATCCTCCGTGATCAGGGCGCGAATCCGCTGTGCGCGCGCGTACTGCTCGTCGCGCGCGCCGGAGGAGAGCAGCAAGGTGCCGAGCAGGATGCGCCGCTTCACCTCCGGGCCGAACATCGCGCGCGTCCCCTCGATCAGCGCGTCCGGATCGGCGTGCTCCCCTGCCGCAGCCCGGCCGAAGCGCAGACCGTCGAAGCGCGCCAGGTTGGAGGATGCCTCGGCGGGGGCGATCACGTAGTAGGTGGAGAGAGCGAGCGCGGTGTGCGGTAGCGAGACCTCCCGCAGCTCCGCCCCCAGAGCCTCCAGCCGTCCGCAGCGCCTCCCGACAGGAGCGCCTGACGCCGGGCTCGATCTCCATCTCCATGTGCTCCTCCGCCACCCCGATCACCACGCCGTCCAGCGAGCGCGGCACGGCGGCGCCGGCGCGCGGAGGGCGACGGTCCGCGGAGGTGGGATCCCGCCCGTCGTGGCCCGAGACCACCTCCAGCAGTGTGGCGGCGTCCGCCACCGTCCGGCCGATCACCCCCACCTGGTCCAGCGAGGAGGCGAAGGCGATGAGACCGCGGCGGGACACCCGTCCATAGCTCGGCTTGATCCCCACCACACCGCAGAACGCCGCCGGCTGCCGCACCGATCCGCCGGTCTCGCTTCCCAGAGCCGCGCGCACGACACCCGCGGCGACGGCCGCCGCGGAGCCGCCGGAGCTGCCGCCGGGGACGCGGTCCGGGTCCGCCGGGTTGCGGGTCGGGCCGAAGGCGGAGTGCTCGGTGGATGAGCCCATCGCGAACTCATCCATGTTGGTCTTCCCGATCACCCGCGCCCCGGCAGTGCGCAGCCGCGTCACCGCGGTGGCCTCGTATGGCGAACGGTATCCGCTGAGCAGCCGCGACCCGCAGGTGGTGTCCAGTCCGAGGGTCGCGATGTTGTCCTTGACCGCGACCGGGATCCCGCTCAGCGCACCGGCCGGGATGGCGACGCTCTCCAGCTCGAAGGCGGTCGAGATGAAGGCGTTCAGTGGGGACGCACCGCTCTCGCTCCGACGGTGGGCCTCGGCGGCCTCGGCGAGCAGGGTGGCGGGCTGAAGATCGCCCTCCTGCACCGCCTCGACCAGAGCCGCAATGCCCGCGCGCGCGACCGGCACTCACTCGGCCCCGCCCCTTCCCAGGGCGGGGTGAGGCGGCGCGAGCACATGGGGCGGCGCGCCAGCGCGGGACCATGCGGGCGAGAGCGCCCGCGTCCAGTCCGGCCACCGGCTCGTCGGCGCGGTCGGGCGCGGCCGGCTTCCAGGTGCTCCACCTCCGTCGCCCCGCGCCCGGTGCGGGCGCTGGCGTCCAGGTGGCGAAGCAACTCCGAGAGCTCACGCGCGAGCGTCGGCAGCTCCGCTTCCGTGACCGGGATGCGCGCCAGGCGGGCGATGCGGCGTACCTCCTCCGCGTCGATCCTCATCAGTCCCAGTCCGGCTGCAGGTTCGCGTAGCGGACCACCACCTTCTTGCGGCCGATGGAGTCGAAGTCGATGGTCGCGCGAACGTCGGCGCCCACACCGGTGAGCTCGGCCACGGTGCCGCCGCCGAACTGCGGGTGCCGCACGCGCGCGCCCTTCACCAGCCGCACCTGTTCCTGGGTGTCCGCGTAATCCACCTGCCGCTGCTCGGGTGGCTCCACGTACTCGTCCAGCCCCAGCCGCTCGCGCCGGCGCGGGGTCACCGCTCCGAACGAGGAGCTCCGCCACGGCTGCCGCGGGGTGAACCGCTCCTCCAGACGAGGCGACTTCCGCACGTCCATCAGCTCAGCTGGGAATCGACTCCAGGAAGCTGCTCGGCATGGAGTCCAGCCATTCGCCACCGCGCCGCCTCCGGCGCGCGAAGGTCAGGTACAGCTTCCGCTCCGCCCGCGTGATCCCCACGTAGAAGAGCCGCCGCTCCTCCTCCAGCTGCGCCGGCTCGTCGAAGGCGCGCGACAGCGGGAAGAGCCCATCCTCCATCCCCGAGAGGAAGACGATGGGGAACTCGAGTCCCTTGGCGTTGTGCAGCGTCATCAGGCTGACCGCCTCGGCGGCGGCGTCGTGCTGATCGATGTCGGTGACCAGGGCGACGTGGGCCAGGAAGAGGTCGATGGCGCGCGGCGGCGGCTGGTCGGCCTCACGCTCGAGCTCCAGCGCGAGCTCCGGGTCGCCGGAGTCGAGCCGCGCCTGCAGGTCGGCGGCGCCCGGCAACCAGCTCCTCCACGTTGGCGATCCGCTCCTCCCCCTCCGGGCCCTCCTCCTCCAGCGCCTGCAGCAGCCCGCTCTCCTTCACCAGCATGCGGAGGATCTCGTCGAGCACGATTCCCTGCTCCGCCAGTGCGGCGTACTTCCGGATCAGCGCCGGCGAGCTCGGGAAGCGCGCGGGCCGCCGCTCCGCGCAACGATGGCGCCTCCCCCGCCTCCGCCGCGGCGGCGAGCAGCGGTCCGCCCACGCCCGCGCGTGCTCCGCCAGCCGCGCCACCGAGGTGTCGCCGATCCCGCGCTTCGGGACGTTGACGATGCGCAGGAAGGCCTCGTCGTCCGCCGGGTTGGCGACCAGCCGCAGGTAGGCGAGCACGTCCTTCACCTCGCGCCGCTCGTAGAAGCGCTGACCGCCCACCACGCGGTAGGGCATCCCCTCGCGGCGGAGCGCCTCCTCCAGCGCGCGCGACTGCGCGTTGGTGCGGTAGAGGACCACGCACCTGCCGGTAGCCGAGCTCCGGATCGCCCTCCAGACGCGTGCGGATCTCCCGCGTGATCCACTCCGCCTCGTCCGCCTCGTCGCCCATCTCCACCAGCGTAAGCCGCTCACCCTCCGCGTTCGCCGGTGCGCAGCGTCTTCCCCTTCCGCTGGACGTTCTGCGCGATGACGCGGTTGGCGGCCTCCAGGATGCGGCGCGTGGAGCGGTAGTTCTCCTCCAGGCGCACCACGCGCGCGTCCGGGAAGTCCTTCTCGAAGTCGAGGATGTTGCGGATGTCGGCGCCACGCCACCCGTAGATGGACTGGTCGTCGTCGCCCACCACGAAGATGTTCGCCTGCTCGCCCGCGATCAGCTTCAGGAACTCGTACTGCGCCCGGTTGGTGTCCTGGTACTCGTCCACCATCACGAAGTGGAAGCGCTCGCGGTAGCGGGAGAGCACCGGCGGGTGTGCGCGCATCAGCTCCACCGGCTTCACCAGCAGGTCGTCGAAGTCGAACGCATTGGCGTCGCGCAGCGCGCGCTGCGTACCGCTCGTACACCTGCGCCACGGTGCGCGTGTAGACGTCGATCGCCTGCTCGGAGTACGCCTGCGGGCCGAGCAGTTCGTTCTTCGCCGAGGAGATCGCGCCCTTCACCGCCTTCGGGCTCCACCGCTTCGGGTCGAGCTGCAGCTCCTCCTTGATGATCCGCCGGATCAGCCGCTCCGAATCGTCCGCGTCGTAGATCAGGTAGCTGGGCGACCAGCCGAGGCGGGTCGCGTCGCGTCGCAGCATCCGCGCACCGATGGCGTGGAAGGTACCCACCCACATCCCGGCCGGGTCGCGATCGAGCAGCTTCCGCACCCGCTCGCGCATCTCACCGGCCGCCTTGTTGGTGAAGGTGAGCGCCAGGATCGAGTCGGGCGCCACCCCGAACTCCTCCACCAGGTTGGCGACGCGCGTGGTGAGCACCCGCGTCTTGCCGGAGCCGGCGCCGGCGAGCACGAGAAGCGGCCCCTCGAAGTGCTCGGCGGCCTCGCGCTGCTCGGGGTTGAGCGTGTGGAGATGGGTGGAGCTCATGTATGGCGAATTCGACAGCTTGAAAGTTCGTGGGCCAGACGCCGGACTCGAGCGGCCGGGTCCGTCTCCGGGGCGGACGGCTTCGCCTGAGCGGATCCGTCACCCGGAGCGAAGTCGAAGGGTCCCTCTGGCCCCTGGTGCGCACCGCCGCCCTGCTCCGGGAGATGCCCCGTCACCCGGAGCGAAGTCGAAGGGTCCCTCTGGCCCCTGGTGCGCACCGCCGCCCTGCTCCGGGAGATGCCCCGTCACCCTGAGCGAAGTCGAAGGGTCCCTCTGCGTCGCCAGGGCAGCGCGCCGCACTCGCTACCCGCGAGCCCCGGGTTCGCGCATCGGGTTCCCTGCCGGTGCCATCGCCGGAGTGGGATCCTTCGCTGCGCTCAGGACGACCATTGCGGCGGGGGAAGCGAGGGCACCCCCCGGGGTCAGTCGCTCTCCTCCGCCACCGGCAGCGTGACGACGAACAGCGCCCCCTTTTCCGAAGGCGCCAGCACCAGCCGCCCGTTGTGCACGTCCTCGATGATGCGTCGCGCGAGCGACAGCCCCACCCCCCACCCGCCCTTCTTGGTGGTCACGCCGGGATCGAACAGCTGCGTGCGAACCGCCTGGGCCACGCCCGGGCCGTCGTCCTGGATCATGATGGCGATGCGCCGCTGCGACTCGCGCTCGGCGCGAACCTCGATGTGGCCGCCGGTCCCCGGCCAGGCGCATCCAGCGCGTTCTTGAGCAGGTTCTCGAACGCCCACTCCAGCAGCACGGCGTTGCCGAGCACCGGCGGCAGCGTCTCCACCACGTCCAGCTCCAGCTCCACGTTCCTGGCGAGCTGTGGCATGCGGACGCGCACGTAGCGCTCCAGCTGCCGCAGGAGTGCGCGGATGTCCACCGCCTCCCGCCGAACCGGCCGACCGATCCATTCGAAGCGGCGCGCCACCTTTTCCAGCCGGTCCAGGTCGGCCTCCATCTCCGCTGAGACCACCGGCAGCGAGGCCATCTCCTCGCGCTCCTCCGGCGGGAGCCGCAGGATCTCGACCCAACCCGGCGAGCGAGGAGAGCGGGGTCGCCATCTGGTGCGCCGACTCCCGCGCCATGGTCGCCCAGATCCGCTCCCGCTCCACCCGCTGGTTGTGCCGGACCAGGAACGCCGCGGCGCGCGAGCAGGCAGGTGAGTGCCCCGACCTGGAACCAGGGGATCCAGCGGAGCCGCTCCACCAGGTGCGGATCGCCGAAGTAGATGGTCCCGATCCCCGGCTCCACCAGCGGCGGGTTGCGTCCGCTCCAGCCGGCGCAGGTAGGCCGCCAGGCGCGGGAAGTCGTCCGGGTTGTTGGGATCGGCGGCGAAGGGGAGGTTGCTCGTGTACGCCGGGATCCCGTCCGCATCGGTGACGACGATGGGGATCCCGAGGTCCTGCACGTCGTCGCTGAGCGTGAACAGCGTCTGCTCGGCGGAACCCTCGCGCGGGTCGTTGAGCCCCCGCAGGATGGTAATGTAGATGCGGGAGTGCACACGCGCGTCGCGCCGCATCTCCCGCATCAGCAACTCGGTGTACAGCAGGTACCAGCCGAGCACCACCGCGGCCAGGAGGCCAAGAGCGGTCGGCCAGTATCGATTTCGCATCGAGGCTCAGGGTCGGAAGCGGTCCATCCCCACGTACGGCCGGAGCACTTCGGGTACGATCACCGTGCCATCCTCCTGCTGCCCGTTCTCCAGGATCGCGATCACCGTGCGCGGCAGGGCCACACCGGAGCCGTTGAGGGTGTGTACGAACTCCGGCTTCTCACCCGGACCCCTGCGGAAGCGGATCCCCGCGCGACGTGCCTGGTAGTCCGTGAAGTTGGAGCAGCTGGACACCTCCAGCCAGCGATCCACCCCCGGCGACCAGACCTCGAGATCGTACGTCATCGCTGCGGCAAAGCCGAGGTCGCCGGCGGCCAGCCGAACCACGCGATAGGTGAGACCGAGCAGCTGCAGCACACGCTCGGCGTGCCCGACGAGCGTCTCCAGTGCGGCCTCGGAGTGCTCCGGCCGCTCGAAGCGGACCAGCTCCACCTTGTCGAACTGGTGAACCCGCAGCAGACCGCGGGTGTCCTTCCCCGCCGAACCCGCCTCGCGCCGGAAGCAGGGCGAATACGCGGCATAGGCGATCGGCAGCCGATCGTCGGAGAGCAGCTCCTCCCGGTGCAGGTTGGTGACCGGCACCTCGGCGGTCGGGATCAGGTAGAGACCGTCTCCCGCCACCTCGTAGGCGTCGCCCTCCTCCACGAACTTGGGGAACTGACCGGTCCCCTGCATGGCGTCGCGCGTGACCAGAAAGGGAGGCGCGATCTCGGTATACCCGTGCCCGCGTGGTGTGGAGATCGAGCATCCAGTTGATCAGTCCGCGCTCCAGCCGCGCGCCCGCGCCGCGAAAGACGGGGAAGCCGCTCCCGGCGACCTTGGCGCCGGCCGGCAGATCCAGCAGGCCGAGCTCCGCGCCGATCTCCCAGTGAGGCCGCGGAGTGAACGCGAACTCGCGCCGCTCACCCCACTCCCGCACCACCTGGTTGGCGTCCTCGCCACCCGGCTGAACCGAGGCGTGCGGCACGTTGGGCGTGCGCAGCAGTGCGTCCTCGATCTCCCCCTCGATCTCGCGCAGGCGGCCGTCGATGTCGCGAATACGATCGCCGACGGTCTTCATCTCCGCGATCACGGCGTCCGCGCTCTCCCCGCGGCGCTTCCGCTCACCGACCTGCTGCGAGACGGTGTTGCGGCGGGCCTTCAGCGAGTCGCCCTCGGCGATCAGCGCGCGGCGCTCCTCGTCCAGACCCACCACCCTGGTCACCACCGCGTCCGTTTCCGCCGTCGCACCCCGCACGGCCAGGCCGGCGCGAACCGCGTCGGGTTCCTGCCGGATCAACCGCAGATCGAGCATCGCCGGTCAGTCCTCCAGCACGAGGCGGAGGTCACCACAGCGCTCGTTGGTGATGATCTGCAGCCGCAGGCGCCCCGTGGCGACGTCCACCTCGAGCGGCTGGAACTTGGCGTACTGGTTACAGGCGCCGTAGCCGGCGCCGGTGTCGCGGCTGCGCGCGGCATACACCTCGCCCACTCGCATCACGACGGGCTCGGTCATCACGAAGGCGGCGGGGACCGGCGCCTCACGCAGCCCGCCGAAGGTTTCGCCCACCAGCGGACCGGCGATCGCCGCGCGCGAGGTGAGCCCGAGCACGGAAGCGGGCACCAGCGTCAGCTGGCCCTCGCGAATCCGCACCGCGAAGTCCCACAGCTCCGCCTCGGCGGCGCGCTCCGGGAAGCGCGGGCCGTGGATGAAGAGCTGGAACGAGGTCACGTCCAGCGCCGTGGGGCGGCCGGCGTTGTCGGCTGTGGGGGCGAACACCTCGACCGTATCGGTCGCCAGCAACGGGTCGATACGGAAGTTGGGATCGTCACACGCGGTGAGCGACAGGGCGATCACGGCGAGAGCAGCTATATGGCGCACGGTTGACTCCTGATCGGTCCAGGTTGAGTGGGGCCTAAGCTTAGTCCGTTCCGGTCGATCGCGTCAAGGCGAAGCGGGGCCGATCCTTGACGCTTCACGGGGTCACATCTACGTTCCCTGCCGCTCCCGGCCGGGGGTACCCGCCAGGGTGCGACCACCGCCCTCCCGCTCCCCGCACTCGCTACACCGAATGTCCCGACTGGACGAGGTCCTCTCGCGCATGAAGACGCACCCGGGTGTCGAGCACATCTTCCTGCTCGGCGGAGATGGTCTCCTGGTCCGTCACATCGGCGAGCCCCGAACGCTCGAGGTGGACACCGTCGCGGCGATGGTCCCTGCCCTCGGAGTGGCGTGCGCATCGCTCGGCCGGGTGGGTGAGCTCGGCGCCGTCAGCACCGCCGTGCTCGAGTTCGAGCAGGGCGTGGTGATCGTGGTCGCCCTCTCGCCCGAGCTCTTCCTCACCGTCGTGCTGCGCCAGGGCGTCGGCTTCTCGGAGCTGCTGAGAGATCTGCGCGGCGAGCGCGCGGCGCTCGCACGCCTCCTCTGAGCGGCCTGCCCATGCAGACGCCGCAGACGGACGTCCCGCCCGACCTCCGCCACGTCCTCGTGGCCGACGACGAGCCGCACATCGGCCGCATCATCCAGCTGAAGCTGGAAAGCGGACCCTACGCGGTGACCCTCGTGCCCGACGGCAGGCAGGCGCTGGAGCGGCTCAACGGTGACGAGCGCGATCGACCTGGTACTGCTCGACATCATGATGCCCTACGTGGGCGGCCTGGACGTGCTGGCCGAGCTCCGCCGCAGGCCGCACCGCGCCGACACCCCCGTGATCATCCTCACCGCCAAGGGTCAGGACGCCGACCGCGAGACGGCCATGGAGCTCGGCGCCACCGACTTCTTCACCAAGCCGTTCAGCCCCAGAAAGCTGCTGGCGCGCATCGATGAGCTCTTCGCCTGACGAGCAGTACCCGCACCTCTGGACGGTGATCCTCGCCGGCGGGGTCGGCTCGCGGTTCTGGCCGGCGAGCACGCCCTCGCAGCCGAAGCAGCTGCTGAAGCTGGCATCCGAGCGGCCGCTGATCCGCGACACGGTGGACCGCATCGTCCCGCTGATCCCCACCGAGCGACTGCGCATCCTGACCGGCAACGCGCCTCGCCGGGCCCGATCCTCGGCGCGCTTCCGGAGCTCGGCCCCGGCAACCTGCTGCTGGAGCCGCGCGCCGCCGGCACCGCGCCGGTGCTGGCGTGGGCGGCCGCGGAGATCGAGCGCCGCGACCCCGACGCGGTGATGGTGTCGCTCCACGCGGACCACGTGATCGATCCGCCCGACGCAGTTCCGCGAGCGCATCGCGCACACGGCGCGGCTCGCCACCGAGCACCGCCGCCTCTTCACCCTCGGCGCGCGGCCCGACCGGCCCGGAGACCGGATACGGCTACATCCGGGTGGGCCACGACCTGCCCCGCCACGACCCTCCGGTGCGAGGCGGCGGCTTCGATGGTGGACTCGTTCGTGGAGAAGCCCGACAGGGAAACCGCGGAGCGCTACCTCGCCGACGGCGGCTACCTCTGGAACACCGGGATCTTCGTCTGGCGCGTCACGGACCTGCTCGACCAGCTCGAGCGCCATACACCGGAACTCGCGGAGCTGATCCCGATCGCGCGCGAAGGCGGTACGGAGGAGTTCTTCCGTCGCACACCGACGCTCTCCATCGACGAGGGGCTGCTGGAGCGCTCCGACCGCGTGGCGGTGGTGCCCGCGGACTTCCCCTGGGACGACGTGGGTGCCTGGGACGCTCTGTTCCGCACGCGCACCGCGGATGGACGCGGCAACGTCGCTCGTCGGGGAGGGGCACGCGATCGATTCGGACGGTTGCGCCATCTACGCGGAGGAGGGTCCGATCGTTGCATTCGGCGTCGACGACCTGATCATCGTGAGGACGCCCGCCGCGACCTTCGTCACCACGCGCGAGCGATCGGCCGAGCTCAAGAGCATGCTCGCCGAGCTGCCGGAGGCGTTGCGAAACCCGTCCTGAGCCACAACCCCACCCGCGCGCCGCATGCGACCCCTCTCCATCTTCCTGTTCGACGACGCCGGCGCCCGGCGGTGGCAGCCGTTCACCCTCACCCGTCCCGCCGGCGAGCTCCTGTTCGGCGCGCTCTTCCTACGCGAGCGCGCCGAGCGCATGTTCGGCGGGCGGGTCCGCGAGCATCTGAGCGGGCGCCCTCGCTGCGCGGCTTCGAGGAGGAGGGGGCTCCACCCGTGCGCCCGTTCGGCGAGGCGAGTGGCGAGGGCGACCGGCTGTTCCTGCTCTCCCGAGCGGTTCCGCACTGGTCGGTCCGAGACGGGTGGGAGGCACCGCTGCAGCGCGGGACCGGTCGCGATCGGCGGTGTCGTCGCCGGGTGGTTCGCGCCGGAGGGCTCACCCGCGCCGGAGCCGGCCTTCCTCGAAGACCCCACGGGGTGGAACGGCGATCCGGTCGTCCAGCATCGAGGGGCGCGTGCTGGAGCAGATCTGGGAGCTGCTCTCCCGCAACGCCGATCAGATCACCGCGGACGTCGCGGCTCTGCAGGGCGAGCTGGAACGGCGATCGGAGATGCCCACCGGCGTTCATCACTGGGGCGATCACCCGCTGGTGGTGCACCCGAGCGCACGGCTGGAGCCGGGCTGCGCCATCGACACCACGCGGGTCCGGTCTGGCTCGACGAGCGCAGCGTCGTGCGCGCCTTCACCCGCCTCTGCGGGCCGGCCTACGTCGGCCCCCGTTCGCACCTGCTCGGCGGCAGCGTCGAATGCGTCTCCATCGGGCCGGTCTGCCGGATCCGCGGGGAGATCTCGCCCAGCCATCTGCCTCGGCTACACCAACAAGCAGCACGACGGGCACATGGGCCACGCCTACCTCGGGCGCTGGGTGAACCTGGGCGCCGAGACCACCAACAGCGACCTCAAGAACAACTACGGCTCCATCCGCCTCTGGACGCCGGACGGCGAGACGGATACCGGCGAGATGAAGCTCGGCTCGCTTACTCGGGGACCACGTGAAGACGGGGATCGGGCTGCTGCTGAACACCGGCACGGTGATCGGCGCGGGGAGCAACCTGTACGGCGCGGCGATGCCCCCGAAGTACGTGCCGCCCTTCAGCTGGGGCACCGGGGACGGAGCTGGTGGAGTACCGGGTCGGACAGGTTCCTGGAGGTGGCGGAGCGGGCGATGGCGCGGCGGGAGGTGACGCTCGGCCGAGGCCACGCGCCGGCAGCTCGAGCGGGCCTTCGAGGAGCGGCCGCGCGGCAGGCGGGGAACCGCATCCGGCGACGGTGGGTAGTAGCGCATCGATGAGAGTCACCGTCCTCGGAAGCGGCAGCTCCGGCAACGCGATCCTGGTGGAAACCGCGAGCGCGCGCGCCTGCTGATCGACGCCGGCTTCAGCGGGCGCGATCTGGAGCGTCGTCTCGCCGCGCGTGGGGGTGGAGGCCGCAACGCTCACCGCGCTGCTGATCACGCACGATCACGGCGACCACACCTGTGGGATGGGGGTGGCCGCGCGACGGTGGGGCATCCCGCTCTACCTCACGGAGCGCACCCGCGCCGCCTGCCGCGGCTGCTCAACGGCACCGAGGACGTGCGCCCCTACTCCAGCGCCGAGCCGCTGCGGATCGGAGGATCTCGCGGTGGAGCCCTTCCTCACCGTCCACGATGCGGTCGACCCCGTCGCGGTGACGGTCACGGAGCCGCCACCGGCGAGAAGCTGGGGATCGCGACCGACCTGGGCCGGCCCACCGCCACCGTGCGCCACGCGCTGCGCGAATGCGACCTGCTGATCCTGGAGGCCAACCACGACGAGATCATGCTGCGCGAGAGCCCTACCCCTGGTCGGTGAAGATCGCGCATCGCGGGGAGCCACGGGCACCTCTCCAACCGCGCCGCGGCCGAGCTGGCGGTGGAGCTCTGCCACCCGGGGCTCGCCGCCGTCGTCCTGGCGCACCTCAGCGAGAGCGCCAACGACCCGGGTCTCGCCCTGCGACGTGGTCGGGATGCCGCTGCGGTCTCGACGCTACTCGCGGCACACTGCAGGTCGGTCGGCAGCACGAGCCGCTGGAGCCGATCGACATCACCGATCTCCGCATGCGCAACGCGCCGCCGCAGCTCACCCTGCTGTAGAACGCCCGCGAGCATCCGCGACCGCGCCTGGCGGCGCAGGGCCCGGCAGAGAAGGGGCGGCGACCGTGTGGTCGCCGCCCCTTCTCTGCTGCCGGACCGGAGATGCAGCGGGTCAGGCCGCCGCCTCCTCCTCCTCGCGGAGCTTGCAGTCCAGGCAGTAGCGGGCGTGAGGGAGCGCGTCCAGCCGCTCGAACGGGATCTCCTTCTGGCAGCTGTGGCAGATGCCGAACTTCTCCGGATCGTTGTACAGCCGGCGAAGCGCGTCCTCGATGCGGTAGAGATAACGCCCCTCCTTGCTGGCGAAGAGGAACGACTTCTCCCGCTCCATCGCGTCGGTCCCCTGGTCCGCCATGTGGAAGGAGTAGCTGGACAGGTCCGAGTCCGCAGCGTCGCGGGAGAGCTTCGACTGTTCCTGGAAACGGCCGAGCGAGCGGAGGGCTCGCTCGCGCTCCCGGAGGAGGCGCCGCTCGATGTGTTCTCTCTGGTTCCGGTCCATCAGCTTTCCACTCCTCGCTCAACTGGACGGACGCTGGGCTCGGTATCCGGCAGGACCACCGACCCAGGAAACACTGAAATTTAACATAGGTCAGGCACCCTGAACAAGCCCCGAAGGTGCCGAACCGCGTCAGTTAGATACCGAAGAAGCGCAGGAAGTCGTTGGCGATGGCCCAGACCATGATGCCCACCACGATGATCAGCCCCACGTGGAAAGCCGCATGCGCTGCTCCACGCGAGAGCGCGCGGCCGCGCACGCCCTCCACGCCGAGGAAGAGCAGCTGACCGCCGTCGAGCACGGGGATGGGGAGGAGGTTCAGCACGGCGAGGTTCACCGAGAGCAGCGCCATCCAGCGAAGGAACATCTCCAGCCCCAGGCTCGCGGCCTGGCCGGAGATCTGCCCGATCGCGAGCGGACCGCCGAGGCTGCGGGGTGAAGCCGCGCCGGTGAACAGGTCGCCGAGCAGGCCGACGATCATCCCGGCGGTGCCCCAGCGTCTCGTCCCAGCCGCGCCGCATGGAGGCGCCGAGCGAGACCGGGCGGTACCCGACGTCCACTGCCTGCTGGCGCCACCCCGAGCTTGCCGATCAGCACCCGCTGCATGTCGGCGTTGAGCTCGCGCTCGCCGACCGGCGTCGCCACCAGCTGGCACGCGCTCCCCGTCCCGCACCACCTCCAGCGGGAGCTCCCGGTCGGGGTGCGACTGCACCACGGAGACGAACTGCGACCACGACTGGATCGGCTCGCCCTGCCGGCGGCCACGACCTCGTCGCCGGTGCGAATCCCGGCGCGCTGCGCGGCGGAGCCCGGCGGCGACCTCTCCGATCACCGGCCGGAACGAAGGGCTCCACGAGGCTGAGCACGTTGATCCGCTCCGTCTCGCTCGCCGGCAGCCACGATGGTGGCCGGGCGGCGCGTCGGTGAACTCCAGCGTCAGCGGACCGGCGGGGGCGGCTGAGAGCGCCCTCCCCACGTCGTTCCAGCTCTCCACCGGAATGCCGCCGACCGCGCTCAGCTGAGCGCCGCGCGGGATCTCCGCGAGCTGAGCCGCCGCATCGGTCTGCGCCGCGGCGGGGGAGATCTCCACCCGGGTGGTGTTCAGCAACCGGTCACCGTACACGTAGGCGACGCCGGCGAACACGAGGATGGCGAACAGGAAGTTCATGATGCACGCCGGCGGAGACCACCCAGATCCGCGCCCAGAGCGGCTTGGCGTCGTACTCACGTCCCGTGGGCGACGCGGTCCGGCTCCGCGCCACCCTCCAGCGCCGCGGTGTCCTCCATCCCCGCCATCCGCACGTAGCCGCCGAGCGGGAGTGCCGAGATCACGTACTCGGTCTCGCCACGGCGGAAGCCCGCAGATCCTGGGGCCGAAACCGATGGAGAAGCGGGGGACCTCGATATCCACCGACTTGGCGGCCACCAGGTGGCCGAGCTCGTGAACGAACACGAGAACGCCGATGACGACGAGAAATGCGGCTACTTCAACACGGCGCGTGAGTCTCGATGAAGGTTTCCACGGCACGGCGGGCCCAGCGGTCCGCGTCGCGCACGGAGTCCAGGCCGTCCACCGCACCACCCTGCCAGGTGGACGAGCGCCTGCTCGATTCCGGCGGCGATCTCCGGGAAGCCGATGCGGCCCTGCGAGGAATGCGGCGACCGACCACCTCGTTGGCGGCGTTGAACACCGCGGGCATCGTTCCGCCGGCACGCCCGGCGCTCACGCCGAGCGCGAACGCGGGGAAGGCTTCCTCCCGCACGGGCTCGAACGTCAGCTCTCCGGCCGCGACGGGGTCGAAGCCTGCGGCAGCGGTACTCCAGCCGATCGCGGGTGGCTCAGCGCGTACAGGATCGGGATCTCCATGGTCGGAAACCCCATCTGCGCGAGCACCGAGCCGTCCACGAACTCCACCATCGAGTGGATGATGGACTGCGGGTGCACCACCGCGGTGATGCGATCATACACGAGCCCGAACAGAAAGTGCGCCTCGATCACCTCCAGCGCCTTGTTCGCGAGGGTCGCCGAATCGATCGTGATCTTGGCGCCCATGGCCCAGGTGGGGTGCCGCAGCGCGTCCTCCGCGCGCATCCCGGCGAGCCGCGCGGCGATCCAGGTTCCGGAAGGGGCCACCGGAGGCGGTCAGGATCAGCCGCTCCACTCCACGTCGCGTCGCCACCGCCCAGGCACTGGAAGATGGCGCTGTGCTCGCTGTCCACCGGCACCAGCTCGCCACCGCCGCGCTCGGCCTCCGCGAGCACCAGCATCGCCGCCGCAGACCAGCGACTCCTTGTTGGCGAGCGCCAGCCGCTTTCCCGCGCGCGAGCGCGGCCAGCGTCGGCTCGAGGCCCGCCGCGCCGACCAGCGCGTTGATCACGATGTCCGCTCGCGGGTGCGTCGCGGCCTCCCGCAGCGCCTCGTCGCCGCACAGCCAGCGTGTGCCGCCGCCTGACTCCGGCAGCGCTCCGGTCACCGGCATCGGAAAGCACCGCCAGTTCGGGGCTCCACCGCTCCACCAGCCGCTCCAGCGCGGTGCCACTGCGGTGCGCGGTCAGCGCCACCACCCGGAAGCAGGTCCGGGTGCTGCTCGATGACGGCCAGCGCGCTGGCGCCGATGGAGCCGGTGGCCCCAGGATCGCGACGCCCTTCACTGCACCAGCACCGGGGCACCCCCGCGCCCACCACGAAGCGGAAGAAGAGGTAGGCGACGCGGGAGGGTGAAGAAGCAGCGAGTCGAAGCCGGTCCAGCGCGCCGCCATGCCCGGGGAGCAGCGTGCCGGAATCCTTCACCCCGGCGTCGCGCTTGAACAGGGACTCCGCCAGATCGCCCACCTGCGCCGCGACCGAGATCACCAGCCCGAACACCACCGCCTCGAGCGCCCCGACCCGGTAGGTGGGGAAGCGCGCCAGCAGGAAGGTGTAGAGGACGGCGACCAGAACGGTGCCCACCACCGCGCCCACCGCGCCCTGCACCGTCTTCCCCGGGCTCACCCGCGGGATCAGCTTGCGAGTCCCCCACCGGCGGCCGGCGAAGTAGGCGAAGGTGTCGCTGGACCAGGTGAGCACCACGGGGAAGAGCACCAGCACGGTGCCGTGCGAGCGCTCCGTCGTGACAGCGGCAGGTGTCGCAGGAAGAGCCCGAAGGAGAGGAGCGCGCCGGTGTAGATCGCGCCGGTCAGCGTGGTGGAGACTGCCAGCAGCGGCTGCCCCTCCACCCCGCGCTCCCAGATCGCCGAGACGGTGCAGAGCAGGAGCCCCACCACGATCAGCAGCGCGAAGCCAACGCCGTCGGGACCGAGCGACGGACCGCCGGCGGCGAGCACGACGAAGCGCGGCCGCCATCGTCGCAGCCCAGCAGGCGGAGCGCGACCACCTGCCGCATCTCCGCCATCCGGAAGAACTCCAGCGCGGCCAGCGTGGCGAGCATGGCCAGCAGCGCGGCGAGCACCCAGCCGCCGAGCGTAGACGGCCCCGATCGCGATCGGGATGCCGACCGCGGCGACCAGCAGCCGCTGTGTGGTTTCCGAACGTGCCATGATCGCGTCCGTCAGCTGGCCGCCACGCGGCCGAAGCGGCGCTCGCGACGCATGTAATCGCCCAGTGCGGCGTGAAGGCGGTCCCGATTGAAGTCGGGCCAGAGCACGGGCGTCACGTGGATCTCAGTGTACGCCATCTGCCAGAGCATGAAGTTGCTCAGATGCGCAGCTCACCGGAGGTGCGGATCAGCAGGTCCGGGTCGGGGCCATCGCCGGTGTAGAGCTACGAGGCGAAGAGCCGCTCGTCGATCTCCTCGGGGACCAGCGTGCCCGCGCGCGACGCGCTCGGCCAGGCGGCGCGCGGCGTCCACGATCTCGGTGCGGCTTCCGTAGCTGATCGCCAGGTTCAGGCGCAGCGCCGTTCCACCGCGCGTCTCCTCGATCACCCGCTCCAGCGCGGCGCGGGTACGCGGCCCCAGCCGGTCCATGCGGCCGATCACCCGGACCTCCACACCCTTCTCCTTCAGGTCCCGCGACTCGCGGCGCACGTACAGCTCCAGCAGCGACATCAGCGCCGACACCTCGGTGGGCGGGCGCTGCCAGTTCTCCTGCGAGAAGGCGAAAAGAGTCAGGATCTCGACGCCGGCCTCGATGCTCCCCTCCACCACCTCGCGCACCGCGCGCATCCCGGCACGGTGCCCGAACTCGCGCGGGCGGTTGCGCTGACGCGCCCACCGGCCGTTGCCGTCCATGATGATGGCGACGTGCCGTGGCACGTCGCCCAGCGCTGTGAGGCCGGTTTCGGATGGGGAGAGTGCCACGGATGGTCGTGAGGGTGTCGGGTGAGCGTTACGCGTGTTGCGGGGGTGCGTCCGGCTCACACCTACACCTCCATGATCTCCGCTTCCTTGTGCTTCAGCAGCTCGTCGACCTTCTCGACGTACTGGTCGGTGAGCTTCTGCACCTCGTCCTGCTCGCGCCGCGACTGGTCCTCCGACAGCTCGCCGTCCTTCTGCCGGTTGCTTGATGTCGTCGTTGGCGTCCTTGCGCGCCTGCCGGACGCGACACGCGCTTCCTCCGCGAACTTGTGAAGCACGCGCACGTACTCCCGCCGCCGCTCCTCGGTCAGCGCCGGGATCGGCACCCGCACCACCTTGCCGTCGTTGGAGGGGTTCAGCCCCAGGTCCGACGTCTGGATCGCCTTCTCGATCGGGCGAGATCATCGCCCGGTCCCACGGCTGAACGATCAGCATCCGCGGCTCCGGCGCGCTCACGGTGGCCACCTGGTTCAGCGGGACGTGCGACCCGTAGGCCTCCACGCGCACCGTGTCCAGCAGCGCCGGGCGAAGCCTTCCCCGTGCGGACGCCGGAGAACTCCCGCCGGAGCGCCTCGATCGCCTTCTCCATCCGTTGACGTGCAGCTTGCAGACTCGGCATGCGGACTCCCCTTCAGGGGTGTGGTCGTTTCAGGGGTGGACCAGCGTACCGACCCGCTCGCCCCGGATGGCGCCGGCCCACGAGCCCCGGCGTGTCGAGGTTCAGCACGATGATCGGGATGTCGTTCTCGCGGCACAGCGAGATCGCCGCCGCGTCCATCACCTTCAGCTCGCTGCGTGATCACGTCGCTGCAGCGAGAGCCTCGGGATGAACTCCGCCGTCGGGTCCTTCACCGGATCGGCGGTGTAGACGCCCTCCACCTTGGTGGCCTTGATGATGACGTCCGCCTCCATCTCGATGCCGCGCAGCACCGCCGCGGTGTCGGTGGAAAAGTACGGGTTGCCCGTGCCGCCGGCAAAGATCACCACGCGGCCCTTCTCCAGGTGCCGGAGCGCGCGCCGCCGGATGTACGGCTCCGCCAGCTGCTCCATGCGGATCGCGGTCAGCACGCGCGTCTCGACGCCCTTGCGCTCCAGCATGTCCTGGATCGCGAGGGCGTTGATGACGGTCGCCAGCATCCCCATGTAGTCGGCGGAGACGCGGTCCATCCCCTGCTGGCTGGCGATGGTGCCGCGAACGATGTTGCCGCCGCCGATCACCAGCCCCAGCGCCACACCCATCTCGTGCACCTGCTGGATCTCGTCGGTCAGCGTGTCGATGATCGGCGGCGCGATGCCGAACCCCTGCTCTCCGGCGAGCGCCTCGCCGGAGATCTTCAGGAGAACGCGCGGGTACTTCAGCGCCGCGCCGGTCGCGGGGGCCGACGCCTCGGCGCTCACTCGCCCAGTGCGAAGCGGGTGAACCGGCGGATCACGATGTTCTCGCCCGTCTTCCCCGAAACCTCGGCGATCAGCTGCCTGGATCGTCTGGTCCGGGTTCTTCACGAACGGCTGCTCGAGCAGCGTGGACTCCTGCGAAGAACTTGTCGATCTTCCCCTCGACGATCTTGTCCCAGATCTGCTCCGGCTTGCCGGACTCGCGCATCTGCTCGCGGTAGACGCCGCGCTCGCGCTCCACCAGCGTCCGGTCGGCACGTCCTCGCGGCGGATCGCCACCGGTGCGGCCGCGGCGACGTGCATCGCGATGTCACGCACCAGCTGCTGGAACGCCTCGTTGCGCGCCACGAAGTCGGTCTCGCAGTTGATCTCCACGAGCACGCCGATCTTGCCGCCCATGTGGATGTAGCTGCCGATCGCGCCCTCGCTGCGCCTCACGCGCGGCGCGCTTCGCCGCCTTCGCAGCGCCCTTCGCGCGGAGGATGTCGATCGCCGCCTCCATGTCGCCGTTCGCCTCCTGCAGCGCCGCCTTGCACTCCATCATCCCCGCGCCGGTGCGCTCGCGGAGCTCCTTGACTTCCTTCGCAGTGATTGCCATTCCGTCTCGTCTTCGGTTCAGGTTGAGCACGCTATCTGCAGGCGCCAGGCATGCGATGGGGCCACGCACGGTTTCCCGCGTGGCCCCATCGAGACGCAGCGTTTCCTCGGACCCGCTTCCGCTACTCGGCTGCCTCTTCGTCTCCGGAACCGCGCATGTTCGCGATCACTTCCGGCTTCGGGCGGCGCTTGCGGCGCGGGCGACGCTTCTGCGCCCTTCTTGTCGTCGTCCGCCGGCGAGCTCTCGCCCGTCTCGGTGGAGTAGGTGGTCGCCTCGGCCTCGTCGGCGCGGCGGCGCTCCTCCGCCGGCATCGCGGCGCGCGCCTCGACGATCGCGTCGCCGATCGCGCGCGAGATCACGCTCACCGAGCGGATCGCGTCGTCGTTGCCGGCGATCGGCACCGTCGAGCAGGTCCGGGTCGGCGTTGGTGTCCGCGATCGCGATCACCGGAATGCCCAGCTTGTTCGCCTCGCTGACCGCGATCGTCTCCTTCTTCGCGTCCACCACGAAGAGCGCGCCCGGGAGCGCGCGCCATGTCCTTCACGCCGGACAGGTACTTCTCCAGCTTCTCGCGCTCGCGATCGAGCATCAGGCGCTCCTTCTTCGTGTAGAAGTCGAAGGCGCCCTCCTCCTGGCCGCGCTCCAGCTCGCGCAGCCGGCGGATCTGCTTCTTGATCGTCGTGAAGTTCGTGAGCATGCCGCCGAGCCAGCGCTCGGTGACGTGGAACGAGTTCGACCGCTCGGCTTCGCTCTCGATCACCGGAGCGAAGCTGCTTCTTCGTGCAGACGAAGAGCACGCGCTCGCCGCGCGAGACCACCTGGCGCACCAGCTCCTGCGCCAGCTCGATCTGACGGAGCGTCTTCTTGAGGTCGATGATGTAGATGCCGTTGCGCTCCGCGAAGATGAACTTGCGCATCTTCGGGTTCCAGCGGCTGCGTCTGGTGTCCGAAATGGACACCGGCTTCCAGGAGGTCCTGGATCTGCGGCGTGGCCATCGTGGGTCCTTCTCCTTTTGGCGGGCGCTGCCGGGCAGTGCCCTCGGGTTGATCTGCCACCGCCTTCGTCCGCCGCGCCGACCGCCCGAGGGCGGCACCCGACGCGGGCGTCCGGGCGGTGTGATTGATGATGAACCGGCCGGGTCGTTCGTTGTTCGCGACTGCCTCGTTCGTCCGACGAACAACGAACAACGACTGACCAGTTGGTTCTTAACGCTTCGAGAACTGGAAGCGCTTGCGGGCCTTCGGACGACCCGGCTTCTTCCGCTCCACCTCGCGCGGGTCGCGCGTCAGCAGCGCCTCGGCGCGCAGGCGGGCGCCGGTACTCCTCGTCCACCTTCAGCAGCGCGCGGGCGATGCCGAGACGAACCGCGTCGGCCTGACCGCGGATGCCGCCGCCGTTCACGTTCACGATCACGTCGAACCGGCCCTCGTGTCTCCGTCGCCGCGAGCGGCTGCGCCGCCGACTGGCGGAGCACGGCGCGCGGGAAGTAATCCTCGAAGCGTGCGCCCGTTCACGACCCAGCGGCCCTCGCCGGGACGCAGGATCACGCGCGCGACCGACGTCTTGCGGCGGCCGAGCCCGTTGAACTGGTCACCCTTGCCGTCGGTGGTCTTGCGCGCACGCGGCGCCACCGGAGTCGGCGCCGTCTCCGGCTGCTCGCTGCTCTCGATCTGCTCGTTCGACATGTCGGACATCAGAAGGTAAGAGGTGCCGGGCTCTGCGCCTGGTGCGGGTGCTCTGCCCCGGCGTACACCTTGAGCTTCGTCGCGCATCTGCCGGCCCAGGGCGTTCTTCGGCAGCATCCCCTTCACCGCCAGCTCGATCACTCGCTCCGGCTGCTTCTCCAGCATCTCGCCGGAACGGGATGAACTTCTCGCCACCCATGTAGCCGGAGTGGCGGAAGTACGTCTTCTGATCCGCCTTCTTGCCGGTGAGCTCGATCTTGTCGGCGTTGATCACCACCACGAAGTCGCCGGTGTCCAGGTGCGGCGTGTAGATCGGCTTGTGCTTGCCGCGGAGGACCCGCGCGACCTCGGTGGCCAGACGCCCGAGGACCTTCCCCTCGGCGTCCACCACGAACCAGCGGCGCTCGATCTCCCCGGCCTTTACGGAATAAGTCTTCATGTGGCTCTCAATCCACGCGGTACCCGCGCGCTCCGCCAGCCACGCGGAGTGCGCCGGCCGGGGAAAACGGTAAAAACACGTCGACAGCCCCGACTGAACCCGAGGGTAGCCGAAGCAGGGACAGACGGGAATGATAGGGGAAATCCGGGCGGGTGTCAACGGGAGGGGGGGCCGGGGAACGGCATTCGGGGATCAGGGCGGCTCCGCGCCATCGCGGGCCCCCGCGGCACCGCCTGCACACCGTTTCGGGATGTCCGGCATTGCAGCTTCCTCAGGGCGGGGACCTCCACCTCCCCGATCCCCGAATGCCGATCCCCGATCCCCAACCTACGGCAGAAACGTCTCCAGGAACCTCGCCCGGGACTGGTGCCGCAACCGGGAGAGCGCTCTCTCCTTGATCTGCCGTACCCGCTCCCGGGTGATGCCGAAGCGCTCGCCGATCTGCTCCAGCGTCAGCGGCTCCGTGTCGCCGAGCCCGTAAGTAGAGGCGGAGCACCTTGGCCTCCCGCTCGCTGAGCGTGCCCAGCGCGTCGTCGATGGAGCGACAGAGCGCCTCTGTGTAGAGGTCCTCGTCCGGCCCGGCGGCGAACTGGTCGGAGACGTAGTCGAGCAGCTGACCGTCCTCGCCCGGGACGAGCGGCGCGTCCAGCGAGAGGTGCGTCTGGGCCATCGCCAGGGTGTGTTTGATCTCTTCCTCGGAGAGCTCCAGCTCCTCCGCGATCTCCTCCATCGTCGGCTCGCGACCCAGCTCCTGCGTCAGTGCCGAGGAGCGCCTGCCGATCCGGTGCAGAGTGCCGGCGCGGCTCAGCGGAACACGCACGATCCGGGACTGCTCCGCCAGCGCCTGCAGGATCGCCTGCCGGATCCACCAGACGGCGTAGGAGATGAACTTGATCCCCTTGGTCTCGTCGAACTTCTGCGCCGCCCGCATCAGCCCGATGTTGCCCTCGTTGATCAGGTCGGCGAGGGAGACGCCCTGGTTCTGGTACCGCTTGGCGACGGAGACGACGAAGCGCAGGTTGGAGCGTACCAGAGTATCCAGTGCCCACTCCTCGCCCGCGCGGATGCAGCGCGCGAGCTCGGCCTCCTTCTGTCGGTCGATCAGGGGATAGGCGCTGATCTCTCGCAGGTACTGGTCGAGCGATTCGGATTCGACTGCGATTCTACGGGCGGTGGTGCCGGTCATGGGCGCTCCAGGGAGCGATGCTTGGGAAGGATCGAGCGGAGAAAACGCGGCGATTCTGCGGAGCCCGGCGCACGTACGGCCTGCCGGCCACACGGGCGGAGAAGGTGATGCGCGGTCCGGCTGCTGGATGGGCAGCGGGCAGGGGACCGCAGATTGATTATGGAAACAGAGTCTTACGCTGTCAAGGGACCGCCGGCATGCCGGTTCGCCGCGCCCGCTCCGCGGACGGGCGCCGGAATCAGCGGATCAGCTCCCCGATGCGGGACCAGCGCACGTCCGTGAGCCAGGAGAACGGCTGCAGCGGGTTCCGCGCGAAGGAGTAGTAGACGAAGATCGGACGGCCCCTGATGTCGCTCTCGTCGCAGGAATCCCCAGTAGCGGGAGTCCTCGGACCGGTCGCGATTGTCGCCCAGCGCGAAGAACTTCCCCTCCGGCACCACGATCGGCCCCCAGTTGTCTCGCGTGGGGCGGTAGCCGCCGCTGGTCGAGGCGACCACTGACCAGATGCTCCAGCTGCCAGAGCATGCGTCGGATCCGTGGGGTCGGTGAAGCGATCGTCGTAGCGGGCGAACGGCTCCACCATGCGGGACACCGTTGAGGAAGAGCACCTTGCCCCGCATCTCCAGCGTGTCGCCCGGCATCCCGACGATCCGCTTCACGTAGTTCTTGTCCGGCTCGTGCGGCGGGAGGAAGACCACCACGTCCTCGCGCTCGGGTTCGGCGAAGGCGGGGAGGCGGCGCTGCGTGATCGGGATCTCCGCTCCGTACACCGCCTTGTTGACGAGCAGGAAGTCGCCCACCAGCAGCGTGTTCTCCATGGAGCCGGTGGGGATCTTGAACGCCTCCACCACGAAGGTGCGGATCAGCAGGAAGAGCACGATGGCCGTGCTCACCGCCTTGAGCCCCTCCCACATCCACCGTCCGGTGGAGATGGAGCCGCGGCTCTCCTCGCGCGGCTCCGCGTACCGCGCGTGCGGCCGGTCGCCGGTGCGCGTACGCCACTCGTGACCCCGCCCGGGCTCATCGCCGGGGAGGTCGAATTCGGGCTCGCTGGAGTCGGAGGAGTAGGGCGTCATGGAGATCGGCGAGCTTCAAGAAACGGGCCTTGCCTGCGGCAATCAAACCATTGCCGCTGCACCGCTTCGGGTTCGATCCATACACGCTCCCGTGCACCCCGTTCCCCGCCTCCCGCGCACCACCCCGCATCGCCCCCTCCGCATCTCGCCCGGACCAAGCAAAATGGCAGGGAGCGCCTGCGCGCTCCCTGCCATTTCACCCGGTCCTCCCGACCCCGCCATCATCATCCGATCCGACAGGAAGGGTCGCCTTCACCCGCCGCTTCCGTCATCCTGAGCCCGCAGCGCGGCCTCTGCCCCGGCGCCACACCCGGCGCGGGCGTGAGGATCCGGATGCCGGCTCCTCCGCCCCCCCGGCCCCCGAATGCCGATCCCCGATCCCCTCAGTACGGCCCCGCATCATAATTGTCGATCTGCGCCCGCTGCAGCTTACCGGAGTAGTCCACGTAGCAGACCTTGGTCTCCGAGTAGAACTCGTACACTTCCCAGCCCCCCTCGCGGTGGCCGTTCCCGGTCTGCTTCACGCCGCCGAAGGGGAGGTGCGCCTCGGCGCCGATGGTGGGCGCGTTCACGTAGGTGATGCCGTTGTCCAGCTCCTGCATCGCGCGGAAGGCGGCGTTGACGTCGCGCGGTGTAGATGCGAGCTGGAGAGGCCGTACTTCACCTCGTTGTTGATCCGGATCGCCTCGTCCAGGTCGCTGAAGCGGATCACGGAGAGCACCGGCCCGAAGATCTCCTCCGTGGCGAGCCGCGAGCCCGGCCTGACGCCGGTGAAGATCGTCGGCTGGAAGAAGAATCCGTCGTCCAGCCCCTCGCCGGTGGCGCGTTCGCCGCCGAGCGCCAGCATCGGCCTCCTCGCGTGCCGATGCTCGACGTAGCGCTCCACCTTGTGCGAGCGCCGGCTCGTTGATCAGCGGCCCGACCTCCACGCCGTCCTCGCAGCCCGTCACCGAGCCGGAGCTTGCGGCGCGCGGTCCACCAGCTGCTCCACGAAGCGGTCGTGGATCTCGTCCTGGAGGAGGAGCCGCGAGGTGGCGGTGCAGCGCTGGCCCGTGGTGCCGAACGCGCCCCACAGCACGCCGTCGAGCGCCAGGTCCATGGTCCGCGTCCGCCATCACGATCTGGGCGTTCTTGCCGCCCATCTCGAGCGAAAGGCGCTTGTGCATCTCGCCGCAGGTCGCGGCCGATCGACGCTGCCGGTCTCCGTCGATCCGGTGAACGAGATGACGGGGATGGCCGGGATGCGCCACCATCGCCGCGCCGACCTCCTCGCCGAGCCCGTGCACCAGGTTCACCACCCCCTTCGGGATCCCGGCCTCCTCCAGCACCTCCACCAGCAGCGTACACGGTGTGCGGCACGTCCTCCGCCGGCTTGATGATCACGCTGTTCCCGCACACCAGCGCCGGGAACATCTTCCAGGTGGGGATCGCCAGCGGGAAGTTGAACGGGGTGATCAGACCGGTCACGCCGATCGGGCGGCGGTACGTCATCGCCCACTTGTCGCGCAGCTCGGAGGGAACGGTGTGCCCGAAGAGGCGGCGCCCCTCGGTGGCCGCGTAGTAGGCGGTGTCGATCCCCTCCTGCACGTCGCCGCGCGTCTCCAGCAGCACCTTCCCCATCTCGCGGGTCGCGGCGCGCGAGATCTCCTCCTTCCGCTCGGTGAGCAGGTCGCCCACCACCTTGAGGATCGTCGCCACGCTCCGGCGCCGGCGTACGGCGCCAGACCTCGAAGCCCTCCTTCGCGGCGGTCGACCGCGCGCTCCACGTCCTCGCGCCCCGAGCGCGGCCAGAGGCCGATCAGGTCACTCTGGCGTGCGGGGTTCCGGTTCTCGAAGTACTCGCCCGTGGCGGGCTCCACCCACTCGCCACCGATGAAGTTCTTGTGCTGATCGGCCATTGTGTATCCGTCCTCCCTTTCCGTGGTCGCTGATGCGGTTCGCCCGTCCTGCGGCGGCGGCCAATGTACACCTGACACACGGCTGGCGCGAGCCGGAGATGAGTCAGCGGGGCCGCACGGATGAACGACGGGGACGCTACGGTGGGTGGGTGACGGACGGCCGCCGGGTCAGGTCAGTGCCAGGACGAGCGTGGTCGCACCGGACAGGATCATCGTCCAGAACGCCCACAGCTTGTAGAAGGAGAGGGAGGGGTGGAGCCGCTTGTAGAGATACGCGAGGGCAGCGCCGCCGCCGAAGCCGCCGAGCACCCAGGCTACGGCCACCAGGAGCGTTCCCGTCCAGTTCATCTGCGCGGCGGCACCCGGGTGGCGGGAGCGGGATCCCTAGTCTTCACGGACCAGCTCGTAGCGCTCGATCTTCTTGTAGAGGTTCGAGCGGGGCATGTCCAGCAGCCGCGCGGTTTCGCGAGACGTTCCAGTCGTTCTCGCGCAGCTTCTGGAGGATGAAGGCGCGCTCCGCGGCCTCCTTGAACTCGGCGAAGGTGGTGGCGCGAGAGCAGATCGGCGGAGAGGCCGCTGCCGCTCGCCTGGCCCGCCACCAGCAGCTCCACGTCCGTGGCGGTGATGGTGGTGCCGGCGGACAGGATCAGAAGCCGCTCCACCGTGTTTCGCAGCTCGCGCACGTTGCCGGACCACTCCATGCCGCTGCAGCCGCTCCATCGCCTCGGCGCGTGAGCGTCTTGGGCGGCAGCGAGCGCCTCGCGCACCGCGCGATGCGGCGAAGTGCTGCACCAGCATCGGGATGTCCTCGCGCCGCTCGCGCAGCGGCGGCACGTGCAGCGGGATCACGTTGAGCCGGTGGAAGAGGTCCTCGCGGAAGCGGCCCGTCGCGGATCTCCTCCTGGAGGTCCTTGTTGGTGGCGGCGAGCACGCGCACGTCCACCTTGATCGCGCTTGGCGCCACCGACGCGGGTGATGACCCCCTCCTGCAGGGCGCGCAGCACCTTGGCCTGCGCGGCGAGGCTCATGTCGCCGACCTCGTCCAGGAAGAGCGTGCCGCCGTCGGCCAGCTCGAACTTGCCCGCCCGGTCCTCGTGCGCGCCGGTGAAGGAGCCCTTCATGTGGCCGAACAGCTCCGACTCGATCAGCTCGGTGGGGATGGCCGCGCAGTTCACCTCGATGAACGGGCTCGTCCGCGCGCGGCGAGAGCCGGTGGATCGCGCGCGCGACCAGCTCCTTGCCCGGTGCCGTTCTCGCCGGTGATCAGCACGCGCGCGTCGGTCGGGCGCGACCTTCTCGACCCGCTCCAGCACCTGCCGGATCGCGAAGCTGCGCCCCACGATCTCGTGGCGGCTCTCGACCTCGCCGCGCAGCCGGGCGTTCTCCTCCAGCAGGCCGCGCTGCTGCAGCGCGTTGCGGAGGATGAGCGAGGATGCGGTCGGTGTCGAGCGGCTTCTCCAGGAAGTCGAAGGCGCCGCGGCGGGTCGCTTCCACCGCGGTCTCGATGGTGCCGTGGCCGCTGATCATCACGACCACGGCGGCGGGATCGAGCTCCCGGATGCGGGTGAGCGCCTCCAGCCCGTCCATCCGGGCCATCTTCACGTCCATGAAGGTGAGGTCCGGGCGGAACTCGGGGTAGATGGTCGAGGCACTCGCCTGCGCTGCGCGGCCGAGCGCACCTCGTGCCCCTCGTACTCGAGGAGCTGGCTGAGGACGCGGCGGATCCCCTCCTCGTCGTCGACTACCAGGATGCGGGCCATGGGCGTGTTCAGGGGGTGAGGATCAGCCGGCCGCCCTCGACGCGGGCGGCGGAAACGCCTTCGGGGAGCCGCAACGCCAGCGCCGTCGGCTCCGAGACCGGGCGACTCCTCGCGCCCGATGCGGTCGAGAACCTCCGGATAGTAGCGGGCCGGGATCGGGATTCCGGCGAACTGCACCTGTTCGATGTTCAGCGATGCGCTCCCGGTGCGGTACGGACGCACCTGCCCGGTGATCTCGATCCGGGAGCTCTCCGGCAGCAGCGGACGGATCCGGTCCAGCTCGGGGTGAGACGGCAGACGGTCGGTGGCGACGCGACCGCTGAGCACCAGGGTATCGCCGTACATCTCCACATCGGCGTCTTCCACGCCGCTCACCGCCCACAACGGCGCCCGGTAGCGGAAGAGCGAGGAGAGCTCCACGCCCGAGAGCTGCACCTCCTCGCCGTCGCGAACGCGCGCCAGCTTCGCGCTCCGCGGCGTCGGCCGCTTCGACCGACACTTCCACCGGGATGCGGTCACGCTCGGCGCGGTCGCTCAGCCACCAGCCGAGCGCCAGCAGCGCCAGCACCACCAGGAGGAGCACGCCGATCCAGCCCGGTCTCGATCTGCTTTTCATCCCTGCCTCTTCATGTATCGGTGATCCGTGCGAGCGCCTCGGCTGCGCGTCGGACGTCGTCCTCGGTCGTGGCCCAGCCCATCGAGAGGCGGAGCGCGCCGCTCTGCAGCGTGCCGAGCACCTCGTGCGCGCCCGGCGCGCAGTGGAGCCCCGCGCGCACCTCGATGCCATGCTCCCGTTCCAGCCGCAGCGCCAGATCCGCGGGCGAGGCGGTCGGGCTCGTCACCGTCACGATCGCTCCGCCCTCCGCGAGCGAGGGAGATCGTATCTCCACGGCCGGCACCCGCGCCAGTGCGGAGAGCAGCTGCCGCTTCAGCCGCATCGAACGCGCATGCAGCGTCTCCACCCCCTCCCGCACGAGCCACTCTACCCCGGCCAGCAGCCCCGCGATCCCCGGCGCGTTCTGCGTGCCCGCTTCCAGACGGTCCGGGAAGCGGTCGGGCATCTCCGCCGACTCGCTGCGGCTCCCCGTGCCGCCGAAGATCAGCGGAGCCACCTCGACACCGTCCCGCACCCAGAGACCGCCTACGCCCTGCGGGCCGAGCAGCCCCTTGTGACCGGTGAAGGCGAGCATGTCCACGCCGAGCGAGTCCACGGAGAGCGACAGGTGCCCCGCGCTCTGCGCGGCGTCCAGCAGCACCAGCGCGCCCGCCTCGTGCGCCAGCTCCGTCAGAGCCCGGCACCGGGAGCTCGGAGCCGGTGACGTTGGAGACGTGCGGGAGGACGAGAAGCCGGGCGGGATTCACTCCGCGCAGCAGAGCGGCGGCGTGCTCGAGATCGACGCCGCCGTCGGACCGGCCATCGATCACCCGCTGCTCCACCCCACGGCGTGCGAGCTCTGCAAGCGGGCGGATCACCGAGTTGTGGTCCCAGGCGGTCCGCACCGCCGCGTCGCCCGGGCGCAGCACCCCGAAGAGGGCGGTGTTCAGCGCGTGTGTCGCGTTCCACTGGAACACCAGCCGCGCCGGATCGCCCTCGATGCCGAAGAGCGCGGCGAGCGCGAGGCGGCACCGCAGCACCGTGCGGCCCGCCTCCACCGCGCGGCGGTGGCCCGCCCGGCCGGGCGTGGCCCCGCTCTCCGACAGATGACGATGAATCGCGTCGGCCACCTCCGGCGGTCTGATCGCCGAGGTGGCCGCGTAGTCCATGTAAACCGGCACCACTCCCCCTCCCTCTCCCGGGTTCAACCCGGTGGTCGCGCGCTGCTGCCGAGCATCCCGTGCTCGAGGCGGCGGTCAGGGCGCGGCGCCGTACTCGCCCGCTCCGCGCGCGCCGCCAGCTCGAACCAGATCACCACCGCCGCCACGGGAATGGAGCCGAACAGCGCGACGTCCGCAATGTTGCCGGGCGGCAGCCAGATCTCACCCCAGCGGAAGGAGAGGAAGTCCGTCACCCCCCAGTGGATCGCGCGCTCACCCAGGTTGCCCAGCATCCCACCGGACGCGAGCCCCACGAACAGCCAGACCCAGGGACGCTTCGAGGGCGGCAGTCGATGACCACGGCTCACCACCTCGAACAGCAGCACCGCACCGAGCAGCGCCGAGAGCGCGGCGATCACCTGGCGCGACTCCAGCGGCAGGCTGCCGTACAGGCCGAGGATCATCGCATCGTTGCGCACGTGCCACAGTGCGACTCGCCCGTCCAGCACCTCCACCATCTCCCCGAGCGGCACCCGGATGGACACCAGGAACTTGGTGAGCCAGTCCAGCGTCGCCACCACGAGCGCGATCACGATCGCCGGAATCCAGCCCCGGTTCGGCTCTCGGTCCGTGCTGCGACGGCCACCCTCCCTCGCCCCGCGGCGCTCCAGGCGCAGCCGTCGCCTCAGCCACTCCGCCAGTGCGGTTTTCTCCTTCATCGGCCTCCACCTTCAGAGGTGCGGATGTGCCCGGTCCCGATCACTTCTCCGCTTTCCCAATCAAGGTTCAGGCCAGTCTGTCGGCGCGGCGCTTCAGCTGGCCGCGACGACCGGTTGGATCCGCCCTGCGTCAGCCGTTTCCGGCACTGGCGCCCGGGTCGAAGTCCGCTGCACCACCTTCCGGCAGAGCGCCATCGCGCGCTCGGTGCCGGTGGATGAACTCCTCGAATGCCGCTGGAAGCGTGAGCCGGTCCGCGATGGCCGCCACCTCCTCCGCCTCGCGCCATGCCGCTTCCAGCGCCTGCAGCTCACCCTGGAGGGCGATCCGCTCCATCTCCTCGTGAGCCGCCATCTCGAGCGCCAGCCGGGCCTCAGGCGGAAGACCATCCAGATCGTAGCGGGACCAGTCGATCTCCCGCGCGATCCGCCGCTCCCGGAGCAGCTCCACTCCCCGGGCGAAGTACTCGTGTGGATGGCCCACCCGCTCCAGCTCCGTGACCGCCTGCTGCACGCTGGCTCGCGTGCCGCCCCAGCGGTTCAGCGGCGAGCTGATAGAGGGTGAAGGCGGACACGCCGCCGACCACGCCGAGGCTCGCCACGACCAGTAGCTGTGCGCCCGCCAGACCCGCACCACCCAGACCCCAGGCGAGGGTGAGCCGGTGTCGCCGCGCGAACCGCTCTCCGTACCGCCAGGCGGCGAACTCGGGGCGCCGTGGCCGCCCGACCCGGACCAGCTCCGTCCCTTCGGGCAGGCGGGCCAGCCCGACGTGCTCGGTAGAGAACCGCGCCCGCACTCCGGCGAACTGTCGCTCGCACTCCTCGACGGCCTCCCAGCGCTCCTCCAGCGGGGTGAGGTTCCAGCCGCGGCATCGCGGGCACACCACCCAGAGCCGTCCACGCTCGGCATCGAAGGCGAGCCGCCTGCCGACCGGAAAGTGCTCGATCGCCTCGTTGCTGCCGAGCTTCGCCTTGCAGAAGAGACAGGTGGAATACATGGGTCGGGCCGGGGTCGGAGCCACGCGTGGTTCGGATCCAAACGTAAGCGATGGGACACGCCCGCGGGAGGTGGGTTCGCAATGTGAAGCCCGGGGCGACGCGGGTGTGCCGCAGGAGACACCCTGTTCTCGCGGCGAACGACGGCGCGCCCTGTCGGGGCGAGGGTCAACGCGCGCATCGCTAAGCGTTTGGGGCCCGATCCGGGCGCGATGCAGTGCGAGGATCGATGGTTGCCATTCGGCGAATCGCTGCATCGACTCGCACCCGTTCAGATCCCGCCAGTATGCTCGCTCACGTTCTTTCCGGCGCCGTTCGCGGAATCGACGCCTACCTCGTCGGGGTCGAGGCGGACGTCGCCAACGGACTTCCGACCTTTACCACGGTGGGGCTTCCCCAGGCGGCCGTGCGGGAGGGATACAAGCGCGTGGTGGCGGCCATCGAGAACAGCGGCTTCCGGATGCCTCCGCGCCGGATCACGATCAACCTGGCGCCGGCCGACGTGCGCAAGGAGGGGAGCGCCTTCGATCTTCCGATCGCGATCGGTGTGCTCGCCGGCACCGGGCAGCTGGATGGTGAGCAACTCCAGCGATTCGTGCTGCTCGGCGAGCTGGGGCTCGACGGCGGCCTGCGGCCGGTCCGCGGGGCGCTGCCGATCGCGGTCGCGGTGAAAGCCGGAGGGATCCAGGGGCTGATCCTTCCGAGACAGAATGTCGCCGAGGCGGCCGTGGTGCGGGGGGTGGAGGTCTTCGGCGCCGCCAACCTGCGGGAGGTGGTGGAGATCCTGGCCGGGCGGGAGAAGCTGCGACCGGCGGGCGTGGATCTGGACGCGCTGTTCGGCGACGCCACGGCCTGCGAGGTGGACTTCCTCGACGTCAAGGGGCAGGAGCACGTGAAGCGGGCGCTGGAAGTCGCCGCCGCCGGATCCCACAATCTCATCCTCGTCGGACCTCCCGGCTCCGGAAAGACGATGCTCGCCCGCCGCCTGCCCGGCATCCTCCCGCGGCTCACCCTGGACGAAGCTCTGGAAACGACCAAGATCCACTCCGTCGCCGGCCTGCTCGAACCCGGCTGCTCACTGGTGGGAACGCGGCCCTTTCGCGCGCCGCACCATACCATCTCCGATGCGGGGTTGGTCGGCGGCGGACCGTCACCGAGGCCGGGCGAGGTGTCGCTGGCGCACCACGGGGTGCTCTTCATGGACGAGCTCCCGGAGTTCCGCCGCAACGTGCTCGAAGTGCTGCGTCAGCCGCTGGAGGATGGCGAGGTGACCATATCGCGCGCGGCGCTGAGTCTCTCCTACCCCGCTCGCTTCATGCTCGTGGCGGCAATGAATCCCTGCCCGTGCGGGTACGCCGGTGACCGCCACCGCCGCTGCACCTGTGCGCCCCCCGCGGTGCAGCGGTACCTGGCGCGAATTTCGGGGCCGCTGCTGGACCGGATCGACCTGCACGTGGAGGTTCCGGCGGTCGCCTACCGGGAGCTCTCCGACGATCGGCTGGGTGAATGCTCGGCGGCGATCCGCGAGCGCGTCAGCCGCGCGAGAAGGGTGCAACGGCGCCGCTTCGAGGGCCGCCCCGGTCTGCACGCCAATGCACACATGCGGCCGGCGGATCTGCGGGAGCACTGCCGTCTCGGGACGGGCAGCGACGCGCTGCTCCGGACGGCGATCACCCGCCTCGGCTTGTCCGCGCGGGCATTCCACCGCGTCCTGAAGCTCGCCCGCACGATCGCGGACCTCGCCGGAAACGACGAGATCGCCACCGCGCACGTCGCGGAGGCGATCCAGTATCGGTCGCTCGACCGGCTGGTCAGGGCGTGAGCGCCCGTGCCGGCTGTCTGCGCCGACGCTCTTCAGGCGCCGGAGTCGTGCCGGTTCGCGTCCGGATGGCCGTGCCCCTGGTTCTTCGGCTCACCCGACTCGTCGGCATCGCGATCCGTGCCGCGCGTCGCGCGTTCCGAGGTACCGAACTCGGCCCCCCGGTTCTTCTCCATGTCGTCCCCTCGCGGCTCACCGACGCCCCCGGTGGCGCCGGAGCCCTGCTGCGCACCCTTCTTCAGATCGGTCATGCCGTCGCTCCCTGGCAGAGTTCAGCCCGTCCTCGAACGTCTACGTGTGGGTGCAAGCGGCGTTCCGCGGGAGGGGAACGCTACTGGCATCCAGCTGCTGGCTCCGGATTCTGAAGCCAGTCGGATGCGGCGCCGGCCAAGCGGCCAGCCCCTGTTCCTGCGCCTTCCACAGCATTGCCTCGAGAAGCTTCCGCGCCATGTGATGCTTCTCCTCGCCGATCCGCTCCGCCCAATCGTTGACCTCGCCATTCTCCGCGCTTACCTTCAGAACAAGGTGGAGCTCCGTCTCCACTGGAAGCATGAGATACCTCCTTCACGTGCAAGGTGAGTTGGTATCTCATGCTTCACTTCGTTCCACCCCATGTCAACAAATCTTCATACTACCCATGGCTGCCACAGGGAGTGGTGTGCTGAGCTTGGTGCAGCCCCATCCCGGAACGGTTTTTTTGGCGGTTAGTGCCTGGGGGCTGACGGTCGACGCATCGCTTGATTGGAAAACATCGATCAGCGCTCTTGATCGGTGCAGGCGCGGTGGCGATTCAGGTCCTCCGCAGATCGACGAGAATGTCCCCGATCCGATTCTTTGGCCGTAGTAGAAGGGCACCGACTCATGCTTACATCAAAGGCAGTTCGGTACATGATTGCAATGGGAACCGCAACCACACTGATAGTGTTCGCGGTGACGTTAGCATTCTTCCAGCCGGGAATATCCTCGTCCGTGCGGCTCTTCGTTTTCTTGATGAGCATTCTTCTGCTTGCTTCCTCATTATTGCGTTGGATTGCTAAAGAGATTCGGGCTAGCGTTTGCCTCGCCGAATGCGCTGTGGCGGCGCTTGTCATGTCGTACTCAGGGGCGGCAATGATGCGGCCGCAGGGCATTGACCCTACTCTGGGCTTGCTGATGGCAGGAGGATTCCTGGCCGGAGTTGGGGTATTGATTCGGCTACAATCGACCCACACGTCAGATTCTGACGGTCCATCACGCCGCCTGTAGCCGACTCGAACCAGTAGCTTCAACCGGAAGCCCTCCAGAGTCGTTTGGCTGGAGGACTTCAACATTAGGAGAGGCACGTCAGCCGAAGTATCAGGAAGCGCCCGGCGGATCTGCGGGAGCACTGCCGTCTCGGGGCGGGCAGCGATGCGCTTCTGCACGCGTCGATCACCCGCCCCGGCTTCTCGGCGCGCGCCTTTCACCGCGTCCTGAAGATCGCCCGGACCATCGCGGACCTGGCCGGCAACGAAGAGATCGCCACCGCACACGTCGCGGAGGCGATCCAGTATCGTTCGCTCGACCGACCGGACAGAGCGTGACCGGCATTCCGTGCTTCCCGATGGTGGCGGCGCTCTTCCGGCGCCGGAGTCGTCGCGGTTCGCGTGCGGATGGCCGGCTGGATCTACGTGGAACTGGCCCGGAACTCGACGCGTGCCTCGCTGATGATGCGCCTCCCGTTGAGCGTACCGATGATCGACGTCGCACCGGGGGACGTCGGCGCGGTCAGCGTGGCCGTGTAGAAACCGTGGTACGTGATCAGGCCGAGGATGCCGGCGGTGGTGCTCAGTACCACCACGTTTCCGGAAGTGGATGTCAGGTTGCCATGCACGTCGCGTAGCTCCACCGTGATTCTGGTCGTGCTGACACCATCCGCATTGAGCGCGGCGGAATCCGACCTGATGGTCGACACCGTGGTGTCCGGGGGGCCGGGTAGCATTCTGACTGTGACATTTCTCGGGAGATCGCCGGTCGGCAGCGTTCCCGAGACGACCGATTCACCGGCAGCCGTGCCTGCGGTCAGCACGGCCGTATAGGAACCGTCGGAGTGATCCGTCACGGGACCCAGAGTGCCCGCCGTGGTAGTCAGCTCCACCACACCCGCCGAAACGCCCACCGGTGCTCCTCCTTGATGGCGCAGGGTGACCGTGATCTGCGTTCCTGAGGATCCATCCGCCGGGAGACTCGCCGGGACGCCTGTTATCGCCGAATACCTGTGAACGGTGGTGTCTACGACCACCACGAGCGTGTCCGCCGCGCCGTTGGCAGAGGCGATCACATGGGCCGTTCCCGCACCGTTGCCGGTGACGAGTCCGTTCGACGTCACGGTCGCGACCGCAGCCCCGGTAGATGACCACGACAGCCGGTCGGCTTCGAGCAGAACGCCATTTCCAGCGAATGCGTTTCCCTGCACCTGACGCTCCGCACCCTCGCGGACGAATACCAGGCGATCCACACCAACCTCGACCTTCCGGACCAGTTCAGGTCCCTCGTAGATCATCATCAGCTCCGTCAGATCGGCTCCGCTGCTCCGCACCCTGATCGACCGGGTCGCCTGATACAGGCTCGAGCCGCCGCCCCTGAGCTCCACCCGAACCTGCATCTCCTCCGACGGCGACTGCATCTGCACCCGCCACGTATACCCACCCTCACCTCCCGTGAACCGACGCCCCCGGTCCAGTATCGGTTCACCATTCCGATGGACGACGAGGCGGATCGAATCGATTTCCACGTTGATGAATCCCGGAGCGTACGCCGCTTCGAACCCGGGACGGACACATGCTCACGACGAGGTTCGGCAGCGGTCAGCCGGCGCCGTCGGGGCGGGACGCCTCCAGGAGGCGGATGCTGAAGCGGGTGCCGGAATCGCGGTTGGATTGCGCCGAGATCTCGCCGCCCCACGACTCCACGAGGCGGCGAACGATCGCCAGGCCGAGTCCCGTGCCGCTGGTGCGCGTCGAGAAGTGGGGCTCGAACACGGTGTCGAGGAGTTCGACGGGGATGCCCTCTCCCGTATCCTCTACGGAGAGCTCCACGCGCCCCGGGTCCAGCCGAGCAAGGGCGACCCGGATCTCGCCGCCGCCGTTGAGCGCCTCGCGTGCATTTTCCAGGAGGTTCACGAGCACCTCCTTGAGCTCGCCCATACGGGCGATGGCGCGGAGCGGCGCGTCGGGCTCCACCTCCACCACGTAGGTGAGCCCGTCCTCCGAGCCACGGTAGAGCGCCAGGGTGTCCTCGATGGCCCGCAGCAGGTCCACGCTTTCGGGGCGCTCCACATCCTGCTCAGGCGTACCGAAGCGCGCGAAGGCGCGGGAGATCTCGCCCAGCCGGTCGATCTCGGCGAGGATCGCCTCAACGTTGCGGTCCAGGATCTGGTCGAAGTCACCGCGGCGATCGAGGTAGGCGCGGCGGACGTGCTGCACCGAGAGCTTGATGGGGGTGAGCGGGTTCTTGATCTCGTGCGCCACCTGGCGCGCCATCTCCCCCCAGGCGAGAACCCGGGCGGTGCGGATCTCCGAGGTGACGTCCTCGAGCGCGGCCACGGCGCCGCGCTCCTCCTCGGGGCCGCTCAGGCGCCGCAGGCGGAGTCGCAGGCTGCGTCCGTCCACCTCGAGTTCGTGAACGGCTTCCACCGCACCTTCGTCCCAGAAGCGGTCCACCGCGTCGGCGAGCGCCGCCAGCAGCGGCCGGGAACGCGGGATCGGCGCCCCCACCGGAAGCAGCGCCCCCAGGATCTCCGAGGCACGCGGGTTGACCAGCTCCAGGCGGCGGCGGGCGTCCAGCGCGAGCACGCCGGTCGCCGCCTCGGCCACGATGGTCTCCGTGCGGCGCGTCTCCCGCACCAGCGCCGTGCGCGCCCGGCGGATCCCCCTGACCATCCGGTTGAAGGCGGCGTACACACTTCCGAACTCGTCGCGCCGCCCTTCCGGGAGCCGGACCCTCAGGTTGCCTGTGCCCACGGTGGACACGGCGTGCCCGAGTTCGTCCAGCGGCCGCGTCAGCGCGCGTCCCACCAGCAGCGAGAGGAACACGGAGAAGGCGGCGCCCAGCAGGCTCATCAGCAGCGCCACGTGCGCGAACTCGTGCTGTCGCCGGGTGATCTCGTCGGATGCGAGCGGTGCCGGCGCGGCGAGCACCACCGCCGGATCCAGGCGGCGGTAGGCGATCAGGTAGTCGTTCCCCGCCAGCCGCCGCTCCTCGCGCTCCTCCAGATCCTCGCCGCGGGTGAAGCTGAGGTGCACGTCGGACGGAAGCCAGCTGTGGAAGAGCCCGAGGTCGATCACCTCGGGTGAGGATGAGCCGACCAGCGCACCCTGCCGGAAGAGGAGGAGATCCGCGCCGACCAGGTTCCCGACCTCCCCGAGCGAGGTACGGGAAAGCTCGCGGGCCGCCTGCTCGAGCGAGCGGTGCGCCAGCACACCCGCCGAGCGGACCACCTCGCGCGCCACCGCTCCGTACGCCACCGCGCCGAAGATCGCCATCGGCGTCAGGAAGAAGACAAAGAGCGCGATGGTCAGCCGGCCGCGAAACGAGCCGACCCATCGTCGCCGCAGCGGTCCGATCTCCGGCAGCTCCCCGCAGAGAAGCCGGCCGGCGCTCCAGAGCGCGACCGAGAGCAGCAGCCCGCCCACCAGGAGGAGGAGCCCGCGGATGGCGAGGAGCGGCAGCGCCGTGGTGCGCACGAGCAGGTGCGCGTGCATCCAACCAGCCGGAAAATGGGCGCGCGCCTCGCTTCGCCAGCCGTTCGGCACACGTGACCACTGCACCCCCACGTCCCGCATGTCGAGCAGTCCCGCTGCCACCTCCTCCCGCTCCTCCGTGGAGATCGGGAGCAGGTAGAGCGTCTCGTGGGTGGCGGTTCCGGCCAGCGTGCCGGACGGCTGAAGGAAACGCGCGAGGGCCGTCGCGCGGCCGGTGCGGTAGCGTGGTGGCACCGCCACCGAGATCACCCGCTCTTCCGGCATGGAGAGGAGAAGCAGGTAGTGGAGGCCCTCCACGTCGGTGTAGCGCTCCACCACCGGCTCCTCACCCTCCCCGTATTCCTGCACAGCCGGGGCGATGGAGCTCGGCGGCGCCGCCTGCTCGCTGAGCCGCAGCTCCGTCTCCAGCTCGCCGCCGCGCCAGATGCCGAGCGTCGCCTCGTATCCCTCGCGTGCCAGACCGCTGGCCACCCAGCTGTGGTAGAGGAGGTTCACCCCCTCCTCGCCGTCCGAATGGTATGCGGCCGCCCGTTCGGAGAACTGCCGCAGCAGGAAATTGAGGAACGGATCGGTCTCCGTCCCGAGCCGCGCCAGTTCGCCCTCCGCGACCTCCAGTTCCGCCGCTGTGTGCAGCACCCAGAGGTGGGGGATCGCCGCGGTGGCCGCGAGCCAGCCGGCGAGGACCCACTGGCTCAGCGCACGCCGCCGCGGCGGCGCCGGCGCGTGTCCCAGCGCCATCAGGCCGAACGGAATCGCCCAGGCAGCCGCCGTCCACACGGGGAGCGGTCGCTCCGGGTGCCAGAGCAGCACCACTGCGACACCCAGCGCCACGGCGGCGGCCATCCCGCCGAGCAGCAGCGCGGCCCCGCTCCGCCTCGAACGGCGCGCGCCTCCGGTGGTGAGCAGGACGAAGAGCGGAATCGCGATCATCAGCGTGGTGGCGACCTGCAGCGCCAGTCCCCCGGCCATCTCCCCGGCCAGCAGCCCGGTGGCCGCCGATCGCTCCACCAGCAGGAGCGCGACGGCGCAGACCAGCCCCGCAGACGGCACGGACAACCAGAGCGGGATGTGCGTAGCCCGCCGCAAGGGAGTGGTCCGGGTGAGCAGCCAGACGGCGGAGCCCACGAGCAGAACGAGGAGCATCCCGAGCGTCACGTCCAGCGGGCCGGGCAGGACGAAGAGGAGCGGGGAGAAGAGGGAGTCACCTGCGACCCCCTGGCCGAGCGGCAGGAGGAGAACGCCGACGGTTCCCATGGCCACGGGGAGCGCCGGCATCCCGGCGGAGCGGCGGTACCAGAGCGCGCTGGCGGTGAGGAACGCCAGCAGCCAGGTGAGTCCGACGGCGGTGCGGCCGCGGTCCACCACCCGCTCCCACCAGTGCTGCTGCGTGAGGGTGGCGAAGCTGACGCTGAGGATCGGCCGATCGGTGGACCAGTCCCAGATGCTCCCGCCACGCGCGCGCTCCGGGCTGGTGAAGCGCGGCCGCACGCCGAGCCGGCGGGCGAACCGCTCGGCGAAGGGCACCGTGCCGTCCCCCACGACGATCTGTGCGTCCAGCAGCATGGCCGCCATCACCGAATGCCCGCTGGGCAGCGGCCGAACGAAGTAGAGGTAGCTGAACAGCGGGCCCTGCGCGAAGGTGTAGCTCTGCTCGCCACGACGCACCTGCACCGGAACGGCGCCGCGGTGCTCGCCCGACCAGGCGAGCGCCACCCCGTTGGCGTCGTACAGCGTGAGCGCCTCCACCCGGCTGGCGGAGCGCAGCTGCTCGAGCGTCGCGAACAGCGCCGCACCGGGCGCCGCCGGCCCGCGGCCGCCGAGCTCCCGCTCCACTCCCTCCACCGCGACCTCCCCTCGCCTCACCAGCTCGTCCAACTCGCGGTTCAGCGCCGTCGCGGCACGCTCCTCCACCTCCGCGCCCACGCGTGGCCAGGCGGTGGCGATCTCCAGGAGGCGGAACTGGATCCCCGCTGCCAGCCCCAGGCCGAGTGCGAGCGCGCCAGCCAGCGCCATCCCCGCCGCCCGGTCGCGCCCCCGGATGCCGGCCACAGCCCACACCAGCGTCGCAGCCGCCGCCACCGCCAGCGCGGCCGCCGAAAGGCGGGTGATCCAGAAGGGGAGCGCCAGCATCGCGACCCACACCGCGACCCACGCGACCCGCTCACGTGGCGCGAGCGGCCCACGTGCCTCAGATTGCGCGCGGTCCGGTCCGTTTCCCGAACGCCCCGCCCCGCTCTCGTCGATGCCCTCGTCCCGATCGTTCCTGCTCACCGACCTCTCGTGGCATCAGGTGGAAGCTCATCTGCAGCGCGAGACACGGCTGATCGTCCCCGTCGGCTGCTGCGACCAGTTCGGGCCTCACCTGCCGCTGGGCACCGCGACGATCATCGCGGAGGCCTTCGCCAGGCGCCTCTCGGACGACTTCGGCGTTCTTCGTGCCCCTGCCATCCCTTACGGAGTGAATCTGCCCACGGAGGGCGCATTCGCCGGCGCGGCGACTCTCGGCGAGAAGACGCTGCACCGCACCATGAACGACCTGCTGGCCGGTTGGGAGGACTGCGGCTTCACCGAGTTCATCCTCCTGACCGCCCATCGCTACGACGCACACGTGGAGGCGATCGCCACCGTATCCGCCACCACCCGCGCCCGCGTCCGCGTGCTCGAGCTGCTCGCGCTGGATCTCTCGTCCATCGTGCAGGGGAAGCCGTTCCCGGCGCACGGCGGCGAAGTGATGACCGCGTTGATGCTGCACCTGCGGCCGGACCTGGTGAACCGCGCCCTGATCGAGGACTTCTACCCCTACGGCACCGGTCGCTCGGCCCCGCACCGCCTCACGCGTCTCCCCCCCGGGTCCACCGGGGTGCTCGGCTTTCCGACGCTCTCCAGTCCGGAGACCGGGGAACGGATCTTCAACCATGTGCTGGACAAGATCCGGGCACGCGTCTTCATCGCCCCGGACGACACGGAATGAAGGTTGCCGAACCTCGCCGGGCTCGTGCGGGTACAACCCCCGTCGGGCTCCACCCCGCCCCGGGCGGGAAATCGAAAACGAAAGGTATCCATGCCATCGGGTAATTGGCCAGCGGGAACCCGCACTCTGCGGGCCCTCCGCGGTACGTCTCTGGTCGCCATCCTGCTCGCGGGTGGCGGCGTGGCGGAGGGACACACGCAATCGGCAGCCGACGACGCGGGAACCTTCACCGTATCCGTCGGTGGTCACGCCGTGGGCACGGAGGAGTTCGTGATCCGGCAGAGCGGTGTCGGCGCCGCCGCCGAGGTGGTCGCGACCGGACGCGTGTCGCTGAACCTGGAGACCGGCTCGCTGGAACTGGTGCCCCGCCTGCGGACCACCGGATTCCAGGCCGATCCCGTTTCCTACGAGGTGACCGTCGGCGGCGACTCTCCCCGGCGCATCACCGGCACCATCGGCAGCGGCCGCTTCAGCGCCCGCATCGTCACGGCTTCCGGCGAGCAGATGCGCGAGTACGTGGCGAGCTCCGGCGCGAGCGTGCTCGACGACGGCGTCGCTCACCACTACTACTTCCTCGCCCGCCGCACCCGTAGCGGTCGCGTCCCGATCCTCGTGCCGAGTGAGAACCGACAGGTCATGGCCACCGTGACCGATCGCGGAGAGTCTCGCGTCAACGTCAACGGTGCCATGGTGAACCTGTTCCATCTCGTGGTGACGCCGGACGGCGGCGACGAGCGGCACGTCTGGGTGGACGCACTGAACCGGGTGATCCGCGTGGAGATTCCTGCACGGGGCTACCTCGCCGTACGCACGGAAGTTCCACGCTGAGCGGCACCCGCCTTCCGCGCGCGGAGTGGGGCGCCGGGCCGCTGAGTCCGGCGCCTCTCGTTTTCTTCCGTCCGGCTGACCCGGGCGGTGGGGCCTCGTCCATCGCAGCGCCGACATCCCCCGCGTATATTCCCCCGCTTCGCAGCCCCCGAGACCCGGAAACGAAGCGATGAACAGCCAGCTCGATTCAGTACGACCGCTCCCAGAGCGCATCATTGCCACCTTCGCCGCCCCGCGCCGACTCCTGCCGGACTTCCGGGAGGGAACCCGCTGGCTGGACGTCCTGATCATCGCCACGGTCATCGCGATCCTCTCGGTCTACCTCCTGCCCGAGAGCTTCTTCGTGGAACAGATGCGCGACGCGGTGACCCGCCGTGGTGAACCGGTGGACATCACCTCGCCCCCGGCGGAGATCGCGCGCTGGGGCCGCTACCTCGGGATGCTCACGGCGCTCGTTTCCCACCCGCTCTTCGCTCTCGCGCTCGCCGGCCTGCTCACCCTGGTCGTCACCATTCTGGGCGGCGGCGATACCGACTTCCGCGATCACCTCTCCATCTCCAGCCACGCCTTTCTGATCCCGTCGCTCGGCGCTCTGCTCGCCATCCCTCTGCAGATGGTCACCGGCAACCCCGAGGCGCGGTTCACACCCGGACTCCTGCTCGGCGACTCGCCGTCATTCCTGGCGGTCTTCCTCCAGGGGCTCGACGCCTTCTCCATCTGGATGCTGGTGGTGGTGGCGCTCTGGGTGGGCGAACTCAATCCGCGAATCGGCTTCGCCCGCATGGCTGCGATCCTCCTCGGCATGTACCTCGTGCTCAACGCCGCCACGGCTGCGCTGGTGCGCTGAGCGCGCCGCGAAGCTCTGCCCGGTGATCTGATCGCCACCTCGTCGCGGAACGACCACGCCCGGTCGCCGCCCGGGTCGTCGCCCGGTCATTGCCCTCGGCGCGGGACCGTGAGCCGGTCTGCCGCACTTGCCGTCGCCGGATCCCGCAGCTATTTTGTTCAGTATCTTCTGAACGAATCAGTCGACGGACGGCAGGGCTACGATCGGCGGAAGGCCGGGGGTGTGGCAGGGCCTGCTCGCGACGCAGGTCGCCAGGGCGAGGGCGGCGAGGGTGCTCGCGGAGCGAGGGCTTCCGGCAGTCGGGAGGCCGGTCGCGACGCGCGCCTGAAGGAGATGCGCGACGTGTACGCGTTTCTGGAGAGGGGATTCCCGGTGTGGCTCGATCGGTGGGAAGCCGAGCAGACCGGAGGATCGGGAGCGTCCGAAACTTTGGCGGCGGCGTCGCCGTAAGAAGAGAGAACGCGACAGGCCAGGAGCCGGTCGTCTCCCGCGAGCACCAATCAGACAACCAGGAGAGAGAAGTGAGAGCACAGCTGGTGGGCCGGCGCACTCCGGTCATTCGCCTGGGAACCGGGCTGGCGCTGGCGACGGCGCTGCTGGCACCTGCGCAGCTGAGCGCGCAGGAGTACGCCGCGCCCGACGCGCTCTCGCTGCGGGAGGCCGTGGCACTCGCGCGGGAGAACAACCCCGGGTATCTGCAGCAGCAGAACGAGATCGGTGTGGCACGCGCGAGCGTGCGGGCGGCGCAGGGAAGCCTGCTGCCGTCGGCGCGCGCGCAGAACACCTTCGGATACGTGGCTTCCGGCGAGCGGCGCTTCGAGTCGGTGGGTCTGGGCACGCAGCCCGAGGTGTACAGCTCCGAGTATTCGGTGGGGCTCAACTACTCGGTGAGTGGCTCGACGATCCTTCAGCCTTCGGTGGAGCGTTCGCGGCTCAACGCCACGCAGCGACGGGTGGTGGGCGCGGGAGCGCAGCTGGAGAGCCAGGTCGCGAACCAGTACCTGACGGTGCTCCAGGCGCGTGAGCAGATCCTGCAGTCGGAGCGCGAGCTCGCGCGTGCCGGAGAGCACGTGCGGCTGGCGGAAGCGCGACTGGAAGTCGGCGCCGGCACGCCGCTGGACGTGCGGCGCGCGGAGGTGCAGCAGGGGCGTGCGCAGATCGGTCTGGTGCAGGCGCGGAACAGCGCAGCCACCTCCGTGCTGATGCTGAGCCAGCTGATCGGGGTGCAGCTCGACCCGGCGGTGCAGCTGACCGACGAGTTCGCCATCTTCGAGCCGGCCTGGGACGCGAGCTCGCTGGTGGAGATGGCCATCCAGAACAACCCCGCGCTCCTCGCCGCACGCGCGGGTTCGTCCGCCGCACGCACCTCGGTGGCCGCGGCGCGCTCGACGTACCTCCCCACCCTCAGCGCGAGCGTGGGCTGGCGAGGCTCGGTGTATGAGTCCGGGAGCATCGAGCCGATCTTCGCGGACGAGATCGATGGAATGCAGCGGAGCTATGCCTCGTGCCTGGATCAGAACGACATCCGCACGCGGGTGGGGCTCACGGCCCGCCCGTGCACGAACCCCGCCGATCCGGCGGTGGCCGCCGAGCTCCGCAACTTCCTGGAGCAGCAGAATACCGGCTTCCCGTTCTCGTACAACCGGCTACCGCTGGCCGCCTCCTTCACCGTCTCCCTTCCGATCTTCACCGGGTTCAGCCGGCAGTTGGAGGTGGATCGGGCCCGGGCAATGGCAGCCGACGCCGATTACCAGGTGCGCGCAGAGGAATTGCGCCTTCGCCAGGAGGTCGGCACCGGCGTCCGCAATCTGGAAACGGGGCACCAGACCGTCCTTCTGCAGGAGCAGGTGAGGGCGAACGCCGCGGAGGAGCTCCGGCTCGCACAGGAGCGTTTCCGCTTCGGCGCCGCCAACTCGGTGGAGGTCACCGACGCGCAGACCAACCTGGCGCAGTCGGAGAAGGAACTGATCGACGCCGTCTATGACTTCCACAGGTCGCTCGCCGCGCTCGAAGCGCTGGTGGGGCGACCCCTCCGGTAGAGCGATGAAGAGAAAGACGAAGATCTGGATGTCGGCCGGGATCGCCGTGCTGGTGCTCGGCGTCTCCGGGGTGGCGATCGCTTCCAACCGGGATCGGCCCAGCGAGGTGCGGGGCGAGGTCGTGGCGCAGCGCGACCTGATCGCCGTGGTGACGGCGAGCGGCGTGATCCAGCCGAAGCGGAAGGTGGACATCTCGGCGGACATCTCCGGCCGGGTGATCCAGCTCGCCGTGGAGGAAGGTCAGCTGGTGAGTCAGGGCGACCTTCTCCTGCGCATCGACCCGACCACCTACCAGGCCGCGGTTCGTCGGGCCGAGGCGGCGGTGGCGCAGGCGCAGGCGCAGGCGGCTCAGGCACGCGCCAACCTGCTTCAGGCACAGAGCTCCGCCCGCCGTGCCGATCAACTCAGTGCCGGTGAGGGACTCATCTCCCCGCAGGACGTGGAGCAGGCCCGCACCGGCCAGCAGGTGGCGGAGGCGCAGTATGAGGCGGCCCGCTTCGGCGTTGCGCAGGCGCAGGCCTCGCTCTCCGAGGCGCGTGAGGCGCTGCGCAAGACAACCATCGTCGCGCCGATGAGCGGCCGCGTCACCCGTCTCAACATCGAGGAGGGGGAGACGGCGATCGTCGGCACCATGAACAACCCCGGCTCGCTCCTGCTCACCATCGCCGACCTCAGCGTGATGGAGGCCAGCGTCAAGGTGGATGAGACCGACGTACCGCGCATCAACTTCGGCGACAGCGCATCGATCCGCATCGACGCCTTCCCGAACCAGGTGTTCAGCGGTCGCGTGACGCGCATCTCCAACAGCGCGATCCAGGCGCTCGCCGGCGCGGGTGCGGCTCAGGGGCAGTCGGTGGACTTCGAGGTGGTGATCACCCTGGACGCCCCGCCCACGGGGCTGCGGCCGGATCTTTCGGCCACGGGCGAGATCGTCACCGCCCGACGACACAATGCGCTCTCGGTGCCCATCATCTCGGTGACCGTGCGTGACCCGGACGGCAAGCGCTTCCGGACCACCACCGAGCCGGGCGCACCCGCCGCCGCGGCGCCTCAGCGAATGGAGGAGATCGAGGGTGTCTTCGTGATCCGCGACGGCCGCGCCGAGTTCGTGCCGGTGACGGTGGGCATCGCGGGCGACCGGTACTTCGAGATCGAGGCGGGGCTCAGCGGCGGGGAGATCGTGGTGGCCGGACCGTACGCCGCGATCCGCGACCTGGAGTCGGGCGCATCCGTTCGTGTGGACGCTCCGCAGCAGCCGGCCGCCACCGACGCGGCCCAGGTGGGATCATGACCATCGAGCGACACGCCCCGGCCCCCGAGAGCCGCGCCACCATCATCGAGACCCGCGGCCTGCAGAAGCACTACCAGCTCGGAGCCGAGACGGTGCGGGCGCTGAACGGCGTGGACCTGACGATCGGCCGCAACGAGTACGTGGCGATCATGGGGCCGTCCGGCTCCGGCAAATCGACGCTTGATGAACCTGATCGGCTGCCTGGATACTCCAACGGCCGGCGAATACATCCTCAACGGTCAGTCCGTGGCGGGGCTCACCGACGACGAGCTGGCGCGGATCCGCAACCGGGAGATCGGCTTCGTCTTCCAGACCTTCAACCTGCTTCCGCGCTCCACCGCGCTCGAGAACGTGGAGCTCCCGCTGGTCTACGCGGGCGCGGGCAAGCAGGAGCGGCGCCAGCGGGCCAGCGAGGCGCTGCGCGCGGTTGAACTCCACGACCGCATGGGTCATCGCCCCAATGAGCTGTCCGGCGGTCAGCGACAGCGCGTCGCCATCGCCCGGGCGCTGGTGACCCGGCCGTCGATCATCCTCGCCGACGAGCCGACCGGCAACCTGGATTCGCGCACCTCCGAGGAGATCATGGCGCTCTTCGAGCGACTCCACGGTGAGGGGCAGACGATCATCATGGTCACTCACGAGCCGGATATCGCCGCGCACGCCGAGCGGCTGGTGAGTCTCCGCGACGGGGTGATCGAGGTGGATCGCCGCCAGGTCCCGACCTCGGCCAGCCAGTACCGCACCATCGCGCTTTCCGAGGCGTGATCCGATGAACCTGCTGGAGGCGGTGCGGACCGCGCTGGAGATGATCCGCGCACACAAGCTGCGGGCCTTCTTCACCGTTCTGGGCACGGTGGTGGGCGTAACCTTCCTGATCGCGGTGATCACCCTGATCCAGGGGATGAACCGCTACATGGAGGAGGATTTCGCCGGCCAGGTGTTCGGGTACAACACCGTGGTGCTGCGCCGCACTCCCTCCGTACAGATCGAGAGCAGTCAGGAACTGCGCCGGATGTGGCGTCGGCGCCCGCGTCTGACCTTCGACGACGCGGCCTGGCTCGCGCGGAATATGGAAACGCCCGGCGTGGTGGCGATCAGCTCGTCCATCGGCGGGCAGGTCACCGGCCCGCGCGGACGTGCGCTCGAGGGTGTGCGCGTAACCGGCGCCTCCGCCTCCTACTTCCGGATCCGCGACATGGATGTGGAGCTGGGGCGCGTCTACTCCGAGCAGGAGGCGGAGTACGGGCTCCCGGTCGTGGTACTCGGCAGGGACGTGGCGGACCGGCTGTTCGAGGCGGTGAACCCCATCGACCGTGAGGTGCGAATCCAGGGATTCCCCTACCGGGTCGTGGGGGTCCTCGAGCGGCAGGGCTCGCTGTTCGGCATGTCGCTGGACAACGTGGCGATCGCGCCGGCCCGTTCGGCGTTGAACGGGTTCGTGAACCCGTCGAACCTCGTGGACGAGATCAGCTTCAAGGTCCCCGACGCGGCGCTGCTCCCACCCGCCATGGCCGAGATCACGGGGCTCATGCGGGTGCGCCATCGCGTTTCACCGGGGCAGCCGAACACCTTCGAGGTGGAGACCGCCGAGGAGTCTCTCTCGTTCTGGAACCGCATCTCTCAGGTGATGCTGATCGCCCTGCCGGGACTCGTCGGCATCTCGCTGGTGGTGGGCTCGGTGGTGATCATGAACATCATGCTGGTCTCCGTCACCGAGCGCACGCGGGAGATCGGCCTGCGCAAGTCGCTGGGCGCGCGCCGGCGTGACATCCTGGCGCAGTTCCTGATCGAGGCGGGCACGCTTTCGGGCGTCGGCGGTCTGCTCGGGATCGGGCTGGGGGTGCTGCTCGCCTGGGTGATCTCGGCTGTCTCCCCGATCCCCGCGCAGGTCGCACCGTGGTCCATCGGCCTCGCGATCGTTCTGGGGGTCGGTGTCGGCCTCGTCTCGGGTGTGTATCCGGCGACGCGCGCCGCGCGGCTGGATCCCATCGTCGCCCTCCGGCACGAGTAGGAGGCGCGGATGAACCTGGTCGCGGTGCGCGAGGGGGTACAGATCGCGCTGGAGTCGCTGCGCGGCAACAAGGTGCGTGCGGCGCTCACCATCCTGGGCATCGTGATCGGTGTGGCCACGGTCATGGCGATGGCCGCGGTGATCGTGGGGGTCCGCTCCTCCATCACCGGTGAGCTCGAGTCGCTCGGCCCCAACAACTTCATCGTCGAGCGCTTCGATCAGACGCAGCTGCGCTTCGTCAGCGACGGCTCCGGCCGTCCGCCTTGGGACGGCAAGCCCGCCATCACACTCGCGGAAGCGGAGCTGATCCAGGCGCTTCCCAGCATCCAGTCGGTCGCGGCTTCGGTGAGCGCGAACGCGGACCTGCGGTTCGGCTCGCGCAATGCCTCCTCCGTCGCGGTTCTCGGACGCGGCTTCAGCTGGCCGGACTATGCGCAGGGAGACTTCCTGCAGGGGCGCAACTTCCTCCCGTCCGAGGAGCGGGCATCGGCGCCGGTGGTGGTGCTGTCGGAGCGAGTCGCGGACGTACTCTTCCCCGGCACCCCTGCGGTGGGCCGACAGGTGCGAATCTCCGGTGAGGCATTCATCGTCACCGGGGTCTTCCGTCAGAAGCCGAACATCTTCTCCGGTGCGCAGCCCGCCTGGGTGGTGGTGCCGCCGACCACGGCCATCAAGCGCCTGCGTGCCAACGAGGACTGGCTCTCGCTGCTCGTGGTTCCCAGTGCCGGCACGCCGCAGGCGATGGCGATGGACGACGTCACCGGCGCACTGCGTACCGCGCGTGGGCTGCGACCGGTGGACGAGAACAACTTCGCGCTGATCCGTCAGGAAGCCTTCATGGAGATGTTCGACCGGCTCACCGGCGTCTTCTTCCTGGTGATGCTGGTGCTCTCCTCCATCGGGTTACTGGTGGGAGGCGTGGGTGTCGTGGCGATCATGATGATCTCCGTGACGGAGCGTACGCGAGAGATCGGGGTGCGGAAGGCGCTCGGCGCCACCCGCCGCGAGATCCTCTGGCAGTTCCTGGTGGAATCGATGACCGTCACGGTGATCGGTGGCGCGCTCGGGATGCTGGTGGGGGGTGGCGGCGCGCTGCTGCTGGGTGCCCTGACGCCGATCCCGGCATCGGTGCCGCTCTGGTCCATCGGGGCCGCTCTGCTGGTATCCGCGATCACCGGGATCGGGTTCGGGATGATCCCCGCCAACAAGGCATCGCGGCTGGACCCGGTGGAAGCGCTCCGCTACGAGTAGCGTGGGCCCGGCCCCTTCCGAAGTGGGGGCGGGTGTGTGAAGTTGTGAGCGCGATCGCCCCGGCCGGGCGGTCGCGCTTCCGCTTTCACGAAACCCGCGCACCCGACGTGACGCATGGCGCCGCAGACGACCGACGCTTCCGAGGAGACCCCACCGCCGGTGGACATTCTCGCCATCGCCGCACATCGCGATGACGTGGAACTCCTCTGCGGTGGGACGCTGGCCCGCGCAGCCGCGCAGGGGCATCGGACCGGGATCCTGGATCTCACACGCGGCGAGATGGGGACCGCCGGAAGCGCTTCGCTGCGCGGCGATGAGGCGGAGCGGGCGGCCCGGGTGCTCGGGGTCACCGCGCGGCGCAACGCCGGCTTCCCGGATGCGGGGTTGGAGAACACAACCGCCACGCGGCACAGGGTGGCGGCACTCATCCGGGCCTTCCGGCCGCGGGTGGTGATCCTTCCGTACCGGTCCGGGCGCCACCCCGACCACCGCATCGCATCTCAGCTCGGCTACGACGCCTCCTTTCTGGCCGGCCTCGCACGCATCCCCGTCGCCGGTGAGCCGCACCGGCCGGAGAAGATCCTGTACGCGCTGACCTACCGGGAGGACCCGGTGAAGCCAACCTTCGTGGTGGACATCTCGGATCAGATGGAGACCAAGATGGAGGCGATCGCATGCTACGCCTCGCAGTTCGACGGCCGCACGTGGGGAGGGGAGGTGTTTCCGGGAGGGGAGCGGCCGCTGTACGACCAGGTGCGCATGCACGCGGCACGCTATGGAGCGCTGATCCGCACGGAGTACGGCGAGCCGTTCTACACCACGGAGACAATGCGGGTGGACGACGTGACCACCCTCGGGGTGCGGAGCATCTGAGGCCTCAGTTGGTGCTCCGCCGCTCCCGGCAGTGCACCTCGATCACCAGGCGCTTCCAGCTCGGCACCTCCTGCCCACCGATCTTCACCGCCACCGCAGAGGCGCTTCCGCCGCGCATGAGGTATGGGGCCAGCCAGGCGTTGATCTCCGGTGGCAGATGACCCACCGGGTCGCCGCCGGCCAGGTGCACCCAGACGGCAGGATCCTCCTCACCGGGCGGGTCCGGGATCAGCACCAGATCGTCGCCCGGCTCGAGCTCGGCAAGGTGCCCGGACCGGCTGCCGAACACGGTGCCGTGCACGGTGGTCCGGAAGGTGTCCGGCTGCTGTTGCGAGGGATTCTCGGACATGGCAGGTCCTGCTGAGAGGTGGCCGGCGGGTTCGCATCCGGAATGTAGCGACGCGGGCGCCGGATCTCCAAGGGCGCCAGGCGCGTCACACCGGCGGAAGGCGCCGAACCTCGGCGCGCCGCCGGGTTATCACACCCGGAGCACCGATCACGGATGGGGAGCGAGATGAACGGAGTGTACCTGGACCACGCGGCGACCACGCCGGTGCGAGCGGAGGTTCGCGACGCGATGCTCCCGCTGCTGTCGGAGCGCTTCGGGAACCCGTCGAGCATGCACCGCTGGGGCCAGGAGGCCCGGGCGCAGCTGGAGGCGGCGCGGGCGCGGCTGGCGCGCCTGCTCGGCGCGTCACCGGCAGAGATCGTGTTCACGCGCGGGGGCACTGAGGCCGACAACCTGGCGGTCCTGGGCCGCAGCCGGCAGGAGCGCGGGGCGACGGTGGTCTGCTCGGCGATCGAGCATCGCGCCGTACTCGCGGCAGCAGAGGCGGCGCGCGAGGAGGGCTCGCCCCTCCGGGTGCTGGCCCCCGATTCGGCTGGATTGATCCATCCCGACCGAGTCGCCGAGGTGCTCGAGGATCGCCCTGCGGTCGTATCGGTGATGTGGGTCAACAACGAGACCGGCACCGTGCAGCCAGTGGAGGCGATCGCCCGCCTCTGTGCCGCGGCCGGTACCGTGTACCACACCGACGCGGTGCAGGCGCTCGGCAAGTGCGTGATCAGGGTGGATCGGACCCCGGTCGCACTCCTCTCCCTGAGCGCTCACAAGGTCGGCGGGCCCAAGGGGACGGGCGCGCTCTTCGTGCGGCGCGGAGTGCACCTCCGCCCGCTCCACTTCGGTGGCGGTCACGAGCGGGGGATGCGCGCCGGGACCGAGGACGTGGCCGGTGCTGTCGGATTCGCGCTGGCCGCGGAGCTCGCCGAGAAGGAGCGCGAGGTCTTCACCGCCCGTATCGGTGTTCTCCGTGACCGGCTGGAAGAGGGGCTGCTCGCCCGCATCCCCGGTCTCCGCGTCAACGGCGCGGCGGACGGGCGCGTGGCGAGCATCAGCAACGTCTCGGTGCCGGGTGCCAGCAGCGAGGGGCTGCTGCTCACCCTCGACATGGAGGGGATCGCCGTCTCTTCCGGCTCCGCCTGCTCCAGCGGCGCAGTGGAGCCCTCGCACGTGCTCACGGCCATGGGACTGCCGCCCGAGCTCGCGTGGCCGTCGGTCCGCTTCTCGCTGGGACGCGAGACCACGGACGCCGAGGTGGACAGGGTGCTCGAGGTGCTGCCGGCGCTGGTCATCCGGCTCCGCGAGATGGCGTAGAACGCTCCACGAGGGGCGGATGGATTCGAACCAGGAAGGGAAGGATGATGTCGCGTACCGTGCTGGTCGCAATGTCCGGAGGGGTCGACTCCTCCGTCGCCGCGGCGCTGCTCGTGGAGCAGGGTCACCGCGTCGTGGGCGTCACCATGAAGACGTTCTGCTACTCCGAGTCCGACGGGCCCTCCCAGACCTGCTGTGGCCTCGATGGGATCATGGACGCGCGCGCGGTGGCCGACCGCCTGGGCATCCCGCACTATGTCTTCGACGTGGAGCGGGATTTCACCCGCGACGTGATCGACGACTTCGTGGCGGAGTACGCGGCCGGACGCACGCCCAATCCGTGCGTCCGCTGCAACGGAAACACCAAGTTCCGCGACCTGCTGAAGCGCGGGAAGATGCTCGGCTGCGACGCCATCGCGACTGGCCATTACGCGCGCATCGGGACCGGGCCGGACGGCATCCCTGTGCTGATGCGCGGGCTGGATCACAACAAGGATCAGGCGTACTTCCTCTGGAGTCTTCCGCCGGAACTCCTCCCTCAGCTCATGTTTCCGCTGGGGGACCTCACCAAGCCGGAGGTGCGCGAGCGGGCGCGGGCGCTCGGCCTCTCCACGGCCGATAAGCCGGAGAGCCAGGAGATCTGCTTCGTCCCCTCGGGCAACTACGTGGACGTGCTGGAGGAACGGCTGGAAGCCGGACACCCCGCGCTCACGCCGGGCCGCATCGTCAGTACATCCGGCGAACCGCTCGGGGAGCACGCCGGATTCGCCCGCTACACCGTCGGGCAGCGGAAGGGGATCGGGGGTGGTCACGGTCGCCGCCTCTACGTGCTCGGCTCCAGGCCCGTGAGCGGTGACGTGGTGGTCGGCACCTGGGAGGAGTTGCACCGGGAAGAGCTGAGCGTCGGCGAGCTGAACTGGCTGGGGCGACGGGCCGTGGTCGGAGATCGGGTCGGCGTGCAGATCCGTCACCGGGCCGGCGCCGCGCCCGCCCGTGTGGAGCGGGTGGAGGATGGCTCGCTGGTGCTACGCCTCGACGAGCCGCAGCGGGCGATCGCGCCGGGGCAGAGCGCCGTGCTCTTCGACGGTGAGGTCGTGCTCGGCGGGGGGCGGATCGCGGCCTGACCGACTGCCTGCGGCGTCCCGCGACGCCGCGCATCCGCATCGGAAAGGAGGTCCGGCGGCAGCTGCCGCCGGACCTGTTCGTCACTGCCGGTTGGTGCGTTCCAGACTACAGCGGTTCGGACAACTCGAGCATCTCCCGGAGCTCGTCCTCACTCGCCTGCATCACCGTCGCCTCCGCCTCGATCGTCTGACCTTCCGTGCGAGTGTACCGCGCGGGCCGATGCGGATCCGAAAGGCAGTGGAAGACGATCTTGGGGCGGTCCGGCAGACCGAACTTGCCGCCCGAAGAGTACGCCTCCCAGGTGAGCAGGTTGGAATCGGTGAAGGTGCGGCTCATTTCGGCGTGGATCGGGATGTGGTTGGTTCCTGCCGCACCTGGCGGTGCCTGATTGCCTGGATCCGGTGGAGCGACTCCCCCCCCACCGGCATCAATACTTCAGGTCGGCCGCACGGGCAAACTCTCGCATCAGCGATTCCTCCCGCTCGTCCAGCTTCTCCGGAACGGCCACGTTCACCCGCACGAACTGGTCCCCCCGCTGCCCCTCCTTTTCGATCCCCTGCCCCTTCACCCGGAAGCGGGTACCGGACTGTGTGCCCGGTGGGATGCGCAGCACCACCTGCTTGCCGTCCACCGTCTTGACCCGGATCCGCGAGCCGAGGGTGGCCTGGGCGAGGTTGATCGGGACGGTGCAGTGCACGTCCAGCCCCTCGCGCGAGAAGAAGCGGTGGGGCTGCACGCGGAAGGTGACGATCAGGTCACCCCGGGCACCCCCGGCGGCACCGGGTTCGCCCTGTCCGGAGAGGCGCAGCTTGGAACCCGTGTCTACCCCGGCGGGCACGGTGATCTGGATCTGCTTCTGCTGCCGCACGTGCCCCTGTCCATGACAGGTGGGGCAGGGATCGGTGGGGATCGTGCCGCGCCCATAGCAGGCGGGACAGGGGCGGGACACCGCGAAGCCACCCTGACCGAAGGTGACCGAGCCGCTGCCCCGGCACTCCGGGCAGGTGGTCGGCGCTGTGCCCGGCGCGGCTCCGCTCCCGGTACAGGTGGGACAGGTCTCGTTCACCGGGATCGTGATCGTGAGCTTGCCACCGCGGGCCGCCACCGTGAACGGGACCTCCACCGCGTACTCGATCGTCTGACCACGCTGCGGCCCCTGCTGGCGCCCCCCTGCTCCACGTCGCTTGCCGAAATCGAAGATGGAGCTGAAGATGTCGCCGATCCCGCCGCCCGAGAGGTCCTCGAAGGAGAACCCGCCGGTCGCGCCCGTGCTCGGCCCGGGACGCGCGCCCGGGCCACGCCCCCCGCCCGGCGCACCGAAGCCGCCGAATGCGCCGAACTTCCGCATCTGGTCGTACTGCTTCCGCTTGTCGGCATCCGAAATTACGGAGTAGGCCTCGGAGATCTCCTTGAATCGGTCGGCCGCGGATGCGTCGTTCGGATTGGCGTCGGGGTGGTACTTCTTGGCCAGCTTCCGGTACGCCTTCTTTATCTCATCGGCGCTGGCGTTCTCCGCCACGCCGAGCAGCTTGTACAGGTCCTTGGTCGGTGTCTGCATGGAGGCTCACGATGAGGTCGGACGCGCGGCACGGGTGGCGGCGTGTCGCCTCACCCCTGGTACTTCTTCACCTGGACCCGTGCCGGCCGCAGCAGCACGCCCCGGAACGAATACCCCTTCTGGAACTCCTCGCCCACGATCTCGTCCTCCTCCTGCCCCTCCGCCTCGGTGGTCATCAGCGCCTCGTGACGGCTCGGATCGAAGCGTTCGCCCTTCGCTTCCACCGTCTCCAGGCCGGCGCTCTCCAGCACCCGCAGCAGCTTCCGCTCCACCATCTGCACCCCCTCCAGCAGCGAATCCGCCGTCGCGTTCTCCGCCGTGAAGTGCGCCACCCGCTGAAGATCGTCGAGCGGCTCCAGCAGACGCTCCAGCAGCTGCGCCTGCGCGCGGACGGTCACCTCCCCGCGTTCCCGCTCGGTGCGTTTCCGGTAGTTCTCGAACTCCGCGGCAAGCCGAAGATAACGATCGCGCGCGCTCGCGAGCTCCGCGTCCACGTCACCCGCGGGTGCCGCCTCCACGGTGCGGATCCCGTCCTCCTCCTGCGGCCCGGCGTCCCGGGCGTTCTCCGCTCCGGCCGCCTCCGCCTCCAACTCCGATTCCAGCCGCTCGCCGTCCTGATCTGATCTCATCGAAAGACCCCGCCTGCCTGGGTTATGGTACGAAGTTGGATGGGCCGCGGCCGAGCCGCCGTTGCGGCTCCCCGCGGCCGAACTCGGAACCCGTTATCCGCCCCTCCGGGTGCAATCGGGGTGCCACCCTCACCCGCCAATCTGGCAGTTCGGGCAGCTCAGCCGATCCTCGCCTGCAGCCAGTCGCCGAGGTCCCGCATCACCCGTTCGCGGACGAGGTCGTTGTGCGCCTCATGGTAGGCCCCGTCATACCGGATCACCCGATGGCCGTCTCGCGGGAGAGCGCCGGCCGCCGCCAGAGCCGCATCCGCGTCGCAGATACGGTCGCCGGTCGGGACGAGCCAGAGAGAGGGTGGCAGCGGAGCGGCGGCGATGCTTTCGCGGGCGAGCCGCATGTTCTCCATCATCTCCGCATACAGCCGGGCCGAGATCCTCCCGTGCACCAGAGGGTCCTCCCGGTAAGCCTGCACTACCGCAGGGTCGCGGCTGAGATCCTCGGCGTCGATGCCGTTGTCCAGCGCGATTCGCGGGGCGAGACGAGCGAATACCCTCCCCGCGGCGCTCTTCCAGTTCGGTACGGTCATGCTCACGCCGAGCGCCGGTGCCGAGAGCGCGAGGCCGCGCCACTCCATTTCGGGGTGCTGCTGCACGGTGCGGAGTGCGATCAGCCCGCCCATCGAGTGACCGTACAGGAAGAGCGGGCGCTCCGCACCCTCACCGGTGAGCAGGAAGCGACGGAGGGCGAGTACCGCGTGGGTCAGCTCCGCGAACCTCGAGACGTGACCACGCTGGCCGGGTGACCGCCCGTGGCCGGGAAGGTCGAGAGCGTGCACGTCCACCCCCGCGGCGGCGAGCTGCAGAGCCGGCCGCCGGTACCGGCCGGAGTGGTCACCGAGCCCGTGCACGAGGAGGAGGGTGGCGCGGGGGTCGGCGCCGCGCCACGAGCGGTGCGCCAGCTCGGTGCCATCGCCCCGCGGGAAGCTTCCCTCACGCTCGGCCGGCCGCCCGCCGGCGGCGCTCACCGCGCCTTCGGGTCGGCAGTGGCCAGCGCCCGGTAGTTCCAGAGGTAGACGAGCATGGAGTAGATCGTCAGCACCACCGCCACCGTGAGCGTCGCCACCGAGAACCAGAAGTGGAAGGTGGACCAGCCGGCCCAGAACCCGCCCGACCAGCCGCTCGCGCGCGCGAGTGGCTGCAGCGCATACCAGAGGATCGTGGAGCCGATGAAGATGTTCTGGAAGACGGTCTTGTACTTCCCCGCCGGCCCGGCCGGGATCACCACCCCGCGCTTCGCCGCCCACGCCCGGAACAGGGTGATGAACAGCTCGCGCCCGAAGATCAGCAGCACGATCCAGAGCGGAAAGGTGCCACCCGGCCAGGGAAAGGGCGTCTCCGGCTGAAACCGGTTGGAGAGCAGATAGAACGGGATGAAGGTCGCCGCCAGCAGCAGCTTGTCGGCGAGCGGATCGAGCAGCTTGCCGAGATCGGTGACCAGGCCGCGCGACCGCGCCAGGTGACCGTCCCAGAGATCGGAAAACGCCGCGACGAGGAACACCACGAAGGCGATGATTCGTGGTGTGAAACCATCCATGAAGAGAAGCGGAATGATCAGCAGCGCCAGGAGGATTCTCGCGATGGTGATCACGTTTGGCAGGTTCAGACCGAACACCGTCTCCCTGTCGCCGGGGTGGAGTGGCCGCTCAGCCGGTTCAGCTGAGCGACTTGATCACCTGCTTGCTGACCGCCTTCAGCGTGTCGAACACCCCGATCCCGCGTGTCGCCACCGCCTCGAAGTATGGCACGGCGGTCGGATTCAGGTTCGCCTCCAGCTCCTCGATGGTCGCGGTATTCGGGAGATCGCGCTTGTTGTACTGGATCACGTACGGTAGCTCCGCCAGATCGAGACCGTGCTGCGCCAGGTTCTCGTAGAGGTTGTGCATGGACTCGATGTTCGCGTCCAGCCGCTCCACCTGGCTGTCGCCCACGAACACCACACCATCCACACCCTTCAGGATCAACTTCCGCGACGCGTTGTAGTAGACCTGCCCCGGAACCGTATACAGGTGGAAGCGCGTCTTGAAGCCACGGATGCTCCCCAGGTCCACCGGAAGGAAGTCGAAGAAGAGGGTGCGCTCGGACTCGGTGGCGAGGGAGATGAGCTTCCCGCGCGTGTTGGGCGCCACCTTGTCGTACACGTACTCCAGGTTCGTCGTCTTGCCGCACAGCCCGGGCCCGTAATACACGATCTTGCAGTTGATCTCGCGCAGGGCGTAGTTGATCATCGACATGGGACCGTCTCCTTAGCGGCTGCCGAAGAGGCGGTCGATCTCGTCCTCGGCCTCATCGGCCCAGGCGGTTTCCAGCCGCGGGAGGGTTGCCTGCTCGGCTGAGCGGGTGAAGACCTCCCGGAAGATCTCCGTGAGTTCACGCACCACCGCCTTGACCTTGATCCGGATCATCCCGAGGGTCGCACGATCATCGAACAGCACGACGAGGATCACGCGCTTGGCCACGTCCGCCAGGTACATGGACTCCTTCTCTCCCTGGTGGAAGAGCGAGGAGAACTCCTGCTCGCCGATCATCGAGGCGAGCTGGTCGTTGGCCGAGAAGTCGGCGGCCGCGAGCGAGGCGAACGCCGTGGAGTCGAACTCCGGCTTCTCGCCCAGCGTCGTGATCAGCTGACCCGTCCTGTCCACCAGAAGGGCGCAGCGTGCCTGTGATTCGTAGAGGAAGGTCTGGAGGATTCTGTCGATCTTCTGGGCGTCGGCTTCACCGAACGACCAACTGGAAGCGCCACCCGTCATCAAACAGCCTCCGAAGTGCGGCCCCGGGTCGCCAGCTCATCCTCCATGCGCGCGAGCACCGCGGTAGCGCGGCGTCGCAGGAGGGTGCGCCGCTCCCGCGCGGTGAAGTCACGAAGCAGAAGGACCAGATCGACCGATGCCGGCAGGCTGCCCAGGTAGCCGAGAGCGGCGAGGCGACGCAGCGGATGGGGACTGAACAGCTCCCGCTTGTGACGACTGATCTGATCGCGCACCAGCAGCGCGCCGAGTGCGGCGAAGGCGCCGACGGCGAGAAGCGTGAAGCCGGTGGTGCGCAGGATACGATTCGTGTCCATCTCCCTCGGCCGTGTGGGTCCGGGTCGCGACTTCAGAGTTCGCGACGGGAATGCAGCGCCTCGGCGATCGTCACGCCGTCCGCGTACTCGAGGTCACCCCCGATCGGGAGGCCGCGAGCGATGCGCGTCACGCGGATCTCGAGCGGGGTGAGCAGCTTGTGGAGGTAAAGCGCCGTGGCTTCGCCCTCCACGCTCGGGTTGGTGGCGAGGACCACCTCCCGAACCACTCCGGTCTTCCGCACCCGCTCCAGCAGCGAGGCGACGTTGAGCTCGCCCGGGCCGATCCCGTCGAGCGGGGAGAGCCGTCCACCGAGCACGTGGTAGAGCCCGCGGTACTCGCCGGCTCTCTCGATCGCCCCGATATCCGACGCCTGCTCCACCACGCAGATCACCGACGGGTCGCGTCGCGGGCTCGCGCAGATCGGGCAGAGCTCGGCCTCGGTGTAGTTGCCGCACTCCGCGCAGGCGCGAACCTCCCGCGTGAGCCGCACCAGCGCCTCCGCCAGCCGCGTCACGTCCGCGGCGGGGGTCTTCAGCAGGTGGTATGTCAGGCGCTGCGCCGTTTTCCGGCCGATCCCGGGGAGCCGAGCCAGCTCGTCGGTCAGTCTGTCGATGACGGACAAGGAAGCCGGCCGCTGTTTTAGAAGTCCGGGAGCTGGAACGGGAGCGGGAGGCCACCCGACAGCTTCCGCATCTCCTCCTCGTACACGGCGTTGGCCCGTGTCTGCGCCTCCGAGACGGCCGCCAGCACCAGGTCCTCGAGCATCTCCACGTCCCGGGCGTCCACCACGGACGGATCGATGCTGATCGACCGCACCTTGCCACGGCCATCGGCAGTCACCGTGACCATTCCACCACCGCTCGAGCAGGAAACCGTCTTCTGCCCGAGCTCACTCTGCAGCTGCGACAGACGGGCCTGCACCTGCTGGCCCATCTGGAGGATCTGCTGGAAGTTCTCGTTCATTCTCACCTTCACCAGACGGGGGCATAAAGCGGCAATGTACCGGAGCCGGGACACATCTCGCAAGTCGCGCACCCCCGCCGAAGCGACCTGCAGGGGACTCTATTCAAGCAGCTCCAGATCCCACTCCTTCACGGCCGCGGCGAGCAGTGGATCCTCGGCCACCAGGCGGCGAAGTCGGTCGCGCCGCGCGGTCTCCGCGGTGATCCGCTCGGTGGAGGTGACCACTCCCGGCGCGGCGGAGCCGGCGAAGTGGATCGACGCAGGCCGACCCAGTCGCGAGACGAGCGCATCTTCCAGAACCTTCCGGGTGGTCGGGTTCTCCATCCGCTCCAGCACCGGCGAGCCCGCCGGAAGTCCGATCATCACCCGATCCCCATCGGCCACCACCAGCTCGGCGGCGCGCAGGAAGAAGCCCATCCCCGGTGGAACGCCGCGGCCGTCCTCGAGCACTGCGCGCCAGGCCCGGCGTAGTGCGCCGATCTCGAGCGGGCCGGTCGCCGCAGAGAGTGGCGGTGGAGCAGCGGTGGGGGCGCTCACAGGCGGTTCAGGATGGTTCACCGGCGCCGCGGCAGGCGAAGTCGCCTCCTCCGGCGGCGGCGGAGCGGATCGCGATGCCGCCGCTGCGCCGGCCACGGCGGAGAGATCGTCCCGCTCATCCTCGTCGCTCCGACGTCCGGTGGTCACCAGACCCGGAGCCACGCCGCGGGTCAGGGGCAGGTCCGGCGCCGTCCCGGAGGCTCCGCTCGGCGACACCCGCGCGGGTTCGGCTCCACCCTCGCGACCCCCCGTGGCATCCACCCGCGGCTCGTCCCCGGCTCCGGACGGCGCCGGTGCAGGGTGCGCGGTGACCGCCACCTCGCTGGCCGGCTCCGGATTCGAGGGCCGGCTGGCGTCATCCGCACTTCGTAACGGATGGCTCTCCCTCACCGCATGCCCGGCGGCGCCCCCGGCGCCCCGCTCCTGCCGGGCCTCGCGCACCGAAGAGCGGGAACCACTGCGCCCGTCTCCGCCACCATCTCCCCGCGGATTCGGAGCACCGCCGAGTGCGCTCAGCACCTCTTCCAGCTCCACCGTGCGGTCGAGATAGGAGAAGCGAAGAAGGAGCAGCTCCAGCATGATCTGCTGCTGTCCGCTCTTGCGGAAGCGGCCGTCCGCATCGAGGTCCGCGACCTGGGAAAGCATCCGGAGCAGGTCCCCGGTGGCGAACCACCCCGCGGCCTCCTCGAAGCGGGCACGCAGGTCCTCCCGGATCTCACCGCCCTCCGTGCCGTTCAGCTTCACGAGCAGCAGCGCGCGGAGGAAGTCAGCCAGGCCGCGATAGAATTCGGCGAGGTCGTACCCGTCGGCAAGCAGTCGCCCCACGTATCGAAACACGCCGGCGTGGTCCCGCTGCTCGAGGGTCTCCATCAGCTCGAGGAACAGCTCGTCGCCGACGAGCCCGAGCACCTTCCGCACATCCTCGGCGCTCGGCGTACCCTGAGTGAAGGAAAGGACCTGGTCCAGCAGCGAGAGCGCATCGCGCATCCCCCCGTCCGCCTTCTGCGCGATCGGGAGCAGCACGTCGTCACCGGCTTCGACGCCCTCGGCGTTCAACACCTGCCGCATGCGGCCGACCAGCTCCGCGGTGCCGATCCGGTGGAAGTCGAAGCGCTGGCAGCGGGAAAGAATCGGAGGCGCGGCCTGCTGGATCTTCTGCGGCTCCGTGGTCGCGAACACGAAGATCACCCGGGGCGGCGGCTCCTCCAGGATCTTCAGGAGAGCGTTCCACGCCTCCCGCGTGAGCATGTGCGCCTCGTCGATGATGTAGATCTTGAAGCGGTCGTGCTCCGACGGCGCGTACATCGCGCGCTCCCGGAGGTCACGTGCGTCGTCCACGCCGCGGTTGGATGCCGCGTCGATCTCCACCACGTCCAGCGATGTCTTACCCGCCCAGATCCGCTGGCACGAGTCACACTCGCCGCACGGCTCTCCGGCCTCGGACCGGTGGGGGCAGTTGAGCGCCATCGCCAGCACCCGCGCGAGCGTGGTCTTGCCCACCCCTCGCGGGCCGCAGAACAGGTACGCGTGCGCCACCCGCCCGCGCTGTACGGCGGCGCGGAGGGTGTTGGACACGTGCTCCTGGGTCGCGACCTCGGCGAAGTGGCGGGGGCGGTAGGCGCGGGCGAGTGCGGTTCGGGACACGTGGCTCGGGGTCAGGGATGCGGGCTCGTGGCGGACGCTGAATATACCCCGAAGGGGAGCGGCGGATCAACCTGATCCGTGGGGCGGTTGATCCTCCCCCCACCAGGCATTCTCCAGGTGCTGCACGAGCGGAGCGCCGGAGCGCGCGAGCAGCACGCTCACCGCGTCGAAGCGATAGCGATCCTCCGGCTGGCCGAAGGCGGCGATCCACCCTGTGGCGACCTGCTGTACCTCGCGACGCTTGCCGGCGGTGACCGCCTCGAGCGGGTGACCGTGGGCCAGACCCGACCGCGTCTTCACCTCCACGAACGCGACGACCCCGCCGCGACGCGCGACGAGGTCGATCTCCCTGCGACCCTGCCGGAAGTTCCGGTGCAGGATCACCCACCCCTCTCGTTCGAGGTGCTCCGCGGCCAGCCGTTCGCCGCGATCTCCGAGCGCCTTGCCACTCACCCCACGGCTCAGGCGATCCGCTCGAACATGACGGCCGGCTCGGGGAGCGGATCGGCTACCTTGCGGCCGATCGCCGCCGCGATCACGCGGATCTGCTCCATCATCTCACCGAACTGCTCCGGGTACAGCGACTGGGCACCGTCCGAGAGAGCCCTTTCGGGCTCGGGGTGAACCTCCACCATCAGCCCGTCGGCGCCCGCGGCGACGGCCGCGCGGGCCATCGGGATCACCTTCGAGCGGATTCCGGTGCCGTGGCTCGGATCGGCGATGATCGGGAGATGCGACAGCGACTTCACAACCGGGATGGCGGTGAGATCGAGCAGGTTGCGGGTGTGCGTGTCGAAGCTGCGGACCCCCCGCTCGCACAGGATCACCAGCGGATTACCCTCGGCGAGGATGTACTCCGCGGAGAGCAGAAGCTCCTTCACCGTCGCCGCCATCCCGCGCTTCAGGAGCACCGGCTTCCCTGCCCGGCCGGCGCGGCGCAGCAGCGAGAAGTTCTGCATGTTGCGGGCACCCACCTGCACGATGTCGGCGTATTCGGCCACAATGTCCACGCCCTCGGGATCGATCGCCTCGGTCACGATCGCCATCCCCGTCTCCTCACGCGCACGCGCCAGCAGCCGCAGCCCCTCCTCTCCCAGCCCCTGGAAGGAGTAGGGCGAGGAACGCGGCTTGAATGCCCCGCCTCTCAGGATGGTCGCGCCCGCGGCACGGAGTAGCCGCGCGCTCTCCATGATCTGCGACTCGGACTCCACCGAGCAGGGGCCGGCCATCACCGCGACCTCGCCGTCGCCGATCCGGGTGCCGTTGGCGAGCTCGATGATCGTCGGCTCCTCTCGCCACTCACGCGACACCTGCTTGTACGGCTGCGAGACGTGGATCACCTGGAGCACGCCGGGGAGCGCCTCGAGGCGGCTCGAGTCCACCTTCCCGTCGTTCCCCACGAGCCCCACGGCCGTCCGCTGCCGCCCCGGGATCGGTGCGGCCTCGTACCCCAGCGCCCGGATGGTCTCGACCACTCCGTCGATCTGCTCCGGCGTCGCGTTGTGCGCCATTACGACCAGCATCTACAGCCCCACGATACGGGAAAGCGAAAGGAGATCTGCAGGTGGAAATGTAAGGAAGGCGGAGGCGGGCGTCCAGCGAGGGGACCGGAGAAGCAGAATCGGTGATCGGAGGCCCCTGGAGCGGCCTGCCCTAGGTGTTCACCGCCACACCCGCGCCGCCCACCCACTCACGCAGCATCTCCACCCCCACGATGGTGGAGACGCCCGGCTCCTCCATGGTCACTCCGTACACCCAGTCGGCGGCTTCCATGGTGCGCGGGTTGTGGGTGATGACGATGAACTGCGTCTCGGCCTTGAAGTCCTGCAGCAGGTGGATGAAGCGTGCCACATTGGACTCGTCCAGCGGCGCATCCACCTCATCGAGGACGCAGAAGGGGGATGGCTTCACGAGGTAGAGGGCGAAGAGAAGGGCGAGCGCGGTGAGTGTCCGCTCGCCCCCCGAAAGCAGGTGGATGCGCTGGGTCCGCTTCCCCTTGGGTGAGGCCTGGATCTCGATGGCGGACTCCAGCGGGTCGTCCGGGGTGGCGAGCCAGAGGTCGCACTCACCGCCCTGGAAGAGCGACTGGAAGACGCGCTGGAAGTTCTCGCGCACCGCCGTGAAGGTCTCCATGAAGACGTCACGCGCGGTTCGATTGATCTGCCGGATCGCGTTGAGCAGATCATCACGCGCCCGGACCAGGTCGTCACGCTGGGAAACCAGGAAGTTGAGGCGGCGCTCCTCCTCCTCGTGCTCCTCCAGCGCGAGCATGTTCACCGGACCGATCCCCTCCAGCTGCACGCCGGCCGCGCGCAGTTCGCGCCGCCACTCCTCCGGGTCGCCGCCGTCCACCGGGTTCGCGGAGGCAACCAACCCGTCCCACGGACGCCCCCACTCCACCTCGAGCCGCTCGCGGGAGCGCTCCAGACGGGAGCGGAGGTCCGCGATCGCGAGATCCAGGCGGTGTCCCTCCTCGCCGCTCTCTGTTTCTCCGCGGCGGGCGGCACGCACACGCTCTCCGAGTTCGGCGAGCTCCGAGTCCACCTCGGCCAGTCGCGCGTCCAGCAGGGCGAGAGCGCCGGCCTCGCGGTCCCGTGCTTCGAACAGCTCCTGGATCTCGCCACCGGCCCGCTCCCGTACGCCCGAGAGCCCCTCCAGCGTGTCGCGAAGCTCCGCCGCCTCGCGGTCGATGGAGGCGACACGATCCGTGGCCGACGCGCTTCCCTGGCGCGCGCTGCCCAGCCGGCGTTCGGTTTCCCGGAGTTCGGCTTCGGCGCGAGCGACCGCCACTCGCAGTTCGGATTCGTGGTCCCGTGCCTCTTCCCAGGCGCGCTCAAGCTCCGTCAGCCGCTCCCGTGCGCGAACGTCGTCAGCGCCGACGCTCGCGACAGCCTCCGACAGTCGCACCAGGCGCTCCTCGACGACCGCCAGCGCCGCGCCGGCCTCCGCGATGGATCGGTCCAGCGACTGCAGCGTGCGCTCGAGTGACTCCCGATCCTGCTGCAGCCGGCCACGGTGGTGCTGGTGAGCGGCGGTGTCCATCTCCACCCGCCGCAGCTCGGCCTCGTGTACGCGGCGGCTCTCGTCCACCTCGATCAGCGCCTCCTCCGCCGCGGTGAGCTCCGCGCGCACGGCGTCGCGCGCCGCTGCCAGTCGGTCGCGCCCGGTCACGGCGGTCCGATGCTGTGCGCGTAATCGCTCCAGCTCCTCGCGCCGGGCCAGGATGCCGCCCTCGCCCGGATCGCGCGTCAACCTCACGATCCCGCGCGAGTCCACGATCTCACCGGCCGGGCCGATCCGAGCCCCCGCGGCCGGAAACGCCTGGAGGGGATCGCCCTCTCCGGTGTCCAGTCCGTCCAGCAGTCTCGCCACCCACGCTTCCGGGCGGTCGGGAAGCCGGTGATCGCGCCGGTCCGAAAGCGGGAGCAGAGTGAGCGTTCCGCCCTCGTCCCAGCGGTCCCGGAACCAGTCGCGAAGCGATCGGACCGTCGCCAGGTCCCGCACGACCAGCGCCTGCAGCAGCGGACCGAGATACGATTCCACCGCCGGCGCACGTGCGGCGCCCGCCACGTCGCCCAGGAAGTCGGCGAGCGGCCCGAGCACTCCGGGGAAACGCTGTCTCTCCGCCATGATCGCGGCCACGGCTGGGGCGAACCCTTCGTACCCGCGCTCGAAGGCGTCACGGGCCTCCATCTGTGCACCCAGACGGGTGACTGCGTCCTCCGCCGTGCGCAGCTCGTCGCGGGCAGACTGCTCCCGCGAGCGCAGCGAGGCCAGCTTCTCCCGAAGCTGCGCCTGGCGGTCCACCGCTGCCCGGAGCAGCGCCTGCACCTCGTCCGTGCGCACCGACCAGAGATCCGTCTGTTCGGACAGGTCGCCCAGCTGCGAGCTGAGCGTCTCGCGCGAACCGGCGAGTTCCGCCAGCCGCTCCTCGGCCTCGCGACGGCGACGCTCCACCGCCGCCCGCTCCCCCTCGGCGGCCGCGATCTCCCGCGCGAGCTCCTGCGCCCGCGCGGCCGCGGCGTCGCTCGCCGCCCGTTCCGCCATCACCGCCGCACGAACCGATCGATTCTCCTCGCTCCTCTCTTCCAGCCGCTCCTGGTACGTCTCCAGCGCACCCCGCTGCCGGTCCCGCGCTTCTCCACTCCGCTCCACCTCCGCCGCGAGCGATGCAATCCTCTGCTGAACCTCCGCCCGCTCACGCGCAAGCTGCTGGATCCTCAGCTCCGCGTGCGTTCGCCGCTCGTCGGCCAGCAGCACCTCGCGCTCGCGCTCGTCCAGCCGCCGCCGCACCCCCTCCAGCCGCTCGGCCGCAGCTGCCCGGTCCCGCCCCAGACGGGCCGCCTCGATCCGTCGCTCCTCCACCCGCGCCTCCGCGGTCGCGCGCTCGGCGCCGGCGCTGCGGGAGTGATCGTGCAGTTCCGCCCGCCGCTGCTCGCTCATGCCCAGTTCGGCGAACAGGGCGTCCATTTCCGCCCGGGCGATCGCGACCTCCAGGTCCAGGCGCCGCGTCTGCAGCTCACGGTGCCGCTCCGCCCGCCGTTTCTGCCGCGCCAGGGCCCGCACCTTGGCTTCGACCTCGGCGAGCAGATCCTGCAGCCGGGCGAGGTCCGCCTCGGCCGATTCCAGGCGCCGCATCGCCGCGTGGCGGCTGTCCTTGTACCGCCCGATGCCCGCCGCCTCCTCGAACAGAAGCCGGCGCTCCTCGGCCCGGTCGCTGAGCAGGGTCTCGATCATCCCCGCCTCGATGATCGCATACGCATTCGAGCCGAGACCGGTATCGCGCAGGAGTCCGGTCACGTCGCGCAGCCGGCACGGATTCCGGTTCAGCGAGTACTCACTCCCACCCTCACGGAACACCTTGCGCGCGACCTCGATCTCCGTCTGCGGAACGGGCACCCGGCCGCTCTCGTTGTCGAAGATCAGCACCACCTCCGCCAGGTTCACCGCCCGTCGCCGGGCCGTTCCCTGGAAGATGACCTCCTCCATCTTGGAGCCGCGGATCGCGCTCGCACGCTGCTCCCCGAGCACCCAGCGGATGGAATCGGCGATGTTCGACTTGCCGCACCCGTTGGACCCGATGACGGCGGTGACGCCCTCCCGGAAGTCCAGCGTGGTGCGATCTGCAAAGGATTTGAAGCCGTGCAGGCGGAGGGAGCGGAGCCTCATTCAGAGCCGGGCGCGGGCTCTCCCACACGGAGTACGAGGCGGGGAGTGATTCCGGCGCTGGTCAGGCGGCGGCGCATGGCGTCGGCGGTCACGCTGTCGCGGTAGGCACCACCGTACAGCTGCCAGCGGCGCGAGCCATCCTCGTACGGCATCGGCACCGCATAGGTCGGGATCTCACGTACCGCGAGAGAATCGCTCGCCGCCCGGGCGGAATCGCGGGAAGCGAACTCACCGAGGTCGAAGCTCAGGTGGGCACGATGGATCAGGGAGAGTGCTCCGAGCGTGTCCTCGGTGTCCACCGCGCCCGACTGCAGCAGTCGCTCGCGCAGCCGCTCGGCGCTCGCCGTATCCCGCAGCAGCCCCGCGTACACCTTGAAGTACAAAACGCCCGAGTCGTCCTCCGGGGAGATGTAGAACGGAGTATCCGCGAAGCGCCGCTGCTCCGTCTGCACCTGCTGCTGCGCCGCGTTCAGCGAGGCGTAGCTGCGCACCAGGACGGCGAACGGCACGGTCTCCCCTCCCCTGCGAACCGCGGGGGCCGCCGCGGTCTGCCCCGGCGCGGCGTCGGCACCGGCGGGCGCACCGCCGGCCGGAGCCAGCCAGGGAATCAGACCGGGACGATACCGGGCCAGCCCGAAGCCGGCTGCGGCCAGCAGAACCATCAGGAGCAGCAGCGTAATCACCACCCTCGCCCCTGGGCGCGCGGGCTCGTCCACACGGTGGGGCTCGGGCGGTAGATGGAGATCCGGGTCGGCCGCGACCGTCGGATCAGCCATCCGAACCAGCTCGGCCTCTTCGGGATCGGGAAAACGGTACCCGGGGGGAACCAGCAGCCCGGACACTCCGCTCTCGAGGGAAGCCGGAATCAGGCCATCCCGCGGCATTCCGAGCAGAATGGTTTCATCCACGAACCTCCCGACGGCTTCCTGATCCAGCGCGGTGGCGGGGGCGAAGAGCACCAGAGAGGCACCCGCCTCGCGGAAGCCGGTCACCAGCTTTTCCCAGCGGGGATGTCGGTAGATGGAGCGAGTGTCCACCTCGTACGTCCCGGCCGTGATCAGATGGAACCCGCGCCCCTCGACGGCACGAGCACTGCGCGAGATGGAGGCGCCGTAGAGGAAGATGTCCACCACTCCCTCCAGGTTCTCGACCTCCAGCAGCTCGTGCAGCAGAGGGTTCTCCAGGTGCAGGTCGGCGAGAACGATCCGCCGCCCCTCGCCGGCCCACTGCGTGCAGAGTTCGACCGCGGTGCGCGCTGCCCAGCGGCGGTCCACCGCGCCGGTCAGCAGCAGCACAACCGTGGCACCGGCTGCCAGGCTCCGTACTGCGGTCTCCTCACCTGGCGAGAAGGTGATCGCCTCCGGAAGACCGGGCGCGTCGGGGGCCGGATCTTTCTGGAAGTCGCTCATGAATGGGAAGGACGGGGTGACTTGTCTCCGGTGGATTCGCTCCCACCGGCTCACCGGCGGCGGGAACCCCTCACCCGGGCCGGAAGGTGAGAAGATAAGCGAAAAAGAGCCGTGCGTGCAAGCGAACGGCGGACCGAGCAACGGCCCGCCGGGTCGGGTGGCGCGAGACGAGCGGGTACGAAGCCGTACCTCAATCCTCCTCGGGATCCAGTACGTGAATGGGTGCGTCGCCCCAGAGCCGCTCCAGCTGGTAGAACTCTCGCGCCGCCGGGTGGAAGACGTGGACCACGAAGTCCACGTAGTCCGCCAGCACCCAGCGACCGCCGCGCAGCCCCTCCACACCGACGGGGCGAACGCCTTCCTTCTTCAGCTCGTCGATCATGTGATCGGCCGAGGCGCTGACGTGGGTATCCGAACGGCCGGTCGCCACCAGGAAGAAGTCGGCGGCACCGGAGAGTCCCCGGAGGTCCAGAAGCGTGACGTCGTGTGCCTTGCGGTCCAGCAGGAGCTCCGCGGCGCGGGACACCTCGGCCGGGAGGTCGATGGGGGTGCGAATGGTGGAGGAATCGTTCATCCAGTGCTCTCATTACCTCGGGTGGGGGTTGCGTTCACCCGCACGAAAGGCCTGCATCTGCCGCTGCAGGCGGGTGCAATTCGGGGGCCAGGCAGCCCGATGCGGAAAGGGGAACAGCGGGGGCGACCAGTGCCGTCACCCCACCGTTCCCCCGGTCCCCGCGCTGTTGCTACGGGAGACGCTCCGGTCGGAGGACTACTCCTCCTTGATGACCCAGACCTTGATCTCCGGGCGAACCTCCGGGTGCAGCCGGATGGCCACGGAGGAAACGCCCAGCGCCTTGATCGGCTCGTCCATCAGGAGCTGCTTGCGATCGATCTCGATCCCCTGCTCCGCCAGCTTCTCCGCGATGTCGGCGTTGGTGATGGAGCCGAACAGACGGCCCTCTTCGCCTGCGCGGGCGGTGAAGGTCACCGACACTCCCTCGAGCGTGCTCGCCTGCTGGCGGGCGGCCTGCAGCGTCTCCGCGGCGGCCCTGTCGAGGTTCGCGCGCTCGCGCTCCATCCGCTTCACGTTGGCATCGGTCGCCGCGTACGCGAACCCCTTCGGGATCAGGTAGTTGCGGGCGTAGCCGGGCTTCACCGTCACAATGTCCCCGGCGTTGCCGAGGTTCTCCAGCCGGTCTCTGAGGATGACCTGCATGCTAACCACTCCTTGCACGATGTAGGGCGGCGCGCCGGGCGCGTCACCTATGCGTCAGGCCGGGCGGCCAGCGCGGCCCGTCCCCGGACGTCCAACCAGGTGTCCCCCAGACCGACCAGTACGGCGGCCGTGAGGACCAGCGGATACAGAAAGATCGCGGCGAACATTCCGAACACGACCGTGAACCACGATGGTGCCCGCCCCGCCAGGAATACGAATACCCCGACGCCGCGAAGCGCGTATAGCGTTCCCATGAAGAGAAGCGCGTTCTGTCCCAGTCGCGTGGCAGCCTCGCCGCCCGGAAGCAGCAGTAGCGCGAGCCCCGCGACAAGAAGCCAGACCAGCTGATCGCTGAAGCGAAACTCCCGCAGCGGCCGGACGCCGAGCGGTCCGTCCGCCGCACCCTTCAGGCGCGCCAGCCACCAGGAAGCCAGGGCCAGAGCAGCCAGTGACTGGAGGGCGAGCATCGCGGGGAAAACCCGCCACTGCAGCGTCGCCATTCGCTCGCTGGCGGCGGCGAGATCCCGCACCCAGGCCGACTCGGGCGCGCGTGCCGCCAGATTGGCGATCCCCACCGTGGACAGCTCCTGATAGTGATTGCGAATCAGCGAATCGATTTCCACCGCCGTTCCGCTCACCCCCAGGTAGACGACGGCGCCGGCCAGGGTGGCGCCAAGTGCAACCATCGCGCGGGGAAAGATTCCCCACCCCGGCCGCGCGACCGTGGCGAACAGAAAGGCGCTCGCCAGCAGCAGCGACCACCCGCGGCCGATCGTCGAGAGCGGACCGCCCGAAAGCAGAACCGCAACCACCCAGAGCAGCGCGCCCGCGGCGATCCAGCGCCAGCGATCCTGCGAGGGAAGCGCCATCATCAACACCGCCAGCGGCAGTGCAACGAGCGGCACGGCGTCGAACACCGGCAGGAGGACCACTGCGATCGTCAGCGCGATCGCGGTCCCCCACCGACCCCGGGCCGTACCGCTCCCGACCTCCACTCAGCCCTCGTGACCCGCGATGTACGGGAGAAGGGCAAGGAAACGGGCACGCTTGATCGCCGTTCCGATCTGGCGCTGGTGCCGCGCGCACATCCCGCTGATGCGGCGGGGAAGGATCTTCCCACGCTCCGTGATCAGCCGCGAAAGGCGGCGCTCGTCCTTGTAATCCACGTGACGGATCCCCGACTCACAGATCGGGCACGTCTTGCGCGAACGGGCCATGTTACCGGTCCTCCTCGTCGCCGTCCTCGTCCTCATCACGCGTCTCTTCGACCGGCGCGATGGAGGTCGAGAGCTCGCCCTCGTTGATCACGATCAGGTACCGCAGAAGCTCCTCGTCGAGCTGCAGGATGCGCTCGTACTCGGGAAGCTTCTCGGCCGTCGTGCTGAAATGGGTGACCACGTAGTAGCCGTTCTCCCGATCCTGGATCGGATAGGCCAGCTGCCGACGACCCCAGTGGTCCACCGCCGCGACCGTACCGGCGTCCTCGCCCGCTACCAGCGCGTGGTATCGGTCGAGCTTCTCATTGATCCGATCCTCCTCGACCGCCGAGTCGAAGATGTACACCGCCTCGTAATCTCTCACCCTCATGCCTTTCCTCTGGACATTCGGCCCCGCACCCGGGTGCGGAGCAGGAAAAATAAGCCCCGCCCCTCAACGTGAGGAGCGGAGCCGGAAAATCTAACGGAGAATGCGGAATTAGACAAGCAAGCGGCGGCGGCAATTCGCGTGAGCCGCCGCGGGTGACGAGCTTCCAGCTTCCAGCTTCCAGCTTCGAGCTTCCAGCGAACAGCTGACCGCCAGAATGAAGCAGCTCTCTCAGACGTTGAACCGGAACAGCAGAATGTCCCCATCCTTGACCACGTACTCCTTGCCCTCCGATCGCATGAGCCCCTGATCGCGTGCGACCTTCACCGACTGCGTTCTCATGAAATCGTCCCAGCCCACGGTTTCGGCGCGGATGAATCCGCGCTCGAAGTCGGAGTGGATCACGCCGGCGGCTTCCGGCGCCCGCGCGCCCACGGGGATGGTCCAGGCACGGACCTCCTTCTCCCCGGCGGTGAAGTATGTCTGCAGGCCGAGCAGACGGTAGCCGGTGCGGATCAGCAGGTGGAGACCGGGCTCCTCGAGCCCGAGGGAGGAGAGGAACTCGTCCCGCTCCTCGTCTCCAAGCTCCGCCAGCTCCGACTCGATCCTGCTCGAGACCGGAATGATTTCCGCCTGCTCGCCGCTCGCCTCCACGGCCGTGCGCAGCGCGCGGACGTGCTCGTTGTCTCCCTCCGGCAGATCGCCTTCCGCGACATTGGCCAGGTAGAGGACCGGCTTGTCGGTGAGCAGGTTGAAGGAGCGCATGAGCCGCCGTTCCTCGGGAGTCGTCTCCACCGTCCGGGCCGCGTTCCCCTCCGCCAGCGCCGCGAAGAGCCGCTCCAGCAGGGCGAGTTCGGCGGCGGCGCCCCTGTCGCCGCCGCGCGCCGTCTTCCGCACCCGCTCGAGCCGCTTCTCCACCAGCGCCAGGTCCGAGAGCGCCAGCTCCAGGTTGATCACCTCGCGGTCGCGCACCGGATCCACCGATCCCATTACGTGGACCACATCCGGGTCTTCGAAGCACCGGACCACGTGCACGATCGCGTCGGTCTCCCGGATGTTGGTCAGGAACTGGTTGCCCAGCCCCTCACCCTCCGACGCACCCTTCACCAGGCCGGCGATGTCCACGAACTGGACCACGGCGGGAACGGTCCGCTGCGGCTGCACCCGCTCGGTGAGCACGGCGACGCGCGGGTCCGGGACCTCCACCATCCCCACGTTCGGCTCCACGGTGCAGAACGGGTAGTTTGCGGCATCGGCGCCGGCGGCCGTCAACGCGTTGAACAGGGTCGACTTCCCCACGTTCGGAAGTCCGACGATTCCCAGCTTGAGCATGCTTCCACCCGATCGCGGTGCGGCCGTAAACGACGCGGCCGGCAGCCCGTGAGGGCGCCGGCCACGACAACTCTGAATGATAGCCGAAGCCGTCGTCGAGGTCAACTCGGGGAGGGCCGGATTCGGGGATCCGGCGGCGTCCGGCCGGCCCCCCGAATCCTGAATCCTGAATTCCCTCCTACCCCAGCAGCGCCATCACGGCCAGCTTCACCGACTCCAACATCCCGATCACGTCCGGCGTACCCTCGGCACCCGCATCCGGAGTGAGACCGTGAACGCGCACGAACCAGGGAGCGAGCACCAGCGAGACCACGCTCATCAGCTTGATGAGGATGTTCATGGACGGTCCGGAGGTGTCCTTGAACGGGTCGCCGACGGTGTCACCGACCACCGCAGCCTTGTGCGGCTCGGAGCCCTTGCCGCCGTACGCGCCGGCTTCGATGTACTTCTTCGCGTTGTCCCATGCGCCGCCGGCGTTGGACATGAAGAGCGCCATCAGCACGCCGGTCACCGTCGCCCCGGCGAGCAGGCCACCGAGCGCCTCCACACCCATGAAGTAGCCGACCACCACCGGGCTGGCAACCGCGACGCTGCCCGGGAGGACCATCTCCCGAAGCGCGGCTTTCGTGGAGATGTCCACGCAGCGGGCCGAGTCCGGCATCGCCGTACCTTCCATGAGCCCCGGAATCTCGCGGAACTGCCGGCGGACCTCCTCCACCATCCCCTGCGCCGCACGGCCGACGGCCGTCATCGTCAACGCACCGATGTAGAACGGGAGTACGCCACCCAGCAGCAGCCCGATCACCACCAGCGGGTTGATCAGGTTGATGCCCGTCTCCCGCAGCCCGACCGCCGAAGCGTAGGCGGAGAAGAGCGCCAGTGCGGTGAGCGCGGCGGAGCCGATCGCGAATCCCTTGCCGATGGCCGCGGTCGTGTTGCCGATGGCGTCCAGCCCGTCGGTGATCTTTCGGGTCTCCGGACCGAGGTGGCTCATCTCGGAGATGCCGCCCGCGTTGTCCGCGATGGGACCGTAGGCGTCCACCGACATGGTCACGCCCACGGTGGCGAGCATTCCGACGGCGGCGATCCCGACGCCGTAGAGTGACGCGAAATAGTACGAGACGTAGATGGCGATGGAGATCAGGATCAGCGGAAGGGCTGTGGACTCCATGCCCACGGCCAGCCCGGAGATGATGTTGGTGGCGGAGCCGGTCTGCGATGACTCTGCGATGCGGCGCACCGGCTTGGAGGCCGTGTAGTACTCCGTCACCAGCCCGATCAGCACACCGGCGATGGAGCCGGCGACGATCGCCCAGAACGGCCCGTCCGAGCGCAGCACGCGGCCCGTGAGCGGATCCGTCAGGTCGAAGCCGAGGCCCACCACCACGAAGTACATCACGAGCAGGAAGAGGCCGGCCGAGATCAGCGTCACGTTTCGCAGCGCCGCGGCCGGGTTGGACCGCTCCAGCACGCGCATCAGCGCGATGCCGATCAGCGAGGCGATGAGACCCACCGCGATGGCGAGGATCGGGAGCACGATGGCCTGCATGCGCTGCCCGATGAAGATGGCGCTGGTGGCGCCGATGGCGATGGTCGCGATCACCGCGCCCACGTACGACTCGAAGATGTCGGCGCCCATGCCTGCGGTGTCGCCGACGTTGTCGCCCACGTTGTCGGCGATGGTCGCGGGGTTGCGCGGGTCGTCCTCCGGGATCCCCGCCTCGACCTTGCCCACCAGATCGGCGCCGACGTCGGCCGCCTTGGTGTAGATGCCGCCGCCCACGCGCGCGAAGAGCGCGATGCTCGAAGCGCCCATCGCGAAGCCGGAGATGGTCTCGGCGAAGTCAACGAACTCGGCCTGAACCGGAAAGCCCAGCCGGTGGATGGCGAAGAAGTAGATGATGCCGATGCCGAAGAGGCCGAGGGAGGCGACCGCCAGTCCCATCACGGCGCCGCCGCTGAACGCCATGCGCAGCGCGAGCCCCTGCCCGGAGGAGCGGGCCGCCTCGGCGGTGCGCACGTTCGCCTTGGTCGCTGCCTTCATCCCGATGAAGCCGGCGGTCATCGAGGAGAGTGCACCGAACAGGAAAGCGAGCGCCGTCCACTGCCCGATCGCGAGCCAGAGCAGCGCCCCGACGACCACGATGAAGACCGCGAGCACGGTATACTCGCGGCGGAGGAATGCCATCGCGCCGGTCTCGATCTGCTCGGCGATGCCTCGCATGACCTCGTTCCCCGCAGGCTGTTTCCGGAGATACATGTAGAGCATCACTGCGACCCCGAGGCCGACGAGGCCGAGCGGCCAGGCCAACCAGGCAAAATCGATCACGTGCATTCCTCCGCTTCGGGTGGGATGGGCTCGACCGCCCGGTCGAGCGGTCGGGACTTCCGAACACCAGCGTAATGTCGACAGGCAGGCCTCGCGGCCCACGCTCAGTTTCCGGCGCCTCCGCGACCGGCGCCGTTGGCGCGGTTCATCGCCGGCTCGATACCTTCGTCGATCCAGACGCGGAGCGCTTCGATGAGCTCCGGGAAGAGCTCCATGATGAGTCGGCGCTCGTCGGGGGGTGGCGAGGCGAGCACCCAGGCGGCGAGATCTTCTCCCGCCGGCGCCGCGCCCACGCCGATCCTCAGGCGGGGGTAATCCCCCGATCCGAGAACGCTCTCCACCGAACGAAGACCGTTGTGGCCGCCGGCGCTCCCGGAGGCACGCATGCGCGCGCGGCCGGGCTCCAGCGCCACATCGTCCACCACCACCAGCAGGTCCGTGGCCGAATCCGTGCTCACGTGCCGGAGCAGCTCACCCACCACCTGCCCACTGCGGTTCATAAACGTCTGCGGCTTCAACAGCTCCACCGGCCGGTCAGCGACCGTGCCCCGCGCGACCGCCGTTGATCCCTCCTTCCGGAAGCGGCCGAGACCCCATTCGGCCGCCGCCCGGTCCGCCAGCCACCATCCGACGTTGTGGCGGGTGGTGGAGTACTGAGCCCCCGGGTTCCCCAGGCACACGATGAACCGGGTGCCGGGCTCGGGGGCCGGTGAGCCCCCGAGCAGCCGGCCGAGCAGATCGATCAATCCTGCTCTGCGTTCGACGTCTCCTCGTCGGTGCGACGGTCGCGGACCAGCTCCGGCTCCACGTCACCACCCACCGTACCCTCCGCCAGCTCGCCCTCCGGAAGCGCGGCCACCGTCGGCGGCGTTACGGAGCAGATGGTGAGATCGGGATCGTTGAGAATGCGCACGTCGGCCAGATCGACGTCGCGGATGCTGATCCCTTCTCCGACGCCGAGCTCGCCGATCTCCAGGTCGATCCCCTCCGGAATGTCGCGCGGAAGGCACTCCACCTGAAGCTCGTGGAGCACCTGCTGGAGAACGCCACCGTCGTCCCGCACGCCCCGCGGTGAGCCATGCAGACGCACCGGGATCGTCAGGGTGATCTTCTCACCCGCGTGCACCTGGTAGAAGTCCAGGTGGACGACATCGTGCCGGGTCGCGTGGTACTGCACTTCACGGATCAGCGCGGGCGTCGCCTTGCCACCATCGACCTTCAGGTCGATGATCGTGTTCTCGACGCTGATGGAGGCGAGCAGCTTCTTGAGCTCGTGAGCGTCCACCGCCAGCGGGCGGGTCTCGTCACCGTGGCCATAGACCACGGCGGGTACCTTCCCGGCGCGGCGGAGCGCCCGGGCAGCGGACTTGCCGCCGCCCTGGCGTGCTTCTGCAGTCAACGTGGCTGTCATCTGAATTTCCTCCTCTTTAGGTATCGCAGAGGGCGCGGGCGGCGCATGTCGGCCACCGCCACCGCCCCATTCACTCGAAGAGCGAGCTGACCGACTCGTTCGAGTGAGTATAGGTGATCGCTCGCGCGATCAGATCGCCCACCGACAGCACCGTGAGCTGCGGAAAGCGCTTCTCCTCGGGGATCCCGATGGAGTTCGTGACCACTACTTCCTTGACCGGACAGTTGGAAAGCCGCTCGACGGCGGGGCCGGAAAGCAGAGCGTGCGACGCGCAGCAGTACACGTCGCGAGCTCCACGATTCTTCAGCGCCACCACCGCCTCGCTCATCGTGCCGGCGGTGTCGATCATGTCGTCCGCGATGATGCAGTCCTTCCCCTCGACATCACCGATCACGTGCAGCACCTCGGAGACGTTCGCCGTGGGGCGCCGCTTGTCGATGATGCCGATGGTCGCGTCGAGCCGCTTGGCGAAGCCGCGAGCCATCTTGGCGGCACCCACGTCCGGAGCCATCACCACCAGGTTGTCCAGCTGCTTCTCCCGGAAATAGCGGGTGATCACCGGCGCCGCATACAGGTGGTCCACCGGGATATCGAAGAACCCCTGCAGCTGGTGCTGGTGAAAGTCCACCCCCAGAACGCGATCTGCGCCGGCCGTGGCGATCATGTTCGCCATCAGCTTGGCGCCGATCGCCACTCGCGGCTGGTCCTTGCGATCCTGGCGCGCGTACCCGAAATACGGGACCACCGCGGTGATGCGCGCCGCGGACGCACGCCGCGCCGCATCGATCAGGAGCAGCAGCTCCATGATCGTGTCGGCCGGCGGGGGCGTGGGCTGGATGATGAAGGTATCCCTGCCACGCACGTTTTCGTTGATCCGGACGAAGATCTCGCCGTCGGCGAACCTGCGAATCGTCGAGTCGCCCAGCGGTATGCCCAGGGTCGTCGCGATCTCCCCGGCGAGCGCCTGGTTCGCGGAGCCGGAAAGCATCATCAGCGGCCCCCTCTGGCCGCTGGCAAACAGGTCAGGCATTCAGGCTGGATGGCCGGGTTTCAGTGAGCGAGACAGCGCGGGAAGATAGGGAGAGGCCAGCGCCGGCGTCAAGCTCAGGAGGGCCGGCGAACCGGGATCGGCGTCGGGAGATCGGGGGTCTGCAGCTCGAGTCCCGGCTGCAAAAACGAGCGGCGGTCCGTGACAGGAGCCACGAACCGCCGCAGAACTGATCCCCGGATGCTGTTCGCCGCGTTACCTGACGAACTCGTCGATCGTGCGCAACTCCACCTCACCGACCGGGAGCGCGCGCAGGCCCGCCTCGATGGTGGAGCGATCACCCACCACCACGATGGCCGACCGTTCGGGCCGGATGTACTCGTTGGCCACCCGACGCACGTCTGCCGCGGTCACCGACATCACCCGCTGCACGTAGGTGTTGTAGTAATCCATCGGGAGACCGTAGAGGCGAAGCTCCGCCAACCGCGAGGCGACCTGTGCGGTGGTCTCGAAGCTCTGCGGAAGGCCGAGCGCCACGTAACTCTTGGCCCGTTCCAGCTCGTCCGCCGGCACCGGCTCGTCCCGGATCCGGCGGAGCTCGTTGAAGAACTCGATCACCGCGCTGTCGGTCTTGGCGGTCACCACGGCGCTGCTCGCCATGAACGGTCCCGCACCCCGCCGCATCGCGAACGAGGAGCCGGCGCCGTAGGTGTAGCCGTGGGTCTCCCGCAGGTTCTGGTTCAGCCGGCTGGTGAACGATCCACCGAGCAGCGTGTTCAGCACCTGAAGCGGGAAGAAGTCCGGGTTGTCGCGTGCCACGGCCGGATGACCGATCCGGATCTCGGACTGCGCCGCCGCCGGACGGTCGATCAGGTAGATGCGCGTGGCGGAGGCAGCCGGCAGTGCCGGGGCGGTGGCGGCCGGAACGCTGCCGCCGGTCCACCCGCCGAATGCCTGTTCCACCACCGCGTGCAGCGACTCGTCCACATCGCCGACCAGCAGGAGAGTCGCCCCCACGGGTCGGTAGAAGCTCGCGTGGAAATCCACGATCCGTGACCGGTCGATGCGGCGCGTACCCTCGGTGGTGGTCAGCCGCCCGTAAGGGTGGTTGGAGCCGTACAGCAGCGAGGTGAACGCATTGCCGGCGATCACCCGTGCCTCGTCCCGCCCGCGGCTCAATTCGGTGAGCCGCTCATCGCGGACGCGGCGCACCTCGGCCTCCGGGAAGTCCGGCCGGTAGGCGACGTCCGCCATCAGGCGAAGTGCGTCCGGCAGCCGAGAACGGAGAACCTGGAGGTTCACCTGCGCACCGTCCCATCCGGCGCCCGTGGTGAGCGTCGCGCCGAGCGCCTCGAGCGCCGCCGCCAGTTCCAGCGAACCACGGCCGCCAGCGCCCTCGTCCAGCATCTCAGCCGTGAAGGAGGCGAGCCCCGCCAGGTCGGCCGGGTCGTCGCTCAGCCCGCCGCGCGTCATCAGCGTCGCCTGCACCATCGGCACCGTTCCGTGCCGGATGTAGAGCACCTCCAGCCCGTTGGCGAGCTGGCGCTGGACGGGAGCCGGCAGCGAGAGAGCGGGTGCCGGCCCCACCTCCGGCGGCGTCGTCGGGAAGGCGACCGGCGGCGGCGCACCCACCCCGCCCACCGGGGTCGCCGCGGGAGCAGCGCAACCCGCCAGCGCTGCGAGCGCCACCAGCGCGGGTGCCCTGAGAAGATTCCGGCTCATCGGGCCACTTCCTTTCCGCTGGCGGCCAGGGCGGTCTGCCCCTCCGGTACGATGCTGATGGTCACACGGTTGTGCGCGTGCAGGTAGTCACGCGCGACGCGCTGGATGTCCGCCGGGGTGAGCGCCTGGAAGCGCCGCAGGTCCCGCTCGGCGAATCCCGCATCACCCGTGTAGTACAGATACTCGTTCAGGCGATCGGCCTTGCCGGAAACTCGCTCCAGGGCCCGCACGAACGACGTCTCGGTCGAGTTGCGAACGCGCTCCATCTCCTCGGCCGTCGGTGGGGCGGCGGCCAGTCGCGCGATCTCCTCCACCACCGCATCCTCCACACGGTCCAGCGACACTCCCTCACGCGCCATGATCCGCACGTAGAAGTCCCCGCTCAGCAGCTTGGACCAGTTGAAGGCGCTCACATCCTGCGCGATCTGCTCGTCGTACACCAGACGCCGGTACAGCCGCGAGTTCTTGCCGCCGGCAAGCACCTCGGCAAGCGCGCCGAGCGCCGCGTCGTCAGCGGAATAGGCCTCCGGAGTGCGCCAGATGGCATTGAACTGCGGCAGCGTCACGCGATCCTCCAGCGTGACCTGACGCGACTGTTCCAGGACGGGCACCGGGAGGCGCGGGCGCTCCACCGTCTCGCCGCGGGGGATCCAGCCGAACAGCCGCTCCACCATCTCCCGTACCTCCTCCGTATCCACCGCACCGGCGACCGAGAGCACCGCGTTGTTGGGCACGTAGTACCGGCGGAAGAAGCTCTCCACGTCCTCCAGCGAGGCGGCGGAGAGGTCCTCCATGGATCCGATGGTCGTCCAGGAGTACGGATGGCCTTCCGGGTAGAGAGCGGCCGCCTGTGCCTCCCAGAAGCCGCCGTACGGGCGGTTCTCGTAGCTCTGCCGCCGCTCGTTCTTCACCACGTCCCGCTGGATGTCCAGCTTCTGCTGGCTCATCGTCTCCAGCAGCCCACCCATGCGATCGGCTTCCAGCCAGAGCGCGAGCTCCACGGCGTTCGCCGGCACCGTTTCGAAGTAGTTCGTTCGGTCCACGTTGGTGGTGCCGTTGTTCCGCCCACCGGCGGCTTCCAGCAGGCGGTCGAACTCGCCGCGCGGCACGTTGGCGCTTCCCTCGAACATGATGTGCTCGAAGAGGTGCGCGAAGCCGGTGCGGCCCGGCTCCTCATAGCCGGAACCGACGTGGTACCAGACGTTGACCTCCGCGATCGGCGTCGAGTGGTCCTCGTGCACGATCAGACGGAGCCCGTTGGGAAACTCGAAGATCGAGTGCGGGATCGAGACGTCCTGCGCGGCGGCAGGCACGGCCCACAGCCCGATCAGCAGCGTGAGCAGCTTCTTCATGGGGGCGGGTGTGAGAGTGGTTCGGATGAACATCTGTCGGAGGATAAGCCGCAGATCGGCTCCAGCGCCACGATTAACCCTGCTGCGCCCGAATGGTTCCGCTCCCGCAATGCACCCTGTGGGATGCTACGTGTGGTGGAGGATTCCCCGGACGCCAGGAGGGACACCGTGGGCGCGGAGGCGTCAGCCGACGGTGGGCTCGGCGTCGGGGAAGCGATCGGCGTAGCGGCTGATCCACTCCGCGGCCGCTTCGGGCGTGGTCAGCCGGCGCCCCTCCTCGGCCTCCACCTCGAGTCGATACTGCTCGATGGAGCACACCTGCTGGACCATCCGCGCCCGGAAGGCGTCGCTGGCGTCCAGAAAGGCGACACCTACCAGGTACTCCTTCCCCTCCCTCCGGCACCACGCAACACGCCCGCGGGCGCTGAACGGCGGGTCCACCGAGGGAATCTTCAGCTCGATGATCTCCCCGGCAGGAGGGCAGGTCTCGGTGCAGAATGCCAGACCGCCATGGCTGACGTTCACACTCTCCTCCTCCACTGCCCCGTCGACGGTGTGCACCTCGATGGGCACCTGCACGGTGTGGCGGATGAACTCTCGCTTGGGGTTGCTGCGCATGACCGCACGTCCCTGGTCGGGTGCTTGCTTCGCGAAATTGCCCGCCGCGGCAGGCGAATCGACCCCACCGCGGGCAAAATCCACGCCGGGTGCACCCTCCCGCGATCAAAGCGTGTGCCGGGATCCGGAGCTGAGGACTGCCGCGGCATCCGGATCCCCACGCCCGCGCCCGCGCTGTGCCGCGGTCCATCCCTGTGTTGCGGGTCATCCCGCGCGAGCGAAGCGAGTGCCGGGATCCGGATGACAGCCGGTTTCGAGCGCCCAGGCCACATCCCCGCCGATCACGACCCCGAGTGCCTCAACCGCGGGAATGCAGGCGAAACGGGCGGCCGATCCATCAGGATCGACCGCCCGTTCATTGCCCCGCCTGGATTCGAACCAGGAAAGCCGGTTCCAAAGACCGGTGTGTTGCCGTTACACCACGGGGCAGACTGACTGCACAAAGCGGCGAACCGCCGCCATTTGTGACACCCCGAAAGCTAGTCAGCCGGGAAGATGGGGTCAACCGGTGGCCCCGGACGGCCGACCGACCTCACTGCCCCTTGCGGCGGTGGATGGAAACGTCGGGAAATCGTGCCAGGGGGGTCGCGGACCAGCATCGGAAACCGAGCTTCACGAGCTCCCCCTCCACGACCGTGACGTCCGCGCCGTCCTCGAACACGCCGAAGATGGCTGAACCGCTGCCGGTGAGCATCGCGATGGTGGCGCCGGCCGCGCGCAACGTGCGGAGCCCCTCGGCGATCACCGGCACCTCCTCGATCGCCGGCTCCTCGAAGTGGTTGACCGCGAGGGCCCGAAGGCCTTCCCACGAGGTGAGGCGCTCGAGGGGGAGCGACGACGCGTCGGCGGCATGATGGGCGGTGCGGTCACGGGCGATCCGGGCGAATGCCGCCGCCGTGGAGATCGGACGCCCGGGGTGCGCCACCACGAAGGTCCTTCGCGGCAGCGCGGGGAGACCGAGCAGCCGCTCCCCACGTCCCCACGCGAGCGCGAGCGTGGAGCCGCCGAGATAGAAAGGGACGTCGCTGCCGAGCGCTGCACCCCAGCGCAGCAGTGTGTCGGCCTCGAAAGGTTTTTCGTGCACCACGTTCAGCACCCGCAGGGTGGCTGCGGCATCGGAGCTACCGCCCCCGAGCCCCGCGGCCGAGGGAATTCGCTTCTCGAGCGTGATTCGAATCGCCGGATCCGCCCCCATCTCCTCGAAAAAGCGGTGGGCCGCCCGCACCACCAGGTTCCGCTCGGGTGGCCCGGTGTCCACCCCGCCCAGTACCTCCAGCTCGACGCCCGGCTGATCGGTGTGCTCCACCGTCACCCGATCCGCGAGATCGAGTGCGCAGAACACCGTCTCCAGCGAATGGAAGCCGCTCTGCTCGCGCGCGAGGACGAGGAGGCGGAGGTTGACCTTGGCCGGTGCCGCGACTTCCGCGAGCCAGCCGGTCACGAGGATCGTTCCTTGCCGACCGGCTCCGCCCTCTCCGGCTGCCCGTCGTCCGCCACCTGCTCCTCGATCACCTCCTCGCTCCGCTGCACCTGCTTCCAGCTGAGGTCCAGACGCCACACGTAGTAGAGACCGATCAGCGTGGTGGGGATGAACCCGCCCAGGTGGAATCCCACGGCAAAGGAGATCGCCTTGTCCGGCGCGACCCCCCAGAGGGCGAGACCCAGCTTTGCGGCGGCTTCGAACGGTCCGAAGAAGCCGGGTGAGGAGGGCACGGCCACGGAGAGCGAGATCAGCGACTGCAGGAACAGCGCGCCGGCGAAGCCGACCTCCTGGATGTCGAAGGCCCGGAAGGCGACCAGAAACGAGGTTGCGGTGAAGATCCACTGAACGACGGCGAGCCCCAGCGAGATGAAGAAGAGGCGGCCGCTGCGAAGCACCACCAGCCCTTCGATGAAGGAGCGCAGCGCTCCGAGCAGCGGGTGACGGACACGGGCGGGAGCGATGGCGTGCACCACGCGCTCCGCAAGCCGGAGCGACCGTTCCGGAGCGATCACCAGTGCGCCCAGTCCGAGACCGAGACCCGTCATGGCCAGGGCGATGAACCGCGCCGCGACCCGGGGGTCCACACCGGCGATCTGGCCCGCCGGGAAGGTGTCCACCGACATGGCGGCGAAGAGCAGCGCCACGACGACGATTCCGTCGAAGATCCGCTCAACCACCAGTGTCGCCAGCGAGGCACCCAGCCGCACCTCGGTGATCCGCGACAGCGAGTACGCGCGCGCGAACTCACCCACCCGCGCGGGGAGGATGTTGTTGACCGCGAAGCCGATCATCGTGGAGGCGAACCGCGGTCGGAACGGGACGCGCCCGGTGGGGATGAGGAAGACGCCCCAGCGCACGGCGCGGAACCAGAACCCGCACAGCGTCAGCACGATGGCCAGCGCGAAGAGCAGCGGATCCACGTTGCGGACCTCGTGCGCCACGCCGGCGGGGGATACGTCGCGAAGGGCCCAGCCGAGCAGGAGCAGGCTCAGCCCGACCCCGATCACCGCCCGGAGGTGTCGCCTCATGCAGTCGCTTCGGAGATGCTCAGCTCGAGGAGATCGAAGAGCTCGTCGTGCACCAGCGCGAGATCTCCCGCGGCGGCGCCACTGGCAAGCATCTGGTCCAGCCGCGGCCGGAGGGCGAGCGCCGCGCGCGCCGCCGCACTGCCGCGGAGGAGCAGCGCCTCGATCGGCACCACGCCGTCCTCATCGGCATCGGGTCGAATCGGAGCCTCGCCCGCCGCGGAGATCACGTGCGGACCCGCATCGTCGAAGAAGAGCGCGGAGATCGGCACTACCTGGTCCTCGTGCACCGAGGCCACCACCGTGCCGCCGCCCTGTTCGCCCGGGAGCGCCACCTCGCCGGAGCCGGCGCGGTCGCCGCCAACCGGAGCCGCGGATCCCGCCGCCCCGGTCGGCTCAGCCGGCTCGGTCCACTCTCCGGATACGTCTGCATCAACCGTGACCGCATTGCGATCACCCGTGTCCGCATCGCCGGTGCCACCTTCCACCCGCGCGCCCGCCGTCGCCGCCCTATCGCCCGCATCCCACCGCTCGAGCAGCGCGCGCACACGCTCCCGCTCCTCGTCGCCCCACTGCTCCAGTGAGCCGAGCAGCGCCTGCAGCTCCGCGACGGTGTGAAGCAGAAGCTCGCGAACGTCTTCGCTCCACTCCACCAGCTGCGTGTGGACGGAGCGGAGCACCGATTCCAGCCGTTCCGTCACCGGGGCCAGCCCGCCCGCGCCCGCCATCTGCGCGCTCCCGCGCACCCCGCGGGCGAGCCTCACCGAGACGCTCACCCTCGACCTCGCGCGAAGCGCTCAGCACCTCCTCGATCTGCTCGAGATACTCCCGGGCTTCCTTGACGAAGTAGGCGTTCAGACGCTGCGACATGTGCTCTCCAGGCGAGTGGATCGGAGGAGGTCCGCCATCTCCCGAACGGCCCGTTCGAGCCCCACGAAGACGGCGTGGCTGACGATCGAGTGCCCGATGTTGAGCTCCTCGATCTCGGGGATGGCTGCGATGGCCGTGACGTTCTGGTAGGTGAGCCCGTGTCCGGCGTGGACGGCGAGCCCGAGGGAGCGCCCGAGCGCGGACGCGCGGCGGAGCCGGTCCAGCTGGGTCGCCCGCTCCGCGCCGCGTGCGTTGGCGTACTCACCGGTGTGCAGCTCGATGGCATCCACGCCCATGGCGGCCGAGGTGCGGAGCGCCTCCACGTCCGGGTCGATGAACAGCGAGGTGCGGATCCCGACGTCGGTGAGCCGCTGCAGGGAAGCCTCGAGGTCCCGACGTGCGGAAGCGGACCCGAGCGCGAGGCCGCCCTCGGTGGTCACCTCCTCACGCCGCTCCGGCACCAGCGTCGCCTGCCCGGGCAGCCAGGCGACGGCGAGCTCCACCACGTCGGAAATGGCGGCGAGCTCCAGGTTCACGAGGGTGCGGGCCGTCTTCATCAGCAGCTCGACGTCGCGGTCCTGGATGTGTCGCCGATCCTCCCGCAGGTGGACGGTGATGCCGTCCGCTCCGCCGAGCTCCGCCAGCACCGCCGCGCGCACCGGGTCCGGCTCGTCCGTTCGCCGCGCCTGCCGGACGGTGGCGACGTGGTCGATGTTGATGTAGAGCCTCAATCCGCTTCCTCGAGCAGGTGAGCCAGCGCCTCGCCGACCTTGACGGGGAGGCCGGCCTCACGAGCCAGCTCCAGCGTGTGCCGGGCGAGGACGGAATATAGCGCCCGCTCCGGGGGTGACAACCGCTCCAGGTGAAGCCGAACGGTCGCCACGTCGCCCCGTGCGAGCGGTCCGGTCAGAGCCTGTGCCGGCCCGACCGCACCGGCGTTCTCGACGGCACCGGCGGCGAGGGCGGTGGCGGCGCGGCGGGCGTCCGCTGGTTCGATCCCCGCTTCCACGAAGAGCCGCTCGGATGTGGCCAGCAACGTTGTGGTGAAGTTCGAGGCGAACACCGCGGCGGCGTGGTACAGGGCCCTCGCGGTACCCGTCAGCGGCAGCGAGTGCCCTCCGGCCGCCCGGATGATGAGCGTCGCGACCGCGACTGCCTCCGGGTCGCCCTCCACGCCGAAGCAGGCGCCGGACAGCCGCCGGGCACCGGTCGCACTGTCGGGGATGCTGACCAGCGGGTGGATCGTACCGACGGGATGGCCCGTCGCGCGAAGCGGCCGGAGAACTTCGGTCCCCAGTGCGCCGCTGGTGTGGAGGATCGGGACCGCAGTGGGGAGGCCGGCGGAGGCGAGCTCCGCCGCCATCCCGGCGAGCGCGCCGTCAGGAACGGAGATCAGCACCGCGGTGGGGAGCGCTCCGCCCACTGCGGAGGTGCCGGGCCGGTACCGCGCCGAGGCGTTTCTGAAGATGGGGTCCGCGGGTGCGCTGGCGGCGCGTCCCCGGAAGGTCAGACGGCTCGCGGCACCGCGCTCCAGCAGCAGCGTGCCGAGCGCCAGCCCGGCACGCCCCGCGCCGACGATCCAGAGGTGCGGGAGATCCGCCGGCTCCTCATCTGCCTTCACGAATCTCGACCTCGGGCTGGCGGCGCAGGCGGCCGAGAACCGCCGGCGGAACGCGCGCCCTCAGGCGGATCGAACTCCCCTCGTCCTCACGCTCCAGCACCTCGCCCTCCCGGTAGATCTCCGCGAGCAGCCGCACCGGCCGACGCCGGGAGGGTGATGCGCACCTGCGGCTTGGATCGCTGCACCCGCTCCCGCAGCAGATCCCGCAGCGGCTCCACGCCACCGGGCTCCACCGTGGAAACGAAGACGCTCTCGTTGGGGTAGCTGGCGGCGGCGCGCTGGCGCCACGCCTCCTCCTCGTCGTGCGTGAGGCGATCCACCTTGTTGAAGACGAGCACCGTCTCGCCGCTCGGCGAGATCCAGGTCGGCGAGAACCTCATCCACCACTTCCTTCTGCTCCTCCCAGCCGTGGTGCGACAGATCGATCACGTGCAGCAGCAGATCCGCCTCCTGCGCTTCCTCCAGTGTGGCGCGGAAGGATGCGACCAGGTGGTGAGGGAGCTTGCGGATGAACCCCACGGTGTCGGTCAGCAGCGCCACCTCGCCCTCGCCCAGATCCACCTGGCGGGTGGCGGCGTCCAGCGTGGCGAAGAGGCGATCCTCCACGTACACGTCGGTACCGGAGATCGCGCGCAGCACGGATGACTTGCCGGCGTTGGTGTAGCCGACCAGCGCCGCCTGCATCACCTGCTCACGTCCCTTCCGCTGCGTCGCCCGCTGCGTGGCGACGCGGAGAAGGTCGTCCTTGAGCCGGCTGATCCGATGGTCGATCATCCGGCGGTCGGTCTCGATCTGCGTCTCACCGGGACCGCGCATTCCGATGCCGCCGCGCACGCGCGAGAGGTGGGTCCACATCCGGGTCAGCCGCGGGAGCAGGTACTGAAGCTGGGCGAGCTCCACCTGCATCCTGGCCTCGGCCGTGCGCGCCCGCGTGGCGAAGATGTCCAGGATCAGCTCGGCGCGGTCCATCACGCGAACACCCGTGAACTGCTCCAGGTTCTTGCCCTGCGCCGGGGTGAGCTCCTCGTCGAAGACGATCAGCGTCGCCTCGGTTTCCAGGGCGAGCTCGCGCAGCTCCTCCGCCTTCCCCTCGCCGACGTGGAACTTCGGGTGCGGCGTGTCGAGCCGCTGCGTCAGCGACCCGACGATGTCGGCGCCGGCCGTGTCCGCCAGGCGGCCGAGCTCCTCCAGGTGCTCCTCGGTGAGCTCGGGCGGCACCGACTTCAGCGGCGCGCCCACGAGCAGCGCCCGCTCCCGCGGCTCCTCCAGCTCGATCATCCCCTTGGTAGCGATCTCTCCTCCTCGCGGTCGATGGTCCCGGGCCGGCTCAGCGCGCGCCCATCAGCGTGACGGTCCCACGCCGGTTGAACGGGACGCCGTAGCTTCCCAGCGGGGTGCGCACGTCCACCACGCCGTTGGCCCGGTACGTCACGGTGCCGCTCCGGAGCAGCGCGTTGGCGGCACTCCCGATTCCGGCATATGAAAACTCGATCGGGATCTGCACCCGTGCGGTATCTCCCGCACCCACGGAGAACGGAACGTCGTGGACGCCGGTGGCGAAGTCCACCCAGGTGGTATCGTTGGGCTCGCGCGGATCGCGCAGCGCCAGCTCGTAGTTCGAACTGACTGGCGTTCAGCGCGAACCGGTTCGGATTGATGATCTCCAGGTGCACCAGGAGCGTACCGCCCCGCAGTCCCAGCCCGCCGATCTGTACCGTCTCGAGCGTCACCTCCGGCTGGCGGAACACCGAGCTCCCACACCCGGCGAGTACCGCCACCAGGACCAGCGAGAGGAGCGACCGGCGCATTTTCGTCGTGCTCATTCCATTGCCTCGAAGATGAAGGACTCGCCGTCGCTCTCGGCGACGCGTTCAGAGCGCACCCGGATCCAGCGTGGGAGTGGCCACCCAGCGGTGCCAGAGTTCTCCGTCCAGCGCGATCGCGGGCGCGCCCGGCGCGAGCAGGATCCCCCGATCGCACCACTCCGCCAGGAAGGTCAGGTCGTGGCTCGAAAGCAGCACGGCGGCTCCTGCGGATCGCCGCTCTCGGAGCTCACCGGAGAGCCGATCCGACGAGGAACGGTCCAGCCCGTTGAACGCCTCGTCCAGGATCAGCAGCTCCGGCTCGTGGAGGAGCGCGGCGATGATCGCGACCTTCCGCCCCATCCCCTGCGAGAGCTCGCGGCAGAGCGCGCCATCGGCACCCGTCGAGGCCGAGCACATCCTGGAGCCGGGCGGCGCGCGCGATGCCCTCCGTCTCCGGCAGCCCACGCGCCTCCGCCACGAAGCGCAGCATCTCCCCCACCGTGAGCTCGGGGTAGAGCAGCGGGTGCTCGGGAACGTAGCCAGTACACCGCGCCGCGGCGACGGGGTCCGAGAACGGATCGTGGCCGCAGATCCGGATCGTCCCCCCGATCCGGGAGGCGGTCCGCGGTGATGCAGCCGAGCAGCGTCGACTTGCCCGCCCCGTTGGAGCCGACCACCGCGACCGCCTCACCGGCGGCGGCCTCCAGCGAGAGATCCCGCAGCACGGTGGACTGCCGGTACCGCTTGCTCAGCCCCTCGACCCGGAGCGGTGGCATCGTGTCGCTCATCGCCACCCCGCCGCCGTCAGTGAGCCCACGGCGCCGGCCGCAGCCGTTCCGGCCCCCGCCGCGACCCACGCCCACGCCGGCCCCACGCCGGCCCACCAGGCCCAGCTGAGCGACAGTGGGATGGTGAGCCAGAGGGAGGCGCCGAAGCCCCAGGCCCAGCGCCCCAACAGCCGGCGAGCCGGGGTGAGGCCGAGCGAGCGGTCGATCCATCGCGCGCCGCCCCGCTCCAGACGACCGAGTGCGATCGCGGCGATCGCCTGCGTCAGCAGCGCGAGCAGTGCAGCCGCTGCCACCCAGCCGCGGGTGGCGGGGTCAGCGCCCCAGCGGGCCAGCCCGATGAAGGAGATGATCACCACCGGCCAGACGAGGCGTGGGGCCCACGCGAAGCGGCGGCTCACCATCAGCGAGTCCCGGACCCAGACCGCGGCAGCGCCACGCGGCAGCAGCCGGCCCGCGCCGCGTCCCACGCTCATCTCTCCCACCCCCGACGGCGCCGGCTCGAAGCTCATCTCCAGCGCCTGTGGGGCGAATCGCGGCAGAGCCGCCGCGTGGCTGCGACGCCCGAGCAGCGCCATTCCGATGGCCATGATGCTCACGAGCAGTAACCGACCGCCGGCGATCCCCGCCGATGCCCCGACGAACGTCGCGGCCACGGTTCCCACCATAAATGGCACCAGCGGGGCGTAGAGCAGCGGTGCGATCCCTCGGACTTCCGCATCCCAGATCCCGATCGCCAGCAGCCCCGGACGCCGCGGGCCTGGCGCCGCCAGCGACCGCGCGGCGCCGCTGGCCGCGAGCGCGCCGCTGCCCCATGCCGCCACAGCCGCGGCGATCGCCACCGCCGCCGGCCGCCCCGGCGGTGTGCCGGCCGCCAGAAAGGGCACCATCGCCACCGCCGCCGTCGCGAGCGCCACCAGCAGAAAGCGGATCAGCCGCTCGGCGTACAGCGCGCCGGGCGGAAAGGCCGAGCCGCCGGAGCAGCGGCTCGTCCTGCGAGCGGAAGAGTGATTCCGTAGGCGAGGAAGGCGACCGGCCCCGACACCAGCAGCCCCAGCAGCAGGCGCGGACTCCGCGTCCGCCACCGAAGGGCTCGCCGTGCGACCCACCGCCCACAGGATCCCGACCAGCAGCACCAGGGGGAGGAGGAGGGCGAGCAGCGGCCCGGCCGCCGGGTGCCGCAACTGCGCGGCGAGCCGGCGACGGTCCAGCCGCAGCAGCGTCCGCATCGAGGCGCCGCGATCGTATCGATTCGCGGCTCAATCCAGCTGCCCCCGCTCCCGCATCCGCTCGGCGATCTTCGCTTCCGTAGCCGCGGTCCGTGGGGGTCGTAGAACTCCTCGTCCGCGATCTCGTCCGGGAGGCACTGCAGCGGCGGTGAACCCCTCGTCGAAGTCGTGCGCGTACCGGTATTCCTTCCCGAACCCCCACTCCCGCATCAGCCGGTGTGGACGCGTTCCGGAGGTGGAGCGGGACGGCCGCGTCCGGCGCCGCTCGCGCCGCCTCGCCGCGCCGCGTGCAGCGCCATGTAGGCGCGGTTCGACTTGGGCGCGGTGGCCACGTACAGGATCGCGTTGGAGAGCGGGAGGTACCCCTCGGGCGCGCCGAGCCGCTCGTACGCCTGCATCGCCTGGGTCGCCACGATACCCGCCTGCGGATCGGCCAGCCCCACGTCCTCGTATGCGGCGGCGACCAGACGGCGGAAGAGCACCAGCGGGTCCTCGCCCGGCATCGATCATCCGCATCGCCCAGTACAGCGCGCCGGACCCGGAGCTCGCCCGCAGCGACTTGTGGAAGGCGGAGAGCATCTGAACGCCGGTGGTCGTGTCGTAGCGATGCGACCCGCTGCTGCAGCGCCTCCCGCACGCCGCCTCGACCGTGATCCCGGCACCCGGGCCGGCGAGCTGCGCCGCGAGTCTCCAGCGTGCCGAGCGCCTGCCGCGCGTCGCCGCCGGCGCTCTCCGCGAGCAGCGTCCTCCGCACTCCTCGTCCAGCGAAACCGCCATCGATGCCCAGCCCCCGCTCCTCGTCGTCCAGCGCGCGCCGCGACCAGTTCGACGAAGCTCGTCGGCGGTGAGCGCGCTCCAGCACCAGCACGCGCGCACGCGAGAGCAGCGCGGCGTTCACCTCGAACGCCGGGTGCTCCGTGGTCGCGCCGACCAGCGTCAGCAGCCCCGACTCCACGTACGGGAGGAGGAAGTCCTGCTGCCCCTTGTTCAGCCGGTGGATCTCGTCGACGAAGAGCAGCGTACCGGCGGCCGCCCTGCGCGCGCCTCCTGCGCCCGCTTCACGATCTCCCGCAGCCGCGGCACCCCCTCGCTGACGGCGCTGAAGGGGACGAACTCGGCATCCGACCTCGCCCGCGAGCAGCCGTCCGAGCGTCGTCTTCCCGCTCCCCGGAGGGCCGTGGAGGATCAGGCTGGGGACGCGGCGGCGAACGGAGCACGCGCCGCAGCGCCCCGTTCTCTCCGACAAGCCCCTGCTGCCCCACGATCTCATCCAGCGTGCGCGGGCGCATCCGCTCGGCGAGTGGTGCATCCAGCGACACTGCGCCGCCCCGCTCCGGGCCGGCCGGCCGGGTCGGGGGAGCGCCTGGAGGCGGTTCGCCCCCCGCCGCGAAGGGGGCGTTCGGAAAGAGTGAGAGGGTATCGTCGCTCACGTGCGATTCAGCCGTGGAGCCCACCAAGAATCAGGCGGGCCACGTAGTAGAGGGCCACGCCAAAGAACACCGATAGCGCGAAGCGGAGTTTCTGCTCCTTCTGCAGTTCCGGGATCAGGTTCGATGCGGCGACGTAGATGGTGACGCCGGCGCTGAGCGCGAGTCCGTGGCGCGCGAGCGGCTCCGCATACGAGGTCAGCAGCACACCGAGCACCGTGAAGACGCCCAGCAGCACCACCCCGCCGATCGCGCGTGCGCTGCTGTTGCCGCTCGCCATCATGATGGAGGCCACGGTCACCCCCTCGGGAATCTTGTGCAGCAGGATCCCGGTGAACACCAGCACGCCGAGCGCGGTATCGACCTGAAAGCCGCTCGCGATCGCGACCCCGTCGAAGAGGGCGTGCAGCAGGAGCCCCAGCAGAGCGCTGACGCCCACCCACCTGCCGATCATGGCGTGGCTGTGCGTCTCCTCGCCGAAGTGGAAGTGCGGGGTCAGCACGTGCTGCGTCAGGTGGACGAGCAGGTATCCCACGAGGATGCCTATCCCGGCATCCGCTCCGGCCGCCAGCGCATGCGGGATCATCGCCAGAAAGGCGACCGCCAGCATGAAGCCGGCGCCGAACCCGATCAGCAGTCGCTGCGAGATACGGCCGCGCGCCGAGGCGGTGATGATCACCAGACCACCCACCAGGTTCGCCCCCGCCGCGACGAGAGCGTAAGCGAAAGCTGTTCTCACCTGCTCCGGGGTGGTGGTTGTGAGACCCACTGCGACGCGCGGAAAGTGCCGGATGACTCCCCGGGTGTCAACGCCGGAAAGCCGTTCCCGCGCGGGGCCGCGGCACGCTCCTCGCAAGCGCCCGTGCGCAGCAGGGGCTATCTTCAGCCCCGAACCCTACGACAGCGGAGGAACGAGGTGGCGCGAGCGCGAACACGACGACGGCTCCTGCTCCTGGGAGTGCTGGCGGCTGGTGTGGCTTCCGGGATCGCGGTGGGGCTCCTGCTGGTTCAGCTGCTCATCCTCAGTTAAACGGTTCGAATCCTGTGCTCCGGCCGACCCGCCCGGCGGCCCGGCACACCGACACACCCTCTGGATCGAAGGCAGATGTTCCCGTATCACCGCACGTTCCTCGCACTCGCCTCCCTCCTCACCCTGGGAGGGGCTCTCGTTTCCCGGGCCCCCGTCGCCGGCACCCAGGGTGCCACACCGGAGGCGCCCCCGCGGCCACCACCCGTGGCGGCAGCGCCGCAACCGGTGTCTCCGGAGGTCGCGCAGATCCGGGCGGACCTGCAGCGAACCATCTCCGCCAGCGGGTGGGGCGGTGCGCAGTGGGGCGTGATCGCCGTATCGCTGGATCGGGGTGATACCATCTTCTCCCTCAACCCCGACCTCCCGCTCGCGCCGGCGAGCAACATGAAGCTCTTCAGCACCGCGGCCGCGCTGTACTACCTCGGCCCCGACTTCCGCTATTCGACGTACGTGCTGGCGGATGGCAGCGTGGATGGCGGGGTCCTGCAGGGCGACGTGATCCTCTACGGCACGGGCGATCCGGCCATCTCCGCGCGGATGCTGGGGCGCTCGCTGGGTGCGCTGGAGTCGCTGGCGGACTCACTCGTGGCGCGGGGCGTCCGCGAGGTGTCGGGGGACGTGGTGGGTGACGGCAGCTACTTCGACGACCGGTACCTCGGCGAGGGGTGGAGCCCGGATTACCGCCTCGCGTCCTACTCCGCTCCGATCGGCGCGCTCTCGCTGGCGGAGAACATCGTCAACGTGCGCGTTCTCCCCGGCGCCGCCGCGGGTGCTCCGGCGCAGATCCGCACCGTGCCGGCGACCTCCGGTATCGCCGTGCACAACGAGGTTCAGACGGTCGCGAGTGGCACCACCCGCGTCCGCTTCGACCATGACGAGCGCGGGATGATGGTCTCGGGGCAGATCGCGCGCGGCCACGGCGGAGTGAACCGGGTCATGCCGGTGGTGGATCCCACCAACTTCGCGGCTGCGGCGTTCAGAGCGGTGCTGGAGGAGCGGGGGGTCTCCATCCGCGGCGGCGTCCGCACGGTCAGCCATCCGGAGCAGTCCAGGGTCGGGGCGGGCGGGCGACCGGCGACCGGCGGCAACGGGAGCGGCGCTCCGCGGGTGCTGGGCGTACATCTCTCCCCGACCATTCTGGAGCTGGCCAACGTCACCAATCAGATCAGCCACAACATGTACGCCGAGGCGCTCCTGAAGACGGTGGGTCGAGTGGTGATCGGGGAGGGTTCGGCGGAGGCGGGGGCGCGCGCCATCGAGTACATGCTCGAATGTGAAGCCGGGATCACCCCGGAAACCCTGCGGATCGCGGATGGCTCCGGCCTCTCACGACTGAACCGGGTGAGCGCTCGAGCCACGCTCCACCTCCTCGACTACATGTCGCGCAGCGATCTGGCGGAGCACTTCGACTCCACGCTGCCGCTCGCCGCTGCACCGGGTGAGCTCCGCCACAGCCTTCGCAATCGGCTGGGGATGACGCCTGCCGCGCGAAACCTCCGCGCCAAGACGGGAACCATCAACCGTGTCTCGTCTCTGGCCGGCTATGTCCGCTCCGCCTCCGGCGAGCGCATCGGCTTCGTGATCTTCGTCAACGAGACACCCTCCACCGCGATCGCCAAGCGGATCGAGGACGCGATCGGGATCCGGCTCGCGCGTTTCGAGAGGCCGCCACTCCCGGCCCAGCAGCTCGCCACCACCGGGCCGGAAGCGCCCGAGAATCCTCCTGCGGATGCCACCGAGGCGAACGGACCGGCGGCGGGCGAACCGGCTCCAGCGATCCCGCCCTCGGCTCAGACGGCCGCTCCGTCACCCGCTGCGCCGGCGACCCCCGCTCCGGCCCCGGCGGGCCCGGCCGCCGAGCCGCGCACCCACACCGTGCGCCAGGGGGAGACGCTGGACGCCATCTCCCGGCGCCATGGCACCACCGTGCGCGAACTCGAGCGGCTGAACCCCGGCCTCAACCCGCGCCGCCTTCAGCCGGGCCAGAGGATCAGGATCCCGGCGTGAGAATTCGGCGGGCGCAGACGAAGATCCGGCGGAGCTCCTCCTCGTAGCCGAGGCTCCCTGCCAGGTCGTTCCGCGCCACCCCTCCGTTGCCCAGCGAGGAGTGGATGATCCGGGAGCCGCCCTCCGAGATCGTCACATGGGTGACCCGGCCGGGTTCTTCCGCGAAGAAGAGGAGATCACCGGGCCGTAGCCGGCTGAAGTCGGGGGCCGGGTCGACCTCCACCCCCTCACGCGCCTGCTGATCGGAATCCCGCGGGAGATCGGCGCCGTGGGTCCGGTAGATGGCCTGCGCCAGTCCTGAGCAATCCACCCCGGCTCGGGTCACACCTCCCCAGAAGTAGGGGGCGGCCATCCAGAGCGCCGCGCTGGCGACCATCGCCTCGCCATCGGGCGGGAATCGGCTCGGCCTCTCCCTCTCCGCGATCCACTCACCCTCGATGGCTCCTGCCCGGCCATCGGGGAGAACCCCCGTCCCATCCGCCCGGCGAACGAACCGCGAGCCCCAGGGCAGGCGTGCCGCGACCTCGCCCTCCGGCGTGAGAAGCCGCGCGTCCAGAGAGAAGCAGAGTTCCCCGCCGATCCCCATCTCCCACTGGCGCGCCTCCGCCTCATCCACCCGGCGCACGTACCCCCGATGGACCCAGCCCAGGTAGCCGTCTTCCGAGCGACAGTGGAGCCATCGGCCTCGCTCACGCAGAACCAGGAGCCGGTGGCCCACCAGTGTCTGCGAGATGTGGGATTCCGTAACCCGCGGACCGCCGAGCATCGGCGCAACCGCGGCGGTGACGATCGCATGGCTCGTTTCCGTGCGGGGAAGCCGGTGCACCCGGTCCGTCACCGGCATGCCGAGCTCGAGCATCCCCACCCGCCGGTGGATCTCCTCCGCGGCGGCCGGTACAGAGGTCTCCCCGATGATCGCCAGCCCCTCGCCATCCGGCGCCAGCTCGATCTCGAACACGCTCGTCCGCAGATCGGGCGCATGCTCCCGCTGTACCTCCTCCAGGATCGTCGCCACACGCTCCATCCTCTGCATCATTCCCCTCCCTTCGCCCGCAGGATCGCCACGACCATCTCGATCTCCTCGGGGGTGTTGTACAGATGCGGGGAGAGCCGGATCGCTCCCTCCCGGGACGCAAACACCACCTTCGCCTCCACCAGCGCCGACTCCACGCGATCCGCGTTCGCCGGACGCAGCGCGATGATCCCCGAGCGCCGCCCGGCCCGCAGATCCGAGCCCGCCGACCCGGGGTTCTCCCCCAGCCACCGCAGGAGCGGCTGGAGAATCCGCTCCCGGTGAGCGGCGATCCGTTCCACCCCCACCTCCAGCAACAGCTCCAGGGCGGCCGCCATCCCGGCGAAATCCTGGAACGGAAGGGTCGCCACCTCGTAGCGCCGCGCTCCCTCCTTCCACTTCCAGCGATAGTCGGTCAGCGACGAAATGTCCTGCGACGCCTCCATCCCCGTCCACCCGATCACCCCGGGCCGCAGCACCTCGTGCAGTTCCCTCCTTACATAGGCGAACCCGGTGCCGAACGGTGAGAGCAGCCACTTGTGGCCACCCGTCGCCAGTACGTCGATCCGGGCGGCCCGCACGTCCATCGGCACCGCCCCGAGCGACTGAATCGCATCCACCACGAAGAGGATGCCCCGCTCGCGGCAGAGCTGCCCGAACCGCTCCAGATCCGCATGGTACCCGGAAGCGAACTGCACCGAGGAAAGGGCGAACACCGCCACTCCCGGCCGGTTGAGCCGCTCAAACAGCCGTTCCTCGTCCGGCCACCCGGAGGCGTCCACCGGCACCCGCTCCACCCGCCGCCCCTCCACTCCCATCCACGGGTAGACGTTCGCCGGAAACTCGCGCTCGCTCAGCACGATCGTGTCGCCACCCTCGCCCGGAAGCCCCAGCGCCGCCAGATTGATCCCGTAGCTGGTGTTCCAGCCCAGAGCGATCTCGTCCTCGTCCGCGCCGATCAGCGCCGCGGCCGCCTCCCGGCTCCGCTGCAGCGGCTTCCCGAAGTCCTCGTCCGTGAGCTCATGAATCCGAATCCGCTTCCTCTGAAACAGCTCGATCGCGCGCACGGCAGCGGTCGGCAGGGGGGACACGGAGGCGGCGTTGAGGTATACCGATTCGGATACAAAGGGGAACTCGCGGGCGCGGAGGCCCTCCACGTCCAGTGGGGCTGCGTGCGGGGTCGGCGGCATCCTGCGGGCGTGCGGGTGAACGGGTCGCGGAGCCATAGGATAACCGCGGGCGCGAAGAGCGACAAGGCGATGCCACGGTCCGGGGGAGTTCGTGGACGATCGGCGAGGCGTGCGGCATGACACGCGTCGCGGCGCTGGTTCAGCTCCCCGGGCACGGTGAACGGTGGGAGATCCGGCTGGACGACGGGCGGACGCTGGATGTTTCTTACGAGGTGCTGACCCGCGCCGGCGTGGGGAGGGGCGACGAGCTGGACGAGGATCGGCTCCGAACGCTGGCAGACGAAGACGTGGCGTGGCGGGCGCGTGAGGCAGCGCTGAACCTTCTCTCGTACCGTGCGCGGTCGCGGGTGGAGCTGGCGCGTCGCCTGGCCCGAAGGGCTTTCCCGCCGGACGTCGTGGAGCGCTGCCTGGACGCGCTGGAGGAGCGAGGCCTGCTCGACGACCGCGCCTTTTCGGAGAGCTTTGCGCGCGACCGCGTGCGGGGAAAGCCGAAGGGTGCGCGGCGGATCGCTCAGGAGCTACGGGCACGGGGGGTGGACCCGGAAATTGCCGAGGATGCGATCCGGGAAGCGATGGCGGGGGAGGGCGCCTCGGAAGTGGATCTCGCGCTGCAGGCGGCGGCGCGGTGGCGAAGAAAGGAAGGCGAGGACCCGCAGCGGGCCGGCCGCCGTCTCCACGCCTTTCTGGCACGGCGAGGCTTCGGAGGAGAGGTGATCCGGGCCGTACTGCAGGAGCGGACGCGCGAGTGGTGAACCCGCCTATCTGCTTCCCCGGGCCAGATCTCGCCCGCCGCTCATTCGAACATGTCCCACGCGCGCTCCAGATCCTGCCTGGAGTAGACGCGGAAGGCGGTGAGGGTGTTGGTGCGTTCGATGCCGGAGATCTTGGCGATCTCCTCCGTGACCACGACCGCGACCCGCTCGTACTCGGGAACCCGGACGATGGCGATGAGGTCGTATTCTCCGGACACCGAGTAGACCTCGGCGACGCCGTCCACACCGGCGATTCTGCGGGCCAGCGCGGGGATATCGCCGGGGCTCGCGCGGATCAGAACGACGGCTGCGACCATGTTTCTACGGGGCGGTGGTGGATGAGCGACTTGCCCGGGACGGTGCGGCGGAGCACGTTAGGGGTTTACGCGCGGATGCGCGGCAGCGACCCGGTTTGGGGGCGGCGGGACATTGCCACGCGCGACCGGTGATGTCAATGGAGCGAGGATGATCGAGATCCTGTTCGCAGACGATGATGCGGCGATGCGAGAGATGGTCGGTGAGGTACTGACCTCGTCCGGCTATGTGGTACGGCTGGCTTCCAACGGCGATGATGCGCTGCGGGAAATCCGGTCGGCACCGCCGGGCCTGATCGTCCTGGACTACAGAATGGGCACTCCGGATGGGTTGGCGGTGTGCCGCACCGTGAAGGCCGATCCCCGTCTGGAGCACCTGCCGGTGCTGATTCTCACCGCCGAGAACGCGGTGGAGAACCGGATCGACGGCTTCGACGCCGGCGCCGACGACTACCTGGCGAAGCCTTTCGATTCACGAGAGCTCCTCGGTCGGGTTCGGGCGCTCCTGCGGCTGAGCGAGCAGTCGCTGCACCGGAACCCCACCACCGGGCTGCCGGGTGGCGACGCCATCCGCAGAGAGTTCGACCGACGCCGCCGTTCCGGACGGGCCTTCTCGGTCTGCTACTTCGACCTGGATTACTTCAAGCCGTTCAGCGACACCTTCGGTTTCGCGCTCGCGGACAGCACTATCCTTCTCACCGCTGAGTGCCTCTCCGAGAACACGCGGTCCGACGAGTTCGTGGGACACATTGGCGGCGACGACTTCGTGCTCTTCTGCGATGCCGGTGCGGCCGCGGAGCGTTGCCGACGTGTGCAGACACAGTTCAGCGAACGACTCCGGCTCCTGATCCCGACCGATACCCTTGCCAACGGGCACTACGCCGGGGTGGACCGCGAAGGGCGCAGTCGGACCTTCCCCGTGACCCGCCTGTCGGCTGCCGTTCTCACCCTGCCGGCGAATACCCCGGCGGAGCTCCAGGAACTCGGAGAGACACTCGCGCGCGCGAAGCGCGAGGCGAAGTCGGCGGGCGGTATCGTGGAAGTGGTGATCCCCGCCTGACCGTGCCGGTCGAGCGGGGATCTCCATTCCGTGCGGTGGAGCTGATTTCAGGAGCCGTTCCCCTCGCGCAGTCTGAGTTCCGGACCGGCGGCCCCGCGGGAGAGCTCGAGGAAGTCGTAGACGATCACCCCCTCGTCGGTGACCTCGGAGTCGACGCGGACGCCATCATCGAGAGACTGCAGGATCTTCTCCGCGCGGCGCAGCGGCCAGCCGAGATGTGCGGCGACTTCGGTAACGGTGAGTCTTCCACCCTGCCGGGCGGCCAGCTTGAGAACCGGAAGCTGCAGCGCGGAGATCAGCGCCTCCCGGCGGCGCTCCCGCTCGCGACCGGCCGCCTGTAGGAGGAGAGCGCCTCCCGCCGCGGAGAAGAGGGCTCCCGCCACCAGCCCCACCTCGCCCGCCATCATCCCGGCCACCATCAGGAGCGCCGCCAGCAGAAAGAGCACCATGGACCAGCCGCGCTTCCACGAAGCACCCGAAACCGCTGCCGCCGCCGGCTCCATTTCCCGCGGCGCCTGCCGTGTCACCGCACGCTCCCCCTCCGCGCCCCACCCCCGTCCACAGCGTGGACAGACGATGTGGTCGCGGCGCACCAGGTAGTAGATCAGCCCGCCGGCCCCCATGGCGCCCATGGTCAGCACCGTCACACCGACCAGAGCGGCGATGCGGCTCCCGCGGGAGAAGTACCCGATCCCCTCTCCGTGGTATCCGCAGCGCGGGCAGACGCGTCCGCGGACGGCGGCGAGCGGGGAACGCTCACGCGATAGCGAGCCGCCCACCTCCGCGGACGCTGCCGGCGAGCGCGACGCCACACGCGAGCCGCAGCTCGTACAGGTGCGTCGCCCTTCTGGAACCAGGGTGCCACAGGTGGAGCAGAACATTGCCTCCCTCGACCGGTTTCTCTCGTGATCGGTTTCGCTGGTCACGCTCGCGCTGCGTACCTATTCTTACGGCCGATCCACCGAAAAGATTCATCTCCAGCGCACCGGGCGATGTTGCCGCAGAAGAAGCTCCTGCCGGGTCTGCCGGCCACCATCCCGTCCGCTCCGACGCTGCCGGCGCTCCACGACTCGATGGTGGGATGCACCCGGTGCGCCCTCTACGTCGGTCGAACTCAGGTGGTGCCAGGTACGGGTGATCCGCACGCCGCCATCTTCTTCGTGGGCGAGGCGCCGGGAGCCAGTGAGGACGAGATGGGGGTTCCGTTCGTCGGGGCTTCCGGGCGCCTGCTCGACACGATGCTCTCCGGGGCGGGAATCGTGCGCGCGGACGTATTCATCGGCAATGTCGTGCGCTGCCGTCCTCCGGCGAACCGCAATCCGCGGTCCCGGGAGATCGCGGCGTGCGCGGGTTGGCTGGCGGAACAGCTCCGGCTGGTGTCACCCCGCCTCGTGGTGCCACTCGGCCGCTTCGCCCTCCAGCACTTCATACCCGACGGACGAATCACGCAGCTTCAGGCGACAGAGACCCGGATCGAATACGGCGGTGCCCCGCTCGATCTCTTTCCGATGCTGCATCCGGCAGCGGTTCTGAGGAATCCCCCGCTCAGGCCGCGCTACCAGGAGCAGTTCCTGGCGCTTGCGTCGCTTGCCTCCGATGACCCGGGCGGCGCGGTATCGGTCGAATGACCGGAGGGTCCGTCCCTGAGTGGAACGGACCCTCCTCCGAGCAGGCGCTGGCCGATCCGACGGCCGGTCACCAGCGCGAGTGCGTGCCCCGTACGTCGATATGGATGTACGGGCCGTGCGCGCCCGTAGCCACGTACAGACCCGCCCCACCGATCAACTCCGGATACCGCTGCTCCACCCGGTCCACCGCCCGGAGCATCAGCTGCGCATCCCGGATATCCACCACCCCATCCCCGTTCAGATCGTCCATGTAGCCGTTGCCGTCGTTGTCCACCCAGACGTCGGACGCGTCTCCGTACGTGTGCCGGGACAGTCCCGCGCGCCCGCCGCGACCGGGTCCGTTGTACTCCGGCGTGCGGAAGCCGCTCATCACGTGCATCCGGTCGGCGCGGATTCCCATGGCGTTCAGTTCCTGCAACACCAGCTCCAGCTTGTCGATCAGCCGCATGTCCAGGGCGACGTACTTCGGCCAGACGTCGGCCTGGTTCTTGGTCAGGAACTGCCGCAGCTGGAAGTTCTCCGAGACGTGGAAGTGCTGATTCTCTCTGGTGACCTCGATGAAGCCACTGGGCGGCGCGTAGTGATCGGTTCGACCGCTTCCCTCCGTGAGGTAGCGGCCGATGCGATACCCGTTGATGGAGCCCCCGGCCTTCTGCTCGAAGGGCACCGGCGTGATCACCGCGAGAGCCGGCACCTCCGCCGCATTTTCCTCCCCGGCCCGGATTCGCCAGATTCCGGCCTCGATCGGCGCCTGCACCCCCTCATGTGCGACCGCGTCGCCGAGAAGGCCGCTCGTACCCGGGGCAATCGGGGCGACGACCGGCTCGCCCAGCAGTCCGTTCGCTCCCCCGCGTGGCACCAGCGGCTCCCATCGGAGCGGGCCGCCGGTGGCGCCGCCGGCGGCCCGCAGCAGATCACCGGTCACCGCATCCGCTGAGCGGAGCACCACCGCGCGCAGGGCCCCGCTGTGGCCGAAGAAGCGTGCGTCGCGCACGACGGTCCGACCCGAGGCCCAGCTCGCAAGCTCCCCCGGGCGGGCGGCCGCCCGGGTGGTCGCGACGCTCGCCTCCAGGAGCGGCGTTCCCTGGATGGAGAGCGTCACCGGAGCCTGACCCGACGCGGTGGACGGCTGCACCGACCCGGCCACTGCCAGTACGGAGACAACGACGAGTGAGCGACGGTTCATGAATCTCCTGCGGAAGAGGTGCTCGCCCGGGTTTCCGGACCCTGTGACGTGGAACGCAATGCGGGCTCAGCGGCGGATCTCGACCAGCTCCAGAACGGGGTGGCCCGTGAGTGGGGAGCGGCCGTTTCTCACCCGGGCGACGACCTCCAGCCGCTGCAGCGGCGACAGCCGGCGCACCTCAGCCAGCTGGTCTGCAGACACGGCGATGTAGACGAAGCCCGGCTCACCACCCGGGTCCCGCGCCAGGATGTAGGGCTCGCCGCGCTGGAAGTCGGTGCGGATCGAGTCGGCACGCTGCAGCGCCATGAACTGGATCTGCCACTGGACCGACATGCCCCGGTAGCGCTCCGGCTCGGAGCGCAGAGCACGGAGCGACAGGTCGCGCAGCACGTCCGGCTGCTGCACCTCCCCGCCGGCACCCGCGCGGACCCACCCCTCCACCCGCACCCGCGCCCACTCCCCCTCCCGACCGATCACCTCGAAACGGGCGGCCGGCGAGACGCTGGCGATGGTGTCACCCCCGGGCGCGGCATGCAGCGCCCGGCCGGTGGCGCGTGGCGGCCCGGCGGGTGCCGCCTCGGCTGCCTGTGGCGCTCCCGCTCCCGCCGCCGCTCCCGCCGCCGCCCCAGGTCCGGGTGCGGGCGGGCGGGCCGCCGCTGGCGTCGTGGAGGCCGCGGGCGGCTGGCGCCCGTGTGGCGCGGTCGCGGCCGCGCGCGACGTTGCAGGCGCCGCCGCCAGCGACGGCGACCAGACCCACGCCGGACGCTGCACCCGCACCCACGCGCCCTGTCGCGTGATCTCGTTGAAGGGAACGCCGCCCATCGCTCGACCGGCCGGTGCACCCCCCGGCCCGGCGTGGAGAGCCGCCCCCCCACCCGCGAGAACCACGTTGAATCCGTCCCGCCGGTTCACGATCACGGAGCGTGCAGGAACCCAGGCGTCCAGCGTGACGGCCCGCCACTGCCCGCGCGACTCGCCGGCGACCAGGCGGAAATCCCGGTTCAGCACCGCCACCCGTTCCCCGTTCGGCTGTGCGCGAACGTTCTCCTCCGCTGCGGAAACCCGCATCGCGGTCTGTGCGGCCACCGATGTGCACGTCAGCGTCAGGCCGACGAATACCGAGATGAAGGTGCTGACGATGCACGAGCGAAAGCGCGCGCCCGCGGATGCGTTGAGCGTGTACGGCACGAGGCGTTCGGAAGCTGTGTTCGGAGATTCAACGGGCAGGCGGCACCGGGGTGGCCGGCCGCCTCGGAAGAACATAGATTCACGCCCGTTGAAGTACAGCATGATACGATGGTTAACTGCTTCTGTAAACCCCGTTTCGATTGTCGGAGCCCAGTCAGATGACGGAAACGCCGGAAGCCGGCGGCGCACCGGGCCGCGCGCAGGGGCACGCCCGCGTCGCTCTCGTGATCCTCGACGGCTGGGGCCTCAGGGAGCCCGCGCCTGACAATGCGGTCACCACCGCCCGGACCCCGACGTGGGACCGGCTGTGGGAGAGCGGGGCCTACCCCCGCGCGCGTCTCACCACCTTCGGTCCCGCCGTCGGACTCCCGGAAGGGCAGATGGGAAACTCCGAGGTCGGCCACCTGAACCTCGGCGCCGGTCGCGTGGTGATGCAGACGCTGATGCGCGTCTCCCGGGCAATCGAATCCGGCGAGCTGTTCGAGAATCCACGCCTCGTGCGGGTGATGGAAAGCGTTCGGGAACGCGGCGCCACCCTGCACCTGATGGGTCTCGTGGGGCCGGGAGGGGTGCACGCGGTGGACTCGCACCTCCTCGCTCTCTGTGAGATGGCCGACCGCCACGGGCTCCCGCGCGTGCGCATCCATGCCTTTCTGGACGGCCGGGATACCCCACCGCAATCGGCCAGGGGATACCTCACGGAGCTGACCGGGCGCGCGAACCACGGCCCGGCGTGCGACGTAGCCACCGTGATCGGTCGCTACTGGGCGATGGACCGCGACCGCCGCTGGGACCGCACCGCGGCCGCCTACCACGCTCTCGTGTACGCCGTGGGCCAGCGCGTCACCGACCCGGTCGCGGCCGTGGCGGAAGCGTACCTCGCCGGTGAGACGGACGAATTCGTGAAGCCGAGGGTCGTCCTGGACGCCGCTGGCCAGCCGCTCGGACAAGTGCGCGATGGTGATGCCGTGATCTTCTTCAACTTCCGCGCTGACCGCGTGAGGCAGCTCACCCGCGCCTTCGCGGAGGAGAATTTCGCCCACTTCGATCGCGGGCCGGCGCCGCCGAAGGTGGAGATCGTCACCATGACGCAGTACGACGAGGACTTCCCACTGGAGTGTGCCTTCCCGCCGCAGTCCATGGACAACATCCTCGCGGACGTCCTCCACCAGCACCGACGCACCAGCTTCCGGACCGCGGAAACGGAGAAGTATCCGCACGTCACCTACTTCTTCAACGGGGGTCGCGAGCAGCCTCATCCGGGCGAGACGCGGAACATGGTGCCCTCTCCGAAGGTAGCCACATACGATCTCCAGCCTGAGATGAGCGCGGCGGCCGTCACCGACGTCCTCCTCGAGGCCATCGCCTCACGGGCCTTCGACGTCCTGGTCTGCAACTTCGCCAACCCGGACATGGTGGGGCACACGGGGGTGATGGCGGCCGCGGTACGCGCGGTGGAGACGGTGGATGAGCAGCTTGCGCGCGTGGTGGATGCATGTGAACGCTCGGGCACCACCCTGCTGGTGACCGCCGACCACGGCAACTGCGAGCAGATGTGGGATCCGGTCACCAACGGGCCGCACACCGCGCACACCACCCAGCCGGTGGGCATCGTGCTGGTGGAGCCCGCGTCGACCGTCGCTTCACTTGCGGACGGCGCCCTGTGCGATGTCGCACCGACGATTCTCGCTCTGCTGGGCCTTCCACAGCCGGCCGAGATGACGGGGCACGATCTCAGGCGCTGATCGGGCCAGCGCACCGGCGGCTTGCATCCGCCAACGGCACCCGTAGCTTCCGCCGCCACTCAGGGGTACGTACTCCCGCGGCGGCATTTCGACAGGCTTCAAGCGTTGCTCCCGGGCGACGTGCTCCGGCCCCGCGAGGGCGTGGCCGGCTCAACTCTCGAACGTGATATCTGATGCGACACGCGCTGTTCGTGACGCTTGCATCGGCCGCGCTCTTTGCCGCGACCGCCAGCCAGGCTCAGACGATCCCCTCCCCCTACGACTACATCGAGACGTCGCAGTCGGTCGGCCTCTGGGCCGGCTACCTGAACGTGGACGAGGGGAATCGGGGGATCGGCCCGCAGGCCGCTCCCTTCTTCGGGACGCGCTACTCCATCCGGCTCACCGGGCCGCTCTCCGGCGTGGGCGGCATCGCGGTGGTGCCCACCCGGCGTACCGTCTTCGAGCGTGTGATCGTCTCGGCCGATTCCATCGAGCTGGAGCCCATCGGAGAGGCCGACATGCTCCTGATGATGGCGGAGGCCGGCCTGCGCTTCACCCTGACCGGCAACCGTACCTGGAACGGCCTCGCACCGTACGCCGGCCTGAACCTCGGACTCATCGGCAACGTCCGTGGCCGCCCGGCTTTCGAAGACGATCTGGAGGGAACTCAGAGGGTCAGCTTCGGCCCCGGCTTTGCATTGGGTCTGAACGCGGGAACCGAGTGGTTCCTGTCCGAGCGGTTCTCCCTCCGCGGTGAGGCCAGTAATCATCTCTGGCGGCTCACCGTGCCCGAGGGGCTCACCCAGCAGGGTCGTGAGACGCAGTGGACCAACAACCTGGGTTTCTCGCTCGGCGCAGCTCTACACTTCTAGCCGGCAGGGAATCGATGGCGCGCAACGAACGGGGCGAACTCTTCGACCTCAGCGATATGAGCGACGACGAGATCCGCGGACTGATCATCAGTGAGCTGCGCGAGCAGCCGAACCTGGATGCAGATCTGATCGATGTGGACGTCGCCGACGCACGCGTCACCCTTTCCGGTCGCGTAGGAACGGATGCGGAGGTGCGCATTGCTTCCAACATCGTGACCGATGTGGTGGGCGCCGAGCTCAACGATGAGCTGGTGGTGGATCCGACCCAACGTGGCGAACGGTCCCTGGCGGCGGACGAGGCCAACATGGAGGCGAACGAGCTGGAGCCCCAGGTCGGCGGCGACCGCGGCCAGCAGTCGGACACGGCCGATCACCTCCAGAGCAACATGGAAGAGGAGGCGTGGGGGACGCACGACATGCAGTCGGCGATCCGCGACGGCACCTCCTACAGCCCGCCCGATCATCCCACGCCCGACGGCTACGAGTCGCGCGAGGAGCACTGAGGGTACGAGGTCTTTCGGAACCACGGGAAACAGCAGAGGGGCGGAGTGACTCGGATGTCACGCCGCCCCTCTGCTGCGTCCGGGCAGCGCCCGGATCAGCCGCCGCTCTCCTTCTGCTTCGCTCTGGACTTCCCGCCGGTCGCACCCTGAATCACCGTGTCGTGGTCCCCCGCAGGTCCGTCAACTCGCACATGGATGTGATTGACCACGCCGCGCACTCCGCCGGTTTCCCAGGCATCGTCCCACGCATACCGTGCTTCCAGGAAGTCGTCCACCTCACCGGTGAGCGTCACGATACCGTCCTCGACGGATACCTCGAGCCGTTCCGCGTCCACCCAGTTGTCCTGGAAGAGGTTCTGGCGAACGGCCTGGCGAAGCTCCTCGTCGTCCACCGCGTCGTAGCCGCGCTCCCCACCCGATGCGCCGGCCGGCCAGCGATCGCGGAGGTGCCGCTGCGGGCGATCGTACTCGGGATGGTCCAGGTATGCCTCCTCGGGCATGAACGGCTCCCTGGCGTAGCCGGAGTCGTACCCGCGGCCGCCGCCACCCCGTCCCGAACGCTGCTCGCCCCCCCACCCCCCCGAACCTCCGCCGGCCCAACCTCCGCCGCTCCAGCCGCCGGCGCCGGCGCCGGCGCCGGCGCCGCCACCGCCACCGCCACCGCCACCGCCACCGCCACCGCCACCGCCACCGCCACCGCCACCGCCACCGCCACCGCCTGCTCCGCGGCCCTCTGCCGCGCCTCCCCATCCCCATCCCCGGTCACGCGCGTCGTACCGGCCTCCGTATCCGAAATCGCCGCCGAATCCCCCGAACTCGCCACCGCCGCCCCACCCGAAGTATGGTCGGTTCTCACCGGAACGGAAGCGGCCCCCGCCACCCCGGTCCCACTCGAAGGGCGAGCTCTCGCGCGGCCACCCGTCGTCGCCTCGCAAACGCCCGCCGCCATGGCCGCCGTAGGCCGGGTAATCATCGCCGTAGATTCCGCGGTCGTATCCGCCACCGCCCCGGAACCGCTCTCCCCGACCACCGCCCGCGCCGCCGCGGAAGTCACCGCCGTAGCGGCTGCCGCGCGGTCCGCGTGAAAACCCACGATCCCAATCGTACCGCTCCATCGTACCCCTCCGGGTTGCGGTTCCACAGCATTCTACCGGCGCTCGCGCGGGCGGCCACCGCCATCCACGCGGCATGGCCCGGTGATGTCCGGGCGCGCAATTCCTGTTCCCGGGATCGTGCTTGCACCTCCTCGGGCGGCTCTCTAGCTTGCCAGCCGGGGTTTCGCCGCTTCAGCAACCAGTGAGGAAGAAAGTGCGTTCGCTCGGGGTGATTCTGGCGGGCGGTGCGAGCCGTCGCTTCGGCTCGGCGAAGGCCCTCGCACCGGTGGGCGGCGTGCCGCTGGTGGAGCGGGTTCGCTCCGCGCTGGAGGAGGTGCCGCTCACCGCGGTGATGATCGGCTCGGCGGAGATCGCGCGCTCGGCCGGCCTCCCCTTCCGCCCGGACCTCCGCCCCGGCACCGGCCCGCTCGGTGGGCTCGAAACCGCCCTCACTATGGCCGCTGAACTCGAGCTGCCCGGTGTTCTGGCGGTGGGCTGCGATATGCCCTTTCTCCCCCCGGGGCTGATGCGACGACTGGTGTCGGACGGTGAGGCGCTCGGGCTCTCTGCCACCGCGCCACTGGCCGATGCGTCTTCAGTTCAGCCGCTCTGTGCCTGGTATGCCGTCACGCTCCTCCCGACCGTCTCCGCCATGCTCGGAGCCGGGGAGCGGAGCATGATTCAGCTCCTGAGGAGCATCGACGCCATTCTGATTCCCCCGGCCGAGGTAGCGCGTCTCTGTGACCCCACCCGCAGCTTCCTCAACGTGAACACCCCTGCCGACCGTCTCGCCGCCGATCGGCTGGCAGGGAGGGCAGTCAGGTGAGTGGCGACGCAGCCCCGGCGATCCTCTCCATCGTGGGTCGGAAGAACAGCGGCAAGACCACGTTCCTCGTCGCACTGGCCACCGAGTTCCGGCACCGCGGTCTCCGCGTGGCCTCGGTGAAGCACGGTCATCACCACTTCGAGATCGACCAGCCGGGCCGCGACAGCTGGCGCCACTTTCACCACGGTGGCGCCGAGGCCGTTCTCATCGTGTCGGAGGGGCGGGTGGCGATGGTCTCACGGCACGAGGGCGAGCCCGACCCCCGCGAGCTGATCCGTCGCCACCTGTCGCACGCGGGATACGACATCGTGCTCGTGGAGGGTTACAAGCACGGTCCTTTCGAGAAGGTTGAGGTTCACCGCTCCGAGCTGCACCCCCGGCCGCTCGTCGCGGAGCCGGTCCGCCCCGGCGCGGGCGCCACCCTCGCGCTGGTCACCGACGCCGCGGATGCGCCGGGTGGAGTCATTCGGATTCCGTGGGCGTCGGACCTCTCCCACATCCGGGCAGCCGCCGATCTCATCCAGAACAACGTGCTGCGGAGGTCCGGCGATGCTCACTGATCCACGCGGTGCGGACTGGGTCGGCGTTCCGGAGGCGCGAGAGCGGGTCATCGCCGCCGTGGATCTTCTTGGTTCCGAGTCCGTCCCACTTCGGTCTGCCCTCGGACGCATCCTGGCGCGGCCCCTGGTCTCCACGCTGGACGTCCCCCGCTGGGACAACAGCGCGATGGACGGCTTCGCCGTGCGCGCCGCAGACACCCGCGGAGCCAGCGCCGATGCACCGGTGCGGCTGCGGGTGATCGGTGACATTGCAGCGGGCTCGTTCCCCGACCGGTCGATCGGGCCCGGGGAAGCGATGCGTGTGATGACGGGTGCCGCGGTCCCCGAGGGGGCCGACGGTGTGGTACGCGTGGAGCATACGGATGGAGGAAGCGGAATCGAAGGGGGTGACGGGATCGTCACCATCCTCGACGGCCAGGACGCCGATCGAAACGTCAGGCGGGCCGGCGAGGACATCAGGGCCGGCGAAGAGGTGATCCCCGCGGGACGGCTCCTCCGTCCGGCCGACATTGGCGTCGCGGCGAGTGTGGGGAACGCCCGCCTGGAAGTCCATCGTCGCCCGGTGGTCGCGATCCTGGCCACGGGCGACGAGCTGGTGGACCTGGACCGCCTGCCCGAGGTGATCGACGGCAGGCGCATCGTCTCATCCAACAGCTACACGCTCGCCGCGCAGCTTCGCGATGCCGGCATGGAGGTGCGGGATCTCGGGATTGCGTCAGACGAACCGTCCGACATTCGCCGGCGACTGGAGCGCGCCCGGGGGTGCCACGCGATCATCACCAGCGCCGGCGTCAGCGTGGGAGTGCACGATCACGTGCGCGGCGTTCTGGACACGTTGGGCGTGAAGGGGCGCTTCTGGCGGGTGAAGATGAGACCCGGCTCACCCTTCGCCTTCGGACGAGTCGAGGCGCTGGGCGATATCCCCTGGTTCGGACTCCCCGGAAACCCCGTCTCCTCGATGGTGACGTTCGAGGTACTGGTCCGGCCGGCTCTGCTCCGGATGGCGGGGCACGATGCGCTCTTCCACCCCGTCCGTCGTGCGCGACTGGACGACGCCTTCACGGCCCCGGCCGGGCTGATGCACTTCCTGAGGGTCACGCTCGAAGAAGAAACCGGAGGTGTGCTCGTCGCTCGCCTCACGGGCCAGCAGGGTTCCGGTATCCTCGGCTCCATGGCCGCGGCCGACGCCCTGCTCGTGATCGAGGGGGATGGGGAGGACCACCGGGGCGAGCCGTTCCCCGCCCTGCTCCTCGGCGGCACTCCCCTGGCCGCTCGGCCCGGGTACTGAACCGGACTTCTGGCGGTCAGCTCCCGGTCAACCCTCGTTCAGTTCGAACCAGATCCGCACGGTCACCTGGAACTCATTCACATCGCCGCCCTCGATGTAGGCGCGCTGATCCATCACCTCCAGCCAGCGGAGATCTCTCATCGACTCACCCGCCCGCTTCACGGCAACCCGCACCGCCTCGTCGAAGCTGTTCTGCGAAACCCCGACGAGCTCGATCGACTTGAAGACCTTTGCCATCTCCACCCCCGTTGAGTTGAAATCCGGGACCCGTACGGAAGCCGGGGAGGCGTCGCAAGCGGTGTTCCACTCCTCACTCAGATGGCGCCGCCTCCCTCCGCGGCGTGCCGCGAGAGGATCTCGGGCGTCTGCACCGCCGCATCGCCCCTTTCAGCGTCCCAGAAGGAGGAGGCGGGCTCGTGAAGCAGACCGTTGGTGGCCAGCGCGGATCGCCAGGGCGCCGGCTGCGCTCCGCCCACGGTGGTGAATCGCCCCCCGGCTTCCGTCAGGATCGGCACCATCGGCGCGATGTCCCAGGGCGACCCGCCGGCGACATCGATCATGATCTCCACCCTCCCGGTCGCCACCAGCGCGTAGCCGAAGCAGTCGCCCCAGGTGCGGGCGACCCGCACGCTTTCCAGCATCCTGTTCCAGCCGTCCATCCCCGCGGGGCTGGCCCAGCTTCGCCAGTATTCGAGTCCCGAGGTCACCAGACGCGCCTGCGACAGTGTGTCCACGTCGGAGACGCGCGCCCGCCGCCCGTCCAGCCAGGCACCCGCGCCCGAGGCGGCGACCAGCGTCTGCCCCATCGCGGGAAAGTGGCAGCATCCGAGGACCGGCGTGCCCTCGACCTCGAGCGCCAGCAGCACTCCGTACAGCGGTACTCCGGACGCGAACGACCGGGTGCCGTCGATGGGGTCGAAGATCCACCGACGACCGCTCCGACTCTCTGTCAGGGACCCCTCCTCACCGAGCATCCCGTCCTCGGGGAATTGCTCCTGGATCGCGGCGCGAAGGTGCGCCTCCGCCGCCAGATCCGCGGCCGTGATCTCGCTGCCGTCGCCCTTGAACTCCACCGCCGCATGGCCGAAGTGCTCCAGCGTCAGAGCACCGGCGGCCGCGGTGGTGCGCGCGGCGAAGTCCATCAGGTCGTCGAGATCGTTCATCGTTTTTCGGTGCTGGTGAGATGAGTCGCGGAAGCGGGCAGGGGTGCGGGACCGCGCGACACGTGCTGGCTTCCCGGGATCCAGAAGCGGAGCGGGAGATCCACGGCACGTGAGATGCCCACGCGCGGCCCTCGCGCGACCTCCGCCGGCGCTGGATTGGATCGGCCCCTGATTACGAGTGGTGGCTGGCGGAGCGGATGCCGGTTCAGCCGGAGGTCGATGCCGAGCGCCCGGCAGAGGTTGCCCGGGCCGCGGAGCAGCTCCCGGTCCGGCCGTCCCGGGCGTCGCTCCCGCATCGTCTCGATGCCTTCCATCGGGCGACCCGCGCGGATCAGCACCGCGGCGCCGAACCCCTCCTCGTCCGTCACCGCGTTCAGACAGCAGTGCATTCCGTAGATACGGTAGACGTAGGCGAGCCCCGGCGCCTCGAACATGACTGCGTTTCGAGCGGTGACGCCGAAACGCCGATGCGCATGGCTCGCCTCGTCGTCCGGGCCCACGTACGCCTCCGTCTCCACGATCTCCGCGGTCGTCCTGACGCCATCCACTTCGGAGACGATCAGGCAGCCGAGAAGCTCCACCGCGACCTGCTCCGCCGGCTGCGCGAAGAAGGACGCCGGAAGCGTGGGCACCGCGCCCCCATGCACGGAGCGCCGCGTCCTCTCGGACGCGGCGCTCCGGTCATCACCGGCGGACAGGGTCACTTCTTCTCATCCGTCTGTTTGCGGCTGCCACGGCCCCGGCCGCCGCGTCGGCTGCGGCTCTTCGGCTTCTCCGCCCCGGCGGTCTCCGGCTCCGCGGCCGTACCTGCGCTCTCTGTGGGACGCCGGCCTGCCACATCCGAGGTCCACTGCTCCAGAAGCCCACCGGACCGGCGATCGCCGAGCAATTCGACGACCCGCGCCGGCTCCTCCTCCATGACCCGGAAGGTGTCCGTACCGAACCTCTCCAGGAGCGACTCCGCCGTCTTCTTGCCAATCCCCCTGTACGTCGTGCTGATGTACTCGGCAATGGCTTCCGGGGTCGCGGGCAGCCCGAGCGACTCGGCCGAGAATGCCGCGGGCGCGGTGCTCGTGGCGGCGGCCTCAGTGGGCTTCCGCGAGCGTGAACGGCTCCGTTTCTTCGCGGTCGCCGGCTTCGCCTCCTCCGCCGCGACCTCGGCGGGAGCCGCTTCGGCCTCCTGCACCTCCGCGGCCTTACGGCGGCCCGCCTTCTTCGCGACCTTCGTGGTCGCGTCAGGTACCGACACCGACTGGCCAGGAAGGATGGGCGGCGCCTCGTCCGTGGAAGCGGCGCGACCCCTTCCGCCCCGACCGCGACGGCCGCGCGAAGTCGAAGCAACCTTCTCCTCGGCCGCGGCCGCCGGCGCCACTTCCGCCGGTGCCACCGCCACTTCGGGCTCTGCAGCCGCGGCGGTTTCCGTTGCCGTCTCATCCTGCGGCTGCTCGGCGGCATCCTTCCGGCCGGCCCCGCGGCCCCGGCGGCCGCGACGGGAGCGGCTCCGCGCCGTCTGCTCCTCCGCCTGCTCGGCGGCAGCCTCAGCCGACTGCTCCGTCGCTGGCGCGACTTCCTCGGCCTTCGGGGCGACTGCACGCGCCACCTGCACGACCTGACCCGGGAGCAGGGGCGGCGGACCCTCTGGCGCCGCACCCCGTCCACCACGACGCGACCGCATCCCCACGCCACCCGCGGGCGGCGTGGGGGTCGCCGCGGCGGGCGGTGAGGCCGCTGCCACGATCGCCTCCGCGGATGCCGTGTCGGATCCCGATGAACCCGTTCCGGCAGGGGTGGCCGGCGCGGTCTCCGGCACCGGAGCCACCGCCGCAGCGGTGTTCTCGGCCGGTTCCCGCCGCGGCTCGCGCGTCGCCTGCTCGGCACCGGCGCTCCGTCCGACGGCCGGGCTGTAGCGGCGCGACGATGAGCCGAGCGCCACCTCGTAGTTGCCGCCGCTCGCGCGCTGCAGGTCGATCACTTCGGCGTCGTGCGCCTGACGCAGGAAGCGGGTGAACTTCGGGAAGCCCAGCGCCCCCTCGTCGAAGCCCGGCGCGAGGTCCAGCATCTTCCGCTTCACGTCACCGTCGCGAATGGTGCGTCCACCCGTGCCGCCGAGCTCGCGAACCGCCTGCTGAAGCAGACCGTATGCGCCGTCCAGCTCCGCACCTTCCTCCGCCGTCGCGACTGCCGCAGCCGGCCGGGCGGCCGGCCGGGCCGCTGGCGCGGATACCGGCACCGCCACCTCGGCGGGGGCCTCTGAGGACGGTGCCGGAGTCACCGTTGCCCCGGGGGCAGCCGTGGCTGCCTCCGAACCCTCGGCGATCGGTGCCGGTTGCGGACGCGTCGGTTCGCGGCGGCCCTCGTCGCGGTCGCGACCCCGCCCGCGGCCGCGACCACGATCACGATCCCGGCCGTTGGCACTCTCACGTGCCGCCGGGCGAGCGGCCTCACCCGCCTCTGCCGGCGCCGCACCGTCCACCTCGATCTCGTGCTGGCCGTTCTCCATCTTCCGGAGACGGATGATCCCCTTCGTCGCGCCCTCCTGCACGAACCGCGAGAACTTGCTGTAGCCGATCTTCTTCTCGTCGAAGGCCGGGTCCAGGTCCAGCATCACCTGCTTCAGTCGGTCGGTGCGCATCACATCGCGCGCCGATGACCATCTGCTGCGCCGCGCGTCGAAGCAGCACCCACGGGTCCTCCTTCGACTCCAGCACCTCGTCGGTCCGCGTCAGACCCGAAAGCGCGTGGTACGAGTAGTACTCGTCGCAGTTCTGGATCAGCAGGTCGCTCGACGACTCGCGCATCCCGACGCCGATCACGTACTTCCCGTACTCCTTCAGCTTCAGCACGCAGCTGGAGAAGTCGGAGTCGCCTGTCATCAGGATGTAGGTCCCGATCTCCGGGCGAGTGAAGACCAGCTCGATCGCATCGATCGCCATCCGCAGGTCCGTCGCGTTCTTCTTTGCGGAGCCGTAGGCGGGGGCGAAGATGAGGTCGATGGAGGATTCGGCGAGTGGGACGATGTACTGCGGGTAGCGGCGCCAGTCGGCGTAGGCGCGCTGCACTGCCACCTTTCCGCGGATCACCTCGGAGTTCAGCAGCGCCTTGAGCTCCTTGCCCAGGTCGCTGCGGATCCCCATCGTCACATTGTCGAAGTCGATCAGCAGCGCCGCGTTGGGCGCGTGATGGAAGGCTTGTGGCTGGTTGCCCTGGTGCGGTGCACGCCGGGCTGCATTCGGAATCATCTCTGACACACGTCTCGTTCGTTGAATGGGACGAGACCCCTCCGCCTCTCCCCGGCCTTCAGGCAGGGGGATGACTGGAGGGGTCTCGCATGTTCGGGTGAGTCGCCGCGCTCATGTGCGCCGGCTCGACTCTTCCGCGTTGATGATGCGGGCGAGCTCCACGCGCCGCACCTTGCCGCTCCCCGTCATGGGGAACTCATCGAGAAATCGCACCAGGTCCGGGATCTTGTACTCCGCGATCACTTCGCGGCAGAACTCCTTGATCTCATCTCCGGTGATGATCGCTCCCTCCACCGGCACGATGCAGGCGCAGGTGACCTCGCCCAGCACCTCGTCCGGCAGTCCCACCACGGCCACGTCCAGAATCGCCGGGTGTGCGTGCAGACGATCCTCCACCTCGCGCGGGTACACGTTGTAGCCGCCGCGGATGATCATCTCCTTGCGACGCCCCAGGATGTGGAGGTACCCCTCGTCGTCCACCATCCCCAGATCGCCCGTCAGGAAGAACCCATCCTCCGTGAAGGCGTGCGCCGTCTCACCCGGCTGCCGGTAGTACCCCTGCATCACGCCGGGGCCACGGACCGCGATCTCTCCCACCGACTCCACCGGGAGCTGCGAGCCGTCCAGATCGAGCACCTTCAACTCCACCCCGGCGAGCGGCCGGCCGACGGTGGCGAGCTGCTTGCCCCGCGGGTCCTCCTCACGGGTGATGGAGACGGTGGAGCCCGTCTCCGTCAGGCCGTACGCGACCCGCGCGCCGGGTACCAGCTGCCGCTGAAGCCTGGCGATCAGCTCCTCGCTCACGGGCGCGCCCGCAACGATCCCCGTTCGTACACTCGAGAGGTCCCGTGAGTTCAGGCTCGAGTCGTTCAGGTCCAGCACGAATGTCGTCGGAACGCCATGGTACACGGTGACCCTCTCCCGTTCCAGGATCGTCAGCGCCTCCGTGGAGTCCTGCTCCTCCTGCAGGATCAGCGTCGCGCCGGCCGCCGCGGCGCCCAGCACCCCCGGTCCGAGTCCGAACACGTTGAACAGCGTCCGGACCCCGAACACCACGTCCTCCGGGGTGAGACCGATCGCCTGACAGGAGGCGGTGGCCGTCGCCATCAGGTTGGTGTGCGTCAGCGACACCCCCTTCGGCTTCCCCATCGTGCCGGACGTGTAGACGATGGCGAACACGTCCTCGTCCGGACGAACCCGCGCCACCTCGAGCGGCCGCCCCTCACCGCTGGAGAGCAGATCCTCGAACTGGTAGATCCGATCGTCGTACCAGAGATCCTCCTCGCCCACCGAAACCACGTACTGCAGGTCCGGCAGCGAGGTGAGAAAGGACTCGAAGCGGGCGAGGTAATCGACCCCGTCCCATGATTCCGCCGTGACCACCACCACGGATTCCGAGTGCCGCAGCATGTACTGCAGCTCGGGCGTGGTGTACTTCGGGTTCAGCGGAACGATCACGGCCCCGAGCTTGGCGGCCGCGAACATGGAGACGACGAACTCCGGCCAGTTGGGCAGGTTCAGAGCGATCCGATCGCCCGCCTCGATCCCGAGCTCGTGGAGCGCGGCGGCGAGCGCGGTGGCCTGGGCATTCACCTGGGCATAGCTGAGCCGCCGATCCCCGAGCACCACGAACGGGTGACCCGGGGCCTCGGCGGCGCGATCCGCCAGTATGTCTGCTACCGACCTCCCATGGAAGCGCTCGGAAAGCGCCATGAGACCTCCGTCCGGATATGAAAAACCCTCGCTCTGAGGCGGTGAAACATAACTGTGGACCCGGGGAGCCGTCAAACGGAGCTGGCTGCTGCCCTGACTGTCATCCCGAGTGAGCGCAGCGAACGAGGGATCCGGATGCCGACCCGTGTCCCCGGCATCCAGATCCTTCGCCCGCGCTGGCGGTTGCGCCTGCAACGACGTTCGCGCGGCGAGCTCTGGATGACGGCCGTCCGGGCACTCCAACCGTTGTCCCCCGCGCCGACCTCACGTTATCTTCCGCGCCTACCCGAAGCAGCATCGGCAGCCGAACTTGGCCCGTGCGCGAACCGCCCGACGGCCCTTCGCGGCCGGCGGCCGGTCCACGGCAGGTCAACCTCCGGACCCACTGAATGAACGTACCGCAGCACCTGCGCGAGCTGAACCCGGAGCAGCAGGCGGCGGCGCTCGCCACCGACGGTCCCGTCCTGATCCTGGCCGGCGCGGGCTCGGGCAAGACGCGCACGCTGGTCTACCGCATCGTTCACCTGCTCAGGAAGGGGATCGACCCGCGACGCATCCTGGCGGTGACCTTCACCAATCGCGCCGCAGCGGAGATGCGCGAGCGCGTCACCAGGGTCATCGGGCGCGATGCGCGGGGGCTCACCCTCTCCACCTTCCACTCCCTGGGCGCGCGCATCCTCCGCGACCACGGCGAGGCGGCCGGGCTCCCGAAGAAGTTCTCCATCTATGCCACCGGCGATCAGACGGCGCTGGTGAAGCGGGTGATCAGCGAGGAGGTCTTCGTCGCGGCCACGGCGGGAGAAGAGAACTTCGACGCCAAGCGGGTTCTCTACCAGATCTCCTCCTGGAAGAACCAGCTGGTGGGACCGGAGGAGGCGAAGCGCGAGGTGATCGAGGGCCGCGTGCGGGGGAGCCGCTCGGACGACTACGCCGTGCTGGCCGCCGACGTCTACCCGCGGTACGAGGAGGCGCTCCGCGCCGCAGGTGCGGTGGACTTCGACGACCTGCTCCTCCTCCCGGTCTCGCTGCTGCGCGCCCGGATGGACGTGCGCGAGGCACTCTGGCGGCGCTGGCAGTACCTGATGATCGACGAGTACCAGGACACCAACGGCGCCCAGCTGGAACTCGCGCGCCTCCTCGCCGGTCCGCACAGGAACCTGTGCGTGGTGGGCGACGACGATCAGTCCATCTACGCGTGGCGCGGCGCGGATCTGCGCAACATCCTCGACTTCGAGCGACAGTTTCCCGGTGCGCAGGTGGTGATCCTCGAGGAGAACTACCGCTCCACCCAGCGGATTCTCGACGCCGCCAACGCGGTGATCGCACACAACTCGGCCCGCAAGCAGAAGCGGATGCGGACCGGCAACGGGCTCGGACCAAAGCTGGACTACTACGAGTTCGACGAGGGGGAGGGACGCACCGCCGAAGAGCACGAGGCGGAGATGGTGGCGCGCGAGATCGGCGTTCGCCGCTTCCGGGAGCAGCTGCAGTGGAGCGACTTCGCCGTCCTTTACCGGACCAACCTGCAGGCACGCGCGCTGGAGGAGGCGCTGCGCTCGACCAACCTCCCCTACCGGGTGATCGGCGGCACCTCCTACTTCGATCGCAAGGAGATCGCGGACGCGGTGGCCTACCTGCGCGCCATCGTCAATCCGCGCCGACGAGGTCGCGCTGCGCCGCATCATCAACTATCCCACGCGCGGCATCGGACGCACCACACTGCTGCGGCTGGTGGAGGTCGCGCGCGAGCGCCGGCGTCCGCTCTGGGACACACTGCGCGCCGCCGACGGCGTGGACGGTCTCAACCGCGCGCAGAGCGAGGCCGTCGGCGCCTTCGTCACCCTGATGGATGCGGCCCGCGAGCGGCTCGAAGCGGTCGAGGCGCGACTCGCACAGGGAATCTCCACCGAGGAGACTCTGGAAAGCTGGGTGGAGAGCTTTCTCCGCTCCATCCGCCTGGAGGAAGCGCTCCGGCAGGAAAACCGGTCGGACAAGGTCGCGGAGATCCGCATCGAGAACCTCCGGGACTTCGTCGCATCCGTGGGGACCTTCGAGCGACGCGTCTGGGACTCCGTTCCTCTTCCCGACGAGGAGATCCACTGGCAGCCGCCGTCGCTGTCGGGGTTCCTGGAGCGCCTCTCGCTCGTCAACGAGGATGAGAACTCCCGAGGACGAAAAGGACGCGGAACCGAATCGGATCACACTGATGACGCTCCACAGCGCCAAGGGCCTGGAGTTCGCCCATGTCTTCCTGGTCGGGTGCGAGGAGGAGATCCTCCCGCACGCGCGCAGCATCCACGAGATCGCGGAGGGTGCGGCCCACGACCCGATCGCCGAGGAGCGCCGGCTCTTCTACGTGGGGATCACCCGCGCCCAGCACCGCCTCACGCTTTCGGGCTGTCGCACGCGCCGGCGCGGGGGAGATGCCGTGCAGCGCCAGCCGTCACGCTTTCTCAAGGAGATCCCCGCGGAGCTGATCGAGCATCGCTCACCCGGTTCCGAAAGCTCCCTCACGGAAGGTGACCGCAAGGACCTCCGCCAGAACTTCTTCTCGCAGATGAAGGACATGCTCGGCGGGTGAGGTCCGGTGGCGGCGCAGGCGCGTCGCCCGGCGTGTTTCCTCGCTGTCGCCCCCCAATGTCACCCTGGAGCGAAGCGAACGGTCCCTCTGCGGAGCCGCCGAATGAGCCGCCTCCGGAAGCACGCCCTCGTAATTCTCTGCACCCCACCGCAGCGGAGCGGGATCCTTCGCTCCGCTCAGGACGACGATGCGGTTCTCTCGATACCTTCCAAGATCTCTGTGATCAGCTCCGGCGCTACGCCCACCGGTTTCGCAGCCCTGCCGATCTGTTCGATCAACGAATACTCCACGGACCCCGCGACGGCCTTTTTGTCCAGCAGGGTGGAGGAGATCACGGCCTCCGGATCGACGTCAGTGGACGGTCGTGTGGGAAGCCCCAGCCGCCGCAGCACCCTTTCCAGCCGCTCCGCGGATCCCCTGCGCGTGACGCCGAGGCGCTCTCCGATCCGGGCCTCCAGCACCATCCCGATCGAGATCGCCTCCCCGTGCAGCAGCGTGTACCCGGAAAGCAGCTCCAGCGCGTGGCCGAGGGTGTGACCGAAGTTCAGGATCTTCCGGAGCCCACCCTCTCGCAGGTCGCGGGAGACCACGTCCGCCTTGATCCGGACGGACCGCTCCACCACCCTCGTCAGCGCCTCGGGCTCTCCGTCGAGGATCGAGCCCGCCTCATCCTCCAGGGCGGCGAGGTATTCAGCGTCCACGATCGCACCGTGTTTTACCGCTTCGGCCAGTCCGGAGCGGAGGTGTGGGGGTGGCAGTGTGGCGAGGGTCGCGGTGTCCGCCACCACCAGGGCGGGCGGGTGGAACGCGCCGATCAGGTTCTTGCCCGCGGCCGTGTCCACGCCCGTCTTGCCCCCGACGGAGCTGTCCACCATGGCCAGCAGTGAAGTGGCCACGTGGACCACCGGTACGCCCCGCATGTAGGTCGCCGCCACGAAGCCGGCGAGATCCCCCGTCACGCCGCCGCCGACGGCGATCACCGCGCAGTCGCGCCCGAATCGAGACGCCAGCATCCGATCGGAGAGAGTGATCCACTGCTCTCTGGTCTTGTGTTGCTCTCCGGCCGGAAAGGTGAGGACCGAGGTTGGCTCCGCCCCTCCGGGCAACCGTTCCGCGACCGCTGCGCCATGCAGAGCCGCGACATTGGAATCGCTGATCACGACGTACCGGTGGGCCGGCGCATATCTCCCGACCAGGGCGGAAAGAGTCGCAATGATCCCGTTGCCGACGACGACCGGATAGCCGCCGGTCGCGTCGGCGGCTTCACCCCGGACGTCGATTGTGACCGGATCAGCTGGCGTCACGATGCTCCCCGCGTCGGTCAAGCCCGATTCCCAGTACGGTTTGGTCGGCAAGCCAGCGCATCAGCTCCGACTGCGGGCCCCCGCCCTCCAACCGCTCGCGGATCATCGGAGCCGCGTTGCCGCGCTCGCCCAGAGCGGCGATTGCGTCCCAACCGGCGGCGTCCTCAGCGATTCCGGCGATCTTCCGGGCTCGTTCCGCCAGCTGGGCGAGGCGGTCGCGGACGTACATCACCCGCGGTACCCCCGCCTCGTGGTGGACCAGTTCGGCCCCCATCCCGTCCCGCGCGGCACGCCACAGGTTCTCCGACATGAAGGGAAGAACCACGGCCTCCTCTGCATCGTCGTCGTGCAGTTCGCCCACGGCCGCGGCGAAGGTGAGCGCGCGGAGAAGAGTGGCGATGGCCACCGCGTCGCTCAGGCGGGGCGTCACGTCCGCCACGCGGAATTCCAGCGTCGGGTAGAGGTGGTGGGGACGCACTGCCCAGTAGATGCGGCCCGGCCCGTCGATGCGGCCGGTCTCCACCAGCTGCTGGACCAGGGAATCATAGGACTGCTGATCCGGAAAGCGCGGCGGCGCGCCGGTCCGCGGCCAGCGCCCCCAGAGGATCGAGCGGTACGACTGGTATCCCGTGTCCCGGGCCTGGTATCCCGGCGAACTCGCGGAGAGCGCCAGCACCAGCGGCAGGTGATGCCGCAGCACGTTCATGAGCCGGGCGCGGTCGAGCCCGTCCGGCACGGCAACGTGGACGTGCAGGCCGAAGATGTTCTGGGAGTCCGCGAGAACGCCGGTACTCACTGCGGATCCGGTCGTACACCTCGCTTCGCGTGAACTCCTGGTCCTCCATGCGGGTGTAGGGGTGCAGCCCGGCCGCGACCACACGGAGCCCCCGCGACTCTGCGGCCACAGCGGCCTGAAGGCGGAGCCGCCCCAGCTCCGATCGCAATTCGGTCGCGTCCCTGCACACCCGCGTCCCCACCTCCACGGTGGTCTGCTGCATCTCCTCGCGGATCTCACCGGACCAGTCGGACTCCAGAACCGCGGCCGCTCGGTTCCGCAGTTCACCGGTTTCCGGGTCGATCAACTGGTACTCCTCTTCCAGTCCGATCGTAAAATCTGCGACGTCGTAATCTTTCACCGTCTCGAGGGGTGCCGGTTAGGTCCTGCCGTGAACGCACGCGGGCGCAGTGCAGGAGATGCGCCGCCTTCAGCCGGACCGCTCCAGGCTCGCCGTGAGAGCCGTGAAAGCGCCCAGGCGAATCACCTTCTCGTCGCCGTCAGCCCGGTCCAGCAACGCCGTCGCGGAGAGGCCGGACACGGGGTGCCTCCACTCCGGTGCAATCTCGGCGAGCGGGTCCAGCACGAAACGTCGCAGGTGCAGGCGCGGGTGCGGCAGCGTGAGGGTCGGACTCTCCTCGACGCGCGCCCCGTATGCGAGAAGATCGAGATCCAGGTGCCGGGGTCCGTCACGTACACCTCTGCGCCGACCCACGCTCGACTCGATCCGCATCAGCTCCGCGAGCAATTCGTCCGGACTCAGAATTGTGCAGCCAAGGAGCACCAGATTGTGAAAGTCGGGCTGGTCCTGCGGGCCTACGGGAGAGGTCAGGTAGACGCTCGATACCCGTTGCACATCGACGCTCGTCCGCAGTTCGTCCATGGCTCGAAGGAACTGCCGCAGCGGATCGCCGAGGTTGGCGCCCATTCCGATCATCACATCGTCCGGCCTACCCGGATTCACGGCAGAGATCATGCAGTATGATGGATGGAGCAGGATCCGGTGCCACCGTGCACCACGCGCGTCACTCTGCTCGTGATGACGCTTGCGGCAACGCGGTTCTCCAGTAAATATGTAGGTGGTGGGCTCCCGGGCCCGCTCTCCGAATGGTTGCAGGATGCCCCTTGCGTGGCATACCCGCAACCCCGGTGACTGCATCGGCAGACCCTTCGGAATGGAAATCCGCTGGAATTCTTTTCCGGAACGCGAATTACTTTTACCGGATGGAAAGGGGTGGCGATGAACCCTACCCGTGTCAGATTCGCTGGTCGAGTCGGCTCTGCCGTCCTCCTGCTCGGTCTTGCCGGGTGCGGGAGCAACTGGAATCCACCCGCCATCGGTCCGGACCGTGGCGCGCGGGTCATCAGCGTGGGCGAGATTCAGATGTCCGGCGCGACCAACGCCTGGGAGGTGCTGGAGCGGACGGGATTCTACATGCCAACCACGGCATCGTCCCTGGTTCCCGAGTCTCAGTCCAGGCGTGAAAACGCCAGCGCGCCGCGTGTGATGGTGGACGGGGTTCCAATGCTGGAGCTGCGGCTTCTTCGGGACATCCCGGCAAACCTGATCGCGAGCGTGCGAGTGGTTTCCAGCGTGGTGGTGATTCGCACCCATCCGCACTGAGGTCGATCACGGACCGTCCGCACATCGAGCACCGCACCAGATCGAGAGGGGCCCCGGCACGCCGGGGCCCCTCTCGATTTCGTACTGCCGTTCGCTACCCGCTCCTTCCTGCCGGCACGACCTTCGGCCGGCCGGAAGGAGCGGAAAGCCCTACGCAGCCCGATCGATGCAACCCGTGAATTCCGGGTTGTTGTCCTCGTCGAACGGGATCGGGAAGTTCACGTCCGGCCCGTAGACGCCGCCCTTGAAGAAGGAACCCGTCGGGAAGACCGACTCGCTGTTGCGGTTGTACTGCCGCACCATCCGGCGCAGGTCGCCCAGACGATGGGCGGTCTGCCACATGGTGAACGCACGCTCCCGGAAGAGCAGGTCCACGCGACCGGCCTGAGTGCCCGGATCGGTGGCGTTGGCGAGGCCAGTGAAGGCGCCACGCACGGTGTTGATGTGCGCCAGGAAGTCGGTGACGTTGTTGGCCTGAAGCGCCGCCTCAGCCTGGATCAGGCGTGCCTCGTGACCGGTGGCCAGAGGTACGGCGCTGGCCCGAACCGGGTACTTCAGCTGGTGGTGCATCCGCGTCGTGTTGTCGAACCCGAGACCATTGTTGGTGGTCAGCGGACGCGGCTCGGTGCGAACGCGCGGGTCGTTGGCGGAGCGGAACGGCAGACCGTTGCCGCCCTCGAGGTCCGCGGGACGGTAGCGGCCCTGCGAGTTGGTGCCGAGCCACACGCCGTTGTTCTGGCGCGCGCTCGCCTCGGACGCCTCGATGTTGAACACGAACGCCGTCGGAACGGCGGACACCGCCGTCGCTGCATCCGCGAAGCGGCCCAGGTTCAGGAGCGCACGACCCCGGCCGACACGCGCCAGGTTCTGCTGCGCCACCGCCGTCGCGCCCGTTCCCGCCGCCGTCGCAGCCGCGAGGGCCGCGTCGAACCGCGCGAGAGCCAGGTTGAAGATCTCGTCACGCGGCGTCGGAGCACCGTACTCGATCGGACCCGTCTCCGGAACGTTGGAGAACGGGACGCCCGAGCAGTAGTTCTCGCCGAAGAAGATGTACGAGAAGCCGGCGAGGTTGGCACCCTCGGCATGGCCCACCGTGTTCGGCGTGATCTCGGCGAACAGGTTCATCGCACGCTCGCTGGAAACCCGAGCACGCTGCAGGCGATGGAACACCGTGTTGATCGTGGCATTCACGTTCTCCACACGACGCTGATCGACCTCCACGCGCGTCGGGAACGAATCGGGCGCGTCATACTCGTCAGCCATGAGGCCACTGCTGAGAATGATTCCATCGCCCACCGACCCGGCTGCGTTCCAGCCGGTGTAAGCCACCTGGAAATCGCTGTACGCGGCTCCGCGGACCGCCGGAAGGGCCGACTCACCCGCCACGGACTCGGGCGTCGCGACCTCGATATCCCGGGTCTGCAGGATGTCGCCGCAGCCAGCGAGCGGCAGCGCCAGGGCCACCGCGGCCACCGGCAGGCGGGGGAGGAGCCCGAAGGCTCCCCCTCCACGCGTGCTGCTCTTCTTATTGTTGGTCATCATCTATGTACCGTTCTCTCAGAAGTTGACGTTGACGCGCGCCGTGAAGTAACGCACCGGCGGCTGCGTCAGGAAGTCAGCCGTGTTGAAGTTCGCCTGGCCGCTCATGTTGACTTCGGGATCGAAGCCGGTGTAGTTCGTCCAGGTGTGGAGGTTCCGGCCCGACAGCGTCAGGCTCAGCCCCTCGGTCCGGAAGCGGCGCGCGAAGTCGCTCGGCGCCATCAGGGTCACGGCGACCTCGCGCAGCTTCAGGAAGCTCGCGTCCTCGAAGTACACGCCGCGCACATTGCCACCGGCCGGATCGGCCGCCACTGCACGTGCCTGATCCGCGAGCGGTGCGGTCGGATCGAACGCCTCGCGGCAGTTCACGAAGGTGCTCGCGCAGCGGAAGTACAGCGTGCTGTTGTTGAGCATGTAGCCACCGCGGCCATCGAGCAGCGCCGACAGGCGAACCACGTCGAAGAAGGTCGCGTTCGTGGAGAACGAGTACTCCGTCGCCGGCAGCGGGCTGCCGAGGTACTCGACATCGGTGCTCATCTGGATCTCGCTGGGCTGAATGATCCCGTCGCCGTTGGCGTCGTTGAAGCCAAGCAGGCGGCGATCCCAGTACCCGCCGAGGGGGAAGCCTTCCTGGTGACGCTGCGTCGCGCCGCCAAGACCGAAGATGATCGGCTCCACGCCCTCACCCAGCTCCACCAGCTCGTTCCGGTTGTTGGAGCCGGAGATGGTGAAGTCCCAGCGGGCGTTCGGACGGTTGAGCACGGTCGCGTTCAGCATCGCCTCGAAGCCGCTGTTGCGGACCTGACCGAGGTTCTCCCACCGCGTGGGAGCCACACCCGTCGACGGAGCGATCCGCCGGTTGATGAGCGCGTCGCGGGACAGCTTGTTGTAGTACGTCATCTCGAGGCCGAGCACGCCACCGAAGAGACCCGCCTCGAAGCCGGCCTCGTACTCACGCGTGCGCTCCGGACGAAGGTCCGGGTTGCCGGTGCCGCCGACGAAGAAGGCCGGCACTTCGTTGCCCGCGATGGTGGCAGCGGTCGGGCTGAAGAAGGTGATCGCGTCGCGGAAGCCCGGACGCAGCCCCGACTCACCCACGGCGCCACGAAGGCGGAAGGAGGTCAGGAAGTTCTGCTGCTGCGGGAACCACGACTCCTCGTTGATCACCCACGAGGCGCTGAGCGCCGGGTAATAGACGAAGCCGAAGTCCGAGCCGAAGGCCGAGTTGTCGTCACCGCGGATAGCAGCGGTGAGGAAGATCCGGTCGCCGAAGCCGAACTGCTGCTGCAGGTACGCACCGATCGTGCGGTTATCCTGGTACACCTCGTTCACCGAGAAGCGCGCGCTGGCGCCACCAAGCCCCTCGGTGCCCGGAAGGAGAACCGCGCCGAACGCACGGTTGTCCCAGTACAGCTCGCGCTGGTACTGCGAGCCGAGGGAGGTCTGCGAGGAGATCATCGGCGTCAGCGCGAAGTTCGCCGTCGCACCGATGTTACCCGTCCAGTTGCGCACCTGGACGCGGTTGGAGCTGCGCGAGCCCTCACGCGCGGTCACCGTGCTGGTGATCACGTTCGGCGGGGTGAGCGCCTGGTCGTGACGGTTCAGCACGTCCAGGCCACCCTGACCGACGATGCTCAGCCACGGAAGCGGACGGAAGTTCGCCGTGCCGCCACCCACGAAGCGCTCGATCCCCTGCTCCGTACGGACCTGCTCGATCGCCGACGGCGGAGCCGTGAGGAACCCACGGTTCGCGTTGTCGATCGGCGCGCCGAGAAGCGCCTGCGAGATCTGGCCCCAGGTGTTGTTGTCGTTCTGCGGAAGCCCGAGCGTGCTCGACGTGTAGCCGAACTGCGCCGACAGGTCCAGGTTCTCAGCCGGAGCGGCGCCGATGTTCGAGCGCAGGTTGTACCGGTTGAGGAAGTTGTTCGGGTAGACGCCGTCCTCGTTCTCGAGGTCGCCCGAGAGGTAGTAGTTCACACCCTCGATGCCACCCGCCACGTTCAGGCCGTACTTCTGACGGTTACCCGTGCGGAACGGCGAAGTCGCCTCGATCGGGTTCCAGACCAGGAGGTTGCCCGACGGAATGCAGGCATTGGTCGCCTGACGGAGGAGCGTACAACGGTGCCCGACGGAAGCGCCTGCAGGGGTTGTCCCCATGACGCCGTAGTTCGCCGGGTAGTTCACCACGTCCTCGAGCGTTCCCGTCTCCACGTACGCGTTCCAGCGCGGAGCGCCGGTGCGGCCGCGGCGCGTCGTGATCTGAATCACGCCGTTGGCGGCGGCGGTGCCGTACAGCGCCGACGCGGCCGGACCCTTGAGGATCTCGATGTTCTCGATGTCCTCGGGGTTGATGTCGTTCAGGCGCGACGGGCTCTGACCACCGACACCGATCGTGTTCGACTCGGGCGCGTTGTTCACGCGCACGCCGTCGATGATCACGAGCGGCTCGTTGGAAAGCGACACGCTGTTGGAGCCACGGATGCGCACGCGGGCGCCGGTCCCGGTCGAGCCACCCGACTGCTGGATGGACACACCGGCCGCGCGGCCCTGCAGCAGCTGCGACATGTTGTTCACGGCGGCGAGCTCCACATCCGCCACACGGATGTTGGAAACCGCGTTGCCAACCTCGCGGCGGCGCTGCGTCTCACCGGTCGCCGTGACGATCAGCTCGTCGAGCGCGATCGCGCTCTGCGAGGCGGCGAAGTTCACCGTCGCCGTCTGCCCCGCCGCCAGCGATACCGTCTGCGGCGCGGCCTGGTAGCCGATCAGCGACACGCGAACCTCGCGCGTCCCCGTCGGAACGTTCGGAATCAGGAAGCGGCCCTGCGCGTTCGTAATCGTGCCCAGCGTCGTGCCGGCCACGAGAACCTGCGCGCCCTGCAGCGGCCGCTGCGTCGCCTGATCGACGACCTGCCCGGTGATGCTGCCCCGGTCCTGCGCGAGCAGGGCCGTCGGGAGCATCGCTACCGCGCAGCAAACTGCGAGTAGCCAGCGAAGTCTAGTCATTTGCCTACGTCTCCTTTGTGGTTCCGGCTGCTCGTTCACCCAGCCGGATGGGATGCTTGCACAACCAAGATGTTTCCTTCGAACGAATGTACGTACGGGTGAGTTCACTTGAGAGGCACCTCCTTGAGTTACGCCGTGGAACCACGTGGCTCTTCCCTCCCGACGCTGCAGGAGAGGAAGTGAGAAACACCGTATCCCCGGAGGGGAGCACCCGCCATCGTAGCACCGTCCGGGATGTGCCGCAACCACCCGGACACACCGGTCCGACCGGGGAACTTCGCGACCGGGGACCGTGCCACCGCTCCTCCTGCGACCTCCGGCACCTTCACTACATGGAACGTTCGATCGAACCGGGCATGCACAGCCGGCTCCTCGTGGAAGCTACTCGAAGCGAATGCGGACGAAGTGGCGGCGGCCCTTCTGAAGCAGAAACTCGCCGCGGGCCGCGATCCTTGCATCGCGACCCTCCACCTTCTCCTGGTCCACCGAGACAGCGCCCTGCTCGAGCAGCCGGACAGCCTGACTGGTGGACGGCGCGAGGCCGGCGCGGACGAGGAGACGCGGAACCCATACTTCCCCCGCCTCGACCCCGAGGGCGGGGTCGTCCTGCCGGAGGCGGAGCACCTCGACGTCGTCGGGAACGCCGTGATCCCGATGGATCAGATCGAACCTGAGGGCCGCACCCTCTGCCGCATCATCATCATAGTACTGAGCGATGATCAACTTCGCAAGAGCCCGCTTCGCCCCGTACGGGTTCTCCGCCACGTCGGCGAGCGCCTGCTCCAGCTCTTCACCCCCCAGGCCCGAGGTCAGGCGGTACCACTCGGGGAGCAGGGTGTCGGGGATGGACATGGTGCGGCCGTACTGCTGGTCGGGGTCGTCACCGATGCCCACGTAATTGTCGTACGACTTGGACATCTTCTGCACGCCGTCGGTGCCGACCAGCAGCGGCATCATCAGGCAGACCTGGGGCTCTTGCCCATAGCGCTCCTGAATGGCGCGGGCGACCAGGAGGTTGAAGGTCTGGTCGGAGCCGCCGAGCTCCACATCCGCCTGGAGGGCCACGGAGTCGTAGGCCTGGAGCAGCGGGTACATGAACTCGACGAGGGAGATCGGCTGCTGCTCCTGGTAGCGGCGCGCGAAGTCCTCCCGCTCGAGCATGCGGGCGACGGTGTACTGCGAGGTGAGCCGCAGGAGGTCCTCCAGCTTCAGCGGGCGCAGCCAGCGGGAGTTGTACTCCACCCGGGTTCGCTCCGGGTCGAGCACGCGGAACACCTGATCCGCGTAGGTGCGCGCGTTCTCCTCCACCTCCTCCTGCGAGAGCTGCGGCCGCAGCTCGCTGCGTCCGGAGGGGTCCCCGATCATGGCGGTGTAGTCGCCGACGACGAACACCACCTGGTGACCGAGTTCCTGGAAGTCGCGCAGCTTGCGCAGGGAAACGGCGTGCCCGAGATGGAGGTCGGGACGCGTGGGATCGAAGCCCTGCTTGACGATCAGCGGCCGGTCCTCCCGGGCGGCGCGTTCGAGCTTGCGCGCGAGCGCCTCCTCGGGCACGATCTCCAGCGCCCCGCGACGGATGATCTCCAGCTGCTCTGAGACAGGGGGGAAAGGCACGTTGCGACGGAGCTACCGGTTCGACATTGTGAGTGATCCAGGAGCCTCCAGAGTAGCGCCGCGCCCCGAGGCGCGGCAAGACGCCGCGGCGATGCCCAATCCGGTATTCACCTTCCACACCACCCATCACGCCCTCTGGGCGGAGGAGCTCGCCGCCGAGGCGGGTATCCCCGCGGAGGTCATCCCTGCCCCGCCGACCTCCGGCGCCCGCTGCGACCTCGCCCTGGAGACGCTCCCGGAAGACGTCGCGAGCCTCTCGGCCATCCTCGACGCAAACGCGGTGGAATTCGTGCTCTTCTGAACGAACGCCGTTCTGTGCCTTTTGTCTTCTTGTGCCTTTTGTGTTCCCCTGCATCGTCTGGAACACAAGAGGCACAGAAGGACAAGATGCACAAAAAACGGCATCAGAGGACCAGCTTGCGTACCTGCAGCCTAGGAGAGCCGAAGTTGATGAGCAGACCGTCGCGGATACTGGACGCACGGAGGTAACCGAACAGCTGAGCGGAGTGCTCCTCCACGAGCGAACTGCACGCCTTCAGTTCGACGATCAGAAGCTGCTCTATGAAGAGGTCTGCGGAAAACTCACCCAGAAGAACACCGTCGTCGTCGCACACCTGAAGTGGTTCCTGCTGCCGGACCTGAATGCCCGTGCGGCGGAGCCGATTCACCATCCCGTTCTCGTAGACTTTCTCCGGGTGCCCGTGGCGCAGGAATCGGTGCAACGAGAATGCGCACTCCCGCACCTGGTCGCAGAGCCGTAGCAGCTCCTGTTCGTCACGCTCCCGCGGCATCATCGGGTGAGGTCCAGGTCAACGTTCGATCGCTGAGCTGGACGCCGGATTCAACCTCTGTACCGATAGGCCGCGCCGGATGGGCGCGCGCGGAGTGCCTCCTGCGTTTCCTCGACGGCGCCCCGCGCTACAGCAGGCCGCGTCTGCCGGCGCTGGCGCGGGCCGCTTCGAGGGCGGCGGAGATCGCTCCGAACATCCCCTCCCGGATCAGCGACGCCGAATTCTCGGAGCCATCGCGGAAGCTCCGCAGGCCATTGCGCAGACGACGCGGCTTACGAAGGCGCCGCTGCGGGGCGGCCACGAGGGCGAGCCCGGCACCCAGAACTCCGCCCAGCAGGAGCCCGCTCACGAAGTTGAACCGCCGCGCTTCGTCGTCGTAGTACATGGGAGAGGCCGGTGAGGGAGAGAAGTCGGGCAGCGCCCCCGGAGGCGATGCCTCTTCATCTTCTCGGTGGCATGGAAAAAGCGCAATGCATGTGCCACCCCGGGCCCTTTCCAGGGTGCTCCGCGCCTTGCCCGCCCGGGCGACGCGCGTGTACATTAGACCCGTCGACGACGACTCACAGGCGGACGCCGCTCCGGCGGTCGCCGCCTTTTCCAGGAGGCACCCCTGAATGGCTGACGCTGCCAAGACCGTTCTCCTCGTGGAGGACAACGAGGACAATCGAACGGTCTACCGCACCATCCTCGAGCACTTCGGTTACCAGGTGGTCGAGGCGCGCAACGGGGAGGATGGCATCCGCATGGCCCGTGAGGGGATGCCGGACCTGATCCTGATGGACATCTCCATCCCCGTGATCGATGGCTGGGAGGCGACCAAGATCCTCAAGGCCGACTCCGCCACCTCCGGGATCCCGATCATCGCGCTCACCGCGCACGCGCTGGCGACCGATCGCGCCAAGGCCGAGGAGGTGGGGTGCGACGGCTACCTCGCCAAGCCGTGCGAGCCCCGCCGTGTCGTGGCGGAGGTCGAGAAGTTCATCGGCGCCGGCCGCGGCGTGGAAGCCTGAGCGGCGGAGGCGACGATGAGTGAGGAGCAGAGCGAACGGATCCTCGTCGTGGACGACCATCCCGACAACGTGGAAATCATCAACGCGCGGCTCTCCAGCCGCGGGTTCCAGATCGAAACGGCCAGCAACGGCGAGGAAGCACTCGACCATGGTGCAGGAGCGCCCGCCGCAGCTGATTCTGCTGGACGTGATGATGCCGCTGATGGACGGTTACGAGGTCTCCCGCCGCATCAAGAACGACGAGACGCTCCCCTACATCCCCATCATCCTCGTCACGGCGCGGGACTCCACTCAGGACAAGGTGGATGGGCTGGACGCGGGCGCGGACGACTACATCACCAAGCCCATCAACTTCCCGGAGCTGGAGGCGCGCGTGCGCTCCATGCTGCGGATCAAGCGGCTCCAGGACGAGCTCGACCAGAAGAACCGCGAGCTCGAGGACGTCAACAAACGGCTCCGGAAGCTCTCCATCACGGATGGCCTCACGGAGCTGTTCAACCATCGCCACGTCCACGAGCTGCTGCACGAGGAGTTCGAGCGCACCAAGCGGAGCGGCGAGGCGATGGCGGTCGCGATGCTGGACCTGGACCGCTTCAAGCAGGTGAACGACACCTACGGCCATCCGACCGGCGACGTGATCCTGTATGAAACGGCCAGGATCCTCCGGGAGACGGCTCGCGAGATCGACATGGTGGGGCGGTACGGCGGCGAGGAGTTCATCGCCATCCTTCCCGGGAGCGACGAGGAGGCCGCGGCCAACTTCGCGGAAAGGGTGCGAAACGCGGTTGTGGAGCACGTCTTCCGGGACGAGGAGACCGAGGTGCGGATGACTCTCTCCGCGGGCGTCGCCTCCTTTCCCGACGCCGACTGCGAGCACCCGGACCTGCTGATCAAGCGCGCGGACGAGGCGCTGTACCAGGCCAAGGGCGGGGGCCGCAACCGGGTGGTTCGGGCCTCGGAAATTCAAGCCACTGCATGACCTCCGGGCCGGAGATCGGGGCCCGGGCGGCCGAACTCCGCGAGCTGCTGAACCGGGCCAACCACGACTACCACGTGCTGGATCGGCCGACTCTCTCCGATTCGGAGTTCGACCGCCTGTTCCGCGAGCTGCGTGAGCTCGAGCAGGAGCATCCGGAGCTCCGCACGCTGGACTCCCCCACTCTCCGCGTCGGCGCCGAGCCGGCCAGCCGTCTCGAGAAGGCCACCCACCTGGCGCCGATGCTGTCGCTGGACAATGCCTTCTCCGCAGAGGAGTTGGAGGCCTGGGAGACGCGCAATGCCCGCATCGCCGGCGAGGTCCGCGATGCCGGCTACGTCGCCGAGCCCAAGATGGACGGCCTGGCGATCGCGCTCACATACGAAGATGGCGTTCTCGTGCGCGGGGCCACGCGCGGGAACGGCGCGATCGGCGAGATCGTCACGGCGAACCTGCGCACGGTCGGAGGCATTCCGCTCAGGATCGCTGCCGACAGCGCGCCCGTCCCGCGCATCGTAGAGGTACGCGGCGAGGTGTTCATGTCGCTTGCCGGGTTCGAGGCGCTCAACGAGCGACGGGCCGCCGCCGGTGAGGCGACCTTCGCGAACCCGAGAAACGCCGCTGCCGGCAGCCTGCGACAGCTGGATCCGGCTGTCACCGCAGGACGCCCGCTGCGCTTCTTCGCCTTCGCGATCCAGACCGACCCCGCCGATCCGGCGACGCTCCCGGTGCGCAGCCAGAGCGAGCTCCTCGCACTGCTCGCTGCCTGGGGATTTCCGGTCAACCGGCTGCACCGTCTCTGCCGCGATCTCGAGGAGGTCGAGACGTTCGTCAGGGAGCTGGAACAGTCGCGCCTGCACCTCGACTATGAGATCGACGGCGCGGTGATCAAGGTGGAACCGCTCGCGCTGCACGGGGAGCTCGGAATCGTGGGAGGACGGGAGCCGCGGTGGGCGATCGCCTACAAGTTCGCGCCCACACTCGCCACCACGCGGCTGAAGTCGATCGAGATCAACGTGGGGCGAACCGGTACCCTCAATCCGTACGCGGTTCTCGAGCCGGTGGAGATCGGTGGGGCAACCGTTCGCCTCGCGACGCTGCACAACGAGGAGGATATCCTCCGCAAGGACATCCGCCCGGGTGAGCAGGTGGTGGTGAAGCGTGCAGGCGAGGTGATCCCCCAGGTGGTGGGTCCTGTTTTGGAGGAGGGTGCGGCGCGTGCCGAGCCGTTCCAGATGCCCGACCGTTGCCCGGTCTGCGACACGCCGGTGGAACGGCCGGCGGACGAGGTCGCGACCTACTGCCCCAACAGCGCGTGCCCCGCGCGCATCTACTGGGGGATCGTACACTTCGTCAGTCGTGGAGCGATGGACATCCGCGGTCTCGGCGAACGCACGACCCAGCAGCTCCTGGACGCCCGTCTGGTCGAGGACGTGGGTGACCTGTACACGCTGACCGTCGATCGGCTTCTGGAGCTCGAGGGTTTCCAGCAGAAGTCCGCGGAGAACCTGATCTCCGGGATTCGGGAGTCGAGGGAGCGCGGGCTCGCGCGGGTGCTCTACGGGCTGGGCGTGCGGCACGTGGGTGAGAATGCCGCGCAGCTGCTCGCGCAGCACTTCGGCTCGGCCGAGCGGCTCTTCGCCGCGAGCGCGGAGGAGATCGCCGCAGTGCACGGAATCGGCCAGACCACCGCGGCGGCGCTGGTGAGCTTCGCGGGTGAGCCGCGGAATCTGCAGGTCGTCGAGAAGCTCGCAGCGGCCGGCGTCAACCTCACGGAAGCGGCCGCACGGCCGGTCTCCGGAGTGTTCAGCGGCCGTTCCTTCGTCGTTACCGGCACCCTGCCGACCCTCTCCCGCAAGCAGGCTACGGAGATGATCGAGGGGGCTGGCGGCCGGGTGACCGGAAGCGTCACGCGGAGCACCGACTTCCTGGTCGTGGGTGAGGACGCGGGATCCAAGCTGACCAGGGCGCGCGAGCTCGGAATCGCCGAGCTCACGGAGGAGCAGTTGATGGAGCGGTGCCGGGCGGCGTCTGCCGAACCGGTCAATTCAACCAGTGAGGATCCGGGATGACCAATCGCGCCCCTCTGCTGCGGATCTCCGCGGCGACGCTCCCGGCGCTGCATCGCGCCATCGCGCACGATAGGGAACCGGGCGAGGCTGCACGCCTGGCGCGGCAGTTCGGCTTCGAGAGCGGGCCTGTCTTCCACGAAGCCCTCGAAGCGTGGTCGGCCGAGGAGGCGGGGACAGCGCTGAACGAGCTCGCGCCAGAGCGCTTCTGGGAGATGGTCGCCACCTTCTTCTCGAGCCTCGGATGGGGAGAGCTGAAGCACGAGCGCATCCACCCCGGACTGGTGACGCTCAGCAGCACCGACTGGGCAGAGGCGCAGCCGGACAGCGGCGCGCAGCATCCCACCTGTCACGTCACCACCGGCGTGCTCGCCGACCTGCTTGCGAGGGTCGCGGGCACCGATCTGGCAGTAATGGAGGTGGAATGCCGATCCCGGGGTGACCAGAGCTGCCGGTTCGTGATCGGCGGGCCGGATGCGCTCGGCTCCATCTACGAGAAAATCAGCAGCGGGCACGCCTTCGACGAGGCGCTGGAGCGGCTCTGACCGGCACCACCTCCAGGCGGCACTCGGGGCCCGCTCTCCAGGCGAGCGGGCCTCTTTTCACGCACCGGCGCGTATGAACAGGATCATCGGACTGGATTACGGCGAGAAGCGGATCGGAGTGGCACTTTCCGATCCCACACGTACCATCGCGTCCCCGCTGCTCACGCTGCAGCGGCGAGCCGGGAAGCGACCGCCGTGGCCGGACCTTCGGCGAATCGTGGAGGAGAACGAGGTCGGCGAGGCGGTGGTCGGCCTTCCCCTCGGCCTTTCCGGCGGCGAAAGCGAATGGACCGCCGAGGTACGGGAGTTCGGCGCCGAGATCGCGCGCCGCTTCTCCATCCCCGTTCACTTCGTGGACGAGCGGATGACCTCCGTCCTGGCAGAACAGGCGGTGCGCGGGATCGGCCTGAAGCGATCGCAGCGGGAGGAGAAGCACCGGATCGACGCGGCTGCCGCCGCACTCATCCTCCGATATCATCTCGACCGTGGCACTGCAGCGAGCACAGGGAACAGCGATGACGCAGGTGACTGAGCGTGGGAGCACGGTGAAGATCTGGATCGAGCGGCTGGCCGTCCTGCTCCTCCTCCTGCCGATGGCGGCGTGCGGCGGCTCGCCGGAGGGGGAGCCGATCCGCGTCAACGTGCCGCACGGGAGCGGGATGATCGCCGTGGCGGACACACTGGCCGCACGGGAGATCATCCGCTGGCCGACCGCCTTCCGTCTGTATGCCCGTTACCGCGGGGTCGAGCGCTCCATCAAGCCAGGTACCTACGAGATGCAGCGGGGCACCGCCTGGTCGGAGATCCTGGATCGAATGGTCGCGGGTGACGTCGTGACGCTGAACATCGTGGTGCCCGAGGGGTGGACCGCGGCTCAGATCGCGGCCCGCATCGCCGAGGCCACGGGGGTCCCCGCCGATTCCCTTGCAGCGGAACTGCTGGGCGAAGAACTCGCGGGCGAACTGGACGTACCCGGCCCCAACCTGGAAGGATACCTCTACCCGGCCACCTACATCTTCCCGGTCGGCGTCACTCCCCGGCAGACGGTGCAGACGATGGTGCGCCGCTACCGGCAGGCATGGACGCCGGAGCTGCGCCAGCAGGCCGACAGCATGGGGTTCAGCGAGCGCGAAGTGGTCACCCTCGCCTCCATCGTGGAGAAGGAGGCTCGCCGCTGGACGGAGCGCGACACCATCGCGGCCGTCTTCCTGAACCGGCTACGGATCAACATGCCTCTCCAGGCGGACCCGACGGTCCAGTATGCGCTCGGGGCACATCAGACCCGGCTGCTGTACGCCCATATCGACTCGGTCGCAGACCATCCCTACAACACGTACAGGCGGCGGGGCCTGCCGCCCGGCCCCATCGCATCTCCAAGCCAGGCGGCCATCGCCGCGACGCTGAACCCCGCGGACGTGGACTTCCTGTATTTCGTGGCCAGACCGGACGGGAGTCACATCTTCACCCGCACGCTTGCCGAGCACAACCGGGCGCGGGTGCAGGTTCGGCGGCAGCTCGACGCGGCGGCCGCGGCACGGAGCCAGGGCCAGTGAGTTCCCGCTCCCTTCCGGAGCGTCTCGCCGTGATGGTGATCACGGATCCGCGATGTGGAGAGGGGCGAAGCATCCTCGATGTGGTGCGCGCGTCGCTCGACGGCGGCGCACCCGCCGTCCAGCTTCGGGACAAGACAGGTGACACGCGCGCCATGTTCGAACTGGCGATGCTGCTGCGCGAGGAGACCACACGTACCGGCGCCCTCTTCTTCGTCAACGATCGGGTGGACGTGGCGATCGCTGCGCGCGCGGACGGAGCCCACCTGGGTGCCGACGACCTGCCGATCGCCGCGGCTCGCGAGATGGTGCCGGCGGGTTTTCTGCTGGGGCGCTCCGTGGATACGCCGGAGGAGGCGGCCGAGGCAGAGGCGGAGGGCGCGGATTACCTGGGGATCGGGCCGGTGTTCGGCACACCGAGCAAGACAGACGCGGCTCCGCCGATCGGCGTGGAGGGCGTGGCGGCGTGCAGGAGCATCACCCGTCTGCCGATCGTGGCGATCGGCGGGCTCGATGCCGTGAGCAGCCGCGCGGTGGCCGCGGCCGGAGCCGAAGGCGTCGCCGTGATCCGGGCCGTGATGGAAGCGGCGGATCCCGGATCGGCGACGCACGTGTTGCTGGAAGCGGTGCGTCACGGGGTGCGGGACCGGAGGTCCTGAGCCGGCGCCTCCGCTAGCTGGACGAGTGCTCCACCTGGTACTTGGTGAGCATCCGATGAATCGTCTTGCGATCGATCCCCGCCTGACGTGCCGCCTGTGAGATGTTCCCCCGGTTCCGTGCGAGCAGGTCCCGCAGGTATCCCTGCTCGAACTCCGAGATCGCCAGGGCCTTGGCGTCGTGGAAGGGACGGTCGGCGTGGTACAGGTCAGCTGCGGCACCAGCGGTCGCGGGGGCGGTGCGCAACAGCTCTTCGGGGAGGTCCTCCAGCGTCAGTTCCCCGCCCTCTCCGCTGAGAGATACCATCCGCTCCATCATGTTCTGGAGCTCGCGAACGTTACCGGGCCAGGCGTAGGACTGGAGTGCCTGACTCACCTGACCGTTCATCCGCAGACGTGATCGACCGTACTGCTCTCCGAACCGCTTCAGAAAGTACTGCGCGAGCAGCGGGATGTCCTCCACACGCTCACGCAGGCGCGGAACGCGGATCGGCACCACGTTGAGCCGGAAATACAGGTCCTGGCGCAGCTGCCCGTCCCGCACGGCGTCTTCCGGATCGCGATTGGTCGCCGATACCCAGCGGATCTCGATCGGCCGCTCCGTTTCCCCGCCCACGCGTCGGATCGTTCGCTCCTGCACCACGCGCAGCAGCTTCGCCTGCAGGTCGAGGCTCATTTCCGAGACCTCGTCGAGAAAGAAGGTCCCGCCGTTGGCGGACTCGAGTAGGCCCCGGCGCTGACCGTCCGCACCCGTGAAGGCACCCTTCTCGTGGCCGAACAGCTCCGACTCCAGCAGCTGATCCGGCAGTGCGGCGCAGTTGACGGCTACGAAGGGCTCGGAGCTGCGACGGCTGTGTGCATGGATCGCCCGGGCGATCAGCTCCTTCCCCGTCCCTGATTCGCCCGCGACGAAGACGTTCGCCTCCGTCGGAGCCACGCGGGAGATGAGCTCGAAGACCTTCCGGATGGCGGGGCTCGTTCCGACCATCCCGTCGAAGCCGCTCTTCCGCTTCAGCGCGTCGCGGAGCTGCGCGTTGTCGCGGGCGAGCTGCACCTGCTGGCTCGCGCGGCCGATCAGGATCCGGAGCTGAGTCGCCGTGAACGGCTTGGGGATGTAGTCGTACGCACCAGCCTCGATCGCTTCCACGCTCGAGTTGACGGTGGCGAACCCGGTGATCACGATCACCAGGGTGTCCGGCGCCATGCCGCGGATCTCGCGAAGCAGCGAGATGCCGTCGATGTCCGGGAGCCGGAGATCGGTGAGTACGATATCCGGGCGCTGACGACGAACCACCTCCAGAGCGGCTTCGCCCCGGGTCTCGCTCGTGACCTCGTAGCCCTCGCTCGTGAGGATCTGCGTGCAGCTCCGCGCCAGCAACTCCTCGTCGTCGACGACGAGAATGGAGACCGGGTGTTCGGGTTCTCGGGCGCTCATCGTAGCTGCCGCACGCGATCGGAGGAGAGCGAGTGGATCCGGAGGGGAAACAACCGCTAAGGTAGTGGTCGTGGGGCGACCGGGCAACGTCGGTGGACGGGCGCGGGCGACACCCCGACGAGTCACACAGCCGCCGATCACGCAGCCGGGCCGGCACCGTTGAACGACCATCCGCGGAATCCGCGGACCGGGGTATGCACCTGTCGGCGGATCCCCCTCATCTGCCGGTGGCGGGCAGCTCGCGGAATTCGTTGGGGGAACGCAGACTGCCCCCTCCGCCAGAGAAGGCGAAGGGGGCAGTCTGCTATACGTGGATCGGCGGCGACGTACTCTCCCACCGGGGTAACCCGGCAGTACCATCCGCGCTGCGGGGCTTAACTTCCGAGTTCGGAATGGGATCGGGTGATCCCCCGCGCCATAGCCACCGATCACGAGAAAAAGCAATCGGAGTTCGAGGGTACTTCCATGGGTTGTCTGGGTCCAGCACTTCACACCTGGATTTGCGTGTCCTGGATGCGGTTCGTGTTTTGATAAACTACGGACCGGTCAAGCCACACGGGCCCTTAGTACGGCTCGGCTTCACGTATCGCTACGCTTCCACCTGCCGCCTATCAACGTGGTGGTCTTCCACGGCCCTTCAGGGGTCTTACGACCCGGGAGGACTCATCTTGGGCGGGGCTTCCCACTTAGATGCTTTCAGCGGTTCTCCCTTCCCGACATAGCTACCCGGCACTGCCGCTGGCGCGACAACCGGTACACCAGAGGTCGGTCCGTCCCGGTCCTCTCGTACTAGGGACGGCATCCCTCAATCCTCCAACGCCCACGACGGATACAGACCGAACTGTCTCACGACGTTCTGAACCCAGCTCGCGTACCGCTTTAACCGGCGAACAGCCGGACCCTTGGGACCTTCTCCAGCCCCAGGATGCGATGAGCCGACATCGAGGTGCCAAACCGCCCCGTCGATGTGAACTCTCGGGGGCGATAAGCCTGTTATCCCCGGCGTACCTTTTATCCGTTGAGCGACGACCCTTCCACACAGAATCGCCGGATCACTAAGGCCTGCTTTCGCACCTGCTCGACTTGTAGGTCTCGCAGTCAAGCTCCCTTCTGCCTTTACGCTCTGTAAGCGCGATTGCCGACCGCGCTGAGGGAACCATTGCGCGCCTCCGCTACCTTTTAGGAGGCGACCGCCCCAGTCAAACTGCCCACCTGACACGGTCCTTCGCCCCGCTTCAGGGGCGCCAAGTTAGATCTCCAACATCACCAGGGTGGTATTTCACCGTTGGCTCCACCGAGGCTGGCGCCCCGGCTTCATAGCCTCCCACCTATGCTACACAGATGGTGCCGAAGAACAATGTCAGGATGCAGTAAAGGTGCACGGGGTCTTTTTGTCCTGTCGCGGGTACTCGGTATCCTCACCGAGACTCCAATTTCGCCGAGCTTGTGGAGGAGACAGCGCCCAAGTCGTTACGCCATTCGTGCAGGTCGGAACTTACCCGACAAGGAATTTCGCTACCTTAGGACCGTTATAGTTACGGCCGCCGTTTACCGGGGCTTCAATTCAGAGCTTCGCGGTTGCCCGCTAACCCCTCCTCTTAACCTTCCGGCACCGGGCAGGCGTCAGTGCCTATACGTCGTCTTGCTCGACTTTGCAGACACCTGTGTTTTTGCTAAACAGTCGCTTGGGCCGATTCTCTGCGGCTGATTTCGGCTCCCTCCGCCAGGGAGTTCACCTAATCCCAGCTCCCCTTCTCCCGAAGTTACGGGGACATTTTGCCGAGTTCCTTCTCCACAAGTCACTCGAGCACCTGAGGCTTCTCGCCTCGCCTACGTGTGTCCGTTTCCGGTACGGTCACAAGATATACTCCCCACCGAGGCTTTTCTCGGCAGTCGGCTCCAACAAACTCAGGACCTCCGAAGAGATCCCTCGCACTCGGGTCTCAGCTACCCAGGGCCTTTTCCCTCCCTGGAACACCTACTCCCTTGGACCGGGACAACCAGCGCCCGGCTCTGCCTTCGCTCCTGCGTCCCCCCTGCGGGTGATAACGCATACCCTGTGGTTCAGGAATGTTCACCTGATTCCCATCGTCTACGCCCTTCGGCCTCGACTTAGGGACCGACTGACCCGGGGCGGATGAGCCTGGCCCCGGAACCCTTAGGCTTTCGGTGCGAGGGATTCTCACCCTCGTTCTCGCGTACTCATTCCGGCATCCTCACTTCTGGCCACTCCACGGCAACCGTTCCCAGGCCGCTTCTTCGTTACCAGAACGCTCCCCTACCATCCGATTCTATCCCGAAGGAGAATCGAATCCGTGGCTTCGGCGTCGAGCTTGAGTCCCGACCATTATCCGCGCAGACGCACTTGACTGGTGAGCTATTACGCACTCTTTCAAGGAATGGCTGCTTCTAAGCCAACCTCCCAGTTGTCAGGGCACATCCACATCGTTTCTCACTGAGCTCGTACTTTGGGGCCTTAGCCGACGGTCTGGGTTCTTTCCCTCTCGCGAGAGCACATTATCGCGCTCCCACTGTCTCCAGGGGTCCATCTGATGCGGCATTCGGAGTTTGATAGGAGTTGGTAAGCGGTGAAGCCCCCGCGTCCTTTCAGTGCTCTACCTCCGCCAGACATGCCCCCAGGCACTACCTCTATAGTTTTCGGGGAGAACCAGCTATCTCCGAGCTTGATTGGCCTTTCACCCCTACCCACAGTTCATCCCAACATTTTTCAACATGAACGGGTTCGGACCTCCACTCGGTGTTACCCGAGCTTCATCCTGACCATGGGTAGATCGCTTCGGTTTCGGGTCTACCGCCACGCACTCTACAACGCCCTTGTAGACTCGCTTTCGCTACGGCTCCGCGCCTGAAGCGCTTAACCTCGCACGTGACGAGTA